>NZ_OZ034784.1:0-1254541 GCF_964028485.1 Wolbachia endosymbiont (group A) of Paraperithous gnathaulax | reverse complement strand
ATCTATTCTATTTATTCTTTTTTATATTAAAGTATAGCAATAATAATAGTTCTATCAATAACTTGTTACTAACTTAAAATTCAGTAAAAATTGGCGTTGTTCAACTTGTGGATAAATATGTGAGTAACTTTCGTATATTATTGATTTTCTGTTATGATTTATGTGTATAAGTAAGGTGTTTAGAGTGTTAGTAATTTTCTTTTATGGAAAATACTTTACCATCATGCATTGTTACACAACTATGTATATGTTGTTGAAAAAGTTGTTGATCAATTGTTGGTATTTTATATCAACAAATAATTCACAAATTAATTTGACATTATTCACATGCTTATTAAACATTTAATAACAGTTTTCTTGATAAATCTAATCTGAAAACGTTTTTGCCATTACAGGGAATAAATTGAGTAAAAAAAGAACCTTAGTAGAAAAAATAGCATATAGAATTTTTCTCTTCCTTTTCAAAAAAGCTTCTGTGTTGAAAAAGTGTGCGACTGAGGCATTAATGAAAGATCTGCCAGACCTTAATATATTTAATGGTCTATTAAAATTCCGCGATTGTGGTATAATGGATATAATGACTCCACGTACAGAGATATGCGCAGTAGAAATTGAGTCAAGCGAGCGTGAAATAATAAAGAAGATAAAAAACACTTGCCACACTAAAATACCAATTTATAAAAATAACTTTGATAACGTAATAGGCTTTTTTTATGTAAAAGATGTTATTTTTAATAGGGATAAAAATTTTAATCTGAAACATATTATACAAAGCGTAATATTTGTTCCACCCTCGATGAAGACAACTAATCTTTTTGTTAGGATGAACTCTTCTAAATCATGCTTAGCTATCGTATTGGATGAATATGGTGGAACTGATGGTTTAATTTCAATGACTGATCTTATAGAGGAACTAATACCAAACATTGATAGTGAAAACGAAATAAATTCAGAATATACCATTACTGAATTGTCTCAAAATAAGTTTGAAGTATCAGCAAGGGCTCTTATAAAAGATATAGAAGAGGATCTAAAAATAGAATTACGTGACCCTGAAGAAGACTATGTTACACTTGGTGGTTTGATTCTTTCGATTGCTGGTAAAGTGCCTTCTGTAGATGAAGTCATTAAATATAAAAATGGTATGAAGTTTATCATCAAAGATGCAAATGAGCGCTACATTAATAAAATAGTACTAGACTTAAGTGATTACAAAAATTAGATTTGGTACCCCTTGTCGGGGAATGCCTTGACACGAAGAAAAAGTTGTAATAACCAAATATGCAACTCAAGTTATAGTTAAACCTATTTCCAGCAAATTATTTTCGCAAGTATAATGCATTTCAGTGTTATAGTACTCTAATAATAAAGAGGTCATATAGATATTAATATCTTTTGTATTTAAATTAGTGTCATTTTTTTTGATTAATTTGTCTACTAATGATTTGCTTATTGGTTTGTGTTCATTTAGAATTTTTATAGTTAATAGCATTTTATCTTCTGTTTGACTCAGTAAAACAGATACTAGTTCAACTTCCGCCACTGCACTGGCTATAGTTAGCACCATATTAGAAATTATCTTATTTATCTTTTCAATTAAATCTTCCTTATTTTTTGCAGAGTATGCGTCTATTTTCCACGTAAGCTTTACTTTTTTTTTAATAAATAATTTTCGATATTAGATTTGGTCTTATCAAAGCTATAATTATCCATTGAAGAAGAATATGCCTGCTTCATAACTTTATGTTTATATATTAAATCATCGGAGCTTTCTTTAAGAAACAACAACGCTTCCTTCTGCGCATCAGCATCATTCTTATCTATTACTTCAAGCTCTTCTACGCCAAACGTTATTCCATTCATAGAGTTAGCAAAGTCATGAAGCAGCCGTCCTGATAGCAGTTCCGTTATTAACAGTATGTTTTTGGTATTTTCGTTCATTGGATAATTATAAATGATTTAAGTTACCCTATATTGGTAAGTATATAATAGTCAATTAAGAGAAAGTTTCGTTGCACTTTTTATATCAAGGCATTAATATAGTATTAACAATTTTAAAATTTATAAAAGGATTATGAATACTTATACCAGATCAGGAATAGATATTGAACTATATAATAAGTTAATAAAAGAAGTCAAGCCTATTGCTCAAGAAACTACTAGAGAAGAAGTAATCAGCGAAATAGGTTCATTTTCTGCGTTATTTGATTTTGCTGCACTAAGTAAGAAGTATGACCATCCAGTACTCGTTTCCTCAACTGATGGAGTAGGTACGAAACTGTTGATAGCTCAAGAAGTGAATAAACATGATACTATAGGTATAGATTTAGTTGCAATGTGTGTAAATGACTTACTTGCACAAGGAGCAACGCCTTTGTTTTTCCTTGATTACTTTGCAACAGGCGTTTTGACCAAAGATGTTTTATTATTTGTGGTTAAGGGCATTGCAGAGGGGTGCAAGCAAGCTAAAATAGCATTGGTTGGTGGGGAAACTGCAGAAATGCCTGGAATGTATGGTAATAATCACTATGACCTTGCAGGGTTTGTGGTTGGTGTAGTTGATCGAAAGCAAATTCTTCCAAACTGTAGTATGATGAAAGCAGGTGATTATATAGTTGGCTTAGAGTCAAGTGGAATTCACTCAAATGGGTTTTCTTTAGTGCGCCATGTTTTCAAAAGCTTAGGTATAAATTATAACGATACATCTCTATGGAATAATAAATCTTGGAGTGAAATACTACTTGAACCAACAAAAATATATGTTGATTCTTTGCTGCCTATCATGTCACAAGTAAAAGGTATTGCGCACATCACGGGTGGTGGTTTGGTAGACAATATTCCGCGAATTCTTCCAAAAAACTTATTTGCAAACATAGACATTAATTCCTGGAAATGGCCAGATATATTTTTATGGCTAACAAAGGAGGGTAAAATAGAGAAGAAAGAAATGCTAAAAACATTTAATTGTGGTATTGGTATGGTATTGATCGTAAGTTCTGAGAATATGCAAAACGTGAAAAATCATTTCCAAAAACGTGGAGAAAAAATTGAAATTATTGGAAAACTTGATGAGGCATGTAACCCTCCACTTGATAGAGTAGTATTTAGTTAACCTAACTTTACTGACAGTCTTTTTGCAACTTCTAGGTATGCTTCCTTTAAATCTCCTAAATTCAAACGAAAGACATCTTTATCTAGCTTTTTATAAGTATTTTTATCCCATAATCTGCAGTTATCAGGGCTAATTTCATCAGCTAAAACGATTTTAGTACTGTCATTTATTAATCTGCCAAATTCTAACTTGAGATCAACTAAATATATACTTGCATTTGAAAATAGGTGAACTAATATTTCGTTGATTTTTAAAGTTGTAGTTTTAACTTCATCCATTTCTTTGCTAGATAGCCAATCAAAATACAGTATGTGATTTTCACTTACCATTGGGTCGGCTAGGTCATCATTTTTGTAAAAAAAATCGATTATAGGAGATGCAAGCCTCTCACCTTCTTTGATATTAAAACGTTTGCAAAAGCTGCCAGCTGCGACATTTCTAACTACTACCTCAAGAGGTATTATCTTGAGTTTTTTGACTAGCTGTTCTCTTTCGTTTAGAGTTTTTATAAAGTGTGTGCTAATTTCTGCTTTCTCAAGCTTTTCCATGATAAAAGCACTAATATGATTATTAATTATTCCTTTACCATCGATTATTTCATATTTTTCCTTATTGAATGCTGTAACATCATCTTTAAAGTGCTGTATGACAATTGATAAGTCTTCAGTTTCAATAATGGCTTTCGCTTTACCTTCGTATATCGTTTTATTCAGTGACATGTTTAATTTAACTATATATTATATCAATTTACTATTCTTAGAGTATAGCCCCAAATAACTTAAAATAAACCTTAATGGCATTCAATGTTACAATATTAACCATATTCCCAGAAATGTTCCCGGGGTTTTTGAACTATTCTCTTGCCGGAAAAGCGTTAGAAAAAAAAATATGGAACCTTGAAGTAATAAATATTCGTTCTTTTGCGAAAGATAAACATTCAACTGTGGATGATGTTCCATATGGAGGTGGAGCAGGAATGGTTATGCGTTCTGATGTAGTTGGTGATGCAGTAGATAGTATGCTCTCTGTTCATAAAAACACTAAGTTTATTTACATGACTCCATCTGGAACTAAGTTTAATCAGAATATTGCCAGAGAATTATTAGAGTTTCCTCATATAACAATATTGTGTGGTCGATTTGAAGGTATTGACCAAAGGATAATTGATGCGTATACTCCTTATGAGTTAAGTATTGGAGATTATATACTTTCAGGAGGTGAGCCAGCTGCAATGGTGGTTCTTGATGCATGCATTAGACTTCTTCCAGGTGTAGTAAATAATACCGATAGTATTACTGAAGAAAGTTTTAATTATGGTGGTGGTGTACTTGAATATCCTCAATATACTAGACCTGAGCAGTGGAAGGGATATAAAGTACCTGAGGTTTTGTTATCTGGCAATCACAAAAAAATAAGTGATTGGAGGCAGAAGCAGTCTCATGTTATAACAAAAAAGCGTAGGCCTGAATTATTGAGTGGAGAGATAAATGACAAATTTACTTAAAAAATTTAACGAACAGCAAATGCAAGTGTTAGCTAAAGAAATACCAGAATTTCGTCCTGGCGATGATTTGAAGGTCACTTTTAAAGTAGTTGACGGTACAAGTGAACGTATACAGATATTTGAAGGTGTATGTATATCAAAAAGGAACCGCGGGTTACATTCTTCTTTTGCAGTCAGAAAAGTGAGCCATGGAGAAAGTATAGTGTCTCAGTTCTTTGTTTATTCTCCTGCACTGGTTTCAGTGCAAGTGACAAGAAAAGGAAAGGTTCGTAGAGCAAAACTGTATTATCTGTGCAAACTATTTGGAAAAGCTGCAAGGATCAAAGAGCGTACTACTTATGTTAAAAAGAAATCTAAGTAGATACAATAGGGAGTGATGTCAATTGTGTCATCTCAGAACTCTCTCTTGTCATCCCAGTGCTCCGACACTGGGATCCAGCATTCATTATTCTCCTTTTGGTTTGTGCTTTCATGGAAAATGTAAAAATTATTTGCAGGCAAAGCCTGCTGGATCCCAGTGTCAGCTACTTGCATGACAAAAAAGGGGAAAGTTTTTTCAAATCCTCGTGTAAAGAAAAATAAATGAGTATAAAGAAAAAATTCCTTAAATTACTTCAGTCAAGGCGTGTACATGCTCGTATAAAAAGGAAAAATAAAAAGAACAGAGCGTTACGCTTTTGTTCTTTCACGGCACTAGTTATCTCACTTGGCTGTCCTGTGTGCATATTGTTGAGTATATTAGTTAACTCTTACAGTGCCTTAACAGTAACGAAAATTTTATTGCCAGTTGAAATAAATGCTGATCTTACTTTGGCGAGTAATCCTAGTGATTTGCGGTATAAGTCCATTGGCTTACTCAACGATTCTTTACGTAAGGTGTTTGGAGGAACTGATTTTAAAGACGGTGACGAAATTTTAAGTCGTAATTCTTACAAAGAACTAGAGAAATTTTTTCGTAAGAAAGTAAAAGATAGTGGTGAATATGAGATCTGGTTTACCGCGTCAAGTATAATTAATTCAATAAATAAAGATAAATATTTGAATGATCGTTATGCTAAATTACTTGATTGGCTAAAAGAAAAGAGGAGAGTGAAAAAATTTTTTAATAAGTCTTTATTCCTTAAATCTGACTCTCGTGAACCTGAAAATGCAGGGATTTTAGGAGCGTTTATCGGTTCATTAATGACAATTATAGTGTGCCTAGCATTAGCATTACCAATAGGAATTATGTCGGGCATCTGTCTTTACGAATTTATGCCTAAAAATAGGCTAATGACTAATATTGTAGAAATTAGCATAAATAATCTTGCTGCAGTGCCTTCAATAATATTTGGTGTAGTGGGCTTAACTCTCTATCTTGGCATATTTGGGCTACCACGCTCTTCACCACTTGTTGGTGGAATGACTCTTTCATTTATGATGTTACCTAATATTATAATTGCAACAAAAAATGCCTTTGCGAATGTTCCTATTACGATAAAAGATGCAGCGTTTGCGCTCGGTGCACCTCACATCAAGGTGATATTAGATCACTCTTTACCGATTGCGTTACCAAGAATAATACATGGTACTGTGCTTGCAATTGCAAGGATTTTAGGTGAATCTTCTCCTTTACTTATGATGGGTATGGTGGCATTTATTGCTGATACACCTACGTCCTTTTTCGATCCGGCGACTGTTCTACCTGTGCAAATATACATATGGTCAAGCAATCCTGAAATTGCATTTGTTGAACTTGCTGCTATCGCAATTATAGCTTTATTATTGGTGTTATTTGCGTTAAATTTAGTAGCAAATTTTGTAAAAAGGAAATTCGAATTTTTTAATTTTTAGCAATTCATGAAAATCACAGTCCTATCTGGTTATGGCTTAAATTGCGAAAAAGAAACTGCATTTGCATTTATGGAATGCAGCAGAAAACTTGGTATTGGTAATATTGAAGTAAAAATCGTTCACATTAACGATATCATAGATAATCCAGGTGAACTGAAATTAAGCAATATACTTGCAATTCCAGGGGGTTTTTCCTATGGTGATGACACTGGTGCTGGTAATGCGTTTGCTTTACGTATTAAAAACAACTTGTTGGATGAGTTTCAAGAGTTTTTATCTCAGGACAAGCTGATTATAGGAATATGTAATGGTTGTCAGATATTAGTAAAATTAATTCCAGAGTTCTCTAATCTAGCTTTAATCCATAATGATATAGGCAATTACCAATGCCGCTGGATTAGAGTGAGAGTTAATTCAAAGAGTAATTCTGTTTGGCTACGGGGTCTGAGTGAACTATATCTCCCTATTGCTCATGGGGAAGGCAAATTTTTTATGGATCAAGATATTTTGAACCAATTGATTGAGAGCAATTCCACCGCATTACGTTACATTGATAAAAATGGCAACTATGCTAACCTACAATTTCCTTACAATCCGAATGGATCTACATACGACCTAGCAGCTTTATCAGATAAAAGTGGAAGAGTGCTAGCTTTAATGCCCCATCCAGAAAGGGGAATATTTTTTACCCAGCAAGATAATTGGCCCCTTGAAAAAGAAAAGAGCAAGCGTTTAGGTGTTGCTGTGCCAAAATATGGCGATGGAATGCTTATATTTGAAAATGCACTAAAGTATTTTTGTTAAAATTTATTGATAGGGATTTATGGTCGAAATTATCCCCTGATATTGCAAAAAACTTGCTTGACAAACTCCGCCAGCGCCCTTATCATGAAAATGAAGCTATTTATTTATCTTCGCAATCTGCAGATTAAAACGACAAAGGGAACTTTGTATTTGGCGTAAATCATGCTTAATTTTTTGCACTATGTGCACCTCATGTCTTTATAAAACTTTTAGGTTTCTACCTATACAAGCAGAAACGCGCTTATAAAGCGTTCAAGACATCAAAAGACGTCAAATAGAACAAGGGAGAATTTGAATACTGGCTACCCTGGGGATTCTTTGCCTTTTTTTTCTGCGTAGTAAATTTCTTAAACATTTATAGCTAAGGTTAGTTGCATTTAAAAGCAGCTAAATTGCAGCGTTTAAGACTTAAAAAACGCCAAATTGACAATAGAGAGTGACCGGGGCTTCTTTTGCCTTTTTTTTCATTTGGTAAATTTCTTAATATTTATAGCTAAACAACAACCGTCATCCCGCTACGTGTTAGCGGGATCTATGTTAAGAGATACCGCGGCGGTATGACGGTTAAGTAGGGTGTCATCCCAGTGCTCCTTTTTTTGTCATCCCAGCGTCACGCGCTGGTTTCAACATTATATCATGAACTTTCTAAAATTCATTGAGTTATGCTTTCAAACGGTAGTGCCGGGGTGTGAGTATAATGATTATCAGTATATAAAAGTCATATCAGACAGACTTGAAGCGGCAAATGTTGGCAAAATGAGGCGAATAATATTCAATATGCCTCCGCGCTCGATGAAGTCCATGTGCATAAGCGTTGCGTGGCCCGCATGGATACTGGGAAACCAACCAACTGCGAGAATAATAGTTGCAAGTTATTCTCAGCGGCTCAGCGAAAAGCACTCGCTCGACACCAGGTGCGTGATGCAGTCTAGTTGGTATAGAGCGCTATTTCCAGAGATAGAACTATCCAAAGACCAGAATACCAAATATAAATTTCAAACAGTGCAGAGAGGATACAGAATCGCAACATCAGTTGGTGGAACACTAACTGGTGAAGGTGGTGATTTTATCATTGTGGACGATCCGCTCAGTTCTGCTCAAGCTTTGAGTGAAACGCTTAGAAAGCGTGCCACAAACTGGTTTGATCAGACTTTAGTAACCAGGCTGAACGATAGAAAAAAAGGAGTCATCGTTCTTGTAATGCACAGGCTACACCAGGAGGACTTAACCGGACACCTTCTCTCCAAGCCAAAAAATATATGGCATCATATTTGCTTACCGATGATTTCTGAAAATAAGAAGATTATCTATTCAATCAAAAAGCCAGCGCATCCTGTTTCTGTCATCCAAGTAACTACAACCAGTAATAAAACAGCATCGCGTGCTAGACCTGCAAAGATGTTATACTCAAGAGAAGAAGGCCAGCTATTATATCCCCTCTATGGAGGAAAAAAAGAAGTTAAGATGATAAAAGTCGAACTTGGGAGTTACGCTTTTGCTGCACAATATCAACAGAACCCTCTGCCACTTTCAAGTGGTATAATTAAACGAGAGTGGCTAAAGCGCTATAAAAATGTTCCTGATAATCTCTCGCATGTAACACAAAGTTGGGATACTGCGGTTTCAACAAGCGACATGAGCAACTTTAGTGTCTGCACCACCTGGGCAAAAATAGATAATAAATTCTATTTACTTGATGTATATCGCGCAAAGCTTGAGTATCCAAAGCTTAAAGAACAGGTTTTGTCACTAGCTGCAAGATGGTCACCACACGCAATTTTGATTGAAGCAAAAACGAGTGGTCAGCAATTGGTGCAAGAGCTAAAGACAAACAGTGATTTACCGATTATTGAAATAGTGCCACATGATGACAAGCTCACTCGATTTCATCAAATTGTTCCGATTATAGAGTCTGGCAAGGTTTTTCTGCCGCACCAAGCAGTATGGCTGAACGATTTTGAGTATGAGATTTTAATGTTTCCTGAAACTCGACACGATGATCAAGTGGATAGTACCGTGCAATATTTGCAGTGGGTGAGAAACAGTACCTCCAGGGTTGCAGCTATACGAGCATTGTGATTTAAGCCTACCAGATCCAAGTAGTCAGCTACTTGCATGACACCCTGACAACCGTCATCCCGCTACGTGTTAGCGGGATCTAGAGATACCGCGAATGAATCGCGGTATGACGGTTCGTGGTGGTATGACAGTTCGTGGTGGTATGACAGTTCGCGGCAGCATGACGATAAGCTCGTCATCCCGCTATGTGTTAGCGGCTAAGAGATACCGCGGCGGTATGACGGTCTGCGGCGGAATGACGGTTAAGCAATTCGTCATCCCGCTACATGTTAGCGGGATCTCTTGTTAGCGGATGAGATACCGCGAATGAATCGCGGTATGACGGTTAAGTACGTGTTAGCGGCTAAGAGATACTGCGGCGGTATGACGTAGAGCTCGCGTTAGCTATAAGATTAGCTAACATTCTGCACGTCCATAAAAAACAAACCTTCTTTTTCGTCTTGAACGCTAATAATAGCGTGAGTGTTAAAAGGTAAAGGATCATTTGTATGTCCATGGCCTACCCCTTTCATTGTAAATACAGGAAAGTTAACACTTTTTGCAAACCTTTCTTTTACAACTTCAACAAGGTTATCGTTATAGCAGTTAACGAAATCCCCAAAGATTACTGCATGTACTCCATCAAAGATGTGAGCTTGTTTTAGGTGATCTAAACTGCGCTCTATTGCGTATGGGTAGACTCTTATGTCCTCTAAAAATAGAATTTTACCTTTCGCATTTATTTGCCAAACAGTTCCTATACTGTTTTCAACTAAAGTCATATTACCACCGATGATTTTAGACTTTAATCTGCCATCTTTTAGTCTAATGCCATTATTTATCGTCTTTAGGTTATCAAATCTGATAGAATCCCGCTTGTTAAGAATTAACTCTTTCAATTTTTCAACAGAGCTTTCAGAAACGGAGTTATTTACTATCATTTCCAACATGGTGCCGTGAAGAGTTTGCCAATCATATTTAGCTTGTAGATGGATGTGCAAGGCAGTTATATCGCTATAGCCTATGAGGATCTTTTTGTTTTGAGCAATCCTTTCTTTTTTATAATTGGGTAACTTTTCTAGATAGGGAATTAACCGAGAAGCCCCTTCTCCTCCTCTGATACACCAGATTATTTTACTATCACCGGTTAGTGCACTAACCAAATCATTTGCTCTGAATTCATCAGAGTTGGAATAAAATGGATTATCATTACTATATATTTTCTCCGAAATATGGGGATTAAAATCCAAAGCTTCTACATATTCTTTTATAGTAGTCAGATCTAATTCTTTTCCCTTCGAAGAAGGAGCAATAATATCAACTTGGTCGATTGCATGAATACCTGTGTTAGCACATAAAGTGAGAATGAAATATAAAAGGTAAACAATCATTAAAATATCTTATAAAACTCTTTTTTTAGTATATCATCCAATTCAGAGAGTGGAACTTTCACTCCTAGTTCTTCCATTGACGTGACGCCATAACCTTGCAACCCACAAGGAATAATACCCCTATAGTGAGAGAGGTCTGGAAAGACGTTAAGCGCTATGCCATGATAAGTTACCCATTTTCTTAAGCGAATACCAAAAGCTGCAATTTTTTTTTCTACTCCGTTATGGTTTACCCAAATGCCTATTCTATCTTCTCTAAACTCTCCAAGTATATTAAATTGCTTTAAAACATTTATGATCCACTTACTTAGATCTCTAATATATAGCTTTATATCGCATTTGTTTCTTTTTTTAAGGTTTAACATTAAATATATAATGCGCTGTCCTGGACCATGATATGTGTGTTTACCACCCCTTCCTGTTTTATATATGGGAAATAGTTTTTCAACAATATCATCAGCTGTTGCACTGATTCCTGCAGTATAAAGTGGAGGGTGCTGGAGTAGCCATACCAATTCGTCTGCTGAATTATTGTGAATTTGTTGAATTTTCTCTTCCATGGATTTTACAGCACAGTTATAATCAATAAGCTGATTAGGTATTAGCCATTCTGTCATATTCTATTTCTTTTTTTTTAGTATAGCAGTTCGTTCTTTTCCTGTCACCCAAGTGCTTTCCTTCCGTCATCCCAGTGCGTGACACTGGGATCTATGTCTTAGTTTAACTACAGAATCTAAAACACTTTTAACTTTTAAACATCTTTCATGAGGCACATATGAATTTCAACATCTTTCAAAGAAAAAAAAGCGCAGTATTTACTAAATATTCTGCTTTGCAGCTAATGATGGAGCCAAGTTGGAGTAAGCGTGATTATGTAAGTTTTGCTGAGGAAGGTTACATAAAAAATGTTATTGCCTTTCGAGCAATCAATATGATTGCAAATGCTGCATCTTCGGTACCTCTTACTCTCTGCCAGCTTACTGACCAGGGAAAATCGCAACTAAAAGCCCATCCATTACTGAAATTACTTTATTCTCCTAACCCAATGACATCAAAATCGGAATTTATTGAGGGGATTGTAACTTATCGGTTAGTTAATGGCAATTCTTATATATTGATGATTGAGTCACAGAATAGTAGAAAACCACCAACAGAGCTTTATCTTCTGCGCCCAGATAGGGTTGAAATTGTTCCAGGGAGAAATAACGTTCCTTATATCTATCGTTATACCATAAATAACAACAGTTATGACTTTAAAGTTGATAAACTAACTGGATGTTCAGCAGTGTTGCACTTAAAGACCTTTAATCCTTTGAATGATTGGTATGGGTTATCACCAATTGAGGCAGCTGCATATAGCATAGATCAACATAATCAGGCGGGTGCTTGGAATCAAGCGATGTTGCAAAATGGGGCAAGACCAAGTGGTGCAATAGTTGTAAAATCAGCAAAAGATGGAAGTGGTGGAAGTTTAAGTCAAGAGCAGTACCAACGCTTAAAAGCGCAGATAAATGATCATTATTCAGGTTCTATAAACGCTGGAAGACCGATATTGCTTGAAGGAGGCTTGGAGTGGAAAGAAATGAGCTTATCGCCAAGGGATATGGATTTTATTGAGTCCAAACACAGCTCAGCTCGTGATATTGCGCTAGCTTTTGGCGTTCCACCGCAATTGCTTGGCATACCGGGTGATAACACTTATAGCAATTTAGTCGAAGCACGCTTATCCCTCTGGGAGCAGACGGTTTTACCAACGCTAGAAAATATTATCTGTCACCTGAATTCTTGGCTGACACCAAGATTTGGTGAAGATCTGTGCTTGTCGTATGACAAAGATGCAATAGAAATTCTCATGGAAAAAAGACAAAAGTTGTGGAAATACGTAGAAAACGCAAGCTTCATGACGCTCAACGAAAAGAGAGAAGCATTTGGCTTGCCACCACTGCCAGGTGGTGATGAGTTAGGTTAAGTTTGTATCCGTTCAGATGAGTTTATTGTCCCCTAAACCGTACACCTAAGTAAATTAACTATTTTTCTTGCCAACCAGAGCGATGAAGATTTGGTCTACATCAAAACTCATCTTAGGACGCCAAATAGGGCCATCCAAATGCATATCGATATAGATTGGATTACTATAATTTGGTGGTATGAAAAAGAACCTGAATATAGAAGCTAAAGCGAAGTTAGATAAGGTTAAATTAGAAGAGATCGATCCTGATGCTTGATCAATCCCGAACTGTAAACTAGTTGAACATATACCACTCTTAATACTTGCTTTTCCGCTAATATTTTCAAAAAATGTCTTGCCATTATATATATCAACATAAGCAAGTGTGGAAATTTCAGATTTATTCTTACTGCTTAACAAATTAGTGATAAATGAATTGAAATCTACATTAGTAACTTCTATTCCTTGCGCTTGTAAGTTTACATCTCCTGATAAGTTACTAGCCCAATCATGAAAACTTTTTCCTTGAGTTTTGATTTCACCATTTAAGCTTACCTGACCATTTACATTGTCAATTCCTATAACCTTACCAATCTTTTTAGTGTCCAAATTTACAATAGAAAATCTTGTATTTATTGAGTCTGATCTTAAATAACCCTGAAAAAACACTTGCCCGCGTTCTAATACGTAACTTGCCTGCCTGATAGTGATAGTGTTGTTTCTCATTACCGCATCCAAATTAAAATCTTTTAAAACATTCTGCTCGGTTTTAAATTCTGCAGTATTGATTTGCACATTTGCATCAAAGCCTTCTTTATCATCCAAAAAATCAAGCTGCTTTGTTGACCATTGAATTTGATCTATCTCATTTCTTGAATTTCTTTTCGTCTCTACTAAATTTGGTAATGTAATAATTTTTCCATTAAATTTACTGCCCGTAAGGTTAACATCTAATAAAGGTTTGGCGTATTTTTGATCTGCTAATATTTTTGCATTACCGGTAATATCGAAATCTTCTCCAGATAGTTTTATTTTATCTGCAACTAGCTTACCTTTTTCCATTTTCAGCAAAAAATCCAAATTTTTAATTTTCGTATCATTCAATGTAAGGTTATTAACACGGGCCTTTATATTTGTATCATACTGAAAATTTTTCAGCCATTGCATTTTAGGTAAACTGCTAAATAATGAATGATCATATTTATCTGCATCAAGATTATGCATGCTAAATTCACCATCGATCACACTGCGTTTTTTTGTGTGGCTTACTCTAATTGATCCTTGCAAGGATTCCTTATTATTTAGCAGTCTAATGTCTGAGATAGATAATATTCTTGGTGCAAGGTGCAGTTTAGAACTTAGTGTAAATTGATTTTTCTGGTTTTCTTTCATCTTTATAGAAGGGAAAAAACATGAAATGAATGACTCAAAATCATTTCCTTCGACTAATAAATCACCGTTGAATTCAGATAGGACATTATTGTTTGAGATCTCTCCTGATAAGTAAGATATATTATTGATTCCAGGAAATTTAAGAAGCGTATTAACTTTTACTTTGCCATCAGTGGATTTTAGTACAGCACGGAAATTGTCCAATATTTTGTTTTGATATTGAATGTTAGAAGCTTCCATATTAAAATTTAAGCTCAAGTTCTTTGGCACAACTGCTCTAAAACATTCCAGAAGATCCTTCATATTCATTGTTCTTTGTGAATCATTTTGTATGGAATCTAAATCAACTTTACTGAAGCTAATATTGAAATTAGTGTGATTGCCTTTTCTATCATTTTGTATTGTACCGCTGGCTTGCATGCTTTTGGAATCAATTTTTAAGTCAGTTGCCGTAAACTCACTTTCATTAAGACTTATATTGGATGATATCTTGATATTTTCGCTAGGAATAACACAAGAGAGAAAGCTAAGATTAATGATTTTTGCTAAATCACTCACAGAACCGGAACTGTTATTAATTGTTAATGTTAAATTACCCTGGAGTTCTTCTTGATTTCTATTACCTGTAAATAGCAAATTTACAAAATTTGATTCAACACTAATGTGTACATTCCTTTTTGTGATATTAACCTTTCCTGAAAAATCGTAATTATTATCACCTACCTTTACTTTACCAAAAAACTGCTTATTTTTTTTTACAGCAACTTCCTTTATGTTAACAATATCAGCGAAATCATTCTTGAAACTTACTTGGCTGTCTTTTATTACTATATCGACTGTGTTACCACTGGCGTTTGTATTTATAATATTAAGTAAATTTTCTTTGTTGCTTTTCATGCCAAACAATGTGATTGACTTTGGTTGCAACGAAAATAAAAACAACGATAGGAACGATGGCCTTATTTCAATTTTTCTTACACTAATTAAATCTGACAACTTTTGCTCTTTATTTTCGTTGTATTGTACGTATACATTATAAATAGTGAGCTTTGGGGTAATCAACGAAACTTTAATTTTTCCCCCAATATGCACTTTAGCATCATACGTCTTCTCTAACTCTTTTATGATATATTTCCTGTAGCCACTCCAATCCTTAAAAGTTGCAGCAACATGCATGAGAATTAATAGCAGTGAGATTGATAATATAGCATATAAAGAAAGTCTCATAATTTACACATGCTTAAAGTTTCCCTTAAATATTAAATAGAGAATACCAAAATAAACAATAACACTCAAAGCTATTAAAGTCGTTAAATAAACAATACGAGCCAACATTTTATCAAAAAATAATCCTGCCAACAAAGAATTAAAAATATAAAGGGCTATTGACATGACTGCCGTTGCTACAAAAATTTTCATGACATTTAACAATAACGCTTGGCTAACCTTATACATTTTATTTATTGTTAAATAACTAATTAATAGAATAGAGTTTATCCAAGTGGAAACGGAAGTAGCAATAGCAATCCCCGTATGCTGATACTCGTTCATTAACAAAAGGTTTAGCACTACATTAATTCCAAGACACATTAGCGAAAATATGGTTGGTATTTTCAGATTGCCTTTAGCAAAAAATGTAGGTAGCAATACTTTATTTATAATAAATGCAGGTAAAGAAAGAGAAAATGCTATTAAAGTGGGAACAGTTTGCTGCACTGCATAATGATCAAACCGGCCGTAAGAAAAAAGCGTAAGTAAAATTATGTCGGGAATAATGATAAAGGCAGCAGTTGTTGGCATAATTAACATTAATCCTATGTTGAGAGCCTTGTTCTGTATTTTGACTATATTTTCAGTATTATCCACCTGTTTTGAAATTAAAGGAAGAAGCACTGTACCAATTGCAGTACCGATTATTCCCTGCGGTAGTTGATTTAGTCTATCGGCATAATATATATAGGACACCGCATTTGGTATAAAACTCGCCATGATTGTATCAATCCATAAGCTTATTTGAGTTACACAATTGTTGATAATTGCAGGTATCACACGCTTAAAAAATAACCTTACTTCATTGCTTAATTCAAGGCTAAAAGAAAAAGCTGCCTTTAACTTGTATGCGCTAAATAGTATCAAAAGTAGCTGGAAAATTCCTCCTATAAGGACAGCTATAGAAAGGTTGTGCGCTGGAGTTTTTACGTAAGGCACAAACAAACTGATGATTAAACAGAGATTCAAAACGATTGGTGCAATAGCTGTTGAAGCAAAATGCTGCTTTACTTGCAGCATTCCACCAATAAGTGATGCAATTGAAACAAAGATTATGTAGGGCATCATAATTCTTGATAAAGTAACAGTAAGGGTAAACTTACTTTGGTCAAATCCAGGAGCAAAAATTTGAATCATATAAGGGGAGAAAGTTTGCATGATAAGGCAAAAAATTACTAAGATAATAAACGTAATGGATATTACACTACTTGCAAAATTAAATGCCTTTTTATTATCATATGATTCTGTCGAATATAATGGTATGAATGAGGTAGTGAACGCTCCTTCTGCAAAAAATGCTCGAAATAGATTGGCAAAACGAAACGAAGAAAAAAATATGTCTGCAAGAGAGTTCGCACCAATAACCGTAGCAATCAATACATCTCTTATTAACCCTGAGATCCTTGAAATAGCCGTAAAAAAACTAAATGTGAAAATACTTTTAAACATACCACTACTTCATTAGTGTCAATACAATTAACTATAATGGTAAAAGTATCAATGAAAATATTTATTGGCTAAACTTAAAACCCTCTGCAAAAGGAGAGTTAAATAATCAATTGACTATTTGCGCTCTTATGTTAGAAATTTTATATCTTGGCGGGCGTAGCTCAGTTGGTAGAGCGTCAGTTTGTGGTACTGAATGTCGCCAGTTCGATCCTGGTCGCTCGCCCCACTAAAACCCGATAATTTGAAAAACCGTCATCCCGCTGCTTGTTAGCGGGATCTAGAGATACCGTGACGGTATGACGTGAGTTAGCTATACATTGGCCACTGATGATTGAAATAGTTAATTACTGTAAAATTTGACATTAACCGCTAATAGTTAGAATATTAGTAGAGTAAGAATTACTCAAGAAGGCATGCATAAATATGATGTAGTAGTAGTAGGTAGTGGTCATGCAGGGTGCGAAGCTGCTGCTGCTGCAGCTCGCCTTGGTGCAAACACGCTGCTTATAACTCATAAAATTTCAACTATAGGGGAAATGTCCTGCAATCCAGCAATCGGAGGAGTTGCAAAGGGCGTTGTAGTCAGGGAAGTTGACGCTCTTGATGGAATAATGGGAAGAGCAATCGATCAAGCAAGTATACACTCAGTCATTTTAAATAGCAGCAGAGGTGCAGCAGTATGGGGCCCGCGTGCACAGGCAGACCGAAAATTATACAAGCAAGCAATACAGGAAATTATTCTAAATTATAATAATTTGACGGTAAAAGAAGAGTCGGTTGACGATTTTCTTATAGAGAGTAATAACAATGGAGAATTGTGCATTAAAGCTGTAATAACAAGCTCAGGGGAGCATATACTGACAAGTAAAGTCGTTCTAACTACAGGGACTTTTCTGCGGGGTGTGATTCATATAGGAGAGCAGGTAACTCCTTCAGGGAGAATGGGAGATAAGCCTGCCGTAGAACTTGCAAATACGTTGAAGAAATATAATTTTAAATTAGGTAGATTGCGTACCGGAACTCCGCCAAGGCTTGATCGTGGCACTATAAACTGGTCAATATTGCAAGAACAAGTGGGTGATAATCCACCTGTGCCGTTTTCTTACTTAACAGAAAAAATTAATCAACCTCAGGTATCATGCTTTATTACCCATACTAATGAAAACACGCATAAAATAATTAGAGAGAATCTGCACAGGTCAGCTTCTTCGTATTTGGATGATATTATAGCACCAAGATACTGCCCATCCATTGAAACTAAGGTTAAAAAATTCGCAGAAAAAAGTAGTCATCAAATATTTTTAGAACCAGAGGGCTTGAATGATGATACTATATACCCGAACGGAATTTCAAATTCATTGCCTATTGAAGTGCAGTGTGAAATGATAAAGAGTATCAAGGGACTTGAAAATGCAGAAATACTAAGACCTGGATATGCAGTTGAGTATGACTATATTGATCCACGAGAACTAAGCCATACTCTTGAAACTAAGAAAATTAAAGGCCTATATTTTGCTGGCCAAATTAATGGCACTACTGGATATGAAGAAGCAGCAGGGCAAGGAATTATTGCCGGAATTAATGCAGCACTCTCTGCATCTGAAAAAAAAGAAAGCTTTGTTCTTCATCGCACAGACTCATATATCGGCGTAATGATAGATGATCTAGTCACCAAAGGGGTGATCGAACCTTATAGATTATTTACCTCACGTGCAGAATATAGGCTAGCTATCAGGTCAGACAATGCAGATAGAAGATTAACACAAAAAGGTTATGATATTTCCCTTGTTTCGCATGAGAGATACTCCGTTTTACAGAATAAACTTGAATCCATTAAGCAGCTTGAAGAGGAGTTAGGGAGTCTGACGATTACTCCTGAGCAGCTTAGGTCTTATGGTATCAAAATATCTTATGATGGGATAAGAAAAACGGCACTAGATTTACTTAGCTATCCAAACATCGACTGGAATAAATTACAAGAAATATGGCCGGAGTTAAGCAGCATCACGCGCTGGGATGGCACCGCAATGGGTAGCATAACTAAGAATGAAATATGCGAAGCGGTTGAAATTGAAGCAAAATACAAACCTTATCTAATAAGACAAGAAGCGGATATGAAGTTTTTACGAGAGGAAATTAACACTCAAATTCCAATTGATTTTAACTATTCACAAGTTAAAGGCCTGTCAAGTGAAGTAATAGAAAAGTTGCAGACGATAAAACCAGCGACGATTGGCATTGCAAAGCAAATACAAGGCATCACTCCTGCAGCGATAGTGAGCATATTAGTGTATTTGAGAAACAGGAAAACGAAAGTGGCTGCTAATTTTGTATGAGGTGTTCTATGTCAAAAATCGAAGAATTTCGTTCTTTTATGCACGAGATAAACGTTGATGCATTTATGTTGCATACTAAAGATGAATATTTAAATGAGTATTCAGAGGAGCTAACAAAGCTGTGTGGCTTTACAGGAACAAATGGGCTACTTATCGTTACAAAAGACAACAAGTGCCCATTTTTTACGGATGGACGCTATATCACACAAGCTCGCAATCAGCTCGATCGGGGCAATTTTCAAGTATATAATATACAAGAAGAGGATCCACGCGAATGGATAAAAGCAAACTTAACATCGACTGCCTCACTAGGTTATTATTTGCAATATTTTACCATAGAAGATATAAGAAAGTATGAGAATATCTGTAAATTAATACCCTGTTTAGCTGAAAAAAAAAGTGACTGTCGAAAACAAGCAGTGGTTTTACATTCTATTGAATATGCTGGTGAAAGTAGTAAGGACAAATGTGAAAAAATAGCTAAAAGCATAGATAAAGAAGCTGAAGTAGTGCTTTTAACTGATCCAAATTCAATTTCGTGGTTATTAAATTTAAGAAATGAAAATGCTAAATATACTCCATGTATATTGGGCCGTGCTATATTGTATAAAAGCGGTAATGTTGGTTTGTTTATTCAAGATAAAGAACATTCAACTATAGAAGCAAATTTAGGCAATCATATAAATATTTTTGATATTAGTGAGCTAGAAAATTCGCTGCACAAGATAAATTCAATAGTCATGGATCCAAGCACAACTCCAATGAGTATCATGGCTGTAATAAAAGATAAACAGGTAGCTGAGAGAGAAGATCCTTGTCTAATTTATAAAGCAGCAAAAAACCAAACTGAAATAGCTGGGGCTATAAATGCGCATATCAGAGATGGAGTGGCAGTTACAAATTTTCTATATTGGCTTGAAAATAATGTTGGTACAGAACTTGAAGCTGAAGAAAAGATTTTAGAATACAGAAAAGAGCAGAATTTGTTTAAGCAACTAAGTTTTCCAATAATTTCAGCATTTAATGAGAATGGGGCAATAATTCACTATCGTGCAAGCAGTAAGACGAATAAAGTAATTCAGAAAGATGGACTGTATTTGATTGACTCTGGTGGCCAGTACCTTGACGGCACAACTGATGTGACAAGAACTGTAGCAATTGGCAATCCAACTGATGAACAAATAACCCACTATACAATAGTACTCAAAGCTCACATTGCTATAGCAAGTGTCATCTTTCCTCCTGGCACTACTGGTGGAGAATTGGATATATTAGCACGTACGCATTTATGGAAATTTGGAATGGACTATATGCATGGTACAGGGCATGGAGTAGGAAGTTACCTATCAGTACACGAAGGACCACAAGCAATATCAAAAAGTAATAAAGTGAAACTCACGCCAGGGATGATACTTTCCAACGAACCTGGCTATTACATTCCGGGAGAGTATGGAATAAGAATTGAAAATCTGATATATGTTGACAGGCAAGAAAACGGCTTCTTAAACTTTAAACAACTGACCTCTATTCCATATGATAGAAGACTAATAAATGTGCAAATGCTTACTAAGGATGAAATTGAATGGGTAAATGGCTACCATCAATTTGTCTATAAAAACTTAGAAAATAGCGTAAAAGATAAGGAATGGTTAAAGAAGGTATGTGACCCTTTATAAGCAAAGGAGCATTTTTTATTATTTAAAAAGTATTAATGCAATTGTGACAGGTATTTTGTATTGTTTTTAATTTTAAAATAATACATAATAAAGAACACGTATTTTTAGGTAGGTTATAATTATGATAGACAAAGGGCAAGAAGATGAATTTATGAAGCAGTATATGGATACTTGCAAAGAGCAAATAGAAAAATTAGCCAAGGATCCTGGATTGCTTAATCAGACTTTAAAACCATTTATGCAAATGTCTCAGCAGCTTATGGCTGGCGGTATGTTAGAAGGGGCTATGCCTGGCATGATACCTGATTTGGGCAGTATGGATGTTAACAAGATGATTGCTCAGATGAAGGAAATGATTGACTACATAAGAGGTAACTATAAGGAACTAATGAAAGAGCACAGCTCGCAGATTCAAGAGCTTGATGAATCCAGTAAAAAGCTAAGAGGCTTAGTTAAAAAATTGATAGAAAAGATCGAAAGTAAGTAAATAACATCTGGATTTCTGTCATTCTATATACAACTTTCTAGTTGGACGGTAAGTCGAGGTCAATTATTGATGCCATGAAAGTAGCTGACACTGGTTCCTTTATGACGGCAGTGCCCAGAGGTGTCATTCCAGTGCTTGACACTGGAATCCAGGAAACTTAACTTTACACCAGGTAATAAGAACTGGATCCCAGTGTCAAGCACTGGAATGACAGCAATCCTACGTCATACCGCGATTCATTCCATAGCTGTACGAACATTGTCTAGCAGGAGGGTGTCATCCCAGCGCCCCTATGATGTCATCCCAGTGCTTGACACTGGGATCTAGAAAAATTGATTGTGCACTATGCAACATTTTCGATCAAAAGCTGGATTCCAGTGTCAGCTACTTTCATCTGCCACGCGAATTGCCTGCAAATTGCAATGTTCATACAGTTATGAGCTAGTGTACATAATTGCACATGGGTTTTTACAAATTTGAAAATTAGTGTTAAATAAAAATATAAATGCAAAAGGAAAAGAAATGATTGAACTTAAAGGCCCAGAAATTTGTGCAGGCGGAAATAAGAAAAATTTGATTATTTTTTTACATGGTTGGGGCTCAAGTGGCGATAATTTCATTCACCTTGCTAAAGTTATGAGCAAGTTTTTACTGGGTTCATATTTTGCAGTACCCAATGCTCCGTTTGAAAGAGAAATAGGTGATGGTTATCAGTGGTTCAGCTTGGAAGATCGTAGTGAGGAAGCGCTATATAATGGAGTAAAAAATGCTACATCAATTGTAAATCATTTCATTGATACAAAATTAAAGGAGCTTAATTTAAAAGATACGCAACTTTCTTTAGTTGGATTTTCTCAAGGAGCAATGCTTGCAATACATACAGCTCTCACCCGCTCTCAATCCTGTGCATCAGTTGTTGCATACTCTGGTAGATTTCTTTCACCTTCAAAAACTGCACCAGAGATCAAGTCAAAACCTAACATATGTGTTATCCATGGTGATGCTGACGACGTGGTACCTTTTTCGTCCCTCGACTTAGCGGTTAAAGCTCTGAAAGAAAATGGAGTAAATGTTGAAGGACACCCAATTCATGCATTAGGGCATATTATTAATGAAGAGGGAATAAAATTAGGAGTAGAATTTATCAAGAAGAATTTTAAAAATTAATTTTCATGCACTTGTTTTGCTTTGGTTATGGATATGTAGCTAAATTTTTATCGAAAAAATTACTGAACTTAGGTTGGAAAGTCAGTGGCACATCAAGAAGTAAAGATATACAAAATGTAATCCTCTTTAATTATGAGAAGGTTAGCCAAGATCTGCTTAAAAGCGCAACGCACGTTTTAATTTCTATTCCTCCAGATGGTGATGATGTTGTGGAGAGATACGGTGATTGCCTGCAAAATGTTAAATGGTTTGGTTATTTGTCTGCAACTAGCGTCTATGGTGATCACTCTGGTAATTGGGTGAATGAGGAATCTGAAACAAAACCTATAGAAATCAGAGGAGAAAAGCGCCTTAGATCTGAAAGGAAGTGGCTGAATAGCAGATTGCCTGTACATATTTTTCGTTTAGCTGGAATATACGGTCCTGGTAGGAACGTGTTAATTGACTTGCAGCTTAGCAAAGCAAGAAATGTGAAAAAAGAAGGGCATTTTTTTTCTCGTATTCACGTTGAAGATATATCGAATATTTTATTTTCTTCCATGCAAAACATAAAACCTGGTGAAATATACAATTGTGCAGACGATTTACCCACTACACAATCTGAAGTGATAATGTATGCAGCCAAACTTCTCAATGTTAGCCCTCCAGAGCCAATTGAGTTACCAGATTATGCACAGAGTTTTTATTTAGGATCAAAAAGAGTAAGTAATGTTAAAATTAAAAAAGATCTTAATGTCTCTCTAATTTATCCTAACTACAAGGTGGGATTAGAGAGTTTGCATGTAAAAAAACTGAAATCACATCAGAATGATAGATAGGCTTATTGTCACTGCCATTAAGTTAAGGAAAGAATGGTTAAAAACTGAACTAAAAAGTCAGAAATAATTAAGGATTTATGACAAATGCTGAAACAGAATAGAGTAAACTTTAAAGCAGATAAACTCTGAAGTGTAAATTACTTAAGAAATAGTGACCTTACCCAGAAAAAGTGGAGAGAAAGAAAGGAGTTTTTTTGGGTAAAATAAAATTTTGGAGGATTAGAAATGGTAAGAGAATATACGGCAGAATTCAAATTGGAAGCTGTTAAACTGGCAAATGAACAAAGAAAGGCAGGTCAAACAATTACAAAAATAGCAAGAGATTTAGGAATAAAGGGTGGTTTATTAGGAAAATGGATGAAGAAATATAACGAAAAAAAGTCAGCGGCAAATGCATTTCCAGGTAGAGGTAACATGGCTCCTTACGACAAAGAGAGGTTTGATTTACAAAGCAAGAGTAACAAGGGAAAGAGACATTTAAAAAAAAGCCCTGGCCAGTCAAAAAGAGTAAAATATTTTTTTATATAGTAACTGCTATAAAGTACAGGAATTATGTAGGATTTTCTGCTAGTGGCTACTATAAGTGGACCACAAGAAAAATAAGCAGTAGAGAATCAGCAAATAAAGAGCTACTCGAAGCTATTCAAAAAATATATCAAGTTTCTAAATGTAGATATGGAGCTCCTAAAATTCATGCTGAATTGAAGGCTTTGGGTAAAAGTTGCAATTTGAAAACGGTGCAAAGTATTATGCAGAAAAATGACATCAGGGCTATACTGAGAAGAAAGTTTAAAATTAAAAAACAACAAACAGATAATAGAGCTGTAGCTCCCAATATACTAGATCAAAACTTTATTGTTGATCAACCAAATAAAGTATGGGATTACTTACATCAAAACCAAGGAGGGATGGCTATATTTGGCAGCAATAATTCTCACGTATGGTAGTTAATGAGTAGTGCAATAAATAAACAATTGGTTATGAACTCTTTATTAATGGCCATTAATAGGCGTAAACCTGTTAAAAATCTACTGCTGCACAGTGACCAAGGTTCACAATATACTGCGCAAGGGTATCAATATCTCTTAGCTGTAAAGAATATAGATGAGTAATAAAGGCTGTTGTTACGACAATTCTGTTGCAGAAAGCTTCTTTAGCTCATTGAAAAGAGAAATACTTATTGATACTTCACAACACTCTGCTCAACACACTAGAACTGCAATATTTGAATACATAGAAATTTTTTATAACAAACAACGTCACTATTAACTATTGCATTCCAGAACAATTTGATGCATCATTCTTTTTGTAAAAAACATTCCGCACTTTCTCTCCACTTTTTCTGGGTAAGGTCATATGTGTACATCCCCATCATGAATGCTATTTTCGGTAAAATCTCTTACAACGCTCAAAAGCAGAAAAACAAAAACTTGATTTTCTCAGCTAAATAGTGGACCATCAAAAGCACGCATAAATATCTACAATGAAAGAAAAAACTTTCACAATCATCGATGGCTATGGTTTTCTTTTCAGAGCTTACTATGTACTACCTCACTTAATTACCACAACAGGAATGCCAATAGGTGGTGTATATGGCTTTCTGAATATGGTTCTTAAGTACATTGCCCATTCGGACTACTTAACTATAGCACTTGATGCAGGGAAAAAGAATTTTAGGCACAATTTATATCCTGAGTACAAAGCGAACAGAGTAACGCCTCCTGAGGATCTAACTCCACAGTTCACCATACTGAGGGAAGCGGTAGAAGCTTTTAACCTCAGCTATGAAGAGATTGAAGGTTATGAAGCAGATGATATAATTGCAACACTAGCTGCAAAATACGCCAACCACCAAGACTTTAAAGTGGTAGTCGTTTCATCAGATAAAGACTTATTTCAACTCTTGAACCACAATATTTTAATATTCGACCCCATTAAAAATATATATATAGATGAAAAACAAGTAATAGAAAAATTTGGTGTAAACTCACACAAGCTTCTTGATTTATTTTCTCTAACTGGTGATGCATCTGACAACATTCCAGGCGTTCCGGGAATAGGTCCGAAGACTGCAGCTAAATTACTGGATGAATTTGATTCATTGAATAATATTATAGAGAACATTGATAATATCGAGCAAACGAGGATTCGTAATATTCTCACCGAACATAAGGAAAAAGCTCTAATTTCAAGAGAACTTTTATCACTATGCGAAAAAGTAGACCTTCAACATGATATTGCAAAATATGAAGTCCATTCTCCAAATATGGAAAAACTATTATCCTTTTTAAAGAAGTATGAATTCAATTCCTTAATAGGGAAAGTGGAAAAGCTTTTTTCCTATAATGGGTCTAGCACAAAAGAGAAAATAGAATATAGTAGTGAAGAGTTAGAGAAATTTTTGGAGCATTGTAGATATGAAGGCAAAATTGCAATTCATTACCACCTTGAAAACAATGTATTAAGTCTATCTTATAGCGAAAGTAATATTTTTTATATAGAGCAAGACAGCATACAAGATGCACTCATTATAATTAACTTAACTTTGCTCTCAAATGGAGTGCTTAAAATAATACATAACATTAAAGAGATCAGGAAAATCTTCCCTACAGTAGAGAAGATGCTAGATTCAGTTGATGATTTGATGATAATGTCGTATAGCTTGGATACAGGAAAGCATGATCACAGTATTCCAAACATAGTTGCGCATAATTTGAGTGAAAATGCAGAAATTTTCTCGGCAAAAACTTTAATAGCAATTCATGAAAAGCTAAAGCAAAGGTTATTTCAGGAAAAATTGCTCACAATTTACGAGCGCTTCGATAAGCCACTTATGAAAGTAATATTTGATATGGAGAAAAATGGGATATTACTGAACATACAAAAATTACAGGAGCTGTCCGATAAATTTCAGCAGGTAATTGCCGTGCTTGAAGATGAGATATATAATTTGGCAGGAGAAAGATTTAATATTGCTTCGCCAAAACAATTAAGTGATGTTTTATTCAACAAAATGGGGCTTAATAAAAAGAAAAAGTCAAAAAAATCTGGATCGTATAGCACCAATTATGAAGTTCTAGAGGCACTCGAAGAAGAAGGGGTAGAAATCGCAAGTAAAATCTTAAATTGGCGACATTTAAGTAAATTAAAAGGCACCTACACTGATGCATTAATAAAGCAAGTTGATCCACTTGATGGTAGAATACACACAAGCTTTTCAACGACTGCAACTGCAACTGGAAGGCTGAGCTCCAGCAATCCTAATTTACAGAATATTCCTATCAGAAGCGAAGAGGGAAATCTTATCAGACAAGCATTTATTGCGCCAAAAGGGCATAAGATAATTTCTGCTGACTATTCGCAAATAGAATTAAGACTCCTGGCACACGTTGCAAACGTTGCAGCATTTAAAGAAGCTTTTGCAAACGGACAAGATATTCATGAGATCACCGCAAGGCAAGTTTTTGGAGTGCAAGAAATAGATGAGCAATTAAGACGCAAAGCAAAATCCATCAATTTTGGAATTATATATGGCATTAGCCCATTTGGTCTTGCAAAGCGGCTTGGAATTACCATTGCGGAAGCTGCTGAATACATTAATTACTATTTTTCCTGTTACCCAGAAATAAAGGCCTATATGGAAAAAACAGTGTCTATCGCAAGATTGCATGGTTATGTAGAAACTTTGTTTGGCAGGAGATGCTTTGTAAGAGACATAAACAATACAATTCCTTATATAAGACAATTTGCAGAAAGGGCAGCAATAAACGCACCACTGCAAGGAACCGCTGCTGATATGATAAAACGTGCGACAATTCAGCTTTTTGACCAATTGAAAGTAGGTAAAATAATCCTCCAGGTTCACGATGAACTACTGGTTGAAGTAGAGGACGAAAAGGTACAAGAAACAGCAAAACTTATGAAAGATATAATGGAAAATGCAATAGAAATTTCTGTACCACTTGAAGTAGAAATAAAAGTTGGCGACAACTGGGGTCTAAATTCCCTTAATTATGACTTAAACATCGTGAATTCTAGGAGTATAGATTATTTGAATTAATATGAAAAATATGCTACAATTGAAGTATAGTAAATGTGAGTAACTCAGTTATGACAAAAATATTAACTCCACAAACAAAGAATTTGGAACCTTCAAATCAGGTAACTAACAAAGATGAGAAAATTTTTGAAAAAGAGGAACATCAGGTAATCTATGATTACTTTGTAAAAGTATTAGAAGGTAAAGCCGAATTAAAGGAGAACAAAGAAATAACTGATTATTTTATATCAGCTTATAAGGACATACTACTTAATAATGTCAATCCAAAAGATATAAAACCACTCAGTGAAGAGAATTTTTCTCAGTTTTTACTTTCTATGTTTAAAGAAATTAGAGAGCAAGGCTTAGCTAGAGAAGAGAAATTAAATAATGATAAAATACAACAAATAATAACCAAGTGTGTAGCTGATATACGGGGTACAGAAGCTAAAGATTCATCCATAAAGTTTGTATTGGAAATGCTGCTGCTGCTAATTGGAGGGATCAAAATAGACCCGAAAAATATTTCTGGCTCCTTTATGGATGGGATGAAAGAAAAAATACCATTCTTAGGTAAAGACAAGAAAGAAGAGGATGAACCACCACTCAGTGATGAAGAGATGGTAACAACGTTCTTAAGCAAGATCTTTTTTCCTGTCCTTCTTTCCACTATTCCAATGTTAATTTTTGGTCCTACTACACTCGGAGTAGTTCTTACTGCTATCGGCACAATATTTGCCATAAAAGGAGGAGTGGAGGTTCTTTTTTCAAATAACAAAAAAGGTACTTTGTATGACCCTAGCTCACAAGATAAAGATGATACAGAAAAGAGAGCAAAACTGAATGGAAAAATTCTCGAGGGCATTGATGATATTTTAAAAACCCCAGTTACAGAAGTTGAGAAAGGCACCTCTGTTTCTGAACAAATTTCCCAAGGAAAAGAAAAGAGTGAACAACAGCCTGTTCCTGAGCAAATTTCCCAGGTAGGAAACGAAAAAAGTGAGCAGCACGATCAATCTTGGACAGGAAAGGAAAACAAACGAAGGGAAAAACCACAGAGCAGCAAAGGTAAGACTACTCAGGTTTGCTAAAAGTGAATTGTGTAAGAGATCTGCTATTATTCTATAGCACATACAACAGGAGTATGGTCAGACGGATTTTCTAGCTTACGCAATCTATCATCTATGTAGCATGTTTCCAATTTATCTACAGCTTGTGGTGATAACAGCATATAATCTATTCGCATTCCTTGATTATTTCTGAGTGAATTGCCTTGATAATGCCACCAAGTGAATTGTTGCAAATTTGGGTGAGATATTCTAAACGCATCTTTAAACCCAAGATTCAAGATCGCTCTTAACTTCTCACGTTCTCTTATATGAAAGCACACTTGGCCATTCAATAAGTTTGAATCAAAGACATCAATTTCATCCGGTGCAACATTATAATCGCCAGCTATAATAGTTAACTCTTCATTCTTTAACAAAGTGCTCATCCTTTCATATAGATTATCAAAAAACTTGAGTTTATATTCAAATGCTTGAGAGTCCGGGCTTTGACCGTTTGGAACGTATACACTTCCCACCCTTACCTTCTGATTATTGTGCTTTATTATGCACTCTATATAACGCGCTTCTTGATAACCTTCTACGATATCAATCTTAAACTTCTCCAGTATCGGATATTTAGATAAAACACAAACGCCATTTCTTGCAACTTGTCCATAGACAGCACATTCATATCCCAGCTTCTCTATCTCTGCATAAGGAAATTGCTCTTCCATACATTTTATCTCTTGCAGCAAAATTATATCTATCTGACTATCAACTATAAAACTACAAAGTTGGTTAACTCTTTTACGTATGGAGTTTACATTCCAAGTTGCAATCTTTAGCATCAACAATCCTTATTAATTATATCAATTAAACTCTCCCCAGTAGGCAACCTCGATGTTATAATTTTTTTCCATTTGATTAACTTTAAACTATCAGCAATGTTTTTACTCATGGTATATGCAACTGCATTATTCATCACATGAGATAACCCACTTTTTAGAACTAATGAACAAAATATCCTTGCTGTCTGTGAGGAAAAAAAAGCAACACTATCAATTTTACCATCCAATAGTAAATTTTTACACCTATTAGTTAGATTCCTTTTTATAATTGTTTTATAGAGTACAACTTCTCTTACGTTAAAATCTTCTTCAGATAATCTCTTTTTTAGGTTACATGATACTTCTTGTCCCCTTATATACAAGAACTTTATTGCGTTTGAATAATGAGCTTTTATGAATGATATCAGACCATCAACGTTGCTGTCTGCTGAGATTATATCAGAAAATCCCAAATTTTTTGCAGCCTGCATGGTTGAATTACCAACTGTAATAATCGGAAAGTCATCCTCTTTGCATATTTGACTAAGAGCCTTTACACTGTTTTTACTTGTAGATATCACAACGTCAAATTCGTACGCAGATATATCAGGATTTAAGTACTTTATTGTGAATACTGGTTCTATAAAAACTTTGTATCCATACTTTCTCAATATATTTCTTGTATTGAACGAGTCCAATAAAGGCCTCGTTAATAAAATAGACTTCATTCTGATTTATTTCACTACTAGTAAAATAGTACCCTTTATACACAAATTACTGAATAAAAACTTTTATTTTGATAGCTTGAGCAATTATTCAAGTAATTGATGTGGAAGTAGGAGTACTAATACCAATTCCCATTACACGGCAAACAGATGGACAAAGATGGAAGAAAAGCCATAATGAAGTAAGTAAAATAGTTGAGGTATAAATGGCATTAAGATCAAAATTATTGGATGAAAAAGTAGTAGAATCAGCAAAAGAAATGCTGAAGAAAGTAAGGAATAATGCATATGTTTCAAAAAAACTAAATGCTGTAATTGCAGCAAAAAAGTACAGTATAACGGCTGTAGCAAAAATATATTGCATTTCAAGAAGCGCACTAACTTCGTGGGTAAAACTCTTGAAATTTGGCAGAGAAGAAAAACTGTTTGCTCCTCCACAACGCCGTAGAAAAACTAAATTAAATCAGGTTCAACTACAGCAAATTGAAGAGTGGATAGAAGAAAATCCTAATATTACCATTAAAGAAATGAGAATAAGAATCCAGGAAAAGTTCAGATTAAATATCAGCAAATCTACAGTACACCGCTATATGCAAAAGATGAAATTCTCATATATTACACCAAGACCAGTTCATAATGGACAAGATAAAAGCAAACAAGAGGAATTCAAAAAAAAATCTCAATGGAGCTATTAGCAAGTATCCAGAAAAAGAGCTATTTTTCTTTGATGAATCACGGTTTGGCACACATTCAAAGGTTGGACATGGGTGGTTTAAAAAGGGGATTAGAACACAGGTTAAAACAAAATTAGGTAGGCAAAATTTCTATCTCTATAGTGCGGTTAATCCTAGAAATGGAGAGAGTTCTAGCTTATTTGCACCAAATGTCAACACTGATTGCATGAACATATTTCTTGAGCAGATGTCGCAATATCTAGAAACACGAGAGGCTTTTCTTGTTATGGATTGTGCTAGTTGGCATAGGTCAAAAAATTTAAAGGTACCTAAAAATATCGATATTATATACCTACCTCCGTACTCACCTGAGCTAAATCCTGTTGAGAGGCTTTGGTTATATATAAAACAGAACATTTTGCGCAATAAAATATACGATACAATTGCTCTGCTTGAGGGTGCTTTGTGCAAATTTATTACTTCTCTTGCCAGCTCCACAATTAAACAACTCTGCAATGTCTCCTATTTGACTGGCCAACAATGAGAGTTGGTATTAGAGGTTGTCCGGAAACTAGTAAATTCAAGCATATTCCCTCTTTAACATAACCCTACTCATAGCTAGGTATATGAAATTCTCAGTGGATGTTGTGAGTAAATCATACTCCTTCGATAGCCTTCTATTCCTATTAACCCAAGCAAAAGTCCTTTCTACAACCCATCTTCTTGGCTGTACTTTAAACCCTTGTTCTCTTGTTGGTAGTAGCTCAGGTGGCGTATCTTTGTGCACCCAAAATCTACATGGAGGCCTTTTAACAATTTCAATATCTATGTCATATTCTTCCTTTATGTGATTCTTTAAATTTCTTCCTTGGTATCCCATGTCAGCCCACATTTTTTTAACTTTAGTATATTTTGTTCTCATATTGTTTAATGCTATTTTAATACCATCTCTATCATTTTCGTTAGCAGCGCCTACGTAACAACCTAGTATAAAACCCTGAGTGTCTGTAATTATATGCCTTTTTCTACCCTTTACTTTTTTACTTCCATCATAGCCTTTGATCCCCCCTTTTCTGTAGTCTTTACAGATTGACTATCTACTATACAGGCACTCGGCTGCTCATTCCTTCCTATTTTTCTTCTACTATATTTTGTAATTTCATAATTCATTTTCTCAAAAATTCCCTGCTTCTTCCATTGCCTGAACTGCTCATACACAGTCTTCCATAGCGGAAAATCATTTGGTAAATACCGCCATTGACACCCTGTACGCAATACATAGAAAATTGCTTCTAATATTTCTTTTTTGCTATACTTTGGCGGCCTTCCTCCTTTCTTGTATGATACTCTGAAGTGTTTTTCTATTCTTGCCCATTCCCTTTCGCTTAGATCTGTTGGATACTTTTTTCTCATCTTTACCCCGTACTAAAATTTCAGATATTATAGCCTTTTACTTGTTTCCGGACAACCTCTCAGTGATTTTTCTAATTTAATTAATACATTAGGATTAGCCTCTTTCTTGAACAACTCTATGCATTTTTTGATAGTTCCATCTCCATTTTTTTTTGGGCTTTCATGATTATGTGTTTTTTTTGTTACCTTTTTGTATATAGTGTTGTGCAATTGTTGGTTAATATCTCCTGTATTATTCTGAGATTTTTTTAAAGGACTTAGCATAACATTCCTCCATACATAATAAAATGTATAGATACCTTTTTAGCGTTAATTTTACATTAAAACTGGGCAATTATGCCATATATGGATAATTTGCTTATTGTGAGGTCGCTTAACTATTTGCTTTCTGGGCTTTCTACTTCTACAGATTTGCTCTCAATATAATTGTTTGCCTGTTGAACTAACATATTCACTACTTCTTTTACAGGCTTTTCCCTATCAACCATGCCAACACTTTGGCCAGCCATTAAAGATCCTGTTTCAACATCTCCTTCAATCACTGCCCTTCTTAAAGCTCCAGCCCAGAACTTTTCTATTTCAAGCTGCCCATCTTCTTTTGAGATCTGTCCCTTTTGGTATTCATCAATAACTTCTTTTTGACGCTTCATGAAGTCATCGCTTGCTTTGTTGGCTATAGCTCTTACAGGAATTACAGGAAAATCAGCACTTATCTGTACAGAAGGTATTGCATTACGTGCGGCCGATTTAATAAACACTTCCTTGAAATTTTTGTGGGCAATTGACTCATTAGTGCAGACAAATAATGTACCTATTTGACAGCCACTTGCTCCCATTTCCAGGTAATTAACTATCATTTCACCTCTTCCTATTCCACCTGCAACAAACACTGGTATTTGTTCATTTTTAAAATGAGGCAATATCTCTTGTGCAAGAACAGAAGTGCTAACTGGACCTATATGCCCACCTGCTTCCATTCCTTCTATTATTAATGCATCTACTCCCATTTTTACTAACCTTTTCGCAAGGCTTAATGCTGGTGCAAAGCACATAACTTTAATGCCTGCACCCTTGATTTTTTCTATATTAGGCTTTGTTGGCAGTCCACCGGCAAGCACTATATGGCTCACTTTCGTTTCAATACACACATCTATCAACTCACTCAACTTTGGGTGCATAGTAATTAGATTTACACCAAATGGCTTGTTAGTTAATTGCTGCGTCTCTATGATTTCTTTTTTTAGCAAGTCTGGAAACATTGCACCACATGCAATCACACCAAAACCACCAGCGTTTGAGATTGCTGAGACCAAGTTTCTCTCTGAAACCCAGCTCATAGCACCACCCATTATAGCAAACTCACTGCCAAGAAAATCTGTTCCTTTTTTCCAGAGGCTACTTAACATATAACCTATATCATACGTTTAAAAATGTTTTGTTTATCTATAAATGTGTGTTTTAAGGCGCCAAGTATATGTAAGATTATAAAGAGTACCATAAAATATGCAAGCATCGAATGTAGCTCGTTAGCCGTGTTAGCTAGGTCTTTGTTTTGATTAATCAACAAAGGGATATGAAAAAAATATTTGATCTGTTTGCCAGAAGCAGAAGACATGACATAGCCAGATAGTGGCATTAGCACCATCAAAGAATATAAACCAAAGTGTACTGCTTTACTTATATTGATTACAAACCGAGAAAAATTTGCTGGAAGTGGTGGAACATAAGTAAAGACGCGAAAAAATATGCGTACTATGATTAATCCAAGAATAGTGATACCGCAAGCCTTATGAATAGCGTATATGTTGAACTTAATTTCATTGCTAAGTGGTAAGCTTTTCATATAAAGTCCAGAGCAAAGCATACCGATAATAAAAACAGCCATCAACCAATGGATAACCCTTAAACCTAGGCTATATTTATCGTCTTCCATTTTGATTACCCTAAAGTAGCATTTATATAATAGAAAAACTATTTTTCAATCAAAATCATTAAAGCAATTTAGATTTACCGACAATGTAGCTATACAAATTCGACCCAGCCGGAAGTCAAGGGCACCTAAATCAAGAAACGGATTAAACGAAAAACTTACTTGACAAACTCCGCCAGCCTCCTTATCATGAAACTGAAGCTATTTATTTATCTTCTCTGTATAGATTAAATGACAAAAAAACTCAACGTATCTGGCGTCTCATGTTTAATTTTTTGCACTATGTGCACTCTATGTCTTTATCAAATTTCTAGGTTTTTACCTATACAAGCTGAAATACGCTTATAAAGCATTTAAAACATCAAAAAACGCCAACTTAAAAAATGGATAGTGAATAATTAGCTACCCTAGGGTTTCTTTTGCCTTTTTTTCTGTTTAGTAAATTTCTTAAACATTTATGACTAAAGGTTAGTTGCATTAAAAAGCAGCTAAATCGCGGTTATTAAGCGTTTAGAATAAAAAAACGCCATACTTGAAAGTATAATGTAAGTAATTAGCCAACCACGGGGCTTCTTTTGCCTTTTTTTCTGTTTAGTAAATTTCTTAAACATTTATGGCTAAACGACAATCGTCATCCCTGTAAAGGTCAAGTATCCCGCTACGTGTTAGCGGCTAAGAGATACCCGGCGGTATGACGGTTCGTGATGGCATGACGATAAGGTTCCAGTGTCAAGCGTTTGGCATGCAAATTTCCTTAAACGTTCGTAAGCTTAAAACTTTACTTTAGATCAAACTGCTGTATAGTGACTTTATAGCTTCAATTTTGTAATGAATATACCTAGTATAGAAAATTGTGATCTTCACAATAAAACCGTCTTACTCAGAGTTGACTTCAATGTTCCTATAAAAGATGGAGAAATTCGTGACGTCACTCGTATTTTGAGAGCATTGCCTACTATTCAGTATTTAGTGAATGCGAGTGCAAAGATTATTATTATATCACATTTTGGACGCCCAAAGGCCAGAGACAATAATCTGTCGCTAAAAAATGTAATTGACACTTTATCGCAGTTACTAAATAAAAAAGTGAAATTCATTGACGATTGCTTTGGTGAAAAAGTACAAAGAGCAGTAAGTGTTATGGATGCAGGAGATATAATATTACTAGAGAATCTAAGATTTTATAAAGAGGAAGAGCAAAGTGACTCAAATTTTGCCAAACAACTAGCATCTCTAGCGGATATATATGTAAATGATGCATTTTCTTGCTCTCACAGAGCTCACGCTTCTATTTCACGCATTACAGAATTTTTACCCTCTTATGCAGGGTTTTGCTTGCAAGATGAGCTAAAGTATCTTGAAAAAGCTGTATCGTTTAAAGCTAAACCTATTACTGCGATAGTTGGGGGAGCTAAAATATCAACTAAAATAAAAGTGCTTATGAAGCTAACAGAAAAGGTTAATTACCTAGTTCTAGGTGGTGCAATAGCCAATAATTTTTTGTCATTTAGCAAAGTAAATATAGGGAAATCTTTCTTTCAAAATGGTGTTGACGACCTTCTGCATAATATTCTTGAAACAGCAAATAAAAACAATTGCAAAATAGTTGTGCCAGAAGACGTTCTGGTTGCAGTAAACTCTGATTACAGCACTAGTATTTCAAGAAGAACTGAGTCCATTTTGGACGGTGATATAATTTTGGATATCGGACCACAAACTTTGAGTACAATAAGCAGTATAATAGCAAGCAGTAAGACTCTGCTGTGGAATGGACCTATTGGTGTTTTTGAACATTCAGCTTTTGCAAGCGGTACAATAGGGGTAATGAAAATCGTAAGTGACTTAACGCACAAAGGAAAGTTAACCAGCATAATAGGGGGAGGCGATAGTCTATCTGCAATAAGCGCTGCAGGCCTTGCCGATAAGGATTTTACATATGTTTCCACTGGTGGAGGAGCATTTTTAGATTGGTTAAGTGGCGATGAAATGCCGGGAGTTGCTGCTCTGCAAAAACGATTAGATTAAAACTTTTTTAAATTATTTCTTATAGGCTAGCTTTTTTGTGAACGTGATTATGTCGAAGACAGTTAAACTAATTTTGTGTTTAATAATACCAATAATAGGATTTATTTTTTATATTAAGGATCATTATTTTCACACCGGCTATGTAGAAGAAAATGTTGAAGTCAATTTTGAACCATTTTTCAGTTCACAACCAGCCACCGTTTCAGAATTAACTGACTTCGATAGAGGAGTGTTGAAAGTTTGTGGAGATTGGGGAGCACATCCAGATAAAGAAGATTTCAAAATTTTACTTAGTTGTCCGCAGCATCAAGAAGTAGTGAAAGGAATATATAAGTGATTACGCCAGATGCGGATTTGGAGTTACTTAAAGATGAACTGGCTAACATTTGGTTTACAAATAGTGGAAGTGAAAAAGAAACTATAGGGTTTGGACATATTTTTTGTGGTGAGCCAAACGATAAATTAGGTGGTATGCATTTTGTAGGTAGATATGTTGAAGCTCAAGAGGATAAATGGGCAGTTGGAATCCTGTGCAATGAATCAGATATTAAGCCGCCGGTTTATACATTTGGAATGAAATATTTGGGTAAGGATGGGGAAGTGAAAGTTAAATGCCCAAATGGATACGCATATAACCTTCATGCCGATAATTTCTGCAACTAAGGCGTTTAAGGAATTAGGAAAAGATGGAATGTGTCTATATGAAATGGAAGATGACAATTATCAATCAGTGTTTGTAAGAAAGAATGATGCTATACTCACGTTCTATCCTGACTTAACACCAAAATGTGATGATAAGAGTACTTATTGTAGTTGCGGTAAATCTTAATTTCAAAACCAATAGGGTGAACAAATGATAAAAATGCTATAGGGTGTAGCAAATCTAAATGAGTTAAAATTTTGATTAAAGGGTTTTGTGAATAATAATGAAGAAGGGCATTATTCGTCTAATAAAAGCAATTCAATACTCTTGTGAAGGAATAAAATCAGCTTTTATATCAGAAATTGCGTTCAGACAGGAGTTACTGCTTTTTATAGTATGTGTCTCAATTTTGTTTGTTTTGGATGTATAGCCTTTCTTATAATAGTCCGAATGCGATAAGATATGTGTTTATGGCTATAGCAGGCCAGTAGCATATTACGGTCTGTTCGGATTATTGTAAAAAGAGCTATAAGTAATCTAGAACGTGCAGTAATGATAAGCAGCCTATTCCTGGTGTTAATTGTGGAAATTGTTAACACTGCTTTTGAAACGACAATTGAGCGTATTTCCAGTGAACAACACATACTTTCAAAAAAGGTGAAAGATCTAGGTAGTGCAGCAGTTTTTCTTTCATTAATTAACTTCCTGATAACATGGATGATAATATTGATAGGTTAATACGAATGTTATTAAGATATGTTGTCAAACTCACCAATTAAAGTTTTTATATCTTGCGGTAAATCAGAGACAAATTCCATGTATTCCTTACTTTTTGGGTGGTATAAGCCCAGTGTATAAGCATGTAGTGCTTGTCTATTGAAATTACGAATGAAACTAGAGTTTTTAGCATATTTTGTGCTTTTACTACTATTTTTTCCATAAACTTGATCACCAACTATGGAATGTCCTATGTGGCTCATGTGGACTCGAATTTGGTGTGTTCTGCCTGTCTCTAAAGTGCATTTAACGAGGCTTACTTGTCCTATAACTTTTTGCACTAAATAGTGAGTGATTGCTAATTTGCCTGTGATTTTTGTTACACACATCATTTCTTTATTACCGCGTTTGGGAGCAATGTTAGTTTTTATCGTGCCTTGCTGAGAAGATAATGTTCCCCAAACTACTGCTAAGTATTCCCGCTTTATTTTGCGATTCGATAACAATTCAGACAAAAAACTATGGGCTGCTTCATTTTTTGCAATTACCATTAGCCCACTAGTATCTTTATCGAGTCTATGAACAATTCCTGGTCTTACATTAAGGTGAGCGATAACTGCGTTCAAAAGCGTATCATTGTTTGTCCCAGCACCTGGGTGCACTGTTAATCCACTTTGTTTACTCAGAACTATAATGTCCTCATCTTCATAGACGATATTAAGTTTTATGTCATAATTAGGCTCAATTGATGTGGATATGTCAGGTTGAACGAGATGCACCACATACTCTTCATCTGGTTTTACTATGTAGTCATTATTAATTATCGGTGTGCCAAGTAATTTCACCTGCTCATTTTGTATCAATCTTTGCGCTTTGCTGCGTGATATGTTGCATTTTTCAGCTATATAGGTGTCTAACCTTAATTTCTCTTTATCATTATTAACACTTAAGGTTATTATTGAGTAATCTATAGTGATTTACCCCGCGCCATTTCCCATGCTGCTTGAACATTTGGGTCTGTAAACATTGTTGCACTAGACTCAATTTGCAGATCACCTTGTTTTTTAATATGGCAAATTGTTTGAGAGCCATCTTTCCAGTAGATTGTAACTTTATTATCAAAATCTCGTAATGTTGCCTCAACCTTTTTTTCTTTATTATCTTTTTCTTCCAGCTTAATAGATTCTAATAAATAATATAAGAATTCACTTGGTTTGCCGTTGATTTTTTCTTTCCATTCATCTGTTTTTTCTTGTTCAGATTTTTTTTGCTCTAACTTTTCCTTCTTTTGCTGCAGCTTATTTTGTTCTGCTTCCAGCTCTAACTTTCTAACTGTGTCACGTAGTTCTTTGACTTTATTTTCTAATACTAATAATTTATTAGTATTATTTCCATTGTTAGCTTCTAAATCAGGCGTACTTGGTTGAGCTTGCTTCTTTTTTATTTCTTCTAATTCATTCCTTACTACGTTTAATTGCTCCTTCAATTCCGTTTTTTCCTCTTCTGTATCCTCTTTTAACTTTTTTAGCATGCTAAGGAACTCGTTATTATTAGACTGCGTAGTTGATTGAAGCCAGCCTACAAAGCGGCTTGGTTCAAATCGTTCAATTTTATCTTCAGCAATTTTAATAGCATTCTCTAACCTAGAAAAAGTACCTTCAATATCTAGTGAATGTGCTTTTTTTGTCAATTCTTTAGTGTTGTTTAAAACTTCTGAAATTTCTGCATGTAGCCAATCTAAATCTTTTTTGATGTCTTCTCTGATTTTTTTTAGGTGATCAAGCGTTTCTTTAATGTTAATATTTGCAGGCTTTAAAAGACTATTATCAAGTAAATCGCAAGCTTTTTTAAGGTTACTGTCAAATGAGTTGCAAAGCGGACTAAGTAGTTTTTTCATTAGAGATATTAGTTCATTTTCCCTTTTACCAAGCTTATTTTCTACTACTGATACAACCATGCCCTTTCCAGACCAGTATGGAAATAGAAGACCTAAAGAACTGTGTTTTCTAATAGTATGATTTTCATGATCCACGCTATTACTTATTAGATTGCTAAGTGTTGATATGATGCATAAAAGAATAGCGACTAATAAAGCTATTAATATTATTGGAGCATTAATGGATTGTGATATTGCTGAAACTACTATAATAGTACCAAATACATATGATCCAGTAAACAAGAGAATCCTATTTCTATTTTCTGCTTCTATATCTTCTAGTATTTCTCTCTGCGTCTTAGAACCTGTTAAGGATCTCGAAAATATGAGGTAAAATAAGCATAGTTAAGAAAGAGGTATATCTATGCAAAAAAGCTATCCAAGCGATATAAGTCAAGAACAATTTGAAAAAATTAGACCAATACTGGAGAGTAGCAGAAAGAAAACAAAACCAAGGAAACTTGATTTGTATGATGTATTTTGTGCAGTGCTATATGTCCTAAAAAGCCCCTGCCAGTGGAGAATGCTGCCAAAAGATTTTCCGAGGTGGGAGAACGTGTATTACTATTTTCAAATGTGGAATAAAAAGAATGGAGCAGAACCAAGCTTGCTGGAAATAGTCTTAAAAAAAATTAGTTGGAGAGGTTCGTATCAGCAATGGTCGGAAGAGAAAACCAGTTTCTGTATAATTGATGCCCAAAGCGTTAAAAACACAGATACTGCTGAAAAAAAGGGCTATGATGCAGGTAAAAAGATTTCAGGCATAAAGCGTCATATTGCAGTTGATACGCAAGGCTTGCCACACGCAATTCATATAACAACAGCAGAAGCAACTGATCGTAGCAGTGCTGTGGAAATGGTGGGAAAGGCTGAAAAAAACCTCTCTGAAGTTGAAAATATACTGGTTGATGCTGGCTATACAGGAGAAAATTTTGCAACTCAAATAAAAGCTACTATTGGTGCAACTGTTGAGGTAATAAAGCGGAGTGAATTACATTCTTTCGTTGTATTGCCAAAAAGATGGGTTGTTGAGCGATCTTTTGCTTGGTTGGAAAAATGTAGGCGTTTGTGGAAAAATTGCGAGCGGAAACTCAACACTAGCTTACAAATGGTTGTTCTTTCCTTCATTTCTATTCTATTGAGGAGATTTTAAACAGGTTCTTAGAAATTGGTAAAACTATTGAAAGCTTTTCCCCCTTTTTATCTAAATTTGTTACAATTTCAATTTTTTTAGCTTCTTGAGCAATCTGGCTGTACTGTTCATCAACTTGATAGTTTCCTATTTTTTTATCTATTTCATTCTCTTTTATTTTTTGTGTATTTATAAAGTTTATAACAGCAGTAAATAAGAGAACTATAAGAGGAATAAAGGCAAGAGGTGCTGGCGTGAACGCAAACCCAGCAATACTTACTGTAACAGGCTGAATAGAAAAGGCAGTAAATGCTATAAGAGTAGCAATGGTACTTGCTATCGATATAGTACCAGAATACTTTCTTATAGAGCTCAAAATTCTACTGGGCTGGTCAGAAAGTTTTCTAAATCCTAAAAAATCAAAATAGTCTTTGAAAGGATCTTGAGTGTCTGTAACCATAACATTTTTCTAGTTTAAACTTATTTAGGTATACGTTAACCAAACCTTAAAATCAAGTTTCTTAATTTTTCAACATGTGCCAAGGTCTATTGGAGCGCACTGTATTAATCTTTACGTAACGATTTGTTAACCAAACAGAATGTGTGCCATACGTTTCTAGATCAGCATGTTTAATAATTTTAGCGTTGCAAGCTGAATAGTCGAATTCACTTAATTGAATTATCAGATCAACACTATTACAGTTTCTCAAGATATCTTCTTTTTTATAAGCAAGCAGTACTGATTTATTATTTCCTTTATTATATATACAGCCATACTTTAGTCTTTTATCTGGATTGCTATATTTTGTATGATTCAAAATTTGGTTCTGTCCGTTTTGCTTTGCCCACGTTTTGATAACAAAATTTCTGCTTTTTCTAGTGAGAGAATATAGTAAGTTATCACTCTCCTTTGCAGCAACATTATCAGCATTTATTAGGATGTCGGGGGTTTTATATGCAGCACTAAAGCAAATACCTAGTACAATAAAAAAAAATCCCAAAAAACGCCAATTTCTTTCCCACAAGCACAGCCACAATAACCCAAATGTTATTATAATAATTGATGAGGCAGGAAAAGTACGAATGGGAATAACCAAATACTGAAGACTAGCGATAGCGTTTGTTATATACAAAATGCTGTCAATTGGGCGCTCTATAAATGGCGCTATAATCCATTCAATACCTAAAGGAATCAATAAGACATAAATTATTCCAAGTGGAATAATAATTAATGTAACTATTGGTATAGCAACTAAATTTGTGATAATGCCACTAATTGAAAAATAATTAAAATTATATATCGTATACGGAACAGTTGCTAAACTTGCTATTACTGAGCTGATCATTATCGACACAAAATATTTCATTATTTTTATTTTGAATAATTTATTAGCATTAATTTGATAACTGGCAACCAGTGCCAAAACAGTAGAAAATGACATCTGAAAGCCTGGCTTTAAAATTGCTTCTGGTTCTACTGAGAGTATCACTGAAGCAGCAAACGCAATTGCTATTAACCCTCGATATTTTCTCTCTATCATTATTGCAACGAGTACTAAAATCACCATGATGTAGGCACGCTGAGCAGAAATTTGCATGCCGGTAATCAACAAATAAAACGTGGTTGGCAAAATAGTAAGGAATGCAGATATTTTCTTGGTGTTATACTTAAGAGTTAAAGTTTCAGATGTTGCAAATAAATTACGAAACACTATAAAAAACAGGCCAGCAACAAATGATAAATGCAAACCAGATATGGCAAACAAATGTGCTATACCTGAATCTCGTATCGCATCCATAGTTTTTTGGTCTATTCCGTCCTTTTTACCGATCAGTAATGCAGAAATTATGTCTGCATGTGGTTTTTTAATATTTTGCTGCAGGTTTTCATAAATGTATTGACGGAAAGATTCCATATACTCTAGAAATTGCCTTGCTTCAGCCTTTTTGTGTAGGGCTATTTTGCTTGTTGCAAAACCTGTTGCACTTATTTTCTGGTAATATGCTATTCTTGCAAAATCGTATGCATACTCCGAAGGCGCAATTTTTGGAGGGAAGAGTTTTGCTGATAATTTTACTTGATCGCCTATTTTAATGCCTTTTTCCACTTTGGTTCTAACTGATATTCTGATGTTATCTAGAGCTCTATCCGGTGTCATTCCAGCGCGTGACGCTGGAATCCATATCTTTTTTTTCTGGATCCCAGTATCAAGTACTGGGATGACAGAAGAGGGCGCTGGGATGACAGAAGGGAGCACTGGGATGACAGAGGAGGATTCTGGAATGGTGGAAGGCTTTGTAATAGAAAGCAGAAATTGTTTGTATGAGCCCCTGTCATTAATATCCTTCACTGTGGCAACGATATTTTTTACATACCTCTCTTTATCAAGAATTTGAGTATCAACTAAAGCTGTTCTTAATTTACTGGCTGTAAATCCTATGAGCACTGCAATTAAAGCAATGCATAATATTGCGTACTTTCTGTATAATATTGCAATCAAAATTAGTGTGGGTAAAAGCAAAAGAAAAATAGATATGCAGCTTGGTTCAAAACTTAGGGAAAAATATGTTAAAATTCCTGCACACTGAAGAACAGGAAACCACAGTATCAAGTTATATTGTTCATTGCGCAGATTGTTACGTATATAACTAACTATTATGTCAAGAAAAGTTAATAAGTGTGTCGATATTTGCATGTGGTGAAATTTTATTTTTCTTTTTTCATTATTTGTATATATAATAACTAAATAAGCAACGACGCGGGATGGAGCAGCTCGGTAGCTCGTCAGGCTCATAACCTGAAGGTCGTAGGTTCAAATCCTACTCCCGCAACCATTTTTAAGGATATAGTTGTTCCACTTTCCAATCGCTTCCCTCAACAAGAGTGTATCTAAATCTAATATGCTTCCTATATTCACCTTCTTGCCAAAATTCAATTACTTTTGGGATTACGCAAAATCCCACCCAAAAATCAGGACGAGAAACTTGTGTATTGTGAAATTCTTTTTCCTTCAATTTTATAGCTTGCTCAAAATCTTGCCAATCTTTCAGAATGCTCGATTGTTTTGAGCACCATGCGCTAATTTGACTACCCAGCGCTCGAGAAGAGAAGTATTTGTCAGTTCTTTCATCGTTTAGAAGTTTAACCTCTCCTTCAATTCGCACTTGCCTAGCAAATTCTATCCAATGAAACACTAACGCAGCTTTGGGGTTCTCAGTCAATTCTTTCCCTTTTTTACTGTTTACGTTAGTGAAAAACACAAAACCTTCTTTGCTATATTCCTTTAGTAATACTACTCTTGCAGATGGAATGTAGTCTTTGCTACAAGTTGCTAGCGTCATTGCAGTTGGTTGTTCACACGGAGAATTAAGTACTGCTTTGTACCACTTTGAAAACAAATCAAACGGATCTTTTTCAGGTGAGAATGTCATATCTAAAAATAAAATCTTAATTCTGGCACGCGTTGCAAAAATAAGTGCTACGGCCATTTTGTCGTATAAGTGTTATGATATTATTGCAAATCTTGCAAGGTTTTTGAACTTTACCATATACGTAAAAGTTATTTTGAAAGTATCCAGCAGATCCAGATGGCTGTGCATAATCTTTCAGTGTTGAACCGCCTGCAGCAATTGCATCACTCAGAGTATTTTTTATTTCAGCAGCAAGTTTTTCGCACTCTCTATAGGTCAAGTTTTTTGCTGACCTGAGTGGTGATATACGGGCTCTAAACAAGCTCTCAGAAGCATATATGTTGCCTACGCCAACTATTGATTTATTGTCCATTAACGCTGATTTGATATTCACTTTTTTGTTTTTCAGCAACTCCTGTAAATAGTCTCCACTGAATTCATCCGTGAGGGGCTCTATTCCGAAACCGTCAAAAAAATTTATTTCTTGTTCTTTGCTTAAAATAATAACTAGTCCAAATCTTCTTGGGTCATTAAAGATTATTGAAGTATTATCGGAAAATAAAAATACCACGTGATCGTGCTTATTCCGCACTTGAGCATATATAAGCTTTCCGCTCATGCCAAGATGTATGATTACAGCCATACTATCTGTATTCCAGATTATATACTTACCTCTACGCTTGATATCGTTTATAACTTTGCCCTTTAGCAAATCATCAATATTTTTTGTTATTGGTACACGCAAATTCCAATTATTTACTGTAACACTGCTTATTTGCTTGTTTTTAATTTTATCAAGCAAAAAATTAGAGATTACTTCCACTTCCGGTAGTTCTGGCATCTTGTCTACTCTGTTGCTGTTTTTTTCTTTTTACAATATTTTGCTTTAAAGCTTTTGCCAATCTTTTTCTCTCTTCTTCTTTTTCCTTATTCCTTTTTGTGTTATTCATTATCATAATATATAAGACTGCCGTTGTAGCTCAGGTGGTAGAGTACGTCATTGGTAATGACGAGGTCCCAAGTTCGAATCTTGGTAACGGCACACTCTTACAATATTGCATAACTTGCAAGCAAGGCTTAAAAGAAAGTTACAGAGGCAGGTTATCATGCTTTTTCCATATCCTTTCTACTTTCTTGTTTTTGAGTAGCTCTAATGCTTTGTGAAAGTGATGCCTTGTTTTACTTGGCACTATAATGTCATCAATGTATCCATGTGATGCAGCAAAAAATGGATTAGCAAATTTTTCTTTATATTCTTTAATTAACGTTTGCTGATCTTTTTCGTGTCGAAATATAATCTCAACTGCACTTTCAGGGCCCATCACAGCTATTTCAGCAGTTGGCCAGGCATAATTTATATCACCTTTTAGATGTTTCGAATTCATAACAATGTATGCACCACCATACGCTTTTCTAGTGATAAGGCTAATTTTCGGCACGGTCGCTTCAGCGTAAGCGTAAAGCAATTTCGCTCCGTGTTGTATTATATTATTGTATTCTTGATTTGTACCCGGCAAAAATCCTGGAACATCAATAAGTGTGATGATCGGAATGTTAAATGCGTCACAAAACCTTACAAACCTCGCAGCTTTTCTTGAAGAATCAATATCCAAACATCCTGCAAGGTGCATAGGTTGATTTGCAACAATACCGACAGTATTTCCTCCAATTCTACCAAAACCAGTTATGATATTACGAGCAAAATCAGGTTTCAGTTCAAAGAAATTCCTTTCATCACAAACTTTTTCAATGAGTTCATACATATCATAAGGAGTATTAGGATTGCTAGGAATCAGAGTATTTAAAGATTCATCAATCTCATTAACATCATTACAGATTGGTGCAGATTTTGGTGATTCTTGATTATTTGCTGGTAAGAAAGTAAAGAATTCACGCATTTTTAGCAGCATTTCAACATCATTATTGAATGCAAAATCCGCTACTCCTGTTTTGCTTGTATGAATTTTTGCTCCACCAAGGTCTTCGAAACTTACATCTTCGTAGGTAACCTTTTTTACTACATCTGGTCCGGTTATAAACATATATGAACTGTTTTTCACCATGAAAGTAAAGTCAGTTAATGCTGGGGAATAAACTGCACCTCCTGCACATGGGCCCATAATTAAAGAAATTTGTGGTATAACACCCGATGCATTTACGTTTCTTTGAAAAATTTCTCCATAACCAGCAAGAGAATTTACTCCTTCCTGAATTCTGGCTCCACCAGAATCATTTAGTCCGATAATTGGAACTCTGGCATTAATTGCCATATCCATAATTTTGCATATTTTTTTTGCATGTGACGCACCAAGTGAACCACCAAAGACAGTAAAATCCTGAGAATAAACAAAAACTTTTCTGCCATAAATAGTACCATGACCAATCACTACCCCATCACCTAAAAAATTAGCATTTTGCATGCCAAAATCATTTGCATGATGTTTTACGAATTTATCGTATTCTGCAAAAGAACTTTCATCGAGCAATATACTGAGCCTTTCTCTAGCAGTTAATTTCCCTTTTTCATGTTGTTTGGTAATCCTGTCAGAACCGCCTCCTTTTTCAGCTTCTAGTGCTTTGGTTTTTAGATTTTCTAGTATTTTAAAGTCTTGCATACAATAAAGTAGTTTTCAAATTAGTTGTAGACTTTATTAAGTTTACAAACCCTACTAACTATACACATACACTATTGCTATATGCAACAATGTATGTATGATAATTGTTAATGCTCTGGTGATTCATGGTCACTACTTTGAAAATGTTGCGATGTGTCAACACTTTTCATATTAGAAAGAGGTGGACTAACTGCACTGCTTTTCGTTTGTGCAAAACTTTTAGCAGCTTCAACAACCTTGCTTATACGAGGTTCTTTTTCTAGCTCTTTTAGGTACTTTGAGAAGATTTCACAACTTTTGTCATCCATATGTACCATTATTTTACCAAAACTTTCAGCTTTTTCAGAAGATAAAATCATTTCGATCTTTTCATCGCCTACCCTAAAGGTCATTTTTACTTTGCCTTGCATATCATGATATTGCCAGCTTTTTATTCAGATTAGATTATCTCCTTCTCCTATTCGCAATGCACCATATTCTAAGTCCTTAAATTCCGGGGAGTTCATAAATTTTGCAGGAGTGATCACACTTTTTTCTGGACACTGTACATAATAAAATTTATTATCTCTTTCTACTACAATTCCTTTTTTTTGTCATTTTCAATACTATCACTTACAATTTGTTTTAGACGTGACAAATATTCGCCGCGTTCTTTCAGTATATCTTCTGGCAATAATCTCCGAACTTCTTGGCTCACATCAGTGCCTGTTGAAACTAGATTAAACATTTCTAACATAAGAGGCCGTAGTTTTTCTTTTCCAGTCTCAGTAACATTTTTATCTTGCTCCATGAGGTGGTATAAGATCAGTATCGAATAATCTATTATTGATGACTTTTTTCTCCTTGGAATACATCAACACTAAACATGACCTTGTGCTTTTTTGCATCGTCTATAGATTTTTGAAGTCTCTTTGCTATGTTTTCGATAGCTTCATCATTAGGTAAGTGTTCAGGCAATGGCGTCAACTTAAGGAAAAATATCAGCGATAGTGTATAAAATTTCTCTCCAAATTTTTTATCATTAAATTATCCAAAGAGTGCAAGGGACAGCACTTTTGTTTCTATTTTATTGCAACAAAAAAGTTTAAAATGTGTCTTTTTTAGGTGAGGCATGCAAAAAGGAAAAGATCTTATCTTACAAATTAAAAATGCAATATACTCGAAAACTTTTCAGAAAATCCATTGTGTTGAGTTTTACACGAACAAGAAAACTTCCTTTTTCGACAGTATTTTCTATGATTTTAAAGTTAGTTAAAAAAAGTTTGGGAATAGAATGTGAACTTATGGAGCCATTGACATGTACCCTCAAAGCAAGCTTTTTCTAAAGCAAGGTATAAGATTTGCCATACAGGCTTTCAAGAATTTAAGCATCCAAACAGCCTATCAGGATGAACCTGAGTTGGAGAGGCTATAGACTTATTGCAGCAGATGGTTCTGGTATGAGATTACCCAGCTCTGGGGAAATTGTATCCGAGTTTGAACCAAATGGAACAACAGGCACCATTGGCAATTTGTTTGTTGATTTGTGTACTTCATTGATTTGCAGTGCTCGTCTTGCAGCTTGGAATATAGGTGAACAAACGTTGGCGGCAGAGCAATTACCCGAAGTTATCACTCAAATGCGTTTATTAAATCAAGAGAAATTATTATTTATCTATGATCGTCTTCAGTAAAATTCATTCAGCAGCATTATAATTTGGAAGTAGATTTTATTTTTCGCTTGCAAAAAAGAAATTATAGTAAGCTATGGGAACGCTGGCGAATTAGATTTTGATTTTATATTAGAAAATGAAAAGCTAAAAAATAAAATGAAAGGACAGAAAGTAAGAGTTATAGTGCTGACATTAGCCAACTGAGAAACAGAGTTTTTGACCGAGACTTTGGAGCAAAGCTTATGTGTTAAGGTGGCACATAGAGGAGTGCTATAAACGACTCAAAGTAGGAGCAGAGTTAGAGAATTTTTCTGGAGAGGCTGTATTACAAGAATTTTGGGCAAACTTGGTCATGTGCAATATATTATCGCTTCATATATGTGATGCACAAGGGCCTTGGAACCCAGATCAAATTACTGAGTATCGTTTAAATTTTTCAGTTTTATTTAGTGTAATGAGACAGAAACTCTATCAGGTACTTATTGCGCCAAAAAACTTTCAAGCCCTTTTTAAGTATACGCGCTAAAGTTAAAATCCGACCGGGACAGCCGCAATAAAGTAGATAAGCCTAAACGCCATCATGTCTTTAGGAGAGTTTGCTAATGAAAGTTCTTAAGTTGACGCCATTGGCTGTTCCGATTCGTTATATGACATAAGAGCATCATATATTTCATGCAATGTATTTGAGATGTTTTTTTCCATATGTTGATTAATATGCCCATATATTGTCGTCTCTTCCGAATACTCTGTATCTTTATGTATATGATTTTGTTGCTTTAATTCTTCTCTATCTACACTCTCTATTTGCTCTGACACTAGCATAACTACCCCATATTTTACATAACGAAATAAAAAAATTCTAACTGTAGTATGCTTATATAATCTACGAAGTCAATAGTTAAATTGAAAAGTTTCGGTTATAATTTACTTCATATAGAACATGCCCTTGAATTATGCTAAAAATCGCCATAGTAGGCCTACCAAATGCTGGAAAATCGACCCTATTCAACAGATTAGTAGGAAGAAAAGCAGCAGTAGTGAGTAACATTCCAGGAGTGACAAGGGATAGGCGAGAGGGAATGGGGAGAATTAGCGATTTGGAGTTTAAAGTTATAGATACAGGAGGATGGAACGACCAAACTAATTTTTCACTACAAGTTATTGAACAAATCGAATTTTCTTTATCCAATTCAAACATAATTTTCTTTCTTGTTGATGCAAAAGTGCAAAATGAGCGAAATGAAGAGTTTGCAAAGTGGCTGAAGAGAAAAATAAATAAACCTGTAATACTAGTAGCAAATAAATGCGAGAGTCATAAATCCGAAAATGTTGATTATTTGCAGTTTTTTGATTTTCTTGGCCCGGTGTATATCTCTGCCGAGCATAATCTTGGCATGGTTGATCTTTATGATGCATTAGCTGGTGTTATTGAAAATTTTAACGAGAACACTGAGTTACCTAACAATGAACTGAGTAGGCTGAGGATCGCGATCATCGGCCGTCCGAATGTTGGAAAATCAACTTTTTTAAATGGTTTACTTGCAGAAAACAGACTAATAACAAGTTCAGAGCCAGGTACCACACGTGATTCTGTGGATATTACATATGATCATGATGGAGAGTTAATTACTCTAATTGACACTGCCGGAATCCGCAGAAAGGCGAATGTTGTAGATGGCTTAGAATCAAGATTTGTTGAGAAAAGCATGGAATCAATCAAGCGCTCTCATGTGGTAGTTTTAATGCTAGACTCCCTAGTTGGTATTGAGCAGCAGGATTTATCAATTGGTGAAGCTGCAATTAAGGGAGGGAAAGGGATTATTGTTGTTTTAAATAAGTGGGATTTAATAGGTAAGGATGACAGAAGCAGGTTAATAAAATTTGTCAAACAACAGGAAGTAACCAGGTTATTCTTGGAAGTGCCAACTATAACAATTTCTGCGTTAAAAGGCATGCGCTGCGGTGATGTGATAGATAAGTGTCTTGAAGTGAGTGAATCCTTGAACAAGAAGATCAGCACTGCAAAACTGAATAAGTGGCTCATAGATGCTGTAGGAAAACATTCTCACCCTCTTGTAAAAGGCAAAGCAGTTAAAATGAAGTATATCGCTCAAATTGGTACTAAACCTCCAGCTTTTTCTTTGATATGTAACATACCTGAAAGTGTTGATGAAAGTTACAAACGCTATTTAATTAACGATCTCAGAAAAAATTTCTTTGCAGACGGTGTGCCAGTTAGATTGCTTTTGAAAAAAAATAAAAATCCCTATGTAAAATGAATACTCTGCTTTATACTTTCAGGGATAATTTACTTAAAGTTATGTGTAATAATTCCAGAATTCCTGCAATCTTTCTGCTGTCGAGTGCCGCTGCTCTAATTTTTGCATATGTGCTAGAATATTTTTTCAACATGCTGCCATGCAAGTTATGTACATACGAGCGAATAGTTTACTATATCGCTGGATTACTTGCAGTAGCGTGCATGCTTAAAGACAACAAAATTCTAATCTATGCAATGTTTTGCAGCTACCTCATAGGTGCAGTAATATCTTTTTATCATATAGGTCTTGAACTCCACTTATTTCATGATGTTTTAGGTTGTACAGAGCAAGCAAGTAGTAACGTTAGTATAGAAGAGCTCAGAAATAATCTACTAAATCCTAATTACTCTCCATCTTGTGACAGACCTCATTACGTTCTAGGTGTTTCCTTAGCAACATGGAATCTAATTTATCTCATAGTAGCTCTGTTCGTATCAGGTAAGGTGTATTGTGGAGAAAGAAAGAAATCTAAATAATTTAAGGTACAGCAACAATCAGTTCTTGCAACAGGCAATTAGAGTAGATCACGCTGGAGAATATGGAGCTATTTGCATTTATTCTGGTCAAAAATTTATTCTTAAGAAATCTTCTATAATCAATGAAATAATTGAAATGGAAGAGCAGGAAAAAAAGCATTTTCACTATTTTAATGAGAAAATCAAAGAGCAAAAAGTTCGTCCTACTGTTTTGTTGCCTGTTTGGCGTGTTTTAGGAGTGTCGCTTGGCGTTGCAACTGCCATTATGGGCAAAAAAGCTGCTATGGCTTGCACTGCTGCAGTTGAAGAAGTTATCGGGGAGCACTACAAAGAGCAAGTTTCACATTTAGAAGATGGGGAATTAAGAGAAACTATAAGTAAATTTCGCGACGAGGAGTTAGAGCACAAAGATATTGCAATTCAGCACAATGCTGAAAGCGCATTTGGCTACAACATTTTATCATCATTCATAAAAACAGGCTGCAAAACTGCTATTTACTTGTCTAAGTTAATTTAACTAAGCAGCTTTCTTAAAGTGTTTTAAATGTTCTGATAACAACAGAAACCAGGAAGGAATTCAAGTGTAACAATTATTTTATAACTATATTTACATATCACCATTATTAATAAATAATTAGTATTTGTAAATTAAATACATCTAAAGTATAGACTGCAAAGGAGGCAAAAGTGCGTTTTAATTTAGAAGAGGGAAATGCTCTTATGTAATACCTGCCACAGGTTCACAACTGTACGAACATTCATTTTTGAAGGTAAATTGCACAGCAAATGGTGTCATTCCAGTCTGGAATCCAGAAATTTTGCTTATAACTGAGCTGATAAGCTAAAGGTAATTGTCTTACACTAAAACAAACGTTTTTAATTAAGTTGCATAGAACCAGTGTCTGGGCACTGGGATGACACCCCACTGGTGGTCCAAACTACAACGTTCGTACAGTTGTGGATTCCAGACTGGGATGACACCCTACTGATGGGCCCAAATCACAATGTTCGTACAGTTGTGGGTCAGGCTATAGGATGACAGAAGTTGACTTTATTAGCTATAGGTGGTATGACACTTAGTCAATTTAAGTAAGTAGATGATCTTAGCTACAAAAGTATTTTTTACCTCATTTGTTTTTGGGTTTATTCTTTTTCCCTATTTTATAAAGCTTCTAAAAAAAATAAGCAAAGATGGGCAACCAATTAGATCATGTGGACCAGAAAGTCATTTAATAACAAAAAAGAATGTACCACCTATGGGCGGAATAATAATACTGATTTCTTCTTTATTACCAATTTTACTCTGGGCTCAGTTAACACCAGAAATTTTGCTGCTGATATTGATAACTCTATTTTTTGCTCTACTTGGATTTATTGATGATTATTTAAAATTGAAGACAAATCACTATCGAGGTTTAAGTGCAAAAACCAAAATACTTATTCAGTTTATTGTTGCTCTGGTTGGTGTGTTTATACTTAAGCTATACTCTGCTGAATGTTTTACAAAAACGTCCCTATTTAAAGGAGTAATAATAGATTTTGGCTATCTATATGTTCCGTTTGCTGCGTTTGTAATTGTCGGCTCTTCTAATGCTGTGAATCTCACAGATGGTTTGGATGGCCTTGCTGCAACTCAAGTTATCACTTCCTTTACTTTTTTGGGGCTAATTGCATATATAACTCAGGCAGATATGAATATTACTTTATTCTGCATTGCATTTATAGGAGCTATTCTAAGTTTCTTGTGGTTTAACACACATCCAGCAAAAATATTTATGGGTGATGTTGGTAGCTTGTCGGTAGGTGCGGCTTTAGGGTTAACTAGTGTCCTAATTAAAAGAGAAATGCTTTTTGCCATTATTGGAATAATCTTTGTAATAGAGACTCTATCTGTTATTATTCAGATATCATATTTTAAATATACAAAGTTTAAATATGGAGAAGGAAAAAGAGTTTTTCTTATGGCACCAATACATCATCACTTTGAGAAGAAGGGATGGTCAGAAAATGTAATCGTTATGAAATTTTGGATAATTTCTATTATCTGTTCAGTTTTTACTATAACTTTCTTATTATAAAAACCTATGAAATACCCAGACTTTACATTAGAAAATAAATTATCAGGAGTGATAGCAGGAGTGGATGAAGTTGGAAGAGGTCCGCTAGCTGGTCCAGTAATATCCGCAGCCGTAGTGTTTATTGATAGAAATACAATTATTGATGGAATCAACGACTCGAAAAAGTTGACTCCTCAATGTAGGCAAGTCCTATATGAAAAAATAACATCCGTTGCAAAATTTGGTATAGGAATGGCAAGCGTAGAAGAAATAAATTCATACAATATCTTGCAAGCAACAAAGCTTTCAATGAAACGTGCGTTGATAGACTTGGACCTAGAATTAGATTATGTACTAGTTGATGGTAATCAACCACCTGAAGTGAAATGGCAAGTGAAATCCATAGTAAATGGTGATAATTTGAGTACATCAATTGCAGCAGCTTCAATCGTTGCAAAAGTTACGAGAGATCGGCTTATGCAAGAATTGCATAATAAGCATCCTGAATATAATTGGTATAAAAATAAAGGATATGGGACAAAAGAGCACCTTAACGCTATTGGCCTTTATGGAATTACAGAACATCATAGAAAAAATTTTGCACCCATATCTCGGGCATTATAGCCTTTACCCTTTTTTGAAAGGTATGGTTTCATTAAATAGGCAAACTGTACTCGATCCATTCCTTAAGGTAAACACTGAACTTACCCTTTCGATTATCAGGTAGTTATCAACTGTACGGAAATTTACTAAAGACTCATATCCTGCAGAATCAACCATAAAAACTGCCGGAAAATCAGAGTTTATTTTATTGAATTGTAGATATGTAAATTTTCCGTCATCAAAAACCTTAATTGGTATTATTGACTGACTACCTTTGACGTGCGAGATGGAATAATTAAAATTTAATCCCTTCTTTACAACTTCAATATCATTGATATCAGGAATAATGGTATGACTAGCTTGTTCGAAGATATCACCGTTATTTGTTGTGTAAATCTCATCACTGCTAAATAGTGGATAAAGAAACCTTACTTCATATGCTAATCTTGGATCATCTAGTCCAGTTGCTTCTTCAGCATGAAGTTCAAAGTAATAAACTCTTTTATTGGTAATTATAGTTGCATTAGTATCGGCAATATCATCTATAGGCTTAATAAACAATCTATTACCTTGAGGAAGGAGTTGCCAACCAGTTGAATCACCCATTGAAAGGTTTTGTATTACCTCCCCTGGTTCAAACAATATACTGGACTGATAACCATAAAAACCCGTATACTTATGTATAGCTTGTGGGTTATAATTTATCACCTTTATGTGATTATCTCCAGCTATTGAACGTGGCTCCTGTTTTGCAAGTGCATCACTACCACAGAGGAACAACAGTACGGCAAACAGTAAACCAATCATAATATCAAAATAAATTAATTTTCATTTTATCATTGATAGACATGCACTGCAACTATTAAGGCACTTTCTATACTATAAACCCCAAAGCAAGCGGTAGAAAAGGCAAGAAATAAGGCAAACTCCTTAAATACTTTAGAACTACAGGAGGCTTTACCTGAACGGATATACTTGGAATCCTGCCATTTTCACTTTGTAAACATACCAAGAATTCTGTCCATTATTCCACCCATATTTGCTTCAGCTTGAGTATACTCTATTTTACCACCATGCAAGATTAGTTTAATATCTGATCCAGGTGATATATTAACAAATTTACTGCCAACAACTCCACTGCTAGTGATCAGAGCTGAACTATCAATTGGCAATTTTATGTCTTTGCTTATACACATATCGATTCGTGCTACGTAGGTAGCTTTGTCAAGTGATACACCAGTTATGCTTCCAACATCTACACCAGAGATCTTGACACTATCACCAACTCCTATACCGTTAGCGTTAGCAAAAAGACCATATATTTTATTGCAATCCTTATAGTTTTTCTTTATGTAAGATAGCTTATCAATAGCAAAGAAAATCAGAAAAATAGTGAAAATTAATACAAATAATCCAGCGGTTATTTCAAGTATATTTGACCTTCGCATCTTTAGTTATCAGGACTCCAGCTTTTATAGTAATTTTTCACTTTTTGGTTTGGATAGTATGCATCTTTTGTACCCGTTAAATTAGGAGTATGTTTTACTTTTCTTTTTTTATTATTAACTGGTACTACATTATCAGTATAGTGAAGCCATATATGCCATTCCGGAGGCACTGTTGTAGGCTCAGAGACACTGCTATACATAACCCACCTTTTTCCTTTACTTGATTCATAGTAAGAATTTCCATTTTCATCTCTTCCTACAAATTTATCTTCTCTTCGTAATAGGCGTTTTATTGCGTTATAAATTTTAGATAACATAAGGGTATTAAAACAAAAAGTATTATATATACTAATACTTTAACGATATATTAACAACAATTTAATGCAATTACCAATTTTACAAGTTATTATCCCAATAATTGCATCAATGTTTTGCTTTCTTGCCAAGAAACACAAGGTATCTTGGTTTATTTCTTTTATTGCAACAACAATCACTCTTATCATTTCATCAATACTACTCATTAAAACATATAAAGGCGAAATTATAACTTATCACCTTGGGGATTGGGCTCCCCCGTACGGCATAGAGTTAAGAATCGACGTGTTGAACTCCTTGATTCTAACTTTGGTGAATTTTATAGCGCTGATTAGCGTGCTTTATAGCTTTTATATTAACGAAAAAGAAATTAGCAAAAACAAAATCACTGGTTTTTACTCTCTATTTCTACTGTGCTTAAGCGGACTGTTCGGGATTCTAGTAACAAACGACATATTTAACCTTTACGTTTTCTTGGAAATTTCATCTCTTTCTTCTTATGTATTAGTTTCAATGGGAAGGGATAAAAAAGCCTTGGTTGCAGCATTTGAATATCTAATTAGTGGAACAATAGGCGCAACATTTTATTTATTTGGCATCGGGCTCTTGTATTCAATGACTGGAACGCTCAATATGTCTGACATGGCTGAAAGAATAGTTCCATTACACGATAACAACATCATAAAACTTGGCACGTTGTTCATTTTTATTGGTCTCTCAATCAAAATGGCACTGTTTCCATTAAGCAGGTGGCTGGTTAATGCATATAGTGAGGCGCCAAGTTTCATTAGCATATTCTTTTCAGGCACAGTGACAAAAGTGATGATATATGTTTTCATCAGAATCTTTTATACTGTTTTTCATCAAAATTTCTTCTTATTTAAACCATCACTAAGCAACGTGATAATTATCCTCGCACTTTGCGCTGTTATATTTGGGTCGATATTTGCAATAACCGCAAAAGACATAAAAAGACTGCTTGCTCACTCTAGTATTAGCCAAATTGGTTATATAATTTTAGCACTGAGTTTTAACTCAAAAACAGGTGTATTTGCAGCAATTCTTCACATAGTAAACCACAGCATAATAAAAACATCTTTATTTATGGCTGCAGGATGTATTTCTTACAAATTTGATACAACAAAAATAGAGAATTTATCGGGACTCAAGAAATCAATGCCTTATACAGCACTTGCGTTCACTCTACTCAGTTTAGCATTAATCGGTGTGCCTTTAACAAATGGCTTTGTAAGCAAGTGGTATATAATGAAAGCAATTATCGAATCTCATGCGTGGATTTCCCTTGTAACATTTGCTGCTGGCTCTTTCCTTGCATTGATATATATGTGGAAGATGGTAGAGAAAATGTATTTTGAAAATGATGCAACGTCACGCACTGGAATGACACCGGACAAAATTAATGATGTGCCATTTCCTATGCTTTTCTGTCTATTGTTTATGGCAGTTTTAACAGTAGTAACTGGAATATATAGCACTCCAATTCGGTTAGTAGTTGAGAAGTTGGTTTTTTGATTTTTATCTTTGTTTCATATTTTACTATACTTTAAGGTTATAAGGTCTTTATTGTGGATAGACTGAAGAAGATTCATTGGTTGTTAGTCATTAACGTGATAGCGCTGTTTTGCGTTGGCATTGTTGTTCAATACTCTTCTGCTGGAGGAAAGTGGGTGCCATTTGCGATTCACCAACTGGTCATATTCTCCTTCTTTTTCCTACTTGCTATAGCTATGTCATTCATAGAGCTAGATTTTTATTTGAAGCACGCCTACTTTTTTTATGTAGCAGCAGTGATTTCGCTATTAGTAGTGAATTTTTTTGGCTCACACATAATGGGTGCAACAAGGTGGATAAGAATTGGATCAATTAGTTTGCAACCATCAGAATTTGCAAAAGTAGGCTTAATACTTGCGCTTGCTCGCTATTTTGATAAGCAGAGTGTATATAAAATGATGGAATTTAAAAGATTGCTTAAGGCACTTATAATTATTTTCTTACCCGTGTTCTTGGTGTTAAAGCAACCTAATTTAGGCACAGCTGTGATAATGTTATTTATAGGGATATCAATTATATTCACAGCAATAATAAAAAGATCTCATTCGGTAATATGTGGAACGCTTGGCATTTTTGCAGTACCGGCTATTTGGCCTTTTTTACGTCCTTATCACAAGCAAAGGATATTGTCGTTTTTGGATTCATCAGTGGATCCACTTGGAATAGGTTATAATGCGCAGCAATCTCAGATAGCTATTGGTTCAGGAGGTTTGCTTGGTAAGGGCTTTGTTAACGGAAGTCAAACTCAACTTGGATTTTTGCCGGAGAAACGTACAGATTTTGCTTTTGCAGTGCTGAGTGAGGAATGGGGATTTTTAGGTAGCATGGCTTTAATTTTGCTTTATACCTCATTACTTGGCATAATTTTCTCTATCGCTTATAGGTCGAAAAATTATTTTTCTAAGTCGGTATCTATCGGCATTTTCGCCTTTTTTAGTGCTCATTTCTTTATAAACATCGGAATGACAATGGGCCTCTTACCTGTGATAGGCGACCCATTGCCATTTCTGTCCTATGGAGGAAGTACAACTGCTGCAAGCTTAATATGCATAGGATTATTGCTGGCAATAAAAGCAGATGAACAACAAAATGCTTGTATTTTACCTATGCTAAAGTAAAATTAAATTTTACTTAATAGTTTTTATGCTAGATGAAATGCGTGAGGAATGTGGGGTATTTGGCATAAGTTGCAACCAAAGTGCTGCTTTTAACTCTATACTTGCTCTCCACGCTTTGCAGCATAGAGGTCAAGAGTCTTTTGGCGTAGTAACCAGTAACAACGATAAGCTGCACTCTTATCACTTTCAAGGTCAAGTGAGCAGCGTATTTGATGATATAGATGAAATAAAGAAATCCTTACCTGGAGATTGTGCAATAGGTCATGTTCGATACTCAACAAGTGGTAATAAATTTGGAGTGCAGCCCATGTTTAGCAAAAGTGGCAAATTTGGGGATTTCGCCATAGCACATAATGGTAATTTAATTAATATTTCTCCGATACGCGAACAATTGATTAAACAAGAGTGCGTTTTTCAGTCAGATATTGATACAGAAGTAGTAGTGCATCTGACAGCAAGCGGTGAAAAAGATAGCTTTTTAGAGAGTTTTATATATGCATTAAAGCAAATACAAGGTGCTTATTCTTTTGTTGCAATCAATCAAGAAGTAGTTATTGGAGTACGTGATTCATCTGGAATCAGGCCTCTTGTTTTAGGAAAGTTAAACGGTTCTTACGTTCTTGCATCTGAAACTTGTGCTCTTGATATAATAAATGCAGAGTTTGTTAGAGAAATAGAACCAGGCGAATTAGTTACCATCAGTTCGGGTAGTAAGCTAGCCTCAATGTTTCCTTTCCCACAGCAAAAATCAAGTTTTTGTATTTTTGAATACGTTTATTTTTCAAGACCAGACAGCATAATGGAGAATAGGTCTATATACGATACAAGAAAAGAAATAGGAAGAATACTTGCAGAAGAGAGCCCACCAAAAAACAATGTAGATATGGTTGTACCAATACCTGATTCTGGAATACCTGCAGCTATTGGATATGCAAAGCATTCAGGATTACCTATGGAACTGGGAATAATTCGTAATCATTACATAGGAAGAACTTTTATACAACCAACCGCTGAAGTACGTAAAGTTAGAATAAAATTAAAATTCAATGCTAATAAGCACACTTTGAAAGGTAAAAACATAATTTTAATAGATGATAGTATAGTGCGTGGTAGTACGTTAACAAATATAATAGTTATGCTAAAGGATGCAGGAGTAAAAGAGATTCACCTCAAAATTTCAAGCCCACCAATTAAGCATTCTTGTTTTTATGGAATAGATACGCCAGAGTGCAAAGATTTAATTGCTGCAAATAAATCTGTAGAGGAAATTAAGGAAGTTATAGGAGTAGATAGCCTAGCCTTCTTGAGTATTGATGGATTATATCAGGCTGTTAAAGGAGAAGTGCGTAACAATGCTACACCACAATATTGTGATGCTTGTTTCACTGGTGATTATCCAATTGGCAAATAGTCTACGCAAGATCTTAAGTTTTTAAACCGCCAAAATTTCTCTTGGCCTTTACTAATTCCGATTCTCGGAGTGCACACATAATCTGGTTTGAGGTGAGATTCATAAACACAAAATTCGTGGCTTATAGTAAGGTCCTGTTTGTTATGTTCTTTTGTAATATTTAATCTTTTACACAATATTCCTGGCCCACCTAAATTTGCCTCAAGCGGTTCAATGAGCTTTAATCCCCGTATTAACACTGCTGCTGGGAACCCTTCTGCTTCTGTTACAATATTTAAACAGTAATACATTCCATATATAAAGTACACATATGAAAACCCCGGCATACCAAACATTACTGAGGTTCGGTTAGTATAACCCTTAGCTGCATGACAAGCTGGGTCACTCATTCCTATATAGGCTTCAACTTCGGTTATTATTCCACTAAAGTTAGAAAATTTCAGCATCTTTCCTAGTAACTCCCCGGCTACAACCAAAGTTGGCCGCTCGTAGAAATTTCTTGGTAGTATTGTGTTGCTCATCATAAAAGTATAAGTTACTTGCAGATGCAAGCAACTTATACTGAATTTTCACTACTTTACCTATTTTGAAGCAGCAGGAGCTTGATGCTTTTGTGATGCGCCGCTCAAGTCTTCTACATTTGTTGAATGCTGCTCCAAAAATTTTACTTCTTCAGAGCTTTGTTGTAATTGTGTTTGTGGCAATTGTGATGCTAACACTTCATGTAAAGGCTTTGCTTCATATTGCCTTCCTACTTTTACTTCTTTATGTGCAGCTAATTGCTCCATAGTAACACCATTACCCTCAATAAGTTCTACGGAGCCATTATCATGAATATTAATTTTAATATTACATTCTTTTCCTTGAGCATTCCACTTTAAAGTCATTTGATATGACCCATTAGCTACTTCATAAATTCTTGTTCCATGTTCATCAACCCGGCAACGTAGCCCCCTTGCTTTACTTTGAGGTAGCAATAATGTAATTGCTTTCACGCCATATTGTTTACACAAATCGTTATTTAGAATGTCACTCATGCTTATTTCTTTTGTATTACTACCTATCGCAATTCTTACGGCAGGCTCAATAATATTATCTTCATTTTTGCTTTCTTTAAGTTTTATAAATTCTATATCATTATTTTCTATATTTTTAGATATCTCTTCTTTAATTTGTTCAGCAATTTTGCCTATAATGTTCTTACCACCATATTTATTCTCATCCCGAGCAGTATATGTACATATACCATTACTATCCTTATGAATATAAGGTTTTGGTTTCTTTTTATTAGTGGTATTAGTAGAAGTGTTGTTCTGCATTATAAAGAACTCATTCCATTCTTCTGCATTATTAGGAGTGACGTATTTAGGTACATTCTCATCTAGTGTTGATTTAGGTACATTTTTAGTATCCGAAATCGAATTATTATCAGAAGGACTGATATTTAGATTAGAAGAAGTTTCAATTAAAGATACAGTTTCAGTGCTATTAGTTAACATATATGCCTCCATTATTTTTAATATATAAATGTTAGCATATAGATACCACGCCAATTAGTCAATATAAATTATGATGTTTAATGTTGAAAGCTCAAATACTCCTTTGCTTGATCGGTTAGAACGCGCCCTCTTGGTGTGCGCTTTACAAAACTAATTTTGATTAAATAAGGTTCTACTGTTTCTTCAATATTGCCAACATCTTCGGATAGCGCAATAGATATGGTGTCAATTCCAACAGGGCCTGAAGTGTTGAATAAAAATCTTAGATAATTCATATCAAGTTTATTGAGTCCCATTTTATCTACACCCAATTTTAGTAATACAGAATCAGCGACTTCATAAGTAATTTTTTTATCATCTTTCACTTCAACAAAATCCCTTATTCTTCTGAGTAACCTCAAAGCAATTCTTGGAGTGCCGCGCGCACGGCAGGCAATTTCCCGTGCTGCATCCTCTTCAATTTCAGCAGAAAGAACTCTTGCGCCTCTTTTTATAATATTAACCAGCTCCTCAAAGGAATAAAACTCAAGATGCAAAGGAATGCCAAAACGATCTCTGAGTGGCGCAGAAAGTAATCCAAGCCGTGTTGTTGCTCCAATTAGCGTAAATGGTGGTAGATCTATCCTTAAAGTGCGAGTAGATGGACCTTCACCTACTAATATGTCCAGGCAAAAATCTTCCATAGCAGTATATAAAACTTCTTCGATGCTGCGATTTAATCTATGAATTTCGTCGATAAATAGAACATCTTTTGCATTTAAAGTGGTAAGCACTGCGGCCAAATCTCCAGCTTTACTAAGTAAAGGACCAGAAGTTGCGCGAAAGCTAACTCTTAATTCTTTAGAAACAATTTGTGCTAAAGTTGTTTTGCCAAGCCCTGGAGGACCATATAATAAAACGTGATCTAAAGCTTCAGTTCTCGTCTGTGCAGCGTTTATAAACACTTTTAAATTTTGTATTAAGTCTTTTTGCCCGACAAAATCATCAAGTTGTTCAGGCCTGATGTTGATATTGTGCACATCTTCAGTATATTCTTTACCGCACGATATTGATTTCATAGTATTGAAAGCTCCTTAAGCGCCATGCGAATAATATCCTTAGTGTCCAGATTTGGCCTGTATTTTTTTATCGTATCATAAGCTTTCATTTTTTCATACCCAAGATTGATCAATGCTGAAAGGGCATCTTCATTAATTGGATGAAAATTATTGTTATTTATTTCTAGTTTACTCACTTTGCCACTCAATTCAGTGATGATTCGATTTATGAGTTTCAGGCCAAGTCCGCTCATCTTGAGTGCTACTTTATCTTCATTCATAATTGCCAAAAATAGCTGTTCTGGAGTTAATTTGCCCAAAATTGACATTGCAGTTTTATAGCTAACGCCGCTTACTTTAACTAGCAACCTCAAGCACTGCTGTTCTTCTTCGCTTATAAAACCATATAGCTGAGTAGTGTTTTCTCTGTTATTTGCATAGGTTTCGATAAGTAATTTGATTCTACTTCCAATTGCACAAGCACTTAAAGTTTTGGCTGAAAGATACACCATATAGCCAACATCATTCACATTCAGGATTATGTGATCACTGCGCACTTCATCAACTATTCCGCTTAGATTTCCTATCATTTTTAACACTATATAGAGTTCAGTTTAAATACTCCCGGATCTTAGGTCAAGCAAACGAACATTATAACAGGGAAACGTGGCTAAAAAACCACTTGACAAACTCCGCCAGCCCCCTTATCATAAACACTGAAGCTATTTATTTATCTTCTCTGTACAGATTAAATGACAAAAAAACTCACGTATCTGGCGTATCATGTTTAATTTTTTGCACTATGTGCACCTTATGTCTTATAAAATTTCTACCTACATAAGCTGAAACGCGCTTATAAAGCGTTTAAAACATAAAAAAACGCCAACTTAAAAAATGGATAGTGAATAACTAGCTACCCTAGGGTTTCTTTTGCCTTTTTTCTGTTTAGTAAATTTCTTAACGTTTATAATTTAGATTAGTTGCGGTTTAAAAGTAGCTGAATCGCGGTTATTAAGTGTTTAGAATAAAAAAACGCCATACTTGAAAGTATAATGTAAGTAATTAGCCAATCATGGGGCTTTTTTTGCCTTTTTTTTCGTTTGGTAAATTTCTTAATGTTTATAGCTAAACGACAACCGTCATCCCGCTGCTTGTTAGCGGGATCTATGCTAAGAGATACCGCGGATGAATCGCGCGGTATGACGGTTCGTGGTGGCATCTCGTCATCCCGCTACGTGTTAGCGGCTAAGAGATACCGCGGCGGTATGACGTCTTAGCCATAGATTACCTGATCTCACCATCTTTCCGGTTGTTTTATACATAATTCTCGGATTTTGAAAGTTCACTTTGAATAAATTGCTCATATTCTTTATCCTCTAGTTCTTCAAAAATCTCAGGATAATGTTTACTGGAACGAGTAATTATTGAAATTAGCTCTTGCTTTGTTTTTCTTAGTAAAACCTTTCAAAGAGAGTCTGTTCATCTGGGCGCGCAGACGATCGATACTCCTTTCTATCAAGTGCAACCAAAGCAAAACCTGTTGCAGCCATATGCTTACATGGACCATAATACACAAATGCAGGACAGGAACATGTTCCACTCAAAAGAGGACCATCGTGCTTTAGTGTTACTCGATATACATTTGATCCAACTACCTTTGATTTAGCTTGAGATTCATTAACAGATATAATCTGTACCTTTCTTTTGTCAAAATAATCCCTTCCTCTGGAGCGGTAGGGTTCTTTGATAAGACCTGTGATATCTTTATAATACAGTCTCATTTTTACCTCCTTTAAAACCCTCAATTTTCTAATATATCCTTTCTTCCATAAAAATTTATTAACTCACCACGACTTTTATATGGCCCTGCGGACAATTTTATAGTGCTATAGCTAACTCAAGAAAGGTTTCCCTACGTCATACCGCGATTCATTCCATAACTGTATGAACATTCATTTTTGAAGGTAAATTGCACAGCAAATGGTGTCATGAAAGTAGCTGACACTGGAATCCAGCCTTGCCGTAATCTCATCAAGAACGTTGTGTTTTAACATAAAACGGCTACTTTTATACTTACCAACTTAATAAAATTCCTGGATCCCAGTGGGCTTTGTTGCATCTCTCTTCGGATAGTAGGTAACGCACAATAAATTTATGAAGCTATCTCAAATTTAGCCATGCCTATTTCAGTAAATTTGTTAAGCAAATAACATTTGAGTAGCAGTTCCCTCTCACGATTCATTTCAGATTTGTTCCTAAAACTAAATCCAAATGTCTTTTTTAATCGCGAGAAAAAACCTTCTATATAAGATCTTTTTCCATAACTCATCTCTTTTTTCCACTTCTTTATACCATCTTCATCATATGACTTTATGAGCTTGACTGCAGAATTTCTCTCAGCCATATAGTCTAACTTTGGATGCTCTGCTGCGTTGTTTTTCGGAGGAATTTTCGTTTTTATACCATATTGATTACACAGCTTATAGAGCTTTTCTCTGTCATATGCCCTATCTGCATATAGTACTTTTATGACATACTGAAAATCGACTTCTTTTAGCAAATCACAAGCTCCATAGTGATCAGAGTAGACACCGTTACTGTATTTTACAGCTATGGCTTTTTTGCTGTTTGTATTCAACATTACATGCAATTTTCTTGTCTGTTCATAGCTGCGATACTTTCTATCTTCGCTATTTTCTTTGCTATGACCAGGAGTGTTGTTGTATATACTAATTCCTGTACTGTCTATAGCAATTTCGATATCTTCCATATTATTTTTATCAATTCTGCAATCATTGATCTTAATATTGAGTTTCTTAAACCTTCTTGATGATTGTGAATAGCTGATAACTTGCAAATTTTTCCCAATTTGCTCAAGGTATCCTGCTATAAACCCAACTGTTTGCCTCAGGCCTATTCTAAATAAACAAGTTATTATGTGCACCAAAATTACAACTTTATCGCTATAAATATTGTTGCCACCTGGTATTTTTGGACCATTCTCGTACCACTTTTCTATGGCTTCGTTGATATAATGAAAAATATTTCCTCTTTTTTCTAGAAATTTGTTATATTCGCTATGGTTACTGACCCTCATTTTTTGTGGCATATTTTTTCTTTCAAGGTTAAATGGCTATTTTATAATGAATTTTGTCAGTAGCCACCAGATTTTTTCAGTTGCTATGCAACAAAGCCATCCCAGTGTCAAGCACTGGGATGACAAGAAGAGGGTACTTGGATAAGAGGCATTGCCCTCCTGGTAGGCCCAAATTGCAATGTCCGTACAGTTATGGATTCATTCGCGGTATAGATTCCGCTAATGAGTAGCGGAATGACGAATTTGTTGTTTTTCAAATTGTAGGTAAACCTAAGCCACTTTAGCTATATATAATAGAATTTCGCTTTCTACTATCTTTCCAGTTGTTTTATACATAATTCTCGAATTTTGAAAATTTGCTCCATATCTAATTTCTCACTTGTATAAAATTTGTTTTCTTACTTCGAGACCTAATCTACCACAACTTTTATATGGCGTTTCTTTCCTGCAGATAATTTTATAAATGGCTGATCTTTAAAGCTTTCGAAATTTATTACATGATCAATATTGTTTACAACATTATCATTAATCTTGCATCCGTTGCCCTGTATTAAACGCTTTGCAGCGCCTTTTGAAGGTTCAAAACCGGTGTCATGTAGTAGGTCTACTAAGGATATGCCGCTTGCAACTTGTTCTTTTTTTATGATGTAATCAGGAAGTAGTGAGCTATCTTCATTCTCAAAAGCAGAAATTGCAGCAAATTGTGCAAGTTCCGCTTCTTTGTCACCATGACATATTTTTGTCACTTCTGTTGCCAAGACCTTTTTTGCTTCATTTATTTCTTGATCCTTTAAAGACTCTAATTTTCTAATCTCATCAATTGGCACATCAGTGAGCAATCTTAAAAAACGTCCAACATCTTGATCATCAACGTTGCGAAAATATTGCCAGTAGTCGTAAGGCTTTAGCATATTATCATCAAGCCACACTGCTCCACTTTCAGTTTTGCCCATTTTTTTTCCTTGTGCATTTAATAAAAGAGGCATGGTAAGGCCAAATAGCTCAGGTAAATTCAACTTTTTTCCAAGTTCAATTCCGTTTACTATATTTCCCCACTGGTCTGACCCTCCAATCTGCAGACGACAATCATATTTTTTGTTTAATTCAATAAAGTCGTAAGCTTGCAATAGCATGTAATTAAATTCTAGAAAGCTTAAGGTTTGCTCTCTATCCAGCCTGGTTTTCACACTATCAAAACTTAGCATACGATTTACAGAAAAATAAGCTCCTATATCACGCAAAAAATCTATGTATTTTATGTTATCCAACCAATCTGCGTTATTTACTATCATTGCACCAGTCTTGCTGTCATTAAAAGACACCATTTTCTCTAATATTCTCCTTATACTGGATGTATTTTGATTGATGTTCTCTACAGGCAAGATGCTTCTTGCTTTATCTTTGAAGGATGGGTCACCAATTTTTGTTGTGCCACCTCCAAGTAAGACTATCGGCTTATAACCAAATTTTTGTAGGTGACAGAGCATCATAATCTGAATTAGGTGACCAGCATGAAGACTTGGTGCTGTGCAATCAAACCCAATGTATGCAACTATATAATTGCTCTGCAATAATAATTGATCTAGTCCTTCAATGTTTGTGCATTGGTATAGGTACCCTCTTTCTTGGATGAAATTTAAAAATTCAGATGCGTGTTTCATTTTATAAACCCCAGTCTATCCTGTCATTAATGCCGAAGGTAACCCTAATAGAGAAGCCAGTGCCCAGACACTGGAACTTAATTATAAACAAGCACACTATACAACGTTTCCGATGAAATTGCATGAAAAACTGGATTCCAGTGTCAGCTACTTTCATGACACCACTACCTGTGCAGGAGTTGCCTTCAAAATTACAACGTTTGTGCAGTTGTGCACCAGCTATCCAGGCAATCAGTTCCATAACTCTTCTATTTTATAATACTCCCTTACTTCCGGCCTGAATATGTGAACCATTATGCCTTGAAAATTCAAAACTACCCAATTGCCTTCATCCATACCTTCTACATCTATTTTATCATGTGGCTTGAGGCTTTTTATTACGTGCTCAGCTAAAGCTTTAACGTGACGGCTTGAATCACCAGATGCAATAATCATATATTTTGCAATAACGGTTTTATTCTGCACATCAAAAGTTACTATATCATGACCTTTATTTTGATCTATTATCTCTTCAATTGTACTTCTTATCGATTCCATATCGCTAAGCATTGTTTACAGGTTATATGATTCATTTATAATTATATACTCAAAATTTCTAAATATGAACTATTTTCAACGCAACTACTTGTTAAAGGTATTACCTGCATCTATTTTATCATCATGTTTTTAGCATGTACAATGTATATACTTTTTATATAATTGAAAATAGCTTTTTACTAGTATTCATTATGGGCAAGACTCTCATCTACTTAATCGGCTTTCCAGGCAGTGGTAAGTTTACTACTGCAAAGGAACTGTGTAAAATCATTGGTGCAGTAATAGTAAGCAATAATCTATTCAATAATATTATATTTGATATTGTTAAATTACAAAACGCTGAAGTTCCAGATGACCTATGGGAAAAAATTTTTGCAGTTAGGGAAAATGTATTAGCAATACTGGAAAAACACTACGTAAAATCAAAACATTATATATTTACAAATGAATTGATAGAGGGTGATCCCTATGACCAAAGATTATATAACTCAGTGGTAAATTTAAGTAAAAAAATGGACATGGAAATTTTTTCTGTAGTATTACATTGTAATAATGAAAAACTAGTAAGACGTGTCCAATCAGAAGAGAGATATCAGGAAAATAAAATTACTGATCCGGATTTTGCTATAAAGAAAATTGAAGGGAAAAGGCTATTTATACCTGAGGGTTCGCTTGAAATTGATAACTCGAACTTGAGTGCAAAGGAAGTTGCAAAGAAAATTGTTGAAGAGATGAAGAAAGAAAAAAATGGAAAATTAATTAAAACTTCTGTAACAAATCATTTAAAAACAGAGCGTACTCGTGGTTGAGCAGAAAGATAAGTACCGTCCTTGTGTTGGCATAATGCTATTTAACAGACAAGGACATGCCTTTATTGGAAAACGCTTTGATAGCGATTCTTACTGGCAGATGCCACAAGGAGGTGTTGATGATGGTGAGGAACTGGAACAAGCAGCGTTACGTGAGTTGCTAGAGGAGGTTGGTACTAATAAAGTAAAGGTTATAACTAAAAGCAAGGATTGGATATACTACAACTTGCCTGAAGAAGTTATACCAATATGCTGGAATGGAAAATATTCTGGTCAAAAGCAAAGGTGGTTCTTAATGAAGTTTTGCGGAGAGGATGAGGACATTGATATTAATTATACTGGTCATCCAGAGTTCAAAGAGTGGCGTTGGCAAGGTATAGATAGTTTAGTAGCCAGTGCTATATCATTTAAAAAAGAAGTTTATAAAACAGTGATAGAAGAGTTTTCTTCTATAATAAAAGCCTCAACAATAAGCTCATGATAGTAGATTCTCATTGCCACTTGATTTATTTTTCTGACGATGAAATACCAAAAGTAATTTCAAGGGCAGAGCAAAATGGTGTAAAGGTTTTGCATAACATATGCGTAAGCATTGACGATGTTCCTAAGTTATTAAAAATTTCTTCATCCTATGATCAGGTCTACTCCTCTGTTGGTATACATCCGCTTGATGCTGCTATAGAAAACGGTGAGTGTATACATGTTGATGAATTAGTTGAATTTACCAAGAACCAAAAGGTAATTAGTATCGGTGAAACCGGGTTAGATTTTTATAAATCTGACAACAAAGACAATCAGAAAAAAAGTTTTGCATTACATATAGAAGCGTCAAGAATAACTGGACTACCTTTAGTTATTCACACAAGAAGCGCTGATAATGAGATGATCGATATGTTAAGGTCAGAAATGAAAGCCGGTGCTTTTAGTGGAGTAATGCACTGCTTTGCTTCCTCTAAAGAACTTGCTTATCAATCTATAGATTTGGGGTTATATATTTCATTTTCTGGAATTATTACTTTTAAAAATGCGAGCTTACTCAGAGAAATTGCACAAAATGTACCACGCGAGCGTGTTTTAGTCGAAACTGATGCACCATATCTATCACCTGAGCCTTATAGGGGAAAAAAGAATGAACCAGCAATGGTGAAATACGTTGTTGATTGTTTGGCAGAGTTGTGGAATGAGTCACCAGAACAAGTAGCGAAGGTAACCACAAGCAACTTTTTTAGGCTGTTTGAGCTATAAAGAAGCTCTATAAAACCATTAATTTGCTTATGAACCTAAAGATTTCACCAGCTCTCTCACCGAGTTTACAGACTTATTAAAGATTTCTTGTTCACTATCATTCATTTTAACTTCTAGGATCTTTTCAATTCCGTTTTTTCCAATAATTACAGGAACACCAATAAACAACTCTTCTACACCATATTCACCATTAAGGTAAGCAGCACATGGTAATATGCGCCTCTTATCTTTTAAATATGATTCTAACATGCATATAGCTGAAGATGCAGGAGCGTAGTATGCAGATCCAGACTTAAGCAGATCAACTATTTCTTTACCGCCATTGCGAGTGCGTTCAACTATTTCATCGACTTTTTTCTGTGTGATAAGACCCATATCGATAATTTGAGTAAGTGGAACTCCAGCAACTGAAGCACAATTGATTAGTGGTACCATAGTGTCGCCATGTCCTCCAAGCACAAAAGCAGATATATCTTCAACTGAGATATTTAACTCACTTGCAAGAAAGTAACGAAAACGGGAAGAATCAAGCACTCCTGCCATGCCAACAATCATATTAGTTGGAAGGTTTGAAAATTTATGCACCACTGAAACCATGGCATCCAAAGGGTTGGTAACCACTATTACAAACGCGTTTGGAGAATATTTTTTAATATTTTCGCCAACCTCCTTCATTACTTTAGCATTGGTTTGCAGGAGGTCATCCCTGCTCATTCCAGGTTTTCTAGCGATGCCAGCGGTTATTATAATTGCATCGGAGTTTTTTATATCTTCATACCTATTTGTGCCAGTAATATTGACATTAAATCCATCAATAGGGGATGATTCTGCTATGTCGAGTGTTTTACCTTGTGGTATTCCATCACTAATATCAAGTAAAACAACATCACCGAGTTCCCTTAGTGCAATCATATGGGTGAGAGTTCCACCGATATTTCCTGCACCGATTAAAGATATTTTTTTTCTTTGTACTGTCATTTTCTACTCCTTTGTATTTACTTTTATGGTTTTACCTTCCCAAGGCGATAAGCTATCAAACATACGAAAATCTTGCGGTAAATCTATAGGATTATACACAACCTTTTTTGTCTCTATATCATATCTTACTTCCTCATAACCAGTGAGAGGGAAATCTTTTAACATTGGATGACCTTTGAATCCATAGTCTGTTAGAATCCTACGCAAATCAGGGTGATCAGAAAACTCTATTCCATACATATCAAACACTTCACGCTCAAACCACAAAGCCGTACTAAATATCTTCGCTACACTTGGAGGCATGTCGCTTTCACATAACTGAAGCTTTATGTGTACTCTAATATTATGCACAATGCTGAGCAGATTGTATATTAGCTCGAAACGCTTCTCTCTATTTGGATAGTCAACCCCAAAAATATCAACTAATAGTTCAAACCTACACTTTTCATCATCACGTAGAAAGAATAGGTACTTTTCAATTTCATCTAAAGTTGAATATATTACAATAATGCCATCATCTTTTTGAATGCACTCGCATTTGGTCTTTTTTTGTATATACTTTGCAGTTTTATCCATTCCGAGTCCGTTTTATTTTGTTTTGTAGGCATAGCATTCCATATAGCAACGCCTCAGCGGTTGGTGGGCATCCAGGGACATACACGTCAACTGGCACAATTCTATCACAGCCTCGGACTACTGAATAAGAGTAATGGTAATAACCACCACCATTTGCACAACTTCCCATGGAAATAACATACTTCGGGTCTGCCATTTGATCATAAACCTTGCGCAATGCTGCTGCCATTTTATTAGTTAGTGTGCCAGCAACAATCATCACATCTGATTGACGTGGGCTTGCACGAAACATTATACCATATCTATCAAGATCATAACGGCTGGATGCAGTATGCATCATCTCAACTGCGCAACATGCAAGACCAAATGTCATTGGCCACAATGAACCAGACCTTGCCCAATTCATTACATAATCTGTTAAATCACCAAATTTAGTGACAAGAAACCCTTCTTTTTTATAACGACCCCAGTTATCATTAGATAGAATTTGATTTGTCATAAACTACTCCCACTCTAATGCACCTTTACACCATTCATAGATAAAACCTATAGTGAGTATTGCAAGAAATACCATCATAGACCAAAATCCACCATAGCTTATCTTAGATAAAGAAACAGCCCAAGGAAAAAGAAAAGCAATTTCTAAGTCAAATATTATAAATAATATTGAAACTAGGTAAAATTTAATGTCAAAATTTTTCCTTGCACTGGATAGTGGATTGAAGCCACACTCATATGTGGAAAGCTTTTCACCATCTGGCTTACTCACTGCAAGAAACATAGGCAATATACCTAAAGCAAAAGATACTACAATTGATACGCAGATAAAGATTACTATGGTTAAATATTCGCTCATTTAACAAAACATATAACACTATGAGTTTACATGCTTTCCTAACTTTTTACCACCTAAAATATGCACGTGAAAGTGTGGTACAACCTGCTCTCCATTTTCACCGTAGTTAGTGACTAATCTATATCCTGTTTTTTCTAGATTATATTTGTGTGCTATCTCTCTTACAGTTTTGAAGAAATCCGCTATTTCCTCTTCAGGAGCTTTTAGAATGAAATCATCATATGAAATATATTGATTTTTTGATATAACTAAAATATGAACTGGTGCGTCAGGGTACTTATCATGAAAAGCTAGTACATTTTCATTTTCATGTACCTTCTCACAAGGTAACTCACCTCTTAATATTTGAGCAAAGATGTTATCGCTATCATAAACTTCATTGCTCATATTTTAAGAGCGACCTTTCCCTCTTTCTTCGTTTTTCTCTACATTAGGTGTAGATAGTGGTTTTATCGCTTCACCAGAAGCATCTTCAAGATTTAAAGAGCTTACAAGTTCCCTTACTTTTACCATGTCCTGCTGTTCTTTCAAAAAGGGTTCTATTCCACTTACCCTTTTTCCAGTAATAACTCCTGGTTGTAAGTGATACATATCCCCAGGAACAGTTAGACTATGATGTCTTTCCTCTATTTTTTTAGCTTCACTCATAATACTCCCCTATAACTTATTTTTGCATTCCACAACTTTGCGACTTACCTGCTTTTATAGCTTCTTGCGCCCATTTTTTCTCACCTGAAGCTATAGTTTCTGAAGGCTGACCAACATCAGACTTCACAACTTTGTCTGATGACTGCTTTTGATTATCATATTCCTTATACAATTTTTCTGCAATACCATACAGCAATTTTAAGTCTGTGTGAACTTTAAATTCTCCACCAGTAATTTTTGCTAGATCTTTAAGGTTACCGTCAACTTTTTGTTTAATTTCTTCAATAGCAAGCTTTTTTATCTCCTCTGGACTCTTTCCTTTATAGTCAGTTTTAATGTCTTCAATTATTTTTTTAACATCAACTTCAATTACAATTTTATTTTCTTCTCTATGTATAGTGATGTTTGAATACTCACTTTTTAGTGCTTTTATTTTATTCAATTGTTCATCATTCAAATAAGGTATATCTCCCGTCAGAGTTCTTGACACTAAAAAACTTACCTTTCCTATCCCTTTCTTTTGCTCTGTTATTTGTACACCAAGATCCTTACTAGCCTGTGTGGTTTCTATAGGTGGATCATATTCCCTTTCTTCTTCAGGTACATCTATACCAACAGCTTTCTTTAACGAAACTGTAGCATCATGTTTCATTTCACCCGTTGAAGCAAACGGCTTCTTTATAGGGTAAATAAGTGCTTTAGGCACAAGAGCAAACACCCGACCTGTAGCTTCTACACCTGTTTTAACTGCTCCGCCTATCTTAGCCCAAATAGATTCTGCCATACATACCTCCAAGGTAGTTTCTATAACTAAATACATTTTAATTATAGACGAAAAAATTTAAACTTCTATATCCATTATAAGATAGAATTATAGGGATTGCAACCATTATTTGCACATTGTCTAAAACATGTAGTATTTTCGCTACTTTTATTGTTCAATTTATTATAAAGAATACTCTAAATTATGTTTAAATGGAACACAAATAATATCATTGATGCAACTGGCGGAAGAGACGTAAATGGTTGTAATTCGATACATAGCTCAAATATTTCAACGGACACAAGAAGCATAAAAAAAGGTGATTTATTTATTGCCCTCAAGGGAAAGAATTTTGATGGCCATAATTTTTTGCATGAAGCGTTTTTAAAAGGGGCTGTCGCTGCAATAGTGAGTGAGGGTAAATATAAAAGTTTCCCTCTCATGATTGTACAAGATACCCTGAAAGCTTTGCACGATATGGCATCATACTACATTAGAAATGTTCTTATTGATGCTAAAGTTATTGCAGTTACAGGCAGTGTCGGGAAAACCACTACAAAGGATATGCTGCATACTGTTTTATCGCAATATGGAGTGTCCCATGCAAACGAAGGTAACTTAAATAATAATATAGGATTGCCTTTGACAATTCTGAAAGCTCCAAAAAACTGCCAGTACTTAATTCTTGAAATGGGAATGAATAAAGCTGGTGAAATAAAAGAATTATCAAAAATTAGTAATCCGAATATTGCAGTTATTACCAACATCGAACCTGCACATACTGAAAATTTTTCATCACTATTTGACGTTGCACAAGCGAAGTTAGAAATTCTGTATGGTATGAAAAATAACGGTACTTTGGTTTTAAGCAGAGATAATAAATATTATGATTATCTCTCATCACACGCCAATAGAAATGTAATAAGCTTCGGTAAAGATAAAAATGCTGAAGTTTGTTTACTAAACTTAATAAGAAACGATGAATCTTCTGTCATTTCAGCACTATCTTCTGTCATCCCAGTGCTTGACTACTTGGATCCAGGAAGTTCAATTGCAAATGAGCATATCAGACGGTTGTATAATAAAGACTGGATTCCAGCGTCACGCGCTGGAATGACATCAAACCGAGTTGCTAATAGATTAAGTTTAAAAATCAGGCTGAGTGATAATCAAATTATAAACTGTAATTTACGTGTACAAGGTGAGCATTTTGCTTATTCGCTACTTGCTGTTGCAGCAGTTGTGCAAAGCCTCGGACTTGATTTATCAAAATTACCACTTGCACTTAAGAATTTTAGTGTAGCGAAAGGTAGAGGCAATATTCATAAGGTCAAATGCAATAAAAAATATATACATTTAATTGATGACTCCTATAACGCCAGCCCTGCTTCGATGAAAACTGCAATAAAAACTTTGAGTACATATTCTAATCAGAGAAAAGTAGCTTTGCTTGGTGATATGTTGGAACTTGGTGATGAAAGCATAGAGTTTCATACAGATTTGGTTAAGATTATCACAGAAAATAATATAGATAAAGTTTATACAGTTGGTAAATTTATGTTAGAATTGCATGAGCTTTTGCCAGATAATATAAGAGGCACGCATTTTAATGATTCTAATCAATTGAAAAGTGATTTAGCTAACATTATTCAGAATAATGACGCAATTCTAGTTAAAGGCTCACGAGGAATGAAAATGGATCTTATTGTACGGGAATTCGTAATAAAATATTAAGCGAAATCATTGTATTAATTTACAGTAACAAATTATTAGGAACTTTAATTGTGACAAAACGTGTAATTATTTTTGGTGGAACGGGGTTTATAGGGAAACACATCGTAAGACGCTTGGCAGCAGAAGGATATTTAATAAAGATATTCACTCGTAATCAGGAAAAAGCTGCTTGTTTAAAATTGTGTGGCAATTTAGGACAAATATCAATATTTAAAGGCGATTTTTTTGATGAAAAATCAGTTCTGGATGGTATGGAAGAATGTGATGTAGCTATAAACTTAGTGGGAATATTATATGAAGCAAAAAAGCACGATTTTTACGCTGTTCACGTTAAAATAGCTGAAAGGATAGCAAAAGCTGCAAAAATGAAAAATGTACCTATGATGATACATTTTTCTGCTATGGGAATAGAAAATAGCAAGTTGTCAAAATATGCCAAAAGTAAATTGGAAGGTGAAAAAGCTGTAACTTCAGCATTTCAAAAAGCAATAATAATTAGGCCAAGCCTTGTATTTGGTAAAGAAGACAACTTCTTTAATAAATTTGCAAGATTAGCAACTATTCTTCCTTTCTTACCACTAATTGGCAATGGAACAACTAAATTTCAGCCAATATGTGTAACAGACTTAGCTGAAGTGGTATATCGTATTATCAGTTTTAATAAGCAAGACAAGAAAATTTATAACATGGGTGGACCAAAGGTTTACTCTTTCAAAAGCTTATTGAAGTTTATTCTGAATGTTACTAACAGAAAGTGTTTGTTGATCAATGTATCTTTTCCAATGGCAAAGTTAATAGCTTTCTTTTTAGAAAATAAAATTATTTCTATGCTGCTAAAACCAATAACCGGAGATACGAACCCTATGCTTACTCAAGATCAGGTGAAAGTTATGATGAATAGTTCAATCGAAAAGTCAGTTGACCTTGAAACAATGAAGGTTCGACCATTAGCAATTGAAAATGTGGTGCCAGAGTACTTGAAGATTTATAGAAAGTATTGATAAAAGAGTGTGCCCGGTGGGATTCGAACCTACGACCCACAGCTTAGAAGGCTGTTGCTCTATCCAGCTGAGCTACGGGCACACAACATATATAAAATGCTTCTTAGTACAAGTGAAGTCAAGTACTTCGTGTGAATATGATGTTTATCTTGCGACACCTTGTCATTGCAGTTGTGTGTCGCGCGCTGCCAAAATTGGATGCGAGAAGTCTATTTATTTTAGAAAATATTATATAGAAACTTACTTGACACCCTTCGCCAGCCCCCTTATCATGAAACTGAAGCTATTGTATTTGCTTTCGCCAATCTGCAGATTAAAAGGTAAGGATTACTTAATGTATCGGCGTCTTATGTTCAATTTTTTGCAGTATATAGATACTGTATGTCTTTACAAAACTTCATCTACATCTAGATTTTTATCTAAATAAGCTGAACGCGCTTATAAAGCGTTACAAGACATCAAAAAATGCCAATACTCGACAGAGATAGTAAAAGACTAGCTAACTCGGGGATTCTTTGTCTTTTTTTCTGCTTAGTAAATTTCTTAAACGTTTGCAGCGTAAGTTAGTTGCAATTAAAAGCAGCTGAATTTCGCTTGTCAAGCGTTTAAAACATAAAAAACGCCAATATTTTAAAGCGGATAATAACCCCAGGGTTTCTTTTGCCTTTTTTTTCATTTGGTAAATTTCTTAATGTTTGTGGCTGAACGACAACCGTCATCCCGCTACTTGTTAGCGGGATCTAGAGATACCGCGAATGAATCGCGGTATGACGTAGATTGCTGTCATTCCAGTGCTCCTTTTTTTGTCATCCAAGCAGCCTCCTATGGTGTCATCCCAGTGCCCAGACACTGGGATCCAGGAAACTTAATTGCAAGTAATGCATTGGATTTGGTGAGTATGGGTTTTGCGTTATAGAATGAAGCACTTTTGGTGAATTTATAAAGAAAGCTGGATCCCAGTGTCAAGCACTGGGATGACAAGGTATAAACCTTATCGTCATGCCGCCGCGAACCGTCATACCGCGATTCATTCGCGGTATCTCAGCCGCTAACAAGAGATCCCGCTAACAAGAGATCCCGCTAACAAGTAGCGGGATGACGGTTGTCGTTCAGCCACAAACATTAAGAAATTTACCAAACGAAAAAAAAGGCAAAAGAAGCCCTGGGGTTATTATCTGCTTTAAAATATTGGCGTTTTTTATGTTTTAAACGCTTGACAAGCAAGATTTAGCTGCTTTTAATTGCAACTAACCTATGCTGCAAATGTTTAAGAAATTTACTAAGCAGAAAAAAAGACAAAGAATCCCCGAGTTAGCTAGTCCTTTACTATCTCTGTCGAGTATTGGCATTTTTTGATGTCTTGTAACGCTTTATAAGCGCGTTCAGCTTATTTAGATAAAAATCTAGATGTAGATGAAGTTTTGTAAAGACATACAGTATCTATATACTGCAAAAAATTAAACATAAGACGCCGATACATTAAGTAATCCTTACCTTTTAATCTGCAGATTGGCGAAAGCAAATACAATAGCTTCAGTTTCATGATAAGTGGGCTGGCGGAGTTTGTCAAGGAATTCTTATTAAAACTAAAGAGCTCAAATGAAAGGAGGTAAACTCTAAAGTATACATTTAGTAGCGCTTTCTATGAGAGAAATCGTATTACCTATTCCGTAAAGCTTTATGAAAGATCCCATTCTTGGACCGGTTTTTTGGCCAAGTAACGTTTCATATAATAGCTGAAACCAGTCACGTAAGTTGGTGTAATCGTATTTTTTTCCAATAGAAAATACCTGAGATTGAATTTCTTCAGCAGTAGCAGTTGTAGATAGAGAATGTAAAGTGTCCTTCAAATCTAGTAACGCTGCTTTTTCTTTTTCATTTGGAGTTTTATATGATTTTGTTGGCTTGATAAAATCGTGATAATACTTTACTGCAAAGTCTGAAAGTCTATCAAGCATTTTATTATTTTCTGGTGTAACGTTTGGTGCATAAGAGGATATAAAACCCCATAGGATCTCTTTGTTTTCAGCATTACAAGCTGCTGCTAGGTTTAAAAGTAGTGAGAAATTTATGCCTGAAGTTTCTATACTGGGAACATTGCCCTGGTGAATGTGCCAAGCAGGATTATTTATATCCTTTTCTTTGTTCTCATGATAACGCTTTACAAATTCTAAATATTCATCAGTTGATTTTGGTATCACATCAAAATATAAACGTTTAGCTTTTTTAGGACTCTGAAAAATGTACAATGCTAAGCTCTCTGTTGGTGCGTAAGTTAGCCACTCTTCAATTGAAATGCCATTTCCTTTTGATTTTGATATTTTCTTTCCTTCTTTATCAAGGAAAAGCTCGTAGCAAAACAGAAGTGGTGGCTTTTCTCCAAGTATTTCACATATTTGACTTGAAAGCACAGCAGATGGAGTTAAATCTTTTCCGTGAGCTTCGTAATTTACTCCAAATGCGGCCCACCTCATTCCCCAATCAGGTTTCCATTGCAGTTTACATTTTCCTTTTGTCACTGGAACTTCTATTTTTTCCCCGTTTGGGTCTTCATATGTGATTGTTCCTTTCTCTGTATTTGTTTCAATTACTGGAACTTGTAAAACTTGAGAAGTTTTTGGGCATATTGGCAAGAATGGACTATAAGTCTGCTGTCTTTCTTCCCGAAATGATGGAAGCATTACGTCCATCACTTTATCATAATTTTTCAGTAAGAGTAAAAGTTTTTCATCGTAAACGCCAGATTTATAACACTCTGTTGCACTCCTGAACTCGTATTCAAATTCAAACATATCAAGAAATTTACACAACAATGAATTCATATGATGACCATAACTCTGATGAGTGCCAAATGGATCAGGTATCATAGTCAATGGTTTATTTAAGTGCTCTCTTAGCATCTCTTGATTTGGCACATTATCTGGTATTTTTCGCAAACCATCCATATCATCTGAAACTGCAATGATTTTGGTTTTTATACCAGGAGCTATTTTTTTTAATGCATTTACAATAACTGTAGTGCGGAAAACCTCTCCAAAGGTTCCTATGTGGGGTAAACCAGAGGGTCCATAACCAGTTTCAAATATTATTTCTTTTTTATTAGGAAACTCTTGCAATATTTTTTCTGCTTCTTGAAATGGCCAATTTGTCATTATCGGGATTAAATAATGTATCTTAACTTAAAGTGCTACTAGTTTCAATGGATTTTTAATATAATGATATAGTATTAGTGTTAGAGCTATTATTAGAAGGTTAAAGATATGTCCACAGGTAGTATACAAACAGATCAATTATTTAAAGGTCTTACAAGACCTGCAATGCTCTTTGGTGTGAGTTATATGTTTGCAATATTAAACGTCCTGATTTGCATGCTAATTTTCATTAATTCAAATGATTTAAGAGTGATTCTCTTAATGTTACCAGGTATACATGGACTTGGTTATATAGCTTCTGCAAAAGAACCGTTGTTTATTGAATTATTTATGGTAAAATTGGGAAAGTGCTCGAAATGTTTAAATCGTTTTTACCATGGAGCCAATTCTTATGATATTGCTTAACGTTGTGTGATGCTGAGGTTTAGGGCTATTCAATCAAAGAATAAATCTACTCTGAACAGGGAAGTTCACGCTGCTGAATTTATTCCTTATTCTTGCTATTGGAATAGCACAACCTTGATGACAAAAGAAAATTGGTTGGTTAAGGTTATAAAATTAAGTGGTTTTGCATTTGAAACTGCCGATGACGAGGATTTAGTCATACAGAACAACATCAGGAATCAGATGCTAAGAAGCATTTCATCTCCGGCATTTAGTTTGTATTTTCATACTATCAGACGTAAGAAAAATATTTTTTCTGATGAATTTGCAAGTCAAGGTTTGCCGAATTTTTTCGCTAATCACGTAAATCTAAAATGGAGAGAAAAACACGCAACAAGGCAATCATTTATTAATGACCTATACATTACGATTATCCGTAGAGCGGACACAAAAGGAGTAGAATTTTTGTCACATCTACTAAAAAAATTCGGACATGTAACTTCAAAACATGCTTGGGAAAGTGATATACGTGCCACGTATGAAGATTTAGAGGAAACGACAAATCGTGTAGTGACAAGCCTTAGAAATTATTCGCCTAAAATTCTTGGAGTAAAAGAAACTCCAGATGGTTTGTTCTGCGAAATAATGGAGTTTCTATCTAGAATCGTAAATTGTGGCTTCGTTACAAATACGCTTTTTCCGCTAAGAACTGAAATATCAAGATACTTACCAGTACATAGGTTATTCTTTGGCCGTAAGATGATACAGGTTGTGACTCATAATGAGAGTAAATATGCTGGAATAATTAGTATCAAAGAATATGGAAATCATACTTCTGCAGGAATGCTTGATTCGTTTTTACAACTTCCTTACGAGTTTATAATTACGCAATCTTTTCAATTTATAAACAGGCAAATGGCGATTGGAAAAATGCAGATACAGCAAAATCGAATGATACAGTCTGCAGATAAAGCTATTTCTCAAATAGCAGAAATTTCTCAAGCGCTTGATGACGCAATGAGTGGTAAGATTGCGTTTGGTCAACATCACCTGACTATTTTATGTATAGAAAAAAGTCCTAAATCATTGGATAACGCTCTGTCGTTGGTAGAATCAGAGCTTTCTAATTGCGGTGTTTACCCTATACGTGAGAGAGTTAACCTTGAACCAGCATTTTGGGCGCAAATTCCTGGTAATTTCGATTATATAGTGAGAAAAGCTACAATAAGTAGTCTTAATTTGGCTGGATTTGCATCTCAACATAATTATCCTACTGGTAATAAATTCAATAACCACTGGGGAGATGCCGTTACAGTTTTTGACACGACATCTGGTACTCCATTTTTTTTCAACTTTCATATAAGGGATGTTGGACACACTATGATAATTGGCCCAACTGGTGCTGGTAAAACTGTTTTAATGAATTTCCTGTGTGCCCAAGCGATGAAGTTTTCTCCAAGGATATTCTTTTTTGATAAAGATCGCGGTGCAGAGATTTTCTTAAGAGCACTTAGTGGTATCTATACTGTAATAGAACCAAGAACTAAAACAAATTTTAATCCTTTACAACTTGATGATACCTCTGATAATAGAACATTTTTAATGGAGTGGATAAAGTCTTTAATTTCGGTATATAATGATAAATTTACTTCAGAAGATATTGCACGAATTAATGATGCAATTGAAGGAAATTTTAAATTAAGAAAAGAAGACAGATTCTTGAGAAACCTCGTACCGTTTTTAGGGCTTGCAGGTCCTGATACTCTAGCTGGGGCAATATCTATGTGGCATGATAATGGTTCTCATGCTGCAATATTTGACAATAAAGAAGATTTGCTAGATTTTTCACGAGCAAGAGTATTTGGTTTTGAGATGGCTAGCTTGCTCAAAGATCCTGTTGCTCTTGGACCGGTCTTGATTTATTTATTTCATAGGATTAGTATATCTCTTGATGGCACTCCATCTATTATCGTTCTTGATGAGGCATGGGCGTTAATAGATAATCCAGTTTTTGCACCCAAGATAAAAGACTGGTTGAAGGTACTGAGAAAACTAAATGCTTTTGTGATTTTTGCTACTCAGAGTGTTGAGGATGCAAGTAAAAGTACTATTAGCGATACGCTTGTACAACAAACAGCGACACAGATTTTTTTACCAAATCTGAAAGCTACTAGTGTCTATCGGGATGTTTTTATGTTAACTGAACGTGAATATATATTAATTAAGCACACAGATCCGAGTACTAGATTCTTTTTGGTGAAACAAGGAGTCAATGCTGTAGTAGCTAGAATAGACTTAAAAGGCCTGGATGATATAATCAACGTATTATCCGGACGTGCAGAAAGTGTTCTATTGTTACACGATATATTAAATGAAGTTGGGGACAACCCAAAAGTATGGTTGCCTATATTTTATCAGAAGGTAAAAAATGTTTAAGACTAAGCTGTCATTGCTATTAATTGCGATATTTTTACTAAATATAGACTTTTTACTCTCATATCCAGTGCTTGCAGATGGAGTAAGTGGTACTGACAAGACAGAATTTGTTAGCAGATTTAATTCCACTGGCAGTTTTAGTCGTGCCTCTAATCCTGATTGTGGAGCGTTTAAAACAGCTGCAGCACTTGCTGGAATAGCGATTGCTGTTGGCGCAATATTTACTGGCATTGTTTTGATCGTTTCTTCTGCTGGTTTGTTTACCGCTCTTGTTATTGTTGGAATGATAGCTGCAATTGTTGGAGTCTGGAAAGCGATAGGAGGGCTTGTTGTTTGTGAACATAGTTTTGTTAAACACCCAGTTGCATGTGATCATGATGGAAAATACAAAAATTTTAAATTAGAAGACACAGGTTATAGTGGCTGCACCAATGAAAATTACCAAACAGAAGAGGAATATTTTTCTTGTTTGCAAAATAAAGCTCGGGAAGACGTGAACAAAAAAGATTATGACGGGAAAAGAGCAGAAAAAGAAGCCTTAAATTCTAACGTTCAGGAGAGTACAGAGAGTTATTACTGGCCAAAAAATGGTGTGCAATACAGTGAATATATAGAAGTATGTCATCGAAACCCTTTAACTTTTGGTAATCTTTTTAATAAGGTAGACTTTAATTCCAGAGGAAAACCTGGATACATAGACTTTGATGTCAGGGAGAAAGACACTGGATACGTAGATGGGTCATGGTCCTCGAAGGTTGATGGTGGTCTGGAATGTAGAGTTCTCAAAGCAGGACAGAGCGAACCCATACATGGAGCTACATTCAAAGCAGTGAGAAAAACGGGCAGATTATGTGTGGAGTTAGCCAGTGTTAGCATGCTTGGTATCGAAATGACTCCTTGGCCGCAAGGGGTTGATATGGGGTGCACGGAATTGCCACCTGACCCACTTGCTCCTATGTGTGAAAAATCTGTGATGATATTCAAAAATAAAGATGGTACAGGAGAGGAAAAAGTTCCTATTGGTAATAATGATGACTATAAAACTATTATCAGATCTAAAGAAAAAAGACTCAACGGACAAGGGGGGAAAATTTTTGTAGGTTATGATAATGCTGGCTGTTTTAGCTCGTATGTTTCTGAAGCTTGTTATAACCAGGCAGGGAGTAAATCATTAGCTCCTATTCCCGTAACTTCTATGATAGTGCAATGCATTAAGGAATCGTTAGATAATTTAGTTGCAGGTAAAGGTGCACCAAATGGTGAGAGTTTTATATCTGTAGCACAGAAAAGGCTGAAAAACACTGTAACTGCTGTTTTAGTTTTAGCTTTAATACTGTTCTCTATAAAAGCCATGTCTGGTGGAGTTCAGAGGCCTCAAGAAATGTATATGTTGATCATAAAATTCGCTTTAGTGATTTACTTCACAACAGGCAGTACCATGTCTCATTATTATGGAGAATTAACTCGTCTCTCAAATGGTTTGTCAGAGATAGTGCTAAAAGCATCATCTGAAAGTAAAGGCATATGTAATTATAAAGCAGGTACAGATTATGAATATACTCGTGCAGGAAAGAGGGTATCTTACAGTTATCTTGCACCTTGGGATAGGCTTGATTGTAGAATTTTATTTTATTTAGGTGCCCCTTTAGATGGAATTGGTGGCAAAATTGGTACTGGAGGTGTTGCAACGTTAGCAGTCTTGCTTGGTGCTGCTCCTGTCTTATTAGTTGCAGGTTCGGTAATCGGTATTATTTTTGCTGGTGGACAAATTTTAGTAGCTCTTGTCTGTATATTTATGGCCGTTCTGATGATGATGGTTATTTTGTGGCTGTGCTATGTATTTATTTTATCTCTAGTTGCTTTAAGTGTAATCATCATTTTATCACCTTTGTTCATTCCTATGGTTTTATTCCAACACACCAAAGGATATTTTGAAGGCTGGGTGAAAGAGTTGATTACCTATAGCTTATACCCGGTTATCCTTTTTGCGTTTTTGTCCTTTATGTTCATAGCATGTGATAAAATCTATTTTAAAAATTTAAATTTTGAACTGGACGAGTCATATAAAAATGAACAACCGGACAAGTCATATGAAAAGAAACAAGCAGAAATCTCATATAGTAAGAAAAAACAGTGGTTTAAATTGAAAGATGGGGAATGTGATAAAAATGAAACTACTCTTGCATGTATGATGCAAAATTATAGCTTTAAAAAGAGCAGCATACTTGGTCTATTCGACTTTACATACATGGAGTTTGGCAGCTCTCTCATCGGAGAATTATTAAAATTGTGTTTAGTATTATTCCTCTTTTACCACTTTTTAAACATTCTTCCTGGCATGGCTGCTGAACTTGCTGGTAACCATAGAGCAGCACTTGGCTCAGGTCAGACACCTGGACAAATGGTGGGCAAAGCTTTATCTGCTGCCAAAGCTGCTGCTGGGGGTGTTGCTGGAGTTGCTGGTGCTGCTGCTAAGAAGTTGAGTGGTGGAGACAAGAGTAAATCTCGAGGTTCTGGTTCTAGTAGCTCCGAGAGTGTTAACAAAAGCACTGAATGAGTTGGATTTATGCTAAAATTTTTGCTGATAATACCGTTTTTTTTTCTGTCAGGCTGCGGGGAACATCACTGTATTAAGCCAGAAAATTTATCAGGTTTGCGTGAAAAACTAGATATAGTGTCAACAGAGCAGAAATGGGTTGATTCTGGTGTTAATATCTCAGATAGAATAAGAGTAACAGAGATTGATATAGTGCCTAGTAAGGTTAATTTTTGTCCTAAGCAGTATGCAGATTTTGCAATTGGGCCTGGGAGAAATGACGTTGCATTACCATTTGCACTTAAAAAAGGCGATACGATAAGCTTTAGTGTGATTGGAAGTAAAGTGTGTAAAGATAAAGAGAGTGAGACAAAAATCAGGTATTTGAAAATCGACGAAAAGTGTAGCGAGCAAGAAACGGAACATTTTGCACATGTTTTAAATCAAGAGAAATGCCAAGGTGGCAAGGATGGGATATGTCCTAATAAATATATAATAGGCGATGCGCAATGGTTGAGTGGAAGAGAGTACTGGTTTTCGAAGTTAGATCAAGATGAAAGAAAAAAGGAAATTGAAAATATTATTAACTCTATAAAACAAGGAGAGAATATAGATTGCAGTAAGCTTTCAGAGAGCAGTGCAAGTAAGATAGATACGCACATTTTAAATTCACTCTGTAGACGTATATGTAAATTTTCTTCTGGTCGTAGAGGCGAGGATTGCGTGTATATTGAATATAATAATATAGAAATTGAGCTATTCAATGCTTTAAATTCTAGTGGTGAATCTGTTGTTGCTGAAATTATTAGTAACGTATTAAAGGGAAAGCAGGTAAAAACTGACATTACATTTCTAAAAGTTGGTATGGATAATGAAACTCTTGAACACATTCCAGGTGGTGGTTTATGTACTAGTTGTGATCATAAGATGGAGAATGACCATCAAATACCAAGTTTAACTTTTAGTCTATGTAGCAGAAATGACAAGAGCTGCTACAATACAAATGACAAAGGCGGGTTCAACATAAGAGTAACGAAGAACCATAGTCTGGAAAATAGCTTGTATATAAGTGTTTCCGATAAATTCCCTGAGCATAAGCCTGGTGAAAATCAAGCGGATATATCTGTAGATATCAGCAAAGTTCATGACATGGAAAACTTGAAAGGAAAATTAAAAGACAAAACAGGCACCATATATTACGGAATAAGAGACCATGGCTGCGATTACAAAAATGAAGGTCAATTTAGTATTAACCTAACAACTAAAGAGCCACCTACAAAAACTTTTAGTGCAATATATAATTTCTTTGATGAAAAAGTGAAAACTGCATTTTTCGGCTCTAATTATAAAGACCCTAACGCAATTCACTCTGATACTAGTCCTGTAAAGTCTCTTTACGAAAGTTTTATAAAATCAAGCAGAACAAATACCATTAGATCTACTATAATATCACTATTAGTACTATATATAATCTTATATACTCTTTATTACTTTTTTGGATTAACTCATATTTCTATATATAAGTTTTTAATTATATGCGTAAAGATAGGAATCATCGCCCAGCTATTGCAGGATAATAGCTGGGACTTTTTTTATAACAACGCATTCTCTATATTTATTAACACTCCAAAACAACTAATAGAAATAGCAAATTTTAGAGGCACTACTTCAAATGTTTTTGAGTTTCTTGATTTGCCGCTCAATAGGTTCTTGTCATCGCATTCAGTATTGTTAATAGTATCTCTTATATTTTCTGGCCCTTTGGGCATTGTATCTTTTTGCTTGGTGATTTGGGGTTTAATCACAGTGAGCTTATCTATTTTTAATGCCTTATTTTCTTTTATTACATCTATAGCAATAGTTGCGTTATTGCTTTCTTTAGCACCTATTTTTATTATTTGTCTTTTATTTGCGTATACTAGGCAGATGTTTCACAACTGGGTTAAAAATTTAGCAAGATTTGCGATTCATCCAGTAGTGCTTTTAATTTTTATATCACTGATAAGCCAGGTTATGGATTATATTGTGTATTCAGTATTTGATTTTGAGGTCTGCTCTACATGTATACTTAATATTAACTTAAAGATTTTTAACCCTTGTATTTTTTATGGTTATGCTTCCAAATATACACCTAATATTACCGCTATGATGGCTTTTGTTATTTTGGGACACGCTATGAAAGCTTTAGTTGAAGCTTCTTCGACAATATCTGACTCGTTGTTTGGTGCTTATGTAGCAAGCGAACCTGGAAGACAGTATCAACAAAGCTTAATGGGAACAGTAGGGTTAGATGAACAAAGCGTTCAAAGAAGAGAAAGAGGAGGTGCTTCTCAACAGTCAGGTACGTCAAGACCTCAAATACCACAAGGGACTCAAAGGTCAACGCCTCAGATACCACCACCAGGAAGACAGCAATGATAAGTAAAAGATCACTATTGTTGATACTGTGTCTTGCAATCACTGGTTGTAACATGGATTGTGTCGAACCTGGGTTGCAGAGCAGAAACACTAGTGTTAACGTGGATGTTCCAGTTCATAAAGCTGGTGAAGAAGTTAAAATTCATTGGGTTGATTCTGGTCAAGTAATTAGTAAGGGTGAGGAAATCAAATTCACCCTCGATGGATCAGTAAATTTTTGCCCTTTTAAAGAAGACAAAAATCCAAGGAAAGTACTTGTGCCAGCTAGCTTTTGTGCTGATGGCTCAGAACCAAATTATAGTAAAGCTGCAAATATTAACGATGTGCCTAATAATTATGGCGTTGATGAAAAAGGCGTAAATAAAAACGAATTGTGCGGTGGTAAAGGATTTGGCAGCAATAGACGTTATGTAGACACTGGAATTAAAGTAAATCCTGGTGATAAGTTAAGCTTTAGCTTAGTTCCCAGAAAAATAACAATTGATTATGACAATCCAGGAGGGAAAGGTATCAGCTTTGATGACAATTGTTATAGAGCTGAAGAAGGAGGTGAAAAAGTGTCAGCAAGTGAAATATTGAATGTTAGCAAGCAAGAGGGAGAGGAATTTTTTTGTGAGGGCAAGGATGGAAAGAGAAATAAAATAAAATTTTTACCTCTTGATAAAACAAAAGCAAAGGAAAGCAAAGTGCTAGTTGGCAATGGGTACACTCCATATGATAATAAGGTACATTTTAATAAAGGTTATGTTAAAAACAACGAACCATGGATACATGGCTCGCTGTTCGATTTACGCCGAGCTAAAATAGGATTGAATGAGTTATGTGATGGAAAAAACTGTAGTTTGGATGAGAAAAAAAAGTACAGTTCTTATGAGCTTAATTGTTACTATCAGAATATATGCTATACTAGAAAAGGTATATGGAGCTATGATTCAGGTCGAGCAGGAGAACGGAACTGTGTCTCCTCTATAAGGTATAAGAAGTACGATAAAGGAAATAAATGTGATATGTATTCTTATCTAGAAAAAATGGAAGGGAATGTTAAAGCAGGTAGTTTTACTGAAGATGATAAATCTTGGGCTGAGGCTCTTGTTGCAAAAATTGGTGATCTTGGTGATCAAGATACTGATAAAGGTATGCAATGTCTTCCAGATAATGAAGTAGGTGCAAGAAAGGATAATGTGTGTTCGCAAATTAGTGACAATTTCGAGGATTTTTCTCTGAAATTAAATAGTGACTATGCAGTAAATGACAATGTAAAATATGGTAGTAGTGTGATGCTTGCTATAGCAGATTATGGTTACTATGGAGCTAATAGGGGCGGGTACCATGTTAAAGTGACTAGATCGTGTGAATATATCAATGGTGAAAAACTGTATGTGTATTTGGGTGATAACCCGCCAGGGGATCCATCTGCTCCAAAGACTAATGATTTCAAAAAAGTAGAGCACTTAGATAAAACAAAGGATAAGGTATATTATATAATAGATGGAGGTCTTTTAACAGATGAATGCAAAGACAAAAAACCTATAACAGATGAATGCAAACCTAAGAAGATATATTTCGGCATCAATGTAAGCAACGTAGAGAAAGATGACATTACGGACAAAAATGGCAAATATTACGAAAACAATAAGTATAGTGTAACTTTATTTGTCAAAAGAAAAATTAATGATTTTATTTCATCGAATGTAAACGGGGTATTTAAATTTATAAAAGAAGAAGTAATTGGGGACAGCGTTAAAGATTCATACAAAGGATATGCAAGAGGTCTTCTTCAGGGGGTAAGAGCTTTACTTACTCTATACGTTATATTTACTGTCATTGGCTATATGCTTGGAACAATACAGCTAAGTAAATTTGATTTCATTGTAAGGATGTTCAAGATAGCATTTATAGCTTTTGCCTTTAGCGATAGAAGCTGGGAACTCTTTGGTACAACTTTATCCAGACTTTTTGTAGATGGTAGCACTTATTTAGTTGATAGCTTTTCTGGCTATATAGGGGAAGGGGGGAGAAAATTTGCATTCTTAGACTTGACAGCAGGAGTATTATTCACAACAGAAACTTGGCTAAAGTTTTTATCGTTGATGCTCTCTGGTCCTTTTGGCTTTATTGCATTTTTGGCAATACTCTATGCTACTTTTATGTTCTTAAAATGCATTATTAGCGCTACGTTTAAATATGTAATATCTACTGTTCTAGTGGCGTTTTTACTGTCATTAACACCTTTATTTATCGTATTTATTCTATTTCAAAAGACTAAACCCTTGTTTGATAATTGGATAAAAACGTTGGCTCATGTTTCATTAGAACCAGTCATTTTATTTTCATTTTTATCTCTTTTAAATCAGTTGATGTATTCAGTTTTATATAACCTCACAAATTTTTCTGCATGCTATCAATGTTTAATTAGCGTAAATTTCTTATCGTATGATCTGTGCTTGATGAAATCAATACTGCCTCTTGGATACAGTCCTGGCACTAGCGTTGATGTTGCACTCAGTACCGGAGAAAGGGCTGGTGGACACTTTGCAGCATTACCTATAGACCTAATCCAGGCGTTTATATACCTCATTATTGCCGGTGCAATGGAAGCTTTTGTTTCTATATCGGAAACTATGGTACAAACACTATTTAGCTCTGGTTATGGAGTTACTGGCGGTGTTGGTACAGTTGCTAAGAGCGCATCGCAAGCTATGCTGTCAACCGTTGGCCTTGATGATAAGACCCAAAGTATGATACAGAGTATCAAGCAGAAAATGAGTAAAGATCGGGGAAAAATTGAGGCTAAATTACCTAACACACCAAAGCAACCAGACAAAAAAGAAGATTCTAAAGGAAGTTCTGATAAAACAACGAGTGATAGACCTAAAACATTAAAACAATCAGATCAGCAAAAAAATTCTGATGAAACAATAAGAAGTGATCCTAGTGCTAAAGCTAAAAACAAGGAAGAAAATGGAGAGGAGTAAGATATAAATGATATTATGGAGTAACTAATTAAAAAGATATTTTAAGTAAAGTTTTAGAAATTTATTCTGTATTTGGAAAAAGTTTAGATATGCAATCACGTTTAGGCAAATGTTGGTTTAGGGTATTACTTCTTGCAGCTTATGTGCTGATCACAGGTTGTAGTAAAAACGATATGCCTTTTCCAAGGTGTATATCTGCTGACTATTTTGGTCCTAAACCTATTGCAGTAAGCGCTCATTTTTCAAGCGACCACGATGCGTTTATTCCAGGAGATGGAGAAGTTATTGATCCTGAAACTGGCGAAATTAATTATGGTTTTCACCATAACCAAGTGGTGAAGTGGGAGGATACCGGACTCGAAACCAATGGAGATAGTTTAAAAGTGCGAGTTAATGGTGCATGGACATCTTGGAGTAATAATAACAAGAAGGAATCTAAAAAAGGCAGTTATACCTTACAAAGCTTGGAGCAGTTAAAATATGCAACTAAATTTGAAGGTAAACAAAGTGATAATAGTTTACCTAATTTTCACTTAGTTTGTAATGATTATAAACCTAGCATACAAAAATTTTCAAGTAAGTCTGATACAAGTTGCACTGTAAATTGCAAGTGCATTAATGAAGATGATAGCGCAAATACAGTATCACGTGGTGCTCCATGTTGGTTTACCAATGGTCATGGTGCTTATCTTTTGTTTCAAACGGGGAAAGATGATCCTAACGAAAATCTAAAGTTAATGCGCGATCCTCAATATCCTACTGTACATCTAGGTTATAACTCCACAGCAGAGGGCGACAATGGATTTTTTACTTTAGACAGAGATAACACTAAATTAAAGGACAGAAATTGTAATGAGTTGAAGTTAAAAAAGGGATGGAAAATATATGTAAAAATATTAGATAGATATTACTTAGATAATGTAGGTGGCTACTCTTTTGAGTTCTTAAGTGGAGTGCAGCAGCCAAGTAGTTTTGGGTTTTTTGATTACATTTATAACTATCTAAAATGTGTATTATTGATTAACGAAAATTGCAAAGAACATTTTAATAGCAATGATCCTGCAGTTGCACAAGCTATGTTCGAAAATATAGCTGAAAAAAGTACGAGCTTTCACAATTTTGTTCTTTCCTTGCTTGTTCTATTTGTAATGATTTCATCGCTTCTTTATCTTTTTGGCATGATACAAGAAACTAAGCATGATATGCTCATCAGAATGATGAAAATCACTCTAGTAATAGTGCTTATATCTCCTGGAAGTTTTAGGTTTTTCTATGATCATTTTCTTGTTTTATTCGTTAAAGGTCTTGAACAATTGATAAGTATAATTACTAATTTTGCTCCCAACATGAACACCGGAAGTATTGCTCAAGGAGATGAAGCTAAGTTGTTTAGCTTCATGGAGGACATGTTCAATAAGTTTTTTGCTTATTCTGTTTGGAAAAAGTTTGCAGCGTTTTTACATTACCAAATGTGGGCAAGCCTTCTTATGATACCGGCAATTTTCATAGGGATTGTGCTATACTTCTTGCTGTGCTTATATGCTTACATAATATTTCTCTCTGGTTTTATGGGTATAGCTTTTCTTATAGCCATTATGCCACTGTTTCTAATTTCTATTTTATTTTCACCGCTGAAAAGTCTATTTGAAGGTTGGATAAAATTCTGCATCAGCTTTTGTTTACAGTCGATTATGATATTTGCTCTCTTGTCATTACTGGCTTCCATTATAATGAATACCTTTTATAGGCAGTTAGGTTTTACTGTATGCTACAATAAATGGTTTGAGGTAAGGTTATGTGCTCCAAAATGGGTGTTTGGTGGTTTTTGTATCGTTGATAAGCAGTACTTTGGTTGGACCCCAGGGCAAATTTTCGTACCTTACACTCTTGGAGAAGCTTCTCCGCTGAACGTAGATAAGAACATAGAAGGTATAGAAAAGATAAGCAGAGAAGGTGGTACAATAAAATTTACTGGCGGTGCTGGGTATATTCCTCTTCCACCGGATTACATTGAAAAAGGGTTTCGTTATATAGATTATCCTTTCTTTAACCCAATTCCTGGTACTAAAGAGAATCCAGCAGACCATTATATTGCAGAAAGTGATATGGTAGTTAGTAATGGCTGTAGTGAAAAAGATCTAGTGCGCTTAACAAATAGTTTATCTCATGCATCAGAGAGGGCTGACATTATATTACTGATCAACAATATAGAGAAAAGGATAGGTGATGTTAGTGAAATAATAAAACGCTACTGTCAAGATATAAATAAATGCAATAGTTATAGGGAAATAATTAATGAAATAAGATCTTTAGTGCGGAGTGCGGTAGAAAAACAAGGTTGTAGAATACTGAAACTTCATGATTTATATAAGGATCCCAACAGTGAATACTGTCAGAAATGTAAAGATTGTGAGGATTGCAAAAATTATCAAGAAAATAGCGATTACCAAAGGGTGCAAGACATACAGAGAGGTTATTTAATCAATGCAGGGGAAATCTTTATACTATTCTTGCTTTCATTTTTAATGTTCTCCTTACGCACGTTCGTACAACAAATGGGCTCAAGTATCGCTGGTGGTGGATTCAGCGTTTACAATATATCTAGTATGTATCAGGCATCGCCTTTGACTGGCATAATGGAAGGATTCAAACAGCAGTGGCAAAATTTTGCTGGTAGAGGACTTGAGTCTTTAGGCAGTTGGGCTACTCATTTACCGGATAGATTAGCCGGAGGTGCAGCTAATCTGCTGGGGAGAGTACCAAGAGTTGGAGGAGTGCTGAAATACGCTATTGATGTGCCACGTAAATTTGTAGGTGCTACTATTGAAGCAACGAAGTTTGCAACATCGCCTGAAAATGATGTTGATAAGCTCGAGGAAAAAATTTACAGGGCATTTGGAGTTGATAAGGAAGATATTACACACAGAAGGATCGGTAAATATTTAGATTATTATAAAGGATACGTAGGATCACATTTGGGCTATACAATAGAAGATGCTATGAAGTTTACTTGGGAGCATGGTCTTGACTCTATAGGAAAGCATGGCTATGATCATAACCTACTCTATAGAGCAAAAGAATATAGGCGAGATTTCTTAGAGAAGCTTCATGATTACACTATCGGCCGTAAGAGAGAACCAGAAAAAGACAATCCTGATCAATCAAATAAGGTAGAACGAGAGTTAGGCACGGAACTAGTAAGAGATAACCATGATCAGCCACTAGAAGAAGGCGACCCTCTTCGACTACGAGGGGGAGGTCAGCCAGATAAGGTAGTACGAGAACTAAGCACAGAACAAGAAGACAAGCCTAATCAACTACAGCATGATCAGCCAACAGAAGAAGATAAGCCTGATCAATCAAATGAAGTGACACGAAATTTAGGCACGGAACCAAAAGGTTCAGATGAAATTGATGATTTTGGATCTGCTTTTGAAGGTATGGAAAAACGTGCTGAAAGAGAAGGCAGAAGAAATCAAGATAAAGTTTACAACCTCTCACCACTTTTTGAAATGAACACTCCAGAAGCTGTAGAAAAACGTGCTGAAAGAGCTAGAAGAAAAGAAGAAAGAGATCGAAAAGACGAAGTTTATAATCTTAAGCCTTTATTTAAAGAACCAAAAAATCCAGAAGAGTACGTTAAGGCACTTTTTGAAATGAATACCCAGGAAGCTATAAAAAAACGTGCTGAAAGAGAGGAAAAAAGAAATCGAGAAGACAGTAAAAGGAAATTACCGGAACCAATGAGGAAACCAGATGCAAAAGGAGATGAGAAGAGGATTGAAGATGAAGACTAATAAAAATTTCAAAGGCCTTGATTATTATAAATTGCAGCAAGACAAAGATGGCAACATAAAGTTAAATGACTACGACGACATTTTAAATGCGCGTAGGGCAAGGGTAGACTTGTTGCGGGATAACACATCACTTGACAAGGATGTCAATTTTGCTAAATTGAATAAAGCTTTGAGTGAGAAATTTGTAGATAATCATAGTTTATTGTCTGAATTTGATAAGGAAGACAAAGAGATTGTACAAGAAAGGATTAAGGTGTTTAGTATTTTAGAAAGTCTTGAAGACCTTAAAAGCGTGAAAAGTGAAGATCTGTTAGAGGTTAGCTTACTGCTGTCAGATCTTAGCTTCATAGAGAGAAATGTTGTACTAAATACCGATCAGAATTCTGATCTAGCAGGATTTAAAAACCTATTTATTGAAAAAAAAGCATCTGGTGAAGAGTATAGTGAAGAAGAATGTAGAGGCTTTCTTGATAATATAGATAAAATCAATACTATAATTAAGTTAGAGTTAGAAAGCAGAATTGAAGGGCTAAATCATGATGAAAAAAATGATCATGATGATTTACAAGATGAGATTGGTCAAGCAATTAATGCAGCAGGCAAATCAGAAAAAGATAACTGATGAGTCTTGTGTTTGTGTTTTTCTTACAAGCGACTCGATAGCTTCTCTCTATTAAACTGCTAAAGCCATATTGACATTAATCATATAGTATAAATAATTAATTATTTTGGAGCTTATTTAATATGCTACGCATCATTGCAGGCAAATATCGCGGAAGAAAAATAACTACAGGTAAGCATTTAGCTGCACGACCAACTATGAGTATTGTTCGAGAAGCAATATTTAGTATACTTTCCTCAAGAAAACCTATTTATAACTTGAATGTACTTGATTTGTTCTGCGGAAGTGGCTCTTTTTCATTTGAAGCGCTTTCTCGCGGCGCTAAACATGCATTCATGGTGGATTCAGATTATTACAATTTGCAACTGCCTAAAAAAACAGCAGAAGATTTTGGAATTACGGACAATGTTACGCTAATTTGCTGCAGTGCTAACTGCTTACCAAAACCTATTTCAAAATGCGACATAGTTTTTATAGACCCACCTTACAATAGCAATCTAGTTGAATCAACGTTGAATGGACTAGCTAACTCAGGCTGGTTAAGTGATGATGCATTGATAATTCTAGAGATTAGGAAAAACGAAGGTTTTGAGTGCAATAAAGACTTTAGTATAATCTTGGAACGTATTTACGGTATAGCAAGAATAATTTTTCTTTCTCTATCAACTTAAACTTGCATATACTTTTCATTGATGAGTTCCAGTTCTATTTTCGTCAAGTTTCCGGAGAAATTACTTATTCTGTACTGCCCTAGATCAAAATTTTTATTAAATTCAGAGTCTATTAAATATTCATGTGCTTCTTCAATAAATTTATTTTCTTTTTCTTCGTAACTGGTGTATTTTGTTGTACCATTATTATCCTCACAATAAACTAAATGTTCTTTATGATCAGCATGAATATTTTTATTTTCACAAACCTTTTCAGGATCGTGCTCAAGTACTTTTCTACCAACAATCAATAGCTTATAAGAAATTTCCTATGATTCCTTTTAAGCGAGTTTTGAATTTGTGAAATGTCATGACATTGTTGATACGGTTATCAAGAAACGATAAAGTATCCACAAAATCTTCTGAATAATCATTGATAAAAAAAAGTATCGTACTTAAGTACACTCCAGCTAATATTGCTCTTTTTGTATAGTAGTTAAAATCTGTTGATTGGTCATGAATGCCATACCAAATCGCACTAATAGTTCTGTATAAAAGTTTACTAGAAAAATATGTATTTTTTGGTGATACGGAGAATGATAAAACATTTTTTAAAAGTTCTCTATAATTCGGTAGCTTAGCATAGTTTGAAAGGTGTATTTGAATAGCTAACTTTACTCGCTCTCGCACTTTCATATCTTCTAAATTAGAATTTCTTAATTCAGCTTCCATTGAGCTATTTAAGTCCTCTGCTATGTGCTCCAAAGCGCTATATATTCCATTCTGAAATTTGCAAAAGCTATTAGCTAGATTAAGGTCAGTGCACACCTTTAATAGGGTTTCATCGCTTATCCCTTCAAATGGAATAACCCTAATTAGCTTATCTATTATTAACTTTTGTTCCACGCAACATCATACTAAACAGCATGTGTGATTGTACCTGAGATTTTCAAACATTCTACAAAATGCTTCACCACGTTCCTCGAAATTTTTCCATTGATCAAAAGAAGCACACGCGGGAGAAAGTAATATTGTTACTTCTTCTGCGCTATTTAAGGCCTCTTCAAAAGCCAATCTGAATGCATCTTCTAGATTGCAACATTTAACATAATCTACTTTATTCTCCATAACATTTGCAAAAGCTTCGGTTGATTCTCCAATAAGAAAAGCTTTTCTAACCCTTGTAAAATGCTTGCTTAATGATTCTATTCCACCTTTTTTGCTTCTTCCACCAGCGATCCAATTTATGTTTTCATAAGATAAGATCGCCTTTTCGCTCGATTTTGCATTAGTTGCTTTGCTATCGTTCACGAAAAACACATTTCTTATTTTGCCAAGCAGTTCATTCCTATGCCTCAGTCCTGAAAAGGACTTGATTCCATTGATAATAGTGTTGCTATCTACTCCAAGTACCTTACATACGGCATATGTGGCTGCTATGTTTTCTGCGTTGGATATTAGGTTTATTTTCACGTCGCTTACTGATAAGCTATGATTCTCTAGTTTTAACGAGATCTTCTGGATCCCAGTGCCCCTTTTGTCATCCAAGTAGCTGACACTGGGATCCAGATAATTTCGATCTATACCAGTAATCTGTTCACTATAATCAAGCAAATTGTTACCTGCCAATGATATTAGATCTCTTGCACCACCCTCTGTCATCTGAGTAGTTGGCAATGGTTTTTCTTTTCTGGATTCCAGCGTCACGCGCTGGAATGACATCGGGGAATATGTTACTGAGATTGGAATTTTGTCTCCAGTGAATTTGTTGAATATATCAGCAGTAATCTCATTGTCACATCCTATTACGGCAACCTCACTACCGTTTATCAGTTTTAATTTAGTTGCTATGTAGTTCTCCATACTTCCATGCCTATCTATGTGATCTGGTGTAATATTGAGCAGTGCTGAAATGTCCACGTTAATTTCATTCATCAACTCCAATTGAAAAGAGGAGAGTTCGATTACATAAATTTCTGCATCTCTTTCTAGATCCAAAACAGGAACGCCTAAATTTCCACCAATAGCTACTTTTTTCCCTGCAGATTTTAATATGTGCCCTATTAGTGATGTAGTGGTTGATTTACCATTTGTTCCTGTGACGCCTATTACCTTCTGGTTCGTAGTTTTAGCTTCAAGAAATAGCTCAATGTCTGATTTTATTTTGCAATCAAATCTCCTTGCAAGTTTTACTATCCAATGTGGCTCTGTTGGCACTCCAGGGCTTAAAACCAATGCACTGATCTCATGCCAATTGTATTCCTTGGGATGAATAAAATTACATTTTTTATACATCATTTTTGCATTTGCTATTTGCTCTTCATGATCATCCCATGCATATATTCTTGCACCACTCTTTGTTAGAGCGTTAATGGCGGATAAACCAGTTTTACCAAGACCAAAAACCGCGACGTTTTGATTTTTGTATTTGTTTAGTTGCACTGCTAGATAACTTATGCGAACCATTTTATAAAGATATCGTACAAATTACAACAGACTTCTTTCGTAGGTTACAACTGTCATTCAATAGAAACAAAAAACTTACTTGACAAACTCCGCCAGCCCCCTTATCATGAAACTGAAGCTATTTATTTATCTTCTCTGTACAGATTAAATGACAAAAAAACTCACGTATCTGGCGTCCCATGTTTAATTTTTTGCACTATGTGCACCTTATGTCTTTATAAAATTTCTAGGTTTTTACCTAATATAAGCTGAAATGCGCTTATAAAGCATTTAAAACATCAAAAAACGCCGATTTAAAAAATGGATAGTGAATAACTAGCTACCCTAGGGTTTCTTTTGCCTTTTTTTCTGTTTAGTAAATTTCTTAATGTTTATAATTTAGATTAGTTGCGGCTTAAAAGCAACTGAATCGCGGTTATTAAACGTTTAGAATAAAAAAACGCCATACTTGAAAGTATAATGTAAGTAATTAGCCAACCACGGGGCTTCTTTTGCCTTTTTTTTCGCTTAGTAAATTTCTTAACGTTTGTAGCTAAACAACAACCGTCATCCCGCTACTTGTTAGCGGGATCTCTTGTTAGCGGCTGAGATACCGCGAATGAATCGCGGTATGACGGTTCGTGGCGGTATAGCAGTTCGTCATCCCGCTACGTGTTAGCGGGATCTAGAGATACCGCGGCGGTATGACGTAGAGCTCGCGTTAGCTATACTTTTATGCTTACTAACTTAATAAAATTCCTGGATCCCAGTGTCTGGGCACTGGGATGACAAGAAGAAGGCACTAGGATGACAAGAAGAGGGCACTGCCGTCTTGGATGGAAACCAGTGTCAGCTACTTGCATAACACCCTTTTTTCTGGAAACCAGTGTCGGCTACTTGGATAACAAAAAATAGGCACTGGAATTGTAAAGAGTTTGCAAATATTAGTTATTACCTGTAGGATATAGAGAAATTAGTAAGGATTTTAATAGGAATAATATGCCATCTGTTACTTTTATTTTACCTGATGGGAGTAAGAAAAGCTATGAAGCTGCAGAGGGAGAAACTCTGCTCAATTTAGCCCATAGAAGTGATCCAGATCTGCTTGAAGGTGCATGTGAAGGCTCTCTTGCTTGTTCTACATGCCACGTGATTGTTGATCCAAAATCTTATGATGCTGTAGAAACGCATAATCCCATATCTGATGAGGAAAATGATATGTTAGACCTAGCTTTCGGCTTAACAGAGACATCAAGACTTGGGTGCCAAATAAAAATCACAAAAGATATCGACGGCTTGTGTGTAACCATACCAAGGGGTACAAGAAATATATCATTGGATAAACAGGGGAGTGATTAGCTATGCGTAAGATTTTTATCTATATTATCATCTCTTTACTTTTGTTTATTCCTGTAGCGTATAGTGGTTTTTGGTATTTTTCTGCATGTAAGGTAAAAAATCTTTTAGCTGAAACAATACTATACATTAACGACGAAAAATTTGATATTTCACATGATTTTAGTGGATTTCCTTCTAACCTAATTTTTCGTGTGACAAACCCAAAATTTTCCAATGAGCAATTAACCATCTCATCTGATGCTTTATTGATAAAAAATAGATTATTTGATAAATCAGTATATATTTATACACCAAGTAATGAAGTTGATATTACTGTTCATGGTGATGAGAAAAAGAATATAAAATGCCACACAAACGATAGCAGCCACTTTGTTGTTAGACTAAATGATTTACCATCTTCGCTAAGGTTTGATAGAAATAGTACAATAATAGACTATATAGATACACTTCGTTACGAAGATTATGGATTACAATGTGATGTTTCAGAAAATCAGCAAAGTGTTATAACCGAGGTGAATGATAAAAGTAATTACATTCAATTTCATCTCAATAAAGAACTGAATGGAAATATTAAGCTAGGATTTGATTTTTATACTTATCGGTATAAAAGTACTGCAAGTCCTGAAAGTTGTATCAACACTAAATTTGATTTTGAATTTGTAAACCACATCTCAGCTTCCAGAATTAATTTCAATATAGAAAAATTTTTAATTCAAAGTAATAATTTTTCTCTTGCTGCAGATGGTGGAGTGCAAAATTACAATTTGGTTACGTCTTCATTTCAAGACAAGATTAACGTGGCCATATCAAATTATAAAGAATTAATCTCGGTTATGACTGATGACTCAAAAATTTCAGATGCGTTCGAAAAATTAATATCTTCCTTATCGGAAAAAACAACTGATGACAGCGTTCAATTTTCAATAAAGTACGATGATGATGTAGGGTCAAGCTTTATTGGAAAGTTATCCATCACTGATTTTATGAACCAACTCAACCCAATTAACCAAGGATGAGAGCAGTAGTTAGTTTACTTTTCATATTGATATTTCACTCAGGCGTAAATGCTTTTACTCTGGATAATAAACTCAGAGATAAAAGCATGGAAAAACGAGCAACAAGTTTATTTGAAATAATAAGGTGTCCAATATGTTCTGGCGAATCATTGTCTGAATCTGGATCTCAGATCGCGTATGATATGCGAGAAGCAATTCGTAAAAAAATCAATGATGGATACACAGATGAAGAGATAATCTCAGAGTTAAAAAATTCTTACGGCAATTCAATTATAATCGTACCGCCTATAAAATCTAGCACTTACATTTTGTGGTTTATTCCACTTACAACTCTGCTTATTGGGTGTTTTTTAATACAAAGATACATCAATACAACCACTTAAACCTTTTATATATAGCTAAAGTGACTTAGGTTCTCTAATTGCACATAAGTCAACAATAATTTTCACACAAATCAAAACAGCATATCTTCTCCATAATCCTTGGTAATTTTACATAAGTTAAAAGTAGCATATGGTTCTCTCCGCGGTCTGAGATGACAATAAATTTGTCAAGCCGCATTATACTTGTTAGGCGGAAGTGGACGGCAACATGTTTACCACGAAGTCTAACTAAGTTCTTGCTTGTCCCTTCCATCGGCATTGCTATCTTTATTTTCAATAAAATTATTGTCCTATGCTCTTTTGATGTTTATTGATAATAAAATTCTGTTTTATCAACCAACATCCTATGCATAATTACAGCTAATTTTCTTGCTACTGCTACAATTGCTTTTTTCATTCCTTTTTTCTTCGCAACCACAGTTTTTTAATTTAAATGTCCTCTTGGTAACTGTAAGCATTGTTTGTGCAGCTTCATATAACATACTTCTACATTCCGCTGGTCCCATCTTTGATATGCTGCCATGCCGATCAACTTCTCCAGAAGAATATTGCCTTGGTGTCAACCCTATATACCCCAGTTGCGGATTAGCCAACGAAGTAAAGCTTAGAAATGCAGCGGCTGCATGGAATATGAAACAAGCGTAGAAAAAATGTGTACCAAAAAATTTATCGGTGATCTGTGGCGAGTATGCTCAATCTCAAATTTGTTTTTCAGAGAGCCAAAAACTGTCTCAATAATCGATCTTTTTCTTAACAAAATCTTCTCATTTAGCGCCATTAATGAGTTTTTCATACCCTTTTTTATACTGGTTACAAGCTTTAACCCTCTATCGAATAATTCGTGAAAAAGATCTTTTTTGATATATCCTTTATCTCCAAACAATAATCCAGTCAATTTCTTAGTTAAATTTGGCACAGGTATCAACGTTGCCTTTTATCACCGTAACCCCTTGAATTTCGCCAGTTTCATTGATTACTAGATGTACCGAAAAACCACCCATAAGTAGTCTTTCCAATCTTTGCCAACCCTTTGAAAACTTTGTTTCTCGAGGTCCTTTTTGGATGGCAAACAGCGATAGATTATGTACGAAATCCCTGTCACTTTTGACTGTTCGCAAAACCATTGCATTAAGAGCGCTAAATACCATAAAACCCGCGATTTTAGCCTGATAAACCTACTATAGGATGGCAATTTTGGAAACGCTGATTCGTATAATAATTTCAAATAATGCACATAGAAAATTTTAAAATTGTCGCACTTGATATAGCAATATTATGGTAAAAATCTCTGAATGCGTAATCTCTGGCGTCCTGGTTGGTTTTTTGCCACTTGGTAGAAGTTTTTCTGCAAAATTTTCATCGACTGTATTGCAAAAATCATCGACTATACAAAAGATTTCTGTTACTTTCTCTTTCATTGGTAACCTCCTATTTTAGGAATGAATATCAAATACCTCGGAGTTTACCCTATTTCCTTACCTTTTCTATTTTTTCTAATTTACAACTGGGGTTAGCAGTGCTGTGAGAATGGTTGAAAGCGCAAAAGAAAACCTCTCGGAAGTTAAAAATATACTGGTTGATGCAGGTTATACAGGAGAAAATTTTGCAACTCAAATAAAAACGATTATTGGAGCAACTGTAGAAGTAATAAAACGAAGTGAATTACATTCCTTTGCTGTATTGCCACAAAGATGGGTTGTAGAGCGATCTTTCGCTTGGTTAGAAAAATGCAGACGATTGTGGAAAAATTGCGAGCGAAAACTTAACACTAGCCTACAAATGGTCGTTCTTTCCTTCATTTCTCTTCTATTGAGAAGATTTTAAACAGGTTCTAAATCTTTATTTTAAAAATGTCATATTGACCACCGGTACCTGAAAATACTATTCCAATTGATCAGAGCTATCCATTTCCTTAATTTTTGTAACGTTGTCATAGGAGTACTATAACTTTAGTATCAACTATGTTTTATTGTTTTTGCATCTAAAAAAATTTAGCTTATTCAAGCAGCATTTTGCCTTTTTTTGGATGTAGGGATTTTTTAGGAATTGTCTTCTTGAATTCTATGGTATTTTGTTTAACATTGAAACAAGATTCCAGTGTCAGCTACTTGCATGACATTGTTGGTTAATGTTTTATGGCTTTACGATAGCTATACAACTTATCTTAAAAGCAATATAGTGTTTACTATACAATGAATCAAAGATAGTAAGTAAAGTCTATGGAATTTCAAATCGCTACACATTTTCAACCGGCTGGGGATCAACCACAGGCAATCGATAGCTTAATTGCAGGGCTAAATATCAATAAAAGAGATCAGGTTTTGCTTGGAGTTACTGGTTCTGGGAAAACTTTTACTATGGCAAATGTTATTGCAAGGACAAACAGGCCTGCATTAATTATGGCACACAATAAAACTTTAGCAGCACAGCTTTATGAGGAAATGAAAGGATTGTTTCCCCATAATGCTGTTGAATACTTCATTTCTTATTATGATTATTATCAACCTGAAGCCTATTTACCACAAACTGATACTTATATCGAAAAAGATTCTGCAATTAACGAAAGAATTGAGATGCTGCGTTATTCCACCGTCTGCTCCCTTTTGGAGCGCAGGGATACGATCGTAGTTGCCAGTGTTTCCTGCATATACGGTCTTGGTTCGCCTGAGAGCTACCGCAGCATGATCATACCGCTTAGTGTTGGAAATAAAATTCGTATTAATGATTTCCTGAGCAACTTAACTGATCTTCAATACAAGCGCTCTGATGCCAGGTTTGAGAGAGGGTATTTCAGAGTGCGCGGCGATATTGTTGATATATTTCCTTCCCATTATGAAAATAAAGCTTGGCGTTTATCGTTATTTGGCGATGAAATAGAAGAAATTTCTGAAGTTGATGCTATAACGGGCAATGTTACCAAAGGCGTAAATAAAATCACCATTTTTCCAAATAGCTATTACATAACCCCGCGTGAGGCTTTGTTGCAGGCAATTGAACTAGTCAAAAAAGAGCTGCATGAACGCTTGGATTATTACTATTCACAGAAAAAAATTGTTGAAGCAAAGCGCCTCGAGCAACGCACTAATTTTGATATCGAAATGATGAGAACAACAGGAATATGTAAAGGTATTGAAAATTATTCGCGTTATCTCTATGGAATGGAAGCTGGGGATCCACCGCCTACTTTGTTTGAATATTTACCCAAAGACGTAATTTTATTTGTTGATGAGAGTCATGTCACCGTTCCTCAGGTTGGTGCGATGTACAGTGGTAATGAGGCGCGTAAAAAGAAATTGATCGACTATGGCTTCAGGCTCCCTTCCGCTTTTGATAATCGTCCATTAAAATTTGAAGAGTGGGAGGGAGTTAGGCCGCAGACTGTTTACATTTCAGCCACTCCCGGAAAGTATGAGTTGGCAAAGACCAGTAATGTATTTATAGAGCAAGTTATCCGTCCAACAGGGCTTATAGACCCAATCTGCATTGTAAAACCAATAGAGAGTCAAATTGATGATGTAATTCATGAGGCACAAGTGACAATAGGGAAGGGATTTTGTGTTTTAATCACTACATTGACGAAAAAAATGGCTGAAAATTTAGCTGAATATATGAGTGAATTGAATATGAGAGTGAGTTATTTGCATTCTGATATTGCTGCGCTGGAGAGAATAGAAATTATATACAAATTGAGATCTAAAGAAATCGATGTTTTAGTAGGTGTTAACTTGCTGAGGGAAGGTCTTGATATTCCAGAGTGTGGGTTGGTTGCAATTTTGGATGCTGATAAAGAAGGATTTTTGCGATCGGAAACTTCATTAATTCAAACGATCGGTCGTGCTGCGCGTAATGCTGAAGGTAGAGTAATTTTGTATGCAGATAAAATCACTGGTTCTCTGGACCGTGCATTAAGAGAGACCGAAAGAAGAAGAAAAAAACAAGAAGAACATAATATATTGCACAATATTATCCCGAAGACTATAATAAAACCTATATCAAACACCTTACAAGAGAGGGCAATAGCAGAACCGAAAGTAAATACTAATAAGGATGATTTGAGAAAGCAAATGATAGAGCATGCTAAAAATTTGGAGTTTGAAGAAGCAGCAAGAATAAAAAAATTATTGTAAGGTTAAGTAATATATGATGCTATGAGCATAGCATGAAAGTGTAAATAATTTTATTGATATCTTTATATTAATACTTTTTAAACATTTAGTACCGCGCAATATCTGCAATGGATGAGAAAAACTAACACCAGTGCTTTCAGGGTCAGGGACTTTGGCCCCAACCCTAATAAACCATTTAGATGGTTAAGATATATCTAAAAACCTAAATTTATTTCCTCAAAGCTTCTGATATATTCTTTACCTGTTGCAGATATTTAAGCTCTGAAGAGACACTTCCCTTATGTTGCGCAGCAGGAGAACCCGTAGGACAAAAACCACTATCTCTATCAACTGCTGTTTTAGAACTAGAGTTATCAGATCTATACTCTACAGGTAGTACCTCCCCTTTCCCCGAAATAGTACCTTGTGACGGGCCTGGATCACCATCTAGAGAACTTACAGGAGTACTTCGCGTTGTACCACGCCCTTCATCATGTCGCTTAAGGTTTACGTCATATTGCTTACTAAAAGTTGAAGAGAGCCATTTTTTCATTTTTTGAACACCACCCCCATGTTTCTTCGAAGATTCATTCTTTTGTGGCTTCGCTTTAAAACACTCATTACTACTTTTTCGATCACTTTTATCAGTAACTTGCTGTTTTTCAGATTCCTCATTAGAAACCTCAAGATTTAAGAATGTTGAATTATCCCATGCTGTAGGAAAAGGAGTCAATGATGGCCTATAGCTCACTTGCTGACCCTGAATCTTTATTAGCATACTTTCATCATCTGCCTGATCACCTTCCAATGCTCTCACACCCACCTGTGAGCAAGCCCCTTGCTCGCTTTTATCATGTTCTTCAGATTTCATACCCAAAATGTTCACATCTTTCAAACATGGAGAACGTGCAGAAAACTCAAGACTTGAGGACTTTTGATCATTCTTTGTCGTAAGTAGAATTGGTTTCGTCGATATTGTGTAATGAACTGGAGGAGTTATAACACGTGGAAAAGAAGTTAACGTTGATGGCAAAAAGTACGAATCCTCTGGCATACTTTCATCTCGTTTATCTATGTACGTGTATGAACTGGATGGCATGTCCGTTTGCTGAGAAGAAGTACTAGCCTGACCTATCTCTTCCCCCAGCACCCCCCGAAAAGGCTCTGTTTCTTTCTCTCTTTCTGATCCTTGCCTGGGAGAATCCTTTACTCCACCCTGACTCCGCGTGGGAGACTCCCATTTCATATCTGACAGTTCAGTCGATGGTGATCGCGACAATGCTCGAAAACGAAGCTCAGGGTCAATGGCCAGTTCATGGTCTTTGTTGATTACAGAGTTTTTTATTATTTTGGTTATCACACAGTGAGAAATGTACGGATTGGAAAAGTCTATGCCATATATTCCACTGCTTCCATTCACTGATAATTTTGCTTGAGTTCTACCACTAATATCATCAAGTACAGCATGATTAAATGCACGATTTATAGCACGTACCTCTTCTTTTGTTAACAATTTAATCCCCTTACCATTTTGTGTAATAGGTGTAAGAATTGAAACTACTCTCCCATTTAAAGGAGGAGCAAGTATAAAACCATCTACCATCACTTTTGTCGCCGAATAAGTAGATCTTATTATCATATTTTTAAATGACTTCACACTATGATCAACATCATTGCCAACTCCAAGGTCCATACCTATAAGCCATGCCTTATACCGTGTTACACTATCAATAAAACGAGCGTCATCAAAAACATCTTTGATATATACATCATTACCTTCAACCTTCAGAGGGCTCTTAGGAACATTTTTATATCTTTTTCTCATCCTTGATAAAAACTTACTCTTAAATTGCTGACTTAATTCTTCATTATCAAATTCACCGCACCATAAATATTTTTTCTTGTCAAATGCATTAGTGAATATGCTACAAGTTGGCATACCTTCTAGAACATCTTTTTTAAGTGAAGAAGCTAAGTGAGACTTTAGATTAAAAATTACACCTTTATCTACAGGTGTTACAAACTTAAACCCATGCTGTTTATCCCAAGACCAGTCTCTATCATTGATATCAAACGGAAAAGAATTAACATCAAAAATTAGCTTAGCTGTATCCAATATTTCTGCATCATTACTTTCCTCAATGCCGTAGAATTCACGTATTATCTTCCTTTTTATACTGTCCAGATATCTTCTACACTGATACGTATCCATACTCTTATCAAATGAGACTACGATATAGTTCTTCTTGCCCTCGCTTTGCAGCTTAAAATTAGTTTTAACTGTATTAGAAAAATAATTATGTACATTAAAAGCGTTAATCAACGCCCTTACTGTTTCTATATTAGGCATACCAACCTCCCCATTTTTAAATTACAACAACTATTTTTTATTACTACCTTTTATTACCGCTACCAACTCCACTAGAGCTTGACCCGCTCATAGAACTGCTAGGCTGACGTAGCTTCTCTCGCACGTCCTTAAGTGCATCACGATGATCATCAATCCTTGCTCCTTTAACATACGTCACTATTCCACCACCTAGCCCCTTGTTCCGGAGATCCCACTCTTTTTCTCCCTTAAAACTTTCCTTACCATTATCATTCGGCATATTACCCTCCAGTAAAAATATTATGTAATTAGTATACTAAAAATAAAATTAAGTGCAAGCAGTTTTTTATATTTTTTTTCAAAAAATTTTATTCACTCTTTTTCATAAAACACAAATTTCAAGATTCCAGCGTCACGCGCTGGAATGACAAGTCATTGGCAACCCTAAGTTCCCTACGTCATACCGCGATTCATTCGCGGTATCTCAAGCATAGATTCCGCTAACACGTAGCGGAATGACGAACTGTCGACATCTATCTATATGCCCCTGGATTCCAGTACTGGAATGACACCCTTTTTTGTCATCTAAGTATTAGCTATCCCCACTATGGTGTCTTTCCTACTGACTGACCTTCTGCACATTTCTCAACTTTTACATCATTAGTCAATTCTTTTGGTGGTTGAGCATTACTCACAGAACCTTCATTCTCAGGACCATTCCAAAAACCAACTGTAAGATCATATTTACAATCAGCAACAGGATTTTTAACAAATTGCTCTGAAGCCTTTCTGTCAGACATAGATTTTGGGATAGGTTGGTTCGAAGCTTTTCCGTTAGGAACAGAGCCTTGAGTAGGTTGGTTTGGAGCTTGCTTATTATTATTTTCATCGTGGTTTTTCTTTCTTTCCTTACTACTATCGCATCCTTGAACATCCTGTCTCCTCTGCCCCGTCCCCGTCGTATTCGTTGCAGTTTTTGGAGCAGGTGGACACACCTCTTTCTTCGGTTCCTCCTGCTTCGCTTTTTTCTCTTCTTCCACTTTTGGTTTTTGTGAATTTTCATGATATTTTCTTTCAAGCTCAGTAAGACGCAATAGATGTTTCAAAGGATCTGACGCAATTTCAAGTTCTGGTTTGCTCAGAACAACCGGTCTTACAAATCCTGGTGAAACTTCAAAAAGGAAAACTGGCACTTTAGGTTTTTCTCTTTCATCTACCTTGATTTCTACGTCTTTATGAACTTCTTTAATTGCTTCTAATGATGTTTTTTCTGCTTTTTTATCTTCTTTTTCTGTAGATGCCTCTACCGCAGCCGCCAACTCAACTCCAAACATCTCTGCGAACATTGTAACAATCCATCCGACAACGGCCATTTGTAACCTGAGTTTCAGATCTTGCAATGCAGTTAATCTTTCTAACGCCCTTGCAAACTCTTCTTCTGATAACTCACCACTGCCTAATTTTTCCTGCAATTCTTTTATCTCTTTGTCCAACCTCTGATTGAAACTTAAATCGCGTGCAAAAATCTTCTTGATTAACTCCTTAAGCTTGTCACACATAAATTCAATTATCGAAAGAAGCCAATTTTTTTCTTTCTTCTCTTTGAGCATTTGGTAGATTTTCGGATCATCTACATCTACTTCAAAAAGGTTGAAGAGAGATTCAAAGAAATTCCAGAAATCTCCGAGTACTCTTCCTTTTTCACCAGTGAAGTAATTCTCATCATCACCTTCTCCGATATGTAGCTCTGCTTGAGATGATATTTCATCGATACAACTAGAAGCCTGACGCTCACACTCGAGCCTCCTGAGCAAATCTTGTCTGGTGAGCTCCTCTATGGCTGCTTTTAGTTCATTTAGCTTCTGCTCTGCAGAGAAATCTTGCTCCCTGATTTTTCCTTGGAAGATCGAGCTACCGTTTCCGTTATTATCTGAAAAATTTTCCATTATTTTTGCCCCCTCAATAAAATTACTATCTTTATTATTACCTGAAAAGCCTTCCACCATTTTTACTTCCTTCATAAAACTTAATAATTTAATTCTACAGTACTAAATATTTAAGAACTATTAATGTAAAGATGTCAATAAAATTATTTACATTTTTACACTATATATATATTATATCATGTGCTATTTAACCTTTCAATAATATTTTTTATTTTTACTGCTTCTTCAAACTCTAGCATGCGCTTTTCTTAAATTATCCTTATTAATATTTGCTTTTGCCTCTATCCCACTTTTTCTTGTAAAGTATTTGATATAGATTTTATTATACTCTTTGGCATAACATTTGCAACATACTTTATCTATAAATGGAAATTATTATACTTGCAGCTAGACACAATTTGAAATAATTTACACTATAAAGTTAAGGAACGAGATCCCAGATACAAGTGTCTGGGCACTGGGATGACAGGAGGGGGGGGTGGAATGACACCAGTATGGTTATTAATTGAATAAATAACCTCCTTATTTTCAGAAATCATTGGCAAACAAATGTGATGCCATATGTTTTTTGGCTTAGATAAGAGGTGCCCAGTTAAGTCTTCCAGGTGGAGCCTATGCATCACAAGCACAATTACTCCTTTTTTTCTATTGTTGAGTCTCGTTACTAAAGTCTGATCGAACCAGTTTGTGGCACGTTTTCTAAATGTTTCACTCAAAGCTTGAGCAGGGTTAAGCGGATCATCCACAATAATAGAGTCACCACCTTCACCGGTTAATGTTCCTCCAACTGATGTTGCGATTCTGTATCCTCTCTGCACTGTTTGGAATTTATATTTAGTGTTCTGGTCTTTGGATAGTTCTACCTCTGGAAATAGTTCTTTATACCAATCAGATTGCATTATGCACCTGGTATCAAGCGAATGTTTTTCACTAAGCAACTTAGAATAACTTGCAACTATTATTCTTGCAGTTGGCTGATTTCCCAGTATCCATGCGGGCCACGCAACACTCATACATATGGACTTCATTGAACGCGGAGGCATATTGAATATTATGCGCCTTACTTCGCCAGCATTCGCTGCTTCCAGCCTGTCTGCTATGACTTTTATGTACTGATAATCATTATACTCACATCCCGGCACCACTGTTTGAAAGCACAGTTCAATGAATTTTAGAAAATTTATATTATCCATATGTGTATTTTAGTGAATGGAATGTAGACTTTAATAGTTTTGATTTGTCTTGTAAGATTGAGGTGTTACAGTGACAGGCTTACAATGCTGCTAATTTAGTAAATAACCTACGAGTGCTATTTCTTCAACTTTATCGAAGTAAAGAATTGATTTCCATTGCGGTAAATGAGCAACATTATTGAATCTTTACCGTTTTTCTTTACTGCTGAATCAACTTGTTTTTGAAAATCATTAGTATTTTCTATATCGGTTCCATCTAATTGGATAATAATGTCTCCTTTTTTAATACCACGCAACGTGGCATTACTGTTACTATCTACATTGGTAACTATCACACCTTTTGTAGGTACATTATTTTTACTTTCTTTTGATTCTTTTGGCAGATTTGAAACAGTTAAACCGGTTACATAATCAGATGTTGATTTATTTTCTTCTTGATTGTTATCTTGGCCATCATTTGTAGATTCTCCGATCACAACTTTAATATTAACCTCTTTGCTCTTTCTAAGTAACTTAACTTGCACTTTTTTCTCAGGTCCAGCTCTTGAAACCATTTGAGGTAATTGTGTCATTCTATCGATTTTTTTACCGTCAAATTCTAATAATATATCACCTACTTTAATCCCACCTTTTTCTGCAGGACTATCCTTTACTATACTTGCAACCAATGCGCCTTTTATATCTTTTAAACCCAAGGACTCAGCAAATTCTTTCGTTATAGGCTGAACTTGCACACCAAGCCAACCATGTTTTATTTTTTTGCCACTTTTTAATGTGTCAATAATTGACATAGCTAAATTAGATGGTATGGCAAAACCTATACCCACGTTGCCGCCAGACTCAGATGGAGAATAGATAGCAGTATTAATACCTATAACTTTTCCATTTAAATCAAATAACGGTCCTCCAGAATTACCCCTATTAATTGCAGCATCAGTTTGAATAAATTCATTCATAGTGCCAATACTAATGTCCCTGGACCTTGCAGATATAATTCCTGTGCTTACAGAGCCACCCAAACCAAATGGGTTACCTATTGCCATAACCGTATCACCAACCCTTGCTTTATCAGAATCACCAAATGCAACAGAAGAAAGATCTTTATCAGAATTAATCTTAAGCACAGCAAGATCAGTTCTTGCATCATAGCCTAAAACTTCTGCTTTGAAATAAGTATTATCGTTCATAGTAACTGTGATATCTTTGGCGTTTTTAATAACGTGATAATTGGTTACTATAGTTCCACCTTTATCTATAATAAACCCAGAACCAAGCAACACCACCTCTTTGTTAACACTAGGGCCCCTATCCATAAAAAACTGATCAAAATGCTCAAAAAACTCTCTAAAATCATCAAAAAAATTATTTCCTGGCATAGATGGAACTCTAGTTCTGCTGTTATTTTCTTGTTTGATGATTTGTTCGCTTGAAATATTTACAACCGCAGGAATGAGTTCTTCCACTAAATCGGCAAGTCCTTGATTACAGTTGCATGCAGTAGTGCTAGCATCAACGACCTTTTTTGCATTCCAATCAAACATATTAGCATACGAAGAAAACGCAATTAGAAAATATGCAAATATAGATAAAATAAATGCCTTACTTTTCATAGACTATTTCCACCCCTTATTTAAAATATCTAAAAAGTTATTGTTTGGTGAAAGTACAAATTTAGTATTATTTTCGGCAAATGATTTACTGTAAGCGCTCATAGAGCGATAAAAGTTAAAGAACTCTTCATCGACCTTAAATGCCTCATTATAAATTCTAGTTGCTTCAGCATAACCACGGCCCCTTATTTCGTACGATTCTTTTACTGCACTAGAGATAATTTCCCTTTTTAATTTATCAGCTTTTGATCTAACTTCCTGCCCAGCTTGCTCTCCTTCTGCTCTAATTTCTTTTGCTTCTTTTTCCCTTTCAGTTTGCATACGGCGAAATATTGCAGAACTATTTTCTTCTGGTAAGTCTGCTCTCTTAATTCTTACATCTATTATTTCTATGCCAAATTTTTCAGCTTCAGAATAAACTCCACGCTGAATCAATTGCATAACCTCTGATCTTTTTTCATTCAACAAGCTAATCAACGAAAATCTGCCTATATTTTCTCTTATGTGTGCTTCTATAACCGGATATAATCTTCTAACCAGCCCTGATTCATTCCTCACAGCCTGGTAAAAAATAACAGGATTTGTTATTTTATATTTTGCATATGCATCTACTATAATACGTTTTTGATCCGCTGTTATCACTTCCCTTGGGATCTTATCAGGACTTAAATCTAAAACTCTTTTATCAAGAAACTCTACACTATTTATGAATGGCAACTTAAAATATAAGCCACTTTCCCTAACATCCCTTACAACTTTACCGAGTTGTATAACTATCGCTTGCTTTGTTTCTTGCACAACAAATATTGAATTAAATAAAACAATCAATAAAACAACAAATACAGAAACAAAAACAATTTTAATATTACTACTCATGGTTATTTTCCTAAATTTGTAAGAGGTAAATAAGAAAACATACCTTTCAGATCATCAGTTACAACAACTTTGTCTACCTTACTGAAAATATTTTCCATAGTTTCAAGATAAATACGATTCTTAACGAGAGAAGGATTCTGTCTATATTCCTCATAAAGAGATAAAAAGCGATTTGCATTACCTTTTGCTTCATTTATTATTTCATTTTCATATGCTTGTGCATCTAATTTTATCTTTATCGCTTCACCCTTTGCTCGAGGTATAATATCATTATTATAAGCATATGCTTCGTTTATAGTACGCTCTTTGTCTGCACGAGCACTTTGTACATCTCTAAACGAACTGATTACTTTTTCTGGTGGATCAATTTTTTTCATTTGAACAGATAAAATCTCTATACCCATTTGGTATCCATCAAGAATCTGCTGCAATAGAATTCTAGTATCTCTAGAAATTTCTGGTCTGCCTTGACCAAGTGCAAAAGAGATCGTATTTTTACCTATTATTTCTCTCATGGCACTTTCAGCAGCATTTTTAACACTGAAACCGGGTTTGTAATCCCGCACTTTGAATAAATAGTCCTTAGCATCTCTAACGCGCCACTGAACCTCGAAGTTAACGTTGACTATATTTTCATCTCCAGTTAGCATCACGCCTTCACCGCGATCTGTATCTCGCCCATAAGAACTACTTACCCCAATTTCTTCACGATTTACTTCCTTAACGTTCACTTTAAAAACCTTGCCAATAGGGTAGGGGAAGTGATAACGCAAACCAGGTGTTTCTGTATTAGAATATTTACCAAAGGTAAGTTCTATACTTTCTTCACTAGGATGGACAATATAAAAGCCAGTGCAAGCATAGAACAGCAAAATAATGAAAATGATGAAATAAGGTTTTTTGCCCCTGTTTCTGGTTAATCCATTAAGAAAGAACCTTATATCAGATACAGCTTTACTTAAAATATCTTCATTATTAGGAGTTTTGTTCCCTACCGGTTTCTTTCCCAGATTCCAAGGATTATTATCATCAAACATAATGATTGATTCTATAATTAATACGCTAATATTACTTCTTTAATAAGAAAATGCAAACATAAATTGCTATTTTATTTACAAATTAATCATCAGGATGGAAAACATGATCGTACACTTCCTTTTCTCTATGTAATATGGTCGACTCTATGGAATTTTCTGGCTTTTTTTTGAATTCTTTGTTGTCACTCTTTAAGTGCACTACGTCTTTGTGAAAATGGGAATTATACCTAAATAGTAAAGCTATTATTATTAAAGTTATAACAGCCAAAAAGATGAGTGTTCTTTTTCTATACTTCATAAATGCTGCAGCTTCTTGACCTAATTTTCTATGTTACCACAAAACACGTCAAGCGAAATTATTTGAAGACAAATAAATACTGGCAATCAATTTAACACTAACTTAAGAATCGAGGGTGTACAATATAATATATTTAATTAATAGTGAGGTTTAAAATGTTACATAATGAAAAAAATTCAAATTCTGTTGGAACTCAACAAAACCAACCAGAAGATAGTTTTGATTTGAATAAAACGATGCAAAATCTACCAAATTCAGATATTGCTAATGATCACAAGAAGCTAAAAGAAAGAATGACTGACCTGTTAAAAGGAGATACAGAATTCTCTAAGATGAAACAAGGAGATAAGATTCTTGTAGTAAGTACAGCAAGTGGGTTATTTACGGCAGTACTACCACTTTTGGCAGTTGGTGCAACACTTGCTATACCGGGTGCTATAGTTGGTCTTGCTTTATATTTCGCTGTAAAAGTCGCTGTAAAAGCAGTTCAATCTGGATATAAAGGGCTCAAGTGGTCAGCAGAAAAAACAGTTGATGGGGCGAAATATACTGCTGGGAAAGTTAAGGACGCATCAACATACGCTGCCGGAAAAGTTAGAGATGGTGCTATGCATGTTAAAGATAAGGTGAAAGAAGGTTATGAACATTCAGTAGATTCACTGAAAAAAGGCGCTAGTTTTGTAGGCGAAGGAGTGGCAAATAAGTTCCATAAGGCATCTGGTGAGACGGACTATTTAGATAAGGTAAAAAGGTTTACTCCAGATGCAATTAAGAAATCTGACGAAATAAGAAATGATATGAAAGCAATTTTTGCTGATAAAGGAAATAATTCTGGGTTAGTGAAAAATATACTTTCTGGAATATCGTCAGAAATTGATTTAAAAATGGCAGAGAAGGCAAAATCAGGGGAGATTGAACATACTTCTGGATGGCAAGTACAGAAAGAATTCATTAATAATTTAAATGAAAAAAGCTTGCATAACTTGTTAACACAAAGGTCATTACCTAAAGGTAGTTATTTCATCGACAGTGTTTTCTCTGAACATCACGATGAAATTAAGAAGGTTATTAAAGAATGTAGAGAAAATCATTTGTACTCAAGCGTAAGCAATATGTTTGACAGAGCAGAGAAAAAAGCTAACAGGCCTTCTGTCAAAAGTTTAACTAGGTCTGTGTCATCATCATTCTCTTCACTGGGAAGAAAAGGCTCTGAACAATCTAACAGCTTGTCAAAAAGCAATTCACTAAATTCTATAGGAACTGAAAGTACTGCTACTGTCTCTGATTCAGATTCTCAGAACTTTGCAACAGTCCGTAGAAGCAATTCATCTAGTAGCTTAACTCCTAAGCTTACTCCAGTTGCTCCACCAGAACTACCTAGAAGCGCCTCATTGACTAACTTAAATGGACAAAGTTCTTTCAGTGAAGATGTTCTCAGTGATCCTATTGTGGAGCAAAACCTGGATAGTTTGAGTAACAGAACTCTCACTCACAGTAATTCTACTGATAGTGGAATGGGTTCTGGTTCTTCTACGCTAACAAGAAAACAAGTTCTTCCTTTAAAAGAAGAATTTGACAGAGAACTCGAAGAAAAGTTGGCAAAACGACGCGCATCTCTAGATCAACCTAGTGCAGAACCTGTCAACTCAAGAGCTACAGCAACTCCAGGAACAGTGTAATAAGTAAAACTTCTACCTTCTCCAAAAGGATGTTACTCAATGAGTAACGTCCTTTTTTTGTTTTTAAACTATAGAAAAATCCTAGATCCCAGCGGTATGCGTACAACCGTATGAACATTGTGATTTCTCTGCTAGGAAAGGTGTCATCCGAGTAGCTGACACTGGGATGGCTTTGTTGCATCGCTACTTATGAAAGGCTAACTATAGTTAGGATTATAAGCAACCTATTGAAAATCTTGTTTTTTTGCAATCAATCTGATCAAATTTAAGAATAGTAATTTGTTATTTATATTAATAAATTTAATTCTATTGAAAATAGCTAAAGCATTGAAATTCTTGAATTTTAGCCGGATTGGTAAATGGTAGTGAAATTTCTTTTACTCAAATTTAGGTATTCATTGACCGTTCTTGTTATAAATACCAGAATAATAAGCTACTGATATTCCCTATCTTTTTTATCTTTAATCCATCATAGCTAGCGATGCAACAAAGCCCACTGGGATCCAGGAAAGTTTGCTTGTTTACAAGCAAACTAGCATAGAAAGTGGTTACAACGTTTTCGATGAGATTATATGGAAAACTGGATTCCAGTGTCAAGCACTGGAATGACATCACAGGGGCACTGGGATGACACCTTTACGTTTGAGGCAAACTAGCTATAACACTTAACATACTACCTTTGCAAACAAATGTTCATACAGTACGCGCTGGCGTTATTTTCTCTTGATGAATAAATCTCGGTAGAGTATAGTAGCAATGCATTTATGTAGCTACTAATGAATAATTTAGTTTTGGTTTATACAACTTTTTCAAATTTTGAGGAGGCTAAAACTGTTTCTGAAGAATTGTTAAACGAGAAATTAATTGTATGTGTAAATATATTTCCCGAAGTGAATTCTCTGTATTTATGGGAAGGTAAAATTAGTAATAGTTGTGAAGTAGTGGCAATTATGAAGAGCAGGAATGATCAAGTTGATAAAATTGTAGAAAAAATCGAAGCAATGCATTCTTATGATCAGCCAGCTATTGCTGTGATGCCCATAGAAAAAGCAAATAAATCTTTTACTAATTGGGCTAATAGTGTTATTGATGTAAGTAGTATTGGGGTGTAGCCAAGTGGTAAGGCAGCGGTTTTTGATACCGCCACGCGAAGGTTCGAATCCTTCCACCCCAGCCATATTGAAGTGGGTGTGAAATGATATCACTTTTCTATAAATTAAGATTATTGAATTATATATTAGGTAGTCTCAAAGATATAATTGTGAAACTGTTTCTCTTCACAATGTATCTTTACACATTCAGCATTGTGCTCATGTTTCTCAGCAATGGTTTTTGGTATGCTGTAGAATTTTGCTCTTTCAAAAATGCGTTTTACCGTTTGTTTCAATATTGCAAGTGGTATTATGAAAATAGGGAAGATCTCGGTTACGGAATTTCTATTCGAATATTAGTGGCGTTTCTTACTCCGCATTTTCTCTATAAATTATTACTTGGCACAGGCTGGAAGTCCTTTTTAAAGGAAAAGATAATACAGATACTCAACACAAGAAGAAAAAAGGGTAGTGAGTTCAGTAACAGTAGCAAACCAAGTGGCAGTAGTTATAGTGATAAGAATAATTACAGCAATAACAGTGGTAACAATGAGCGTCAAGCTCAAGATGCAAAGCGAAAAGTAAACATGATAAAGCAGCTATTAATCAAAGATATAGAGGCAACTATAGATAGGAGATTGAATTATATTTTTTTCGGTAAAAGGAGTAAACCTCATTAAGTATATAAAAAGGCTTTATCTAGTAAGGCTTTTTAAGGTTGGCTGTATTTTATTTTTTACGTATACCGGATCACAATCAGCCAATATACATGTGTGCACAAAATCTTGACTAAAGTCTGATAACCAAGAAATTGCCTTACGTTTTTCTACCAAGCTTTCTGTTTTTTTGCAGTGACTTGCTGCATCAATCATTGCCTGCGCTATTACTGATTTCCACAGCAAATAATACCTTTGTATATCATCTGACGTACTATTTGTTTCATAGTGGTTAAAAAATTCTTTAAAATTGAAGTTGTTTGACATAATGATACCTCTTTGGATTGAAATTTGAAATGATTTGAGTTTATGTCGCCACAGCAGATTCCGCTAACAAGCAGCGGGATGACGGTTGTCAGGCCAGCGCCCCTATGATGTCATCAAGTAGCTGACACTGGTTCCTTTATGACGGCAGTGCCCCTATGGTGTCATCCCAGTGCTTGACACTGGGATCCAGGAATTTTATTAAGTTGGTAAGCATAAAAGTGTTATGTAAAATACAACGTTCTTGATGGGATTGCGTGAAATGCTGGATCCCAGTGTCTGGGCACTGGGATGACAAGAATAGGGCACTGGGATCTAGTGGGCTCAAACTACAATGTTTGTACAGCTGTGATCTATATTCTATAGCTGAATAATTTAACAATTCAAAATGAATACATATCCTATTGAGCTCTATATTACATACCAGGTTGCTTTGCCTTTTCCATGCTGAGTGATGTGATTACTCTTTACGAGATTAGATACGTGCTTCTTTAAGGTATTGCAGTTTGCTTTAGTAATATTTTCCAAATCCTTAATTGTAAGACGTCCATGTTTGCTGAGTAGTGCTAATACTTTAGCAGAAAGTGGTGGTAAATAGAGATTTAACACTTTTTCATGTGACACCTTTTGTTCAAGATGAAATTTTTGCTTTTGTAGTGACCTTAAAAAGAATATAAGCCATGGATTAAAATCATAGCTGCTCGTCTTCAAGGATTGTTGAGTACGACGCAAAGCTAAGTAGTAACTCTCCTTATTACTTTCAATTATACTTTCAAGGGAACTGTAAGGTACATAGATATACCCTAACTTTAGTAACAAGAAAGTTGTGAGAATGCGTGATAATCTGCCATTTCCATCCTGGAAGGGATGAATAGCTAAAAAAGTAACTATAAAAATGCCAATAATTAATAGAGGGTGTAACGATTTCACCTCTAATTGCTGGCTAGTCCAATAAATAAGTTCTTGCATTTGTGTTGCTGTCTCAAATGGAGAGGCTGTTTCAAAAACTATGCCCAAGCTTTTTCCAGATTCATCAAACGCTTCAACATGATTGGGGAATTTTTTATATTCTCCCATGTGCCTTTGATCTTTATATGAAAATTGTAAAAGCCAGATGTGAAACTGTTTTATAGTGTTTTCTGTAAATGGCATCTTGTTAAAGTTTTGAAATACTTCTTCACACACATACGCATATCCGGCTATTTCTCGTTCATCTAGAGAACGAAATGAACGTGTATCAAGTTTGGATAGTAATTGCTCAACTTCACGGTCTGATAATCTTGCCCCTTCAATACGAGTAGAAGAACCAATACTTTCAATTGTTGCAATTTTCTTGAGCATTTGTAAACGTTCTGGAGCTAAATTACCAAACAATTGCCATGCTCCTTTAAATTCATCAATTTCAGCAACTAATTTTAACATTTTAGGTGTTATTACAATTTTTGAAATGTCAAACATATCTGTATTTTTATCTAGTTATATTCAATTATATTCGAAAATATCCTATTAGCAAAGAATACTTGTGAGACACACACTAAAGAATGAATTTTGGTAGGCATAAAAGCAGCTATTTTATGTTAAAATACAACATTTTGATGAAATTATAAGAAAGGCTGGATCCGAGTAGTCAGCTACCCGTCAGTGCATGTTGAAAAATCATTTTATGATCTAAATCAGTTTTTTTACAGGTAACTTCTAAGCTTATCAATTTTTCCAAGATCTTCTTAAGTTCTGAAAGTTGCAAACTTTTCAAATGAGATTTAAAACTCTGCAATTGTTTAAAAAACAATGGAGGGCTTAGCTGATCAATCGCAGCCTGCTCACTCATTCCACCTTGCACTGACAGCAAAACGTTTTCAAGGCGTAGGAAATAATTTGATATAATGCGAATTAGTGCTATCGGTGAAAAATTTTCTTGCGATATCAATGCATCAGAAATTCTAATGAAACGCGACATATCTTTACTTGCTATGGCAGAGCATAGATCATCAAGTGTAGCATAGTCGTTGCCGGAAGTTGAAAAGCATAATTCTATATCAGTAAGTTTTAGGTCTTTTCTCTCCCCTAAGTATAAAACTAACTTCTCAAGTTCTGAACATATAGGCAGCTTGCTATGATTAAAGTAAGATTGCAAATGGTAGATTATCTCATTTGTGCATTTTATATCATTTTGTTTTAAGTAACTTGATATAATGTCATAAAGATTGCTGTTGCTGTCCTTATAGCAAGCAATCACACCAAAAATTTTTGAACTCTCCATATAACTTTTAGTCGCAGAATTATATGGAAGATCATTTGCTACCATCATTACATAATGACCACTTGCGTTATAATCCAATACATTTTTTAACTCCTTGGATATACCTCCACTCACATTTATCAGCTTAATTAATTTTTTGCTGGTAAACATCGAAACGTTTGCCAATTCAGAAAACAGTAAACTGGGTGACTTATGCACTATTGCAAAATCCATCACCTGAACTGAATACTCACCCAAATTAGCAATTATTTCTTGTACATAAAAATCAACCCTACTGTTATCACTTCCATGAATTAACACACCACGTAAAGCATCAGGTTTCTCTAGGAATTTTTTAACTTTGGATGGTGTGACCCTCATGCTATCTATATGATATCATTCTCATTTGACTGTACATGAGTATCCAAAGACTCTGAGTCTCCTTGTGCAATATTATGCACATCACCTGCTACATCATCTGACTCTTCTGTTTTTCCTGTAATATAATTATAAAATTTTTTCACAGGTTGAGATATATATTTGGAAAAAAATCCTTCTTCGCTCATATTGCTTACTCCATAAAATTAACAACTTATCATTAGCATATAAATAATAGTATAGCAAAAACTATTTTGTGCTAAGATAGTGATGTTTTATAATGAGTATATTACAAAATTATTAACATTCGAGATCAAAATTAAGCCAACCTGCTTAATACTAGCCTTATAAAATAAGCGATAATTAAATATACCGCTGCAACAAGTATAATTGCAGGTCCAGTTAACAAATCAAAACTTGCAGATAACATGAGACCTGATATCCCAGAGATCACAGAAAAAACTGTTGCAACAATAATCATCTGCATTGGAGTTTTCGAAATGAGCCTTGCAGATGCTGCTGGTATTAGCAAAAATGCAGCAATGAGTAATATTCCTATTAGTTGGGCAGCAATTGCTATAAATATAGCAAGAGTGATTAAAAATTCTAGTCTAACAAAGGTAACATTAATTTTTTCAACTACTGCTAAATCTTGATTAATTGAAATCATTAACCAATAACGCCATCTAAATATTAATATCAAAGTAACTACTGCAGAGGTTAAAAAAATCAATACTATATCACTTTGATCGAGCGTTAATATATCACCAAACAGTGAGCTAATAATACTATTATTGCCAGATGGAAGAAAAGACATAAGTATTAAACTCGATGATAAAACTACATTGGTAACAATGTTCAATATCGTATCAGCAGAATATAATCTGTTAAAATTAAGAGAAAGTAGTATAGCAAATGTAATTGCAATGAGCATTATGCTAAGCGATGGGCTAATCTTAAAGATTAAAGCAAGTGCAACACCAAGCAACGAAGAATGGGACAAACTATCACCAAGATAAGATAACCTTTGCCATATCATAAACGATCCTAAAGCGCCTGTTACTAGGCTAATTACAACTACTGCAACTAGACTATTGATGAAAAAGTCCTGGGTAAGCATGCTATATGGCTATTAGATAACTGACAACAAATCTATCTTCGGATATCAGAATATTATGGGTTCTGCATGCAGAACCTGTTGTCATAAATTCAAAATTTAAACCTTTTTGTTCCATAAGATAGGACTTCACTGAAGAACTTAGTATATTGCGTGTTTTACCAGTACCTATTAACAAAATTTCTATTTCCTCTGTTAAAAAAGATTCAAAATACTCCTTGCTGTTTATATCACTTTCTTTCAATTTTATCACCTTTTCAGGAAAAATTATAATTGAGCCGCAATATTCTCTATTATTCACCAAAAATTTTCCTTCCCTGTAACCATTTATAAGATTTTTATTCTCGGAAATTAAGGGCATAAGTCAAACTATTAATTGAGTGTCACATACCCACCATTCTGGTTGCTTTTTTCCGATATTAACTGCAGCAGCTTTTGCATTTTCCTCACTATCGAATATTCCAAAACATGATACACCACTGCCTGACATGCGAGAAAGTATAGAGCCTTCTTGTGACTCAAGTGTTGATATCACATCCTTAATTTCAGGTACAAAGCTTATTGCTATTTCTTGAAGATCGTTTCTCGTCTCTTTAAGAAACTTCAACAAATCCTTTTCAGCGTCATCGCTCCATTTAATTGGCTCAGAAAATTTTCCTTCATGTTTGGAAAATACCTCTGGTGTACTCAAAAACCTTTTTTTCGGTTTCACAAGCACCACATTTGTAGGTAAAGAGAATTTTTTAATGTGGCATAATTCTTCGCCAATACCTCTAACAAAAACTGGCTTGCTATCTACGCTTGCGGGAACATCAGCACCAACGTTTAAGGCTATTTCATTTAAAATCGTCCTATCAATCTCCCACAGCTTCCCTAGCGTACGTACCACAGCTCCAGCATCTGAGGATCCGCTACCAAGTCCTGCAGCAATTGGTATGTTTTTTACAACCTTTACAGTGACTTTAGTGCGTACAGGAGCATGCCTAAGCAGCAGATTAACCGCTTTCATTACAGTGTTATACTGGTTATTTATTCTAGACTCGGAGTTTATAAATTCAACTGTAGAGTTATCGTATCTAGAATCCTTCTCACCTACTTTTATTTCCAAAAAATTAGAGAGATTAGCAAAGACAAATAAACCTTCAATCAAGTGATACCCTGTTTCTTTTTTGTCTACAACATGCAAAAAAAGATTGATTTTTGCAGGCGCCTTTACACAAAAACTTTTCATTATATATCTTCACTAACACTATTTTTACATTATATGTATAATGCTATTCTAGTCAACTTTTATAAGGTTCTCGCACTTCTGATGAGATCAAATGCCATAAATCCTAATTTCTCTGTGTGGGTAAATGCGTCCGCTGGTACAGGCAAAACAAAAATCTTAATAGACAGAGTATTGAGACTTTTATTAGAAAACAAAAGAAATATTCTTTGCTTAACATTCACCAATGCTGCAGCAAACGAAATGGAGAATCGCATTCACAGCATACTCAGTAAGTGGGCAATATGTTCAGATAGTGTGTTGGCAGCAGATCTAGAACAACTAGATTTCTTTCCAATGTCATCCCAGTGCGTGACACTGGGATCCAGAAAAAATAAAGATTATTTAACAAGAGCAAGAAGGCTTTTCTCTGAACTGGAAAATCTTGGTCTAACTATACAAACCATACACGCTTTCTGTTACAAATTAATCTCCAGCTTTCCTATAGAAGCTGGCATTGCTCCAAATTGCACGCTGAGTGAATGTAAAGAATTACATTCCATCATATTCAATAAAGTGCTTCATAACGAAACTGTGCAGGATGATATCAACCTTATTGCAACTGAAATTGATGAAAATAAACTACGCGATTTGCTTTATACTTTATGTGTAAAAAGATCAGCGTCAGCAAATGATTCGAAATATATCAAAGATAAATTGAGCGCCCCAGATGAAATTCATGACTTACAGAGTGAAACAATTGAGCACGTGGAAAGACTAGCCGAGATATTAAGTGAAGGCAGTAAAAGAGATCAGAGTTATAGTGAAATACTTTATTCTACTGTCATCCCAGCTGGGATCCAGAAGAAAAGAACCAGCGTCACGCGCTGGAATGACACTAAAGTAGAAAACCTAGCCAAGGTCTTTTTAAAATCAGAATCGCACGAAAAAAAGAGCATATCATCCATTGCAACAAAAAGTATTTTGGAGAAATTCAAAGATGCAGAGCAAATAATAGAGAGCGTTCAGAATGTAGTATTTACCCATATAAGAGACATGAACTCTTATCAAATATTCAAGAGAACCAGTAGCTTACTTGGTGTATTTAAAGTATATGTTGATTTGTATAATAGTGAAAAATCAAAAAATGCACTGCTTGACTACAATGATATAATCAACTTAGCAACAAATCTTCTTAGCAATCCAAACTATAAAGATTGGATATTGTTTAACTTGGATCAAAAAATAGATCACATCCTTATTGACGAGGCACAAGACAATAGCATCAGCCAGTGGAAAATTATAACAAATCTCTGCGATGAATTTTTTGCCGGTAATGATGAAAAGCGAACCTTATTTGTTGTTGGTGACGTAAAACAATCCATATACAGATTTCAAGGAGCAAATCCCCATCTATTCAACTATATGCAACAATACTTTCATACGAAAACTGGTGGTAGAGATTGGATATCATGCCAACTTGAAAAGTCATTTCGCTCAACTCCAGAAGTTTTGATGCTTGTAGATAGAATATTTAATAACTTCCGCGCAGAAATATCTTTTAATGATAATGAAATAAAACATGTTCCACATAGAGAAAATGACCAAGGATATATTGAAATTTGGCCAGCGTTACCAAGGCGCAAAGAGAAAGAACAGCGAGCTTTACAAATTCCTCTGACATGCAAGGAAGGTTATACAATAGCAGATCGATTACTTGCTCAAACAATAGCTAACAGAATTCACAATTGGTTAAATGAAGGGCGAATTTTAGTCGCTAAAGATCGCCATATAGAGCCAAGAGACATTATGATTTTGGTGCGACAACGAAACGTGTTAGTTGATTACATAATAAGCGAACTTAAAAAAGCAAATGTGCCAGTTGTAGGCCGGGATTATTTTAGAATTATGGACTATATAGCCGTGCAGGACTTAATAGCTTTGGCCGAATTTTTACTCCTCCAGGCAAATGATTTAGCTCTTGCAAATGCTTTAAAATCACCGCTATTTAATTTTACCGAGGATGATTTATTTAACATTGCATACGACCGTAAAGAGCATTCACTATGGGAAAGAATTCAGGATTATTCTGTGGTTATCTATAGTGAATTAAACTATCTCATTAACTTATCTCGCATAGAGTCTCCTCTTGCACTATTTACACATATATTGCGTACAGGTAAGAAGAAATTTGCTGCAAGGCTAGGTCTTGAGTGCTTTGAGGTCCTAGACGAATTTATGAACCTCGTGTTGCAATTTGAAAACCCATCTCTTCAAGCGTTTGTTCAATGGATCAAGGAGAATAATCCGGAGATTAAGAATGATATGCAATCAGAACGCAATGCTGTGCGAATAATGACAATTCACAAATCAAAAGGTCTGCAAGCTCCCATAGTATTTTTGGTTGATACAAACACAGTGCCAAGAAACAGTGAAAGCATTATCTTTGATGGAACAGAAGTGCCATTTTGGTGTGGAAAAAACAACAACGCTTATTGCGATCAAGTAAAAAGAGAGAAAAAACTAGAGGATTATAATGAATATTTGCGTTTATTATACGTAGCACTCACGCGTGCTGAAGATGAGTTATACATCTTAAGTAAAGAGCCAGTGCAAAAGGGCTCTTGGTATGATCTAATCACTAAGTATGGAGAACCATATGAAAAGAAACAAAGGGGTTTACGGCCAATATTTAAAGAAAAAGTTGAAGTATTATGCGTGAATGCAAACTACCCTTACATTTATAAAAAACGTGATTACTTTGACGTTCCGGTCATTTCCCTTCCACCAGCTTTAGCCCACTCTTCGGTGTCATCCCAGCGCGTGACGCTGGAATCCAGTGAAAAAGAAGGAGCAGAATGGATCCCAGTGTCAGCTACTTGGATGACAGATGGTTATGCAAGAGGCCTGATTATTCACAGCATATTGCAGTATATGCCCAAGATAGAAAAAGAAAGGAGAAAAAATTGGGTCAGAAAATACCTTGATAACATCAGCGAAGATAAGGATGAAATTTACAGTAAAATATTAGCCTTTAATGAAAAATATGGCTATTTGTTTGACTTGGAAGGCAAATCAGAGATTACACTGAGTGGAACAATTGATGGCAAGTCAGTATTAGTACGACTAGATAGGCTATGCATAACGCAAGATAAAGCAATCATAATTGACTACAAATCACACCGTAACGTTTCTGTTTCCTTATTAAATGAAATAAAAAAACAGATGTTAATCTATAAAACCTTAGTACAAGAAATATATCCAAACAAGCAAGTAGAGTGCGTGGTTATTTGGGTGGAAGATTTAACCATTCAATCTGACTTTTAACGAAACTTGATTGCAAGAAATAGCTGCTACGTCATACCACCGCGAACCGTCATCCCGCCGCAGACCGTCATACCGCGATTCATTCGCGGTATCTCAGCCGCTAACACGTAGCGGAATGACAGCAGTCCTACGTCATACCGCTGCGGATAGATCCCGCTAACAAGTAGCGGGATCTCAGCATAGCTATCTTAAAGCTAAGTAATATAAGTCAATCCAGCTAGGATTCTTTTGATTGATCAAATTAATTTTCCACTGCCTTGGCCATTCTTTCAGGCGCCTTTCTCTTGCAATAGCTAAACTTATATCTTCAAACTCTTCAAAATATACAAGTTTATTTACATTATATCTTGATGTAAAACCTGAAACAATTTTGTTTTTGTGTTCCCAAATCCTCTTGATCAAATTTGCAGTTACACCAATATATAATGTGCTATTAGCTTTATTTGTAAGTATATAGATATATGATAACTTCATCTTAATCGTTTATAGCTAAAGTAACTGAGGTTTACCAACATTATACTACACCATCATACCACAATAAAACTTACCGTCATACCACCGCGGATAGATCCCGCTAACACGTAGCGGGATGACGAGTTACTATACCGCGGCGGTATCTCAGCCGCTAACAAGCAGCGGGATGACAGCAATCTACGTCATACCGCGATTCATTCGCGGTATCTCTTAGCCGCTAACACGTAGCGGAATGACGATTGTCGGTAAATCTAAGTTACTGTAGCTATAAAGGCTTTCACAACAACCTATTTTCCTTGAAACTAAAATAGCTACTGAATGTAATAATAATGTGGTCTATTAATTCTATTCCTATACTTTGGCAAGCTTCTGCTAGTTGTCTAGTGAGAGATATATCGCTATTTGAAGGTTGTGTATCTCCGCTTGGATGATTGTGAGATATTACAATGGATGTTGAACCAATCAAAAGTGCGCGCTTGATGATCTCTCTGACATAAAGAGGAGTTTGATCTACTGTACCAATATTTTGCAAGTCTTCCGCTATTAGACGATACTTTTTATTCATATAGATGACACGAAAATTTTCCTTATTGAGGCTTCCTATACTTATTCTTAAATAATCAAGCAATTTTTCCCAGTTATCGATTACAGGCAGGTTTTTTATTTCTTCTCTTGCAGAACGAACAAAGGCTTGTTTTACACAAAAGATGGCAGATATCGCTGCATTGCTGACATCATCAACGTTTTGCAGCGCTTCCAGGTCAGCATTAAAAACTTTATTTAAGCTGCCAAAACTTTCTATCAAACTCTTTGCCACCGGTTTTACATCAATTCTACTATATGCTGAATATAAAATGTGCTCTAAAACTTCATAATCAAGTAATGATTGTCCATTATCTAAAATAATTTTCTCTCTTAGGCGCTTTCTATGCCCCTTTTTGTAATTTTTCATCATCAATGAATTGCTTATCTCTTGTATGATAAGAAATTAGATTTTTAAGTAAAATATTTAATAAAGCGCATGACGCACAATTGTAAGAACATTCATTTTTAAAGACAGCAAATGGTGTCATGAAAGTAGCTGACGCGAGCTCTACGTCATACCGCCGCAGACCATCATACCGCCGCAGACCGTCATACCGCGATTCATTCGCGGTATCTCATCCGCTAACAAGAGATCCCGCTAACAAGTAGCGGGATGACGAATTACTTAACCGTCATGCCACCGTGAACCGTCATACCGCGATTCATTCGCGGTATCTCTAGGTCCCGCTAACAAGTAGCGGGATACTTGATCTTTACAGGGATGACGGTTGTCGTTTAGCTACAAACATTAAGAAATTTACCAAATGAAAAAAAAGGCAAAAGAAGCCCTAGTCATTGTCTATTTTCAGTATTTGGCGTTTTTTAAATCTTAAACACTGCAATTTAGCTGCTTTTGAATGCAACTCACCTTAGTTTAAATGTTTAAGAAATTTACTAAGCAGAAAAAAAGGCAAAAGAAACCCCGCGTTAGCTAGTTGTCACTCTCTAATCCTGCAAATTGGCGTACTATACTGTCTTAAACGACTTATAAGCGCGTTTCAGCTTATATAGGTAAAAACCCAGAAATGTTGTGAAGACATAAGGTGCACATAGTGCAAAAAATTAAAAATAAGACGCCAACTACGTTGTTTTCTTGCTGTTTAATCTGCACAGATGAAGATAACTGAATACCTTCACTATCATGATAAAGGGGCTGGCGAAGGGTGTCAAGTAGTTTTTAGCTCTGCCTTCTAAGGCTTTTACTCGTGACAACCACTGTGCCTGCGATCTTATCGTGCCAAGTTTGACAGCGTTTGTTGAAATTTGACCATAAAAAGCCCAAGAACAATGGTGCAACTGACAATATAAAGGAAAAAAATCTCTTTGTTGCTTGTTTTAGGGTCATCTTTTCGAAAGTTTGTGCATCCACAACTCTAAGCCCAAATAATAGTTTTCCAGGTGTAGTAGCAAACTTTACCCACATATATATTACATAGCAAAAGAGCATAATAAACTGGACTATTTGATTTAGAATCATTAATTTTACAAGTCTACTCTGCATTGCCTTTTCTTCTATAGAAAGTGGCACTTGCATTGGGGATTTTGCAGCAACTTGGCTGAATATTTTGCTATCCTCTGAGTTTGTAAAGAGCTGATTAAAGGCTTGGCTGCAAAACTGCAAGAACAAAACGATAATAATTAAATCAAGCAATACTGATATATAGCGCCTGAGGCCCGTTACATAACATATCCCATTTTCATCTTTCTTTACCTTTTGAATAACATTTATAGAAGAAAAAATAGAAAATAAACGATTAAAAAATTTATGTAACATATATATACTTTCCAATATTTAACGTGCCCCTGGCCGGACTTGAACCAGCATGCTTTTGCAAGCAACAGATTTTGAGTCTGCCGTGTCTACCATTCCACCACAGGGGCATTAAGTTTTAATGCTATAGGCAACACGGAATTAGTCAAATTTTTTTGCCTTTACATCTTTCAAATGAGGACTAAATATTCTACAATAATCAACAGTTACTCTCAAAACTTAAAATGAATGAATTAGCCAATCTCCTCAGTTCAAGAAGTGTAGACAAGGAAATATGTAAATTACCGCATAATTTAGAAGCTGAACAGATGCTTATTGGTGCAATGATTCGTGATAATAGAATCTGTGATGCAGTTGAAGACACAATTACAGCAGAAAATTTCTATGATCCACTGCATCAAAGTATTTTTACGCAAATATCTAAAACCAGAAAACATGGCATAGTTGCCAATGAACTGAGCCTTAAAATGTTTTTTGAAAACGACCAAGCATTTACCGAGTGTGGTGGGGTAGAGTACTTAGCAAAGCTTGCAGCGAAGGCAAGTATTGCACTTGATATTTATAGTTTGACTAGAATAATCCGTGATACTTACTTAAGGAGATGTTTAATTAAGCTCGGGCAAGAAATAGTTGGTGATAGCTACAACTACGATATTGAAAATCCTGCACAGGCGCAAATTGAACAAGCAATGACAAAATTGTTCAATTTGGCAGTAAAAAAACAAGGTGAGAAAACATATATAAAACTTGCAAGTTCAATTAAAGATGTAGTTGAGAAGATCAGCACACTGAAAAATAATCCAGAAGCGCTAGGCGTTACAACCGGACTTCAAGATCTAAATCAGCTTCTTGGTGGTCTACAAAAATCTGATTTATTAATTTTAGCTGCAAGGCCTTCTATGGGTAAAACAGCATTGGCGCTAAACATCGCACTTAATGCTTGTAAGATGTTGCAAAAAAGAGCAGATAAGCAACACTATGTAGCGTTTTTCTCGCTTGAAATGTCAGCAGAGCAATTAACTGCAAGGCTGATCACTATAGATTCAGGAATTAGTTATTATAAGGCATTAACCGGGAGAATTAGTGATTTTGAATTGCATGAATTTATCAATACTAGTACAGAATTATCTGAACTGCCTTTCATCATAGATGACACCCCTGCGCTATCAATTAGTGCCCTTCGCACCAGAATACGCTTGCTGTATCAATTATATAATGTAGAAGTGGTATTCATTGATTATTTGCAGCTAATCAGAGGAACAACAAAAAGGAGTAATGAAAATAGAGTGCAAGAAATCTCGGAAGTGACGCAGGGTTTGAAAGCAATTGCAAAGCAGCTAAATATTCCCATTGTTGCACTATCTCAGCTCTCTCGTTCTGTTGAGCAGAGGGATGATAAAAAACCACAACTTTCTGATTTACGTGATTCAGGGAGCATAGAGCAAGACGCAGATATAGTAATGTTTCTCTATAGAGAAGAGTATTATGAACTAAGAAAACAGCCAAATGAAGGAAACAATAAACATCGGGAATGGCAAGAGAAAATGGAAAAAATTAGAAACATTGCAGAGCTCATTATTGCAAAGCAGAGAAATGGACCAATTGGCAGTGTGAAGCTATATTTTGACTCTAACAGAGGTGCATTTAAAGATTACACGGAAAGGCATAGTTCATAGCTTGGCAGCAATCTTCTTGTTCCCAAGTTTATCAATTATTTTTTTATGTAAAGATAGCTTGACAACTTCTTAAAAATCCTTTTATAATGGTATTATATTTTATAATACGTGAGATGATGAATAAAAACAATGTACCCTATCTTATAGCTGGTGCTCTGGCTACTGCAACTTTGTTAGCATCGGGAGTGTTTGCTGCAGCTCCTTATATTGGTTTCTTAGCTCCAGTTGCAGCATTAAGTGTTGGCCTGCCATTTATTATTGGTTATGCTGTGTTTTCTGTTGTAACTATTGCACTTTCGTATAAAGCAATTAGTGAGAACAAAACAAATTCTGAGTTAAAAAATAAAATGAAAGCTCAAGAGCAAACAATTTCTGGGCAAAAAACTCAACTAGCTAAAAAAGAAGCGGAAGTAAAAGCTAAAGAGGAAGAAAATTCTAAGTTAAAAAATAAAGTAGAAGCTCAAGAGGAAGAAAATTCTAAGTTAAAAGATCAAGTACGCACTCAAAAGCAGAAAAGTTCTGAGCAAAAAACTCAACTAGCTGAAAAAAATAAAAAGATAGAAGAAGACAAATTAAAAGTGGCAATTGCTGATGGCACTGTTCAGCTTGCAAAAGGAACAGTTAATAGCGCTGTTTGGCTTGCAAAAGAAGCAGTTAATGGTGTCTTGTATTCTGGCAAATATGCTTACGATAATTATGTGCCATCAACTGAGTCTACAAAAGGAACACTTAGTGGTATTGGAGGTGGCTTGAAAAATACTTATGATGCGTCAATTGCATCTGTAAGAGGAGCACTTAACAGCGTTGGAAGCAGCTTGTACAGTAGGATTTATGGTACTAAGGTTTCTAGTCCGGAAGAGCAGTTTAAGCGTGAAGATGGATCTAAACCTAGCATGCAAGAACTAACTCGTTTGGATTATTTAAATCTTGAGGTTCTTTCCAGTGAGCAAAAGCAACGAGCTAATAGTTTGGATTATTTAAATATTGATAACGTTCCTAAGCAACCTGATCATTTAAATGTTGATGCTGCTAAAAGTTATTTAATGAGTCTTTCTGAGGATCAGGATGTATTTTATGATGCAGAATCTGGTGATGAAAAAGGTACTGAGATTTCTAGCCCAGAAAGTCAGCCAACTTAAAGAAGAAAATGGTCAAGGCTGGTTTGCATGGAGCCTAGGAAAGGTTAAGTCGGCAATGACTGAAGTAGTAGTGATAGATGCTGATGTTACTAAACCATATTTTGCTAAAGTAACTAAGGCACTTGCCACCTAACTTGAATATGTAGACAGCGGTGTGCACCGTTGTTAACTAAAGATAATCCCATCCAGGAGAAATAGTTTTTACACTATTTCTCCTCTTTAGCATCAACCCTCAAAAAAACCGGCGTAGGTTTAGGCAGCGTAATGCCTAAGCTTACGCATGCGTTGCACAGAGATTTTAAATCTTGTTGCTCTTTCGGGATTTGCAGTTGATCAAGTATCATTTCCGCTGACCTCGGGACAATTGGCTGCAATAAAATGCCTATTATCCTGATATATTCCAGTAACTTGTAAATTACTAAATTCATGCGCTCTCTGTCAGTTTTGCTTAGTGTCCAGGGTGCACTTTTGTCTATGTAGGCATTTGCTTCAGAAGAGATGTTGATGATTAGAAGTATGATATGGTTAAATTCATACTTTGATAAATGGTCTATCACTTGACCTAGTATAGCTTTGCAATTTGGCAAACTTTCTTCACCTTTAAGTAGGCTTTGATCGATTGTTGGTACAATTCCAGAACATTGCTTGTGTAAAAATGAAATTGTTCTTTGTACTAAATTGCCTATGTTGTTTGCCAGTTCTGAATTTATCCGGCTGATCATATTTTTCTTACTAAAGTTACCATCCTGGCCGAAGCTTGCTTCCCTGAGGAGAAAATAGCGTAGCTGATCAACACCAAACTCTTGAGCGAGGCCAATTGGATCTATGACATTACCAAGGGACTTGGATATTTTCTCTCCCTCGTTCAACCACCAACCATGAACTGCAATTTGTTTTGGCAGTGGCAGGTCTGCTGCAAGGAGAATCGCTGGCCAATATACAGCATGAAAGCGCAATATGTCTTTACCGATTACATGAACGTTGAAAGAGTTGTCAGCTAGGTTTGCAGCGCTTGACACTGGAATCTGCGTTTTCCCTTGGTTTGGTGTCATTCCAGTGCTTGACACTGGAATCTGTGTTTCTGGTTCTGCCCAAAACCTCTTATATTCCTCACCTTCAGTACTAGGGAAACCTATTGATGTAAGATAATTGGTTAATGCATCTATCCAGACATAGATTACGTGTTTGTCATTACCTGGTACTTTTATTCCCCAGTTAAAACTAGTGCGAGAGATTGAGAGGTCAATGAGCCCTGATCTTACAAACGATATCACTTCATTTCTTCTGCTCTCAGGAAAGATAAAACTTGGCTGATTTTTATAGAGTTCCAGTAATTTTTCTTGCCAGTTTGATAAGCGAAAAAAGTAACTCTCTTCTTTTATCCACTGGACCTCAGCACCTGTTGGTGCTTTGCCATCTATCAGCTCTGACTCCTGATAAAATGCTTCATCACGAACTGAATACCAACCCGAATAGGAATCCAAATATATTTGCCCTCTCTCTTCAAGTCTATTCCATAAAGCTATAACTGCTTTTTTGTGACGTTCCTCCGTAGTGCGAATAAAATCGTCATACTCAAAATTCATGAACTTAGCCAATTCTTTAAATGAAACGCTCACTTCATCTGTAAATTCTTTTGGCTGCATTTCCTTTGCTTTAGCTGCTTTTTCTATTTTTTGTCCATGTTCATCTGTACCGGTGGTAAATTTGACATTTTTCCCAGCTAGTTTCATGAACCTTGCCACCACGTCACACAAGAGAGAAGTGTATGCATGACCAATATGCGGCTTATCGTTTACGTAATATACTGGCGTGGTGATGTAAAAGTTCTCGAATTGTTCCATGGTTTAGCATTTTGATAAAAATCAACTGAGTTAATTATAGTATTAAAAAGGCAGTAATAAATAAATATTGATTGGGTTAAGCATAATTTTTGAAAAAAGCTATTTACTGAAATTTTATTAAAATAAGAAACAATCAGGCATGATTATTGAAAGAACAATGAGAAATTTTCTTGTAATTCTATTTATAGTTTTCTATGCATTTGATGCACACGCTGATGGAGCAACAGATGTAATGTGTAATGTAATAGGTTACGTTCATGGAATAGGTGGACCAATGATTACAGTGGTAATAATTGGTTCAAGCTTACTTGCAATATTTGGCAGAATGCCTTGGCCTGCACTTTTCGCACTAGGTATATTTGTTGCTGTGTTTTTTGGTGCTCCTCAAATTGTAACAAAGGTAACAGAAAAAGAAGTTTGTTGTCTTTTTAAAGGTCAAACCTTGGAGAATGGAAAGTGTGTTGCTGCTCCTGGATATGAACGTGTAGGTACAGGTTATGCTTGTCGTTCCGGTTGGGCGCTAACTAATAAAGGCTACTGTATAAAAGCTGGCCAAGATCCTTCAAAGTATTGGAAGTGAAAATGGTGCTTTTATAGAGTTAAATCTAACAAACCGCAGAGTATATAATTAACATCCACGCCTTTAGTTAGATTCCACTCACGCTTTATTACGTTGTACTCCATGCCAGCCATGTTTTGCAGCGTTACATTATTTTCTCTTAAGTGATTTGCAATTTCTGACGGCTTGAGAAATTTATTCCAGTTATGTGTACCTTTTGGCAGCCAATTTAATATGTACTCTGCACCAATTATTGCAAGACAAAAGGATTTAATAGTTCTATTTATTGTGGATATAAAGATTAACCCCTCCGGTTTTAGCAGTTCTATCGCTTTTTTCATGAAAAGCTCTAAATTATCCACATGTTCAACTACTTCCATCAGCAGAACCACGTCGTACTTCTTGTCATTGCTTAGCTCTTCAATGCTGGTGTGTATATATTCTATATTTAACCCTACTTTTTTTGCATGTGAATGCGCTACTTTTATGTTTTCTTCACATACATCTATTCCCACAACGTTAATGCCAACGCGTGCCATTGACTCTGACAAAATGCCACCACCGCATCCAACATCAAGCAATGATAATTCTTTCAAATTGCATTTTTTTAACTCTTTTATTTTCTCAATAATGTAAGATACTCTAACAGGATTCATCATGTGCAATGGTTTGAATTTGCCGTTCTCATCCCACCACTGGCCTGCCATTTTAGCGAATTTTGATATTTCATCTTCGTTATAAGTTTTTGTTTTTTTTTTCTTAGAGGTTATATTGCTGAGTTTATCAAGGCGTTTTTTATGTCTGCTTTCTTTTGAAAATTCTGTTTCGAGGAATTGTTTGACTATGTCTTTTGCTAATCCACTCGCAGTAAACCCTGCACCAAGACACAGTACATTTGCGTTGCCATGCTCGCGAGCTAATTTTGCGATCTCAACACTGTTACATAAAGCAGCGTAGATTCCTTCAAAACGATTTGCCACAGTACTCATGCCCAAACCTGTACCACAAATTAATATCCCATAATTTGCTTTTTTGCTTGTTATATCTTCTACAACTTTAACAGCATAGTTTGGGTAATCTACACACTTTTGCTTAGCAGTGCAGCCTTGATCTACTACTCTGTAACCTAGGGCTTCCAGGTAAGGTTTTATTTCTGATTTTAATTCATAACCAGCATGATCTGAGGCAATTGATACTATACCTAACATATAAGAAATAAGGACATTTTATATGGGTTTGAACTTTCTGTCAAGTCATTCAATGCTTCTGACCTTTTGGGAGTTCTAAAGCTATAGCTAAGGTTTTCCTACGTCATACCGCAATTCATTCCACAACTGTACGAACATTGTGATTTGAGAATAATCTCCGCCAGGAAGGGTGTCATCCCAGTGCTTTGGCACTGAGATCCAGAAAACTTAATTTTAAATAAGTACACCAGATAGCTGTATAATAAGAACTGGATTCCAGTGTCAAGCACTGGAATGACACCTTCTGTATAAATATTAAGAAATTTACCAAACGAAAAAAAAAGGCAAAAGAAGCCCCGTGGTTGGCTAATTACTTACATTATACTTTCAAGTATGGCGTTTTTTTATTCTAAACGTTTAATAACCGCGATTCAGTTGCTTTTAAGCCGCAACTAATCTAAATTATAAACATTAAGAAATTTACTAAACAGAAAAAAAGGCAAAAGAAACCCTAGGGTAGCTAGTTATTCACTATCCATTTTTTAAATCGGCGTTTTTTGATGTTTTAAATGCTTTATAAGCGCATTTCAGCTTATATTAGGTAAAAACCTAGAAATTTTATAAAGACATAAGGTGCACATAGTGCAAAAAATTAAACATGGGACGCCAGATACGTGAGTTTTTTTGTCATTTAATCTGTACAGAGAAGATAAATAAATAGCTTCAGTTTCATGATAAGGGGGCTGGCGGAGTTTGTCAAGTAAGTTTTTTGTTTCTGTGGGCTACCTGGATGACAGGATTGCTCTTGAATTTGTATAGCTACATTGTCGGTAAATCTAAATTGCTTTAGTTATAGAAATAAATTTCGAGTCAGATGTGTATAAATTCTATATAATTTTTATCCTACTACTAATTTAACAAGATGGATCATATAGATATTATAAAATCAAAATTATTATTATCCGACATAGTAGGTAAAAAAGTCAGATTAATAAAAAGAGGAGATAGTTTTGTTGGGCTCTGTCCATTTCATAACGAAAAAACCCCATCTTTTTCGGTGAGCAATACTAAGGGGTTATATTACTGTTTTGGTTGCTTGGCTAGTGGTGATGCATTTGAATTTATTTCACAAACTGAAGGATTAAGCTTTAAAGAAGCATTGGAAAAATTAGCATCGGTTACAGGTGTTGAACTGCCCAAAAATCTTAGTATTACAAAAGAGGACAATAAACTATTTTTAGCGCTTGATTTAGCTGCAAATTGGTTTGCACAAAAAAATCAAGGTGTTGTAGATTATTTAAAGCAGCGTAAGATTTTACCTAAAATCATAGATAAATTTAAGATAGGTTATGCACCAAGCTCTGGTTTGAAAGAGTATTTAAACTCTTCAGGTATTGAAGACAGAATTTTGATTGATATTGGATTAGTAAACAAAAATTTTCATGATTATTTTTATGACCGGCTGATATTTCCTATACAGAGCATTGCAGGGAGAGTTATTGGTTTTGGCGGACGTGCGCTAAGTTCTGAGCAACAGCCGAAATATTTAAACAGTCCAGAGAGTCAGCTCTTCAAGAAGAGGGAGAATTTATACGGATTAAACTTTGCTTTAAGCGAAATACGTAAAAAACAGCACATACTCGTTGTTGAAGGATATATGGACGCTATAGCGCTACATCAAGCAGGAATTAGTAATGCAGTTGCTCCGCTTGGTACCGCAATTTCTGCAGAACAGATAAAAAATCTATGGAGATTTGCTAAAGAAATCTCCATCTGTATGGATGGCGATAGTGCTGGACGTCATGCTGCTACTCGAGTTGCAGAACTTGCTCTGCCAATATTAGAGCCTGGATACACGTTAAAGTTTGTGACTTTGCCAAGTAATAAAGATCCATACGATATATGTAACGAACTGGCATACAAGAAAGAAGACGTGTTGACTGCTCTTGACCATTCAACAAAACTGCATTCTGAATATTTATGGCATCACATAATCGATAGCAATTTGCAAAATTATGAAAAATTTGCTCCGGAAAAATATTCAATTCTTGAGCACAAGTTCATGGAATATGTAAATACTATTAGCAACAGCAGTATTAGAAGGTATTACAGAGATTATTTTTACAATAAGGCTAGTGAACTAAGAAGTAGCTTCAAAAAACAGATTTTTAATAGTAAAACTAGAGCAACAAAAGGTGAGTATCTTCATAACAAGTCTCCAGAGCTAATTGAAGCAGAGCAAAATCAGGCCGTAATTTTGCGTATAGCCGTAGAATTTCCTGAAATCTTGAACCGTCCTATATTTTTTGAGCAATTTTCTCATTTTGAATTTACTAATGAGATGAAAAGATTACAACAGCGTATAATTGATGTAATAAGTAACAAAAGCAAACTCGATAAAGAGGCTTTGTTACAAGAATTGAAACAGTTTAACGTTATAAAGTATGTATTTGAAAAAACTAGTGTACTAAATAGCCAACTGAACGAGAGAAAATCTGCAGAAATTGTGTGGAATAATATAGTGTTACTAAAAGAGTTAAATGCATTACGAAAAGAAAGAACCGAAGCGAGGCTGAGCGGTAATCTTGACTTAGAGGAAAGGTTGATAGAACAAATAAAGCAAATAGAAAGCAGTATACAAGAAATGCAAATGGAGTTTATTGAAAAGTAGATATCGTCTCGTTAGTCAACAAGAAAATTACAAAATAAGACAATATTTTACATAAGATTGAAATTTTTAACTAATTAAGCCTTTCTCTAACAGCTTTGCCCTGTAGTTTTTGATATGGTTAGGATCACTTGAAAATGTATAATTTTTGTAGTTAGCTCTGCTGTGCATATAAAGTTTACTATTGACTTTTATCACATTATCTCACATAATATGCATGTGAGAAGAATATGAACTGGAAGAATTTTCGTCTTAGAGGTTGTCCGGAAACTAGTAAATTCAAGCATATTCCCTCTTTAACATAACCCTACTCATAGCTAGGTATATGAAATTCTCAGTGGATGTTGTGAGTAAATCATACTCCTTCGATAGCCTTCTATTCCTATTAACCCAAGCAAAAGTCCTTTCTACAACCCATCTTCTTGGCTGTACTTTAAACCCTTGTTCTCTTGTTGGTAGTAGCTCAGGTGGCGTATCTTTGTGCACCCAAAATCTACATGGAGGCCTTTTAACAATTTCAATATCTATGTCATATTCTTCCTTTATGTGATTCTTTAAATTTCTTCCTTGGTATCCCATGTCAGCCCACATTTTTTTAACTTTAGTATATTTTGTTCTCATATTGTTTAATGCTATTTTAATACCATCTCTATCATTTTCGTTAGCAGCGCCTACGTAACAACCTAGTATAAAACCCTGAGTGTCTGTAATTATATGCCTTTTTCTACCCTTTACTTTTTTACTTCCATCATAGCCTTTGATCCCCCCTTTTCTGTAGTCTTTACAGATTGACTATCTACTATACAGGCACTCGGCTGCTCATTCCTTCCTATTTTTCTTCTACTATATTTTGTAATTTCATAATTCATTTTCTCAAAAATTCCCTGCTTCTTCCATTGCCTGAACTGCTCATACACAGTCTTCCATAGCGGAAAATCATTTGGTAAATACCGCCATTGACACCCTGTACGCAATACATAGAAAATTGCTTCTAATATTTCTTTTTTGCTATACTTTGGCGGCCTTCCTCCTTTCTTGTATGATACTCTGAAGTGTTTTTCTATTCTTGCCCATTCCCTTTCGCTTAGATCTGTTGGATACTTTTTTCTCATCTTTACCCCGTACTAAAATTTCAGATATTATAGCCTTTTACTTGTTTCCGGACAACCTCTTAGCAAGCAAACTAGCACAGAAAGTGGTTACAACATTTTCGATGAGATTATATGGAAAACTGGATTCCAGTGTCAAGCACTGGAATGACACCTTCCTGCCCAGTTCATGTTGCCATAAATATTAAGAAATTTACCAAGCAAAAAAAAGGCAAAAGATATCCCGTATTAGCTAGTTGTCACTCTCTAATCCTGCAAATTGGCGTACTATACTGTCTTAAACGCTTTATAAGCGCGTTTCAGCTTATATAGGTAAAAACCCAGAAATGTTGTGAAGAAGTAAAGTGTGCATAGTGCAAAAAATTAAAAATAAGACGCCAATTACGTAATACTGTTGTCATTTAATCTGCACAGATTGAAGATAAATGAATACCTTCAGTACCATGATAATGGGGCTGGCGAAGGGTGTCAAGTAAGTTTTTTCGTTTCTACTGAATGAAAGTTGTGGCTTGGGAGGTAGTGCAAGAAGTCTACTGATGGCTTTCAAGGCAGTTGAGCTTAATTATTAGAGTAGTAATGTTTATTTTTATATTGACTATTGAGGTTTATTATTTTATAACTAAAAACTTAGTTATTTTAATGAGCTTGAGTTTATAACATATGCCTACGATAAATCAATTAATACGTAAGGGTAGATTAGGATTGACCCATAAGAAAAAGGTACCAGCTTTGGGAGAAAGCAACCCTCAAAGGAGAGGTGTTTGCACTAAGGTGTATACTACAACTCCTAGAAAGCCTAACTCAGCACTCCGTAAAGTAGCCAGAGTAAAAATTAGTGGGTATGGTGAAGTGACGGCTTATATACCTGGTGAAGGTCATAATTTACAAGAACACTCTGTTGTTTTGATACGTGGTGGGCGGGTTAAAGATTTGCCAGGTGTGCGTTATCACATAATAAGAGGTGCCCTTGATCTGCGTGGTGTGCAAAATCGAAAGAAAGCTCGTTCAAAATATGGTGTAAAGAAATCTGGTTAAAGTTTATGGCTCGTCGGAATAAAGCAAAAAAAAGAGAAATAAGTCCTGATTCGCGTTATGGCAGTGTTTTGCTGATGCGTTTCATTAATACAATCATGAAATGTGGTAAAAAATCTACTGCAGAAAAGATTATCTATGACGCTTTGTCTTTAGCTGAAAAGAAAATAGGCGAAGGTGGGTTATCAATTTTTGAGACAGCAGTAGGAAATGTTACTCCTTCTATAGAAGTGCGTTCTCGACGCATTGGTGGTGCAACTTATCAAGTACCTGTTGAAGTTCGACAAGATAGAGCGGTTTCTTTAGCGTTAAGGTGGATTGCTAAAGCAACTTCTGCTGCTCGAAAAAAGAGTGGAAAAACCACTGTTGATTGTTTGCAATCTGAAATACTGGATGCTTATAATAAACGCGGTGGTGCGTTTAAGATGTGCGAAGAAAAATATAAAATGGCTGAAGCTAATAAGGCATTTTCTCATCTTCGTTTTTAATGTTAGCTAATTAATTGTGATATGGAAATTGGAATATCTAAATACAGAAATATAGGGATAATGGCTCACATAGATGCTGGTAAGACTACCACAACAGAGCGTATTTTATTTTATACTGGTAAGCAAAATAGAATTGGTGAAGTGCACGATGGTGCAGCTTCTATGGATTGGATGGAGCAGGAAAAAGAGCGTGGTATTACAATCACATCTGCTGCAACAACATGTTTTTGGAATGATCATAGGGTCAATATAATAGACACTCCTGGTCACGTTGATTTCACTATTGAAGTTGAGAGATCTTTAAGGGTTTTGGATGGTGCAGTTGCTGTATTTGATGGAGTTGCTGGAGTTGAACCTCAATCTGAGACAGTGTGGCGTCAAGCTGATAAATATAGCGTTCCTCGTATCTGCTTTGTTAATAAGATGGATAGAATAGGGGCAAATTTTTATCGATGTGTTGATATGATAAAGACGAAGCTTGGTGCAGCACCTTTAGTTATTCATTTACCAATAGGGAGTGAGAAAGATTTCAAAGGTATAATTGACCTTATTTCTATGAAAGCCATTATATGGCAAGAAGAAACGTTGGGCGCTAAATTTTCTTATGAAGATATTCCTTCTGATTTGCTTGATAAGGCTCAAGAATATCGAAATCTTTTATTAGATGCTGCAGCTGAGATGGATGATGAAGCGATGAATACTTACTTTGAGTCTAATGATCTGCCAGTGGATTTACTGAAAAAATGCGTGAGAAATGGGACCATTAAAGGAAAATTTGTTCCTGTGTTATGTGGATCAGCTTTTAAAAATAAAGGCGTACAACCACTTTTAGATGCTGTGGTTGACTTTTTACCTTCTCCTATTGATGTTGATGTAATTGTTGGAATTGATCCTAAAGATTCAGAAAAGAAAATTGAGGTCAAACCTTCAGAAAAAGAGAAATTTGTTGCTCTTGCATTTAAAGTGATGACGGATAAATTTGTAGGCAGCTTGACGTTTATCCGTATTTATTCTGGTAAATTAAAGTCTAAATCTACCGTTTCAAATGCGTTAAAAAACGAAACTGAAGGGATTGGCAGAATGTTACTTATGCATGCAAATAACCGAGAAGATATAACTGAGGCTAGGGCTGGAGATATAGTTGCTTTAGTTGGGCTAAAGAAAACAACCACCGGAGATACTTTATGTTCTGTTGATTTTCCTATATTATTGGAGCGTATGGAATTTCCTGAGCCTGTTATTGAAATTGCTGTAGAACCTAAAACCACTTCAGATCAGGAAAAATTAGGTATTGCTCTAAATAGGTTGGTTGCAGAAGATCCTTCTTTGAGAATGTCAGTAAATGCGGAAAGTGGCCAGACTATATTGAAAGGCATGGGTGAGCTCCATCTTGAGATTATTGTTGATAGAATGAAGCGCGAATTTAACGTTGAGGCTAACGTCGGTGCTCCTCAGGTTGCATATCGTGAAACTATCACTAAATCTGTTGAAATTGATTACACTCATAAAAAACAATCTGGTGGAGCTGGTCAGTTTGCTAAGGTTAAAATAAAATTTGAACCTCTTGAGCCTGGTTCTGGGTTTCAATTTGAAAGTAAAATTGTAGGTGGTGCTATTCCAAAAGAGTATATTCCTGGGGTAGAAAATGGCTTGGAGTTGATAAAAGAAGGTGGTATAATTTCGGGATTTCCGTTGATTGATTTTAAGGCTACCCTTCTTGATGGTGCTTTTCATGAGGTTGATTCTAGTCCTTTAGCTTTTGAACTTGCTGCTAAAGGTGCTTTTAAAGAGATGGCAAATAAAGCTGGTCCAAAAATGCTGGAGCCTATAATGAAAGTTGAAATCATTACTCCTGAAGAATATATGGGTGATGTTATGGGTGATATAAATAGTAGAAGAGGAAATGTTGCTGATATGCTCGATTTAGGTAATAATAGTAAAATAATTACTGCTTCGGTACCTCTTGCAAATATGTTTGGTTATATCAACGTTTTGCGTTCTATGTCTCAGGGAAGGGCGCAGTATAGTATGCATTTTTCTTGTTATGAGCAAGTGCCACAATATGTGGTTGATGAGTTAAAGTTAGAGTATAATTAAGGGTAATAATTATGACAGCAGTAGTGGAAGCATTTGGAAAGCCGCATGTAAATGTGGGAACAATAGGACATGTGGATCATGGGAAGACGACGTTAACAGCGGCGATAACGAAGCATTATGGAAATTTTGTAGCGTACGATCAGATAGATAAAGCGCCAGAAGAAAGGAAGAGGGGGATAACGATAGCAACAGCGCATGTTGAGTATCAGACGGAAAAAAGGCATTATGCACACGTTGATTGTCCTGGACACGCTGACTATGTAAAGAACATGATAGTAGGTGCAGCACAGATGGATGCGGCGATATTGGTAGTGTCGGGGGTTGATGGGCCAATGCCACAAACGAGAGAGCATATATTGCTGGCGAAGCAGGTAGGTGTTGGATATATCGTGGTGTATATAAATAAAGCTGATGTTGCTGATGCTGATATGATAGATTTAGTAGAAATGGAAGTGAGGGAATTACTGAGTAAATACGGATTTCCAGGGGATGAAGTGCCTGTGGTGGTTGGTTCAGCGCTCAAGGCGCTGGAGGATGACAGCAGCGAATATGGAAAGAAATCAATAGATAAATTGATGGAAAAGTTAGATGAATATGTAGCGGTTCCACCAAGGCCTGTGGATTTACCATTTTTATTGCCAATCGAAGATGTATTTTCGATATCGGGGCGAGGAACAGTGGTAACAGGAAGAATAGAGAAGGGAGAGATAAAGACGGGAGAAGAGATAGAGATAATAGGTCTGAAAGCGACGCAAAAGACGATATGCACAGGTGTTGAGATGTTTAAGAAGTTGCTGGATAAGGGAAGTGCAGGACTCAATGTAGGAATATTGTTAAGAGGAACAAAAAGAGAAGAAGTGGAGAGAGGGCAAGTATTAGCGAAACCGGGGACGATAACACCGCATAGAAAGTTTAAGGCGGAGGTTTATATATTAAAGAAAGAGGAAGGAGGAAGGCATACACCATTTTTTGCGAATTACCAGCCACAGTTTTATTTAAGGACAACGGATGTAACTGGGAGCATAAAATTGCTAGATGGGAAGGAGATGGTAATGCCAGGAGATAATGTGAGTGTAGAAGTAGAATTGCAAGTACCGATAGCAATGGATAAGGGATTGCGTTTTGCGATAAGAGAAGGCGGTAGAACTGTTGGTTCTGGTGTTGTTTCTGAAATTTTGGAGTGAGAGTTTGAGTTATAGGAGTGTAGCTCAATTGGTAGAGCGCTGGTCTCCAAAACCAGAGGTTGTAGGTTCAATTCCTATCGCTCCTGCATTAATGTTGTGGTGGAAATGTTAAAAAGTTTGTGTGGTTTTTTCTGTGATATAAAGCAAGAAATACGAAGAATTGCTTGGGTAAAGAAACAGGAGGTGTTGTCATCTCTATTTGTTGTAATGATTGTTATATTATGCTTTTCGATTTTCTTCTGTTTTGTGGATTTTATGTCTCTTTACGTAATTAAGGCTTTATTTGGAATTATTTATGGAATGTGAATATAAATGGTATATCATTAAAGTTGATTATGGATATGAGCAAAACATACGCGAATTGGTAAGTAATGCTGTTTATTTTAAGGAAGTGTTTATTCCTTATCAAACGGTATGTAATTCAAAGTCTGATATAAAAGAATTATGTGAAGTGTATGTATATATGCATCTGTGTGATGAAAGCAAAAATATTTTGAATCAAACGCCTGGATTCTGCAGTGGCGAATCTGGTGATTTTGAGATGATTTCAGATGATGAGATAAGTTTAAAGTGTAAAGAATTTAATAGATATAAATGGTATATCTTGAGAGTTGCTTCCAATTGTGAAGAGAAAGTGCGCCAACATATATTGGAAAATTCTATGAGATTGGGTGTTAATGATTACTTTAAGGAAGTTTTTATTCCATATGAAGAGCTAAGTGAAGTAGAGTTGAAATCTAAGAAAATTGCTACACGAAGGAAATGCTTTCCTGGTTATGTCTTTTTATACGTGAATTTATGCGATGAAGTATTGAATTTTATCAATAATATACCAAAATCTCTTAAGGTTTATGGATTTTTGAAAAACGGTAATATTCCAAGGGTGATTTTGGATGATGAGATTCACTCAATGTGTAATGCACTTTATAATGCTCAAGAGACAAAGAAGTTAGGTTATGGTTATGAAAAAGGTGAAAAAGTGAAAATTAATGATGGTCTTTTTCAAAATTTTACTGGTAAGGTAAATATGGTAAACGATGAGAAAAAAATTATTAATGTGGAAGTATCGATTTTAGGTAAGCCGACAATAATAGAGCTTGATCTGGCTCAAGTAGAGAAAATAGAGGATTAATTATGAGTGTTATAGTTGCTAAGATTAACTTACTTATGGAAGCTGGGAAAGCAGTTCCAGGACCGAAAATTGCTTCAGTACTTGGTCCACGTGGTATACCTGTTCCTAAGTTTTGTGAAGCTTTTAATAAAGTTACTAGTGCTGCTAACGCTAATTATAAAGTAGGCGATTTAGTAACAGTGCGAATTTCCATAAAGGATGATCGCTCTCATGATTTTACTGTCAGCGGTCCGCCTGTGGCTTATTTACTTAAGCAGGAGGCTAAATTAAGTAAAAGTTCTGGTAATCCTGGTAAAGAATTAGTGGCTAAATTACCTATGTCTGCTATAATTAAAGTAGCAAAGTGCAAGATGGTTGATATGAAAGTGGATAATGAAGATTCAGCAGTGAAAATGGTTGTAGGCACTGCAAAATCTATGGGTATAGAAGTTGTGGAAGGTTAGGTAAATGAATACATATAATGATAATCCTAAGCAGTGTTTGAAGAAGATTGTTGAGTCTGCTTCAGCAAAATTTAATGAATCAGTTGATATTGCAGTCAATTTAGGCGTAGATTCACGTAAATCTGAAGAGCAGGTGCGTGGTACAGTAGTTTTGCCTAAAGGTATCGGGAAGAATATTAAAGTAGCTGTTTTCGCTCAAGATAAACATTTATTAGAAGCTGAAAAAGCTGGTGCTGATATTGCAGGAGGAGAGGATTTAGTTGAAGAAATAAAAAAAGGTAGAAAGTTAGATGTTGATTGGTGCATTACTACTCCTGATTTTATGGCAAAAATCACTCCTATTGCAAAAGTATTGGGTGCTAAAGGGCTGATGCCTAACCCTAAATTTGGTACTGTGACTTCTAACATTGCAGAAGCTATTAAAACCATTAAGTCTGGTCAGGTAAAATTTAGAACAGATAAAAATGGTGTTATTCATGGTAAATTAGGAAATATTAAATTTGATATTGATGACTTGCTAGAAAATTTAAAAGCCTTTCTTAAAGTAATTAAAGATAATAAACCTATTTCTGCGAAAGGAATTTACTTTAAGGGTGTTTTTTTAAATTCAACTATGGGTAAAGCTTATAAGATAGGCAAAGTGGAAGATATAATTTAAGGGAGTGATACCGTGAAGCGTAAAGATAAGGATGAATTTATACAGAGCACAATAAACGTATTTGTAAATAATGATTTCTTGATATTAGTAAATTTTAAATCTATAAATGCTAATGATTCATTAACTCTGAGGAATAGTCTGAAGTCTATAGCAGGTGGGGTATTAGTAGTTAAAAACACTCTAGCGCGCTTGGCTTTGGAAAGGACTGGTAAATTCTCTTATTTATCAGGCAAATTTTCCGGTCCTGTTGCTATTATATACTCTAGTGGCATAGTAGAAGCTGCAAAATTAATAGTTGATTTTACTAATGCTAACAAAGAAAAAATGTCTGTGATTTGCGCAGCTCATTTAAATGAATTGTTAACAGTGGAAGATGTTAATAAACTGGCTAAGTTGCCTTCTCTGGATGAATTGCGTGTTAAAATTATGCGTTTAATATCTTATGATATTCCTGCTCGGTTAGCGTTGTCTATTAATTCATCTTCTATGAGGCTTATGAGAGTTTTGGATTATTATAGTTCTAAAAAATAAATTTGTTGTTAAGTAAGGTGGTAATTATGAGTAATGTAACAAGTGATTTGGTTGATAAAATATTATCTTTAAACCTATTAGAGGCTTCTGAACTTGTAAAAGTTTTAGAAGAGAAAATAGGGTTGCCTGCTGGTTCTTTTCTTGGTGGAGCTGTTGGTGCTGGGGCGCCTATTGGTGATAATGCTGCTGCTCCTGCTGCTCAAGAAAAAGCTGAGTATAAAGTTGTGATTAAAGAAATTGATGCGAGTAAAAAAATAGGAGTTATTAAAGCTGTGAGAGAGGTTAATTCTACATTGGGTTTAAAAGAAGCAAAAGAGTTGGTTGAATCTTTACCTAAAGATTTGACTGCTAATGTTCCTAAAGACGAAGCAGAAAAAATCAAGCAAAAACTTATTGAAGCAGGAGCAACTAAAGTGGAGCTTGAATAATATTTAATGTATTAATTTTATATTGATATAGCTCTTTTAATTAGTTTGGGGTATTTTAATGGTTGATTCTTCTTATATGTACGCTTCTGGTGCTTTTGTTCCTAGAGTTTCTTATTCTAGGTCGATTGATTTAAAAGATTCTTTATTGGATTTGGTTAAGGTTCAAAAAGAATCATATGATTCTTTTACTCCTAAGAATAAGGGTAATGAAAGACTTGAAGTTATCTTTCATACAATCTTTCCAATAAATGATCCTTTGCGTAGGGCTACTATTGAGTTTATAAGTTGTAGGGTAGATGATCCTAAGTATGATGAATCTGAGTGTATAAAGCGTGGTGTAACTTTTTCTGCTCAGGTTATTGCTTCTATACGTCTTGTTGTTATGCAGGATGGTATTTCTCTTGATGAATATAAATCGATTAAAGAGAGTGGAGATCATTCTAAACTTGCAACCGTTGTAAAATCTATAGAAGAGCAGAAAGTCCACTTTTGTGGGTTGCCTATGATGACTGATAAGGGCACTTTCATCATTAATGGTGTGGAAAAAGTTATCGTCTCACAAATGCATAGGTCTCCTGGTGTATTTTTTGATAGCGATAAGGGAAAAACTTACAATTCTGGTAAATTGATCTATTCTGCTAGAATTATTCCTTATAGGGGTTCTTGGCTTGATATTGAATTTGATGTTAAAGACCATTTGTATTTTCGTGTTGATAGAAAAAGAAAATTGCCAATTTCAGTTTTATTAAAGGCGTTGGGTCTATCAAATAATGATATACTCGATAGATTTTATGAGAAAATAAAGTATGTAAAACATAAAGATGGTTGGAAAGTGCCTTTTGTTCCTGATAAATTTAAAGGAGTGAGGCTGCCTTTCGACTTAATGGATATTGAAGGTAATGTGCTGCTTAAAGCTAACGTTCGTATTACCTCAAGACTAGCTAAAAAGCTATATGATAATGAATTGAAAGAGTATCTGGTTCCGTTTAATTCTATATGTGGTTTATTCCTCGCAGAAGATTTAATGGATAGTGCTAGCTCTACGAAAATTTTATCTGCTGGTGAATCTATAAAGCTGGAAGACATAAAGAAGCTTGAGTTATTATCTGTAGATGAAATATCAGTGTTGAACATAGATAATTTGTTTGTTGGACCTTATATATTAAATACGCTTTTCTTAGATGAAAACATGTCTTATCAGGATGCACTATATGAAATATATAGAGTTTTGCGTCCTGGTGAAGTTCCTGTTTTAGAGATAGTAGAAGAGTTTTTCCGTAATCTTTTCTTCAGTCCGGAATATTATGATTTGTCTAACATTGGTAGGTTGAAGCTTAACTCTTACCTTGGATTAAATTATGATGAGGATTTAACTGTTTTAACGCATGAAGATATTATTGAAATTGTGAAAAAAATAGTATTGTTACGTGACGGTCAAGGATCTGTAGATGATATTGATCATTTAGGAAACAGAAGAGTAAGATCAGTTGGAGAGTTTATAGAAAATCAATTTAGAACTGGGTTGTTGAAATTGGAACGCGCAATAGTTGATTCTATGTCCACTTCTAGTTTAGATAAAGTTTCTCCATCTGATTTTATTAATCCAAAAGTGTTAACTAATGTCTTAAGAGATTTCTTCAATTCTTCTCAATTATCTCAATTTATGGATCAGACTAATCCGTTATCTGAAATAACACATAAAAGAAGGTTATCCGCGTTAGGTCCTGGCGGTTTAACAAGAGAACGGGCAGGATTTGAGGTGCGTGATGTTCATCCAACTCATTATGGAAGAATTTGCCCTATTGAGACTCCTGAAGGGCAAAATATAGGGTTAATCAACAGCTTAGCTATATACGCGCGTATTAATAAATATGGTTTCATTGAAAGCCCTTATAGAAAAGTAGTCAATAGGGTTGTTACTGATCAAATTGAGTATCTTTCTGCTATAGACGAAGGCTCACATCATATAGCTGACACTAGCGTAAAGCTTGATGAAAATAATTGCTTTGTTGATGACATGCTATACTGTAGATATGCTGGTAGCTTCGTCATGGTAAGTAGCGACCAAGTTAGTTACATTGACGTATCTCCTAAGCAGGTAATATCAGTTGCAGCTTCCTTGATTCCATTTTTAGAAAATGATGATGCTAATAGAGCATTAATGGGCTCAAATATGCAACGTCAGGCCGTACCTTTATTGAAGCCTACCGCTCCTCTGGTTGCTACTGGTATGGAGTCTTTTGTAGCTTCTGGCTCTGGTGCTGTAGTTTTAGCAAAACGCGATGGCATAGTTGATAGTTCTGATAGTAACTCTATAGTTATACGTGCTTTTGATAAAGAAAGGGTTAACTACTTGGACGTAGATATTTATCATCTAAGGAAATTTCAGCGTTCTAACCATAATACTTGTATTAATCAAAGACCGCTAGTGTGCGTAGGTGATTATGTTAAAAAGGGTGATGTAATAGCTGATGGTCCTGCAATTAACAGTGGTGAGTTGGCGCTTGGTAAAAATTTGCTAGTCGCTTTTATGTCTTGGCAAGGTTATAATTTTGAAGACTCTATTATTATTTCTAGTGAAGTTGTTAAAAAAGATCTCTTTACTTCTATTCATATAGAAGAATTTGACTGTGTTGTACATGATACCCCTTTAGGATCAGAAAAAATAACTCGTGCTATACCTGGTGTTAATGAAGAAAATCTATATCACTTGGATGATAGTGGTATAGTGAAAATTGGTACAAGAGTTGGTCCAGGCTATATTCTGGTAGGTAAAGTTACACCTAAACCTTCTCTTTCATTGCCTCCTGAAACGAAGTTATTAATGACAATTTTTGGTGAAAAGTCATTCGATTGTGCGGATTCCTCTTTATATACATCTCCAGATGTTGAAGGGACAGTAATTGATGTACAAGTCTTTACACGCAGGGGGGTTGAAGAAAATGAAAGGGCATTACTCATCAAACAAGAAGAGATAAATGACTTTGAGGAAGAGCGAGATTATATAATCAATGTTACTAGTGAATATTTCTATGATGAACTGAAGAAACTTCTTATTAATTCTGGTTCTCAAGATCGAGAAAAATTTGACTCTATTGAACGTGAGCAATGGTGGGGTATAGGATTAAAAAACCAATCCATTTCTGAGCAAGTTAAGAGCTTAAAAAAAGATTTTGATGAAAAAGTATCACATGCAATAGCACAGTTTAAGCGAAAAGTAGAAAAATTACATGAAGGTTATGACCTGCCTCAAGGTGTGTCGATGTCAGTAAAAGTTTTCATTGCTGTGAAACATAGTCTGCAACCAGGGGATAAAATGGCTGGTAGACATGGAAATAAAGGTGTGATTTCTCGAGTTGTGCCAGTGGAAGATATGCCTTATTTGGAAGATGGTACTCCTGTTGATATTATTCTTAACCCTCTTGGTGTTCCTTCACGAATGAATGTAGGGCAAATACTGGAAACGCATGTAGGTTGGGCTTGTAGAAAATTAGGGGAAAAGGTAAGTAATATTCTCGATGAGATCAATAAGATCAAAAGTGCTTTTTGCAAGGGAATTAGGTCCCTTAACGATGATAATTTTACACAATTTGCAGTAGCATACCTTGATAATAAAAAAATTGAAAATATTGATGATGATGAAATAACGGCTTCTGTTTTAAATACACCTAATAAGAATGCACTAAATGACGAGTTGAATGAGTTAGTAGAGAACTATTTGAACTCTTGTAAAAGTTCATACAGCAATTTACGTAACTTCCTGATTGAGGTTTATAGCTATGGCAGTAACGTATCTATCTGTAATGATATTCGTAATATTAGTGATAATAATCTCATTGAATTTGCACGCAAATTACGTGATGGCGTTCCTGTTGCTGCACCTGTATTTGAGGGTCCAAAAGATGAACAAATAGCAAAATTATTTGAACTTGCTGGTTTAGATAACTCTGGACAAGCTGTATTATATGACGGTTGCAGTGGTGAAAAATTCGACCGCAAGGTTACAGTTGGTTACATGTACATGCTTAAGTTGCACCACTTGGTTGATGGTAAAATTCATGCGCGTTCAGTAGGGCCTTATAGTTTGGTTACTCAACAACCTCTTGGAGGAAAATCTCATTTTGGTGGTCAGCGTTTTGGTGAAATGGAATGTTGGGCATTACAAGCCTATGGTGCTGCTTATACTTTGCAGGAAATGTTAACTGTGAAGTCTGATGATATTAATGGTAGAGTTAAGATTTATGAATCGATAATAAAAGGTGACAGTAATTTTGAATGTGGAATTCCTGAATCCTTTAATGTGATGATAAAAGAACTACGTTCTTTATGTTTAAATGTAGATTTAAAGCAAAATGATGTAGTGATTGAAGATATATCTCACACTAACATTGCACAACCTTTTAATGAGGTTAGCATATCGATTGCTAGCCCTGAAAGTATTAAGCGTATATCTTGTGGTGAGATAGAAGATGTTTCAACTGCAAATTATCGTACGTTCAAAGTTGAGAAAGGTGGATTATTTTGCCCTAAGGTTTTTGGCCCTGTCAATGACGATGAATGTTTATGTGGAAAATACAAAAAAAGAAGACACAGAGGTCGCATATGCGAAAAATGCGGAGTAGAAGTTACATCTTCTAAAGTAAGAAGAGAAAGGATGGGTCATATAGAGCTTGCATCTCCTGTTGCTCATATATGGTTTTTGAAATCGCTTCCTTCAAGAATTGGAGCATTATTGGATATGTCTCTCAGAGATATTGAGAATATTTTATATAGCGATAATTATATCGTAATAGATCCTCTTGTTTCGCCTTTTGAAAAAGGTGAGATTATTAGTGAAAAAGCTTATAATGAAGCTAAAGATAGCTATGGGATCGATAGTTTTGTAGCTATGCAAGGTGTTGAAGCTATAAGAGAGTTGCTAACGCGCCTTGATTTACATGAAATTAGGAAGGATTTAAGACTAGAATTAGAATCTGTTGCTTCTGAGATAAGAAGAAAGAAAATTATAAAGAGATTGCGTATTGTTGAAAACTTCATTAAATCTGGAAATAGGCCTGAGTGGATGATACTTACAACTATACCTATTTTACCACCTGATTTGCGTCCTTTGGTATCGCTTGAGAGTGGTCGTCCTGCAGTTTCTGATCTGAATCATCATTATAGGAATATTATTAATAGAAATAACAGGTTGAGGAAATTGTTGAGCTTAAATCCTCCTGAGATTATGATTCGTAATGAAAAAAGGATGTTACAAGAAGCAGTTGATTCTCTTTTTGATAATAGTCGTCGTAATACTTTGGTAAATAAAGCTGGTGCTGTTGGATATAAAAAGTCCATTAGTGATATGTTAAAAGGAAAACAGGGTCGTTTTCGCCAGAACCTCTTAGGAAAAAGGGTAGACTACTCTGGACGTTCTGTAATAGTTGTTGGTCCAACTTTGAAACTAAATCAGTGTGGATTACCAAAAAGAATGGCTCTTGAACTATTCAAACCTTTTGTTTACTCAAAGCTTAAGATGTATGGTATGGCTCCAACTATTAAGTTTGCTAGTAAGTTGATAAGAGCAGAAAAACCAGAAGTTTGGGATATGCTTGAAGAGGTAATAAAAGAGCATCCTGTTTTGTTGAATAGAGCGCCTACGCTACATAGACTTGGTATTCAGGCTTTTGAGCCAATCCTTATTGAAGGCAAAGCAATACAGCTTCATCCGCTTGTCTGTACGGCGTTTAATGCTGATTTTGATGGTGATCAAATGGCAGTGCATGTGCCAATTTCATTGGAAGCTCAGCTTGAAGCTAGGGTGTTGATGATGTCCACTAATAACGTTTTAAGTCCTTCTAATGGCAGACCGATTATAGTTCCTAGTAAAGATATAGTACTTGGTATATATTATCTGACTTTACAAGAACCTAAGGAAGATAATTTACCATCTTTTGGTGCTTTTTGTGAAGTTGAGCATTCCTTGAGTGATGGTACTTTACATATTCATTCTAGTATAAAGTATAGGATGGAGTATATTAATAGCAGCGGTGAAACTCACTATAAAACTGTTTGTACAACTCCTGGCCGTTTAATATTATGGCAAATTTTTCCTAAGCATGAGAATCTAGGCTTCGATCTAATAAATCAGATATTAACAGTCAAGGAAATAACTGGTATAGTTGATTTGGTATATCGTAACTGTGGTCAAAGTGCTACAGTGGCATTTTCTGATAAATTAATGGTACTTGGCTTTGAGTATGCCACATTTTCTGGTGTCTCTTTTGGTCGTTGTGATATGGTTATACCTGAAACTAAAGCTACACATGTTGATCACGCGAGGGGTGAAATTAAGAAATTCTCTATGCAATATCAAGATGGGCTAATAACTAGAAGTGAGAGGTATAACAAGGTTATAGATGAATGGTCTAAGTGTACGGATATGATAGCTAATGATATGTTAAAAGCAATATCTATATATGATGGAAATAGTAAGTACAACTCAGTGTATATGATGGTTAACTCTGGTGCAAGGGGTTCTACTTCACAGATGAAACAGCTAGCAGGAATGCGAGGGCTCATGACCAAACCTTCTGGTGAGATTATAGAAACACCTATAATTTCTAATTTCCGTGAAGGATTGAACGTATTTGAATACTTTAATTCTACTCACGGTGCGCGTAAAGGTTTAGCTGACACTGCACTTAAAACTGCAAACTCTGGATACTTAACTCGTCGTTTAGTTGATGTATCTCAAAATTGCATAGTTACAAAGCATGACTGTAAAACAAAAAATGGTCTTGTTGTGAGAGCTACAGTTGAAGGAAGTACTATAGTTGCATCTCTAGAGAGTGTTGTGCTGGGTAGAACAGCTGCAAATGATATATATAACCCAGTGACAAAAGAATTATTAGTAAAAGCAGGGGAATTAATTGATGAGGATAAAGTAAAGCAAATCAGCATTGCAGGTCTTGATGTTGTAAAAATTAGATCGCCTTTAACTTGTGAAATAAGTCCTGGTGTATGTTCTTTATGTTATGGAAGAGACCTTGCAACTGGTAAAATTGTTTCAATAGGTGAAGCAGTTGGTGTTATAGCTGCTCAATCTGTTGGAGAGCCAGGTACTCAGTTAACGATGCGTACTTTTCATATAGGTGGAGTAATGACTAGAGGCGTTGAATCCTCGAATATTATAGCTTCTATTAATGCTAAAATAAAGTTAAACAATAGTAATATAATTATAGATAGAAACGGAAATAAAATTGTGATAAGCCGTTCCTGTGAAGTCGTGTTGATTGATAGCCTTGGTAGTGAGAAGTTGAAGCACAGTGTACCTTACGGCGCTAAGCTTTATGTAGATGAGAGTGGGTCAGTAAAAATTGGCGATAAAGTTGCGGAATGGGATCCTTATACATTGCCTATTATCACGGAGAAGACTGGTACAGTGTCTTATCAGGAATTAAGAGATGGAATTTCGATCACTGAAGTGATGGATGAATCTACAGGAATATCAAGCAAAGTAGTAAAAGACTGGAAATTGCATTCTGGTGGAGCTAATTTACGTCCTCGTATTGTGCTGCTTGACGATAATGGTAAAGTAATGACACTCGCAAGTGGCGTTGAAGCATGTTATTTTATACCAATCGGTGCAGTGCTCAATGTACAAGATGGCCAGAAGGTTCATGCAGGTGATGTTATTACAAGAACACCAAGAGAGTCAGTTAAAACTCGTGATATTACTGGTGGTTTACCGAGGGTTATAGAGTTATTTGAAGCACGTCGTCCTAAAGAGCATGCTATTGTTAGTGAGATAGATGGCTATGTAGCGTTTTCTGAAAAAGACCGTAGAGGAAAACGCAGTATATTAATTAAACCTGTAGATGAACAAATTTCTCCAGTTGAATATTTGGTATCAAGAAGTAAGCATGTAATAGTCAATGAAGGTGATTTTGTACGTAAAGGTGATCTATTGATGGATGGTGACCCTGATCTCCATGATATTTTACGTGTGCTTGGGTTAGAAGCTTTAGCGCACTATATGATTTCTGAAATACAGCAAGTTTATAGATTGCAGGGTGTTCGTATAGACAATAAGCATTTAGAGGTGATCTTAAAACAAATGCTACAAAAAGTGGAAATTACTGATCCTGGTGATACTATGTACTTGGTTGGCGAAAGCATTGACAAGCTGGAAGTTGATAGGGAAAATGATGCTATGAGTAACTCTGGCAAACGGCCTACTCATTATCTTCCTATTCTGCAGGGGATTACTAGGGCAAGTCTTGAAACTAGCTCCTTTATTTCTGCTGCCTCTTTCCAAGAGACAACAAAAGTACTTACAGAAGCAGCATTCTGCGGGAAGAGTGATCCTTTAAGTGGATTAAAAGAAAATGTTATAGTAGGAAGATTAATTCCTGCTGGTACAGGTTTGATTATGAATAAGATCAGAGCACTTTCACTTTGTGATAATGTGGATAAATATGAAAAATATTTTGATATTGAAACTTATGACGAGGAATGGTTGATGGATAATGGTTGTCATTTACACTCTGGTGAGGAAGAGAGCGTAGTGGCATACGATCAGTCGAATTGAGTACAGCTAGTGTGTCTCTTGACCAAAAAAGCCAATAATATTTTCTTTCACTTCTGTGCTATCTGTCATGTTATTTACTCTCACACGAAATTCAGATGAGCCTTGAAGCCCGCTACTGTACCAACCTATGTGTTTGCGGGCCATCTTTATTCCTGTGTCATTTCCATAGTACTCAAGAATATTGTCGTAATGCTCGAGTATGATGCTTAATCTCTCTGAAGCTGTTGGCTCAGAAGTTTCACTTCCACTGAGAAAGTTCATTGCTTGATTAATCAGCCAAGGTTTACCGTAGGCACCACGACCTATCATCACTCCGTCTGCTCCAGATTCTTTGAGAGCATTCTGAATATCATTTAAATTTTTAATATCGCCATTTACTATAACTGGAATTTTCACTTGCTCTTTAACATTTCTAACGAATTTCCAATCTGCTTGACCATTATAAAGCTGCGCTCTTGTTCTTCCATGCACAGTGATCATTTTTGCTCCTAAGTCTTCGGCAATTTTCGCAAGTCTCGGGGCATTGCGATTTTCATCGTTCCATCCAGTGCGCATTTTCACCGTAACTGGCATATTCACTGCTTTGACCACAGCTTCAATTATCTCAGCGGCTTTTTTCTCATCACGCATTAGCGCTGATCCTGCATAACCGTTTACAACTTTTTTAACAGGGCAACCAAAGTTTATGTCTATAATTTTTGCTCCCATGTCCTCGTTTAATTTTGCAGCCTCCGCCATAACATCTGGCTCACACCCAGCAAGCTGCACAGCAGTTAATGCATCGACTTTTGCTTTTTGCAAACTCTGGCGAGTTTGCATAATCATAGCTCTGCTTGCGATCATCTCTGAAACTAACAAACTTGCACCAAGTTTCTTCACAATACTTCTAAACGGATAATCAGTCACTCCAGACATTGGAGCTAAAATAACTGGAGAATCAATTGTCAAATTTCCTATTTGGAGGGGCATAAGGTCAATGGTAATTTTTCATTGATTACATAATGCAATACAAACTTGCATTCTCCCTTGAAATAGAAGACTGAGATGTTTTCGTCCTTGGCGGACGCTTACGATTTCTTAGATCTTCCTTACATTTCTCATCTTCCATAAGCGCTCTTGTAAATTCTTCTCTTTTCTCATTCAAATCAAATTTATATTCTGATAACTTTTTGTCAATTTCGTCAAATGATTTGTCTTCGTTAAGCATTTGTGTAATTTTATGAGCATTTTCTAACGCAAATATTCCACAGTTATACCCGTCACTTTGCTGCTTAGTTGGGGAAATTCTTATGTCTAATACCCATTCCTCTTTTTGCAGTTCTCTTTTAACAATATTTAGCACATTATCTGGCAATTGATTACCAAATGAGTCACAGTAATAAGCTCTAAATTTTTTATCACCTGCATCAGGTTTAATAACCAAAGTTACCCAATGATTGTTGTTAATATGAAGAACCGAAGTAAATATCAATTTAGAATTTTGTTTTAATTCACCTCTATAATTCTGAAGAAATTCTTTTGTGAGTTCGTCCCAACCATTAGAATAGCTAGGAGCAAGAAAATAGACATTATTATTACTATGTTCACTTTGTGAGTACCCATACACAACTCTTGCAATATGTGTAATGTCATCATCACATAACCAGTAAGCATAATTTCCTCTGTTTGTCTGATGCACAAGAGTGTCCAAATTTTCATGAAACTCTTTACCACCCAAACCACTATCTTTTGAAGCAATAGAACTTCTGCGACTACTGTTCTCTGAAACAGTTGACCCATCTTCATTATCTGGTCCAGGAAAAATACCACTATCCTCATCTGGAGTTTTTTGCTCACCTTGACTTGCTCTTTTTCCATTAATATAACCCTTCGCTAAGTAAAATAAAGGTTCAACAACCATTTTGTATGCTACTGTAAGAATTGTTCCCATTAAAACCCAAACTACGGGGTTAGAGATGAGCATAGCAAGTGGAAAGGTCAATAGAGGGGATCCTATTACCGCCCCTAAACAGCCAGCAGCGAATGTGGCTGCTAGGCATACACAAGTAGCGTAGATAACGAATTCCTCACCAGCAAAGTAAGTGCTCTCTTTCTGATTATTTTTTGTAATGCCCAACATACTACACCCTATGAACGCTAAGTTAATTAAATTTAAACAAATTCTAACAAAAAAATCAACCATAATAATTTTAGTAGTATGAGAATATATTGAATATTAAGAGCTTTTGGAGTACAGTAACAATGTTAGTAATAGCACAATATATGCACGATATAGAATATATGCGCAAAAACCCTGAAGGATTTGAAAAGGCAATGAAAAGCAGGGGAATTAGAGAATCTACTGCGGAAGAGATATTAGAAATCGATCACGAGAAAAGATCATTAACCACTAAACTGCAGGATTTGAATAGGCAGCGCAATGAAATCACAGAGGAAATAAAAAAGCTTAAAATGAGCAAGAGCCCCTGTGAAGAGCAAATAGAGTTGTCAAAAAGCATCACAAATGAGATAGAGGCAATCAGCTTAAAAGAACAAGCAGAAAAGGATAAGTTAGTGAATGTTTTATCTAACTTGCCGAATATTCCTGCGCAAGATGTGCCAATAGGCGCAGATGAGAACTCTAATTTAGAGGTGAGAAGATATGGAGGAAAAAGACAGTTTGATTTTGTACCAGAATCTCATTATGAACTCGGAGAAAAATTAGGTTTAATGGACTTCGAACAAGCGGCGAGAATTTCCGGATCAAGATTTACGATATTAAAAGGACAGTTAGCTAAGCTTGGACGAGCGCTAATAAATTGTATGCTTGAAATGCATGTTAATGAATTTGGCTATACTGAGGTGTACCACCCGGCTTTGGTGAAAAACGAAGCTATGTATAATGTTGGTCAGCTACCGAAATTTTCTGACGATTCGTATTTAACTACCGACGAATTGAGGTTGATTCCCACAAGTGAAGTGTTTTTAACAAATTTAGTTGCTGACAAAATAATGGAAGAAAAAGAACTGCCTATTCGCTTTACTGCATATTCGGAGTGCTTTCGTAAAGAAGCAGGTAGTGCAGGTCGCGATACCAGGGGCATGATAAGGCAACACCAATTTGGTAAAGTGGAGTTGGTAAGCATCACAACTGAAGACCAATCAAATGATGAGCTTGAGCGTATGACGAGTGTTGCTGAAGAGATATTAAAAAAATTAGAATTGCCATACAGAGTAATGCTGCTTTGCAGTGGCGATATGGGTTTTGCTGCACAAAGGACTTATGACATAGAGGTATGGTTACCTGGGCAAAATAAATATAGAGAAATATCAAGCTGCTCAAATTGTGGTGCATTTCAAGCAAGAAGGATGAACGCTAAATACTCTTCAGAAACTGATAAAAAGATGAAAAAATATATTCACACTTTAAACGGCTCAGCTTTAGCTATAGGAAGAACGATTATTGCCATAATGGAGAATTATCAAAATTCTGACGGGTCGATTGCAATACCAAACGTGTTGCAAAAATACATGAGTAATGATACTGTTATAAGCAAATAATAATTTTGACATATAGAAAAGCGAGGAAATAAAGATGAAGGTTCTGGTTATAGGTTCTGGTGGGCGTGAGCACGCTCTACTTTGGGCTCTAAAAAAATCTCCTATCTTGACTGAGTTATATGTAACTCCTGGTCGCCAAGCTATGAAAGATCTTGGGGCTCTTGTGGATGTAAATATTCAAAATTCAGTGGATGTTACACAATTTTGCAAGAGAGAAAATATAGAGTTGGTTGTTATTGGTCCAGAACAACCAATAATTGATGGGCTTGCTGATGATTTAGTTGCAGAGGGAATAAATGTTTTTGCTCCAAGTCAAGCAACTGCAAAACTTGAGGGATCGAAGTCTTTCACCAAGGGACTATGTAAACGATATGGTATACCAACTGCCAAGTACGAGTGTTTTGTTGATGAAGGGTTAGCTAAAGATTTTGTACGTAGCAATAAAATAAAGTTTCCACTTGTAGTGAAAGCAAATGGAATTGCAGCAGGAAAAGGGGTGGTTATATGTAATACAGAAAGCGAAGCTTTTTCAGCAATAGATTCAATGCTAGTGGAGAAAAAATTTGGTGAATCAGGTGAAGAAATAATCATAGAAGAATTTTTAATTGGAGAAGAAGTAAGTTTTTTTGCTCTTATTGATGGGTTGAAAGTAGTAACTCTTGGGTGTGCAAAAGATTATAAGAGAGTTGATGAAAGTAATGAAAGCCAAAATACTGGAGGTATGGGGTCGTACTCATCACCTTCAATTATAAGTAAGGACATGGAGCAAAAAATTATCCAAAAAATAATATACCCTACAGCTCAAGCATTGGTTAACATGGGTACGTCTTATAAAGGAGTACTCTTTGCTGGTTTAATGATTTGCAAAGATAGCCCAAAACTTCTCGAGTATAACGTTAGATTCGGTGATCCAGAAACGCAATCTATATTACCTAGATTTGATTCAAATTGCGATTTGTTAAAATTGATGTTGTCAGTTGCAGAAGGAAAGTTAAATGTCAAAATGGTGGAACTTAACAACAAATCTACAGTTTGTGTAGTTGTTGCAAGTAAAGGCTATCCGGGTGATTATCAAAAGGGAGAAGTAATTAAAGGATTAGATAAGATTGAAAGCATTCCTGGTGTGTTGGTGTTTCATGCTGGTACTAAATTCGATGAAAGTGGTAACTTAGTTTCCGATGGCGGAAGAGTGCTAAATATAGTAGCAGAAGGGAGCACTATAGAGGAAGCCAAAAGTAAGGTGTACTCAGCATTAAATTTTTTAGAATGGCCAGGGGGCTTCTTCAGATACGATATCGGTAGTTAATGTTAGCTGTCGGTTAGCAGGTGGTTCACAGAAACGAAAAACTTCCTTGACAAACTCCGCCAGCCCCCTTATCATGAAACTGAAGCTATTGTATTTGCTTTCGCCAATCTGCAGATTAAAAGGTAAGGATTACTTAATGTATCGGCGTCTTATGTTCAATTTTTTGCAGTATATAGATACTGTATGTCTTTACAAAACTTCATCTACATCTAGATTTTTATCTAAATAAGCTGAACGCGCTTATAAAGCGTTACAAGACATCAAAAAATGCCAATACTCGACAGAGATAGTAAAGGACTAGCTAACTCGGGGATTCTTTGTCTTTTTTTTCTGCTTGGTAAATTTCTTAAACATTTGCAGCTAAATCTTGCTTGTCAAGCGTTTAAAACATAAAAAACGCCAATATTTTAAAGCAGATAATAACCCCAGGGCTTCTTTTGCCTTTTTTTTCATTTGGTAAATTTCTTAAATATTTATGGCTAAACGACAATCGTCATCCCGCAGCGGGATCTAGAGATACCGCGGCGGTATGACGTAGGGAAACCTTTCTTGGGTTAGCTATAAAACTAATCAGCATCTTGTTTAGCACATATAAATTAAGTTTCACAAATATAGTGCTAAACCTTGAAAATATGTTATAGCTACTTCTTCCAATTTAGTGGTGGGTTTTGACAGTACACATGTTATTTTACTAGCTACCAACTCAAGTGTCACAGAAGTTGCAATCATTTTAAATGTCACAGAAGTTGCAATCACTGCATTTATATTCTGTACTTTAACATTTACTCTACTTTCTATTAGAGGCTTTACCCCCCTTACATCATTACGTACAGCAGTATGATTTATTTCATTTTCAATTCCACTACTATGCTGCAACAAGATATCCCCATTAACTTTTATTTCAACATTTTTGTCACTACTACCATTGTTAAAATTTAATCCCTCATCTCTTCTACTTTGTCTTTTTTCTTTTAATTTTAATTCAGTTTCTCTTTTATCAAGGGTAGGAAATGGGATGTGAGTTTTTTCCTGACCATCTTGATTTATAGCTCTTGTTGTATTAAAAGCTTCGTTGCTTTTACATGATATTGTATAAGTAAGTGGTGTGTAGATTTTTTCTTCACTATCTGGATATTTTATAGTTATTGTTGCATTAAGAATGTCTTTCAGAATATCATTTTCTCTAGCTATGTCTAAAATTTTTTGAATAACTTTGCGATCATGTAATGCGGCAAGTAACTTATCAGTTACTTTTTGATTATTTTTATGTTTTATGGTTATTGTTGTGTTAAGAATGTCTTTCAGAATACCGTTTTCTTTAGCTACTCTTAACATTTTCTCAACAGCCATACTATCTTTACGTAGTATAGCATAAGCAAGTGGTGTAACAGTTACTCTCCGACCATCTAGACATTTTATAGTTATTGTTGCGTTAAGAATATCTTTCAGAATACTGTTCTCCTTAGAGATTTTTAAAATTTCTTCAATAGCTATACTATTTTCACGCAGTATAGCATAAGCAAGTAGTGTGTAAGTTACTTCCCGGCTATCTGAATGTTTTATAGTTGTTGTTGCGTCAAGAATGTCTTTCAGAATATCGTTTTCTTTAGCTACTCTTAACATTTTCTCAACAGCTATACTATCTTTACGTAGTATAGCATAAGTAAGCGGTGCGCAAGTTTCTTCATGACCATCTGGACATTTTATAGTTGTTGTTGCATCAAGAATATCTTTCAGAATACCGTTTTCTTTAGAGACTTTTAAAGTTTCTTCAATAGTTTTGCTATTTTTACATAATATGGCATAAGTAAGTGGTGTGCAAGTTTCTTCCTGACCACCTGGATATTTTATAGTTGTTGTTGCGTCAAGAATGTCTTTCAGAATACCGTTTTCTTTAGCTACTCTTAACATTTTCTCAACAGCCATACTATCTTTACGTAGTATAGCATAAGCAAGTGATATAATAGTTGATTCTTTACCCCGATGTTTACTTACTTCCGTAGTAAGAATCCTTTGTTTTTCCTTTTCAGATATTTTTTCTAGTTCTTCAGCAATGCTACTTTTTTTGCCTTCTATTTTTGATGCTAATTTTAAAATACTTTTTTCATCTTTCTCTTTCAATTTCGAATCGTTTACCTGATGAGTCATTTTTTTCTCAAGGTCTTTCTTATTAAACTAAGCATAACATTTTCTCTCTTCGTGGTTATAATATTTGCTTTTATGAATCAGTTGTGTTGATAATGTATTAATTGCATAGTTCAGACATTGTTTTATAAAGCAAAATTTTAGTAGACCACCTTACAAGAACGTTTCTTGCTAATTCTGAATCCGAAAAAAGGACGCAGTAAAGTTATTTGTAAGGGAAGAATGAAACTTGTAGCTATAGCTAAACTGACTTACGATAATTTGAAAAACCGTCATCCCGCTGCTTGTTAGCGGGATCTAGAGATACCGCGGCGGTATGACGGTTCGCAGTGGTATGACGGTTCGCGGCGGGATGACGATAAGCTCGTCATCCCGCTACATTAATATTGTATTAATAAAAACTTAATAATAATCCTTAATAATATATGAACTAACATGTTTGCAATTTCGTATGACAGAGGAAACAAAAGATGGATATGCTTCCTTATACGTTGCAATTCAGGAAGGTAATATTGAAGCTGCAGAACTACTAATAAAATGTGGCACAAACGTCAATGATCATTATGAACGCAATCGTACGCCACTGCATATTGCCATCGGACGCAAACAATTAGAAATAGCAAAATTGCTGATAAAAAATGGAGCAAACGTTAATGCAAAAACTCAAAATCATGGTAAAGATGATCTAACACCAATGCACTTTGCAGTTTTTGCAAATACGCCAGAATTTATAGAATTACTAGCTAGCCATGGTGCATTGATTAATGAAAGAGAAAGTACCGAAGGGTATACTCCTCTTCACTTTGCTGCTTTATATGGGAACAAAAATATAATACAAGCCTTAATTGATAAGGGACAAGATATTGAAGATGTGGACAATAATGGGCGAACAGCTCTGTTTTTAGCTGCTAGGCAGTGCACTGAAGCAGAAGATGATAGCAGAATAGAAATTATCAAGTATTTGATAGACAAGCTCAAAGCAGATGTAACAAAGAAAGACAATAATAACAATGCAGTACTCTTTCCTGCCGCTAATAATTGCCCTGGAAAAGTGGTAGAATTCATCATTGAGCAATATATAAAAATCTTTGAGTTAGAGAATTTTATCAACCACAAAAATAATGATGGAATGGATGCTTTGGATATTGCGCTGAATAGTGGAAACGAGAAAGCTATTGAAGTATTAAGATCATATGGAGCAGATATCAAGAATAAGGTAGATGGTAGCATTCAAAAAATTACTGCAGAAAAACCAAGTAGTACCCTAGACAGAGCAGAAAGTGCAGAGGTAGCGCCTCCAATTAAGCAAAGAGTATAAAGCTTTTTATAAAGCGATTATAAATTTCAGTAAGTTGCAGAGGCTCTACAATGGGAAGTGTAGTATGTTAGCAGATACAAATGACTAGATAAATTATATTTCATTAAAGTCATTTATCTTGAAACATAAGCAGGATTTTGTATAGTTGTTTCAATTTGGGTCTGTATATTGAAACAACGCGTGAAAATGACAGGTCATTGTACAAGAGGTATCTAATTCACCGACAAGAATGCTAGATAAAGACACTTACATTTCAATTATTTCACAATTTCTGTATAATCTTAAAAACTCAATTAGTGCGTTATGAAGATAATAATAGGTAATGCTAGTAAGGAATTAGGGGAATCAGTAGTTAACCGGCTAGATGTTCAACCATCCTCTGCTTGGATATCAAAGTTTACCGATGGTGAGGTAAATGTAGAAGTAGCAAATGATCTATATAATCAAGAAGTATATATAATACAATCTCTTTCTCCCCCTGTGAATGATAATCTTATGGAGCTTCTGCTTATAATTGATGCAGTAAATAGATTAGGAGCCAAAAGGATAGTAGTAATTATCCCTTATTATGGATATAGCAGGCAAGATAGAATTATCAAGAACAATAATGTGCAGTCTGCTTTAAGTGCCAAATTAGTTGCAAATCTTATTCAAACTGCAGGTGCAAGTAGCGTTGCAGTTATTGATTTGCACTCAAGTCAAATTGAAGGATTCTTTGATGTACCGATAACTAATTTGAACTGCTTTGAAGCATTTGTTGACTCTATACACACGGAAAATTTGGCAATTGTTGCACCTGATGTTGGAGCAATTGGTAGAGCACGTGCTTTTGCAAAGACTTTAGAGGAAAAGTACAAGATAGGGTTAAGTGATAAGATTATTGTAGTAGATAAATATAGGGAGAAAGCAGGCACATCTCAAGTAATGAACATAATAGGAGAAGTTGCAAACAAAAATTGTGTCATTGTTGATGATATAGTTGACTCTGGTGGAACATTGTGTAATGCAGCTCTTGCTTTAAAAGGCCACGGAGCAAAGTCCGTAATTTCATGCATCACACATGGCGTGCTTTCAGGAAGTGCAGTTGAGAAAATCTCTTCCTCTTCTTTAGATAAATTAGTGATTACGGATACCATACTTCACAAATTTGAAAAAACTGGTAAAATAGAAGTTGTTTCGGTCGTAGATATTTTAACTCACTTTATCCAAGGAGGTAAAGATGCCAGCTAAGTCAACAGAAGACGTTATTACTTCACTAATAGAATTTGCAAATAAGAGAAAAATAACAATTACCAAAGAAGAAATGCTTAAAATTGCACAGCTTGTAAGGATTAAGTTATCAAATGACGAGATTGATCACTACTCCAAAGAACTGACAATGCTGGATTGGATACATGATACTTTATTGCAAGTTAATACTGAAGGTGTTTCTCCTATGCGTTATGGCAGCATAGACAAGGACATTCATGTACGCGATGATGTTATAAATTCTCAAAACATTAAAAAAGAGATATTGTCCAATACAAAACCTGAGCATGGGTATTTCGTAGTGCCAAAGGTTATAAGCAATTAAAGTAAAATAAGGCTCATATCAAATCTATAATAGATCTACTTTCAAAAATAAGACCAATCCGGTAAAGAAGCATTTGTGGGAGTGGAAACCATTTTTTGATTTTTCTTTACTAAGTCTACTAAATATAGTTTAGAGTTGCTTGGTGATTCTGTTCTTGTAAAAATGATTTCTCTACCATTTGGTAACCATGCCGGGGATTCAATTTTATGCCCCTCTGAAAGCAGACGTTCTTCTTTGCCATCTGGCTTCATAACTCCTATGTAAAATTTTCCTGACTGAATCTTTGTAAAAGCTATCAGATCTCCTTTTGGCGACCAAACAGGCGTAGCATATCTTCCACTTCCAAAACTAATTCTTTTAGGTTTTTTACTTTTGTTAGTAAAATCGATAACGTACAGTTGCTGACTCCCACTTATATCAGAACTAAAAGCCATATACTTTTGATCTGGAGAAAAAGAGGGAGAAGTGCTTATAGCTGAACCTTTAGTAATTTTTTTTGTTCGTTTACTACTTAAATCCAAAGATAATATATTCGTTTCACCACCCAATGAGTGGGAAATTAAAAGAGATTTACCATCGGGAGAAAATCTTGGTGCAGAAACAACTCCTTCAAATGCGCTGATTATTGATTCAGTGTTATCTTTTAAATTTTTTAATATTATATAACTTTTACCATTTGCGTACGAGATATAAACAATGCCCTTTCCATTTGGTGAGAATCTCGGTGTTGACACAAATCTATCGCCATTTGTTAAGTATTTTATATTACTTCCATCTTGATTCATCACAGCAATTTTACGCACAGATTTGTAGTTGCTATCTTTTTCTTCAGCGATATACGTGATTTTTGTGTTGAAGTGCCCTTTCTCACCAATTAATCTATCATGTATCACATCCGAAACGAGGTGACCAATTTTTCCCCAGTCTTTTGCTGGAAAAACAACTGACTGAGTAAGTAATTCTCTTTTTGTAAAAGCGTCAAATAAACGAAATGATAGCTCTAATGCACTACCAGATATTTCGCTTAAACTTACTGTGACTACAGTATCGCTTTTCCAAGATTTAGATTCAGCTTCCGCGCCACGTTTTACATTAAATAAGCCACAATTAGATAAATTTGTTCCTATTACCTTTGCAATATTTTCGCTTAATTCGCTTTCCAACGCTGTTTTACATGTACATTTAGATACAACAAGACCAATGTTACCAACACTGCTTTTTTTTATATCAACATATAAAGCAGCTTTTGTAAAATAAGGAATAAATAACGAAATAAATAACACCAGATGAACGAATAGCTTCATTCATTTCATACCTGTTCTATCTGAACCTCAATTATAGGCCTTTTTAGTAAATATTCCTTTAAGATACTCAATATTGAACTTTCAATCTTATTTTTAATTTTTTTTGTTGGCTGCAAACTAAACAACGACTCAACTTTCTTGACAATTTTCTGTATGGTAGCTGCATCTTCTAGCACTTCAAAAACACCAGGTACAAATACTTTTGGTTTAGCAAGCAATTTATTTTTCTTGTTTACAACTGCTGTTACCACAATAACTCCGGCATCTCTCATTCTTTTACGCATTTTTATAACACTGCTCTCCGGATGACGTAGCAACATACCATCAATACCAAAGTAGTCAACATCAATTGAATCAACCTTTTCTCCGTTCTCCAAATTAACAATATCACCTGGTGCAATCATTATTGCTTTTGCCACGCCGCACTCTTTAGCAAATTTTACATGTGCATGCGTGTGAATATATTCGCCGTGAACTGGAATAGACATCTTCGGTTTTATTAAAGAATACATTTCCTTTAGCTCTTCTCTTGTTGGATGCCCAGAAGCATGAACATGCTCTGTTTTTTCAGTAATAACTTCTACCCCCATCTCAATAAAGGCATTGAGCATGTTGTGCGCACGAGTTTCATTTCCAGGAATGATTTTTGACGAAAAGATCATGGTATCACCTTGCTGCATTTTAAATGCTTGATGACTCTTAGCAGCAAGTCTTGCGGTAGCTGCCAGTGGCTCACCTTGACAACCTGTGCAAAGTAGCACCAGTTCTTCCCTTGGAAAATTTACTGCTTCCTTTGCTTCAAGAAACTGAGGAGAATCAGTTAAATAACCACTATCTTGCGCAACTTTCACTATTCTCCATAAAGATCTACCAAGTAAAACTACTTTTCTATTTAGTGCTTTTGCAGCTTGGCTTATCGTTTCAATTCGTGCCACATTTGAAGCGAATAGCGAAACAGCAACTAATTTTTTAGACCGCTTTATTATGTTATAAATATTATTATAAATTTCACCTTCTGACTCAGGGTGATGCTTGCTTAATATATTGGTTGAATCGCAAATTGCTGCAAGCAGGTCACCTTTATCGCCAATTTCTTTTAGACGCTCCATATTAGAAGTTAATCCAACAACAGGTTTTGGATCAAATTTCCAGTCTCCGGTATGGAGTGCACTACCCATTTCAGTGCTAATTAATATTGAATTTGCCTCAGGAATTGAATGAGTTACATTTATAAACTCGACGGTAAAAGGACCCAAATTTATGCTGCCATTTATGTCTACCTCTTTCACAGGCACTATACCTTCCAATCGAAATTCTTTTAGTTTCTCTTTAAGAAAATTAACCGTAAACTTTGTTGTATATATGGAGCACTGCAACTCTTCCCACAAGTGGGGCACTGCACCGCAGTGGTCCTCATGTGCATGTGTAATTATTATTCCAAGTAAATCTTTTTTTCTTTGAGCAATAAAATCTATATCAGCAATGAGCAGCTCAACACCTGGCATAGTTTCATCTGCAAAACCAACACCAAGGTCGATCATAATCCACTTACCTTGGTAATGATATAGGCTAACATTCATCCCGATTCTTCCTACTCCCCCAAGCGGAAGAAATAAAAACTCATTTTTGTTTATATTCATTAAATTTAAATTATTAAAACCTGAGAATAGCAAAACTTCGACCTTAAATAAAGAAATTTATTGCTTTTACATAGTTTTAAGGAACTAAGAAGTTTCTGTTGGCTAATAATAACACTATTGTTAAGTTTTCCATTAATAAGGTCAAAGAATTGCAGGATTAAATGAAAACCCGTAAACAGTTACCCCTTTATGTCATTTAGCAGATTTCTTATTTTTTTTTTACTTTACTAAAAAACCCTTCAGATTGCTGTTGTACACTTGCATTTTCCTCTTCTTCAAGCGCTTTTAATAGTTCAATTTGCTTTTTAGTTAAATTTTTTGGATTTAAAGTCTCAACTATTACCTGTACGTATAAATCACCACGAGCATGTGAGTTCATATATGGCATACCCTTTTCCCTACAACGTAGTTTGGTACCAGTTTGAGTGCCTTCAGGGACCTTTACTTTTATTTTAGCTCCATCAATTGATTGAATATCGATTTCACCACCAAGCACTGCTAGTGTCATTCTTATAGGCACTTTACAGTGTAAATCTGCTTTATTTCTAGCAAAGATTTTATGGAAAATTATTTTCACGTATACGTATAAATCTCCACTTTTTCCACCTTTTGTTCCAGCTTCTCCTTTACCACTTATCCTTACCTTAGCTCCTTCTTCTATGCCTTTTGGAATTGAAACGGATATATTTACTTCATCTCTTCTACGTCCACTTCCACCACATTTCTTACATTTGTTTTGTATTATTTCTCCTTCCCCATAGCATGTAGTACATGTTCTTTCGATGGTAAAAAAGCCTTGTTGAGTTCTAATCCTACCGCTTCCCTGGCATGTGTGGCACTGAACTGGTTTAATTGCTCCTTCGCCACCTGTGCCTTGGCATGTATCACATTTTACATTTGTCACATAATGTATAGGCGCTTGTATTCCTTTAAATGCATCTTCTAAGGTAATTTCAAGATCATAACGTAGGTCTGCTCCAGATACTCCTGTTGTACTTCTTTTTGCTCTCGATCTACTTGCACCACCACCGAATCCTCCACCAAAGAAGTCATTGAATATGTCGCTAAAATCTCCTGCAGAGCTAAAGCCTTGAAATCCACCAGAAGCACCTTCGTGGCCATAACGGTCATAGCCTGCCCTTTTCTCAGAGTCAGACAGAACTTCATATGCAGCTGTTACTTCTTTAAATTTTTCCTCTGCTTCTTGATTGCCAGGATTTCTATCAGGATGATATTTTAATGCTAATTTTTTATACGCTTTTTTTATCTCATCAATACTGGCATTTCTGCCTACTTCCAGCAGATCATAGTAGTCTTTTTTGCTCATATATAATAGTTTAGTGCTTAACCTTGAAAGATAGGTATTACATATATTAATTTCAAGTGTGACTTCTGTTTCCTATAAAATGTGGTGCACCCTGAGCGACTTGAACGCCCGACCTTTTGATCCGTAGTCAAATGCTCTAATCCAACTGAGCTAAGGGTGCTTTCACAAAGTTAACTTTAGCAGGTTTTGTAGCTTGATTCAATTAATTTGGCTAAAAATAAAACTGTTAATTTTACCACGCATGAACCACTCACAATTCCCAGACTGCTGTTCCACATTAGGATTATTAAATTCACTATAAGAAGGAGAAGCGCTTTAAGGAAAGTAAGGAGGAGCGCTTGGAGTAGTATTAGGATATTGAGGAGAGTAAGGAGGTGGTGCATCACGAGAAGAATCTCCATAACCATGCACTTGTTTAAGATAGCTATCTACCGCTCTTTCAGCTTTCTCGATATTTTCTGATTCTTCCTCATGCTTCATATGAAAAGCTAAACCACCAGCAAAACATACGAGAGAATTAACGCCAAGGATAGCTAAACCCTACACTGGTAAGACTGGGTAAACAGCACAAGCTACCAAAGCTGCCAAAGAAACAACGCCAACCGCAAATTCTATATTTCTGAACGTTTTAAATTTACTATCCAGGTAATCTATTTTTTCTTCTTTTCTAGCCACTTTTCTGCTGCTGTTATACCAAAAACACATACCAGCATGGAAAGCAACACACACAACTGCAGCTACTATACCCAAAGCTAATAGCTTTCTACTGTCTTCTGATTCTTTTTTATTCTCTTTTCTCCCTTGATGAGTGGTATTACCATTGTTAATATTCGTTATATTATTAACCGTAGTGTGACCACGTCCACCGAATAAAGAATCCATCCAGCATTGTAATAGCAAATAATCCCAAAAGTCTAAACCTCTATTGTGTACATGTATATGTGTAATCTGAGAGCCTGTAGGTTGTGCGTTATTCCCTGCGTTATATTGATCATTTCTGCTTCCTGTATCGTGCCTATTGCTTGAATTTGGATGTGTAAATTCTTCATACACATTTTTAAAATTCTCCTTGCTCCAAGTTAAATTCGGTGTATTATTACAATACTGTAGAAACCCTTCAATATTATTATTATTACCTAATTTCTTTATATAGGCTAACGCATACCTTTTTAAAACACTATCACTTGCTACCATAAATACCCTCTTAAGTTAAGATTAAATTAATAAATATTTATTATAACAAGATAACATCTACTTGTCAACTTGAGCCTGATTCAAGTATCCGTTCAGAGTGTGGCAGAAGAACTTATTCAAATAAAGTAGGTGGTAAAATATAAACATTTTATAAAGTGAAAAATGGACTTTTCAGACCACTGCCGAGCTAAAAAAGCCCTGAAAAACGTGATACTTAGGCCACTTCTTGCTTAAGCTGTACAATTTCAGCTTGAGAAAGGCCAGTGGATTCAGCTATTAAATTAACAGATACACCAGCTTTAAGTAAATTTTTTGCAACTTCGATTTTTCCTTTCTCTATACCTTCCTCAAGTTTGTATTCAAGAATGGCTTCTTCTTTCCGCAGATCCATTATTCTTTCTTCATATGCTACTAAATCTTTTTCATTCCAGCTAAACCTGTCTAATTCATCGTAGGCTAACTTTATTATTGGTGATTTTTCTGCTATATTCCTTAGGTCTTCATCTGTAGTTTCATCTGCATACTGTTGTCTAAGTGAAGAAGGTCGCCCCTCCTCACTCGACTTCAAAACCGTACGTGAGACTTTGCGCCTCATACGGCTTCTCTCTAATTTGGTGCTTGTCATGCACACCTCCTGTGTAATTCATCGTGACAATGCCCATGTAACAAAGATAAATTTTTGATCATATTGTTTCGTCTATTCCGGTCTTTATGATGTATTTCTATTATATCATCACTTTCAAACCATAGTCTACAATTACCGCATTTACTTTGTTGTAACTTCAATAGTTTTATTACTCTCGATGGCTTATCTGGTATTTCTCTAAGACGATTACCCCAATATACCCAATCACCATCATATGGAGATCTGGTTTTTTGCACTTTGATATGTCGTTTAATAACATGATCGCTGTGTATAATAAGATGTATCTTGTTACTTGTCATAAAACGCCAGTTATCGTTATTATACTTTTTAAAGTATTTTCTTTTTATCCAGCATTTCCCTTTGTTTGGGTGCCTAAAGACTGCCCACTTCCAGAGCTTTCTATGTATAGTATTATCCAATGAGCTAAAGATTTTACATGAAACTACCGAAGAGTAATATTGACTCCATCCTCTGTTTATTGGATTGAGATTCCTTATTATTACTTCCTGTGGCGCCCCACGCATTTCTCTAAGTTTATGTTTAATAGCAAATGTATGCTGCTTTATAGAATTACGACTTGGTTTTATTAATAATGTGTAACCTTTTTTACTTTCTTTTGTTGGATATTGTCTTATTGAAAATCCAAGAAAATCAAATCCTGGTTTTGTTTCGTCAATGGTTCTTAATGTATGAGAAATTCTTGTTTTAGAGGGCTTTAATTTTAGTCCAATGGTTTCTAACCATTCTTCAACTAAAATTTTTGCTTTAAGAATAATCTCTTCGTTTTCATGTATGATGACAAAATCATCACAGTAGAAAATTACACTAATAGACTTTTGCGCGTTTTTATGCGATATCCTACCATATTTTCTTTTCATGCATTGAAAGAGTTCGTTTGTTAATGCTTTTTGACATGTTGCTCTAATCCGTGTAATGCAACACAAGCTAGCAACGGTGCCTCCTTGAATTGTACCACGCTTTGTGGATTGAAACTTTCCATCTTCCATAACGCCTGCCCTTAACCATCTTCTTATGATTTTCTTTAACGTTGGTGTGGTTTTCAAGCAGTTTATTATGGTTAATATTGTCAAAACATCCAGAAATATCAGCATCTAATACATATGCTGTTTTCTGTTTTAGCACATCAAATATGGCTTCAATTGCATCATGACATGATCTACCAGGTCTAAAACCATAAGTGTTTGGCTCAAGTTTTGCCTCCCATTCTGGTTCTAAAGCCATTTTTACAAGTGTTTGTGATATAGTAGGTATACCAAGCGGGCGATGCTCCGATGGCTTACCAGGTTTTGGGATTCAGACGCGTCTTGATGGCTTTGCTTTTTCTTTTATATCTAAAGAATATGATAGTTGTAATCTTTCTTTTTGATTAAGATTAGCCTTTCCATCAATACCTGCAGTTTTCTTCCCCCTATTGTCCTGTGTTACTTTCCTAACAGCGAGTGTTTTTGCACTTGTTGATTTGAGCAATAATTTTTGAAGATTATGCATCTTTTTGATATCATTACATTTAGAGGCTTGGTAAATTCGTTTTTGTAGCTTAAATGAAGATTTCTTCAGCTTTCGCCAAGGAATTCCATTCCATTCATACCTAGCTTTTTGCTGGTCCATAACATATTCACTACTATTCACCACTTTACCTTCCAAATTAAAGTGTTTACGTCTGCATATCCCAGATATTACTTTGGGCATTAGCTTCTTAAACAATCCTTCCACATAGCAGCTTGTGGTTGGCTACCTACTTATATTTAATGAATATAAGAGCTTTTATGTGGTTACTCCGTTCCATAGCTTCGTTTCACGTTAAACTTAGATTCCTACTATTTGCCGGAAGCTGGGAACATCAATAACTAAAGTCTTCAATCTTTAGTTCCCCTTTTGCTTCGTACCATTTTGGTCTATGCGTAGTTCAACCTCTTTTCGCATACTATGCTTTGACGACAATTCAAACATAGGTTCCTCTCGTAATCATATCTAACTCTGTTTGCAGGGATTCACCATGAGGTTTAGTGTTACCTGCTTTTATCTCATGCTTGCATCCCAAAGGTTGCCATCCTTTGAAATGTGAGACATACATTATCCCCGATGTCTAGGGAAGATGGAATTTAACCATCACAAAACCACGGCTTTCCGGTTCGCACTGAAGAAAAATAACCAACGATCCACTATGCTTTCTAGCTGTTCTTCCTTATTCTTAGGAAATTTAGGTAGTTCAATAAATACAAATTGAAAATCTTTTAAGTCATGCTCATTGGTTTTCTCATCTCTTATAGTGTGGCTGGATATATAATCAAGCTTATCAGGAAATAAATTACAATTAGAGATAGCAATAAAGAAAACCTTCTTTAAATCAATGTACTTACCAGATTTATCAGCTTGCCTTGAGTAAGCCTTAGCAGCATATAGTTGAGCTCGTTTCTCAAAACCTTTATCACGAGCAAACTGGTCAGGTAAGGAAGCAGTATTACTACTACTCCCTCCCTTAGAAACCTTACTATTACCCACAAATATGAGGTTCATGAGCAAGTCTCCATCCTTCTGCTAGATCAAAGAGACGTCTCCACCCTTTCCAAAGAGTAATTGGTCCTGGTTTTGGGTCGCTTTTTCTTGCTAAATGACCTCCAAGTTCACGAAACGGCTTCTTTTATAGTAGGGGCTATATTTGGACATGGTTTCCTGTGTATTTTAACATATAAAACTTTCCATTCTTCCTCAGCTAATAAGGCAGTACATAGTAATGTTGGGTTAGTTCTTGCAATTGATGTAATAAAGAAAATTCTCCAAGCAATAATGCTCATGACTGTTAAATACCTCATTAATCTTTCTGCTGTTCCAAGTCTACATTCCTCAACTTTGAGACCAGATTTTAAAATCTTATGCAATATCTCTATTTTCCATCTCAAACAATACCAACTAACTTTTTCAACAGCTTCTTCAAAAGTACTGACCGGAAAAAGCATCCACTCTAGAGGACTTGCTTCGGGAGGAGAGTTTTTTTCAACAACATGAATTGCGTGAAGTTGTAGACTCTGTCGGTTTATATTTTATGTGACCTTCTTTACATTTTATATGGCCTTCATGTGATAAATTTTCCGAATCTAATTTCTAAAAACGCTGTCCTTTTTTGCTTGTTATCTCTAGCAGGGATTTCAACTTCTACTTTTCCAGCGCAAGGGAGGCCTTGGATAAATGACCATAATTTTTGCTTGTTCCTGGTATGCATGAATTTTTTATTTACATTTCTGTTGTGGCGAGCTCTTACTAAAATTGCTGAGTTAAGATTATGTGCAAGTTCAAAAAAATCATGCATATCTGCTTCTCTGTCACATACAGTTATAGCTTCGGTTTGGGCCAGATCTATAATATTATTTGTTTTCTTTAAACTTTCTAGCCATTTCATACTTTCTTTATCCTCAATATGAACGTTGTTACGATGGCTCTTTAGTCTTTTTTCTTCTTCAGAAATGAGTTGCCTCGAGTAAATCTTTTGATCCAGTATTCCCAGCTTCCGTACTAACAGCAAGGGCTGTATGCATTACTGCTCCTTTTCCAGCAATAGTTCCCAATCCGCTTATGGCTTGAGTATGAAATATAAGTTGTATCTTGAATCACAAGAATTCTTTTATGAGCTTTTGTTCTTTCAACTGTTTTATCAATGTGTGAAGCTAGAATATCGACTTCTTTTACGTTCTCATTTTGAAAAAAACGTTATGCTGCTTTTGCTTCTGACCAACTTCCGCATGCCTCATTAATTGAGCTTTCAGGTAAACTTATCAAACTATCAGCAATCTTTACTAATCGGTCAGTTAATCTTTTATCTCCAAGTACAGCATCTCCAAATTCATTTTTAGCCCATTCATTACTCTCGTTTGCCATTTTTATACCCTCAATATTTGCAAACTTTAATATTGTAATACTTTATTTATAAGTACATTTATATTTGTGGGTAATAGTAAGATTTGATATGCTGCCAACACTTATGTTCAAATTAAAAATGTCATTTATGATACTAGCCACTTCACGCTTTGAGTTTTTGTAAAATCCGCTGAGTGCTGCAATTATAGACTTAACCCTTGGACCAAATGTATCTGGCGTAACACCTTCTGGTAACTTGCTACTTTTTCTTTTTCTGCATCTCCAACAACGACCATGTTCCAATTACTACATAAGGCCTAATTTCCGGAAGATCAACTTTTTGGTGAACATAAGGTTTTTCGCATATTACAAGCTCTCCTCCGCATTCGCAAATATTAGGCAACTCTATTTTTACTACTTTATCCGCTTCCATTGTGGCATGAAAATTTCCTTTATGCCCAACCTGATCGCCAACATTCCTTTCGCTTTTTGGCTTGTCCTTTTTTATTTTGTATAGCTCTTTTGAGCTGGGCAGGGATGAGTTTTTTGAATTTAAACCGAGCCTTTCCTTTAATTCAGCGTTCTCTATCTTTAAAGCTTTATTTTCTGCTTTTAAGTTTTCTATCTCTGCTTTCAGTTTTTCTATTTTTTGCTGTAAATTTTTGCAAAGTTCTCAAAGGTTTACCACATTACCTCACTTTTGCTCTATGATTATCTTTATTATCTTGCTTTGTCTACCTTATTCTACCACTCCGCTGAACGGATACAATTTACTAAACAGAAAAAAAAGGCAAAAGAAACCCTAGGGTAGCTAGTTATTCACTATCCATTTTTTAAGTTGGCGTTTTTTAATGTTTTAAATAGCGCATTTCAGCTTATATTAGGTAAAAACCTAGAAATTTTATAAAGACATAAGGTGCACATAGTGCAAAAAATTAAGCATGATTTACGCCAAATACATTAAGTTTTTTGTCATTAATCCACTGCAGAGATTGCGAAGATAAATAAATAGCTTCAGTGTTATAATAAGGGGGCTGGCGAAGCTTGTCAAGGAAGTTTTTTCGTTTCTATTTCCAATAAAAGTTTGTTATATGGTTATGCAAGAAGTCTATTATAAATGAAATGAATGTGAAAAATATCTTGTTAGCACTTTTAGTACAAATGATATTCAGTTTGCCGCTATTTGCAGCTGATCCTGTTTTGCTCAACTGCATTAAAACTCCGGAAATATATGACCTTGATGCAAGGCCAAAAAATTTTAGCTCTTCAAACAATTTAAGAAGGAAACCTGGTTCTCCAAATAGTGCAATAGGGGAATTAATACACATAGTGGGTAGAATTACTGATATAAACTGCTTACCAATACAAAATGCTGTAGTTTCTATATGGCACGCGAATTCACGCGGCGTGAACCATTACGATAAGAATATAGAGGATGATCTGAATTTTGCTGGATCAGGAAGGTTTGTAGTGAATAATCTTGGCTATTATAATTTTATTACGATAGCACCTGGTAAAATTGGTGATAGAGCTCCACATATCAACTTTCTAGTTCAACATCCGGATTTTCCAGAATTCACAACGCAAATGTTTTTTGCTGACCATAATTGCGATAATTGCGCTGATCCTGTTCTTGAAGATTTTGTTAGTAATGGGCTTGCAAGCCTTCTCATAACACCATTTACTTACAGTGATCAGGTCATAAAAACCTATACGTTTAACATTACCTTGGGCGGATATAATAAGTTCTCTAATAAAAGATAAAAAACCTTGCATGTAAGGGAGTCCATAGTAAACTTAAGTGTTATTGTACTTAGGATGTATATGAAAAATATCTTACTGATGTTTTTGCTATGTTTTATGTACAGTTTACAATTATTTGCAACGGAGATACCAGCAATGAAAATAACAATTTCTAAAATTTCGCCCGATTTTAAAACAATAGTAATGGGTTTATTTGAAGACAACGAAACCGTAAATGATGGCGGAGTTTTGCAAGGGAAACAGGTCATAGATAATATAAAGCAATTTAGCGATTTCAATGGAAGTTTTGGTGAATTTTTCTCTACTGCTTTGCCAGAAGAAAAAAATGTTATAGTTGTTGGACTGGGTAAGAAGGATGAATGGAATGAAAATAAAGAATTAAATATTGGTGGTAAAATATATTGTGAGCTAAGCAGATTAAAAATTAAAAAAGCAGCGGTTTTAATCGAAGGTAGTGCAGCAAATGTTGCATATGGTGCGTTTCTGCGTAGTTTTAAGTTTGATAAGTATAAAACTAAAAAGGATGAGAAAATTACAGAGGTAGAGGAGATTACCGTATTAGTAAAAGATGAACAATTAAGTAATGCTGAAAGATCATTTGAGCACTTAAGGCAAGAAGGTGAGAGTATATTCCTTGCGCGCTCTTTTATAACAGAGCCTCCTAACATTCTATATCCAGAATCCTATGCTGATCATATAAAAAAAGAACTTACTAAGCTTGGCCTTGAAATCGAGGTGCTTGATAAAAAGCAGATGGAAGAGAAAAAAATGGGAGCCTTGCTTGGAGTTGCACAAGGAAGTAGTAAAGAACCAAAATTAGTAGTGATAAAATGGAATGGAGCTTCTAAAGAACAAAAGCCTATAGCTTTTGTTGGTAAAGGTATAACGTTTGACACTGGTGGAGTATCACTCAAACCTTCACGTGGTATGGAGTCAATGAAATATGACATGGCAGGCTCTGCTACTGTGGTTGGGGTGATGCATGCTTTAGCAGGACGAAAAGCAAAAGTAAATGCGATCGGTGTGGTCGCACTTGCAGAAAATGCAGTGGGTGGTAATGCTCAAAGACCAAGTGATGTAGTAACTTCAATGTCTGGACAAACAATAGAAGTGTTGAACACCGATGCAGAAGGAAGGCTCATACTTGCAGATGCTTTATGGTATACGCAAGATAGATTCTCACCAAAATTTATGATTGATCTTGCAACTTTAACTGGTGCTATAGTGGTTGCACTTGGAAATAACGAATATGCTGGTCTTTTTTCAAATAATGATGAATTAGCAAACCGTCTGATTGATGCAGGAAATGAAGTAAATGAGAAGTTATGGCGTTTTCCTATGAATGAAACTTATGACAAAATTATTGATTCACCGATTGCTGATGTTCAAAACATCGCTCCTGCAGGCTCTGGTGGAGATAGCATAATGGCTGCACAGTTTTTACAGCGTTTTGTGAATGAAACTTGCTGGGCACATTTAGATATCGCAGGCACTGCTTGGCACGAGAAAGGTACTGACATTTGTCCAAGAGGAGCAGTAGGTTTTGGTGTAAGGTTACTTAATAAGTTGGTTGAGAAGTACTACGAAGCCAATGATTAAAGGTCTTTATACTGGATTTATGGCTTAGCTACATGAACGTTTATTTTCGAGGCGCAGCAAATGAAAGTAGCTGATACATATTTCTTTTTTTTCTGGATTCCAGTGTCAGCTACTTTCATGACACCCTGACAACCGTCATCCCGCTACTTGTTAGCGGCTGAGATACCGCGAATGAATCGCGGTATGACGGTTCGTGGCGGCGTGACGATAAGCTCGTCATCCCGCTGCTTGTTAGCGGGATCTAGAGATACCGCGGCGGTATGACGTAGGACTGCTGTCATCCCAGTGCTCCTTTTTTTGTCATCCAAGTAGCCTCCTATGGTGTCATCCCAGTGCCCAGACACTGGGATCCAGTTGAGCTATTTCAACAAAAATACTGCATTTTGAGATGAACGTTTATTTTCACCAGATTATTTACAAGTATAACAATTAAAGTCTGGATTCCAGTGTCAAGCACTGGAATGACACCGTCTTGGATGGAAACCAGTGTTGGCTACTCGGATGACATCATAGGGGCGCTGGGATGACACCCTGACAATCGTCATCCCGCTGCTTGTTAGCGGCTAAGAGATACCGCGGCGGCATGACGTAGGGAAACCGTTTTTTGGGTTAGCTATAACAGTAGTCAGGAAACAATAGCTTAAAAAGAGACTTAGTGTTAAATTTCTAATAGATTACTTATAAAAATAAATCTTATGGAAAGCAGAGCTAAGGCTTGGTTCATTTGGCTGATTAGTAACTTGGTTGTTATATTCAGCAACATGCAGATAATTTATACCTTTATAAGTGTAAATCTCGAAAAGGAACTTGGACTTACAATCGCGCAAGTTGCACTGGCTAATTCAGCATATACTTGGACTTTCGCCATCTTACAATTTTTTAGTGGAGCAACGTTTAATGTTTTTTCCAGTAAAAAAATTTATTTTTTCTCGTTATCAACTATGATCTTGGGGTTTTTTGTCCTTATTAATAGTGACAATTTCTCCCATTTGATTTTGTCTCAAGTGTTGATTGCAACTGGAGCATCATTTGGTTTTATTGGTGCTGCTCACACAAGTAGCATATGTTTTTCCGCTGCCCAATTTGGACTAATGTTTTCACTAGTGCAGACAATTTCAAGCCTTTCTGCTTTGGTAATTCAAATACTGTTCTCTAACTTGCTTGCCGAAGATGCATATTGGAAAAATCTGATTGTATGCATAATACTATTTGGTGTGTTGATATTTGTACTTACGCTTTTTTGTCCAAACACACTTCCAGAAAGCAGCTCAGAAAAGCGCACAATAAAAAGCTCTATGAAGACAGTAATGTGCTCTATATTAACAGTGCTAAAATTAAGAGATATCTGGATAACTTCAGTGGTGGGTGCTATTACTTTTGGAACATTTTTAGCACTTAATACCTTGTGGGCTCCAAGGTTACTGGGCAACTCAGAACTCAATGCAATGGAGTCAGGTATAGCAACTGCAATACTATGGCTTGGTCTTGCAGTTGGTGCTCCAATTGCAGATCGAATCTCAAACTTATTTAAAAATAGGAAACATGTAATTTCTGCTTTTGCTTTATTGCAAGGCGTCTCAATTATTATTTTACTATACAGCCATTTAACAGTCCACGTTGTGTACTTTTGTATGTTAATGTTCGGGTTTTTTGCGGGAGGACATATGCTTAATTTTACTGTCGGCAGCGAGATTGTGAAACGAAAATACATCAGCACATCATCATCCATTATCAATGGATTTATGTTTATTGGCAGTGGAGTTATAGTGTCAATGTTAGCACTTTTTACAGATCATAAAATGGCACTTTTTGCAATATTTGCGATATTGATAGTTGCCGGTATTTTAAATTATGCAACAAAAGAGACATACTCTAAAAAATAAAGTAGCTGAATCTCGAGTCGATTGCTATATTATATTTACGTATTGTAATATTTATCAATAATGGATCACGTTACAACAAAAGACACAACAGTAACTAAGGCAACGATAGCTGGAGATATAAACCAAGAAATAGGATTATCAAAGGAAGACTCTGTTTCGATAATAGATGATATATTGGACGAAATAAAGACAAGCTTGGTAAAGGATGGAATAGTAAAAATATCGTCATTTGGAACATTCTTGGTTAAGAAAAAGAAGGAAAGACCAGGAAATATACCAAATACATCGGAGAAAGTGATGATTCAGGCAAGAAATTCAGTTTCTTTTAGGCCTTCAAAAATTATAAAAAAATCAATCAATAATTAATGAACAAGGAAAAATTATTTTATACGATTGGGGAAGTAGCTGAAGAGCTACATTTGGAACAGCATGTTTTGAGATTTTGGGAAGGTCAATTTCATCAAATTAAGCCTACAAAGCGTAAAGGAAGAAGGCTATATGATCGCAAGTGTATAGAGGCCATAAAGAAAGTAAAATACATGCTATATGATAAAGGATATACAATAAAAGGAGTGCAAAAAGAATTTGGTAATGATATAAAAGTCACAAAGAATTTGTTGCAAGAACTCACCGATTTGAGGGACTATTTAACTAGTAAAATAAATAACGAGGAAAGTAACAAGCAGGCGTGAAACACTACGTCTCGCTAAAATTTTGGAGTTTTGTGAGAGTTTAAAATGTGGCATATAGCCTCATTTCTTATGTTATTAGCAATATTAATAGGCTGTGGCCTGCAAAAACCTGCACCTGTGCTGCTTAAAGGCGAAGAATTTTACGGAAAAAGAGATCTGGAATATACAAGAGAGTACCATTTAATTAGGGAGCCTTCAGTGCAAAAAGAAAGTAGAAAAGCCATCATAAATAGGATATACAAAGATAACAATAATACACAAAATGTGGGGGTAAATTGTAAATTTGTAATGCCAGTTAAAGGTTCAGCTACCTCTTCTGATGAAATGTGTAAGGATGGCATAAAAATTGCTGCTCAAAATGGAACGAACGTAGTTTCCTCTGCACCAGGCAAAGTGATATATGTAGGCAAAGGGCTGAGATGGTATGGGAATTTAATTATAGTGGAACACAAAGATAATTACATGACTGTGTACTCCTATTTAAAAAACATACATGTTGAAATTGGCGATAAAGTAAAGCAAGGTCAAGTAATTGGATCTGCAGGTAAATCAAGCACACAAGATAAAGATCCACAGATGTGTTTCACAATACGACATAATGGCCAAGCGGTTGATCCTTTGATGCATATGAACTGTAATTGAATTTGGATTTATATGAAATATGATTTTAAAAGTGTTGAAAAATTTTATCAAGATAAATGGGATTTTTCTGTAAGCAAGAGTGGTAAACAAGAAAAGTGTTACGTGTTGGAAATGTTTCCATATCCATCTGGTAAAATTCATATGGGACACTTACGTAACTATGCAATAGGGGATGTGATAGCGCGTTACAAGAGAGCTAATGGATTTGAGGTTTTGCATCCAATTGGCTGGGATGCGTTTGGATTACCAGCTGAGAATGCAGCAAGGGATAACAATATTAGCCCCGAAACATGGACAAAAGAGAATATAGATAATATGCGTACACAGTTGAAATCTATAGGTCTTTCTTATAATTGGGAGCGTGAACTCTCCACATGTGAGCCTGATTATTACAAACACGAACAAAAATTTTTCCTGGATTTTTTAAAGCATGGGCTTGCCTATCGAAAAGAATCATGGGTTAACTGGGATCCAGTGGACCAAACAGTGCTTGCAAATGAACAGGTGGTTGATGGAAAAGGATGGCGATCAGGTGCAGTTGTTGAAAAACGTAAGTTGTTCCAATGGTTTTTAAAGATTACTGATTTCGCTGAAGATTTACTCAAGTGCCTGCAAAGTTTGAAAAATTGGCCAGAAAAAGTCAAAACAATGCAGGAGCGTTGGATAGGAAAATCTGAAGGAGCAACTATAGAGTTTGAAGTAGTTGGCCTGAATAAGAAATTAAAAGTTTTTACAACTTATCCTCATACTTTGTTTGGGGCTTCTTTTTGTGCAGTGGCAGCAGAGCATCCTATTGTGCAGGATTTAAAGAATGGTTCTTCTGTTGTCATCCCAGTGCTTGACACTGGGATCCAGGAAATAAAATCAAAAAGAGAGAACGATGAAAAAATAGGAGTTTACACCGGATTAAACGTCAAACATCCATTTCTTGATAAGGAATTGCCGCTTTACATAGCGAATTTTGTGTTGATGGAATATGGGGAAGGCGCGATTTTTGGTTGCCCTGCACATGATCAGCGTGACTTTGAATTTGCACAGAAATATAATTTGCCGATAATTCCCGTTATTTCTTCAGCCCACTTAGGTGTCATTCCAGCGCGTGACCAGAATTCTTACAATGGATCCCAGTGTCAAGCTACTCAGATGACAAAGGAGGCGTATACTGGAGACGGGACAATGTTTAACTCCGAATTCTTAAACGGATTAATGGTTAGTGAAGCAAAGGAAGCCATAGTTAAAAAATTTGAAGAAAAAAAAATAGGCAAAAAAACAATAAACTATCGTTTGCACGATTGGGGAGTTTCAAGGCAGCGTTATTGGGGATGCCTTATACCTATCATATATTGCAAAGATTGCGGAACTGTTCCAGTGCCAGAAAAAGACCTTCCTGTAGTTCTACCAATAGATGTAGAATTTACAAGTGGTGGCAATCCGCTGGATAAGCACCCAACTTGGAAATTTGTTGATTGTCCAAAGTGCGGAAAGCAAGCAGAGCGTGAAACTGATACATTCGACACCTTTTTTGAATCTTCCTGGTATTTTGCTGCATTCTGTAGTGAAGATAAATCAATAGACAAAGATGCATGTAATCGTTTTATGCCTGTTGATTATTATATAGGTGGGATAGAACATGCAATTCTGCATTTGCTTTATTCAAGATTTTTCTGCCGTGCTTTAACCAAATGTGGCTATTTTGATATTAAAGAGCCTTTCTCTACTTTAATCACTCAAGGAATGGTCTGCCATGCAACTTATAAAGACGAAAATGGTAAGTGGCTATTTCCCGCAGAAGCAAAAGAATTAATAGCGCGAGGTGCAAAAGTTCAAGTGGGCAAAGTTGAAAAAATGAGCAAATCGAAAAAGAATACAGTTGACCCAAACTTTATCATAGAAAAGTATGGTGCTGATACTGCTCGCTTGTTTGTGTTGTCCGACACTCCTCCGGAGAAAGATATGGAATGGTCCGATGATGGCGTGGAAGGTTGTTCTCGTTATGTAAATAAATTGTGGCGTATGGTCATGCAGCTAAGACCTGTAAATATACACTATGATAATGAAAATGTTATGGGTGGACTTCTAGAGTACAGAAAAAAAATTCATAAACTCTTACACGGACTTACAGATGACTTGGAAAACTGCAGATTAAACTGTGTAGTGGCAAAATTTCGTGAGATGACGAATTTAATAGCTGAAATAGACGTAAAAACTGGAAAATCTCTTATTGATGAAGGTATATGTATATTAATCAGAGTAATCGAACCATTCATACCACATCTAGCTGAAAGCCTATGGCAAGAAATAGGAGGTCAACCTTGGCCAAAAGCTGATGAATCATTATTAGTTGACGATACGGTAACTATAGCAGTGCAAATCAATGGAAAATTACGTACAACAATCAAGGTGGCAATTAACTTACCTCAAGAAGAATTGAAGAAAATAGCGATAGACTCTGTGTCCAGTAAGATCGATCAAAGCAAAGTTCGCACTGTATATGCTGTACCAAATAAGATAGTAAATATAGTTATATAAAAGACCTGAGTAGTACGTTTTATATAATCTGATTTTATGGCTATACTTTTTTTGACATGTAGTTATATCTTTTTTAATATAAAGGATATATACTTATGCATTATATATTTTTTTGTATGAGGAGTTATATGAAAATAAAGAGATTGTGCGTTTTGGCTGTGTTGCTTACTTCATCTCTAGCAGGTGCAGCTAGTAATAGTGCAAGTAAGTCAGAAGATAAGTACTATGCAGGTTTAAACTTTGGTACTGGTTGGGGTGGTGGCTTTAAAATGAAACCTGGTGTTGTTCTTGGTTACCATTATGACCAAAACTCTAAATTTGAACTTGAGGTTCTCAGTAATATTAAGTCATTAAAGAGCATAGGAGCTAGCTTATTGGCAAACTACCGCTTCTATCCTGACCTTGATATTGATCCCGTTAAACTATATGTCAGCGGAGGTTTAGGAGGGTATCTCCAAATAACACCTTTTGGCTTTGGTGTTAGTGATACAGTTGATGGTGATGGCAATAGTTCACAAGAAGAAAAAGAAAAGGAAGAAGAAACACAAGGTGCTCCAGAATCAGGTGGTGAAGCTGCTGGTTCATCTGTAGTAGATAAAATACTGAGTTCTATTTCCTATAAACTAAAGTTAGGTGTTGATTATGAAATTACTCCGCAGATAATTGGTGCAGTTGGTATGACCATGGGTGGGCAACTAAGTGGTATAAAAGCAAAACAAATACCAGATGCAACTCTAGAGATAGGGGTACGTTATAATTTTTAATGCTGCTACTTAGTTCATAAAGGTAGAGACGATGTTGAGGATGAAATAAACAGCATTAAAAAAAATCCGAAAACGTATTTTCGAATATGGTTTTGAACGCTAGCTATAGATTAGAAAAATAACAAGAAAAAGGGTAAACATACTGTAATTGCTGTTGAATGATGGAGTCCATTATTTTAGCACGAAGTAACGAATTCAGTAGAATAAGTTCTTCAAAAATAATTTAAACTTTTATTAGTAGGAGCAGTCTCATGGAATATTATAGCGATCTCACTAAAAGAAACTTTTATAAGTATCGTTGATGAGAAAGGAAAAATTGTTAAGGAAGAAGTTGTTGCAAGAGAAAGTAAGGCAATAGCTGAATTTTTTCTTGGTCAAGGCAAAAATGACCTTACCCAGAAAAAGTGGAGAGAAAGTGTGGAATGTTTTTTACAAAAAGAATGATGCATCAAATTGTTCTGGAATGCAATAGTTAATAGTGACGTTGTTTGTTATAAAAAATTTCTATGTATTCAAATATTGCAGTTCTAGTGTGTTGAGCAGAGTGTTGTGAAGTATCAATAAGTATTTCTCTTTTCAATGAGCTAAAGAAGCTTTCTGCAACAGAATTGTCGTAACAACAGCCTTTATTACTCATCTATATTCTTTACAGCTAAGAGATATTGATACCCTTGCGCAGTATATTGTGAACCTTGGTCACTGTGCAGCAGTAGATTTTTAACAGGTTTACGCCTATTAATGGCCATTAATAAAGAGTTCATAACCAATTGTTTATTTATTGCACTACTCATTAACTACCATACGTGAGAATTATTGCTGCCAAATATAGCCATCCCTCCTTGGTTTTGATGTAATACCAACTCTCATTGTTGGCCAGTCAAATAGGAGACATTGCAGAGTTGTTTAATTGTGGAGCTGGCAAGAGAAGTAATAAATTTGCACAAAGCACCCTCAAGCAGAGCAATTGTATCGTATATTTTATTGCGCAAAATGTTCTGTTTTATATATAACCAAAGCCTCTCAACAGGATTTAGCTCAGGTGAGTACGGAGGTAGGTATATAATATCGATATTTTTAGGTACCTTTAAATTTTTTGACCTATGCCAACTAGCACAATCCATAACAAGAAAAGCCTCTCGTGTTTCTAGATATTGCGACATCTGCTCAAGAAATATGTTCATGCAATCAGTGTTGACATTTGGTGCAAATAAGCTAGAACTCTCTCCATTTCTAGGATTAACCGCACTATAGAGATAGAAATTTTGCCTACCTAATTTTGTTTTAACCTGTGTTCTAATCCCCTTTTTAAACCACCCATGTCCAACCTTTGAATGTGTGCCAAACCGTGATTCATCAAAGAAAAATAGCTCTTTTTCTGGATACTTGCTAATAGCTCCATTGAGATTTTTTTTTGAATTCCTCTTGTTTGCTTTTATCTTGTCCATTATGAACTGGTCTTGGTGTAATATATGAGAATTTCATCTTTTGCATATAGCGGTGTACTGTAGATTTGCTGATATTTAATCTGAACTTTTCCTGGATTCTTATTCTCATTTCTTTAATGGTAATATTAGGATTTTCTTCTATCCACTCTTCAATTTGCTGTAGTTGAACCTGATTTAATTTAGTTTTTCTACGGCGTTGTGGAGGAGCAAACAGTTTTTCTTCTCTGCCAAATTTCAAGAGTTTTACCCACGAAGTTAGTGCGCTTCTTGAAATGCAATATATTTTTGCTACAGCCGTTATACTGTACTTTTTTGCTGCAATTACAGCATTTAGTTTTTTTGAAACATATGCATTATTCCTTACTTTCTTCAGCATTTCTTTTGCTGATTCTACTACTTTTTCATCCAATAATTTTGATCTTAATGCCATTTATACCTCAACTATTTTACTTACTTCATTATGGCTTTTCTTCCATCTTTGTCCATCTGTTTGCCGTGTAATGGGAATTGGTATTAGAGGTTGTCCGGAAACAAGTAAAAGGCTATAATATCTGAAATTTTAGTACGGGGTAAAGATGAGAAAAAAGTATCCAACAGATCTAAGCGAAAGGGAATGGGCAAGAATAGAAAAACACTTCAGAGTATCATACAAGAAAGGAGGAAGGCCGCCAAAGTATAGCAAAAAAGAAATATTAGAAGCAATTTTCTATGTATTGCGTACAGGGTGTCAATGGCGGTATTTACCAAATGATTTTCCGCTATGGAAGACTGTGTATGAGCAGTTCAGGCAATGGAAGAAGCAGGGAATTTTTGAGAAAATGAATTATGAAATTACAAAATATAGTAGAAGAAAAATAGGAAGGAATGAGCAGCCGAGTGCCTGTATAGTAGATAGTCAATCTGTAAAGACTACAGAAAAGGGGGGATCAAAGGCTATGATGGAAGTAAAAAAGTAAAGGGTAGAAAAAGGCATATAATTACAGACACTCAGGGTTTTATACTAGGTTGTTACGTAGGCGCTGCTAACGAAAATGATAGAGATGGTATTAAAATAGCATTAAACAATATGAGAACAAAATATACTAAAGTTAAAAAAATGTGGGCTGACATGGGATACCAAGGAAGAAATTTAAAGAATCACATAAAGGAAGAATATGACATAGATATTGAAATTGTTAAAAGGCCTCCATGTAGATTTTGGGTGCACAAAGATACGCCACCTGAGCTACTACCAACAAGAGAACAAGGGTTTAAAGTACAGCCAAGAAGATGGGTTGTAGAAAGGACTTTTGCTTGGGTTAATAGGAATAGAAGGCTATCGAAGGAGTATGATTTACTCACAACATCCACTGAGAATTTCATATACCTAGCTATGAGTAGGGTTATGTTAAAGAGGGAATATGCTTGAATTTACTAGTTTCCGGACAACCTCTAAGCACAATGTAGTGCCTCCATACCTGCTTTTAGCATTAACCTCAGCACCTTTACCAACAAGACACTTTACCGCATCCAACACTCCGCTACATACGGCTAGGTGCAACGGAGTGTCATTAGACCAACTTTTAGCATTAATCTCAGCACCTTTATTGATTAAATATCTCACTATATCCAACTGGCCGTTATAAGCAGCCCAATGTAACAAAGTCCAGTCATATCTGTTTTTAGCATTAACATCAGCACCCTTGCCAACGAAGTATTCTATCACATTTAATTTCCCATTCTGGACGGCTTTATGTAACGGAATATTGCCATCTCCATCCTCAGTATTAAGGTCAGCACCTTTACTAATAAGGTACTCTACTACATCCAATTTTCCACTGTAAGCAGCTCTATGGACAGAAGTGCAGTTATTCCCATCCCTCGCATTAACATCAGCACCCTCACTAACTAGGCACTTTGTGATATTCAATTTTCCGTGGTATGCAGCTAAGTGTAATGGAGTTCCATAATAAAGTGGCTTTGTAGCATTAGCATTAACATCAGCACCTTTGTTAATTAGGCACTTCACCACATCTAGCTCTCCAATACAAGCAGCCAGGTGTAACGGAACCCAGTCATCTTTGCTTCTAGCATTAACATCGGCACCTTTACTAATAAGATGCTCCACTACAGCTAGTACTCCACTCCTAGAAGCATAGTGCAATGGAACCCAGTCATTTTCGCTTCTAACATTAATATCAGCACCTTTACTAATAAGATACTCTACTACTCTCAAATTTCCATTATAAGAAGCGTGGTGTAACGGAGTTTGACCGAGATTGTCCTTAACATTAACAGTTTTTACCAATTCACCTGGGTAATGTCTTTCTATATGTGTTATTATTGCACTAATTGCTTCATAATCACCACTTACAGCAAGGAAGTGTAAAGGTGCACTTTTCTTTATAAAAAGCGGTTCTCCATGTACATAAGATGAGCTGAAATAAAAGTCATCAATCAATTTACCATATTTACTTGCATATCCCCAAATAGATGCAACATGAATTGTACTATCTTTTACTATATTACCACTATTTATTAATTCTAGGGCTTTTCTGAGAACTTCTTCTTCTCGGCCTTCCTTTTGTAAATTTAATTCAGTTACTTCCTGTACTAACCTATGGACATTTAATACACTTTGGTTTTGTTCACCGCCCACCATGGAATATCTCACAAGTAAACGGATGGCTAGCTTTAACTGCTTTTTCTTATAATCACTTACCGAATTTAAGAATATTTCTCTAGCGATTTTATCAGGTGCAAAATAAGCCAAAACATCTAAAATCTCTGAAGCTAACGGTCCATATTGTTCATCACTTCTTACTTTATCCATCGTAACTTCCCAAGCTGTAAAAGTTGTTTTAGTATAGTCGTTATCAATTCCTTGAAATATTTTAGACTTAAGCAACTTCTTAGCTTTCTTTTCATACTCTTTTAGGTAATCACTAATTTTAAACTCCTCTATTATTCTCTGATCTTCAATATATGATATTGCTTGTTGTATAGCTAAAGGAAAGCATTGCAACCTTCTTACCAAATTTTCTATCTCCCGATCTTGCGATTTATCTTTTTTTAGTATATTAAATCCTTTTTTAACAAACTCTATAGCGTCTCTTTGTTCCAATTCTCCTAGCTTTATAACGTCTATTCCCTTTTCCAGTTCCTGATCATGCGAGGTAATCAAAATATGAGGCTTGTTAAGATCAGGAGATAAAGAAAATGGCAAAAATTTACTTATCTTTTTGTACTCTTGAACGTTATCGAAAATGAACAGGCTCCTCCTTCTTGCGAAGAAAGCATATACTTCTCTAACAATAGTTTCTATCGTTTTGTCGTTTCCATACTTATCTTTAGAAGAAATACCTAATCTATCTCTAGCTAACCTTAAGAAAGAATCTTTCATAGCTTCAAAGTTTTCAGCGTCTATCCATATAACATTGCCGTCATAATATCTTCTATATTTACAAGCATATTTTCTAGCTAACTGGCTTTTTCCCATCCCCCCAGGACCACTAATAGACGTTATGTATGAAATTACAGCACCTTTGGGATCGCGTTGTAGCGAATCATGTAGCATTCCCAATTCCTCATCTCTTCCTGTAAATAGTCTGACTGGACCTCTTACATCAAACCAAATCGCTCCTAAAATTTCCTCTCTTATTTTTTCAAAAAACTCCTTTATTTCTTCATGTGATAGAAACTTTCCCTCTCTTGCTTTCATCCAATCCAGAACTTCTACCAGAAAGCGACTATAAACGTTCTTTTTATCGAGATTATTAAATTCTTTTCCCAACTCATTCTCAATGATTTCCGCTAGTTTTATCTCGTTAGGTTGATCTACTGTAAATACTAATTTATCAAAAAATTCCCTTATATTCTCTTCTAACTTGCCTTCATTTGTCATTCGCTCAAACTCACGTTGCCATACCTGATTTCTTTCCAATTTTCTTTTTGAGTTTTGATCTGATTTACCTTGAAGTTCTTTTATCTCCTTTTCCAATTCTTCTATTGCTTCTTTTACAGCGCTCTTAAATGCCGGTTGCACTATTGAAATCATGTTATCGTGAGTACAAGAGAACTTGTATCTCGTACCGCCGTATTTAAAAAAAATATCACTAGTGCTTATTACTTCAACTGCAATTTCTATTCCCTTGTTTGGTCCCGAAGTTTTTGCTTTCAACTTTTTTATTGTATTTTGTGTTGCACTTTGAGCTAGATCGAAACCGATATTAGTACAGATAGTAAAGTCCTTTAGGTCACCATCTGCAAAATCTGGATTAATTTTAATCTTTAGATATGAAACAAAATATTTTGGAACGCTAAATTCACCACTTTTATTTTTTGAAAGCAATTTACCTACACCGATTTTTTCGCATTCATTTTGCTTGTGTTTGTTTTGTATAAACCTATGTACTATTTTTTCATTTTTCCTATCCTGAAAAACAATATCATCAAAACCCGTAGCTGATTCCATTTCTGTAGCTAAACGGAAAGAATATCCAACATCTACTGCACGTTTGAGAAGCAGCATTACCCACTTTAGTTGGTAGATATCACCATGAAGAGACCGCTTTCTTCCCCAAGCAGGATAAGTTTCAGGCATCCTCAACCTCACATAATTTTAAAAATAGTACCAACAAATGGTAAAAAAGTTATATGTCATGATATACAGATATCGTAACAAAGACCTTGGAATATCTACGAGATGTGCTGTTATGTAAATAAAAAAATGTGACTAATTACTTAATCTCTCACTCAAAATTGAATTCACCACATCAGGGCTGGCTTTTCCTTTGGTAAGTTTCATAACTTCGCCGACAAAGAATCCGTATAACTTTGTTTTACCGCTTTTGTATTCTTGAACTTTATCTTGGTTGTTATTGACGATTGTGTCGATAACTCCTGATATTTGACCTCTATCGGTTATTTGTTTTAGGTCTTGCTCTTCTATAATTAAAGATGCAGGTTTGCCAGTTTCAAACATACTATCGAATACCTGCTTGCCAAGTTTAGCAGAGATTGTTCCATCAACGATAAAATCTAAGAGTTCGGACAAAGCATTTGCTTTGATTGGGGAGCTCACAATATCAATACCTGCTTTATTCAAACGACCAAAAAGCTCTACGGTTAACCAGGTAACGGCGAGCTTTGAATCATGTTTTTTTATCAATTCCTCAAAATAATCAGCAATTGCTTTATCGGAGGTAATGACGTTTGCATCGTATTCATTGATACCCAATTCCTCAATGTATCGCAGCTTTTTTTGATCTGGCAACTCGGGCAAAGATGATTGAATTAAATCAATTTTATCCTGGCTTACCTCAACAGGTAATAAATCAGGCTCAGGGAAGTATCTATAATCGCTTGCATCCTCTTTGCTTCTCATCACTTTTGTTTTTCCCGAAGCAACGTCAAACAATAAGGTATCTTGACTTATTTCTTCTCCACTTTCTAAAATTTCAATTTGTCTTTGTATTTCATAGTCTATAGCTTGCACAATATAACGTATCGAGTTCAGATTTTTTATTTCACAACGAGTGCCAAATGTACTACTGCCTTTTAGGCGGACAGAAACATTTGCATCACAACGAAGTGATCCCTTTTCCATATCACCATCACATGAACCAATGTAACGCAAAATCTGCCTCAATTTTTTCATGCATTCTGCAGCTTCCGCAGATGAACGGAGATCTGGCTCTGAAACAATTTCCATTAAAGCAACCCCTGCACGATTTAACTCTACATAAGTTCTGCTTTCCTCATGAACGCTCTTTCCTGCATCTTGCTCTAAATGAATTCTCGCAATTCTTATTTCTTTTTCATTGTCGTTGATAAATACTCTACCGTTTTTAACTATTGGCTCAAAAAACTGAGTTATCTGGTAACCTTGTGGTAAATCAGGATAAAAATAATTTTTCCGATCAAAGTAAGAATACTTATTAATTTCTGCAGAAAGTGCAAGACCAGTGCGTATTGCTTGCTCTATGCAGTAATAATTTAGTATTGGCAGCGTACCTGGCATTGCCGCATCAACTAGAGAAACTTGAGTGTTATGCTCAGCACCAAATTCCGTTGATGAGCTAGAAAATAGCTTCGTATTAGAAGAAACTTGAGCATGCACCTCAAGCCCAATTACCGCTTCCCAATCCTCTTTCGTCATGTATTTTATTTAAATGATAATCTTAATATTCTGCAAAATTAGCACAAAAAGTCAAAACAAAACTCATGTTAGCTAAGTGGTATGCAGATTGTTTTACCCATAGAAACGGGTTAAATGCAAAAGATTACTTGACAAGCTTCGCCAGCCCCCTTATCATGAAACTGAAGCTATTTATTTATCTTCTCTGTACAGATTAAATGACAAAAAAACTCACGTATCTGGCGTCTCATGTTTAATTTTTTGCACTATGTGCACTCTATGTCTTTATCAAATTTCTGGGTTTTTACCTACACAAGCTGAAATACGCTTATAAAGCATTTAAAACATTAAAAAACGCCAACTTAAAAAATGGATAGTGAATAACTAGCTACCCTAGGGTTTCTTTTGCCTTTTTTTCTGTTTAGTAAATTTCTTAACGTTTATAATTTAGATTAGTTGCGGCTTAAAAGCAGCTAAATCGCGGTTATTAAGTGTTTAGAATAAAAAAACGCCATACTTGAAAGTATAATGTAAGTAATTAGCCAACCACGGGGCTTCTTTTGCCTTTTTTTTCGTTTGGTAAATTTCTTAAATATTTATGGCTAAACGACAACCGTCATCCCGCTACTTGTTAGCGGCCGAGATACCGCGAATGAATCGCGGTATGACGTAGGATTGCTGTCATTCCAGTGCCAAGCACTGGGATCCAGCCTTTATTATTTGGTTGAAATTAAGTCTTCTGGATCCCAGTGTCAGCTACTTGGATGACACCATTCTTTTTCCTGGATTCCAGTGTCTGGGCACTGGAATGACATCCTCCCTTGTGGAGATTGCTCTCAAATCACAATGTTCGTACAGCTATGCAAACACAAAGGTGTCATTCCAGCGCGTGACGCTGGAATCCAGTTGAGCTATTTCAACAAAAATACTGCATTTTGAGATGAACGTCTATTCTCACCAGACTTATTTACAAGTATAACAATTAAAGTCTGGATTCCAGTGTCAAGCACTGGAATGACATCATAGGGGCACTGCCCTTTTGGATGGAAACCAGTGTCAGCTACTTAGATGATACCTTTTTCTACTTAGTTTGGGTTATGCAAGAAGTCTATTGCATTCCTGAGCAATTTGATTCATTATTCTTTTTGTAAAAAATTTTCTTAACTTTCTCTCCACTTTTTTGGTAAGGTCACTTTAAAGGAAGTCTAATAGATGCTACATAGAAATCCAGATGAGTTTCTAAAGTCTATTCCAAAAGATAAGCGCATAATGTGCCTTGACATGGGAGAAAAGCAAATAGGCATAGCATTTAGCGATAAAACACAGCTCATAGCCACAGCTCATAGCATATATCACAGAAAAAATATGAGCAAAGATTTAGGTTATCTGCATAGAATATTCAAAGAAAATGAATCTGGATCAATGGTAATAGGACTACCATTAAAAATGGACGAGCAAGAAACTAAATGGTGTAAAACTATAATCCAATTCGCAAATAAAATAATAAAAAAATATAAAGTAAATATATACTTACAAGACGAAAGCTTCTCAACATCTATCGCAACTCATACACTAAAAATTACTGGAGTATCAATCACAAAATCGAAAAAAATAGATGATAAAATCTCCGCATGTATTATTTTGCAACGAACGTTAGACAAGATAAATACAATCAAATAGTTTTTCCAGATCTGGAAATCTTCAAACTGAATCCCATATAAAAGTTACTCAACAAAACAAGAACCTTTCGTATAAGCATGACAAATTGCTACAGCAAGAGCGTCAGCAGCATGGTGGCATTTTATACTCAAATTTTTAACTATTTGCTTCACCATAAATATAATCTGATCCTTATCAGCATGGCCATTTCCGGTAATGCTTTTTTTTACATAGTTTGCATCATATTCATTCATAGTTAGCTTTGTTATTTTTAACGCTAAAATTACAACCCCTCTTGCATATCCCAAAGTTAGTGAAGATTTAGGATTTTTATTAACAAAAATTTTTTCTACCGCAGCTTCATTCGGAGAGTATAGGGAAATTACTTTCTTTAATTGTTCAAAAATTGTATGTAGGCGTTCACCTGTACCCAATTTACCATCAGTTGATATGGTACCGCCGCCCAAAAATTCAATATTATTTTTTTCGTTCAGGCTGATAATGGCCCACCCAGTCTTGCTTATTCCTGGATCTAGACCTATTATTTTAACCACTTAATAAACGCTTAACCAATAGACAAACAAAAATAAAAATATCCAGACTACATCTACAAAGTGCCAATACCAGGAGGCAAACTCAAAGCACAAATGGTCCTGAAGTGTAAATTGGCCTTTCCGTGCTCTAAATAAACACACTGATAAAAATATTATTCCTATTATAACGTGTGCGCAGTGAAAACCGGTAATCATATAAAAATTGGATGTATAAATAAGCTTTTCTCCTGTTTCTTGTAGAGAAAAACTCGCTTCATGATACTCTATTGCTTGCACTATTATAAAAAAAACTCCAAGCAATATAGTTATGGACAGCATTTTAATCATGCTCTTTTTATCATTTTTAAGTAAAGAGTGATTTGCCCAAGTAATTGTTGTACCAGAAAGCAATAATATTAATGTATTCATGAATGGTAGTGACCACGGATCAGGTGGCAAAATTCCCTCAGGGGGCCATTCAACTTTTTTTGCAGGAGAAAACGCCTCAAATAAAAAAACTGGATCAAGCCAGGCTTTAAAGAATGAACAAAAGAACACTATAAAAAATACGACCTCCGAGAGAATAAACAAGTACATTGCAAATTTGAGTCCATGTTTTACAATGGCAGTGTGACATTTGTCATAAATGGCCTCCCTTATTACATCTCTCCACCAATAAAACAGCACCCCTGATACTGCGGAGATTCCCAAAACTAAACAAAACATTCCGACAATTTGTTTATGAAGCGCGCCAACTAATCCAAGTGCAAGAATAAGAATTGCTGCTGATACAGCAATTGGCCAAGGGCTTGGATCCACTAAATGAAAATCATGTTCTTTACTTTTCATAGCATTTTAAAAAATACTTATTAAGGATACAAATTAGCTTAAAATTGTCAATGTTCCTTAGGAAATTGATTGAATCTTGAAAAATTATATGCACCGTTCAAAAAATCTAACACAAATTGTGCAGTTATTCTAAACAACTCAAGCATTCTGCTCTTTTCGTTTTCTCTTGCTCTGCTGCAATATCCATCAACAATATTTTCCAAAATAATGCATCCAGACTTTACTGAATCACTGTAACAAAAATTAAACCAATCCCTATATCTATTATTTTTCTTGAATCTATTTTTCATGCTATCAACGACAGTCTCGTATATAAACATGCAAGAATACAAAACCGTCATAGCCTCATAGGTATTACTATGCGAGATGGATAAAAGAAAATTAGTGAAATTAAAACACTCAAGAGATTTCTTTTCGCGACTTATACCGTACATAGTAAAGTAGTAGTCATATAGCATTCTATTAACAGTCACTACTCTTTGGGCTACTTCAGCAAGCGAGATAATACTACTATAATCTTCCATTTTGGATGCAGTAATTAAGGTGGTACGAATATAATCACCTAAGAACAACGTCTTTTGTTGAGCATAGAATTTGAAGTTCTCTATATTTAGGGTGTTATTCGCTAACTCAACATTAAAAGGATGCTCAATTATATCCTTTAAAAGATTTGACCCGTAACAGCTCCTAATTATGCCACTGAACACTGTAGTTACCGATAAAAGATCAAGTTAACGTAAATAATCCGCTGCTAATATTCTTTGCTAGATATATTAGAGTAATATGCCTCATCCCAAAACATTATTTCTAATTCCAGCCCTTTCTTAAAAAACTCATACATCCTCTTTTTTTCACAGTCACTAGCTTTTTTATATAGCTTATTTGTAATATCAGTAACCTCATCAATTACAGCATTTACTGTTTCGCTACTATAAATGTTGATCCACTCTTTGTATTTGTTATTTTTAACCCCTTTAGTTGTTATCTCATTTACCATATGGCGTATAACGATTTGGTATATGTTAAAGCAAGAATAAGATGCTACTAAAGCTTCATTAACAGAATTGTGATATGCGGCACTCATGAAAAAGTCAGTAAAGGCAGAACAAGATCTTGACTTTTTGTGATCATCAGATAGATCACAATCTTCAAAATATTTTTTATACTGTTCTCGAACATAAAATGCTCCTTGTGCCAAATTGATTAAACTACTCATCATTTCAATATCATCAACTCTAGCTGCAACAATTAAAAAAGCACGAGCGCAATCTATACAATACAGAAAATCCTGCTGAAGGTAGAATTTGAATTTTTCATAATCTAATGTATTATTTATCAATTCAACATTAAAAGGGTGTTCTTTTATTTTATCAATAAGATCAGAAAACTCTTTTAGAGGTTGTCCGGAAACAAGTAAAAGGCTATAATATCTGAAATTTTAGTACGGGGTAAAGATGAGAAAAAAGTATCCAACAGATCTAAGCGAAAGGGAATGGGCAAGAATAGAAAAACACTTCAGAGTATCATACAAGAAAGGAGGAAGGCCGCCAAAGTATAGCAAAAAAGAAATATTAGAAGCAATTTTCTATGTATTGCGTACAGGGTGTCAATGGCGGTATTTACCAAATGATTTTCCGCTATGGAAGACTGTGTATGAGCAGTTCAGGCAATGGAAGAAGCAGGGAATTTTTGAGAAAATGAATTATGAAATTACAAAATATAGTAGAAGAAAAATAGGAAGGAATGAGCAGCCGAGTGCCTGTATAGTAGATAGTCAATCTGTAAAGACTACAGAAAAGGGGGGATCAAAGGCTATGATGGAAGTAAAAAAGTAAAGGGTAGAAAAAGGCATATAATTACAGACACTCAGGGTTTTATACTAGGTTGTTACGTAGGCGCTGCTAACGAAAATGATAGAGATGGTATTAAAATAGCATTAAACAATATGAGAACAAAATATACTAAAGTTAAAAAAATGTGGGCTGACATGGGATACCAAGGAAGAAATTTAAAGAATCACATAAAGGAAGAATATGACATAGATATTGAAATTGTTAAAAGGCCTCCATGTAGATTTTGGGTGCACAAAGATACGCCACCTGAGCTACTACCAACAAGAGAACAAGGGTTTAAAGTACAGCCAAGAAGATGGGTTGTAGAAAGGACTTTTGCTTGGGTTAATAGGAATAGAAGGCTATCGAAGGAGTATGATTTACTCACAACATCCACTGAGAATTTCATATACCTAGCTATGAGTAGGGTTATGTTAAAGAGGGAATATGCTTGAATTTACTAGTTTCCGGACAACCTCTTACAATTACGTTGTACAGTTCTCCTTCTATTTCGTTATACACTTTATAAGCCTCACAATAAAAATTGAATATAAAAATTATTACTAATGTGGTATAATTATTATGAAAAAGCGTGCTATGCTTTAACAATAAGCTAGTATATAAATATGGGGCTGTAAATCAAAAATTTTAGCAATCTAAAGAAATTTTACTATTACCTTCTATATTGAATTCTCTACGAAGATCAGCAGACAAGTTTATGCTTTCCCAAGAAAATCCACCGTCACTTTCTGACTCTTTACCAAAATGTCCATAACAGGCTGTACGTTTATATATAGGATGATTAAGCGATAAATGCTTGATTATGCCTTTTGTTGATAAATCTATATTATTCTCGATAAACTTTTTAATTACTCTTTCCTCTACCTTATTCGCACCAAATGTATCAATATAGAATGAAGTAGGTTTTGATACACCAATTGCATAAGAAAGCTGCACAAGACAACGTTCAGCCAAGCCTGCAAAGACAATATTTTTAGCAAGATATCTTGCCATATAAGCCGCAGATCTATCAACTTTGGTTGCATCTTTTCCGGAAAACGCTCCTCCACCGTGTGGAATATAACCTCCATAAGTATCAACCATAATTTTTCGTCCGGTTAATCCACAATCACTAACCGGTCCACCAATAACAAATCTACCAGTTGGATTGACTAAGAGATTTTCCTCAGGACACATCCATCCTTCAGGTAAAGATGAAACTATGTAAGGGTAAATTATTTCTTTTACTTTTGATTGATCCAAATCCTCAGGGTGCTGTATTGAGACAATAATACTTTCAGCACGTACCGGGAGGTTATTCTCATATGCCAAAGTGATTTGTGACTTTGCATCTGGACCAAGTTTTGCTTCTTTAACTGCGCTCATGATATTTTTCAGAATCGAGTGTGCATAAAAAATGGGTGCCGGCATAAGGTTTTCTGTCTCTGTTGTTGCATAGCCATACATTATGCCCTGATCTCCAGCACCTTGATCCAACCCTATTGCAATGTCATTTGATTGCTCATGCAGCAATATATTTACTTTCACTTTTCTCCAGTGGAACCCATCGTGCTTGTAACCAATATCTTTTATTGTATTCCGTACAATACTTTCAATCCTGCTATTTTTGATGTTAGGCCCAAACACTTCCCCAGCTATAATAACGTTATCTTTGGTGACTAAAGTCTCTATTGCAGCTCGCGCAAAAGGATCAGTAAAAAGGTACTCATCAAGTATTGCATCTGAAATTTGATCTGCTACTTTATCTGGATGACCAGCCGCCACTGATTCACTGGTTACTAAATTTTTATATAAACTCATGTTTTTGCTTATACAATATCAAAACCGCTATAGAAAACACAGTTAGTAACTACTAAATGGTGGGTCTGGGAAGAGTTGAACCTCCGACCTCACGCTTATCAGGCGTGCGCTCTAACCACCTGAGCTACAGACCCATGATTTATTCAAGCTGAAGCTTTCATATTATCTGTAGGCACGATATCAATAAAAGTCTTTTTATTTGCTGATCTTCTAAAGCTGACCCAGCCTTCTATTTTAGCAAAAATCGTATGATCTTTACCTATACCAACATTCTTCCCAGGATGGAATTTTGTGCCTCTTTGGCGCACAATTATGTTACCAGGAATAACCTTCCCATTCTTCTTTATTCCTAACCTACGACCCGCTGAATCTCTACCATTACAGGAACTACCACCTGATTTTTTAGTTGCCATATCTTACCTCTTACTTTTGAAGACTAATTTCATTTATACGAAGAACAGTTATATACTGCCTATGACCAGTTTTCCTACGGTAATTTTTTCTTCTTTTCTTCTTAAAGATTATAATTTTTTCCCCCCTGCACTGCTCCAACACTTCAGCTTTAACAGTAGCATTAGATGAATAAGATAAGCCATTATTTGAAATACAAATCACCTTATTGATTTCCACCTCTTTTTTTTCTTCAGCTTCTAACTTCTCTACCTTTATTATACTACCTTCTTTTACTAAATATTGCTTTCCACCAGTCTCAATTACTGCAAACATGATAAATATAAATTATTGTTATTAACTTTAATCGTAAACGATGTCATATACGCTGTCAATATAAATAAAAAGCATGACTTAACGTTCTTTTTGAGCTACTAAAATACTTCTATCTGTTTTCATCTTTTATCTACCTTTTCTCAGACAGTAGACTTCTTGCATAACCTAAGCAGAAAAAAGGCAAATAGTTATTATAGCTCTAAGTTTACCGACACCGTCATGCAAGTAGCCCCTTCTCCTGTCATCCGAGTAGCTTGACACTGGTTCCTTTATGACGATGTCATCCAAGTGTCAGCTACTCGGATGACAAAAAAAGGAGCACTAGGATGACATCATCCTTTTTTGGGATTCCAGTGTCACGCACTGGGATGACAGCAGTCCTACGTCATACCGCGATTCATTCGCGGTATCTCAGCAATAGATCCCGCTAACAAGCAGCGGGATGACGATTGTCGTTTAGCCATAAACATTAAGGAATTTACCAAATGAAAAAAAAGGCAAAAGAAACCCTAGTCATTGTCTATTTTCAGTATTGGCGTTTTTTAAGTCTTAAACACTGCAATTTAGCTGCTTTTAATTGCAACTAACTTACGCTGCAAACGTTTAAGAAATTTACTAAGCAGAAAAAAAGACAAAGAATCCCCGAGTTAGCTAGTCTTTTACTATCTCTGTCGAGTATTGGCATTTTTTGATGTCTTGTAACGCTTTATAAGCGCGTTCAGCTTATTTAGATAAAAATCTAGATGTAGATGAAGTTTTGTAAAGACATACAGTATCTATATACTGCAAAAAATTGAACATAAGACGCCGATACATTAAGTAATCCTTACCTTTTAATCTGCAGATTGGCGAAAGCAAATACAATAGCTTCAGTTTCATGATAAGGGGGCTAGCGGAGTTTGTCAAGGAAGTTTTTTTGTTTCTATTCCCAATAAAAGTTTGTTATATGGTTATGCAAGAAGTCTAATATTAAAAATGACACAACAACATAATTAAATTAGACTACTTTGTTCTCTTAGTTACTTGCTTTTCTCTTGCTATTGCAAGGCTTTTTTCTGGTACATCCTCAACTATAACACTACCTGCTGCAATTACAGATTCATCATGAATATTAAGCGGCGCAATTAGTGAGCTATTGGCGCCAACAAAGCAATTGCTCCCTATATTCGTTTCATGTTTATTTTTCCCATCATAATTACAAACAATAGTGCCTGCTCCTATATTACTCTCCTGCCCTACTTTAGCATTTCCTATATAACTTAAGTGTTTTATTCTAGTGTTTTGACCAACTTCACTTGTTTTCACTTCCACAAAATTTCCTATTTTTGCCTTATTACCAATTGTTGTGTTTCCGCGTATTCTGGTAAATGGACCGACCTCAGCATTACTTTTAATTAAGCAGTTTTCTAAATGCGAAAATGGCAGTATTTTCGCACCAGACTCTATTTTCACTCCAGTACCGAAAAAAACATATGGGTAAATAACTGAATCTCTGGCAATTTGCGTATCAAGAGAAAAGAAAACAGTCTCTGGTGCAACAAGCGTTACTCCGGAGTCGGTAAAAATTTTTCTTTTATTTTCTTGAAAGTAAAACTCAGCTTTTATAAGGTCATTTCTGTTATTTATTCCCGTTGCTTCTTCTCCACCGGTAATAACGTAACCGACATTTAAATTACTCTTCACTGCAATGGAAACTATATCGGTCAAATAATATTCATGAGTTGAGCTATTGCACTCTATTTTCTCCACCAATTCACGTAAATTCTTTGCATATGCAACCATTATTCCAGCATTGGCAAGAAACTCTTCATGATTATTTTTATCACTCTTTGCTTCTACGATTTCTCTTAAGGAACCATTCTCAATGATTAACCTACCATATTCTTTATTGCTTGCCCTAAAACCTAGGCAAACTAGAGCCTTGCCTTCTAAATAACTAATCATTTTAGTTATTGTGCTGCTTTTTATGAGCGGAGTATCCCCATACTGCACAACAACTATGCTTGAATCTGGCAATTCTCTTAGGTTTCTCATCGCAGTTTTGACCGCATCTCCCGTGCCAAGTGTTAATTCTTGTGTAATTAACTGTATATCCTTAAAACACTTTAGTCTTTCAATTAAAGGCTGATCAACTACAACAGCAATATTTTCAGGATTTAACTGTTTTGCATTGTAAATGACATGCTGGAGCATGGAAAAACTGCCTATTTTGTGTAGGACCTTAGGCAAATCTGAATTCATCCGCCTGCCATGCCCTGCAGCAAGTATAACGAACGTATGAGTTTTACTTATCACTTATCTTAAAGATGAAAAATGAAAACCGTAATGATCAAGCCAGCTGATTTTGTTGTCATAAAAGCTCCTCAAGTCGCTAATTTGATATTTTAGCATTGCAAGCCTTTCTATACCAATGCCAAACGCAAAACCGTTGTATTTAGTATGGTCTATTCCAACATTTTGAAATACATTTGGATGCGTCATACCGCATCCCAGTACTTCTATCCATTTACTACCTTTATAACTTATGTCCACTTCCGCAGAAGGCTCGGTAAAAGGGAAAAAACTATTACGAAAACGTATCTTCAGCCCTTTATCGCCAAAGAACTTATTAAGGAAGTGATGAATAGTAAATTTTAACTGGCCCATATTGACATTCTCATCGACATATAACCCCTCTATTTGATGGAACATAGGGGTGTGAGTTGCATCAAAGTCGTTTCTGTATACTCTACCTGCGGCTACTATTTTAATTGGGAATTTTTTTGTTTTTTCCATGGTTCTAATCTGTACAGATGAGGTGTGAGTGCGCAGTACCATTCTTTTATCATCTATTTTATTCTTTAAGTAGAAGGTATCTTGCTCCTCTCGTGCAGGATGATGACTTGGAGTATTCAGTGCATCAAATACATGAAATTCATCTTCAATGTCAGGGCCATCAACTGCCTTAAAACCCATATGTGCAAAAATAAGCTTTACTTCATTTAGAACCTTACTGAGTGGATGGACCTTGCCAATTTTTTCTGGCCTCGCAGGCAACGTGATATCAACTGCCTCGTTCTGCAATTTAAAGTTAACTTCTTCGGCTTTTAGTATATTCTCCTTATTCATTATAAGCTGATCTAGCTTATTACGTAAAACGTTGATAACTTCGCCTAAATTGCGCTTTTTTCCTGCGTCTTCTATCTCTTTTAAGTTGTCAAAATAAGCTTTAATTACACCCTTTTTTCCCAAATATGATAGCCTAACTTTTTCTAAATCTTGTAAAGAAGAAGCATTCTCAATTTCGGAAACTGCTTTATCTTCAAGTGAAAGTATGTCATCTAATAACTCTTTATTCATCTTAAAAACGCTGGCTTAAACTTTCATTATAGTGAAATTTTAAATATCATCAACAATCCGAAAAATTGCCCTATTCTGATTATTAATTTATTGACTGATTAATCTTTTTTATTTACCTTTGCGTTGATGAATTTGCTGTATCAACTATGCACAACAGTAATACTGAAACTAAGAATAAGTATAAAATAGAGGATTTACCTAAGCTCTTTAAGGAAAAATCCAGAAACATAAGTAAAGCATTTTCTAGCGAAACAATTAAGATCAGTACTATTCGCTCGAGAAGTATTGAAAGTAATATACAAGAATTTTCATTTGAGCTAACAGCAACAGATAAAGACACCTTTAATATAAGATTATTTCGAATAAACTCTTTAATTAATTTTTTCAAAATCTGCCTTTCCCGGGAAAAAAATTTTACAGCCAACATAAAAGTGCCCAAAGAAAGCAGTGAACTATATAATAACTACTGTAAAACTAACAGTTATAAAACTGTAGAAGAATTCGTAAATAGTGCTCCGCCTCAAATCCTTCTGCAGGGCACAACGATAACGCTACAAACAGACGTTGAAAACATTAACCTGGACAACTTGTACCAAATCGAGTTATTTCTAAATGAAAAGCTACAACATGCAGAAAAAACTGAAAATGAAGACAAAAAAGAACAGAGTGAAACTAACCAAAAAAATGCACAAAATAAACAAATCGTACCAGTTACAGGCTCATTTGGCTTCGATGTAACAAATAATGGAAAACAAGTTACACGTGTTTCGATAGTAGTTGCTGCAATGCATGAAAACGTTTTCTGGTTTAGATCTTTTTTCTGTCTACCCAATTTTTTTAATACGTCACAATTCTTTTCCCAACAATTGCCAAAATTTTCTATACAGAGCAACAATATACCATTTGGTGTTATTCCAGCGTTTGACCAGGAAAAAAGAAACATGGATCCAAGTAGTCAAGCTACTCGGATGACAGGGGGTAGTATAGAAAATCCAATACCTCAAGAAGCAGAACAGAATGTAGGTCAAACTACTTCGCACACAGAGTATTTTAAGGCTAACAGAAAAAAGAAGTCAAAAAAGCAGACCAAAGAACTATCAGAGAAAGAAAAACCATTAGCCATAAAACAAGCACAAAATGATGCTAGAGTAGCTATGATAGATAACCAAATTGAGCACAGGGGGAAAAACTCGATAAAATATTTATTGAAGTGATGAGTGGATACAAAAATCAAGATCCAGAAACATTTTGCAATATTTTCAGCTCAGTATTCAATATTGTTTACTTTCAAGATAAACAATTACATGCAATATTAGAGCCAGGCGAGATATCAGAAGTATTACAGATACTCGAAAGGCCACAACCTCTTAGTAACTCACTTTTAGGTAAAGAATATTTACAAAAACAAGTATATAGAAAAAAAGAGCAATTGCTTAAATTAGTTTCAGGTGTTTATATACAACAACCTTCTCCACAACATGAAAATACTCCTCATAAATCTACAAACCCTTTACCAATTAAAGATCTTTCACCAGCAACAAATGAAGCTAAAACTCTACCACCTACTAACATTACACTCAAATCATCATTAAAAACTATATTTTCCTCAAAAAAGGCTTATTTTTGTCTATTTATAATAGTAGCATCTGCATCAACACTTTGCTTATGGCATTTTCCGTTAGGAAAAGTGTCAATGTTAAAAGGATTAGTGCCACCAGAAAAAAGAGAAAGTATTGGGCTAGCATTGAACATAGGGTTACCAATATTAACTGCATTATGTGTTCTGAGTTTGGCTTATTTCATATATTCTGAATATTCTATAGAATCTATTGAACAAGTAAGTGAAAACGATCCCCTTTCTCGCGCCTATAGCTAGTGCAGGCTCAGTTTTCCTACGTCATACCGTAGCGGGATGACGAATTTGTCGTTTTTTAAATTGTCGGTAAACCAGAATTACTTTAACTATAACAAAATAGAAATAAGTTGTTGTAAAAAATTTTTCATGGTAAAATTATTTATTTTCACCATATGTTTAAAGGAATTATCACGGATATCGGGACTATAACTGATACTACCACTCACTCCAACTCTGATCAAATTTTCCATATCAAGACACAAAATTTATCCTCTATAAATAAAGGAGATTCAATAGCTTGCTCTGGTGTGTGTTTAACTGTTGTTGATATAATGAGCGATACATTTACAGTCCAAGCATCTCAAGAAACTATGAAGGTTGCTAACTTAAATACGTGGAGAATAGGAAAAAAAATAAATCTCGAACAAGCAATGAGATTAAGCGATAAGATCGATGGCCACCTGGTTCAGGGTCATGTTGATGGGATAGTAAAATTTTTAACAATTAATCAAAATTTAGATTCTCATGAAATCAAACTATCGTGCCCACAAGAATTAATTAAATTTGTTGCAAAAAAAAGCTCCGTTACACTAGATGGGGTTTCCCTCACAGTGAATTCAGTTATTAATCAGGAATTTACAGTAAATATCACTCCCTATACATGGGAAAATACAACTTTTCAGTACAACAAAGTAAATGATTATTTGAATTTAGAAATTGACATGATCGCTAGGTATTTAGATCAATTGATGCAGCATAAATACAATTAATTTTACAACCTTGTTATTTACAACTATTATATCTTGAAAACCATATAGATATAAAACATGCTTTTCGATAGCCTAATTATCTTCATTGTTGTTCTATGCGTAATAATCTCGGTAACTAGAGGCTTTATAAAAGAGCTATGCGCACTAATGTTTCTATTTTTATCGGTCTTTCTGACAGCTAATCACTATGATTTTTTCGCTCCAAATTATAGTAAATATTTTGATTCTAAAGTTACACTAAACATACTTTCTACAATCTCTGTATTTATTATACTTAATCTTATATTCATGATAATAAATAACTGGCTAATGTACATATTATCACCCATAAGGTTGGGGTTTATCGATAGAGTTACTGGAATCTTTCTCGGAGTGCTTAAAGGAATATTGCTCTCTTATGTATTATTTTTTGCTGTGCACTTATATTGCTACACAGTATATGACAAAAAAGAGGGAGAGTATAAAATAGAAGCAGAAGACATATTGCCTAATTGGATAATAAATTCACACTCTTATCAGGCTTTATTTGTGACAGCAGAAGAAGTAATTGACATGTATGTACCAGAGTCGTTGATACTAAAAATAAAAGAGATCGGTGGAGAAATGGTTGATCAAGAAAAACCTAAAAACAATAAAAAAGAAGAGTAAATATTTATTTATAAATATTTTCATTGGGAGTATTCAAAAAGCCATATGTGTCAGGTTAAGAGCACAGAATTTTTTACTGGGAATATTAATTTTGTTTTAGCAATAAATCAACTTAAGGTCATAATATCTTGACATTTATTTAATGTTGCTATATAATAGCTATGTACATTTTGTGTACTATAGCAATAAAATTACCTTGTAATAGGTGTATTGGACCCGAGGGCAGTACTCGGCGCCTCCACCATGTTTTTTAATTATACGGGGGCGATTAAGGATCGACATGCATAGTAAAGATGGTAGCTTTGCTCGGTTAGACACCACCGCTAAGAGTTCATAATTTAAATGCAAACGATAATTTTGCTGCTGAAGAATATCGTGTTGCTGCTTAATTTAGCACAACCGGTTTATTACTAAAGCACGGTTTAGGGAACGCCGGGTAACAGAAGTTCCCCAAAATTTACGTATGTGAAAGTTATATGGAGCAAACAGATTACAAAAAACTGCTTAATTCTGCTAAGTTTCAAGTTATCAAAAAGACTTTAGATGTTATATCAGGTAATGGTTTTATCCCTCACTTAGAAATATTATTTTTCACATATTTTAATGGTGTGACCATGCCAGATCGTTTGAAAAAGTCATACCCTACTCAAATGCTTATTATATTACAGCATCAATTCTATGATTTAAAAGTTTCTGAGGATAAATTTAGCGTCAGTTTGAGTTTTCAAGGAAAACAAGAGCGAATTACTATACCGTTTTTTGCTATTAGTGAGTTTCGTGATAAAATTTCAGGAGATGTTTTAATATTTGACAAAATCAGTATCGACTCTGATAAAGAATACAAAAGTGAAAAATGTACTGAAAAACTATCAAACGGTAGTATTATATCCATAGATCAACTGCGTGATGAGTAACTGCTCATCTTTATAAACAAAAAATATTAATAGAAAAAAGTGGTCTAACTTAAGTAATAGAATAGAGGGTAGATAAATATGCTAAATTTTTAATTATTTATTAACGCAGGTGGCAAAATTTTTCTTACGTATCATCAACTTTCTTTATTGAAAAATTAAAAAAAATGTTGTATACTTGTTACAGTAGTAGAGTTCAGTAAAACATATGGCAAATTCAGGCATTAACATAGCTCTTAGCGAAGAAACTTTAAAGCATCTTGCTGAATTATCTGAATTTACTAAACAGCCCGTTCAAGAATTAGCAGGAAAACTATTTAGAGAAGCAGTTGAGCTTGAAATGGAGGATTTTTTAGTATCTAAAATTTCTGATGAGCGTGATGTTGAAGGTGCAGAAACAGTTGATTTTGAAGATATTAAGTGGGATTAGAGCGTTACAAGGTTAAGTCTCTAAAGAGTGTTGTTGAAAAAGATTTACCAAACCTTCCAAAGATAATAAGGCTAAGAGTTCAAAAGGCTATAAAAGAACGTCTTACAGTTGACCCAATAAATTTTGGTGAACCACTACATCATAACTTAAAAGGATGTAGAAGGCTAAGAGTTAGTGACTATCGTGTAATTTACAGAGTAAATCAATTAGATCATATAGTAACTATCACAGAGATAGGACATAGAGATGATATTTATAAGAAATAAATATCAACATTAATATATATTATACACCCCTCCTTCCTTGTCCATTCTCTACTTTAGGTGGCTTTGCGCAGCTCAAAAAATGAAGTTTTTTTTGGTTCAGCAAAAACAACATTTTGAGTTTGAAAAGGCTAAATACTTGTCTTTTATATAACTTTCGTGTAATAGATATGTATGCATCCAATCATATATCTACTCAATACGTTACTTGATCTTTATAGCTTCATTCTAATATGTTGGGTTGTCCTAAACTGGCTGGTTAAACTTAATATGGTGAACATATATAATGAAACTGTCAGTAGCATAATGCACATCTTGAACCAATTGACATATCCACCACTAAAGATTATTAGAAGATATATACCACCGTTCAACGGATTAGATTTATCTATAATGATATTGCTAATAACAATTCACTTTGTAAAATATACAGTAGCTTACTACTTTAGGTAGATGTTAAAAAAATATCTAAAATCAGCAATATATCTATCCCTTTTAATATATATATATATATCAGTTTTTAGCTATAACTATAAAGATCCTTCCTTAAACACGGCTACAAATGAGGAAGTGACAAATTTAGGTGGAATAGTAGGTTCATATTTAGCTGATATATTGGTTCAATTTCTTGGATTAACTAGTGTTACAATAGCTACAACCATAGTTTACTTGTTGATCTTCAGGTCAGCAAAAATACTGCTGAAAATTCTCTATTTAATATTAATCAATTTAGGGGTATGTGCTATATTACCACAACTTTCGCTAGGCATCACAGCAAGGTACAGACACAGTGGAATAATAGGGAATGCACTCGTTAATAACTGCCCGTTTTATGTATTTGTGATAGTAACATTAATAGGTCTTGTAGGATCTGTTGGTTGGAAGGGAGCAATTTACTCTCTATTCTTCTTATGTAAAAAAATAGCTTGCTTATTTGTAAATGTTCCATTCTTCAGATCACATAAAACTACTGAGTATTCAATTGCACCATTAGTAGTAGAAGAAAAACATAAAACTAAAATCACTACTAAACAACAACCAAAAGAAAGACAGAAAAAAGCCACCAAAGAAATTTTCAGTGAGTTCGAATTTCCAAGCATTCATTTACTTTCCAAAGCAGAGGAGTCTTTGCAGAGAAAACAGCTGAATGAAATGGAGAGCAATAAAAATTTATCTCTGCTGGAACAAGTCCTGAGTGATTTTGGCGTGCAAGGAAAAATTATCAGTGTATGCTATGGGCCGGTTGTGACTTTATACAAACTTGAACCACAAGCTGGTACGAAATCTGCAAGAGTAATTGGCCTTGCAGATGACATTGCACGTTCGATGAGTGCACTCTCTGCACGTATTTCAATAATTCGTGGGCAAAATGCTATGGGAATAGAGTTGCCGAACAAGGAACGGGAAATTGTAATGCTGCGTGATTTGCTTGAATCACCAGAATACCAAAATGCAAACTTAAATCTTCCAATTGCGCTTGGCAAAGAAATAAGTGGAAAACCAGTTATTGCAGATCTAACTAAAATGCCTCACTTGCTCGTTGCTGGAACCACAGGGTCTGGTAAATCAGTTGCGATTAACACTATGATTCTTTCACTCGTTTATCGATTAAGTCCTGACGAATGCAAGATGATAATGATCGACCCCAAAATGCTTGAGCTTTCAATATATGATGCAATACCACATCTAATAACGCCAGTAGTAACAGAGCCAAAAAAGGCTGTAGTCGCTCTTAAGTGGATCGTGAAAGAAATGGAAAACCGCTATCGCATGATGTCGTATTTGAATGTACGCAATGTTATAAACTATAATCAAAAAATCACAGAAGCGATGAATAGTGGAATAGAATTGGAGCGCGTTGTGCAGATTGGCTTTAACTCAACAACAGGCAAACCTCTGTTTGAAAAAATACCAATCAAGATGGAAACATTTCCATATATTGTAGTGATCGTGGATGAAATGGCAGATTTGATGCTTGTTGCCGGCAAAGAAATAGAGTGCTCTATTCAACGCTTAGCTCAGATGGCTCGTGCTGCAGGAATACACATCATAATGGCAACACAACGCCCATCTGTGGATGTGATCACAGGTGTGATAAAGGCGAACTTTCCAACGAGAATCAGTTTTGCTGTTACTTCTAAGATAGATAGCCGTACAATACTTGGCGAACAAGGGGCTGAACAATTGCTCGGCATGGGTGACATGCTCTATATGGCCTCTGGTGGTAAGATCATTCGAGTTCACGGCCCATTTGTAAGTGATAATGAGGTGCAAGATATAGTTGATCATCTGAAAATGCAAGGTGAGCCAAACTACATGGAGGAAATCACTAAAGAAGATGAAAATTCTTCTACAGAGTCACACGATGAAACGGAGGATGAAGAAAATGACCTCTATAACCAAGCGGTGGCCATCATTCAAAGAGATCAAAAAGTTTCAACCAGTTACATTCAAAGGCAGCTTAGAATAGGCTATAACAGAGCAGCAAACATCGTTGAAAGAATGGAAAAGGAAGGTATTGTCAGCGCTCCAAATTACTCAGGGAAAAGAGAGATATTGGTTGAATAACAATCTTGTAATACCTTAATTTAAGTTTCCGCACTTTCAAAAAGCAAGTCAAACAAAATTATTAAAAGGTCAATACATAATGACAGTTAATTTAATAATAATTTAAACATTTGGAATGTAAAATTATAATATATTAATTAGCTAGGAGGTTAAAAATGTCTTTGTGGGAACGTATTATGTATAATTTTAAGGGTCTTGATAAGTTAGCAATAGAAGAATTGCAAAAAAGAGTGGGAGAACTAGAGAAGGTATCAGGGAACTTCGCAGGTTTGGAACAAGAAGTAATCAAACTGTCGGGTGAATTCACGGGAAATTTTAAAGAGCTATTAGGTAAATTCGACGGTTTGAACGATAAATTCGATGGTTTGCAAGAAAAGCTTACAGGCTTGCAAGAAAACTTCACAGGTTTAGAAGAAAAAGTGAAAACACTTACAGAAGCAGTAGCAGATCAAGAAAAAATAATGGCAACTTGTATCATAGTCAGTGCTGTTGCCGCAATAGCGGTCGCTTCTTTTGTTGCATTCTGTATCTATCAGGGAGTTAAGCTTGATAAAGAGAAGAAAAACGACTTATCTAAAGATACGCCAGACGCAAAACTTAGTAATGTAGATACTACCGATGGTACTGAAAAACTACAGAATAACTTAAAAGTTGCAAACATATAGCTGCATAACACTTTTCTTGAAAAGGTGTTACGCAACTTGTAACACCTTACTCTTCTCTTAGTCTGCGTAGGTTTTTTTGATAGCAAACATATCACTTTTTAGAAAAATATTTGTATTGTAAAGTTAGTAAAGATTCTGGTTTACTTAAAGTTTGTTAATTGCTATCTTTTAAAACACGATATTTACTATAGCACCATATGCTTAGGGTTTTTTCTAAAATTTTATTTATATTAATGTTTTTGGTTTCTAGCTTTTTTACTGTGCATAGTGCTGAAGCTAAATCTAAGCTCAGTAAGAGATACATACCTCCTGGTAACCCTGGTGGTGCAAACTTTCATACAGATGAGGATTTTGCTGAGTCATATAAACTGTATGAGAAGCGTAGGGAATTGCTCAAGAAAAAAAAATTACAAGATCGAGCTATAAATAAAGAAGATCTAATCAAAAAATTAAAAGAGAAAAAAATTGCTAGTCTTGATAATGAGCCAAATGACATGGAAGCTTGCATAGTCGACGATGAAGAGAGCACTATGATAAATCAGCATGGTATTAATATCGCACGTTTAAGGGGTGCTGTATTTATAGATCAAGAGTCAGTTTTCCAGTATGAAAATAAGCAGCATGAAAGTGAACAACAAGAAGAGAAGAAAGTTACTTCAACACGAGAAAAGAAAGTTTCTCCTATAAATGTCACTATAAAAGAAACTCCATCAAGAAGAACGTGCTCACATGATTCTATTGCTAATTTGGATAACGTAGATGCTTATAGTTTGAATGGTTCAAGTTCATTTGGCAGTGTAGCTGACACAGTAAAATAGTATCACAATATTGGCCATTAATAATATGCTAGATAAAGACCTGATATTGAATGATAATACATATGAATTATCGCAGATTTCCAGGCACAAAACTCATGTTGTAGAAGTTGGAAAAGTAAAGATAGGCGGAAATAATCCTGTAGTTGTACAATCTATGGCGCTTGGCGTGCATATAGATGCTGATAATATAAAAAGTAGCGCAAAACATTATGCAAAAGAGATAACAGAACTAGCGCGTACAGGTTCAGAATTGGTGCGAATTGCCTTGAACTCAGAGGAGGTAGCAAGAGCAATACCTTATATAGTAGAAGAGATAAATAAAGAAGGTTTTGACGGTAAAATATTGGTAGGCTGCGGTCAATATGAGCTAGATAAATTAGTTCAAGATTATCCAGACAACATCAAAATGCTGGGTAAAATTAGAATCAATCCAGGCAATATAGGCTTTGGCGACAAACGTGATGAGAAGTTTGAAAGGGTGATAGAGTATGCAATAATGCACGATCTTCCGGTTAGAATTGGGGTAAATTGGGGTAGTCTTGATAAATACCTTTTGCAAAAATTGATGGATGAAAACTCTTCGCTTAGTAATTCAAGGCCTTCTGATGTTATACTGCGCAAAGCACTTGTAATGTCTGCTCTTGATAGTGCAAAAAAAGCTGAAGAAATTGGTCTAAATTCAAACAAAATAATCATTTCATGTAAAGTTAGCAAAGTACAAGATTTAATTTTAGTTTATATGGCACTTGCAAAATCTTCCAATTATGCGCTGCATTTGGGTTTAACTGAGGCTGGTATGGGCAATAAAGGTGTGGTAAATACCGCAGCAGGGCTTACTTATTTATTGCAAAATGGCATTGGAGATACAATACGGGCTTCTTTGACTCAACGTCCTGGTGAATCGCGTACTAATGAAGTGGTGGTGTGTCAGGAAATATTGCAGTCTATAGGCTTGCGACACTTTAACCCTCAGGTTAATTCATGTCCTGGTTGTGGGCGCACGAGTAGCGATCGTTTTCGTATATTAACTGAAGAGGTGAATGGCTATATAAAAACTCATATGCCGATGTGGAAGAAAAAAAATCCAGGTGTAGAGCATATGAACATTGCTGTTATGGGATGCATAGTAAATGGTCCTGGAGAAAGCAAACACGCAAATTTGGGAATCAGCTTACCTGGATATGGAGAAAAACCTGTTTCAGCAGTCTACAAAAACGGCAAATATTTCAAAACTTTACAAGGTGATAATGTCTCTGAAGAATTTAAGGCAATTATTGATAATTATGTGAAGAAGCATTACACGTAACCTTTCACGGTTAATTAATAGATAAATCGCAAATAAAAAAGAAAATTAAACCTTGTTTTTCTTTTTTCGTTGGGAATGTTCAAAAAAGTGTGTCAAACCGAAAAAAAGTAATAAATTGATATAAAAAAAATGGAGGTTTGACTGACCTTACCCAGAAAAAGTGGAGAGAAAGTGCGGAATGTTTTTTACAAAAAGAATGATGCATCAAATTGTTCTGGAATGCAATAGTTAATAGTGACGTTGTTTGTTATAAAAAATTTCTATGTATTCAAATATTGCAGTTCTAGTGTGTTGAGCAGAGTGTTGTGAAGTATCAATAAGTATTTCTCTTTTCAATGAGCTAAAGAAGCTTTCTGCAACAGAATTGTCGTAACAACAGCCTTTATTACTCATCTATATTCTTTACAGCTAAGAGATATTGATACCCTTGCGCAGTATATTGTGAACCTTGGTCACTGTGCAGCAGTAGATTTTTAACAGGTTTACGCCTATTAATGGCCATTAATAAAGAGTTCATAACCAATTGTTTATTTATTGCACTACTCATTAACTACCATACGTGAGAATTATTGCTGCCAAATATAGCCATCCCTCCTTGGTTTTGATGTAAGTAATCCCATACTTTATTTGGTTGATCAACAATAAAGTTTTGATCTAGTATATTGGGAGCTACAGCTCTATTATCTGTTTGTTGTTTTTTAATTTTAAACTTTCTTCTCAGTATAGCCCTGATGTCATTTTTCTGCATAATACTTTGCACCGTTTTCAAATTGCAACTTTTACCCAAAGCCTTCAATTCAGCATGAATTTTAGGAGCTCCATATCTACATTTAGAAACTTGATATATTTTTTGAATAGCTTCGAGTAGCTCTTTATTTGCTGATTCTCTACTGCTTATTTTTCTTGTGGTCCACTTATAGTAGCCACTAGCAGAAAATCCTACATAATTCCTGTACTTTATAGCAGTTACTATATAAAAAAATATTTTACTCTTTTTGACTGGCCAGGGCTTTTTTTTAAATGTCTCTTTCCCTTGTTACTCTTGCTTTGTAAATCAAACCTCTCTTTGTCGTAAGGAGCCATGTTACCTCTACCTGGAAATGCATTTGCCGCTGACTTTTTTTCGTTATATTTCTTCATCCATTTTCCTAATAAACCACCCTTTATTCCTAAATCTCTTGCTATTTTTGTAATTGTTTGACCTGCCTTTCTTTGTTCATTTGCCAGTTTAACAGCTTCCAATTTGAATTCTGCCGTATATTCTCTTACCATTTCTAATCCTCCAAAATTTTATTTTACCCAAAAAAACTCCTTTCTTTCTCTCCACTTTTTCTGGGTAAGGTCACTTGGCAACAGTTGCTCTACTTTCTCCTTCATCCAATGCTTCCATTGCTTCCATTGCTTTTTTCCTTAAGTCGTAACTATACGCTGCTGGCATACAAACCCCTCTACCATAAATCCTTCTTACCTTATTGGGATTATTATGAGAAGAGCTATAACTCTATGGGAGGGAAGCAAAATCTGGGATTCGGCCTTAATGGCATTAGCGTTGCATCAGCTTCACCCTCCCTGTGAGGTATTTTAGCTCTAATGCCTCACATCATAAAGATACAAGTGTCAAGCTACTTGGATGACAGGGGAGGGAGGCACTGGGATGACAGGAGAAGGTAGTGGGATGACACCCTGACAACCGTCATCCCGCTGCTTGTTAGCGGGATCTAGAGATACCGCGAATGAATCGCGGCATGACGTAGGACTGCTTTCATTCCAGTGCTTGACACTGGAATCCAGCCTTTCTGCAATCTCATCGAAAACGTTGTAACCACTTTCTATGCTAGTTTACTTGTGAGCAACCTGGATTCCAGTGTCAAGCACTGGAATGACGCCGTTATAAAGGAACCAGTGTCAGCTACTTGAATGACACAGTCTTTGCTTAAACCCGTAACGTTCGTACATTTTGCTAAAAGTTCAAATATCAACATCATGCACATTAAGTGCATTGCTATTAATAAAATCACGGCGTGGTTCAACTATATCACCCATTAATATTGAAAATATGGAATCAGCTTCTTCACAATCTTTTATTTCAACCTTTAATAAAGTTCTAGCCTCAGGATTTAACGTAGTATCCCATAGCTGATCAGCATTCATTTCACCAAGACCTTTAAATCTCTGCAGAGTTAAACCTTTTTTACCATAGTCCATTATTATTTTTGCAAGCGTACTTGGAGAAGTGATTCTTATTTCAGTTTCTTGTGACTTTAAAAATGAATCACCATTAAATAAATTACTTATACCATCAAGCAAACTTAATATGTTTTGCATATCTTTGCCTTCAAGCATACTAAGTGCAAATATATATTTGTCTGCCAATCCTTGAAACAATTTAGAGATATGAATTTCTTTTTCTTCATCTTTTATTTCCACTTCCCAAGTGTATTCGCTGTACATTAACTTCAAATACTTTAATATCTCATCAGCCGATGATAGAGCATTCTTTTTACTTAAAATTAGCAATGACTCTAAGAGATTTTGTGGTATTTCTCTATCATAATTTTTGCTAATATTAGAAGTGCTAACGCATTTATTCAAAATAAGGCGCAAGTTGTTAAATTCTGTAGCTGTACCACTTAGTGTTAATCTTTTAACTGCTGAGTTTATTATATACTCTTCAAAAGTTTCGTCATCTTTAATATAAGTGTCTTTGGCATTCTTTGTAACTTTATAGAGGGGTGGCTGTGCTATGTATAAGTAACCTTTTTCAATAACTTCACGCATATGTCTAAAAAAGAAAGTTAGAATCAAAGTTCTTATATGTGAACCATCAACATCTGCATCTGTCATGATGATAATTTTATGATATCTAGCTTTTTCAATATCGAAGTGTTCACTCCCTATTCCAGCACCAATTGCAGTAATTAAAGAGCCTATTTCTGCAGATGAAAAAATACGATCTAAACTTACACGTTCTACGTTTAGAATTTTTCCTCTTAAGGCAAGCACTGCTTGTGTTTTACGATTACGCCCCTGCTTTGCAGTACCACCTGCTGAATTACCCTCTACTATAAATAATTCCGATAACTCAGGAGCTTTTTCCTGACAATCAGCAAGCTTTCCTGGCAGAGTTGCAATATCAATATTGTTTTTGCTTTTAACTAGCTCGCGCGCTTTTCTTGCAGCTTCTCTTCCTTTTGCTGACCTGATTGCTCTTTCTACTATGCTTGCTGCCAATTTGGGATCAGTTTCAAGGATTGTGCTCAATTTATCAGAAACTATACTTTCTACAACTGCACGTGCTTCAGAACTAACTAGTTTATCTTTTGTTTGTGAAGAAAACTTAGGATCAGGCATCTTAAGAGATAAAACACAAGTTAAACCTTCTCTAACGTCCTCTCCAGTTAAATTTACTTTTGCTTTCTTTAAAAACCCTTCATTAGTTGCATAGGTATTGATACATCTAGTTAGTGCAGATCTAAATCCTGCCAAATGCGTACCACCATCTCGTTGCCGTATATTATTAGTGAAACACAACATATTCTCATAGTAGGAATCATTCCATTCCATCGATATTTCCAAGCTGATGCCAAGATCTTCTGCATCTCCTTTCATACTGGCAATTTTAGTTACATGTGTCTTATTCTTATCTAAATACTGCACAAAATTTGCTGTACCAAAATTGTCTTTAGATTGATTGCTCTGATTGAAATGAGATTCTGTATATGGTTCATTGCGCAGATCACGTAAAGTAATGTCGATATTTGAATTTAAAAATGCTAATTCTCTTATACGACTTTCAAGCGTTGAGTAACTGAAATTAATGCCATTAAAAGTCTCTGTTGATGGCATGAACGTGACTTTAGTTCCTCTTTTGTTTGTATTTTCGTTGACTACCTTTAAAGGTTCAATAGACTCACCATCTTCAAAACGCATAAAGTGTTCTTTCTTATTGCGCCAAATAATTAATTCCAACCAGCTTGATAATGCATTCACAACTGAGATTCCAACACCATGTAATCCCCCAGAAACTTTATAGGTATTGCTGTCAAATTTACCACCAGCATGGAGTTGAGTCATTATTACCTCTGCTGCTGATATTCCTTCTTCTTCATGAATGTCAGTTGGAATGCCACGACCATTGTCGGTTACTGATACTGAACCATCTTTATTTATGCTAACTTCAATTTTATCACAATACCCAGCTAAAGATTCATCTATTGCGTTATCAACAACCTCATATACCATGTGGTGCAAGCCAGATCCATCGTCAGTGTCACCAATGTACATACCTGGACGTTTCCTTACAGCATCAAGACCCCTTAAGATTTTTATTGCATCGGCATTATAACTATTTTCCATGGTATTGCTTCGTTTATGAATGTTAATTAATATTACATTCATATATGCTGATTAGCAACATTTTTAAACTGATAACCCATATTAAAAGCACAACTTTACGAATGTTTATTTTTGAAGACAGCAAATAGTGTCATTCCAATGTGTCTTCCATAACTGTACGAACATTCATTTTTGAAGGTAAATTGCACAACAGATGATGTCATTCCAGTGCTTGACACTGGAATGGCTTTGTTGCATCGCTAGCTATGATGGATTAAAGATAAAAAAGATGGAGAATATCAGTAGCTTATTATTCTGGTATTTATAACAAGAACGGTCAGTGAATACCCAAATTTGAGTAAAAGAAATTTCACTACCACTCACTAATCCGGCTAAAATTCAAGAATTTCAATGCTTTAGATATTTTCAATAGAATTAAATTTATTAATGTAAATAATAAATTACTATTCTTAAATTTGATCAGATTGATTGCAAAAAAACAAGATTTTCAATAGGTTACTTATAATCCTAACTATAGTTAGCCTTTCATAAGTAGCGATGCAACAAAGCCCACTGGAATCCAGAAATTTTGCTTATAACTGAGCTGATGAGCTAAAGGTAGTTGTCTTACGCTAAAACAAACGTTTTTAATTAAGTTGCATAGAAGCTGGATCCCAGTGTCTGGGCACTGGGATGACACCCCACTGGTGGGAATTGCTCCCAAACTACAACGTTCGTACAGTTGTGTGTGTCTTCCCATGGAGATTGCTCTCAAATCATAATGCTCATGCAGTTGCATGCTCGACTAATTAACAGAAAAATCTATAATTCAGTTTACGTATTTTCTTATCTCAGCCAAAATCTTATCAGATTGACTTTCGTCTGAATTTAAATCAGCTGCAAAGTGTGTAACATATTTTCCTCCAGGGCCAATAAGGTACATTATTGAAGAATGGTTGATTTCTTCTTCTCCACCAACTTTGCTAGCATATACTTTATACTTTGCAATTACTTCGTCTATTTTTTCTCTTTCACCAGTTAACATTTGTATTCTGTGGTCAAATTGCTGCTGAAATTCTTTAAGTCTTTCCGTGCTATCGCGCTCAGGATCGACTGTGATGAAGAATGTTTGTAGCTTGTTGTTAGTTTTCTCATCTAACTTTGCAAGTGTTTCTGAAATTATTCCAAGGTTCATAGGGCAAATTCTTTTGCATGAGGAAAACCCAAAGAAAATCATCATGTATTTATCTTTAAAATCACTACTGCGCAAGATCTGTCCGTCCTGATTAATTAAAGAAAAATCTCCGCCTATCTTAACTTCTGCGTTGTGAATCGCTGCTGGGGCAAATATGCCTTTTTTAGTGAAATAACAATAACCTAAAAAAACAACTGCTAATGCTGCTAGCACATTAGATAATAATCTTATAAACCTTACCATTAGAATGCTCTCAGTAAAATTGAATTGTATCTTTATTGGTTAACCTATTCAATATATTTATTCCAAAGTGTATTGTTAATTTTGTCTAACAGTTTCTTATGTTCATCAATTTCTTCACTATTTGGTAAATGTTCTCTGGGAGTTAGATTACGTACTTTATGCTGAACGAATGTAGAGTTACTGTCCTGATTGCATTCATTATCAAACAGAAAGGTTTGTAACCCTCCTGTAAGTTCAACATATACCTTTGCAAGCAATTGAGCATCAACTAGTGCTCCGTGCAATTCTCTATTCTCTAGCGATATATCAAAACGCTTACATAATGCATTCAAAGAAGCAGGTGATCCTGCGAATTTTTTCCTCGCAAGAGGTAATGTATCTAGCACTCTGTCTGAGGAAATTAACCTAGCATTCAGCTTGCTTAACTCCATGTTAAGGAACTTAACATCGAATTCAGCGTTGTGAATTACCAAAATATCATTAGATATAAAGTCAAGAAATTCAAGTGCAACATCTGAAAATAATGGTTTATCTTCTAAAAATTCTTCACTAATACCGTGAATCTTAAACGAGTGATAAGGTATATCTCTTTCTGGGTTAAGGTACCGATGGAATACTTTACCTGTTGGAATGCGGTTAATTAATTCCACACACCCTATTTCAATAATTCGATGACCAGATTCAGTGTCAAGACCTGTCGTTTCAGTGTCAAGTACTATTTCGCGTAGCTTGCTTTCCATTTCAAATAAAACTCATCTTACTTATCATTTGTCTTATCGTTACTTGTCTTTTTATAGTGAATAGAAACAAGCAACCAGCTTGGGTCTGATGAATTAACATTTTTTTTGAATTGCCATACATCCTCAACTTTATTAATAGTGGATGTACTACCTGATATTATATCTCCTTCATTGTTCTTAACGAAGTTAATTTGCTCTGAAAGGAAATATACTGCAATAAACACTGCGTTTTTTACTAGCTTTATTTCTAAAATCTTTTGTGAAACGATAGAAACAATTATAGACTCGTGCACCTCTTTACGATGTTTAATCTTCTCTGCAAAATTATCATATAAGTCTTTATCGAGAAGTGGTTTTAACTGAGACAAATTTCCTTGATTGAAACATTTTATTATTAATTCAAAAGCTATGCTTGAACCTTCTATAAAGTGGGAAATAGAAAAATCTTTGTTTTTTTTTAATATTTGTTTATAAGTAACTTTTATTGAATTTTCATCATTGCTATCAATGTAACCCTCAATGTTTTCTACTACATCTTCTCTACTTCGGCTTACATCCAATACATTAGTTAGCTTTTTTAGGTTGAGGTTGGCTGACCTTCCTAAAGAATTATACAAACGTGAAAAAATGAACGCCGCTAATAAAGCATATATTACAAGCTCTATCATAGTAACTCAACTCCTTGGCATATAAAGTATCCGAACATTATTAATTATTAATGAAAATATGTTTTTCATATCAACTTATAATCAGGTTTGCTATTCGTTTGTAAATGAATATATTATATAAGAAAGTATTAAATATCTCAACTTAATTAAAGGAGACGTAAGAAATGCCACAACAAAAAATGAGAATTCACGGTCAATATGTTAAAGATCTATCATTTGAGAATCCGAATTCGCCATTCCTTTCTTCTAGTAAAGCTCCAGATATTAATGTAATGGTTAATATCAATTCAGCAAAATTAGAAGGGACGAAAAACAAAGAAGAAGTGAATGAAGAAAAATCTTTTCATGAAATTACTTTGCATATAGAAGTCAAAGCAACGGTAAAAGATGAAGGCATAAAAGATGGTGTAGCTTTCATTTGTGAGACGAAATATTGTGGCATTTTTTCAATAGAAAATTTAAAAGAGTTGAGTGAGGAAGAGGTAAGACAAGCTTTGTTTATTGGCGGACCTACTTTTCTTTTCCCTTTTGCAAGAGAAATAATTGCAAGAGTTACAAGTAGTGGTGGATTTCCCCCACTGATGCTAGGTCCTATAGATTTTGAAACTATGTATGAGCAGCAAGGTCAACAACAAAAAAGTAACGGTAGTAATTCCAATTTTAACTAATATGGTGTGATAGGATGAACAATTCTTTAAATGCAAAAACGACTTTAAACATTGACGGGAAGTCATACAACTATTTTAGCCTAAGTAGTGCTAGTGAATTTTTAGGAATAGATGTGACTAAATTGCCTTGCTCACTTAAGGTTCTGCTTGAAAGTTTATTGCGCAATGAAGATGGAGTAAACGTAAAGCTAGATGACATAAGAGTACTAGCAGACTGCGTTAATAAACACACTAATCACGAAATTAGCTATAAACCAGCAAGGGTGTTGATGCAAGATTTTACAGGGGTTCCTGCTGTTGTTGATATAGCTTCAATGCGGGACTATGTTAAGAAAAATGGAGGAAACCCAAGCAATATAAATCCGTCTGTACCGGTTGATCTTGTGATTGACCATTCTGTTCAAGTAGATAGTTATGGAAGTGTTTCCGCATTCAGTAAGAATGTTGAGTTAGAAGTAAAAAGAAATTTGGAGAGATATCAATTTTTAAAGTGGGGAGAATCGTCCTTCACAAATTTTAGAGTAGTGCCGCCTGGCACAGGGATTTGCCACCAAGTGAATCTTGAATATTTAGCGCAAGTTGTGTGTAATAATGATGGAGTCATATATCCTGATACTTTAGTTGGTACTGACAGCCATACTACAATGGTTAACGGATTATCAGTTCTTGGTTGGGGTGTTGGAGGCATAGAAGCTGAGTCTGTGATGCTTGGTCAACCAATTAGTATGGTGATTCCAGAAGTAGTTGGATTTAAATTAATTGGCAGATTGTCGGAAGGAGTAACTGCGACCGATTTAGTGCTGATGGTTACCAATATCCTAAGAACAAAAGGCGTTGTTGGTAAGTTTGTAGAATTTTATGGTGATGGTTTAGATTATTTATCTTTGGCAGATAGAGCCACTATAGCAAACATGGCCCCGGAGTATGGCGCAACTTGTGGATTTTTTCCAATTGATCAAAAAACGCTAGATTATTTAAGCTTAACCGGAAGGCCAGAAAAGCTGATTAAGCTAGTTGAGGCTTATGCGAAAGAGCAAGGACTGTGGCGTAGTAGTGACGAGTTAGCATTTTTTGACACACTAGAGCTTAATTTATCAAGCGTGGAGCCAGTAATGGCTGGTCCCAAAAGACCACAAGATAAGGTTTTTCTTTCACAAGTGGCAGAGTCTTTTTCTAAATCATTTTTAGTTAATGAGTCAAAGGAAAGCGATAAACTCCAAGATGGAAGTGTAGTTATTGCAGCAATAACAAGCTGCACTAATACTTCTAATCCAAGTGTGATGATTGCTGCAGGTCTTGTAGCTCGTAATGCAATTAAACTTGGATTAAAATCAAAGCCTTGGGTTAAAACTTCTCTTGCTCCAGGGTCACAAGTTGTAACAGAATATTTAGAAAAGTCTGGATTGCAGGTAGATCTAAATGCTTTGGGTTTTAATCTAGTTGGATATGGTTGCACAACTTGCATTGGGAATTCTGGTCCACTTAATAAAGATATAGAAGATGGCATTAAAAACAAAAACTTAACCGTTGCTGCAGTTTTATCTGGCAATCGTAACTTTGAAGGAAGAATTCATCCGTTAGTCAAAGCTAATTACTTGGCATCTCCGCCACTTGTTGTTGCATATGCACTTGCTGGTACTGTGCAAATTGATCTGACAAAAGATTCAATATGCAAAGATAAGAATGGAAATGACGTCCATCTCAAGGATATATGGCCAACAAACAATGAAATCGAAGATTGTGTTAAAAATGTGGTAACACGTGAGATGTTTATACAAAAGTATAAGGATGTTTTTTCTGGTGATGAACATTGGCGAAAGATAAAGTGTGAAAAAAGTGAAATCTATAATTGGGATGCAAATAGCACTTACATACAAAATCCGCCCTATTTTGATAATTTATCACCTAAAAATAATAAAATCGATATAAAAGGTGCACAAATATTGGCAATGTTTGGCGATAGCGTAACCACTGACCACATTTCCCCTGCTGGAAATATTGCCTCAAGTAGTCCTGCAGGTATATATTTAAAAAATCTTGGAATTGAGCCACAGGACTTTAATTCGTATGGGTCTCGTCGTGGTAACCACAATGTAATGATGCGTGGGACTTTTGCTAACATTAGAATAAAAAATGAAATGGTAAGCATCGAAGGCGGCTATACAAAATATATTCCTTCTCAAGAAACTATGTCGATTTTTGATGCAGCAATGCGCTACAAGGAAGCTCTCATCATTGTGGCAGGAAAGGAGTATGGCACAGGTTCAAGTAGGGATTGGGCAGCAAAGGGTACTTTATTGTTGGGGGTTAAAGTTGTCATTGCAGAAAGCTTTGAGCGTATACATAGGTCCAACTTGGTCGGCATGGGTGTTCTTCCACTTATATTCCAAAATGGAATAACCAGAAAGATATTTGATGGTAGCGAGGTAATAAGCATAAAAGGTGAAATAGTGCCAGGTGGAAATCTAGAATGCATCATCAAAAGAAAGGATAATTCAAAGCAATCAATTCAACTCAAATGCTGTGTACAAACCGCAACTGAGACTAAATACTTGATGTGTGGTGGAGTGTTGAGCTACATACTTGCACAATCTTTTTGATTTAGTGAAGTTATTGCATGGACTTCTTTTAGCCAGCCCTGATCCCTTTGTAAATAGCAATTTGCTCTGCGCAAAGTTATGATATAATTTCACCATACATATGGTGTCGGAGTATTTTTTGGAGATAATTATATATGATAAGCTCTATACAAGAACCTAATGAACTCAGAAAACGTTTACAAGGATTTTATCGTACTGATGAAAAGAGTTATATACGTTATCTTGTAGAAAAAGCAGAGCTTTCGGCTGATTCAAAAAATAGAATTTATAATATTGCAAAACAAGTTATTGAAAAAATCAAACACAATAAATTAAGTATTGTAGATTCCTTTATGCAGCAATACTCGCTTTCCAATAATGAAGGAATAGCATTGATGTGCCTTGCTGAATCGCTACTTAGAATACCAGATGATTATACAATAGACGAGCTAATCAAAGATAAAATTGCCAATCAAGAATGGAGTAAATATTTAGGATATTCTTCTTCATTGTTCGTCAATGCTTCCACGTGGAGTTTAATGATAGGTAGCAGTATATTGAGAGATAATGAAGGCGATTCGAAGTTCTATTACGCAATTTCTAGGTTACTTAAGAATTTAGGAGAACCGATCATTCGCAAAGCAGTAAAACAAGCAATGTCTATGCTTGGTAATCATTTTGTTGTTGGAGAAACCATAGAAGAAGCTTTAAGGTACGCAAAACTAGATGACAATAGTAAGTTTTTATACTCTTTTGATATGCTTGGCGAAGCTGCTCACACAACTGAGGATGCAGAAGAGTATTTTAATTCATACATGCACTCAATAAAAGCTATAGGTGAATCCACTGAAATAAATGATTGTTTTAAATCCCATGGAATTTCAATCAAACTTTCTGCTTTACACCCACGTTATGAATTTAGTCAATTTGGCCGAATTGCTGGTGAGATATTCACTAAGGTTTTAGAGCTCTGCCGCGAGGCAAAAAAATACAACATTTCACTATGCATAGACGCAGAAGAAACAGAAAGGCTTGAAATTTCCTTAATCTTGTTTGAACAATTACGGCTTGATGAATCACTTTCTGAGTGGGAAGGGCTCGGCTTGGCTGTACAAGCATATCAAAAACGTGCTTTATCTGTTCTTGACTTTGTTGAAGATGTTGCTATCCGATCAAAGCACAAAATTATGGTGAGGCTTGTAAAAGGTGCATATTGGGATTCAGAAATCAAGCGTACGCAAGAATTGGGATTAAATGATTACTCAGTATTTACAAGAAAAAGCTATACTGACGTATCTTACCTCATGTGCGCACAGAAACTTTTGAGTAAACCAAACAGCTTTTACCCATGCTTTGGAACTCATAACGTCTATACTTTTGCTTCTATCATGGAACTTGCTGATAAAAACCACCCTGGATTTGAATTTCAACGCTTACATGGAATGGCAAAAGACTTATATGATTATGCAATGTCAGAGCTTGCAACAAATGTTAGCTGTCGTGTCTACGCACCCGTTGGGGAACATAGTGACTTGTTGCCTTATCTTATAAGACGTCTTCTTGAAAATGGAGCTAATAGTTCGTTTGTTAATCAAATAAGTGATCCTAACGTTAAAATCGATGAGTTAATTTCAGATCCACTGGAAAAAGCTATAAATTTTAATTATGAGCCTCATCCAGGCATTCCATTACCACAAGATATTTTGGGACCAGAAAGAAAAAATTCTTTGGGAATGGATATTAGTGATTCTGTGATAGTCTCACAATTTGCAGATGATATAAAGGGTTTTAGTGAAAAAAAGTGGCAAGTTGGACCAATAATTGATGGAAAGGCACTATTTGATAGTGCTGAATTTATCGAAGTAGTGAATCCTGCACATTTGGAAAATGTAATTGGAGAAGTGTCAAATACAACAAGTGTTCAAGCTTTAAACGCTCTTGAAATAGCACATAATGCTTTTACTGAATGGCAGAATGTTTCAGCAGTAGAGCGCGCTAAATGCCTTGAAAAAGCTGCAGATTTGCTTGAAGAAAGGATGAAAGAGTTGATTTATATTCTGGTCGTAGAAGCGGGAAAAATTTTATCTGATGCAATAGCGGAAGTAAGAGAGGCAGTGGATTTCTTACGTTACTACGCAACGATAGCAAAAAATGAACTGAGCGACTGGAAAAAATTGCCAGGGCCAACAGGTGAAGATAACTTCATCTTTTTTGAAGGTAGGGGAGTTTTCCTGTGTATATCACCGTGGAATTTTCCACTTGCTATCTTCATTGGGCAGGTTTCAGCTGCACTTGCAGCAGGTAATGCAGTGCTGGCAAAACCGGCAGAGCAAACGCCGATTATTGCCTATGAAGCTGTTAAGATACTACATGAAGCTGGGATATCAAAAAATGTGTTGCACCTCATTCCTGGGGATGGTGGATATTTAGGCAAAATATTAGTTCCAGACAATAGAATTTCCGGTGTAGCTTTTACTGGTTCAACACAAACCGCTCAAATAATTAATAGAATGCTTGCAAATAGGGATGGTCCTATTGTGCCATTTATTGCTGAAACTGGCGGATTAAATGCTATGATTGTTGATAGCTCTGCTCTCTTAGAGCAAGTGACTACGGATGTTTTGCTTTCTGCGTTTCGCAGCGCTGGCCAACGCTGTTCTGCGCTTAGAGTGCTGTTTATTCAAGAGGACATAGCAGAGAAGCAGATAAAAATGATATGCGGTGCAGCGCAAGAACTCAAGATTGGTGACCCAATACAACTTAGTACTGATATTGGTCCAATAATTGATAAAGCATCTATCGATATGCTCACTCAACATACGCAAAAAATGTCAGAGGATAAAGATTCAAATCTGTTATTTAAAGTACCCATGGATACAAATTCTCATAATGGTTATTTCTTTCCTCCATATATTTATGAGATACAAAAAATTTCGCAATTAAAGCAAGAAGTATTTGGTCCTATTTTACATATCATACGTTTTAACAAGTCACAATTAAATGAAGTTATAAGTGATATAAATAGTACTGGATATGGGCTTACGTTTTCTTTGCAGAGTCGTATACAAAGTCAAATTGACACTATAAGTAAAAAAATATCAGTTGGAAATGTCTACATCAACCGTAACCAGATAGGTGCAGCAGTTGGAATACAACCATTTGGTGGTAGAGGACTATCTGGCACTGGGCCAAAAGCTGGTGGTCCTCATTATTTACAGCGTTTTTCTACAGAAAAAGTTGTAAGTGTTAACACTACAGCATTTGGTGGTAACACTACACTTATGTGTTTGGATTAATTTGCGGGCCCTAATTTTTCTTACCCCTAAACTAGACGTTCGTGCAGTTATGTACACAGCGCTAAAACCCGAAAAGGACCAGCTCATGCACTGAAATAAATCGTATCCGTTCAGCCAATGGCGTCAACTTAAGAACTTTCATTAGCAAACTCTCCTAAAGACATGATGGCGTTTAGGCTTATCTACTTTATTGCGGCTGTCCCGGTCGGATTTTAACTTTAGCGCGTATACTTAAAAAGGGCTTGAAAGTTTTTTGGCGCAATAAGTACCTGATAGAGTTTCTGTCTCATTACACTAAATAAAACTGAAAAATTTAAACGATACTCAGTAATTTGATCTGGGTTCCAAGGCCCTTGTGCATCACATATATGAAGCGATAATATATTGCACATGACCAAGTTTGCCCAAAATTCTTGTAATACAGCCTCTCCAGAAAAATTCTCTAACTCTGCTCCTACTTTGAGTCGTTTATAGCACTCCTCTATGTGCCACCTTAACACATAAGCTTTGCTCCAAAGTCTCGGTCAAAAACTCTGTTTCTCAGTTGGCTAATGTCAGCACTATAACTCTTACTTTCTGTCCTTTCATTTTATTTTTTAGCTTTTCATTTTCTAATATAAAATCAAAATCTAATTCGCCAGCGTTCCCATAGCTTACTATAATTTCTTTTTTGCAAGCGAAAAATAAAATCTACTTCCAAATTATAATGCTGCTGAATGAATTTTACTGAAGACGATCATAGATAAATAATAATTTCTCTTGATTTAATAAACGCATTTGAGTGATAACTTCGGGTAATTGCTCTGCCGCCAACGTTTGTTCACCTATATTCCAAGCTGCAAGACGAGCACTGCAAATCAATGAAGTACACAAATCAACAAACAAATTGCCAATGGTGCCTGTTGTTCCATTTGGTTCAAACTCGGATACAATTTCCCCAGAGCTGGGTAATCTCATACCAGAACCATCTGCTGCAATAAGTCTATAGCCTCTCCAACTCAGGTTCATCCTGATAGGCTGTTTGGATGCTTAAATTCTTGAAAGCCTGTATGGCAAATCTTATACCTTGCTTTAGAAAAAGCTTGCTTTGAGGGTACATGTCAATGGCTCCATAAGTTCACATTCTATTCCCAAACTTTTTTTAACTAACTTTAAAATCATAGAAAATACTGTCGAAAAAGGAAGTTTTCTTGTTCGTGTAAAACTCAACACAATGGATTTTCTGAAAAGTTTTCGAGTATATTGCATTTTTAATTTGTAAGATAAGATCTTTTCCTTTTTGCATGCCTCACCTAAAAAAGACACATTTTAAACTTTTTTGTTGCAATAAAATAGAAACAAAAGTGCTGTCCCTTGCACTCTTTGGATAATTTAATGATAAAAAATTTGGAGAGAAATTTTATACACTATCGCTGATATTTTTCCTTAAGTTGACGCCATTGTGTGAACGGTTACGGTTTCCCGTCTTCACCATGCTATATAGAAAAAAGTCTGGATTCCAATTTGCATGACAATATGGAGTATCTGCTTCTTTCATCCCAGTGGGATCTTTTATTCCATTTTATCAACAGTTTGTTTTGCAGTATCAAACAATTTTAATCCTATAATCCCGAATGTAACTAAAATAAAGCATATTACTTCGAATAAATTAACTGGTTCATCAAATAGGTAAACTCCAAGTATCGAAGCTCCTATAGCGCCCACTCCAGTCCAAATTGCATAGCATACTCCGATAGGTATAGAACGTGTAGCGAGCGAAAGTAAATATGTACTAAGAGCCATGGAGAGTATGCTAATTATTGATGGTACGAGATGAGTAAATCCATAACTATGCTTAAGTGTTATGACCCAGAACACTTCAATTAGTGACGATAAGAGTAAATATATCCAATTCATGCATAAATTTTTAGGTTTAAATAGAGAGCTTTAGCCCTATGCTTCCTATTACAATTAAAACGATACATAAAACTTGAGATAAATTAATATTCTCTGTGAAAGTGGTTGCACCAATTATAGTTATTCCAATTGTGCATATTCCAGAGGAAACTGCATAGCATACCCTAATAGGTAGAAAGCATGCTGCAAGAGATAAAAAGTAAATGCTAATGATCATAATTACCAATGTTGCAATCGAAGGCACAACTTTAGTAAAACTGTTACTAAACTTTAGCGTTACAGCCCACAGTATCTCTAGGATACTAGACAGCAACAAATACAACCAGCACATTTTCGTAACATTTCAATCTTGTATTGTAACAGAAATTGTTAGTTAAAACTACACTAAAGTGCAATAGATCTCTCTTTCGGAATTGCTTTAATATCAAACTTAAAACAACATCCTAAAAAACTTTTCTACGAAATTCAATTCCTGCACGTCACTTGCTGCATAAAGTGGTGTAGTTTGTTGCTCAATACCTGGTATTTCTACAAAAACTTTGCCCACTTCTTGACCTTTTTTAATGGGTGCAGGTATCATATCTTTATATTCAATACGCACCTTAATTTGGTCATGCAATTTGCGGTTGTAAGTTATGGTAACATCGTTTGCAACTGTAATAGGCACTTTTCTATCTTTTCCATAGAGAACATTTACTTCCTCAACTACGCTGTCTTTAACGAATATTTTCTTAGTGTTAAAATGATTTAAGGAGTATTGTATCAATCTTTTTGCTTCTTCTATTCGCTCTTTCTCAGTGTTTAAACCATTTACGACAGCAAAAATTCTCCTATCATTTCGTTTTGCAGATGCTACAATGCCGTAACCACCAGCATTTGTATAACCGGTTTTTAAGCCATCAACCCTAATATCGTGAAAAAGTAGAAGATTTTTATTCTTTTGTACAATTTCATTATATGTCAAATATTGTTCGGAAAATAAATCATAATATTCAGGAAAATCGGTGAAAATCCTTTTTGCCAGCATTACCAAGTCTTTTGCGTTCATAAAATGATCTTCATCTGGCCACCCGCTTGAGTTGACAAAATGACTGTCATTCAGATTCAAATTTTGTGCAACTTCATTCATTTCAGCCACAAAATTCTCTTCTGATCCTGCAATGCCCTCGGCTAGTGTTATGCAGGCATCATTGCCTGAGACTATTGTAATTCCTTCAAGTAATTCCCTCACCGTAACGGATTGACCTTCTTTCAAAAACATAGAAGAGCCTCTCCTTTCCCACGCTTTTCTACTTACTCGAAATTTATCCTCCATGTGTATTATTCCAGCTTTTAGATAATCGAAGGCTATATATAAAGTCATTAGCTTGCTCATTGAAGATGGGGCCATTTTTTCATCAGAATTATGGTCAAAAATGAATGAGTCTGAAGCTAAATCTAAGACTACTGCTTGCTTTGCTTTGGTTCTAAACTGGTATGAGTATGAAGAAAAAGGAAGTATAAAAACTAATAGCAAAATTACCAATCTGCTTAACATATCTATAATTTTAAATTTATAGTGTACTAATTAATAGTATAATTTTACAGGGGCATTTCAATAGATCTCTTGCATAAAAATTCCTTGACAAACCTCGCCAGCCCCCTTATCATGAAACTGAAGCTATTTATTTATCTTCTCTGTACAGATTAAATGACAAAAAAACTCAACGTATCTGGCGTCTCATGTTTAATTTTTTGCACTATGTGCACTCTATGTCTTTATCAAATTTCTAGGTTTTTACCTATACAAGCTGAAATACGCTTATAAAGCATTTAAAACATCAAAAAACGCCAACTTAAAAAATGGATAGTGAATAATTAGCTACCCTAGGGTTTCTTTTGCCTTTTTTTCTGTTTAGTAAATTTCTTAAACATTTATGGCTAAACGACAATCGTCATCCCGCTACGTGTTAGCGGGATCTATGTTAAGGTATGGCGGTTAAATAAGGGATCTATGTTAAGAGATACCGCGAATGAATCGCGGTATGACGGTTCGCGGCGGGATTCCAGTGTCTGGGCACTGGGATGACAGGAAAAGGGGCTACTTGGATTACAGCAGATCACCTCTTCACAAAAATTTTATCAGTAATACGCATATCAATAATACTCCAATCGCTGAAAGTAAAATCAGTTGTATTGTGTAAGTGGTTTAAATAGTCCCATGCACTATAAGGGTTATCTTCAGGCAGTTTTACTGTGGAATCGTTATCAAGTATGATATTCCATCTTCTATTCCCTATATAAGCAAAAGAAGAAATGTGGTCACTTAATTGAGTTTTACTCTCTAACACATCTCTAACAAATTCTAGGTTTGATAATGAGTTTTGTCCTGTAATTACAACAAGATCATCTATTAAATAGTCATCTACGATCACTTTACCTTCAAAATCAATTACCGAGGTTTTGTTATTATCTTTCCAGAGAGCAAACGGTTTATGCTCATCTATATTAATGTGTAGAGTATTGGGCAAAATTCTGTGAACTCTTACGTGTTTTATCCATCTGCTTACGGATTGTATGTTACCGGCAAGTTTTGAAAGTGATATATACAGGATAGGTTGCGTTCTATCTGTCAAACTTAGAATATCCTTTTTGTTTGTAAATTTATTGCCGCTCACGACTACTTCGTCGATTGAAAATCCACTACTGAGTAATAAACTAGATAGGCAGTCATTATACCAAGTAAAGTAGTAATTAAATCGATTTATTATTTTATCAAGTGAGCTGTAAAGTATTAGCGTAAGAAAAAGTGCTGTGATAATAACCAAGGCACACTTACGCAAAAAACTCCTTTGGCTTCTAGTAATACTGCTCAACATGACTTAAATCCCTAATATTTTTGTGCTGCAAACTATCTTCAATAATAATTTTAACTAATTCATTAAAATTGATTCCTTTTGCCAATTTTGCAATTTCTGGCACTAACGATAACTCAGTAAAGCCAGGATGTGTATTAATCTCAAGCATTTTTAAAGTGTTATTTTTGGGATTATAACGGAAATCTGAGCGGGAAATAGTTTTGCATCCTAAAAATTGATGAACTTTCAGTGCGTGTTCCAAGGTCATTTTATATATATTGTTAGGAATTTCAGCAGGAAATATATGTTCTGTAAATCCATCTGTATACTTTGCTTCATAATCATAGAATTTATTTTTTGGTCGTACTTCTATAGTGCCAATTGCTTCATCCAGCAATACAGCAGTATGTAACTCTATGCCCGGTATGTATTCTTCTACGATCATCTTTTCCATTATAGTAGAACTATTATCTTTCAGTTCTAAGTAATCCTCGTGCGAGAAAATTATGTACACTCCAATACTTGAACCTTCATTAATTGGTTTTAAGACGTACGGATAATCAATTTTAATATTATTTTTTAGTAGATCTTCTCGGCTAATTACATAACCTTTTGGAGTGTCGATACTAAGGGACCGAAATATATGCTTTGACATCACTTTATTCATAGCAACAGCAGAAGCCATAACTCCTGAGTGTGTATATTTTATACCTAAAATCTCCAATAAACCTTGAATGCAGCCATCTTCACCATAAGGTCCATGCAGAGCGATAAAAGCAAGGCCCGAATTAATTTTTCTAAGCTTTTCAGCAATGTTGCTGTCAACATCTATTTCTATTGCATTATATGAAAGGCTATCGAGCGCCTTCTTTACTGCTTTTCCGCTCATAAGCGATATTTCTCTCTCACAAGAAAACCCACCACTTAAAATTGCTATAGTTGGAACCATAAGCATTCTATGTTTTACTATATAGCATATATAATGGTTACATTAAGCTTATTAAATACCTACTTTGGCTAACTATAAGACCTTCTTACTTTCTTCAAGCACTTTTTTTATCCACTTCAAATAGCGTGCTCGGCAACGGTAGTGGCGTGTTTGCTGCACCTTTATACTGTTCACAGATAAGCTTTTCTAAATCCTCAGCAGATTGTTCTTTTGCTTCTTCTTTTTTCACTACTCCACTAGTTACTAAATCAATTAAGGCTGTAGTGTGTATTATCATTCGATTATTTAGCTCAAATATCTTTTTTGTATCAAGTGAGGGGTTTCTAATTAAGGCAGATAGTGCATGCATATATTTGTCTATATCAGAAAGACTTTTGTTTGTATCATAGTTGCTAGCTAATATATATTCCTTCAAACGCTCAATTTCTTCTGGAGTAAACTTGTAAACTTCATCAAGTTTCCTTATTAAAGATATAGTAAGTATTCTACTTAAAACTCTCAATTCTCTAATAAATTGTATTCCTTCTCCTTCAGGATAAGACATTTCTTCTTTTTTATATTTCTTAAATAATTCTTGATCATAAGACTTTCTGAAATCTGACATCATTGCTAATGCTAACTCTTGTGAACCTAGCTAAAAACTTCGTTGAAGCTGTTTGCGTTGGCATCTTGTGCACCGCCTGCAGTAATTCCACAACTATAAGAAATCTTTTCAGATAAGCTATGATACTCTTTTATCATCTCTTTCAGCAATATTTTAATATCATCTTCGGTTAACTCTACTGTTGATAATAGATCACATGTTTTTTCAAGATCACCATTCACTTGAAAAAGTAACCCTTCAATCTTTTTAATGGTTTCTCTTTTATTTATACTCATAACTTACCCCCAAGATTTAATGCTAACAGCTAGTTTTATAATCAAATATTTCAAAAGTCAATAAGCCTTTTTCCTTAATCCTTAAGTTAATCGATACTAATTTATCAGCATAACAACTTAGATAACGCAACTATTTTCAGCAACCAAAAACAACAACCCTGAAATACAAAAAGTTTCTTTTCCTTCAGTAGCATTATTCTAAATTTTCATCAAAATAAGCTGTTTTATCCTTTTTTTCCTTATACTCTTCTGCGGTATAGAGGGGTTGCTTCTTAGCTGTGATATTTGGCCATTTTTGTGAGTATTCTACGTTTATGTTGTAAAATGATTTGAAGATTTTTTGTTCACTGTTCAGTAACTCTTCATCTAGTTCTAAAATATCTTTTATGGAATCATCAGTTACAATTGCATCTACTGGACACTCAGGTATGCACACTCCGCAATCAATACATTCATCTGGGTTAATCACGAGCATGTTTTTACCTTCATAGAAGCAGTCAACGGGACATACTTCCACACAGTCCGTATATTTACATTTTATGCATTTATCTGTAACAAAATGCGTCATAAAACACTGTATATTTGTATTATCTTGGGTACACTAAATTGATAAGAAATTCAAGCCTTTTATGAAGATAAATAAATTGAACAACGAAGAATTAGAAGTATGGTTAAGCTTGGCTAGAACTATAGGACCAATAAAGTTTTTTAGTATACTAAGAACACATGGATCGCTAGATGAGGTGTTGAAATATCTCAATAAGGTGGCTAATAATAAGGTGTATGGCATTCAAGATGCACGAGAAGAAATCAATAATGCAGAAAGAATTGGAGCTAAAATTATACCCGCATGTGACCCAGGTTACCCTGATCTTTTAAGAAATATCTCTAGTTGTCCTCCTGTAATAACTGCGTTTGGTGATATATCATTATTAAGCCGTGAGATAATTGCAATAATCGGTGGGCGTAACTCTTCGATGAATGGAAGAAATTTTGCCAATAAGTTGGCACTTGATTTAAGCGAAGCTGGTTTTGTTATTGTTTCTGGACTTGCAAAAGGAATCGATACTGCAGCAAACAGTGTAATATACAAAGATCATCCCACTATTGCTGTTACAGCAAGTGGAATTGATGTGGTGTACCCAAAAGAGAATTTTGATCTATACAAAAAAATCACCGAGAATGGCGGATTAATAGTTACTGAGCTTCCATTTGCTACTAAACCAAAGCCTCAGTATTTTCCTCAAAGGAATCGAATTATATCTGGTCTATCGCTGGGTGTTGCAGTGATTGAAGCATCGAAACGTTCTGGCTCTCTAATAACAGCAGATTTTGCTTTAAATCAAGGGAGAGAGGTGTTTGCAGTTTCTGGTTTCCCTTTAGATTCACGCTGTAGTGGTAGTAATTATTTAATTAAAAACGGTGCTAAGCTTATCGAATCCGCTGATGACATAATAGAGAGTATTAGGTTTAGTTTACCTCCGCAGCAAAAAAACCTATTTGATGTTGAGCACCATTTTGTTAACCAAAAACAAGAAAAATTACAACAGGCAAAATCTGTTATAGTTAATCATATTAACTCTGTACCTGTTGATATAGATGAACTTATATTAGCAAGCGGACTTTCTACCAACATAGCTCTAATGGCTCTTTTAGAACTAGAGTTGGAAAACAAAATAGAGCGTTCACCGGGGAATAAAATATCGTTAATTTTCTAGATTACTTTAGCTATGTCGTTTTACTAGATGTTCGTACAGATATAGCTAAAGTGGCTTAGGTTTACCTACAATTTGAAAAACAACAAATTCGTCATTCCGCTACTCGTTAGCGGAATCTATGCTGAGATACCGCGAATGAATCGCGGTATGACGTAGGGAAATCTTTCTTGGGTTAGCTATATATGCTTGACACTGAAATGATGACATTTATCATAGGATTCTTAGTTGCTGATTTTAGAATTGATAAGAGAAAACTTTTTTTCAACTTGTTGTATAATTTTATAAAAGTGATCGAAATCTAAGCTTGCACTGCCAATTAAAACTCCTGATAAATTTGAAATATTTAACAAATTTTCTATATTTTCTGAACTAACTGAACCACCATATATAATGTGTTTTTTACTAGTACACAATTTTATTACCTCTATCACCTCAGTAATTGCATCATTATTTGGCACATGACCTGTGCCTATTGCCCATATTGGCTCATATGCTACGGTATATTCACCGTGTGTTGGCAAGCGGTTTTTACATTGATATTCTATTACTTCTTTTGTTTTTTCATTCTTATAATCTTCTGAATTTTCACCTACACAGATAATTGGGTGTAAGCCTGATTCTATTGCTATTTCCGACTTAAGTTTTATTTCACTATCTTTTTCATTAGCCCTTTCAGAATGCCCAAGTATTACGTAAGTACACCCTAGTTCTTTTAACATTTCTGCGCTAATTTCACCTGTGTAAGAACCGAACTTTTTATGATGGCAATTCTGTGCTCCTATATTAATATTATTGTTCAACTCTATACTGCTTGGAAATGACGTAAAAGGAGGGCAAATCACTAGCTTAGAGGTAATTTCGTTGCTCTTGTTGTTAAGTTTGCCTATAAAGTCAACAAATGAAGAACGCATTCCATTCATTTTCCAATTTGCTACTATTAAAAAGGACATCAACTTTACTTATATGGGCGAGAGTGCCGGCTGTCGGACTTGAACTGACAACCTACTGATTACAAGTCAGTTGCTCTACCAATTGAGCTAAGCCGGCGTTAAACACATTAATAATATACAATTATCAATGAATTTTCGTCAACTAATTTTTAAAATACTGTATAATGAAAATAATATGAAAAAATTTTTACTGAAGCCAAAAAAGAGTCTAGGGCAAAATTTTATTTTATCGAGCGAGATAACAAAAAAAATCGTCGCTTTAGCTGGTAGTCTGGAAAATTTTAATGTCATTGAAATTGGTCCTGGATATGGTGCATTAACAAGAGAAATATTGGTGCATAATCCAAAGTCTCTACTTTCTATAGAAAAAGATAGAGATTTAGTAAAACACCATGACCAACTGCTAAATGAGCATCAAGGAAAGTATAGAATTATAGAAGCGGATGCACTGCATGTTACAGAAGAAGAGCTGATAGAGCGCCCAGTTAAAGTTATTGCTAACTTGCCTTACAATATCTCGGTAGTGTTATTTTTAAAGTGGTTAAATAATATAAAATTTTTTACGAACTTGACATTAATGTTTCAAAAAGAGGTAGCAGATCGCATTACGGCAAGACCCAATTCTAAAGATTATGGTTCCTTATCAGTGCTAAGCCAGTTGCTATGTGATATAAAAAAGGAATTTGATATTGAACCTAAAGAGTTTTTTCCAAGACCAAAAATACATTCTTCAGTAATTACAGTAAATCCTTTGCCTACCCCAAAGTTTGCAGTAAATTTGGAAACCTTAACAAGATTAACACGTGTCGTTTTTTCTCAAAGAAGAAAGATGCTGAGAAATAGCTTGCAAAATATAACGAACCACGCTGAAACTGTCCTTGAAAACGCTAAATTGAGCGGAAACCAGCGTCCAGAAAACTTAACTATTGAGCAGTTTTGTTTGCTGGCAAATAATGTAGAATGCTTATTTTGCAATAAAATGTATTAGCAACCATATAGCTTTTCTATCTCCTAAAAACAGTTAGAGCTATACAATTAAAGGCTCCTAGCTAATTTTGCCTATTGCAATTTAATTAATTGGCGTATAAGCTTTAAATAAAGCCTATGAAAAAAATGGAAGCTTGTTATTCGTTTGACGATATACTTCTTTTGCCAGCCTATTCTAATATATTGCCTTGCGATGCAGATACAAAAACTTATTTAACAAATAGTATAGAACTAAATATCCCTCTCATATCCTCTGCAATGGATACTGTTACTGAATCGGGCTTTGCAATAGCTATTGCCCAACATGGAGGGATAGGTTGCATACATAAGAATTTATCAATAGATGAACAAGTTTTAGAAGTGAGAAGGGTGAAAAAATATGAAAGTTGGATCGTGTATAACCCAATTACGATTTCACCGGATAAAACAGTTGCGGAAGCAATTTCATTAATGAGAGAGCACAATTATTCTGGCATTCCTGTAGTCGATCAACGCAAGTTAGTTGGAATTTTAACTAACCGAGATGTGAGATTTATTGAAGACCAGAACATGAATGTAAAAGTTTCCGAAGTGATGACAAAAGATAAGTTAGTGACAGTGCGGGAGCAGGGAGTGAATAGTGCCTCAGCAATGAAATTGTTGCATGAAAATAGAATAGAAAAGCTTTTGGTCGTAGATGAAAATTCTTGTTGTATAGGTTTAATTACGGTTAAAGACATTGAAAAATACAATAGATACCCAAATTCATGTAAAGACAGTAAAGGGCGTCTCAGAGTTGCCGCTGCAATTGGCACTGGTAAAAAAGATGGTATAGACAGATGTGAAGCTTTGATCGGAGAAGAAGTTGATGTAGTTGTTGTGGATACTGCTCACGGTCATTCCGAAAACGTTATCAATACCATTAGGGAAATAAAAAAGATGTATCCTAATACGCAATTAATTGGCGGAAACATTGCAACAAAGGAGGCTGCTGAAGCGTTGATTGATGCGGGTGTTGATGCAGTGAAGGTTGGAATAGGACCAGGATCAATCTGTACAACCAGAATAGTTACAGGTGTTGGTGTGCCACAATTCTCTGCAATCAAGAATGTTGCAGAGGCGTGTAGAGCAAGAAACGTCAGACTAATTGCTGATGGTGGGGTAAAATACTCAGGAGATGTTGCAAAAGCTATTGCAGCTGGTGCTGACTCTGTGATGATTGGTTCGATTTTTGCTGGCACTGACGAAAGCCCAGGTGAGATTATTATGTATAAGGGCAGAGCATATAAAGGCTATCGAGGAATGGGATCTATTAGTGCAATGAAACGAGGTTCAGCTAGCCGTTATTTTCAAGATAAAGATTCAAAACTCAAATTAGTTCCACAAGGAGTGGAAGGAAGAGTTCCATTCAAAGGTCCAGCTTCAGGAGTAATCCATCAATTGATTGGCGGATTGCAAGCTGCAATGGGGTATACTGGTAATAGGAATATAGAAGAGATGAAAAAAAATTGTAAATTTGTTACTATTACTGCATCAGGATTAAGAGAGAGTCACGCTCATGATATAGTCATTACACAAGAAGCTCCAAATTATGCTTATCAAACGTCCAATTTGTCAACCGATTCGGAGTAGTCCAGAAAAAGTAGAGAGAAAGTTAAGACGTTTTTGGAGTAAAATAAAACGTTTTTTCAAAATATGACAAATAGAAGAGAATATACAGCAGAATTCAAATTAGAAGCTGTTAAGCTGGTTAAAGAAACAGGTCAAGCAAGTACAAAAATAGCAAAAGATCTAGGTATAGATGGCAGTATGTTAAGTAAGAAAATATAATGGAAAAATGTCTGGAGCATACGCATTTCCAGGCAAAGGCTCCTTATGACAAAGAAAGATTTGATCTAAAAAAAGAGCTAATAAGAGAAAGAGACATCTTAAAAAAAGCCCTGGGCAAAGAAAAAGAGTAAAGTATTCTTTTATATAGAAATTGCTATAAAACACAGGAACTATGTAGGGTTTTGTACTGGTGGTATGGGTTGCTAAGGAAAAAAGCAGTAAAGAATTAGCAAAAGAAGGGCTTCTAGCAGATATTCAAAAAATACATCAAGCTTCTAAATGCAGATATGGAGCCCCTAAAATTCACGCTGAATTAAAAGCTTTAGGCAAAAATTAAAACAGTACAAAGTGTTATGCAAGAAAATGGCATTAAAGCCAAGTTTAGACGAAGGTTCAAAAATAAAAAACAGCAAATAAGCAACCGAGTTGTGGCTCCGAACACATTGGATCAAAATTTTACTACTGATCAGCCAAATAAAGTTTGGGATTACCTACATAAAAACTAAAGAAGGTTGTTGGCGGCAATAATTGACCTATATTCACGCATGGTGGTTAATGAGTAACATGATAATTAGTTATAGATTCTTTATTGATGGCCGTTGATAAACGCAAACCCGATAAAAATCTGCTGTTACATAGCGATCAAGGGTCACAGTATACCTCTCAAAATTACCAATTTCTATTGAATACAAAAAACATCATTTCCAGCATGAGCCATAAGGGCTGTTGTTACGATAACTCTGTTGCAGAAAAGTTCACTTAAAAGGGAGCTGCTTATTGATACTTCTCGCTCAACAAACCAGAACTACCATATTTGAATACATAGAAATCTTTTATAACAAATAACGTAGACATTCTACTATTAATACCAACTCTCATTGTTGGCCAGTCAAATAGGAGACATTGCAGAGTTGTTTAATTGTGGAGCTGGCAAGAGAAGTAATAAATTTGCACAAAGCACCCTCAAGCAGAGCAATTGTATCGTATATTTTATTGCGCAAAATGTTCTGTTTTATATATAACCAAAGCCTCTCAACAGGATTTAGCTCAGGTGAGTACGGAGGTAGGTATATAATATCGATATTTTTAGGTACCTTTAAATTTTTTGACCTATGCCAACTAGCACAATCCATAACAAGAAAAGCCTCTCGTGTTTCTAGATATTGCGACATCTGCTCAAGAAATATGTTCATGCAATCAGTGTTGACATTTGGTGCAAATAAGCTAGAACTCTCTCCATTTCTAGGATTAACCGCACTATAGAGATAGAAATTTTGCCTACCTAATTTTGTTTTAACCTGTGTTCTAATCCCCTTTTTAAACCACCCATGTCCAACCTTTGAATGTGTGCCAAACCGTGATTCATCAAAGAAAAATAGCTCTTTTTCTGGATACTTGCTAATAGCTCCATTGAGATTTTTTTTTGAATTCCTCTTGTTTGCTTTTATCTTGTCCATTATGAACTGGTCTTGGTGTAATATATGAGAATTTCATCTTTTGCATATAGCGGTGTACTGTAGATTTGCTGATATTTAATCTGAACTTTTCCTGGATTCTTATTCTCATTTCTTTAATGGTAATATTAGGATTTTCTTCTATCCACTCTTCAATTTGCTGTAGTTGAACCTGATTTAATTTAGTTTTTCTACGGCGTTGTGGAGGAGCAAACAGTTTTTCTTCTCTGCCAAATTTCAAGAGTTTTACCCACGAAGTTAGTGCGCTTCTTGAAATGCAATATATTTTTGCTACAGCCGTTATACTGTACTTTTTTGCTGCAATTACAGCATTTAGTTTTTTTGAAACATATGCATTATTCCTTACTTTCTTCAGCATTTCTTTTGCTGATTCTACTACTTTTTCATCCAATAATTTTGATCTTAATGCCATTTATACCTCAACTATTTTACTTACTTCATTATGGCTTTTCTTCCATCTTTGTCCATCTGTTTGCCGTGTAATGGGAATTGGTATTAGAGGTTGTCCGGAAACTAGTAAATTCAAGCATATTCCCTCTTTAACATAACCCTACTCATAGCTAGGTATATGAAATTCTCAGTGGATGTTGTGAGTAAATCATACTCCTTCGATAGCCTTCTATTCCTATTAACCCAAGCAAAAGTCCTTTCTACAACCCATCTTCTTGGCTGTACTTTAAACCCTTGTTCTCTTGTTGGTAGTAGCTCAGGTGGCGTATCTTTGTGCACCCAAAATCTACATGGAGGCCTTTTAACAATTTCAATATCTATGTCATATTCTTCCTTTATGTGATTCTTTAAATTTCTTCCTTGGTATCCCATGTCAGCCCACATTTTTTTAACTTTAGTATATTTTGTTCTCATATTGTTTAATGCTATTTTAATACCATCTCTATCATTTTCGTTAGCAGCGCCTACGTAACAACCTAGTATAAAACCCTGAGTGTCTGTAATTATATGCCTTTTTCTACCCTTTACTTTTTTACTTCCATCATAGCCTTTGATCCCCCCTTTTCTGTAGTCTTTACAGATTGACTATCTACTATACAGGCACTCGGCTGCTCATTCCTTCCTATTTTTCTTCTACTATATTTTGTAATTTCATAATTCATTTTCTCAAAAATTCCCTGCTTCTTCCATTGCCTGAACTGCTCATACACAGTCTTCCATAGCGGAAAATCATTTGGTAAATACCGCCATTGACACCCTGTACGCAATACATAGAAAATTGCTTCTAATATTTCTTTTTTGCTATACTTTGGCGGCCTTCCTCCTTTCTTGTATGATACTCTGAAGTGTTTTTCTATTCTTGCCCATTCCCTTTCGCTTAGATCTGTTGGATACTTTTTTCTCATCTTTACCCCGTACTAAAATTTCAGATATTATAGCCTTTTACTTGTTTCCGGACAACCTCTTAGTATTATTTTTTATCAGATACGATCTCATTAACTTCTCAGTCAGAGCAAATCTTGCTACTTCACTGACTGTAGCTTCAAGTTTCGTACGATCAAAGTAGCTAATGAGATAATAGTTAAAAAGAGAGTCAGAGTAACTGGCAAGTATCTTACGTTTTTGTTGAGTGGATCTATCATCGTAGTCTCCGTCTTGAAAAAGTTGTCCATTTAAATGATTTTTAAAGCAATGCTGAAAAATGATACTCAATTGTCTACCAGAAAGAGAATCAAGCCATAGTCTACGTAATTCTAAATCTTGAAAGCGATCTAGTAAAAGATTAACGGGAACTTCTAAATCACTCTCCCAAAATTTGTAACTTGGATGAATATTCATAACAGATTAAATAAGCCATATTATACATAATATGACAATTCGAGCAAAGATTTTTTGGACATAATTTTTTCAAATCTTGTATATTGAATTAAGGAGAATTTGTGTGAACTAGATAGCTTTCTTAAATAAGGTGTTTAGTTTAATAGAAGTCTCCTAACCTTATAAAAAAATTCACAGGAAGAAAAACATGCAAAAAGGGGATTTAACTATTTATTGCCGTTATGAACCTCACAGATTGGCGAGTACATATTTGGCAAATGCTTATGAACAATTATTGAAATATAAAATAAAGGAGGTAGAAGAAAATGGTAACAGTAAGCTTGTATGCAAGAGTTTCATCAAGACAACAGGCACAGGAGAATACAATAGAGAGTCAGATTGTAGAGTTGGAGCGTCGCATTAGTAGTGATGGACATGAGTTATTAGATGAGCATAAGTTTGTCGATAATGGTTATAGTGGATCAAATTTAGAACGTCCTGGCTTAGAGAGTTTACGTGATAGAGTAGCAGAAGGTAAGATTGATAAGATATACATTCATTCACCTGATCGGCTATCACGGAAATCTGCATACCAAGCGCTCTTACTCGAAGAGTTTAGAAAAGCAGGATCAGAGGTTATTTTCTTAAATCATAAATTTGAGGATAACCCAGAATCTAATATGTTTTTAGGAATTCAAGGATTAGTAGCAGAGTATGAGCGTGCAAAAATTATGGAACGTAATCGCAGGGGAAAACTTCATGCAGCTAAAACTGGTCGCATAAGCGTAATGAGTAATGCACCTTATGGTTATCGCTACATAGCAAAACATGTAGGTGAAGGAAGTGCTCAGTTTGAAATTAATCAAGAAGAAGCGGATGTAGTGTGCAAAATATTTAATTGGATTGGCCAAGAAAGAGTAAGCATCAATGAAGTTATACGTAGACTTAGCGAGATACCGGTAATAACACAAACAGGAAAAGAACGTTGGAAAAGAAGTACTATCTGGAAAATGTTAAAAAATCCTGCTTATATAGGACGAGCAGCTTATGGTAAAACTAAGGCATGCTCGAAACCACAAGTAAGAAAGTCAAAAAAAGGAACTTGTGGTAGACTCAAAAATGGTCATTTTAGTAATGATAAAGAGAACTGGATTTATGTTTCAGTGCCAAAAATAATCAGTGATAATTTATTTGATTCAGTGCAAGTACAGCTAACTGAAAATAGACAAAGAGCAAGAGTACGGGAAAGAAAAGAAACGTTTTTGTTGCGGAGTTTAACAGTATGTCAGCGCTGCCAATATACTTATTGTGGTGCATATAGTAAAAATCAACGTTATTCTTACTACCGTTGTTCTGGCTCCAGGTTTAATGGCAACAGAGTATGTGACAATAAATCAATACGTACTGATGTACTCGATACAGTTATATGGGAAGAAGTTAAGAGTATATTAAAAGAGCCAGATAGGATTGCAAATGAATATCAACGTAGATTGTCAGAGAACAAAAAACCTCTACATAATCAAACACGTGAAAAGCAGGAAAGTAAGTTAAGATTGAGTATCAAAAAATTTATTGATAGCTATGCCAAAGGTTTTATAAGCCAAGAAGAATTTGAGCCAAGAATTACAACAATGAAACAGCATTTGAAAGAAATTGAAGAAGAAAAAGAAAGAACACTCGATCAAAAGAAGTTACAACAAGAATTGAGCCTTGTTACAGATAGCTTGCAAAACTTTTCCTCAAGTATTGAATCAAAACTTGATCTGGTAGATTGGCAGACTAAGCAAAATATTATTAGAATGTTAATTCATCAAATTGAAATCAACCACAATCACTTATACATAGTATTTCGCATAAAAAGTCTTGCAAATTTCGATCAAAATGGGCATAATAAAATTATGCAATGTTGTACTAGTTGTACAGACACTGGTTTTCTGCAATCTCATCGAAAACGTTTTTCTATGCTAGTTTGCTTGCTCACAAGCAAACTTTCCTGGATCCAAGTAGTCAGGGCACTGGGATGACATCTTTGTTGTGTTTAACAAAAACAAATGTTCGTACAGTTGTGGAATGAATCGCAGTATAGCTATAGCATACACAAACGACTAGTTTGCCAAAAAAACATAGCGGTTTTTCTATGATTTTAGTATAATTCTAGCTTTACCTAAACAAAAAGATGAATTATTTAATGGACTGTGTTTTAACGTCTCTTTCCTTACCATTTTCAATTACTGAGAATTATTTATTAATTACTGCGTTGATTCCACTTTTAAGTGCGTTAGTTATTTTTTTTACTGGTAAATGGCCCGGAGTGAACAATAGTATTACTGTCACTTCTTCTGTACTTCTGTTTACGTATACGTGTCTGTGCACTTTATATTGGGTATATGGTGATCATTCTCAATTTATTCTCATGGATTTTGGTAATAATTTGCACATTAGTTTAAAGCTAGAGTCTACCGGAGTAATATTCAGTTTATTAATATCGTTTTTATGGGTGCTGACCAGTATATATGCAATATGTTATATGCAGAATAACTATGCTGATAGCAATCACTCAAGTTTTCTATGCTTTTTTTCAATATCGATTGGCTGTGCAATGTTTATTGCTTTTTCTGGAGACTTGCTCACTACATTTGTCTTTTATGAGCTTCTAACTATTAGTACATACCCTCTGGTTACTTACAACTCAACAAATGAATCAATGATTGCAGGACGCTATTACTTTGGCGTGCTATTTTTCTCTTCTTTGGTATTATTTTTTCCTGCAATAGGCCTTTTATATCATGAATTTCATACTTTAGACTTTGTAAGCGGTGGAATATTCAAATTTGATACTTCACTCATCACTTTCATTGCAGTGTGTTTTGCTATGCTGATTTACGGAATAGGAAAAGCTGCATTAATGCCAATGCATTTTTGGTTACCAAAAGCAATGGTTGCACCAACTCCTGTGAGTGCACTACTGCACGCTGTTGCTGTTGTGAAATCCGGAGTTTTCATCATCATAAAAGTTATATTATACACTTTCGGCGTCGATAATATGCAACGTTTTGTGCAGCAAAATTGGTTTGCTGGAGGGTGGCTTCCGTACGCTGCTGGATTTACTATTATTACTGCATCATTGATTGCACTAAAGCAAAAAGAATTAAAGAAATTGCTTGCTTACTCTACCATCTCTCAATTGTCGTATATTATATTATTCGCTTCAATTTTTAGTGATCTCAGCATGAGGGTTGCAATTTTTCAATTAGTTTGCCACGCATTTGCAAAAATCACTTTGTTTTTCGTTGCCGGAGCAATAATAACGAGAGCAGGTGAGAAATATATAGATAAGATTTACGGTATAGGACGCAGTATGCCAATTAGCATGACAGCATTTGCTATAGGTGCATTGTCTATGATAGGGGTGCCGCCTGCTCCGACTTTTTGGGGTAAATTTCTCATTTTTCAAGCTGTTTTCAACTCTGGCAATGTAATACTTTCTGTGTTTGTAACTCTAGTGTTAATTGTTAGTACTATACTCAACGCTCTGTACTTTTTACCGATAATTTACAACGCCTTTTTCTTAAAACCTTCTCAGAATTACTTTATTAAAAAAACACCAATTCTTCTAGTTTTACCTCCAGTTATTACTGCTATGTGCACTTTGGTTATTTTTTTTAGCTACCAAGTAATATTTTAAAATCTGTATTTATAACCATTAACAATAAATTTAAATGGTATTATACCAGCCAGAGTTGCTTTTATATTCGACAAAGTGAAGCTAATCTCCACAGTATCCTCCTTATTTTGCTCGGTTGTAAAAACTACAGTAGCATTTCCAGCAAATGTAACTAAGTCCTTGGTCGATCGATCAATAGATAATGTTATTACATTTATGTTGGCGATTTTTCTTTTAGATAAAGACAAATTACCAGCTTCATTATTCGTTTTTTCCTGAAAGCCTTGATAGATTTTATGTATAGAATTGTTTCTTATAAAATTTTCTTGGTACTTCGGTTCAACGATCTTAATGGACTCGTATATTTCAATGTATTTACTTATTAAGTACCTCGCTGTGGAAGTGTATTCATCTTCCTTTTTACTGAAACTAAGCTTATGCATTGCAGAGAACTCATCTTCTGTGTGGTTCATATACTTCACAAAATTTAAATCTTTTTTAATAGGAAATAACAGGTATATGTTTAATGTTAATAAACATAAGCATACTAGGAGAAGCGATACTATTAATGCCATCCAAGATCTTTCTGCTACACAAAACAGATACCTATGGCAGTACCATTCGACTGCTTTACTGAAATAACTTTTGTTTTTTACTGATTCAAGCAATTTATCTTCCATAACACAATACTACCAGACCTAATCGGATCATTATAATAACAATAAGCTTAGATACTCTAAAAAAAACTTTAAAATATGTCTAAATTTTCCCAAATAGGATGAATGATTATATCACCTTGTTCTGCAATGAGGTAGAATTTATCGATTTTGCTCACATCTATATTTATCATTTTTACACTGAAATTTTCAGGATCATAAGTATTACTTTCTACACTTTTGTGATAATTATAATAAGAGGTTGTCCGGAAACAAGTAAAAGGCTATAATATCTGAAATTTTAGTACGGGGTAAAGATGAGAAAAAAGTATCCAACAGATCTAAGCGAAAGGGAATGGGCAAGAATAGAAAAACACTTCAGAGTATCATACAAGAAAGGAGGAAGGCCGCCAAAGTATAGCAAAAAAGAAATATTAGAAGCAATTTTCTATGTATTGCGTACAGGGTGTCAATGGCGGTATTTACCAAATGATTTTCCGCTATGGAAGACTGTGTATGAGCAGTTCAGGCAATGGAAGAAGCAGGGAATTTTTGAGAAAATGAATTATGAAATTACAAAATATAGTAGAAGAAAAATAGGAAGGAATGAGCAGCCGAGTGCCTGTATAGTAGATAGTCAATCTGTAAAGACTACAGAAAAGGGGGGATCAAAGGCTATGATGGAAGTAAAAAAGTAAAGGGTAGAAAAAGGCATATAATTACAGACACTCAGGGTTTTATACTAGGTTGTTACGTAGGCGCTGCTAACGAAAATGATAGAGATGGTATTAAAATAGCATTAAACAATATGAGAACAAAATATACTAAAGTTAAAAAAATGTGGGCTGACATGGGATACCAAGGAAGAAATTTAAAGAATCACATAAAGGAAGAATATGACATAGATATTGAAATTGTTAAAAGGCCTCCATGTAGATTTTGGGTGCACAAAGATACGCCACCTGAGCTACTACCAACAAGAGAACAAGGGTTTAAAGTACAGCCAAGAAGATGGGTTGTAGAAAGGACTTTTGCTTGGGTTAATAGGAATAGAAGGCTATCGAAGGAGTATGATTTACTCACAACATCCACTGAGAATTTCATATACCTAGCTATGAGTAGGGTTATGTTAAAGAGGGAATATGCTTGAATTTACTAGTTTCCGGACAACCTCTGAAAGAGCAAGAAGAATCTTATAATTATTACACCAAAAAATTTCTTCCAGTGTTGGAAACAGAAGTAATGAAATTAGAGGTCGAGCTTTCAGTATCTAACAATGAAAGAGAACAATTACAAAGATCACCAACAAGAAGAGGGAAAATATTAGAAATAATTTCAGGGATTACTAAAAGGAGCAGCAGTGTAAGCTCAATACCAAATGCTGTTGAAGAAAATATTGAAGATCAAATGCAGCTAGGACATATTGAAGAGCAAAACAACACACAAGAAACACCCTTGAATGTAGCTGAGAAAAAAAGTGGTGATACTAAAATACTTGGCCAATTAGATATTCCGAAAGAGGTATCTAGAAAATATAGTAAAGTTATGGAGCAATTAAAGAAGAATATAAAAACTCCTAAGCTTGGTAACGGTAGTGGTTCAGATAGTGGAATAAACTCACCTGGACTGAGTGAAAAAAACTCGATATCACCAATAAATAGTAGAAAAAACAGTTTAACATCAATAGCAAGCACTTCATCTGAGGAAAGTTTAAACTCAACATTGAGCTCTGTTGAAGAAGATAATGGCTTACAACCAGAGGGTGGAGAAAAAACTGAGTTATTAGAATCAAATTTGGAATCCCCAAAAGAAAACGAGACTCAAGTGCAGCCAGAGCAGACTGTAAAAAAAGAGCCAAAAATGCAAGAAAATGAAAACTCAGATGGTCAAGCAAATCCAGATCAAGTTAAGAAAGATATCCTACTTAAAAACCAACCCAATAACAGAAATCTTCACGTTGCACTTGTAGCAGGTTGTGCTCTCTCCACAATAGGGTGCATTGTTGCAGGAGCAATGACATCAGGATTGATAGGAGCAGGACTACTTGCTATGGCTGCAGTGTTTGCTATAGCAGCAGTAGCTGAATTGCATTCAAACTTCCTATCAAGTAAATTAACATCCATTAATGTGAGTCCTCTTGTTGATGATAAAGAGCTTACAGCATGTTCACGTCTGTAAAAATTAAATATGTGTTACTTGTAGTGGATAAGTGAATTCAGTTCTTGCCTATTGATATAAAAGTTGTTATATTTAAGAAATGTTTAAAAGGTATTTAGTTGATGCGCATTCAATTGAATAAAGTTTTGGTTTTTATAGCCTTATTAAGTTTCATTTTTGCATCATATTCTAGCGAAGCAAGTTCGGCGAGTGATGAATTAAAGGGTATACAAGAAACGGTAAAAAATTTTATTTCTTCATTTTCAGTTAAAGATACTGTAGAAAATATGAGTCCTTCAACAATCATAGGGTTGTGTATAGCTGCAGTGATACTTGCAGTAGTGTTCAGAGGTCTAATCTTTTTTATGATAATGTTTGGTGTACTGGTCCTGATGTTCGGTAGTACAGAAAAGGCAACAGACTACTTAAAAGAAAAATTTAACTTTGCAAAAGATATAAAATTACAATCCGATAGCGAAAAAAAAGATAAAAATTAAGATAGTATTTTTATCTTTTTTAATTATCTTTATTGAATACGCATATGCAGTTAAAAGTACCAACAGTTAACTCTAAGCTTAAAAAAAAGAACAACTTAGCATTACTAGAAAGCATTGATTTAGATTTTGTTCCTTATGCTTGTCATTACGATGAAGAAACCATACTAACAAAACAGGGAGAATTGTTAAAAATAATCAAGTTAGAAGATTATTCTTCTGTTGATAACTACAGCGACCTCAGAACTGAAATTAGAAAAAGCATATCAAAAAATATTAATAGCCTGTGTTTTACCGTTTGGATTCATACCGTTAGAAAGCGCAATAAACTGAGCTTGAAATGGAATAAAACTGAAGACTTCTCTGACAACCTACATTCAACGTGGTTTAATAAACTAACTGATAGTAAATTACAGTATATAAATGAACTATACATTGTAATATTGTTTAGCGATTTTGGCAAGCATACTAATAATTCGTTTTTTTTCAATAGAATAAAGAATAAGCATAAGTTGTCTTTACAAGAAAGCCATCAGGAGTTGCAAAAGATAACTGACGTAATTCAAAATGATTTAGGACCTTTTGGAGCTAAAAAACTGAGTCTAAGGTTTAGTGAAGGTAAAATATATTCTGAAATGATAGAATTTCTCCACTATATTGTTACATTAACGCACAAAGATTATCCAATACATGAAAGGGACCTGTCGCAATATATTAGAAATTTTAAAATAGCTTTTGGTTTCAATACGTTTCAAACAATATTTGAAAATCAACAGAAATTTGGCTCTATTTTCAGCATAAAAGAATACCGGGAAATCTCTTTAGGTAATATAGATAGATGCTTGCAGCTTGAATCTGAATTTATCATTACAGAAATAATGATATTTACTAGTAATAACAAAGCAATAAAAGAATTTAAAAAACAAATCAACATGCTGCAAATTAGTGAGGATAATACCTTACTTAAAAGCTCAGGAATTGAAGAAATAATAGAGCTTGAAAAGACCTCTAGTATAGACTTCTGCCAACAGAAAATTATTTTTACAATATTTGCAGATGATAGGAATAAGTTAGCTGAAAGTATTAGTGATTTATCTTCTATAATGTCATTAGTTGGCTTCATGATGTTTAGAACTGATTTACATATGGAAAGTCATTTTTGGGCACAACTTCCAGGCAATTTTGCTTTTATTACGCAACCGAAAAATATCTTAACAAAATACGCTTGCAGCTTTGCTATGCTGCACGATTTTACGTCAGGTACATTAAAAGGAAGAAGGTGGAAAGAAGCGGTAATGATTTTTTTTTCAAAAAAAGGAAATCCTTACTTCTTTAATTTTCATGGAAAAAGAAATAATGGCCATACTACGATACTCGGAGCTCCAAATTCAGGCAGAACTTCACTCATTAATTTTCTATTATCAGAATCAAGAAAGTTTAACCCAAGAATTGTCATATTGGATAACACTGGAAAATCAATAATTTTTACTAAAGCAGTGAGTGGTAAATATTACATAATCGATCCAAAATATAAGGACAAAAGCCTAAAATTTAATCCACTAAACATTGAAGATAGTGCTTCCAATCGCAATATGTTGGTTGAACTGATCAGAAGAATGGTAGCCGATACGAGCTTGGTGGACGTAGAAGAAAAGATAAGAAAAATTGTGGATTCTATATTTGCTATACCCAAGGAATCACGTTCTATTTCACAAATTTCTGAGGTGCTCTTGCTCCTTGGGGGTAAGATAAGTAGATGGTGTGACGATGGTGACTTTGCTTACTTATTTCAAGATGGTGATGAATCAGATATTGACTGGGAAACAAAAATTATATCTCTCAACACCGCAAACCTTACAAAACAAAAGGAATGTATGTCCGTGATACTTTACTATTTTTTATATTCTTTTGAGGCAAAATGTGATGGCTCGCCTGCAATACTTGTTTTGGATGAAGCATGGGAGATAAGTAATATTTTTCCTACAGAGAAAGAGTTTGATAACTGGATGCAAAGAATGACGGAACTAAATGTTGTAGTAATCCTAAGTACTGAGAATTTAAATCTCGCATTTGCTAGCAAATTTACTCAATATTTAGATAAACATGTTGATACAAGAATCTTGATGCCGAACGTCAATGCAAATAGATTATACATGAAGGCATTTTCTCTATCGAAAGAGGAGCTGAATATAATTCTGCAGACGCCAACACAGGAAGGTTTATTTTTGATAAAACAGTACAAAGGATTAGTAACCTTAAATCTGGATTTGAAGGATATGCAAGAAATACATGTACTTTCAGCTAACAAAGAGACTATAAAGTATATGTATGAGGCAATAAAAGAAAAAGGAGAAGAAGTTAATGAGTGGTTACCGGTATTTTATGAGAAGTGTAAGGCTTAATTTCTTATTGATATTTTTTTTGATACTTGGTCTTTCGTATCAAGGATATGCTGATTGTCCAACATTTGTAGAAAGTAATACTTGGTGGGAAGCAATAGTTGGTGGAGATTGGGTAAAGGAAATTAAGGTGCAAGCAATAAAAGATCAAGGAGTTGATGGTTACTTTAATCCCAAAATTAGAGTATGTGCTTATGATGGACAAAGTTATTGTTATGACTTACAAAGTGGGGAATCCTGCCGCCAGATATATGGAACGCAAGGTACAGGAGCTGGAGTTTCTGCTGCAGCTTTTATCGACTGGGAAGGAGATAAAACAAAAGCTGGAGGAGAAATTGCTCGGGGTCTTAAATGGGAATGGGCAGACGGTGTTACTGATGAGGAAAAAAGAAGATTCGCTAACTCTCCTAAAATATGTGCTTGCAGTCAAAAAGGGGCTTGTATGTCAGGAATTTCTTCATGGGGTTCTAGAGTATTTTCGGGTGAGAATATTTTCCGTCCTGGGGAGATGGAAAAAGTCTGTGATACCTGCTACCAAACGGCAGTAAAATGTGCTCCTGTTCCACTTGCACCTGGCCCCCCTCCATTTTGTGAACAACTTGCAATGTCGCTTCCACAAGTTAGAATTGTTCCTATAACAGATAAAGACAATGATTACTTTAATCCTAAGGTTAAGGTAATCATTGGTGATCTGAAAGGAAGAGACGGAGAGATTGGAGAAAAATTAGATTTCCCTAAAGGGTATGGAGAAAATAAAGCTGAGTGGCGCTCTATTTTAGACAAAGATGGCATCACGTACTACTTCAAAACTTATAGAGAAAAAGATAAGCTCTGCGCTGAATACCTTGGAACTCAAAGTATAGATGAAAACAATCCACAGTTCATCCGCTGTTTTCCTGCACCACCTGCTCCAGAACCTGAGATAGTGGAGATAGTAAATGCAAATACATTGAAAGTAGAAATGAAGATGAGTGAGAGCACTTGTGCTAAAGCACATGGAACCTATAGTAATGGTTCCTGTACTTTTAATGTTAATACTGACCTCAACCATCCTATAAACATTGGCCCCCTATCTTTAAAAGTAGTAAAACCAGCAATAGTAGCAAAAACAACTGATAGTAATATTGATAATATTATAGAAGGTATATTAGAAAGTAATCCGCAACAATTTAAAGTTCTGAAAGAATATGGCTATGTTCCTGATGTGCAAATTAAATGTTCTAAAGGCGGAAGTTTTTATAGTTTTAATGATTTTGAGAAAAAGTTAAAAGACAAATCTATTCAATGTGAATTTAATAACTCTGGGCAGCCGGAAATAGAAGTAAAGTATAAAGGAAATTCTAACAGTAAAATGCTTTGTCTTTCTGGATGGCAGCCAGAACCAGAGGAGTTTGTTCTTAAAAGAGAAAATAAAATAATACCACTAAAATTAATGGGAACAAGATATACTAAATACAATGCTGTTTACTCCAAGGAATCAAATCAGTTCTATTATCTTCCAAGCAAGGAAATAGTTTACCCTTTGAAAGAAACTCAAGAGAGGTTGGATAAAATAATATTTAATAAGCAAGAGTATGTTTTCTTCCCTGATGAAAATGAGCAGAAGAAGGAAGAATGCAGTTATTGTGTGAAGAAAGATAGCAAAATAGACGAAAAATTAAAATCTGGTGAAGGACTGAAAGTAGTATACAAATTGACGGATGTAGAGCATAAAGAAGGATGTGAGCAAGGTGATGATGGTTGCATCTGCTTTGATGGAAAGTGTAGCCGTTCAAAACAATATTTGAATAAAAATGAAGATGATAAGCCATTCTACTTAAGGTATGAGGAAGTGGATTGTAAAGATAAGGATGGTAAAGTATTAAGAGATGAAAAAAATGAAGTACGAAAGTGTACACAATTAAAAGATCAACTGATTAAAGCAAACAGAACAGAGGTTTTTTACGCTGATAAATTGTGTAGGTTCGATTTAGAAGGTCTCAAAAAGAAATTAAAAGAAAAATTAAAAGAGATAATCAAGGAACATCTGAAAAATAAGAAACCAGATCTTGAAAAAAATAATGAAAAATCCTATGATCATAAAAATAAAGATGTTTATACAGATGACTTATCAATAAAATTTGATCGTATTAAAATAGAAGCGTGGGGAAGTGGTGAAGCAGGTCATATACAAGGTAGTGGCTGTGACAATCAAAAATGCCATTCTACTGAAAGCAGAGTAGGGATGCCAGGAGATTATATTAAAGCTAAACTGAAAATCGATCCTAATTATCCTATAATTAAGGTGCAAGTCACAGAGGGAGGGGGTAACCAGGAAAGTAACTTCTCAGATAAGGACGGGGGACCTGTTTTCATAGAAATGTGCAATTCGCAGAAGCAACATTGCCAGCAACTGATTACTGTTGCAGGTGGAGGTGAGTATAGAACATACGGTGGTAAGGGTTATGAGGAAACAGTAATTCATAAGCAAGATTTAAAGCTAGAGGAGAAAATTGTAAAGGCAGATAAACTGAAGTCTACACAAGACAATCAAATAGCATATATAGAAAATGGTGAAATCAAGTATGAAACAGTAGAGTGTGGAAGTGGTTTGAGAAGCAGTAGATCTGGTGCAGGTGGCTGCATTAATAAAAGCAAAGGAATTTATGGTAAAGGCTCTCCAGGGTATGTGAAGATTAGACCTATTATAAAGGAATTTGACGAAGAAGAAATAAATGCTGCTATTAAAAAAGTAATAGAGGATCTATACGATCTTGAAACTATGACTGATTTTTGGGTAGGGGATCTTAACGTGAATATAAGTGGGATAATTAAAGAGGAAGTCAAAAAAGAATTATCAAGGTAAAAAGATATAGCTCTGGAAATGATGCTCTTGTTTTAATAATTAATTAAAGTAAAGCATGTAGTAAATGGTGTAATTGCTGTATCTTAACAAAAAGGTATAACGAATGTAGGAGGGTGCTTTATGTGTGCGCCAAGAAGTGCGTAAGGAACAGTTGGTGAAAATCCAACACGGGTAAAGCTTAGCCGGCAACCTGGAACAAACCATTATGCTGCGTAAGGTAACGAGCGTAGTAAAGCTAATGGAATGGACAACATAGGGTGCAACGAAAGTGAAGGTATTGAGTCCCGTAATTCACGCGTCATGGGGGCTGACACTTTACATTTGGTGGAAGGCAACATGGGTAATAACGCTAAGGCAAGATATTACTCACCTCATCGGGATCGAAGGCCGCGTCATGTGTTGAGATGGACCTTACGTGAACTTGGGAGATCCTTTGTATTCCTGTAAGGGTACTCTGGAACAAGTCAATAAAGGCGAGGACTGGAGGAAGATGCAAAGGAAGTCGGACTAACTGATAGTACTCGGAGTGTGGGAAAGGCACATACAAGGGGAAGCGGTTAGCAATATAGTGACTGGTATAGGGATTGCTATACCAATACAACAGAGATTGGAGGAGTATGCAAGGAAAACTAAACCAGATAGCAGTAAGGGCTAAGCAAGATAAGCGAGTAAAATTTACATCATTAGTTCATTTGATTAATGAAGAGAATCTTGCAGAGTGTTATAAGGAACTAAAACGCAACAAGGCTTGTGGTATAGATCGTGTGACAGTGGAAGCTTATGGAGAAAATCTAGAAGAGAAACTTAAAACACTAGTGGATAGTATGAAGAGAAAACAATATCAACCGCTACCAGTGAAAAGGGTATACATACCCAAAGCCGGGAGCAAAGAGAAGCGCGGTCTCGGAATACCATCAACGGAAGATAAGTTGGTACAGGTAATGCTAAAGAAGATATTAGAAAATATTTATGAAGCAAACTTTATGGACAGCTCGTATGGATTTCGACCAGGAAGAAATTGTCATCAGGCGATAAACGCTCTAGATAAAGCAGTTATGCACAAACCAATTAACTATATTGTAGAAGTGGATATCAAGAAGTTCTTTGATAATGTTCAACATAAATGGCTAATGAATTGTCTAAGGGAACGAATAGCTGACCCAAATTTATTGTGGTTAATAAAACGATTTCTAAAGGCAGGAATAGTCGAAGTTGGATGTTATAAAGCAACCGATCAAGGCACACCACAAGGTGGTATAGTAAGCCCTGTATTAGCTAATATATACTTACACTATGTGCTGGACTTATGGTTTGAAAAGAAATTTAAGCCAAAAGCCAGAGGATATTTACAGCTAATAAGGTTTTGCGACGATTTTGTAGTTGGCTGCGAGAGGGAAGAAGACGCAAAAGAATTTCTAGAATTACTGAAACAAAGACTAAGTAAATTTGGGTTGGAAATAGCTGAAAATAAAACAAAAATAGTAAAGTTTGGTAAGAAAGAATGGTATCAAGCAGAAAGAGAGAAACGTAGGACGGCTAGCTTCAACTTTCTAGGATTTACACATTATTGTGGAAAAAGTCGTAATGGTAAACTTATGATGAAGCAGAAAACTTCAAAAATAAGCCTAGCCAGAAAGATTAAAGAAATCAAAGAATGGTTGAAGATGGTACGAAGTCGTATCTGTCTCAAAGATTGGTGGCAGAAACTTAAAGCCAAACTAACAGGACACTATAGCTACTTCGGAGTTAGCGGAAATTATCGGTGTTTGATTCAATTCTATCGACCGGTAACAAAGTTAGCATTTAAGTGGATAAACCGACGTAGTCAAAAGAAAAGTATGGATTGGGAACAATTTATACACTATTTAAAAGTAAATCCATTACCAAAACCAAAGGTATATGTTTCTTTATACACAGGAGCACTAGTGTGAACGCTGTATTGTGGAGCCGTGTGCGGGAAATCCGCAAGCACGGTTCTTTTGGGGAGACTATGGTTATGAGACCAAATCGCTGGTTTCAAGGTCATGAGTCTCTACCAGACTAAGATAAATTGAAGCATTTTTGTGGAAATAAAGCGAAATATGGAAGACAAAAGATAAATGCATTCTGAAAGGCTACACAGCATGTTCGTCCCGCTAATTAATAATATCTTTATTATTGTATGAGATAGGTAATTTAGCATTTATGAATTTGTAATGTGTTGCATATAGCTCAAAGAAATAAGGTTTACTGGTTACACGCTGCAGCCAATGCCACAACACTAGGACCTATGTTTATCTGCATGTTAATTTGCGTTGTGATTTTATGGAGGTCTTCTGTTACCTATGCTAGTGAAAATTTGGAGATACAGAAGGCCTTTGATAGTGTTGTCAAGCATATAAAAGCTGATAAAAAATATAAAGATCTTGATGTTATTGAGAGAAAAAGTGATAAATTTAACATCAAAATTGCGCAGAATTCTGGCAAGAGTTTTGACATATACTCTACTTTAAAAAAAGCAAAAGATTCCTTTGAATCAGGAGATAATGAAACAGCTATTTCTCTCCTTAATCAGATCATTGCAAAGTTTCCTTATCATAAAAATGCTTTAATTGGATTGGGAAATATTTATTACGCTAATAAAGAATACAAAAAAGCTGTAGAGATTTACACAAGACTGTTAAAAGAACACCCTAGTAACCCTTACATATTAAAAAATTTTCTGACGATAATCTCACAATATAATCCTGATCTGGCGTTGAGTGAAATGTTAAAATTGTATGATATACATAAAAATTATGCTCCTTTATTAGCAAATTTAGGTATGATCTATATGAAAAAGGAGGATTATGTAAAAGGTAAAGAGTATATGATAACTGCTATTTCCCTCGATGAAAACAATATTTTTTATACTTATAATTTAGCTGTTATTCTAGATAAACTTTCAGATTTTCAAAATGCTACAATATTCTACTTAAAATTGTTGAACATGGCTACAACTTCGAAAGATGTGAGTGAAAAAATACCTTTATACAAAGTGACAGCAAGACTAAAATTTATAAAACTTCACAGCACGCACTCAAAGATTTCATAAAAGCTTATAGCTCACCTAAATCTAATTTATCGTATCTGTTCAAGGGAGTGGCTAATGTGCAAATATTGAAGCAAAGTGTGTGAAACACAGATGTACGAACATTTGTTTGCAAAGGTAATTTACACAACAAATGCATAACTGTACGAACATTGTGATTTTGGCCCATCAGGAGGGTGTCATCCCAGTGCTTGACACTGGGATCCAGGAATTTTATTAAGTTGGCGAGCATAAAAATAGCTGTTTTATGTAAAAATACAACGTTTTAATGATTATGAAAAAGCTGGATTCCAGTGTCAAGCACTGGAATGACACCATTCTTTTTTCTGGATCCCAGTGTCGGCTACTTGGATGACACCATTTATTGTAAGAACCTGTTTAAAATCTCCTCAATAGAATAGAAATGAAGGAAAGAACAACCATTTGTAAGCTAGTGTTGAGTTTCCGCTCGCAATTTTTCCACAAACGCCTACATTTTTCCAACCAAGCAAAAGATCGCTCAACAACCCATCTTTTTGGCAATACAACGAAAGAATGTAATTCACTCCGCTTTATTACCTCAACAGTTGCACCAATAGTAGCTTTTATTTGAGTTGCAAAATTTTCTCCTGTATAGCCAGCATCAACCAGTATATTTTCAACTTCAGAGAGGTTTTTTTCAGCCTTTCCCACCATTTCCACAGCACTGCTACGATCAGTTGCTTCTGCTGTTGTTATATGAATTGCGTGTGGCAAGCCTTGCGTATCAACTGCAATATGACGCTTTATGCCTGAAATCTTTTTACCTGCATCATAGCCCTTTTTTTCAGCAGTATCTGTGTTTTTAACGCTTTGGGCATCAATTATACAGAAACTGGTTTTCTCTTTCCGACCATTGCTGATACGAACCTCTCCAACTAATTTTTTTTAAGACTATTTCCAGCAAGCTTGGTTCTGCTCCATTCTTTTTATTCCACATTTGAAAATAGTAATACACGTTCTCCCACCTCGGAAAATCTTTTGGCAGCATTCTCCACTGGCAGGGGCTTTTTAGGACATATAGCACTGCACAAAATACATCATACAAATCAAGTTTCCTTGGTTTTGTTTTCTTTCTGCTACTCTCCAGTATTGGTCTAATTTTTTCAAATTGTTCTTGACTTATATCGCTTGGATAGCTTTTTTGCATAGATATACCTCTTTCTTAACTATGCTTATTTTACCTCATATTTTCGAGATCCTTAACAGGTTCTAAGGACTTACCTCACATTTACTCTATGATTATCTTTTTAGATCACCTTGTCTACCTATTTTGCCACTCTGCTGAACGGATACAATTTATTGCTATTTTTGTTTACAATAATAATATTGAGCTATAGAATTAGATCTAAAGGGGCAATTAGCTCAGCTGGTAGAGCATCTCGTTTACACCGAGGAGGTCGGCAGTTCAAGTCTGTCATTGCCCATTTGCTTAACTGAATGTTAGTATTATTAATTACTTCAATTAAAGTATAGAAAATGCAGGATAATATAGTACCAATCTCAATAGTAAAAGAGCTGGAAGATTCTTATCTTTCCTACGCAATGAGCGTTATCATAAGCCGGGCTATACCTGACGTGCGGGATGGATTTAAACCTGTTCACAGGCGCATATTATATGCAATGTCAAGAGCTGGATTCGATGCCGGTAAGCCATATAAAAAGGCAGCTCGTATAGTTGGGGATGTAATGGGGAAATATCACCCACATGGTGATGCAGCTATTTACGATTCCTTGGTTAGAATGGCCCAAGATTTCTCTCTTCTTTTACCACTTGTTGATGGGCAAGGTAACTTTGGTTCGATAGATGGAGATCCACCAGCTTCAATGCGATACACAGAAGCAAGACTTCAAAAAGTGTCGCACTTTTTACTGAATGATATTGATGAAGATACAGTTAATTTTAGGCCAAACTACGATGGAAATGAAACAGAACCAGTTGTGCTGCCTGCAGAGTTTCCGAATCTATTGGTAAACGGTGCAAGTGGTGTTGCAGTTGGTATGGCAACCAATATTCCTTCTCATAATCTTGGAGAAATAATAGATGCTTGTATATTATATGTAAATAATCCTGAAGTTACTTTGGATGAGTTACTTGAAGTGATGCCAGGGCCGGATTTTCCAACTGGGGGAACAATTCTTGGAAGGTCTGGAATAAGATCAGCATTTGCAACTGGTCGTGGATCAATTGTTGTGCAAGGCAAGACTCATATAGAAGATCTGCCACAAGATAGGCAAGCAATAGTGATTGATGAAATACCTTACCAGGTAAATAAAGTAAAATTAATTGAGAAGATAGGTGAGCTTGTAAAAGAAAAAAGAATTGATGGTATAACAGAAATTAGGGATGAGTCCGATAAGTCTGGTATTAGAGTAGTAATTGACCTCAAAAGAAATGCTGAAGCAAGTTTTATACTTAATCAAATATTGGGGCTAACTCCACTAAGAAGTAGTTTTAGTGTTAACACTTTAGTGCTCAATAACAACAGGCCTGCTTTGATGTCATTGAAAGAAATCATAACTGCTTTTGTTGATTTTAGAAAAGAAGTATTAATCAGGAGAACAGAATTTCGTCTAAGAAAAACGAGGGAAAAAGCTCATATATATATAGGGCTCTACATTGCGGTCCTCAGCATAGATGAAGTGATAAAAATCATCCGCGGTGCAAAAGATCCTGCGGAAGCAAGTAGAGAACTTTTAAATAAAGAATGGAAAACTTCGAATGAAATCAATACTATTATCGAGTTGATTTCAGATAGCGCAAGCTTTTTGAAAGATGGAGTGTATAGATTAACTGAACTACAAATTAAAGCTATCCTTGATATGAAACTGCAGCGTTTAACAGGCCTTGAAAAAGACAAATTAGAAGCTGAGCTAAGTTCAATGATCAACCTGATAAAAGAATATATCGCTTTTCTTGGCTCAGGAGAGAAGTTGATGAAAGAAATAAAAAACAATCTACAAGAAATAAAGAACAGATTTGCTGTGCCGCGAAAAACTTCAATAGAAGAGTCAGACGCGGACATTGAAGCTGAAGATCTAATTCCACAAGAGGATATGGTGATAACCGTAACTATGAATGGTTATATCAAGCGTGTAAAACTTTCTCACTACAGAACTCAGCGTCGTGGTGGAAAAGGAAAGCTAGGACAGGGATTAAAAGAAGAGGATGTAATCACAGAATTATTTGTTGGAAATACCCATACTAGCTTTTTATTCTTTTCTAACATTGGTCGAGTTTATAGATTAAAAGTTTATAAGTTACCTCTTGCAGAGCCAACCGCACGTGGAAGAGCACTTGTTAACATATTTCCGCTTAGCGATGGTGAAACTATAACTAATATCATGCCATTGCCAAGTGAAAATGACGAAAATCAAAACATAGTTTTTGCTACTGCCTATGGAAACATAAGGCGTAACTCCTTAGCGGACTTTCACTATATTCCAAGCAATGGAAAAATAGCAATAAAGCTCGATGAAGGAGACAAATTAGTATCGGTTAAGGTATGTAATGAAATTGACCATGTTTTACTTTCAACAACGCTTGGAAAAAGTATCAGATTTGTTGTAAGTGATGTGCGTCAATTTAAGAGTCGCAATTCAGATGGCGTAAGAGGTATCAAACTTGTAAAGAATGACAGCGTGATATCCATGACCATATTAAATGGGATAGGTGTAGCAACAGAAACAAAAGAACTTTACTTAAAAGTTCCACTTGCAAAAAGACTGGGGACTGCAATTAATAACTCCATTGATTCTAAATTGGAAAAGACTTTGAATGATTTAGGAATAGATAACGAATTATTCTTAAAACTTGCAGTGAATGAGGAGTTTATATTAACTATTACTGAAAATGGCTTTGGTAAAAGAACTTCTGCGTATGAGTATAGAGTAACTAACAGGGGTGGTGTTGGTATCACCAATATTCTTACTACTAGCAGAAACGGTAATGTTGTTGCTAGTTTTCCAGTTGAGCAGGGTGATAATATAATGCTTATTACAGATAAAGGAAAGTTAATTCGCATTTCGGTCAATGAGATTAGAATTGCAGGACGCAGCACTCAAGGAGTCACTCTGTTTAAAACAGAAAGTAGAGAAAAAGTGGTGTCAGTAGCGAAAATTGAAGATCCTGATTCCACTGAAGATAGTATTTTTGAAGTTGAAAACTCTATCGCTTCTTAACCGTAGTATAGGTTAAACAAAAAGCGCAAGTTTTTGTTGATTAATACGCAGTATTTAAATTAAAATATATACTTATGGCTAAGTAAAGATCAATGGACAAAAAATTAACTAAAAATAAAAAACCACTGGCAGACAAAGAGGATAAAAAAACACCTCCTGTTAAAGATCTTACTAAAAATAAGAGTAGGAGAGATTTTATAACATTAACTACATGCGCTATGGCAGGTATAGGAGCTGCAAGCGGACTTTGGCCACTGGTTAAATCTATGAATCCTTCTGCTGAAGTTCTAGCAACTTCCACAGTGGAGGTGAATTTGTCTGGAATTCAGGAAGGACACGGAGTAAAAGTAAAGTGGCAAGGTAAACCAGTATTCATTCGTAGACGCACAAAGCAAGAAATTGAGGCTGCAAGAGCTGTGAATGTGAAGAGCTTGAGGGATCCTCAATTAGATGAGCAGAGAGTATACGAAGGAAAAGACGAATGGTTAATTATGCTTGGAATATGTACACATCTTGGGTGTGTACCGGTTGACCACGCTACAAGAGATGGTAATGGTTGGTTCTGTCCTTGCCACGGTTCATATTATGATACATCAGGTCGAGTAATTGGGGGTCCTGCACCGAAAAATATGGCTGTACCTGATTATTTTTTTCCCAGTGAGAATGTTGTGGTAATTGGCAAGAAGGCTTAACGAATATAAATAAACTCGTTAAAAAAAACTCACAGGATCAACATCTATTATCACTGCAATACTCGAATTCAAGTTACAATTTTTAATCCAATATTTCAGCTTTTTTTGTATGGATAGACTATGCTTATTGTGTATTTTTAATAATACCCTATACCGATACTTATTATTTAAAAAATTTATCGCTGCTGGTGATGGGCCAAGAATTTCAAATTCCTTTTTGTCTACACCTACATTTTTTTCCTGGATACAAATAGTTGAGCTACTTGAATGACAGAGAAGAGATTTTACTATTTCATTCGCTGCTTTTTGTGTTGCAATCTGATTCTTACCACAGATTATAAGCGCTATTAATCTGCTAAATGGTGGCATTTTGGCTTCGCGTCTTGACTTAAGTTCGATTTCATAAAATGAGTCTCTTTTTTGATGCAGCAATGCTTTTATTATTGAACTTTCAGGATTATTGGTTTGCACTATTACCATTCCTTTTTCATTAAACCTTCCTGATCTGCCTGCAACTTGGTGCAATAATTGATACGTCTTTTCCGCTGCTCTCAAATCAGAATTTTCGAGACTCAAATCTGCATTCATTACTCCAACCAAAGTTAATTTGGGAAAATTGTGCCCTTTAGCAATTATTTGTGTGCCGATTATAATGTTCACCTCTTCTTTCAATATCAAGTCAATTACGTTACTAACCGACTTCTGATCGCTGCTTATCATCGCAGTTTTTGCGTTTGGTATTAATTTCACCATTTCTTCAAGCAACCTTTCAATTCCTATGCCGTAGAGGGACAATGGCTGTTCACTTTGGCAATTAGAGCATTTCTCTGGAAGTTTTAATTGATAAGAGCAATGATGGCACAAAAGAGCATTTTTTTTCTTGTGATATGTAAGCCAAACAGCACAATTTAAGCAGGAAATTTTATATCCACACTTTTTACAAATTGCCAGTTGTGCATACCCTCTGCGGTTTAGAAAAAGCATAACCTGCTGTTTTTTCTCTATGGTTTGTTTGATGCTTTCAAAAAGCTCAGAGGAGATCCATTGCTTGTTGTTCCTCATATCTACTACTTTAATGAGTGGCAATTCTGCACCACCAAATCGTTTAGTTAGCTTTACATGATTGTAATTCCCGTTTTTAACATGATGAATCGTTTCAAGCAGTGGAGTAGCTGATGATAAAATAATCGGAATATTTTCAAATTTGGCTAAGATTATCGCCATATCTCGAGCATTATATATAATTCCCTGTTCTTGTTTAAAAGATGAGTCGTGCTCTTCATCAACGATAATCAATTTTAGGTTTTTATAAGGCAAAAAAAGCGCTGACCGTGCACCAATAATTATCTGCGCATTTCCATTTGCTATATTGAGCCAATTATTCCGGCGAGTTTTTGGAGTGAGCCCTGAGTGCCATTCAACTAAGTTTTTTGATATCTGACCGCGAACACGATTTACCAATTGTGAAGTTAAAACAATTTCAGGTAGGAGGATTAAAATTTGTGTATTACCTTCTCCTGATGTCATTTCAACATATTCTGGTGTCATACTAGTACGTGGCAAAGACGGTATGCTAAATGTTACAGTGGGTTTTGCCTTGAGTATAAAGGTGTCATTCCAGTGCTTGACACTGGAATCCAGGAATTTTGATTGTAAATTAGGTATTGGTTTTAAGTTAAAATAAACATTTGTAATGAGGTTATATGAAAAACTGGATCCCAGTGTCAGGCTACTCGGATGACACCCTCTTGGTAGACCCAAATCACAATGTTCGTACAGTTGTGTCTCTGGGCACTGGGATGGTAAAGTCTGAGCAGCATTTGGAACGGCAGTGTAATTCTTAATCAATTGTGCAATCACAGAGAGATAAACTTCCGTTTTTCCAGATCCTGTCTCACCGTCAAGCAAAGTCACTGAATACTCGTTCAAATTGCTGATTATTTTATCACTAGCTATCTGCTGTTCAGGGCTTAATTGGCAACTTATTTCACTTGTTTCCTGCTTTTGTTCAACACAAACCAATTTATCTATGTGATTTACTTTTAACACTCCTCCCATTATCACTTTGGCAAGCATACCAATAGGTATTAAATTGTATTGTGCAACCCACTCTGCAAATGCAATCAATTTTGGTCTAATATTTGGTAAATCGATTTTTTGCTCAATAAATTTTAATTCTCGGTTACTTTTATCACTGTATTTCCAAACTATTCCGATTAAGCGTTTTTTGCCAAATGGCACCACTACGTAATCTCCAAGTAAAATCTCAGTATTTTCCTCAATTGCATATGAAAATAACTGATCAATTGGAAGTGGTAGTAATACGTCAACTGTTTTTGCCATAGTGATTGAGTTTAACATTGTTTTAAAGAGCTTGTAACTTTATTAAGCTTGGCAATATAGATGAATCGGTACAGAGAAAATCTTAACGTTTAACACATTTTTCATAGTACAGACCGTATGATTGATAAATAAAATGATTTATAGAATTTGTGGAGGCTACCAATGGTCAACGACAAGATTACTTTGAACTTTGAAATAGAAAAAGGCGAACCTATAGATCGATACTACTTTTCTGCACATATAAAGCTTACAGATGAAAGCAAAAATCTTTTGCGCGAGAAGCTTGGCAGTACAATTCAATTCGATAATCTAGATGATCACTTCAATCTTAACCATGAGAATTTTTATATCTACTACAACAAATATAGTGAGCACAATGGTAGAAGTGAGCTACACGTTAGGGATGATAACGGTAAATATTTAACCTCCAATCTTCCACTTAATTACTATGGATTCTCAATGGAACTATCACCTGACGGAGCGTCAATTGCAGATTATGGTTTTTATCCTCTGTATGCAATCTATAACCCAAATCACTATGATAAAGCAAAGGAAAAAGTATTTGATGATCACGGTGAATTGTCACCAATTGCATCAAATGTGTTAGATAATTTTTTAAGCAACACAAATAGCTTAACCACACAAGATATATTACAAAATGTATTCTCACAACTGCAGAAGAAAGCTGATGAAGAAGCAGAAAGATTGGCAAGAGAGAGAGAAGCAGAAAGACAAAGGGAGGAAGAGTTAAATGAAAAGAACGAGGAGTTAAAAGAACTTGTAGAAAAGGATGAGATTAAAATATTCAAAGTGGTAAAAGGTAATGATTTAGGTAATGGGCATTCAGCAGTAGTTTTACAACTTGATGGGGAAGAAGGTGACAAGATACCTCTCGACTCTAGTAAATACTACATAGCAGAGTATAGACACCACCCAGAATGGGAAGGCGATGAATATTTAAATTTTGTTAGCCCTGATAGTGATATGCTGGTTAATTATGAAAACTTATTTTTTGTGCTCAATCAAAGCTCCTACTCAGACTTTGAAAGTGGGTTTTATTCAGAAAACAGAACCGATCCCCATAATTATGCTAAATATTCAAAGGAACCATATTTGAGTGGTGACCAGCTATCTGAAAAATTATCTAATGAATTGGAGGAAGATAGCAATCAGATAGGTACTGAATTTACAATTGATGATGAGCAAGTAGACGAAGAAGTTGTGGTAGAGAGTGAAGCCAAGTCTGGGGAGAAAGGAACGGTTGGTGAGGATAACGCAAAAAATACTATACAGGAAGAAGAATCTAACTATATAGATCAAATGCAAGCGGATGATAGCAGCAGTTATAAACCAGCTTTGCAAAGCAATCGTGATGATTATGCTGATACGAAAAAAGCTCTGCAGGAAAAATTGCATGGAGATGAAATACACAAGCAAAGTAATGAGAAAGCTCAAAAAGATATAGAAGTAAAAAAAGTAACTGTGGAAACTGACAGTAGCAGTAATAAGACTGAAAAACAAACAAAACCAACAGAAGATGAACAAGAAACTGCTATGGCAAGTGTGATAGAAAATATGGATAAAAATTCTGATATTGAAGCAGAAACTTCTAACAGTGTTGCAAATTCACAACATCCCTTAAAAATAAAGACAGGAAGTCCTCTTGAAGTGGGAAAGTATAAGGTGGAGCTGCAAGTGACATATGATGATGTAAAGAATTTTTATGATACCGTACGTGGTAAATATCATGCTGGCGATGGATATAACTACGAACAAGTAATGGTTTTATATAATGAAATTGTTAGGCCCGCTCACAATCATCATTACGAGCTGTTTACTCTTGATGAAGCACATGTTGCTAATGATCACCTGTTTATCAAGGGTCAGGATTTTGGAACTCTAAATGATTTTAATGAGATGTTCTATAAAAGTGATGAGTTAATGTGATGTAAAAAGCAAGATTCAATCTGGTGAACGAGAGTTAACTGACAGAGGAGATTGACACGTATGCCTTTATCTTTAAGATTGTTTATCAAGTATAGACATCAGCTCGCCCCATTCTCTTTTACCAATATTACTTTCTTCTCTAGTAACGTTTTCCCCTTTAATTAATTTGCGAATTATTTCTAGACCAGTTCTTGAAATACAGGCTGATTCTAGGCAATATTCAACAAAGGCATTGTAGGCCAGTGGAACCCATTTTTTTATTATATCCAGCATAACTTCTGCATAAACTCTGATTTCATATTGGGCATGCTTATCAGCTCTAAGCTTCAAAAAATGAAGGAGATTATGCAGATCTATTTTCCAATAAAATTGCGTGTAGTAATTAAGCATTAGGTTAGTTCTGGCAATTTCTCTTGCAAGCCCCTGCTCAATAAATTTTTCATAATGAGAATATACTAAATTAGAGTCATTTATTAGAGAATCTATTATTTCCTTTGAGGTATCTGGATCAAAAGCTTCCCCGCTACCTTGTTTATTATTGTCAGATTGTTTTGCAACTTGTTCTGGTTTAGGTGTATAAAATTCATTATCAAGTATTGAATACCTTGCTGAATATTCATTCACATTTGCAGTTCTATGCCTTATCCATTGCCTTGCAACAAAAATTGGAAGTTTCACGTGAAACTTAATTTCACACATTTCAAATGGAGTTGTATGATGATGTCTCATTAAATACTTTATAAGTGCTTCATCCTGACTTATCTGTTTTGTTCCCTTGCCATAAGAAACACGAGCAGCTTGAACTATAGCGCTATCAGAGCCCATATAATCCACTACTCGAATAAATCCATGGTCTAATACCTTATGTTCTTCATATAAGATTGCATCTATTTCTTTTACTATAGTTCGTTTGGTTGCTTCATTCATAAAATATCCTCAAGACGAAATGGAGATATCAGCTCCACATGAATTGAGTTTTTCATGCATTGCTTCATATCCTCTCCATAAATGATGTGAATTGTTTATTATAGTTTCTCCACCGGCTACCAAAGAAGCAAGCACCAAAGCTGCTGTTGATCTTAAGTCAGTAGCATATAGATTAGCTCCAGATAAGCTTTTTATTCCACTTATAGTAGCTTTGCTTTTCTCGATGCTGATATTAGCACCTAACTTTCTCAATTCATCTGCATGTGTAAATCTGTTTTCAAAAATGTTCTCTTCAATTACTGATATCCCATCAGCGATGCACATTGCAGACATCAGTTGTGGTTGCATATCACTGGGAAAATTGGGATATGGATCTGTCGCAACTTTAGCAGACTTAATAGAGCCATTTTTTCTGGAAATAACAATGCCTCCATCATACAGTTCAACCATAGCTCCTATAGTCTCCAACTCATTTGTAATACACCTTATATCAGATAGATTTATTCCTTCCAACTCCAACTTACCACCGGTTATTATAGCAGCTAGTGCATAGGTGCCTGCTTCTATGCGATCTGGTATTATTTTATGAACACATCCATTTAGTGCTTCAACTCCTGTTATTATGACCTTTGTATTATCAATTTCAATATCAGCACCCATTTTCTTCAGAAAATCTATTAAATCAAGAACTTCCGGCTCAGTTGCAGCATTGTTTATTGTTGTCACTCCTTCTGCAAATGTTGCTGCCATTATTACATTTTCTGTTGCGCCAACACTTATTTTCTCAAATGTGATTTCTTTTCCTTGTAGCTTTCCTTTCACTGTTGCAATTATATTATAGCCGTCAATTTCAATTTTAGCTCCCATTTCTTCTAATGCTTTAATATGCATATCAACGGGACGCTTTCCAATGTTGCATCCACCAGGAAATGCTGTTCTCGCTTTGCCAAATCTGCTAAGCATTGGACCCAATATTAGAAAAGAAGTTCTTAGCTTACTTGCGGTTTTATATGGCATCACGTGATTGTTGATATTGCTGCAGTCAATTTTCAAAGTATGGTTCGCTTTATAATTTTTATTGTGCATAAAGTTCACTTCTGCTCCAAGACTTTCAAGCAACTTAGACATTAGATGCACATCAATTAAATCAGGTACATTATGCAAAATTACCGGGGAGCTACTTAATAGACTTGCTGCCATTATTGGTAAAACAGCATTTTTTGAGCCATTAATCTTGATTTTTCCGACCAAAGGTTTGTAGTTATTTCTTATTAATATCTTGTGCATTTAATTAGATATAAAGTATAATTCATTAGTTTATTGAAGTCTTACTAAGTATAATAGATTGACCGTAAAAGGCAAAATTTGCTTTTTCTTCCTCATCATCCCAGTGTCATGCTACCTGCATGACACCTGATGCGAATTGCCCCCGAAATTTTATACTATGAATTACTCAAATGACGCTCTCGAGCTTTATCAAACCAAATAACACCAATTGCAACAATGAAATAACCAGCTGCTCCTAATGTAAGGCGAATTACTGCATCGAAAGTTGACAGAGGAGGAGACGGCATTAGAATGCTCAAAACACTATACACAAGATTATTTGTTGCATGAGCAATAGTTACTGGCCAAATCGAGTTGTCTTTTTCAAACAACCAGGTAAACATTATAGACATTGCACAAATATAAAGGGTATAAGCACAAATAGTCGGGAATGTAAAGCCATCCTTCCACAAAGCTGAGCCAGCAACCACATAAGTTGGTATGTGCCATACTGACCAAATAATACCGACAATAATTGCTCTGATATAAAAATTTGATATTTTGCTTTTAAGATTTTTCAAAAGATAGCCACGCCAACCGATCTCTTCACCAAGAGACATAATGATCCACATCACAAAGGTTGATAATAAAACAAATAACATCACTAATGGACTCAAAACTGCACTCAAATCCTTTACACGGTCTAACGTAAAAGACTCTCGGAAAAATGAAAAACCGCAATAAATTGACAAAAGACCATTGGAAATTAGCATACTTACCAGAATAAGTATAAACCCTAATAGACAGTTTTTTTGGCGAACTAAGTTTAAAAAGATCCCTTACCTTCTGTTTATTATAAATGGTTAGCAAAATTGCAACTGAAGCCGGAACAAATGTTGTTAATAATGTTATGTCTTTGAAAGGTAAGCACCAAGCTATAATGCACGTCAAAAATATGTAATTACAACAAATAATGTACAATTAATAGTGGTTAAATTCATGCATACGCCCATCAATTCCTTTTCTGCATTATTGATCTTTATTCATAAATTGTCAATAAAATACTTCTTCAGGGATGAATAGAATATTTTTTCTTTTTGAATTGCTATTGATAGTTTAATTTTTATATGTATTCCCTTTCACAACCGTTTGTCATCCCAGTGTCACGTGCTGGGATGACAGTAGGAGAGCTGCTTGCATGACAAGAGGAGGGTACTGGAATGACAAGAGGAAGACACTGGGGTGACATCAACTAAACTTGTCCAAATATGAGCGATGCATTAGTGCCACCAAAACCAAACGAATTAGAAAGTGCATATTGAATTTTATGCTCCTGAGCTTTAAACGGTACAAAATTTAAATCACATCCTTCTGAAGGCTTGTGTAAATTTAAGGTTGGCGGAATAATTCCATTATTTAACGCAAGAATACTGAATATTGCTTCAACGCTCCCTGCAGCACCAAGTAAATGTCCTATAGAAGATTTAGTTGAAGAAACAGGTATTTTATAAACGTAGTCACCGAATAACTGTTTCATTGCTATTACTTCAATTTTATCTCCAAGTGGCGTTGAAGTTCCATGTGCATTGATATACCCTACTTGATTGGGATTAATTTGTGCGCTCTTTAAAGCAAGCTGCATTGCCTTAAATGCGCCGCTTCCTTCTGGATGTGGTGCTGTAATGTGGTGCGCATCTCCTGTGAGTCCGTACCCAACCAGTTCAGCATGTATTTTTGCCCCCCTTTTTTTCGCATGTTCGTATTCCTCCAGCACCAATATACCTGCTCCTTCACCCATAACAAAACCATCGCGTTCTTCATCCCATGGCCTTGAAGCTTCTTCCGGTTTATCGTTAAATTTAGTTGATAACGCCTTCATAGATGCAAAACCTGCAATTCCAACTCTACACAGTGCACTTTCTGCTCCACCTGCAATCATAACATCCGCTTCACCAAGTTTTATAGTTCTTGCTGAGTTTATGATTGCATGCGCACCTGTTGCACATGCGGTTACTGCTGAATCGTTTGGACCTGTAAATTCGTATTTAATAGAAATATGGCCAGATATCAAATTTATTAGACTTGCAGGGACAAAAAATGGACTGACACGTCTGGGCCCTTTTTCCTGCATGGTAATAACATTTTCCTGAATTGACGGAAGACCACCTATACCAGAGCCAATAGTCACACCAACACGTTCCCGATTGATATTTTGGCTTTCCAAAATTAATGAATCATCTACTGCCTGAATAGCTGCTGCAATACCGTAATGGATAAAACGATCTGTCCTTTTTGAGTCTTTCTCAGAAATATAATCTAGTGGATTGAAATGGTGCTCAATGTTGTCTGATTGCAACGGCACCTGCCCTGCAATTTTGCAAGCAAGATCAGAAGAGTCAAATCTATCCGTATTGATTGCTTTTATGCCAGACTCACTTTTTATTAGCCTTGACCAAGTGTTGTCAACATCTGCCGCTAGTGGAGTGATTAAACCAACACCAGTGACTACTACTCTTCTGCTCATTTAACACTAACTATTAGCCTTTTTTATTATTAATGTACTCAACTATTTGCTCCATAGTTTCCATTTTTTGTGCGTCTTCATCTGGAATTTCTATTCCAAACTCTTCTTCTGCTGCCATGATGATTTCAACTGCATCTAAGCTGTCTGTACCATGCTCCGAAAGCTTTGAAGAGCTGTTGAATTTCTCTACATCCTTACTAATATGCTCTAGTATAATCTTTTTCACTTTTTCTTCTATGTCTTCTCTAGTGCTCTTTGCTAGTTCGCTATTCACATTTCTTACCAAAAAAAATAACCTATTCTTTGATGTTATAAAAAATTTTTATGTTTGCAATATCTTTTATAACTGGTAAACTACAGTAAAGTTTTCTACTGCCCTAGCTGGCTAGCGTTACGTGCTAAACAATTAACAATTCAAAAATGCTAGACGAAACAACAAAAAATTTGCTTATTGTAGAAGTAAATAAACTCTTACCCGAAAATAGCGAGAATAAGCTTATATCAGCTATGCGTTATATACTCCTTGCTCCTGCAAAACATATACGCTCCTTTTTAGTCGTAGCTTCATCGCGAGTGTTTAACGCGGAAGCTAAAAAAGTAATATCAGTTGCTGCAGCAATTGAATTTGTTCATGCTTACTCTCTAATTCACGATGATTTACCGTGCATGGACAACAGTGATACTCGCAGAAGCCAGCTAAGCTGCCATAAAAAATTTGATGAAGCAACAGCAGTGCTTGCCGGAGATGCACTACTTACTCTGGCTTTTGAGGTATTATCTTCGTTAAATGAGAAACGCTGTGAGATCATAAAAGTTCTTTCTCAGGCAATAGGAATTAGGGGAATGGTGGGAGGACAGGCTTTAGATATTAACAGTGAGCATATAGATTTTAGCCCCCAACCCTCTGTCATTCAAGTAGCGGACACTGGGATCCAGAAGGCTTTGCCTACAAGCATTTCGTGCAAAAAGCCATGCGATAGTGGAGCTGAACATGAAATGGATTCCAGTGTCAGCTACTTGCATGACACCCTTTCTACCTTAAAACTACAACATTCGTACGGCTGTATGTATGACGCTGGAATGACGTCGGGCCAAGCTGATAAAATAAAAGAAATTCATTTGATGAAAACCGCAAAACTATTTGCAGCTTCATGTGAAATAGGTGCTATAATAGGGGGTGCTACAGACAAGCAACGTAAAGCGTTATATAACTATGGAATAAATCTAGGGCTTATCTTTCAAGCTAAGGATGATATTGAAGACTACGAACAAGATAAAACAAATAATCTTATGTCTGTGCTTGGTAAAAGTGAAGTAGAGGACTATATAGACGGCCTCTTTAAACAAGGCTTGGATAATTTGAGTGCGCTTTCAGGGGATACTAATTATTTATATGATTTATTGAATCAAGTAAAGAAAGATGGTTAGAAAAATTATATTACAAATGCTTATTTCCGTAGTAATGATTCTCACTTTAACTTCTGCTTTTGTGTTTACTATTGTCTATATAAACAAAGGTAAACCGGAAAAAAAGGACAAGCTTTATGAGATAAATGCCACGCATGGTGGTTTGATACAGACGATAGCACATTACCTAGTGAAGCCAATACTTGAATCAGCACTTGACCGCTATATTGAAAAGCATGGGCTGACAGAATATTTAGAAGAAATAACGCAGCAAAAGGAAGAAGATTCAATAAATTTTTATGAAATTACTGAAGGCAGTGGCAGCAAGGCTTTTTGTGGCCTGGAAGTCCTATTGCAAATATATAAAATTTCTAATAATAACTCAGCAACACTCCCTAGCAAAGTTTCTGATGTTACTTTGAAAATAGGTCAAGATGACCTAAAAGAAGTGAGTTTAGGGGTAATAGGTATGAAAGAAGGCGGAGAGCGTGTAGTTACTATTGCCAATGAGAACAAAATGAATTTTAATTCTTATTACGTCAAACTGATCGAAGTAAAGGATAAATATCCCGACTCAGTAAATAATCTGATGGTTTTTAATGACTTAATTAACAAGACTGGAAAACAAGTAAGGTGCGGTGATGAGATATCGGTTAAATATAGCGTAAAGGAGCATAATGGGGAATATATAGTCAAAGATCAAACAGTGCAATTTAGGGTTGGCGATAAAAAAATACCACTTGCTATAGAGCTTGGAGTTGTGGGAATGAGAGCTGGTAATAAAAGAACTATTCTTTCTCCGCCTGACCTTTTGACTATTACTGACGATATGTTAATAAAAGACATAGATTATGATGAAGAAAATATCTCAATAATTGACTTAAGCTTAGATGTTAAGCAAGAGGTCGCAGCACACCATTCTACTGTTGAAAAACAGCCTAAAGAATATAGCTGAAATTTTAGGTCTACTGGCTAATCTTCTGAACACTCTCTATACTACTTAAAGTAGGCTTTTCGTTTTTCCTAAAGTATAAACTTAGATAAATCAAGCTGCTTCGAAATTGACTCAAGTTTATCTTTTACATACTTGCTGTCTATAATGAATTTTTCGCTATTTTTCTCAGAAGCAATGAAACTTATTTCATCTAAAAGCTTCTCCATGACAGTGTGAAGCCTTCTTGCGCCTATATTTTCCACTTGCCTATTAACTGTAAACGCTATTTCAGCTATGGTTTTTATACCATCATCAGTGAACTCAAGTGTCACATTTTCTGTTTTCATTAAAGCTATGTACTGCTTTAACAAACTAGATTCTGGTTCCTTTAATATTCTTATTAAATCCTCTTGAGTAAGTGCCTTAAGTTCTACCCTGATCGGTAATCTGCCCTGCAATTCCGGTAAGAGGTCAGATGGTTTAGACTGATGAAAAGCACCAGATGCAATAAATAATATATAGTCTGTTTTTACATGGCCATACTTAGTTGTAACAGTTGTTCCTTCAAGTAATGGTAACAGATCGCGTTGCACTCCTTCTCTGTTTACTTCACCTTTTACTTCTGTACGCGCTGCAATTTTGTCTATTTCATCCAAAAATACTATACCGTCATTACTAACAAGATCAATGGCTTCTTTGATTATCTTATCTTCATCCATTAGCCTTTCACTTTCTTCATTAATTAATATTTCACGCGCTTCTTTTACCTTCACCGTAATAGTTTTTGTTTTTTTGCTCCCGTTAAACATCTTGCCCATTATTTCTGTTACATTCATCACACCAACTTGCCCACCTGGCATGCCTGGTATATCGAAAGTAGGTAACATACTCTTGCTCTCTCTGACGTTAATAGAAACTTCTCCGTCCTCAAACTCTTTATTCCTCAACCTTTCTCTAAAATTTTTTTTACTCTCTTCGGTTTCATTTTCGCCTACCATAGAGTTTACTATTGTTTTCTCAGCTAAAATTAAAGCCTTTTTAGCTAAGGCTTTACGGGCTTTCTCTTTAACTAAAACTATTGCTGCATCAACTAAATCGCGTATTATCGAATCAACGTCACGTCCAACGTACCCTATTTCAGTAAACTTCGTTGCCTCAATTTTTATGAACGGTGCACCGGCAAGTTTTGCTAAGCGACGAGCTATTTCAGTTTTACCAACCCCTGTATGACCGATCATCAATATATTCTTAGGTATGATTTCATCACGCAATGGAAATGGAACCTGATTGCGACGCCAACGATTTCTGAGCGCAATAGCAACAGCACGCTTTGCATCATCCTGTCCGATTATGAATCTGTCCAATTCTTTAACTATCTTCTGTGGTGGCAGGTCATCTAACAAAACTTGAGTGCTGTCATTAACTTGAACATCGCTGTCATTTGAATCAAAACCACTCTTAGTATCTTTATAGAGGTTATCTTTTTCATCGTAGGTGTCACTACTACAAGACCGCCCTTCTGAAAGGGTTATGGGCTGATTGGAAAAATTGGTGCATAAAGTTTTTTGCTTGGAAGACATATCACTCCTCTATCTTTTCAATAACTACATTATGATTTGTATAAACACATATATCGCCAGCTATCTTCATAGCCTTTTTCGCAATTTCCTCTATTGATATTCCTTTAATGTCAATTAAAGCTCTTGCTGCAGATAGAGCAAAATTTCCCCCAGAGCCAATAGCTGCGACTCCATCTTCAGGTTCAAGAACATCACCTGTTCCCGTAATTACTAATGAAATAGATTTATCTGCAACGATCATCATAGCTTCTAATTTCCTCAGATATTTATCCATTCTCCAGTCTTTTGCAAGTTCAACACATGCTCTCATTAATTGCCCTGGGTGCTTGTCAAGTTTAGATTCTAATCTTTCAAAAAGAGTAAATGCGTCGGCTGTTGCCCCGGCAAATCCAGCAATTACGGAATCACCAGAAAGACGCCTAACTTTTTTTGCTCCAGATTTTATAACAGTGTGGCCCAGTGAAACTTGTCCGTCACCTATTACTACTACACTTTTATCTTTTCTAATTGATAATATAGTAGTGCCATACATTTTATTGTTATCGTGTTGAATCATTTTTCTATCACTTTAAATAAGAATCTCATTATACTTTAATCTTTAGTCAAATTTACTAAATATGTTCAACTATAGCTTATAATATAATACCTTCCTTATAACATTTAAAGTGCAGATGCAAAACATAATTCACCCAGATTTGGAAAAAAGTATAAATAATTGGTTCGAAGCAAAATTTAATGGCCTTACATCGCCATTTTATAGCTCTATAGATCTTAGAAACTCTGGCTATAAAATCGTTCCAGTAGACGCTAATTTATTTCCTGCGGGGTTCAATAACTTAAGTGAAGAATCAAGAACGATGGCAGCAAGATTGATAAAAAGCTATTTTAAAAGACATCAATACAAAAAGGTTCTTATAATACCGGAAAATTATACACGCAATAAAATGTATATAGAAAACGTATTTGTTATAGAGAAAATACTACAACTCGCAGGTTTTGAGACTAGAATTGGCCTTTTATATAACGAAGTATACAATTTAATAGAACAGTATGAAACTGTTGTGAAAGAAAACTCTCTGCTAAAGACAACTTCAGGATTTGTGCCTGATGTTATTATACTGAACCGTGATATGACGAGCCACATTCCAGACACGCTGAAAGACGTAAAGCAAGATATAGTACCAAGCCCACTATACGGTTGGCATAGCAGGCAGAAATTTAAGTATTTTGAAATCTATCAAGAATTAGCATCTGAGTTTTGTGGCAAATTTAAAATAGACCCATGGCTAATTTCTGTGCTTACAGAGAGCTGTGATGGAGTTGATTTTGATGATGATTTGTCACTAGGAGCAGTAGCAACTAAAGTTGACCAAATATTATCTCTAGTGCAAAAAAAATACGAAGAATATAAAATAAAAACACAACCTTACGTTTTTATCAAAGCAAGCAATGGCACATATGGGATGGGCATTATAACAGCAACAAGTGGAGAGGAAATATTAAACCTCAATAAAAAAAAGCGTCATAAAATGAAAAAGATAAAAGAAGGAATAGCAATCAATAGCGTTATTATACAAGAAGGTGTACCAACCATTGACATGTTTAAAAGCAGTTCTGCAGAACCGCTAATATACTATATAGGAGATACTTCAACATGTTACTTATACCGATGTAATAGCAGAAAAGATGTATATTCTAGCTTGAATGCCACTGACTGTGAGTTTCATGATGTTAGCCAGGTTGTAGAAGGTAAAATTCTATCACTTTGGAGTATTGTTAGCAAATTAGCAGTACTAGCGTTGGCAGTAGAAATAAAATCTTTTCATCCCTAATTCTTATACCTCTACAGTGCTGTCATTAGAATGACCGTTTATATTATGAACATCATCAAGTTCAGTGGAAGGATCATCATTGACAGGTTGATTAAACAACTTATCAAGTTGAACTGCAAGAAATACTGCACTATATATTATGCTGACTGTTACGCTTAAGTTGAAATTATAGATTATACCACTACCCAAGTTTATTGGTATAGTTGGAGTTTCTATCCTTCTTAATATGAAGTTTAATAAACCTAACGACAAAGTTAATGTGCTGATAATAAGGTCCTTCTTACACTTAGCAGACTTTTCAGGATCCTTATTATCCAGATATTTCTTGCATGTATAATAATAGCTTATAGGTTCTGAAATGAACAAAAATAGGATCGTTGATGTTGAACTAATATAACTTGTTACATCTGCATTACCTCTAGCCAAAAAATGGATGACTTTCAACATCATCAATGCTTCTATGGTGCTGCTTGCAAGGTTAGCCGATTTACCCAAAATTTTTGCTAATTCTTTTTTACCCTTAGGGTCTTTATAATCTTTTACCAAATCCCGTAAGATAAATGCAGAATGGGCAATGTATAGGGTAGATGTCGGAAATTTCACCCATCGGGCAACATTCTTTATAAAGGAGATATTGGATCTATTATTGTCAATGAACTCGCAGCAAAATTGCAGTGAAATCTTACACAATAGGGCTGTTAAACCTGTTGTGATGCAGATTACCTTTCTGATATCATGATTATAAGCATCATGTACCTTTTGTGCGGGCGTGTTAGATTTCTTTTTTAGCTTGTTTAGCATAAAATAGTTAATAAAATAATAACTTTCTGTTATTCTATCACATAAAATCCTAAAAGAAAAGCCCTATGAATCAGGACTTTAAGGGAGATTTATGCACAAATCGGCTAAGCATTTTATAAACAAGGGATCGGTACTGAGAGTTGGCACACGAAAGTAATATCCATCCTTGATAATTGCTTTATATTCTATATCAAGTTCAACTAGAGTTTCTGAATGCTCAGAAACAAAAGATATAGGTGATAGAACTACAGGTACACCATCAGCTTTTGCGCGTAATAGCTCACTTTCAGTGCTTGGCTCTAGCCATTTTACAGGACCAATCTTACTCTGATAACATATTGACCAATCTAAGTTATTGATAGCTAACTTTTCTACTATTAACTCTACGCTTCTTTCTACCTGTGAAGCGTAAGGGTCGCCCTTTTTAATGATACTAAGAGGTAAGCTATGGGCTGAAAATAGGACTCTTGGTTTACCGATTTTGCTAGCCAATTTATAGTACTTAGCTATCAGATTAGCGTGAGCTTCAATAAAATCTTGGTTATCATAATAACGGTGAATCATTTTTGTATTGCATTTTAGGCCATACCGTTTAGCATTTTTTTGCCAATTCTCGATGGATGACAGAGTTGTGGTAGTTGAATATTGTGGATACAGTGGCAACAGAATTACTTCGTCAGGATCAAATTGTTTTACACTTTTAACAACTTCGTCGGCAAAAGGGTGCCAGTAGCGCATGCAGATGAATACCTTGTATACATGGTTTCTATCTTCATTTAATTTTAGTTCTAAAGCATTAACTTGTGCTTTCGTATTATCCAAAATCGGCGATTTGCCTCCGATTTGCTCATATATTTCTCGTGCAGTATTTTCTCGTTTCGCAGATATAAACTTTGCTAAAAGAAACCGAAAGGGATTCGGTAGATTGATTATTCTCCTGTCATAAAAAAGGTTGAATAAAAAAGGACGAACCGCATTCAATGAATTAGGTCCGCCAAGGTTAAATAAGATAACTGCCTTTTTCACCTACGCACTACTACAACAAGTTACTTTTGGGGTGCCTATAAAATTAGCTACACACTCATCAAATTTAGTTATGGGCACTAAATTTCTTACACTTGCATACAATAAATGACCTGATCTCTGCAGGTTACTCTTGGTAGATGTGAAGCTCCAATCGAAAAATGTATCGACAAAAAGACTTGGTACCGTTTCAAGAAGTTCAACAGCAGCTAAAGATAGCATTATACAACTTTGCAGGACATTCAGAAGAACCTTGAGGGGAAAAAGTAAAACTTTAACGAAAAGAGAGGTGCTATTTGTTTCATCCAGTAGTCGCCCTGAGTTAGGCGAATTATACTCGGTGTGTTTTCTATTTTGATCAAAGATAGGAAATTTTATAGTATCTTTCTTAAATTCCGCGTCTATTTCTTTTCTACTATGGTTAGTGATTTTTTCCATTAACTTCTCACGCAGATGAAAAGTTCTGACAATAAAACATGTGGCAATCATTAAGGAAGCACATAAAAGTGCGCATTGCATGAGGCTCATACTGCCTAGCATAGCTGGCAGTGCAAAACAAACAAGCGGTGCTATGATTGTCATTTCAAGAAATGGAATAGTGTTTCTTTTCATTGCAAAAGCAGCACCTTTTTTTAATTCTGTATTATGATGTAAGCTATATTCCAAAAAGCTTAAAAAGGCCAAATTAAAAGTTAAAAATCCTTTTGTTCCACAAAAAAGTGATGACTTAAAGTTACTTACTAATTTTTTAGTAGTAGATTTAGCTTGTTTTTTAGTGGTAGGCTCAGCTTGTTTAGTAGTGTTATTTTTACAACATTCACCCATACAATACCTCCTTGATGGTTTATTCTTAACTATAAATAAAAAACTGCTTTTATCAAATCAAAATTTACAATAAAATAAATCTATAAATATACTATTTTATATAAGGAAATAATATGGCAATTGAGAGAACACTTTCGATATTAAAACCTGATGCAGTAAAAAATAATATTACAGGCAATATAAATTCCTACATCGAACAATCTGGGCTGAAAATCACAGCACAAAAAATGATGTTACTAACAAAAAAACAAGCAGAGCTGTTTTATGAAATTCATAAAGATAGGCCTTTTTTTGGGGAATTAGTAGAGTTTATGACCTCTGGTTCTGTGGTAGTTCAAGTTTTAGTTGGTGAAAATGCAGTAAGTAAATACAGACAAATCATGGGAGCTACCAATCCAAAGCAGGCAGATAAAGGCACAATCAGGGGTGATTTTGCTGATGATATTAGTGAAAATAGAGTCCACGGCTCGGATAGTCTAGAAAATGCTCGTAAGGAGATAGCTTTCTTTTTTGCTGAATGTGAGTTGGTGTAGTTAACTCAGATTGGCGTCATCCAAGTAGCTGACAACATAGAAACGAAAAAACTTGCTTGACACCCTCCGCCAGCCCTCTTATCATAAAATTGAAGCTATTGTATTTGCTTTCGCCAATCTGCAGATTAAAAGGTAAGGATTACTTAATGTATCGGCGTCTTATGTTCAATTTTTTGCAGTATATAGATACTGTATGTCTTTACAAAACTTCATCTACATCTAGATTTTTATCTAAATAAGCTGAACGCGCTTATAAAGCGTTACAAGACATCAAAAAATGCCAATACTCGACAGAGATAGTAAAAGACTAGCTAACTCGGGGATTCTTTGTCTTTTTTTCTGCTTAGTAAATTTCTTAAACGTTTGCAGCGTAAGTTAGTTGCAATTAAAAGCAGCTGAATTTCGCTTGTCAAGCGTTTAAAACATAAAAAACGCCAATATTTTAAAGCGGATAATAACCCCAGGGTTTCTTTTGCCTTTTTTTTCATTTGGTAAATTTCTTAATATTTATAGCTAAAGTAATTTAAAAGTCCGTGAAGGGTGTCATGCCAGTGCTTGACACTGGCATCCAGTTTTCCATATAATCTCATCAAAAATGTTTATTTTCTAGCTACTTTTATACTTATCAACCCAGTATGCTTACTTACAATTAAAATTTCTGGATCCCAGTGTCTGGGCACTGGGATGACAGCTAGCCTGACAACCGTCATCCCGCTACTTGTTAGCGGGATCTAGAGATACCGAGAATGAATCGCGGTATGACGTAGGACTGCTGTCATTCCAGTCTGGAATCTAGTTCTTATTGTACATTTACTTGGTAGAGTTAAATTTCCTGGATCCAAGTAGTCGGCTACTCGGATGACAGGAGAAGGTACTGCCGTCATAAAGGAACCAGTGTCAGCTACTTGGATGATACCTTTTTTCTACTTAGTTTGGGTTATGCAAGAAGTCTATTATAATCAGGCTTTAAGTGTGCGGAAGTAATTTTTTTCGTTAAAGTAAAAAATTTTTTCTATAGCTGATCAAAGTGGGATCAAGAGAAACTTACCACTTTCTTTACAAAGGGTTTGATGTTACCATTTGACTGCCTATTCTGAATTTATTGAATGAACGTTAACATAAAAAATCTAGTTCATGCTTTCTCTAAATTGCCAAGTTTAGGGCCATCATCATCACGCAGGTTAGTTATACATTTACTCCAAAACAAAGAAAAAGTTATGCTACCACTTGCATCTTTGATTAAAGAGCTAGCAGATCTTATAATAGAGTGTGAAGTTTGCGGAAATCTAGATACTAAGTCACCTTGTTCTATTTGTACTAACCCAAAACGTGACACTAAGTTACTGTGTGTAGTAGAAGAATTAGGTGATCTATGGGCGTTTGAAAAAGGAAATATATATTCAGGTTTATACCATGTTTTGGGTGGCAGATTGTCTGCAATAAATGGCATAGGTCCAAAAGAACTCAACCTTGACACTATTCTGAAAAGAGTGACAGAGTCTAAAATTGAAGAGATAATTATCGCAATTAATCCGACATTAGAGGGTCAAGTTACTGCACAATATATAATTGAATTGCTAAAAAATTTGGATGTGAAAATATCACGTCTTGCTTGCGGCATACCAATGGGCGGAGAAATTGACTATCTTGATGAAGGAACGCTGAGGATAGCACTTACTTCAAGACAAGAATATGAGTTAAATATAAAATAAGACATGTGCTTAAAAAAACTTATATCGCTAATAACATTCAAAAAGAAAGAAATAGCGCCACCACTTAAAGTGGTGGCTTGGGAAAATGACCGTCTAAACTATAAGCAATTTTCAGGTAAATTTAACAATATAATTAAAACAATTGATCAGTCTTTTACAATAATATCTTTGGAAGGATATGATGGATGGGGCAAGACGTTTTTTTTGAAAGAATGGGTAAAAGAGTTAAAACAGCAAAATGAAATTGCAGCTTATTATAGTGCATGGGATATCAATGCATTGGACCAACCACTGCCTTCTTTTTTAAATTTCCTATTTGAAGATTTATTTGTATCGTATAAAGTAAAAAGAAGTGTTATACAACAGTTCAAGAACATAAACCAAGAGCTATTTTCTCTAAACACACTAGGAAAGCTGATCAGTAAATCTCCACTTGCTATGCTTTCAGTATTTCTTGATGCTGCAAAAGAGGCTGATAAAAAAGACATAGGTTTTGTCTTGAGTGAATTAAGTCTTCTCCAAAGAAGAAAAGAGAGTACTAGAGATTTTAAAACACAGTTAGCGGATGTGGTTCATAAAATCAGAAAAGACAAAAACATTTATATAATGGTGGATAATCTTGATGTGTGCCGTCCTAAATTCGTTGTCGATTTTTTGGAATCTATAAAGTATATGCTTGATGTGGAGGGGCTGGTTTTCATTATTTCTGTAAGTAAAGATAAGAGTAATGTACAAAGAGCAATCAGCACAATACTTGGACCAAATTTTGACCTAAAATCTTTTACTGATCTCTCTTTACATTTGCCAAAACAACCGATAGAAAAATTTACAAAAGAACTATTTGAAAATATTAAATTACCGAAAAAGTCAAAAAATTTGATTGTAGATAGTTTTATATTTTATGCAGAAAGCCTGTCACTATCGTTAAAAACAATAGAATACTGCGTAAAAAAAATAAAGCTGTGTCTTCTGAATCACACAAGAGAAGAATTACCTGATCCGAATTTGTTTTCATTTTTGGTAATACTGCAATCGATAAATATTGATATATATGAGGAATTAGGTTTTTCATATCAAAGAGCATTGGAAAAAATTGAAAATGAATATAAATCTTTAGTTCTAAATGGTCAAGAAGAATGGGAAAAACTTAAAACCTCTCTAGAAACTGCTTTTGCAGAGAGGGAGTCAAAAATTAACAAAGCTATAAAGGATATACTATTTTGAAAAGATACCCTACCTTTACATATACAAAGATAGGGTAACATTTGATTAACGCCCTTTTACTATGTCATTACCTTGTTCAAACTTTCTGATTAATTCGCTTACATTGACATTAGATAATTTTTTACCTGCAGATTTGTCATTATGTGAAGCATCAGGTTTACGAAGGTCTTCCTTACTGTTACTCCTAGTAATATTACATCTAACAATGTTTGAATTATTAGACTTATCGCTTACATCTGAAATATTGCTTTTTTCACTACATGAAGACGAATTACTCGACATATTGCCTAAGCTAAAGAGCTTTTTACCTTGATAGATTGGATTCCAATCAAGTGGATTATAAGTTTTTTTGCTAGTCTCAACCTTTTGGTTATTTTGCTGTTTAGGAGAAAAACCAAGTTTTTCTCTTTCTTTCTTGCTTAGCGTTTTGAGAAATTTTACGGTTTCTAATTCATCAGTTGCTTGTACTTTATGTAAATCAAAGCTTTTTTGATGGTTATCCTGCTTAACATTTTCCATCATTTTATCTTTTATTGTTCTATCCTCATCATCAGAAGTGCTGCTACTAATATCACTGATACCACTATCCCCTGAATTGCGGCGTTGTTTGTTAGGAGTGCTATGAATGTTGTCTTCCATGAGTTTTTGCATTGTTGGGCCAAATGTTCTTCCAAGATTGCTACTCACTGTTTTATTACTATCATTTGCTTGAGAATGAGGTACATTTCGCTCAAAAATTGCTTTTATTCCAGTAAATTTAGCTTGGGAAGATTTCGGAGGAACAGGTGGGGCAACCATGCCTTTTGAGTTAATCTTTCCTTCATTTTGAGGAAAAATTTTTGGATTATTTTTTTCTACTGTAGTATTCATTTTTTTACCTCTAAACCTATTAACTAATAAAAGTATAAACTTAGAGGTATTAATTTTGTAATAACAATGCTAATAGATTACCGCAGTTTCAATAAGCATCACCAGAGGATTCTCTATATAATGCTTAAAGGCATTTAAAAACTTTGCTCCGAGTGCCCCATCAACTGCTCTATGGTCAACAGAGAGCGTTACTGTCATTATTTCTGCTATTTCTATTTTCTCATTCATAACAATTGGTTGTTTTTTAGATGCACCAACTGCCATAATGCAAGATTGCGGCGGATTGATTATAGCACTGAAGGCTTTTATACCAAACATCCCTAAGTTGGAGATAGTAAACCCTCCTCCTTGAAACTCTTCAGGTTTCAATTTTCCAGATCTTGCTCTGCTTACTAAATCTTTCACTTCTTTTGATATAGATAAAATACCCTTTTTATCAGCATTTTTTACTATAGGAGTAATTAGCCCATCTTCAAGTGCCACAGCGATTGAAATATCTATATTTGAATATCTCAGTATTTTATTATCTATCCACGAAGAATTTATATCAGGAAATTTTTTCATGCTGAAAGCTGCAGCTTTTATGATTAGATCATTAATTGTTACTTTATTGTTTTCATCTGCTGAGTTAATCTCGTTTTTTAACGATATTAACTTATCAACCTGGCAATCTACAGTTAAATAAAAATGTGGAACATTCTGTTTTGATTCAGTCAGGCGCTGTGCTATCACTTGGCGCATGTTGCTTACTTCAACTATGGTATCTTTCTCAGGACTTTCAGTATGTATACCACTGCCTAAAAACTCCAACACATCAGCCTTAATTATGCGACCATATGGTCCTGTACCTTTTAATTGCTGCACATTAACCCCTTCATTTTGAGCTATTTTCTTAGCTAATGGGCTTATTTTTGTTCTACCTTCTGCATAACCCTCTGTCATCTGAGTAGCTGACACTGGGATCCATTCTTCTTTTCTAGATCCCAGTGTCAAGCACTGGGATGACATTGAGGGGTTGGATTCCAGCGTCACGCGCTGGAATGACACCGAAGAATGACTTATTGGCTTTCCGTTTAAATCTTGGTGTTCTGATTTTTGATTATCAACAGCACTTTTTGTCACTTCCTTTTTAACTGCACTATTGATGGAAGTTGAAGTATAGTTGTTAAGTGCACTTTCATCTTCTCCTTCTTCCAGCATTAAAGCTATTGGTTGATTTACAGACACGCCACTTGTTCCTTCTGTTACTAAAATTTTTGCTATGACTCCTTCATCTATAGATTCAAACTCCATTATGGCTTTATCAGTCTCTATCTCAGCAATTACGTCGCCTACTTCAACTTTGTCTTGTTCTTTTTTATGCCACTTTACAATTTTTCCTCCAGTTTTGCTCATTGTCGGTGAAAGAGCAGGCATTAATATTTCTATAGGCATTGATTTTGCATTTAAAGATCTATTCAATTTTTAATTTACTCTTTATCTTATGTCAACCTAATCGTGAATTATGATGAATAAGTCTGTTACACTATCCCTCACGTTATCCCAGTGCGTGACACTGGGATCTTGGTTCAGTACTATTATCCTATTGTTTTTATTATTTAGCCATAGCTTGTTTGCTAACAACTTTGTTTCAACCAAATCAAATAAGATCAACATGAGAACGGGGCCAGGGTTTCACTATCCTGTAAAATGGATATACACTTGCAAAAATCTGCCCCTGAAAGTGATAGAAGAGTTTGAGAGTTGGAAAAAGGTCTGCGATATAGATGAAGACTGCGGATGGATAAAAGGCAATCTTCTTAGTGATAAGCGCTACGCGATTGTAAAAGAAGATACTTATGGATATCAAAAACAGAGTGTAGACAGCAAGATTACTATGAAAATAGACAAGTTTGTTGTGATGAAGATAGAAAAATGCAACGAAGAATGGTGCTTTCTTTCCACCCCAAAACGCAAAGCATGGGTACAAAAAAAACATATATATGGGGTTGATTAGGTTGACAAAAGATCTGAATTAACACTAGTTTCTGGGCCTTCTGTAGCATGCTCTTCAGATGAAGCAGAGGGTTCTTGAGGCTCTGGAGACTGTACAGGGCTATCACAGAAACTCCTTAACATCTCCTCAGCGGATGAATCTAAAATTTGTACAATAGACTTTTCACTCTGCTCTTTTAGCGATTGATCCACTCTAGAAATCAACTCAGAAAACTCGCTACCTGATTTTTCAGCTTCACTTTTTATTTTACTTTCTATGCTTGCAATATTACCTTGGTCAATTTCTTCTTTTGTTATGTTGAATGACTTTGCAACATCTTGATATCCAATCTTGCAATTTCCACAACCAATTATGCAAAAAGTAATAGAATCAGATATTTCGCTTGCAGCCCAATTATGTATAGTGTAAGCCAAATAATTGTCATGGTATTTAATGCTAAATTGTTGTTCTATTAACTCAGAAATTTTATTCTTTAGAGGTCTGGTAGAGACTCATGACCTTGAAACCAGCGATTTGGTCTCATAACCATAGTCTCCCCAAAAGAACCGTGCTTGCGGATTTCCCGCACACGGCTCCACAATACAGCGTTCACACTAGTGCTCCTGTGTATAAAGAAACATATACCTTTGGTTTTGGTAATGGATTTACTTTTAAATAGTGTATAAATTGTTCCCAATCCATACTTTTCTTTTGACTACGTCGGTTTATCCACTTAAATGCTAACTTTGTTACCGGTCGATAGAATTGAATCAAACACCGATAATTTCCGCTAACTCCGAAGTAGCTATAGTGTCCTGTTAGTTTGGCTTTAAGTTTCTGCCACCAATCTTTGAGACAGATACGACTTCGTACCATCTTCAACCATTCTTTGATTTCTTTAATCTTTCTGGCTAGGCTTATTTTTGAAGTTTTCTGCTTCATCATAAGTTTACCATTACGACTTTTTCCACAATAATGTGTAAATCCTAGAAAGTTGAAGCTAGCCGTCCTACGTTTCTCTCTTTCTGCTTGATACCATTCTTTCTTACCAAACTTTACTATTTTTGTTTTATTTTCAGCTATTTCCAACCCAAATTTACTTAGTCTTTGTTTCAGTAATTCTAGAAATTCTTTTGCGTCTTCTTCCCTCTCGCAGCCAACTACAAAATCGTCGCAAAACCTTATTAGCTGTAAATATCCTCTGGCTTTTGGCTTAAATTTCTTTTCAAACCATAAGTCCAGCACATAGTGTAAGTATATATTAGCTAATACAGGGCTTACTATACCACCTTGTGGTGTGCCTTGATCGGTTGCTTTATAACATCCAACTTCGACTATTCCTGCCTTTAGAAATCGTTTTATTAACCACAATAAATTTGGGTCAGCTATTCGTTCCCTTAGACAATTCATTAGCCATTTATGTTGAACATTATCAAAGAACTTCTTGATATCCACTTCTACAATATAGTTAATTGGTTTGTGCATAACTGCTTTATCTAGAGCGTTTATCGCCTGATGACAATTTCTTCCTGGTCGAAATCCATACGAGCTGTCCATAAAGTTTGCTTCATAAATATTTTCTAATATCTTCTTTAGCATTACCTGTACCAACTTATCTTCCGTTGATGGTATTCCGAGACCGCGCTTCTCTTTGCTCCCGGCTTTGGGTATGTATACCCTTTTCACTGGTAGCGGTTGATATTGTTTTCTCTTCATACTATCCACTAGTGTTTTAAGTTTCTCTTCTAGATTTTCTCCATAAGCTTCCACTGTCACACGATCTATACCACAAGCCTTGTTGCGTTTTAGTTCCTTATAACACTCTGCAAGATTCTCTTCATTAATCAAATGAACTAATGATGTAAATTTTACTCGCTTATCTTGCTTAGCCCTTACTGCTATCTGGTTTAGTTTTCCTTGCATACTCCTCCAATCTCTGTTGTATTGGTATAGCAATCCCTATACCAGTCACTATATTGCTAACCGCTTCCCCTTGTATGTGCCTTTCCCACACTCCGAGTACTATCAGTTAGTCCGACTTCCTTTGCATCTTCCTCCAGTCCTCGCCTTTATTGACTTGTTCCAGAGTACCCTTACAGGAATACAAAGGATCTCCCAAGTTCACGTAAGGTCCATCTCAACACATGACGCGGCCTTCGATCCCGATGAGGTGAGTAATATCTTGCCTTAGCGTTATTACCCATGTTGCCTTCCACCAAATGTAAAGTGTCAGCCCCCATGACGCGTGAATTACGGGACTCAATACCTTCACTTTCGTTGCACCCTATGTTGTCCATTCCATTAGCTTTACTACGCTCGTTACCTTACGCAGCATAATGGTTTGTTCCAGGTTGCCGGCTAAGCTTTACCCGTGTTGGATTTTCACCAACTGTTCCTTACGCACTTCTTGGCGCACACATTTTGTCAACTACCTTTGTAGATTTAAAAGGGCATTTTTACATATTCCATATGGCTGCCAGTTGCACCCCTCACATGCGTACTCGAATTTCTCTAAAGACATTTTCTCCCTAATCTTTTCTACCGCTTCACTCCAGGTCAAAGTCTCGCCAATTTTAATTCCTAAAATTTCCATATGCCTTCTATCTAGCTCTAAAACTTTAGCTTGTGTGGTGCATTTACCTTGTTTAGTCTGATTTGGACAAGCACTACAGATATTATCAAGGTTACCAACTACTTCGATTTGAGTACTAATTACTTTGCTTGCTATCCTTTTATAATTTTCTACAAAACCCTGAGAATACCCATATCCCCGAAACGCGAGGGTGCACATAAAATGATGAGGGCGAAATTTTATCATTTTTTCAAATATTGCAAAGCTGCTACAAGTAGAAAAATTTTTATCAAACCAGGAAGGATAAATGGTAAAACACCCACCATTATTGCTTGTTCCATACCCAAGTAAACAGCAAGCCAACTAACACCACAAATAAAGATTACAACTGTACCAGCCAGACAACTTAAAGAATTACATACAAATGATTTATACTTAGAGTTCAGTAATTCATTTACTTTGCTCATTACCATAACAGCAGCTAAACAGCCAATTAAATATCCACCTGTTGGTCCAAGGAGAGCGTGATAACCACCAGAAAAATTTGCAAGAACAGGCAATCCTGCTGCACCAAGTGATAGATATGTAAGCACAGAATAGAATGCTGTTCTGCGGTTAAATTTAAGCCCAATAAGCATTACTCCTAAAGTTTGCAATGTGATAGGCACAGGCTGCAATGGTATACTTATTTGAGCCATCAAGAATAAAAGTAAAACGCAAGACAATATTTCAGCCAGTGTTGATCTGCTGCTAGATTGTGTTATAAACATACCTTCCCAATAAAAATAACTTATTAAATGTAATATATGTGTATGAGAGGTTTTGCAATTTAAATTTTGCTTATATTGTGCTACAATGAATTATTTATGCACTATTAAATTAAAAATGATGAGTAAACAAGATCTATTATCGTTGATGAAAGCAAGACACAGCGGACGTTCATACGATCCTACAAGAGCAATATCTCAGGAAGACATGGATATTTTAATGGAAGCTGTAAGGCTGACTCCCTCATGTTTTGGTGATGAACCCTGGAGATACGTAATATGCAACAAACAGAACAATCAAAGCGCATGGGAAAAGCTGCTAAATTGCCTTGATGAATCTAATCAAAAATGGGCAAAAGATGCACAAGTGTTAATCATATCTTTAAGCGCTAAGAATTTCCGCAAATCTGATAAAGGTGAAAATTTTTGGGCTAATCACGATACTGGTGCAGCGAATTATGGACTTATGTTACAAGCTGCAGTTATGAACTTAATGGCCCATCAAATGGGTGGATTTGATAGAGATAAAATAGTGAAAGAGTTCAATATACCCAATGACTTTAACGTAATGTCAGTGATAGCGGTTGGTTACGAAGAAGAGGGTGCTGAAACAAGTAAGAAGAAAAGAAGACCAATAGAAGAAATATTTTTTTATGATGAGTGGCCAAAATTCTGAAAATTTTATCAAAATGCACGGCACTGGTAACAATTTCGTTATCATAGACTCACGTTCAACAAACAATTTAGACTGGAACCATAGACAAATTGCTGATCAAAGCAGTTGTGATCAAGTGATAATTATAACAATGTCTAATGCTGCAGACTGTTTTATGCATATCTATAATGCTGATGGCAGTCGAGCTGAAATGTGCGGAAACGCAGCACGCTGTGTTGGATATTTGATAATGTCAGAAAAAGGTGCTGAATACTCCATTATTGAGCTAACAAGCAAACGCATTTTAGAGTGTTTTAAAGTGGGTGATAAATCCATAAAGGTTAACATGGGTAAACCTTTGCTAAAATGGCATGAAATTCCCTTATCTACTGAGTGTGACACTCTTCACTTACCTATAGAGCTTGAAATGCTAAAAGATCCTGTTGCAGTAAATATTGGCAATCCTCACATAGTTTTTTTTGTTGATAACATAAGTGAAATACCATTGCGAAATTTAGGACCAAAGCTAGAAAATCACGCATTATTTCCTCGGAAAATTAATGTTAGTATTGCACAAGTTGAAAAGTCTGGAGAAATAGCTTTAAGAGTTTGGGAAAGAGGTACAGGCATTACTGCATCATGCGGTAGTGCAGCCTGTGCAGCACTTGTTGCATCCACACTACGTGGATATCTGGTTGCCCAACAGACTTCAGTAAATTTACCAGGAGGCAAGTTATTAATCGAATGGGCAAATAACGTATTCATGACCGGTGATATAGGGTTTTTGTGACCCTAATTCTAGTGATGCATTACTTCCAATACCTTCTTACCAATTACTGCAGGGGTTTCAGCAATTGCAATTCCAGCGCTCCGCATAACTTCTAGTTTTGCACCAGCACTTCCACCGCTGGAAGAGATGATTGCTCCAGCGTGTCCCATACGTCTTCCTGGAGGTGCCGTTTGGCCTGCTACAAAACCAACGATTGGCTTTTTAGTTTTTTCTGTTTTCACAAAATGTGATACATCTTCTTCTTCGTTTCCACCTATTTCACCAATAACTACAATACCATGAGTATCGTTATCTTTTAAAAAGAGCTCCATACAGTCGACAAATGTTATACCATGAACTGGATCCCCCCCAATTCCGATACACGTGGATTGACCAAGACCAACAGCGGTTGTTTGTGCTACTGCCTCGTAAGTTAAAGTTCCGGAGCGAGACATAATTCCTATGTGTCCACGCTTATGGATATGGCCAGGCATAATTCCTATTTTGCATTCTTCAGGGGTAATAATTCCCGGGCAGTTGGGACCAATCAATCGACTTTTTGAGCCGATAAGCGCACGCTTAACTTTCACCATATCAAGTATAGGAATGCCCTCTGTAATACAAATTATCAATTCTATTTTTGCATCTATTGCTTCAAGTATTGCAGCAGCAGCAAATTTAGCAGGTACATATATAACTGTAGCATTTGCACCGGTTTTTTCTTTGGCTTCTGCTACAGTATTAAAAACCGGTAAATTAAGGTGAGTGCTCCCACCCTTTCCAGGAGTTACACCTCCCACCATTTTCGTTCCGTAATCAATTGCTTGCTCTGAATGAAATGTGCCTTGTGCACCAGTAAAACCCTGGCATATTAATCTTGTATCTTTGTTTACTAAAACGGACATGCTTTATTTTACCTCTTTTACTATCTTTTGCGCAGCTTCATCTAGCTCATCTGCAGCAATAATATTTAATCCTGACTCTTCTAAAATTTTTTTTCCTTCTTCAAAATTAGTACCTGATAATCTAACCACTAGAGGAACTTTAATGCTCATTTCTTTTGCAGCCGCAACAATTCCACTTGCGATAATATCGCAACGCATTATACCACCAAATATGTTAACCAGAATTCCTTTTAAGTTGCTATCAGACAATATGATTTTAAATGCTTCAGTTACAGTTTCTTTACTCGCTCCACCACCAACATCCAAAAAGTTAGCAGGCTCTGCTCCGTAGTATTTTATTATATCCATTGTTGCCATAGCAAGACCTGCACCATTTACCATGCAACCAATACTGCCATCCATTTTGATGTAACTGAGCCCATACTTTGAAGCCTCTATCTCTTCTTTCACTTCCTCATCATAATCACGAAGTTCCATAATTTCTGGGTGACGATATAAAGCATTATCATCGAAATTAATTTTTGCATCGAGCGCAATAAAATCTCCAGAATTTGTTTCAACCAGTGGATTAATTTCAATTTGGCTCGCATCAGTTGCAATAAACGCATCATATATTTTTTTTGCAATGTTCGATATCTTTTCTATTTGTTCTGGACTCAAATGAAAACTGCTGCTTAACTTGCTGCTATCAAAACTTGTAGCAGGATCAATATCAAATTTCACAATTTTTGCAGGAGAATTTTTTGCCACTTCTTCGATGTCCATTCCACCTTCTGAGGAAAATATAAATATTGGCCTACTGAGCTTCGGGTCGATTACCAGGCTTAAATAATACTCTTTCTTAATGCTTGAGCCTTCTTCAACGTACACTTTTCTTACTTGCTGCCCGCTTGGCCCTGTTTGATGAGTAACTAAAGTCATACCAATCATGTCCTTTACAAACTGTTGAGCTTCTTCAACTGACTTTGCTAGCTTTACGCCACCGGCTTTACCCCTACCACCTGCATGAATTTGAGCTTTAACTACAAACACGTCAGATTTTAATTGACTTACTTGAGTCTTTACTTCTTCTGCAGATGTAGCAACAAAACCTTTTGGCACTGGGACATTAAATTTATGCAAAACTTCTTTCGCTTGATATTCGTGAATATTCATAAAATAACCAATGATAAACTATTAACTTGAGTACAAACTACCAACCATAACGTTGCCTTCTGCACTCTTGTTGGTACCTCTTTTTTTTAGCTTCAGCTTTCTTTTTAGCTCTTTTTTCTGATTTTTTTTCATGATATTGTTTTTTCATTTTCAACCCTCTTCCTTCCTTTTGAATTGTTTTTTTCAATACTGGAAGAGCTCTGTCTACATCACCATAATGGACTGATACTTCTATCAAACTCTATACCTCCTTCGGTAATCATTTCAAAATCTATTTATAAATTAGAAAATTAACATTGTCAATTATTTTATAAACTTGAGCGTTAAAATGTAATATGCCATAATTTACATGGTAAATAATGTCATTCCAGTGTCAGCTACTTGCTTACTGATGGAGATTGCTCTTATGTTACAGCGTTCTTACAATTATACTAACATCGGGGCGGAGAGATTTGAACTCCCGACCCTTTGGTCCCAAACCAAATGCGCTACCAGGCTGCGCTACGCCCCGACTTCTTTACTCAGAGTATCAATAACTCAGGCAAAATGCAAGATTCATTTGTTTACTTTAGAAAAAATATAATATGAGATTTAATATTATCTTAGAATATGTTTTTTATTAGCTCCTCTTTAACAACAGACTGCTTCGTAGAAAGTCTACAGGGTTTTTGTGCGCGCAACACTGAACCAGATTTCTTTATGACCCAAACCTTAGTCATATTTAAAAATCTAGCTACACCAATTGGTGAAAGTGAGTGCAGCAACTACAGCAGTATCGACCCTTAAAATTCTTTTTCCTAGACTCAATTTTTGACAAAACTTATCGGCAAGATCAAGTTCATAAGATGAAAAACCACCTTCAGGGCCAACAATAATAGCAACATTTTTTTTGCCTTTCAGCACTTTGTCAGCTTTACCTGTTTCATCACACAAAACAAAATTTTTACTCTGGGAATCAGGTAACTCACAAAAGTTAATAGGAGGCAAAATCTCTGGTATACTTATCCTACCTGATTGTTCCGCTGCTTCGATTGCTTGTAATTTTGCTCTACTTAGGTTAATATTTTTTACCACTGTACATTCCGTTGAAATAAATTGAATGCAGATTACTCCCATTTCAGTTGCCTGTCTTACTATGTTGTTCAAAGCAGCACTTTTTACCATGGCACAATACAGGTATAAATTTTCCTCATATTGCTGTTGTTTAGTGCATTCTTTGGGTGTAACTTCTGTCAATTTACGCGATGTATTAACTACTTCTCCTAACCATTCTCCATCTTTTCCATTAAAAAGAGAGAGATTATCATACTTCTTAAGCCGCATTACATTGCAAATATAGTGACTTTGTTGTGGATTAAGTGCTAAACTCACGCCTTGTGATAAAGCTTCTTCAACATAGAGCCTAATTTTTCCCATTCAAAACTTTAATTATATTCTACTTGAGTGACTCTTACGGGATTTGAACCCGTGTTACCACCGTGAAAGGGTGGTGTCCTAACCACTAGACGAAAGAGTCAACTTGAATCTAACTAGGTTATATCGATTACATATATAAAGTCAATTCAATTATTTTGAATCACATAGTTAGAGGGATATATCAGTAATCTTATATCGACAGCCTCCTATTACTCCATGCTCAATACTCACTGAACCTATCTCAGATTTAGGAGCTAATTCTAATTGTTGTTCAACTTTTGTATCGGAATCATAGCCAGAATCGTAGCCAGAATCTCTACGCTCATATTTCTGCCTTATTTCTTCTACACTAAAGCCAGCCTTGGTCTTAATTTTTTGATCATTAGTCTGTTGCTGACTTATCGACTTATTAGCACTTAGCTCATTTAGCTTCACTTGCCAATCATTCACTTTATCTTGCACTAACCCATGGCAAGTTCCAGAATTAGCTTTTATGTCTTTTGCTTTTCTTTCTGCTCTTTTCTTGGACAAATCTACCCTAGCATAAATAGGTTCTGACGACTGTTCTGGCTCTTTCTGTTTTAGGCTAGTAGGCTTTTGTTCTGAAAGATCATCTATAGTGCAATAAATAGGTTCTTCTGATATACTCAAATAACCACTATCTTCCAATGATAAATTTTCAGTGGATTTTTTATGTGAATCATATATTTCAGCATAAATAGATTCTTCTGATACACTCAAATAACCATTCTCCCCTAATGAGTTACTAACCTTAGCATCATACACCTCAGCGTAAATTGGCTCTTTTGAAGGCAAAGCATCATAATTAGTGCTCTTTGGCTTATACTCAAAAGTTCTAGAAGGTTTTTGAGGTGGTATTACATTGTTGTTCACCTCAGCGTACATAGTTATTGGCTCATATTCAGAGGTTCTAGGAGGTTTTTGTTGTATAGCTTCAACATTCAAATCATCTGTAGAATAATACTCTGCGCCTTTTCCTAGTAAAAAGGAAACTGTGGGGTGAAGAATTATCTCTGCTGGTAAGTTTTTCTCACTATCCAATTTTAGATTTTTTGATTCTGCTAAACTCTCAATAACACGAATTATAACATTCTTTCCATTCTCATCTATTGAGTGGATATCAGCTCCACGATTAATCAGCAATTCCATTATTTTGTGATCTGTAGCATGTCCTAAAGCCTGATTTAAAGCTTGATTATTATTTATATCAAATGATCCTGTATTCTTGAGAGACATAGTCTTTGAAAAGAATTTTCTAAAACTATTTAATGCATCATAGAGAATTAGAGTCAGTTTAACACCTTTTATGTCATTGTTTTTGACAGATTTAATTAAAAAATTATCTATTATGCCCATGATTATACCCCCTATATAAAAGCTCACTACCATGGTACAATTTTAAACTATGATGATTTATTTTCTACTAATAGCAGCTCTCTATAACCACTTAACAAGTGGTGGCATTGACATCATAATTGCATCTGGATTGCCGTCAGTCATTAAACCAAACCTTGTGCCACGATCGTATAACAGATTGAATTCTACATATCTGCCACGTTTTATTAATTGATTTTCTCGTTGTTCTTTTGTCCAAGATTTTTGTATATGTTTACGTATGATGTGCAAATAAATTTCCAAAAAGGCTTCACCTACTGCTTTTGTGAACTCAAAATCGTTTTCCCAGTTGCCAGAACTCAGATTATCATAGAAAATGCCACCAATACCACGTGGCTCTTTTCTGTGTTGTAAGAAAAAATAATTGTCACATTGCTCTTTAAATTTTGGATAATATCCGGTGTCAAATCTATCACATGTCATTTTGATTGATTCATGGATATACTTGCAATCTTCTTCATTTTTATATATTGGCGTAAAATCCATTCCTCCACCAAACCATTGTTTTGAAGTATATATCAGCCTTGTGTTCATATGTGCTGCAGGGATAAGGGGCGATTGCATATGAGACACTAAAGATATACCGCTTGCCCAGAACTCTCCGTTACTTTCACTTGCACCAGGAATTTCATTAATGGCTGAATCTGCAAATTTTCCGTGTACTTTTGAAACGTTTACTCCAACTTTTTCAAAAACATTACCAAAAATAATTGTAGATTCACCACCTCCACCACCTGGGCGATCCCACTTTCTCTTTTCGATTTTTGGCTCTGCGGATGATTGTTTTTCAATTAATAAGAAAGATTCTATAATCTTATCTCTTAGTGCACAGAACCATTTAAATGCTTGTGTTTTTTGTTTTTCCATAATATCCTCTTGCTAGCTTATTAACATTGTTATATCTGATATTTAAGGAACTTAATTAGATTTGGATGATAATTATCTATCAAAGACGTTAATAAATCTATAATAATTAAATCAATATAATAGAACATTTTCGTATGTACAACAATGCCAAGTAACAATAATGAATAAAAGATACATAGATAACAAAAAAGAGAACAGGGTTGACTTCATACTAAGAAATTATGGAATGTCAATTGTTGTGATGGCAGTTATTATGCTCTTACCTCCAGTAGCAATATCGATACTCTACTTTTTTGATATATATAGTCAGCATATTAATATAGAGATTAATTTATTAGTTAGCATTCTAACAACTCTCTTTATGATGTATAATGTAAAACGCTACAGATACCTACTTAATACTATAGAATTTCAAAATGCAATATTTGCAAATGCACTAAATCATAATACAGAATTTTGCCTTATTTTACATAAAGATGAAGGTATTATTTATGCTGATGCAAGGTTCTACGAAAGGTTTAAAGATCATATAGATGATGACATTACGTTAGACAAGATTCTTGAAATAGGAGATGTTTCAGAAGCAGACAAAAAAGTACTCTATCATGCACTAAAAAATAACTCTTCTGTACAGGTATGCATTTCCTTAAACAAGAAGAATAGAGTATCTAACTTTCTTTTGCTCTTTGAGCCGATACCAGATAATCCCCAAATTGCTATAAATAGTAATAAGATTTTAAATTTATCATTAGTGCCAATAGCAAGGCCAGATGGGTATTTTGTATTAAAAGCAACACAGATAAACAAGGAGCAGATATATGAAGAGTTAATAGAAAAACACAGCATAGGAACTTACATTGCAAATGCCAAAGGGGTGATTTTATCTGTAAATAAAAGATTTTTAGACATATTTGAACTAAAAAAACTGGAAAAAGGTAGCTCAATCAGTGATTTTATATCTCAATCTAAATATAACAATACAACAACCGATAATGAAATTTTGTTTTTTACTATAAGTGGTATTCCATTCAAGGCTTATATGAGCACTGCTATATTTTGTGATAAATACAACCATAGCTATATATATGGCTTTATAACACCAACCGAATCAAATATTGTTGATTATCAATTACACCCTTGTTTTGCAAATTCATCAATTGCTATTGCACAATGTGACATAAACGGCAACTTTGTAAAGAAAAATACGGCACTAATAAAGCTTGCAGGGTCAGATAATAATTCAATCTTTACGTTGATATTGGATAGTTATCATGTGAAAATACGTGAATATTTTTCGAGTAATAGAATAAATAATGCGTCTTTTGATGTACAGCTCAACGGCGGTAATAACATAAAAATATATTTCAATAAGTTTCTTCATAATAAAATGATCTTCATACTTTGTTATTTTATTGACAATACTGAACACAAAAACCTAGAGATAAAGCTTGAGCATTATCAAAAGATGCAAGCTATAGGGCAGTTAGCAGGTGGTATTGCGCATGATTTCAACAATATATTGACTGGGATAATAGGATTTTGCGATTTGCTTTTACTCCAACACTCAGCTGGTGACCCATCTTTTGGAGATATAATACAGATACAGCAAAATGCAAAGCGTGGATCAAATTTAGTAAGACAATTGCTTGCTTTCTCAAGAAGACAGACCTTGCAGCCAAAAATTATTGATGTAAATAATACTATAGCTAATCTTTATGAAATGATAAAAAGATTAATAGGTGAAAATATAAAATTTAATATTTATTATGGTAGAGACTTGGGTGCTGTTAGGGCTGATCAAGGGCAATTAGAGCAAGTTATACTTAACTTAGCAGTCAATGCTAGTGCTGCTATGGAAAAGGGCGGAGAATTAACTATACGAACCTTTAATCAAAAGATTGACTCATTAAATTCTACACCTCAGGATATGTTTTCTCCAGACAAGGAAGCGATTGAACATGGAAATTATGTTGTGATTGAAGTAATTGATACTGGATGTGGAATGACGAGTGATACAACTGAAAAGATCTTTGATCCATTTTTTTCTACCAAAGATATTACCTCTGGTACAGGTCTTGGCCTCTCTACTGTATATGGCATTATTAAACAAACTGAAGGATACATCTATGTTGCTAGCAAAGTAAATCATGGAACTAAATTTAGCATATTTTTGCCCATGGTTTACATATCAGATGAAAATGATAGAGAGGAAGATAGTGAAGAAACAGAAAAACCGGTAGTAAGTGAAATTAAAGGTAATGGTATAATTTTATTAATCGAAGATGAAGATTCAGTAAGGGAATTCATCTCTAAAGCACTCAAAAGAAAAGGATTTGATGTAATAGAAGCAAGCATAGGCAGCGAGGCGCTAGAAATAATCAGTAAAAAAAGTCAACATATAGATCTTATAATCACTGATGTAATCATGCCAGAGGTGAGCGGCCCAGAAATAGTTAAAGAAGCATTGATCCATAGGCCAAATATCAACGTTATTTTTATTTCTGGGTATGCAGAAGATGCTTTTTTAAAGAGTGATGACATCAATATAGAAGATTTTCACTTTTTGCCAAAACCATTCACTCTGAATGAATTAGGAAACAAGGTTCAAAGTGTGTTACACAAAGCAAAAAAGACAGTCTAATTTTAGTGTGGTTAGCAACAAAAAAATTTTCTAATGCAAAAGTTTCTTGCATATATACAATAGAATTATTTTATACATAAGATAAAAGGCGTGAGCAAGATTATTGCAATAGTAAATCAAAAGGGTGGAGTTGGCAAAACCACAACTAGTATAAATTTGTCGACAGCCTTTGCTGCTGTGGGAAAAAGCACTTTATTGGTAGATCTTGATCCTCAAGGAAATGCTAGCACCGGACTCGGGATTTCTTATCGTAGTAGGGAAGAAAAAAACATATACAAAATACTACTAAGCAGCGAAAATAAATTGATGGAATCGGCAATTTTCAATATAAAGGAAATTCCGAATTTATCGCTAATTTCGTCAGTAGTTGATTTGTCAGCTGCAGAAATTGAATTATCGCAACTTGAGCGAGGAAAATTCGTACTAAAAAGCGCATTGGAGAAGATACGCGATAATTATGAGTATATAATCATCGATTGCCCTCCATCACTTGGGCTTCTGACCATAAATGCTTTGACTGCTGCTAATTCTATTATTGTTCCTCTTCAGTGTGAATTTTTTGCTCTGGAAGGATTAAGCCATTTAGTTAAAACTGTGGAGCTAATAAAAAGGAATAACCTAAACCCTTTTTTGGCAATAGAAGGGATAGTGTTAACAATGTATGACAGGCGCAACAAACTCAGTGAACAGATTAAAAACGATATTTGCCAGTATTTAAATGATAAAGTATACAAAACTATCATCCCATTGTATGAGACTGTTATTCCACGTAACGTACGGTTATCAGAAGCGCCTTCTCATGGAAAACCCGCTATTGTGTATGATCTTAAGTGTCCTGGTGCACAAGCATATATAAGTTTGGCAAGGGAAATTTTAAAAAAGCACGCGAGCAGTTGTAAGGAGAAGAAACTAGTAAGCGAGGGCGTAGTATGAAGGATGATAGACGCCTCGGCAGAGGTCTTGCCGGCCTCATAGGCGATAATTATGATAATAAAGAAGATCGACAAGAGCATTTGCCTGTTTCATTACTGCACCCAAGCAAATTTCAACCGAGGAAACATTTTGACGAGGAGTCATTAAGAGAACTTGCAAATTCGATAAAGAAAAGTGGCATTATACAGCCTATCGTGGTACGCAAAGATTCAAATGATGATGGTTATGAAATAATAGCTGGAGAACGTCGTTGGCGAGCAAGCAAGATTGCAAATCTTGATAGTGCACCGGTTATCATAAAAGATCTGAGCGACAAGGAATGCTTGGAAGTATCCATTATTGAAAACATACAAAGGCAAGATATTAATCCAATAGAGGAAGGTGAAGCTTACAGAAAACTGATAGATGAGTTTTTCTATACACATGAGGAATTAGCTTCAGCTATAGGCAAAAGCCGCAGCCACATAACCAATATGATTCGGATGTTGTTGCTCCCTGATAGGGTGAAAACAATGATCAATGAGAAAAAATTGTCTATGGGTCATGCAAGAGCGTTGATTAATGTTGAAAATGCGGAAAGTATTGCAGAAAAAATAGTTTCTCAGGGCTTAAGCGTTAGACAAACTGAAAAACTGATAAAGGACCTACATCAAAACAACAATCAAAAAGAGCAGAGATATACTAGAAATCAAGATATGACAGTAATAGAAGGCGCTATATCTTCTCAACTTGGTTTAAAGATCAAAATTAATGACAACAATTCTAAGGGTAAAGTTATGATACGGTATGATAATCCAAATGAATTGGATTTGATATTGAAAATTTTGAATAGGAAACTTGAGGCATAGCTAGTAGTTGGCTAGCAAAGCAACAAACCAATATCAACTGTTGGTGTCATGAAAGTAGCTGACACTGGAATCCAGGAATTTTATTAAGTTGGTAAGCATAAAAGTATAACTTCTACGTCATACCGCCGCGGTATCCGCTAACAAGCAGCGGGGTGACGATTGTCAGGGTAGCTGTCATCCCAGTGCCCTGACTACTTGGATCCAGGAAAAAGAATGGTGTCATCCCAGTGCGTGATACCCTAGTAGAAATCGTTTTTGTAATTGCAACATTCGTGCAATCTTTAGCCATAAATATTTAAAAAATTTACCAAATGAAAAAAAAGGCAAAAGAAGCCCCGTGGTGGTTGGCTATTTACTATGTACTAAAATATCGGCGTTTTTTTTATTCTAAAACGCTTGATTAAGAGCGATTTAGCTGCTTTTAACTTGCAACTAACCTACATCGCAAGTGTTTAAGAAATTTACTAAGCAGGAAAAAAGGCAAAGAAACCCCGTAGTAGCTAGCATTCAAATTCTCCCTTGTCAATTTGACGTTTTTTGCTGTCTTAAACGCTTTGTAAGCGCGTTTCGGCTTATATAGGTAAAAACCTAAAAATTTTTAAAGACATGCGATGCACGTAGTGCGAAAAATTAAACATGAGACGCCAAATACCCTAAGTTTTTTGTCATTAACCTGCACAGATTGCGAAGATAAATAAATAGCTTCAGTTTTATGATAAGGGAGCTGGCGAGGCTTGTCAAGGAAGTTTTTCGTTTCATCCAATGCGCTGCCAAAAGCTATGCAAAAAGTCCAATGAGTTAACTCCCATATATCCGGAGTAGTTCTTGTGCATTAGCCTTTATTAGAGTAGGGCATTTTCTGTCATTTAATAGGGAACGCAATACTTCAGTTGCACCTTTAATGTCGTTATTGTGTATCTTTACTACAGCGATAGCTTCTTGGCTTGAATAAGGATACACTGCACTTGATTCTAAATTATCAATTTTATCTTTATTTATTTTTTCACCGTTGGAGTGAAGTAAGCTCATTACTTCTAAATATTGTGCTAACTCACGCAAAACATTAGGAGCATCTTTATCATCTGCCAAATCATTATAAATAGATGCTGTGTCTGTTGGCATTGAATCTGAGATATGATTGAATGCGCGTTCAAAATTTGCTAAATACTCCCAATTTGAATCTATTTCTTCTAGCAGCGGCTTATTATCTTTTTTTAAGAATAATACTTCGTAAAACTTGTCACCTGCAGTTATAGATTGTTTTGTGTTATCAATGTTGCGCAATAAGTATAATGTGATGCCAACTAACATTGGCGCGAGTGCAAGCAGAAAGATGTATTTTTTCATGGTAATATTCCAAATAGTTATATATTTATACATTAATGCTTTTGATTTGCAAAAACATATTGACATAGTGATTATATCACATAATAATATTCTTAAAGTTGTTTGAATAGTTGGAGATTAAAATATTTCTAAAGTAGAAATAAAGACAGCAGTATTAAGCTAAATTATTTTTTGTCGGATTTATCCGATGTACCCTCAACCTTTTATAGGTTGAAGTCTAAATTTGAGAGTTTGATCCTGGCTCAGAATGAACGCTGGCGGCAGGCCTAACACATGCAAGTCGAACGGAGTTATATTGTAGCTTGCTATGGTATAACTTAGTGGCAGACGGGTGAGTAATGTATAGGAATCTACCTAGTAGTACGGAATAATTGTTGGAAACGGCAACTAATACCGTATACGCCCTACGGGGGAAAAATTTATTGCTATTAGATGAGCCTATATTAGATTAGCTAGTTGGTGGAGTAATAGCCTACCAAGGCAATGATCTATAGCTGATCTGAGAGGATGATCAGCCACACTGGAACTGAGATACGGTTCAGACTCCTACGGGAGGCAGCAGTGGGGAATATTGGACAATGGGCGAAAGCCTGATCCAGCCATGCCGCATGAGTGAAGAAGGCCTTTGGGTTGTAAAGCTCTTTTAGTGAGGAAGATAATGACGGTACTCACAGAAGAAGTCCTGGCTAACTCCGTGCCAGCAGCCGCGGTAATACGGAGAGGGCTAGCGTTATTCGGAATTATTGGGCGTAAAGGGCGCGTAGGCGGATTAGTAAGTTAAAAGTGAAATCCCAAGGCTCAACCTTGGAATTGCTTTTAAAACTGCTAATCTAGAGATTGAAAGAGGATAGAGGAATTCCTAGTGTAGAGGTGAAATTCGTAAATATTAGGAGGAACACCAGTGGCGAAGGCGTCTATCTGGTTCAAATCTGACGCTGAGGCGCGAAGGCGTGGGGAGCAAACAGGATTAGATACCCTGGTAGTCCACGCTGTAAACGATGAATGTTAAATATGGGAAGTTTTACTTTCTGTATTACAGCTAACGCGTTAAACATTCCGCCTGGGGACTACGGTCGCAAGATTAAAACTCAAAGGAATTGACGGGGACCCGCACAAGCGGTGGAGCATGTGGTTTAATTCGATGCAACGCGAAAAACCTTACCACTCCTTGACATGGGAATTATACCTATTCGAAGGGATAGGGTCGGTTCGGCCGGGTTTCACACAGGTGTTGCATGGCTGTCGTCAGCTCGTGTCGTGAGATGTTGGGTTAAGTCCCGCAACGAGCGCAACCCTCATCCTTAGTTACCATCAGGTAATGCTGGGGACTTTAAGGAAACTGCCAGTGATAAACTGGAGGAAGGTGGGGATGATGTCAAGTCATCATGGCCCTTATGGAGTGGGCTACACACGTGCTACAATGGTGGCTACAATGGGCTGCAAAGTCGCGAGGCTAAGCTAATCCCTTAAAAGCCATCTCAGTTCGGATTGTACTCTGCAACTCGAGTGCATGAAGTTGGAATCGCTAGTAATCGTGGATCAGCACGCCACGGTGAATACGTTCTCGGGTCTTGTACACACTGCCCGTCACGCCATGGGAATTGGTTTCACTCGAAGCTAACGACCTAACCGCAAGGAGGGAGTTATTTAAAGTGGGATCGGTGACTGGGGTGAAGTCGTAACAAGGTAGCAGTAGGGGAATCTGCAGCTGGATTACCTCCTTAGGCTTTGCACATAATTTACCATTTTTAATGATGGTGTTGTTATGTGCTATACTGCTGTCTTTACTTCTACTTTATTTTAATTTCCCGATAACGGAATTTTATGAGTGATAGACCTCTTTCTCCACATTTACAAATATATAAAGTACAAGTTACTAGTTTTTTCTCTATTATGCATAGATTGACTGGTATCTTGCTATTCCTTTTATTAATGATACTTTCTTGGTATTTCATATTACATGTTTACTTTCCTGAGTTACTTATAGTAAGGTACTTAAATGCATTATTATTCACTCCTGTTGCTAAATTAGCTTATGTCTTATGTTTTATAAGTTTTGTATATCATTTTCTTAATGGTATTCGTCATTTATTGTGGGATGTTGGGCTTAATTTAGAAATTACTGGCGTTTCAAGGAGTGCTATACTGCTGACAGTAACGCTACTTCTTTCTACTATGGCTTTTTTATTTATGTTTATATGAGTCAGTCTGGAAATTCAGTACATCATTGGTGGGTTCAGCGTGTTTCTGCGGTAATTTTACTGTTCCTGTTTCCTTGGTTTATCTATTCATTTTCTTGCACATTTTATACTGATAGCTCTTTGTCTTTTAGTGAAAAATTTATTAATCACCCTCTAGAGCTTTTATTTTTTGTTGTATTGTTGTTTTGCATTTTTTGGCACGCAGTTCTTGGAATGCAGGTAGTATGCGAAGATTATATACACAGCGTACCTTTGAGGATTTTTACAATTACATGCATAAAGTACTTATCAAGCATTACTTATATAACCCTCGCTTTTACAATCTTTATCTTCTACAGGCATATTTTCTTGTAAAATCACCGGTGCTGTGTTAATATATTATTAGTGTACTAGTTTTATTATTGAACTATAGCATTATAGCGATTTTGGTTTGACAATATGTTTGAAGCATTAAAAAAGGGAGCAATAGATCTTACACTTAAAGCAAAAGGTCTGCTTACTTCACCTGAATCTCAAGTTTACGTCGAAGACCTTAGAAAGGTAATGATGTATGATGGAAGGAAATGCCAGTATCCAAAAAATTATGATCAAATTGTACAGTCTGCTAAAATCATAGAAAACAGGGATATGCATGGAAATGCTATACTAGATAAAGATAAAAATCCAACCTATAAACTTTTGTATGGTCAAAAAGATGAGAATGGAGAACAACCAAGTTTCAGATTATCTTTAGTTACCAAAGATAAAGATAATGATAGATCTTATTTTACTATCAATTATATAGACAATCAGGGTAAGCAAATTCCGATAAATGAGTTGCATAAGTCATATTTTGAGCCATTAGGCTTTTCGAGAATGGATTTGAAAAAACACGTGCCAATTTTTGAAGCTGAAAAAACTAAGGATCCTCAATATCCATTTGAATTAACTAATTCTTCTGTGCTAACTAAAGAGGTAAAAAATAAAGAAGGTAAAGTTCAGGAAGTTGTTGATGAAAAAGGAAGAAATGGAGAATTATTATACACTAGTGATTACAAGAAGCTAAGCACCCATTTTTCAGAAATTAGAGATCAGAATGGTAATCTAGAGCTAGATAAAAGTCTTATATCTGTTCCTATCGTTTTTGCTACAAGTTTAGCTAAAGTTTGTACTAAATTGTTGACTTCTCTTCCTATAAAGTTAGGGGAGCATTTAATAAGCGAACAAAACCCAATTGCAAAGTCTTTTGGTTATCTTTTATTTACTCCTGCAATGGCAGTAAAAAATTTAGTGGATATGGGAGCTACCATACTTAAGGCTCCAATTTTATTGTTTGTAGCAAATGAGAAAAAATATGGTGATGCTTACTACACCATGTGGAAACACCAACTGAAAGGATGTTTGGAAGAAGCAAAAAGTGACTTTAATGTTATTAAAGGTGAAGAAAGGCTAAAGCCGGATCATGGGAATCGTGATTCACTAGTGGGCACATGGGATGAGCTTAACGCTAGAAGGCCAAAGAAACAAGGGGATGATAAAGAAGTTAGCAAGAGTAATGAAATACTAAAGAGTCCTGAGGAAGAACAAAATAAGGGTAATGAAATATTAAGTGATAAAAGAAAAGGTCATGTTGAGGAATTACAAAATAGAAGAAATTCACAGCAAGGGCAAGGCGCTACACATGATCACTCTCATTAGCAATTACTTTAAATCAACATTTACTTTCTTTATTAACTATTCCACAACAAAAACTTGCATGTATTTTGCCCTCAGTATAAGATATTAATTATTTAATTAATATCTTAACTAAATGCGCCCTGTAATATTGTGTGGTGGTAGTGGTAGCAGACTTTGGCCTTTATCTAAGCCAAAGCAATTTCAGAAAATATTTAGTCAGAACACTATGTTTCACAACACTTTGTTGAGGCTAAAAAGCGATTATATGCCGCCCATAATTGCTACAAATATACAGTACGAGTCATTAGTGATGGAGGAATTGCATGCACTGCAAGAATATAAAGTGATTTTCGAACCAGTGAAAATTGGAACAGCAGCGGCAATATTAATTGCTGCACTTCTCTGCAATGAAAACGAGACAATGTTAATTCTGCCTTCAGACCATTTTATAGGTGATTTGAATAGTTTTTATGCTTCTACTCAAAAAGCGTCTAAGTTAGCCTCTGAAACTAACTCTATAGTCACTTTTGGGGTTAAGCCTCATGAATTCAATTCTGAATACGGCTATATAAATGCAGTATATGATCAGAAAGAAAAATGTCATATAGTGAAAGATTTTACAGAAAAGCCCGAGCGTAAGTTAAGTAACGATCATTATTGGAACTCTGGAATATTTGTGTTTAAAGCAAAACGCTACATAGATGAGATTAAAAAATCTGCCCCGAATCTTTACAATTTATGTTTTAAATATTTCACACCGCAAGAGAGATTTCTGTATTTAAAACAACGAGATTTTGCAGGAATTGAAGGCATATCCATTGATTACTTGGTGATGGAGAAAGCAAAAAACGTTGCAATGATAGAAGCTAATTTCGATTGGTTGGATGTTGGAACTTGGAATTCAGTTTTAGAATTGAGTGAGAAGTTTAGTAAAGAACCGGCATCATTTCAGCATGTGATTAGAGAAAAAGAACCAGTTTCAACGACAGAAAGTAATAAAAATTTATTGAGTGGAGCTTGTAAGCAACCAAACAAAAGTCTAATTTCATTTATTCATAAAGTTAAGAAAGTAAAGGTGATAAGGAAAGAAGTTAAACCATGGGGATTTTGTAGTATAATTTTAATGAGCGAAAATTTTCTTATAAAATATCTTTTTATCAATCCATTAAGCTGCACTTCTAAGCAATTCCATCACTATAGAGATGAATACCATATAGTGCTATCAGGAGTTGGATATGTTAGTTTAGAAGACAAAGAATATGCTATAGCAAAGGACCATATGATAGAAATCCCAAGGGAAGTTTCCCATAGGATTGAAAATAGAAGCACAAGCTTTCCACTTGAAATAGTTGAATTTCAGATAGGAGAGCATTTATCTGATAATGATATAGTGAGATTGGATGATGTATATGGAAGAATATGGTAACGCCATAAATGCATTTGTTGGCAATTTATAATATGGGTATAGCTGCTTTATGTAAAAAATAATATTTACTAAATCTTAATATTTTAAACCTATACCCATATTTTAATAAATAATGAGTTGTAATTAATATGAAGGATCCATTTAAAAGTGACAATTATAGAGAAAATCTCGGTTTCCTTAAAGAAGCTATAAAAGCAAGAGATGAGTTAGTAACTATTAGACATTATAATAAAACGGTAAGGGATTTATCTCAGGCATTAAAGCGTTTTACAGATAAGGCAGAAGATGTAGCTAAGTTTGTTATACGTAGTGACTCAATTGATTATGTAAAATCGATGAATGGAAAGCCATCAGGTCTTAAGATATTAAAGGAAATATTGAATAGAATCTCGGGAAGAAATGTTCCAGTTAAGAATATAAGTAGTTTTATTGATAAATTACCTCCTCCTACTTCAATGACAATCTTTGAATATCTAGAGGCTTATCGTAAAATTTCAGGTTTGGAGCAAGTTGAAAGAGGAAATATTGCAATAGCTCCAGAAAAGCCAGAACGCAGTTTTCTAAAAGAAGATAGACAAGTAGAAGTTAATTATAATGATTCAGGCCATGGAAATTCATTAGATGAAAAGCCTGGATACAAAGAGATATCAAATTATCAAGAGAAGAAGAGTAAAATTTTAACAGAAAATTCACAAAGTTCAAAATCGCCTAGAGAAGAGCTAATTTATGTAACAGTTCCTAAAGAACATATGGAAGCAAAAAGAGAACTTAAACAAAAACAACAATCTAAACCTCCAATATTGCCAAAACCATCAATAGCACCCCCATTGCCAAAAAAAATGTTTACTGCTGGTCAAGAAGTTAGACAAAAACCAAAAGTAGTAGGAACTGTTCCTAAATCAACTAAAGATAAACCTGAATTACCACTAAAACTTAAAAAGTTAGGTCATACTGATCAAAAATCAAGCACAAAGCTAGAAATGGTAGTATCTTCTATGGAAAAAGAAATTAATTATAATATCGATATTAAAGTACAAGAGATAAGAAAAAAATTCAAACAAAATCAAGCAAAAGAAAGTCCTAATGCGCAAACTATTGAAAGCAGGACCCCTCCTGTTGCACAAGTGAATATAGATGTGGAGAAAAAAACTAGGCCATCACCAAAAGTTGCTTCCCAATCTCGCTTATTTCCAATGAGGGATGAAATATCTCAGATGAATCCCTTATCAGCAAAATCTGATCCGAGACCTCATGTTAGCAAAAATGCTCTTCTCACAGATGTAAATGTAAAGCAACTAGTTGTACAATTTGAAAATTATGGAAGGAAAGAATTATAACTTATTGAATAAACCCAATAATATTCTTGATTTTTTCTATGTTATAAAAGCACAAGCTCTCCACTTGAAATAGTTGAATTTCAGATAGGAGAGCATTTATCTGATAATGATATAGTGAGGTTGGATGATGTATATGGAAGATTTTGAAATTCTAATGTTAAAGATACTCTATAAGTCTGCTAAATTTAAGGAAGCAAAAATCTCTAGTTTTTAAATAAAGAAAAGTCTACAATTATACGAAGTTTCAAAAATATAATGTCTAACCTCAAAATATTTTGTAATGTCCATTGCCTTTGAAATTACTATGGCTGCTTGCTATTTGCGAGCAAGAAATGCCAGATTTTGCTCTATAATGACTTTGTTCTCTATTATCGGCATTGCCCTTGGAGTTGCAACACTAATAGTGGTGATGTCTGTGATGAACGGATTCAGAGCAAAGTTGCTTGACTCAATACTTGGCATTGATGGCCATATTAACGTTTATTTTGATAGGAACATAAATTCAGATTACTACGCAGTTTCAAAATCTATTGAGAGAATTCCTGGTATATTAAAAGCTACTCCTATGACCAATGATCAAGTTATTATTGTAGCAAATGGTAAAATTGCAGGTAGCGTAGTGCGAGGTGTGTCAACTAAAGATTTGCTTGATAGTACTGCCGTTACAAATAATGTAATTATAGGTGATGTAAAAAAATTTGATGAAGGGATAATAATAGGAGCACGCTTAGCAGAAGTTTTGAACATTGACTATGGCGACGAAATTACGTTTATATCATCTGAAGAATTTGATGCATTACTTGGTGAAATGCCGCGAATGAAAAAATATAAAGTTATAGCAATATTTGATATGGGTATGTTTGAGTATGATAATACCTTGATATATATGCCTCTAAAATCAGCACAAGCCTTTTTTAATTATAAAAATAGCATAAAAAATATAGAAGTACTTGTAGACGACGTTACTAGAGCTGATAAGCTGGCAGATGCTATAGAAAAAGAAATAGGAATGGAAGCTGAAAGTTGGCAATCACAGCAAAGCCATTATTTTAGTGCTTTAAAAACTGAAAGAAATGTGATGTTTTTAATTCTCACTTTGATTATAGTTGTAGCAGCGTTTAATATTATCTCAAATTTAATGATGATAGTGCAAGAAAAGAAATCCGCGATTGCAATTATGCGTACATTTGGTGCAACAAGTGGAAGCATTATGCGTATATTTTGCGCTTGTGGTCTATTAATCGGTTTTACGGGAACTTGTCTTGGCTGTATTATAGGTGTCGTTTTTTCTCTCAATATCGAAAGCATTAGAGTGTTTTTAGAAAACATTACTAACGTCAAGCTGTTTGATCCTATGATATACTTTTTTTCAAGTTTGCCAGTGATATTAGTACCCCAAGACGTAGTAAATATTTCTGCACTTGCGTTACTCTTATCATTTTTAGCGACAATTGCTCCTGCGTTGCAGGCAGCTGCACAAGATCCTGCGGAGATACTACGTTATGAATGATACTCAGCAAAAGTACATAGGTTGGTTCTTAATTGTATTGTTATTTACCGGTTACATCACAATAAATAACATAATCTTTTTAAAAATAAATCAGCAAGAGAGTGAAAACAATGTGAAAGCTTTAACGGAAAACATGGATGAATTTAGAATGTTGCTTGAAGTTAATCAATCTAGAATAGAAAAAAAGATATTTGACCTCAAGAGAAGTCAGCATACTCAATGTGAGCAAGGTGATAATAACTCAAGATGTAAGAACCTTGCAAAATTGCTATTACTTGTGGTTAAAATGAAGAATTCGTTATTGCGAGAAGCAAAATTTGATAACCATATAAATTCAATAAAGCCTTTGATATCAGAGCTTGACGATCCAGAGATAGAAAATGCAGTAGATGAATTAGAAAATTTGAAAGAGATAAATACCTTACACGAATTGAAGTTATCTTTTGAAAAAACTATTGATACTATCGATTACAACAAAAGTACATTGTCTAAAAAAATCATTTCAAACTGGATAAAGGTAGACGACCGAAATGATCCATTAAGAGTAAAATTCGCAGAAATTGAGGAGTCAATAAATGATAATGATTGGCAAAATATAACTGTTACAGTAAGCAATTTAACGCATTCAGAATTCAAGCCATGGCTGAATAAATTGAATGGTTTTATTGTAGCTTCTAAGAATATTTCAACAATATATCATCACTTATTACAATATATCTCATGATTTATTTTATAATTTTCGCTTTTTCGTTTTTATTTGGTATATGGGTCAAGGTAAGTGGTGAAGTAATAAAATTGGAATTAGGCAATTACACTATAAGTATTGATCTATATTTCATTATTTTTACTTGTGTAGTTTTATTATTTTTATTAATTACACTTGTACGCTTTTTTTCCTCCATTTCATCAACATTTGCCAACATAAGAAATAGAAGAAGGGATAGGGAAGAATTGCTTCTCTTTGAAGCTTTCTTTAGCATAGACTTAGACAATATAGAGAATGCCCAAAAGCTAGTTAAAAGTCTGAGTGAGGAGAGCGATAGGTTGTCTTTAATAAAGCTCTTTAACTCAGGTAAGACGGGAAATTACAGCTTTTTCAGTAACGGTTTAACAAATATTGCAAATAAAAATCGTAACTTAGCTCTACTTCTAGCCAATAAGCTGATTGTCCACCTCAAACAAGAAAAAGTAGTCTTTCAAAAATTTATAGAATATTGCTCTAGTTCAATTAACGATAAAATGCTATCTATTCCCTTTCAAATAGAGCATTGCATATTGAAAGAAGATTGGATTAATGCAATTTTGAGGTTGAAGGAAGCAGTTAAGTCCAATATTTTTCTCCCCTTTGATCATAAAGAAATGTTTGCAGTGTTTTATTGCGCTTTAGCAAAGCAATATGAAAGTAAAGGAAATTTTAAGGAGGCTATAAAGTCTTTATTTAGAGCACAACGTTATAGTGCAATTTTTCAGCCCATCAATTATTTAAAGGCAGAATTATATATTAAACTTGGAAAAATCAGAAAAGCTTCTGCAGTGCTAGAGGCAGAGTATACAGTAAATCCTACTCCTCAGTCAGCTAAAATGTACATCAATTTAAATAGTAAAGGTGCTGAAAGACTATACAACTTACGCCCTGATTATTATTTTAGTTACTGTTTACTTGCTTTGTCCTCAATGAGTTCAGGTAAATATGATCTTGCAAGTCAATATTTAGACACTGCTATGAAAAAAGCTAATTACATGTCAATCTACTTTATTGTAATACAACTCAAGGTTACATTGCAAGAACACGACAAGGTAATTTATTGGCTAAACAAGATGGGCTCAGAAGCTTTGCCTGATCCAGGCTGGAAATGTAAAAATTGTAACAGGGAACTAGAACAATGGGATCATAAGTGTTCAAGTTGTAATAGTTTTAATTGTGTTTATTATATATTATAAAATTCCACAAAGTGTAGAAATTACCATTAGGCTACTTTCACATTGATATTGCTGAAGTTAGAGCACTTTCTTAATATAATCCTTATCTCCAAACAATAAACCTGCAAGTTTCTTAGCTAGACTTGGTTTTAATGTCAAAAAAACTTGCTTTTAGACACTAACAGTTATATATTTTAATAAATCAGGGTTGTATACAAAATGAAGAGCTTAAAGGAATTATCCTTAAGAATTAAGAATATTAGGTCTGTACAGAAAACCACGAAAATAATGCAAATGGTTTCTGCAGCAAAGTTGTTACAAAGCCAAAAGAAGTTATTAAATTCAAAATTATATGTATCTAAGCTGCATAACATTATTTTTTCATTAATGCTATCAGTTGATCAAGAATTACTGGCAAAAATTCTAAATGTCAGTAACGACGGTTCTTACCTAGTATTCATTATTGCGTCTGATCGTGGCTTGTGCGGCAACTTTAACTCTTCTATTGTCAAATTTAGTCAAGAGCGTGTAAATAAGTCAATCGCAAATGGCAAAAAAGTAGATATTGTATTTCTTGGTAAAAAAGCTTTTGATGTAGGTAAAAATAGATTTGACTCTAAAAGTATCTTAAAAATTGAAAATAGTAAGGGAATCACGTTAAAGCACGTAGAAGCTTTGGTTGATGGTATAGATTTAAGTAAATACGATAAAGTTAAAGTTTTTTATAGTAAATTCTATAATACCTTCACGCAAAAACCAATGTTGGAAACAATAAAACCATGGAGTAAAGACTCATCCTTGATTGATAGCTCTCTGGCTGGTCCAACAACAGATTACGGCTATGAGTATGAACCACAAAATATTGAATTTATTTTAAAATCTTTGGTTCAAGATTACGTTGTAATTGCTCTTTACTCTGCTTTACTTGAAAGTGCAACGAGTGAGAATAGTGCTAGAATGGTTGCTATGGAATCAGCAAACAGAAACACTAAAGAGATACTGAACAAATTAGCATTGCTTTATAATCGTTCTCGTCAAGCAGCGATTACGACTGATTTAATTGAAGTTATAGGTGGTGCAGAATCTTTATAGAAATCTAAGGAATAGAAAATGAATATATTAAATATTGCAGCAGATATTACTAAACTAATAAAAAAGCAAAATCAAGATGCGGAAGTTACAATATATGAAACTAATAAGACTTCAGTTTCTCAGCGTCTATCAAAAATTGAGCAAATATCACAATCTAAAAATTGCACTGTAGGAATCAGAGCTATAGCAGGTAAAAACAAAGCTGCGTATATTTCTACAAACGATTTGAATAATCTGAGTGATACAGTAAGCCAAGTGGTAGAAATGGCAAAGAATGCGCCAGAAGATCCTTGCATTAATTTTGCTGTAAATGGTAGTAATTATATCTCTTCTGCAGATTTAAGTATCTCAGATAATAATGTTGTAACCGTTGATAACCTAAAAGAAATTGCTGAAGCTGCAGAAAATTCAGCCCTTGCACATAAGAGTATCACTAATTCTGAAGGAGCCTCTTCTTCATACGCTTTAGTGAATACAGTATTATCGACTGTTTCTGGTTTTATTGGCTCGTTTAGTAAATCAACCTTTGCTAATCAGGTCTCTGTTGTTGCTGGAAGAGAAAGTGAAATGAAGGTTGGTTACGATTATGATATAGCATGTAATTTTAGTGATTTAAAGTTGCCAGAGTTAATGGGAAAAGAAGCAGCAAAAAGAGCAGTTGATCAATTGAATTCACGTACAATGAAAACTGGTAAATTTCCAGTTATTTTTGAAAAAAGAGCAGCAAAAGGGCTAGTAAAAAGTTTTGCTTCTGCTATAAATGGGAGCAGTATTATAAGCAACAGTTCTTTCTTGAGGGGTAGTTTAAACGCTCAGATTTTCAACGATAGAATTAATATTATCGATGATCCATTGTTGCCAAGAGGCATAGCATCGAGACCATTTGATGGAGAAGGGATAACTAGCAAGAAAAATATATTTGTAAAAAACGGAATATTACAAAATTGGATTTTAGACTTATACTCGGCTAGAAAATTAGACTCAGAAACAACCGGAAGTGCAACTCGTGCAAGTAATGCTGCAGTTATTCCTGCAGCTAGTAACCTCTACATTGAGAATGGTGATGTATCGTTTGAAGAATTAATTCAGGAAGTGAAAGAGGGAATATATGTAACTGATTTATTTGGTTTTGGTGTCAATTTAATCAATGGCGATTACAGCCAAGGCGCTTCCGGATTTTTTATAGAAAATGGAAAAATAACGTATCCAATACATGAGATTACCATTGCTAGCAATTTGAAGGATATGTTTAGCAATTTAGTCGTTGCAGATGATCTAACTTTTTGTGGGCAATTTAATTCACCAACGATTAAAGTTAGCGAAATGACGGTTGCAGGTTCGCTTAACGATTAAAAAATTTATTTGCATCAAGTACAACAATTGTGTATTATTGTCATGTAATGTTAAGAATAGACTATGGAGTATAAAGGTTTAGTTTCAATAGCTAAGCTTAAAGCATTCTCAATCGTAATTTCAAAGTTTTTCATCACATTAGTAATGTTAGTTAATAATTTAGGAGTTGTTTAAATGGAATTTGGTAATGTAAAATGGTTTAATGCCGAAAAAGGCTATGGTTTCATCAAGCCAGAAGGTAAAGGGGGTGACGTTTTTGTACATATTAGCACATTGGAACGTTCGGGAATAAGACCTGAGGCACTTAAAGGAGAGAATAAAGAGAAGGGAATAAAAGGAGAAAGGGTGAGTTATGAGGTTAAAGAGGAGCGCGGTAGAAACGGAGAAGATAAAAAATCTGCAATAAATTTAAGATTGGAAGATTAATCTATTATGAAGTCTTTTAACAGGATTAACGTATTGTGAATAATTTTCATGAGATGGGTCTCCCAGCTTCGCTTAGACAAGCTCTAGATAAAAATAATCTTTTCGTCCCAACTCCGATTCAAATACAAGCGATTCCCTTAGCGCTACAAGGTAAAGATATTCTCGGATCTGCTCAAACGGGGACTGGAAAAACTTTAGCATTTGCTATTCCGTTGGTTGCTAAGTTGCTGAATGAGCCTAACACTGGTTCAGCTTTAGTCATCGTGCCAACCAGAGAGCTTGCGCATCAGGTAACAAATGAGATAAGAAAACTCTTATCTCAAAATTCTGCACTAAGGGTCGCTTTGTTGATTGGTGGTGAGCCTATTTTTAGGCAGCTAAATCAGCTTCAGAAAAAACCACAAATTGTAATAGGTACTCCTGGTCGTATTATAGACCATATTGAGCGTAAAACTTTGATTACTCGCAATGTTAGCGTTCTTGTGCTTGATGAAACGGATCGTATGTTTGATATGGGCTTTGGAGTTCAGATTGAAGAAATTATGAAGCATTTGCCTAAAATAAGGCAAACTCTTATGTTTTCTGCAACTCTTCCTGGAGATATAGTAAAACTTGCTGAGAAGTACCTTAATCGACCAGAACGTATTTCTGTTGATTGTGAGGTTACAACTTCTGTAAAAATTAAGCAAGAAATTGTTTATGCATCAGAATCAGAAAAATATGAAAAGCTTGTTACACAACTATGTCAGCGCGAAGGATCAATCATTATCTTTGTCAAAACAAAGCGAGGAGCGGATCAGCTAGCTAACAGATTGCACAAAGATGACTATAGCGCTTTAGCAATTCATGGTGATTTAAGGCAGCACAAGCGCGAAAGGGTCATTAATTCTTTTCGTCGTGGCCGTAATCAAATCATGGTTGCAACAGATGTTGCTTCTCGCGGCCTTGATATTCCCCACATTCAACATGTTATCAATTATGATGCACCACAATCGCAAGCTGACTATATTCATCGTATAGGTAGAACTGCACGCGCTGGAGCTGAAGGGTATGCGCTATCTTTTGTTACACCTCAAGATAAGAGAAGACTGCCTGCACTGGCAGACAAAGAAGGAGAGCTAAATTTTGATTGTAGTGTGCAATTTAAAAAACGTAACAGCAAAAAGGTCTTTAAAAGGCCAAGTACGTTAAAGACTAAATACGGTAGAAAAAAGATCAATGCATTTAAGAAGAAAAGCAGAGTACTAGAAAAAGCGTATTAAATAGGATTTGCCTACAATTTGATAAGCGTAAAACTCGTCATTCCGCTACTCATTAGCGGAATCTATGCTGAGATATTGCGGTGCTATGACGTAGATCCAGAGTGGGATTCAAATTGGCTACAGCGAACTGCTGGATTTCAATTTTTTTAATAATTGTGTGCTATTCATTATATATGAGTTCCCACTTTTAAAGAGAATAGGAGATGATTTCCAAAAACTTAGAGGCAAGTTTGAATAGAGCACTATTCATTGCTTCTAATTTTAATCTTAAATATGCGAAAGTAGAACATTTATTGCTGGCGTTAACTAAAGACGTGGATGTAAATTACGTTTTATCAAGATGTAATATCAGAGCCGATGAAATCATCAGTATGGATAACATTCTATCAAGATGCAATATTAAGGCTAATGATTATAATAATAATATAAAAGGGTTTTTACAAAGCAGTTCTGAATTGATTATCAGTGGAGTTAAACCTAGCTCAATGTTTCAATGCATAATACACAGAGCAATAATACGGGCTCATAGCTTGGGGAAAAAAGAAATAAATGGAGCAAGTGTTCTAGTAGAAATTTTGTCTGGGCAAGATTTATACGTTGAAGATCTATTGCAGAAACAAAGTGCGAAAGATTCCAATTTGATTTACCACATATCTAACATGAAATACTCTAACGATATAGATGAATACACCACTAATCATAAAGTAAAACTTGATAAAAATAATGATGCTCCTACTACAGTAAATAAAGGTGAGCTACTAAAAGATGAGGAAATTCTACAAAGTTATTGTAAAAATTTAAATGACTATGCAAGAAGCAAAAAAATAGATTATGTTATTGGTCGTGATTATGAATTAAATCGCACTATAGAAATATTATTGAGGCGTAGAAAAAACAACCCTTTATATGTTGGAGATCCAGGTGTTGGCAAAACCACAATAGTTGAGGGTTTGGTACTCAAAATCATTGAAAACAGTGTTCCAAGTGCGCTCAGGTCCAGTATAATTTATGCTTTGGATTTAGGGTCACTCCTTGCAGGGACACGCTATAGAGGTGATTTTGAAGAGAGAATAAAATCTATAATAAAAGCGATTGAGGCAAAACCAGGTGCTATCCTTTTTATTGACGAAATACACACTATCATTGGAGCAGGTTCTACAAGTGGTAGCTTTCTTGATGCAGGTAACCTACTCAAACCTGCGCTTGCAAGAGGTACACTGCGTTGTATAGGTGCAACTACATATAGAGAATACAGCAATAGTTTTGAAAAAGATAAAGCATTAGCGAGGAGGTTTCAAAAAATTAATGTTAAGGAATCTTCTGTTAACGAAACGATAAAGATACTAGATGGTATAAAGCACTACTATGAAGGGTATCATGGAGTATATTATACAAAGAATGCCATTAGGTCTGCGGCTGAACTTTCGCATAAGTATATTACTGGGCGAATATTACCTGATAAAGCGGTTGATGTTATTGATGAGGCAGGGGCATATTGTAAATTGCTAAGAAACAGGGGTAAAATTGTAAATAGTAGAGATATTAAGAATACCATTACTAGAATTACAAATGTGCCTTGCGGATCTGAATCTGATGATTTGCAGAAAGTAAAGTCTTTAAAAGCTAATCTAGAGAAGGTGATTTTTGGCCAAGAGCAGGCAATAGAATCTCTTGTTAATTCTATTAAAATTGCTAAATCTGGGTTGAGAAATTACAATAAGCCTTTAGCAAATTATCTTTTTGCAGGGCCAACCGGTGTTGGTAAAACCGAGCTAGCAAAACAATTAGCAGAAAGCATGGGCATGAATCTTATACGCTTTGATATGTCCGAATATATTGAGTCTCATACGATATCAAGGATGATTGGTTCTCCTCCTGGATATGTAGGTTATGATCAGGGTGGATTACTCACAGAGTCTGTATCTAATAATCAATATAGTGTTGTGCTGCTTGATGAAATTGAAAAGGCTCATAGCGATATCTATAATATATTGCTACAAATTATGGATTATGGTTGCGTTACAGACACTTACGGACGTAAAGTTAACTTTTCCAATATAATCTTAATTATGACAACTAATGCAGGAGCAGCTGAACGCAGCAAAAGTTTTGTTGGCTTTGGGCATAAAAAATTTAACACTGGTGATAGTGAAAAAGCGATAGAACAGGTTTTTAGCCCTGAATTTCGTAATCGTCTTGATGCGATTATTTCTTTTTCTGACTTAAATGCGGATATAATTCTGCATATTGTAGATAAATTTATTCAGGAACTGAAAAAGCAGCTGACGCAAAAAGGCATAAACTGCTTGGTAGAAGATGAAGTGAAATCTTATCTTGCACAAACAGGTTATAGTAAGGAAATGGGAGCACGTCCGATAGAGAGACTTATTGAAAAAGAGATAAAAAGTTACTTAGCGGAAGAAATACTGAATCGTAAATTAATAAAAGGAAAGAAATTAAGAATCTATATGAATAAAGTAGAAAATAAAATTGCTTTTGATATAGTTTAAAATCCTTGTATTGAACTTCATCTTTGTTACAATCTATAACTTAAATTCAATTTGAATTATAGTGATAAGTGATAAAGTAAAACAAGTCCTAAGCTACTACGAAAGTGAAAACCCTGGGGTAAAAGCAAATCTTACTCGTATTCTCATGCATGGAAAGCTTGGCGGCACTGGCAAGTTAGTGATTCTGCCAGTAGATCAAGGATTTGAGCATGGTCCAATTAAAAGTTTTGAAGTTAACCCTGATGCTTATGACCCACATTATCATTTTCAGCTTGCGGTTGATTCGGGAGTAAGTGCATATGCTGCTCCACTTGGTATGATTGAAGCTGGTGCTGCAACTTATGCTGGAATGCTCCCACTTATTTTGAAACTTAATAGTTCCAACTCTTTACATTCAAAGGATCTAACCTCTGATCAGGCAATAACCTCTTCTGTGAAAGATGCGCTGCGTTTGGGCTGCTTAGCTGTCGGATTTACTATATATCCTGGTTCTGCTAAGTGTTTCGATATGATGGAGGAAGCCCGTGGAATCATAGCTGAAGCCAAATCTTACGGGCTTGCAGTAGTGCTATGGTCTTATCCACGCGGTGAAGGGATTTCCAAAGAAGGTGAAACAGCAGTTGATGTTATTGCCTATGCTGCACACATAGCAGCTTTGCTTGGCGCTAATATAATAAAAGTAAAACTTCCAACTAAATATTTGGAAAGGGAGAAAATAGAAACAGAAAATATTGAATCATTATCTAAAAGAATTGAATATGTTAAAAGGTCTTGTTTTGCAGGGAAAAGAATAGTAGTTTTTTCTGGTGGTGAATCGAAGGAAGTAGATAACATATACAATGAAGCGAAAGAAATTAAGCAGGGTGGCGGTAATGGTTCAATCATTGGACGTAACACTTTTCAACGCAAAAGGGAGGAGGCTTTATCTATGCTAAAAGATATAATGGATATCTACACATAAAAAACGGCTGGGTGGCAGAATGGCTTATGCGGAGGACTGCAAATCCTTTTATACCGGTTCAATTCCGGTCCCGGCCTCTTTCATTCTCTATATCTTGTAAAAGTTAACAGTAGCTTTAAGTGTGTAACCTATAGAGAAAGCTTGTCCATAGTAAAATCAATTTCTTTTCAAGTTATGGTTATACTCTTATAGCGTTTCATGGTAAAAAATAAACTAAAAATAAGCAAAGTGTTTTACAAACGTAATTTACTATTTTTACTACCGCCCGAAGTTGCTCACTCTTTGGCAATTATGGCATTAAAGAAAATGCCTTATAAGAATCCTATAGAGCTACCAGAATCTTTGAGTGTGAATTTTTTTGGTAATAAGCTCAGAAGCCCCATAGGTCTGGCTGCAGGTTTTGACAAGAATGCAGAAGTTATAAGGCCTATGCTCTCATTTGGTTTTGGGTTTATTGAAACTGGTACTGTAACTCGTAATCCACAATATGGAAACAAAAAGCCAAGAATTTTTCGGTTAATTAAAGATCAAGGGGTAATTAACAGATTGGGATTTAACAATAAAGGAATAGACTATTTTCTTAAACAAATAGGTGAAACCAAGCTTGATGACTGCATTTTTGGCATCAACATAGGAAAAAACAGTACATCAAAGGACCAAATCAGCGATTATGTTGACTTAATAAAGATAGTATATGGAAAGAGCAATTATATAGTGCTGAACATCTCATCCCCAAACACGCCTAATTTACGCAATCTGCACAATAAGCAAGAATTATCGGAATTGTTGAAATCCGTAACTCTAACCCGAAAATCAATTGATAATTCTAAATCCATACCAATAATATTAAAAATCTCACCAGATGTAGATCAGCAAACGAAAGAAAATATCGCTGAGCTTGCGTTGGAATATAAGATTGACGGATTAACAGTAAGCAACACTACGGTAAGTAGAGATAATCTGCATTCTCACCATAATGAGAGTGGTGGGTTGAGTGGCAAACCGCTGTTTAAACTTTCAACCGAGTTATTGGGCGATATGTACAAATTTACTAAGGGCAAAATATTATTGATAGGGTGCGGAGGAATCTCAAGTGGTGCTGATGCATATAAAAAAATAAAGGCAGGAGCTTCTTTGGTGCAGTTGTACACTGCTCTCATATACCACGGACCTCAAGTTGTAAACAAAATTAATCTAGAACTTGCAGAACTAATAAGGAGAGATGGATTTAGTAACATTAGTGAGGTGGTGGGTTGTATACATTAATTTTGGAAGTTGGTGGTATTATTTTAATAAAATAAAACTAATTCTCTGGTATAAAGGTGGTAGAAAGTGCTTTTCTTTTAAATAATTGGTATGAAGAGTTTGAATGATGCAATATCTAAGATCATTGATTATAAATTTACAAATTATGCAATATTAGAAGAGGCACTAACTCACCCAAGCGTAAATAAAAGGAATAGCAAAAACCAGATTGTAAGCTACGAAAGACTAGAGTTTTTGGGCGATAGTGTTTTGAATATGGTTGTATCTGCCACACTGTTTAAACTATTTCCTGAAGAAAAAGAAGGAGCATTGGCAAAAAGAAAGACGGATTTAGTTTGTGGCAACACCATTGCTAATGTTGCTAAAGAAATAAAATTAGGCAGCTTTATCATCATGAATAATAGTGAACGCTGCAATGGAGGGAGATGTAACTTAAAAAATTTAGAAAACTCGCTTGAAGCACTAATAGGTGCAATTTATATTGATGGCGGGCTTGAAAATGTTGAAAAATTTATTATCCAATATTGGGAAAAGCTAGCTAAAGGCATGCTTGACCCCCCTCAAGATCCTAAAACCTCACTGCAAGAGTGGACTCAGAAAAACAAATTGCCTTTACCAGAGTATGAGCTTGTAAAACAAACTGGACCAGCGCACAATCCTGAATTTACTATATCAGTTTGCATAGAAGATTATGGTAAAGTTTCTGCATGCGCTTCTAGTAAAAAGATTGCTGAACAAAAAGCTGCTGAGTTGATGCTAGAAAAAATTGGAAAAGACGCTTCAGTTTAGGCAAAATAGGCATTAATGTAAATTTTAAGGAAGCTAATAGCGTTTAGGGTAAATGGTCAATTTAAGGAGAAGCATAGTATTATTCATAAAAAAGTTGATTTACCAAAAATCAAGCCTTATGTAGTGGAATATCAATGGCTGTTGTCGGAGATGCGGAAAAAAAGAAGTAGCAAGTTACCAAAAGGTGTTATGCCAGATACATTTGGTCCAAGAGTTGTTTTGTGAAGTTGACAGAGTCAAGGAGAATGAAAGTTTTAAAAAATAGCATATTTTTTAATTATAAAAATTTGATATTAACTGTTGTTGGTTGATTGAGTAAAAACCAGTGAATGGTCACGTTAAAACATATTTTTAAATTTCTGCCAAAATCCTGGTTTATTATCATTAACCTTTGTAAATGTTATATTTAAACTGTATTTCGGATCATTTGGCACGTCGTATTTTATGCTAAATGTTGAAACTTTATCGTTATTGTAAATATGTACATCATCATATGATAGCTTTGTTGTGTAACACTTTACATACTTTTGCTTATCATGCACTAAATCACCTGACTCCCTTTCTAGTTCCACAAATTTCGTTTTTTTCTGACATTCCTTCATTTTTATTAAATCCTTATCTAGTGATATTGAAACTGGCAACGTATTTCCAGCATATTCTTTAGCTAAAAGTTCACTTTGAGGATACATTTTTATTTCCCTGCCAAAATGTGAGTCTATGAAATTATTACTCCAAAATTTATCGCCAGAATGCACGTACTCATCAGTAGCATACGGCACCCCACCATAATTGCATTGAACTTTGTAATCTCCAACACTGTTGTTTTGAAAAAAATCATGAATAGCAGTGTAGCTACCGGCAGCATCATTTATATAATCCATTACTTTATTCCTTAAATTTTTAGTTCATTATATCATAATCATTATGCCAATCAATCAAAAAAGCTCTCCCTTGCTGTTTTTAAAACTGATTTTGAGCAAGCGCTCTCGATTAGTTGGGAGCGTATTTGTAAGATTGTGACATTCGTGCCTCCCAGTTTTTCACATACTGCTGAATCAATTCAGGATAATCTGTAATAATTAATAAATTTTCAGCATTTCCTTTTTTAGCTGTCTTACTAAGGTTAAATGACCCTGTGATGACTTTTTGATTGTCAGCAATCATTATCTTATTATGAGCAATCTTTGGCTTATCATCGATCCAAATTGGTACTCCACCTGAAAATAATTCATTTATAACACTATATTTTGAGTAGAGTTGCGATTTATCTAAGATGACTTTAACATCAACACCGCGTTCTTTAGCATTAATCAAAGATTTTGCAACTGTTCCAAGAGTAAATGTATATTCTTGAACTAAGATAGATTTTTTAGACTGATCTATTACGTTGATTATCGGTACAGCACAATCTTCTCCAGGTGAAAAGCAAACCGTAGCTTTTGGGCAGGGCGAAAATATAAAACCCGCATAGTAATACAGAGAAAAACACATTAACAAGAATAAAAAGTGAAAAAGCCTCACAACAACCCACCCCCGGATATACGGCGATAGGCTACATTATAATTTAATCACCTGTCAATAGACTTCTTGCATAGTTTTTGGCAACAACCGTTAGAAACGAAAAAACTTCCTTGACAAACTCCGCCAGCCCCCTTATCATGAAACTGAAGGTATTCAGTTATCTTCATCTGTGCAGATTAAACAGCAAGGAAACAACGTAGTTGGCGTCTTATTTTTAATTTTTTGCACTATGTGTACCTTATGTCTTCACAATATTTCTAGGTTTTTACCTACACAAGCTGAAACGCGCTTATAAGTCGTTTAAGACAGTATAGTACGCCAATTTGCAGGATTAGGGAGTGACAACTAGCTAACACGGGGTTTCTTTTGCCTTTTTTTCTGCTTAGTAAATTTCTTAAACATTTAAACTAAGGTGAGTTGCATTTAAAAGCAGCTAAATTGCAGTGTTTAAGACTTAAAAAACGCCAATGTTCTAAAATAGATATTAGCTGGGGCTTCTTTTGCCTTTTTTTCGTTTGGTAAATTTCTTAATGTTTATAGCTAACATGAAGCTAAGTACGAACTTTGTTAAATACAACAAATGGTGTCATCCCAGTGCTCCTTTTTTTGTCATCCGAGTAGCTGACACTGGGATCTATTTTGCATGTAACTCCAATTGTGTTTTGGCATAAAACGCGACGCGTATTAGACTTATTTGCAAGCAAAGCTTGCTAGATCCAAGTAGTCAGGGCACTGGGATAACATCATAGGGACACTGGGATGACACCCTGACAATCGTCATCCCGCTACTTGTTAGCGGATGAGATACCGCAGCGGTATGACGGTTCGTGGCGGTATAATGAAGCTTGAAAGCGGATCACCTTTCACGACCCGTGTTTACTTCATTCACTTTAGGAGTATTAACAGGCGTTATTGCCGGGTTTTCAAGCTTTGTTGCCTGCTTCAAACCCTCGCTTACACTTTTGTCCTTTAAAATTTCATCAAGCTGCTTACTCTTTTGTTGCTCTTCGTTATTTGACGTATCTCTTTGAGCATCTTCTTTCATGCCACGAGCATTCTCTACATCCTTTTCACCTTCACCTAAAAATTTTTCTAATATTTTCTTAACAAAGCGCTTCAGAAGACTCAAAAACCCTTCTTCTTTTTGATTTTCTTGTGGTTGAGGCGTGTTATCTTTTTTGTCCGGCTCAGTGTTGAGCTTCTCTTTTACAGAACTCTTGCTTACTGAGGGATTAACGGTTTGTGAATCGTGCTCTGATGCTGTTTGCACAGAAGCTTCAGTAGTCTTTTTTTGTGTATTATGTTCAAGGTCTTTAACTGCTGTTGTAGTTTTTCTCGGAGTGTCTTGGAGTTTTTTGTCACTTTTTGGCTCTGCAACTTTTTCACTTGTGAAGATGCCCTTCCCTTTATATTGTTGGTCAAGCTCAGCAATTCTTTCAAAATCTTGACGTACTTTTTCATCTGCACGTCCTTTTTGACTTTCAAATTTCTGACTCAATTCTGCAACGTTTTTCATTTTGTTCTCAAGCTCCTTACTTTTCACAGCTTTTAGAGCCTCTGTTCCTTTTGCGATATAATTAACCTTCTTTTCTAATGAGGTACCTTCTGGAAAAGCACCTGGAGAACGTTCAAAAACATCTTTAAACTTTTTTTCAACACTTTCTTTAGATGTCTGGGCCATACCTGTTACCTATTAAAACATATCATATAATCAGTATATTAGCTAATTATATAAAAAACAGTTAACATAACTTGTGGTAAAAAGTGTTTATCAAGGGCGTCCTATTTATATCTTTTTCATTAAAATGCTATTTACTTATTAAGTTAAAATGTATAATTATATAAGAGATGAAAGATAGCTCATTAGCAGTAGTATTCGATTGGGATAATACCTTAGTTGACACTCAAGATAATATTTTTAATGCTATTAAGCATACCATAAACTCAATGGGGTATAGTAATAAAGCTGCTGATAGAAATTCCCATGAGTCGAGAAAGAGCTATATGGTCAATTTATTTGGCGATCAGTGGAAAAAAGCGAATCAGATATATCAACAATATTTAGATGATGCACTATTGCAAAACATTGCTTTGAATCAAGGAGTAGAGAAAATGTTGCAGACACTGAAAAGCCACAATATTTATCTAGCAATAGTAAGTAATAAGAAAAATACTAATTTACGTAAAGAAGTTGCCTATTTTAAACTAGATTCCTACTTTGAAAGAGTGGTTGGGTCATGCGATACTGCAGAAGATAAACCATCTGCAACCCCACTGCTATTTGCACTAGAAGAGAGTACGTTGCCTATAAATAGAGAAAATGTGTTTTTCGTTGGTGATAGCATCACAGATGTTCTGTGTGCACAAAATGCCAATTGTTTACCTATTATATACGGTCAATCAATAAGCGGTTATGAAGATTTGTTATGTTTTCAACATTTTGATAAACTTACAGATTTTATAATAAAGTATTTAGAAGATAGGTAATGACCACTGTTACAGAGATTGCCAGTATAATAAGACGCTTTTGCGCATATTTGATAGATAGAGCAATTTTATTAATTCCAAACTTATTAATCAGACTATTGTTAAAGAATTTTCCGTTAATTTCATCTATGTGTATAGATTGCAGTTACTTCACATATTTTATATCTTCAAAAGCCCAAGCAACTCCTGGTCAGCAATTAATGAACATACATACCATAAGCTTGGACGGTTCTAAAATAGATTTGAGTTTAGCATTTGATAGAAGCATTTCTCAGTTTTTTCTTTCTCTATTATATAACATAATAGTTATCCTCATCGAGCTTTTCCAAGAACAGGACGTGTTAATAAACGCTTTCGATATATTAATAGTGCTACTCACTATATTAACGGTGCTGCTCACTCTTTGCTGGTATCTAGTTGCTTGCTTCTCTAAGAAAAAACAGACATACCACGACATGCTATTTAATACGGTTGTTATCAAAGGAAATATTAAATGAGTTGCTATAACTATCGTTATCATATAAATTATGCTGATGAATTGAACTAAGGGAAGATTATGAATGAAGAGATAGTAAAACATTTGAACAAATTATTGACCAATGAGCTAACTTCTGTACGCCAGTATCTTTTGCATTTTGCGATTCTCAAAAACAATGGAATTAATAGATTTGCAGAAAAGGTAAAAAATGAGCTTAACGAAGAACTTGAACATGCAAACAAGTTGGCAGAAAGAATTTTGTTATTCAAAGGAGTTCCAAATTTTCAGGATACAAACGAAATATCAAAGCATGATGGAAAGTTTACAAAAGACACAATACGGAAAATCTTAGAAGCTAATTTGAAATTAGAGGGAAAAGGTATTAAGGATATCAAAGAAACGATTTCTATCGCTGAGAAAGAAAAAGATTTTGTTAGTGTAATGTTATTAGAAGAGATGTTAAAAAATGAAGAAGAGCACTTCCATTGGATTGAAAAACAGATTGACCTTATTGAACTAATGGGTGTTGAAAACTATTTAAGAACACAAATATAGAGTGTTAAAAAAAATAGTATTTATTTTAATTGTACCTTGCTTGCTCCTTTTTTTATTAGGATTATGGCAAGTATTCAGATTGAACTGGAAGAATAATATTATCAAAAATATGAGTCTTCCTGTTGTTCATCTGTTGCCCAATAACGACCTTGAAAAATTTAACTATAGGCATGTCAAGATTGATGGGATTCTAAGTGACATAGAACTATATGTTTTTGCAGGGCAACACGGCTATCACGTGCTGTCTCCTATGTTGCTCACCACTGGACGTTACATGTTGGTGAATAAAGGAATAGTCGGAGAAAAAAAGGAGAAAAAAGTAAAAATTGAAAAAGTAGTTGCAGATGGAATTTTATATTGCGATAGCAATAAAAGTAAAAATTGGTTTATCAAGAACGATACTGCTTCGAATACATGGTTTACCCTGAGTACAGAAGAAATTTCCAATGAGTTAGGTATTAAGCTAGAGAAGTGTGTATTGTGGCCGAACAATTTTGGCAGCAAAGTAGCTATACAGCCAATGAAGCATTTGGAATATGCAATCACTTGGTTTGCACTTTCCTTAATTTGGTTGATTATGTGCGTAATTTACTATAGGCAAAACCTCAATAAAGCTTGAAGCTTTCTGTACATAAAATTAGAGAAGTAGTTATTCATCTTTATCACTACCAAGGTCTTTTAACATACTGTAATTGCCTTTTCTGAATCTACTTTTTAAAGACGTAACTCCACTTTCGCTAATACCACTAAGGCTCAGTGCAGCTCCACCTAGCTGCAATCCTATCTCAGATGTTTCAGGAATAATTTTACTAGCTCCTAGATCTCTATAAACCTCCACATTACTCAGATCTGGTAAGCGTATTACAATATTTACATGCGGAAAATTTGCTGCAACTAAAGAAACAACTTTTTTTATAGTAACTTCATTCTTTATTGAAATAACGAGAGCTTGAGCTCTTTCTATTCCTACCGATTTTAAAATTTCACATCTTGTAACATCTCCAAGATATATAGGAAAACTATCACTTTTTCCTTCTTTGACTATTTTCGATTGAATATCTACAACAACGTAACTTAAATGCTCTGCCGTAAGCATTTTTGTTACCATATATCCCACTCTACCAAATCCAGCAACTATCACATGGTTATAAAGATCTTGTGTATCTGTTTCAACAGCTTCATCATCTAATATTGTTTTCTCAGTGCTAAATGAGTTTGCTATCCAATCTCCAAGCCCCGATAAAAGAGGAGTGAAAGCCATGGTTACTGTAGTTACCATCATAAGTACTTGAGCGATTTCACTTGGTAGCACATTTAGCTCATCTGCTAAGCGAAACAAAATAAACGCAAATTCACCGCCTTGTGAAAGCAGTAACCCAGCTTGTATAGCAGGTGCACTCTTAAACCCAAAAAATCTACACAATATATATATAATAGATGTTTTTAAAACGATAAGGATAATCGATAATAAAGTAATTAGTGGTAACTTATTGAGTAAAAGTTCGGTATTGATGGACATACCAACAGTCATGAAAAATAAGCCAAGAAACAAATCTTTAAATGGCAATACTGCGTGTTCTACTGAGTGTCTATATTCTGTTTCTGCAACTAACAATCCAGCAACAAATGCACCTAATGCTAACGATAAATGGAATTGCTCAGTAATAAATGCTGCTCCTAATACTATTAAAAGCGTTGTTGATATAAAGATCTCATTACTTTCCATTTTAGCAATAACCGAAAATAAAGGTCTAAGCAATAATCTACCAGTTATAAATATCAGCACTAATGCAATAGCTGCTTGCACCAATGAACCTGCCAATGAGCTTATCAGGCTGTGCTCAGAATTGCCAGTAAGTAAAGGTACCAATACTATTAATGGTACCACTGCAAAATCTTGCATTAATAGCACTGCTATCGACAACCTACCAACCTGACTTGCTTGAGAACCTTTTTCTTGCAGAACCTGCAACACTATTGCTGTTGAGGATAGCGCAAGCCCACCACCAATAACTGTTGCTATATTCGTATTCACTCCGAAAGCAAGAGCGATGCACCATATTGCTACCATGGTAACTATAACTTGAAGAGAACCGAACCCAAATACATGAATACGCATAGCGATCAGGCGTTCAAATGTCAATTCAAGGCCTATAATGAATAATAGAAAAACTACACCAAATTCTGCAAGATTATCCATTGCTTCAGCTGAGTGTATCAGATTAAATCCGTGAGAACCAATAACTGCACCTGCAACGAAGTAACCAAGCACTGGACTAATATTCATTTTCCAAAATGCTATGACTATAAACACAGCAGCAGAAAGCAAAATTATAATATCAAACAAATGCTGAGAGCCACTGTGCATGATATTTAACCTGTAGAATTAGACCATTTAATTGAGCAGCCAATACTTGATTTTTGGTCAATTGGAGAATTACCAGTTTCTGCAATAAATTTCATAGCTTGAAATAAGTCACTACTTCCTACTTCATAGCTTTGAACCTTTTCTTTTTTTGTGTCGTTAAAACGTCCACGATAGCAAAGGTTTAAATTGGAATTAAAGCCGAAAAAGTCAGGAGTGCAAACAGCCCCGTATTCTTTAGCTATTTTCTGTGTACTATCAATTAAATATGGAAATATAAACTTATTTTCCTTGGCAAAATTAATCATATTTTCAAAGGAATCTTCTGGATATTCATTTACATCATTTGGCATTATTGCAATGGTGTTTACCTGATAATCTTTTTTCAATTGATCAACATCGCTTACCAGATTGCTAATAATTGACTGAACGTAAGGACAGTGATTGCATATAAACATTATAATAAGACCATTTTTTCCACAACAGTCACTTAATGCATAATATTTATTGTCTACTCCCAAAAGATTAAAATCTTTTGCAGTAAAACTAAAATCGACTTTAGGAGTATTCAGAGCAACCATAGACTATTATTATACCACATGTAATTTACGGTCTTATTATTTAAATGTCAAACGGTTTCTATGTATACTGTTTGCATATTCTTTTTTAGTATTATAATTATAAAACTTATGTTCATAACTTTCGAAGGAATAGACGGCTCTGGTAAAACAACACAATCTAAGCTACTTGTAAATCATTTTAAGCAAATTCGCGGCGAAAATAATGTGGTATTGACTCGAGAACCAGGTGGCACTAACTTTGCAGAGAAGGTAAGAGGAGTATTGTTAACGAATAATATTGATTCTATTTCTGAACTCTTGCTACTTATCTCGATGAGGCGCGAACATATGAAAAAATTAATATTACCAGCTCTTGCAGAAGGAAAAATAGTGATTTGTGATCGGTTTATTGATTCAACTATTGCATATCAAGGATATGGGTTTGGAGTTGACTTAGGGCTAATAAGGGACTTACATAAGCTAGTGGAAATTAAATATCCAGATATTACATTCATTCTAGATATTGATGTTAAAGTTGGGTTAAATAGAGCAAAAGACAAGAATAAATATGAAGAAATGGATGTTAATTTTTACAATAAGGTCAGAAAAGGATTTCAGGAAATAGCCATAAAAGAGCCCGTTAGGTGCAGTGTTATCACTGGAATTGAAACAAAAAATGATAATCACGTACACAATGAAATTATTGATAAAATCACCTAGCTTGTGATAGAAAATTATCAATTTCAGGTAACATTATTTCATATGAATAACTTTTTGTTTGAGTAGCTAAAAAATCCTGTATTTTGTCTGGATCTTCTTCACTTATCATCTTATATGCCCTTGCGAGGTTCATTAATTCACTTCTATTTTTTTTATTGCTTACTTCAGTAATAGTAAAAAATTGATCAAAATGGTCTAAGAGGTCTTTATTTTTTATTGAAGACACAATATCGTCAATTTCTTTCACATATAATGCAAGTTTGTGTGCTTTACTACGATCTTCAAAACAAAGATTAACAAGCACGTTACGAAACCTATCTTTCGTAGTACTTCTCACTTCTGCTAATAAGGACTTAATATTTTCTTGGCAATGCACTCTCTTTACCGATTCAGCCGGTTCAACCATACCAAGAACATTCTTTACCAAAGATTTTTCTTCACAACTAAATATGAACATGTAATAACCCATCGATAAAGTGAAGAGCAAGAACATAGCCGGAAGTAAAAACGGAGCTAATACATTTTGTGACGCAGGGAAAATAAACCAGGTAACAGTTGCTATTGACACAGTTACAAATAATCCTGATAAACATAATTGTGCTTTTCTTCTATAATTCTGATCAATAACTGTACTTACACCAATAGAAGCTATATCAATCATTACTCACACCTCATTAAACATTAATACTAACTGAATGATAGCATTATTGTGATGAAAATGCAATATTATGAATATTTTAATACAATTTATATTGACAGTTACAATTCTGAATGTTTTATTGCAGCGTTAGCTGATTAGCATTTTTAAGATGAGGTCAACTCTCATAGAGAGAGGATTTTTTTACTTTCTCATTCTTCTCATTTTCTTCTCTAACAATTTTTTTTCCGTTTAGTATATCCTTTATTTCATCTCCTGTTAAAGTTTCAAACTCCAGTAGATTTTCAGCAATAAGCTCTAAGCCTTTCTTATGCTTGGTCAAAATGTCTTTTGCTTTTTCATAGCAAGAAGATATGATTTTTTTCACTTCTTCATCTATGAGCTTTAGCGTATCTTCAGATGTCATATGAGGATGTTGTGGATCTTGCTGCTCACGATTGTGATACACTAGCCCTATCTCATCATTCATTCCACATTTTTTTACCATAGCACGTGCTATGTTAGATGCTTGTCGTATATCAGAAGACGCGCCACTTGTAACTTTATCGTAGCCAAAAATTAACTCTTCTGCTGCCCTGCCACCCATGGCAACAGTTATATCTGCTATCAGCTTTTCTCTTGTGTGGGACACTCTATCTGTTTCCGGTAGTCTCATAACTAAACCTAAGGCCATACCTCTTGGAATGATTGTTGCCTTGTGTATAGGATCAGAAGCAGGCATATTAACCGCAATTATCGCATGACCAGCTTCATGGTATGCAGTCAGTCTCTTTTCCTCTTCTGTCATAATTAGGGATCGTCTTTCTACGCCCATCATTACTTTATCACGTGCATATTCAAAATCATCCATGGTAACAATTTTCTTGTTTCTTCTTGCAGCGATAAGTGCAGATTCATTCACCAAATTTGCTAGATCAGCCCCTGAAAAACCTGGTGTTCCTCTTGCAACTGTTTTCACGTTTACATCTGGTGCTATTGATATTTTCTTTATATGAGTATTTAATATCTTTTCACGCCCATTTATATCGGGTAAAGAAATAGTAATCTGTCGGTCAAAACGACCAGGTCTAAGCAGTGCTGGATCTAAGACATCCGGACGGTTAGTCGCAGCAATTATTATTACACCTTCATTAGACTCAAAGCCATCCATCTCAACTAATAACTGATTTAATGTTTGTTCTCTTTCATCATTGCCGCCACCAAGACCAATGCCACGATGTCTACCCACCGCATCTATCTCATCTATAAAAATTATACAAGGAGCATTTTCCTTGCCTTGATCAAACATATCACGAACACGGCTCGCACCAACACCAACAAACATTTCAACAAAATCAGATCCAGAAATGCTAAAGAATGGCACATTAGCTTCTCCTGCAATTGCACGAGCAAGTAAAGTTTTACCAGTTCCAGGAGAGCCAATTAAAAGGCACCCTTTTGGTATTTTTCCACCTAATATTTGAAATTTTTGCCTTTGTTTAAGGAAATCAACGATCTCTACTAGCTCTTCTTTTGCTTCATCAATTCCAGCAACATCATCAAATGTTACTTTTTTTCCACTAGTCATGAGTCTAGCCCTTGACTTGCCAAAGCTTATAGTTCTGTTGCCTCCCGCTTGTGTTTGTTTAAGAAAGAATAGCAAAAAGCCAATAAAGATAAATGTTGGGACCCATGAGATAAGTAATCCACCAATTACGTTCATGGCAGAATCTCCAGTTGAAAAGGAGAATCTCACTTTTCTATCATGTAAATTTTTTATTAGGTCGCTATATATGACACCGCTTGAATTGAAACTTGAACCGTCCCTGAACTTGCCTTCAATGCTCTGGTTTTTTATGACAATATTTTCTACATCATTGTCTTCTAGTCTAGTTAAAAATTCCGAAAAAGGTATAATTGTTTTACTTTTACCTACATTTCCGCTGAATTGAATATAAGCAACTGAAATAAGAACAATAATTACTAACCAGATCAATAAGCCTTCTAAAAATTTTTTCATTTCTATTTCTAACTAAATACTAATCAAGCTTACCAAATTTTGTTTTATCGTGCTATTAATAATGCATTGAACCTTATCGTCATTGGTATTTTTTCCGTTATAATTTACATCAGGATAAGCAAGCACCTTGCTATCTTTTTGTACTGTAGGCAAAGAGTAGAAAACTTCAGGGCAGCAGTTGTAATCCTTCAGAAATTCAGGAACTTTTTGTGTTTTTTTTAATGGAGCGATGATAACTGAACACCCTTGATTTCCGAGTATTGTGCAGCTAAATCTGTTATCCCATTGGGTAGGTTCATTTAAAGGTAGGTTTACGGTAATTTCTTGTATCCTTGACGATTCTCTAATTATTAAGATATTTTCTCCATACTTTCTTATTTTACACCCAGAAAGTGTACAGTTAACATTACTATCCTTTTGCAATATTCTATTAAATATTGCAATGAGGCTGCTGTACCTTGGTTTATAATGTTTACTGGCAATTGCCATTATAGAGTAAAGAAGAAGCCTCAAGGCTATTTCCTCTGGCAATTGATAAAATTCACTTAGTTTAATTTCAATATAACCAAGATCATGCACATTAACGCAGTCATTAAACGCAAGGCGTGTGTAGTGCATCAACGCTTTTGCAGCTCTTTTCATATGAAGGGCTGTGAGGCATATTCGCTCTGTTAAAATCTCTTGATTATCACTTGCTTTAAGTAAGTTACGGTATAAAGTTCGTCTGTATTTTAAGTCATGATTGCTTCTATCTTCGATCCATTTTAACCGATGAAGCTTAGCGTACTTTTCTATTTCACTACGACTAAAATTTAACAATGGCCTAAATATATAAATACCATTTAGGAAAGACTTGTAGTCCATTGATGATAATCCATCTACGCCACTACCTCGCTCTAATCTTAACAAGAACGTTTCTGCTTGATCATCTTTGTGATGAGCAACAAGTAAATATTTAACATTATTATTTTTACACCACTCTGCTAGTAACTTATACCGTGCTTTTCGTGCCTGTAACTGAATATTGCCTTTAATATTTTGCTTCTCCCAATTTAATATGAACGATTCCTTTGCTCCAAGTTCCTTTGCATAACTTACAACAAAATCAGCTTCTTTTTGAGACTCTGGACGTAATCCATGATTTACTGTTAATGCTATAGGAAGTGAAAGCTTGTTTTTTTTTGCCCAGTTAGTCATTAAGTGCAGTAAGACTATACTATCTACACCACCTGATACTGCAACTGCAACTTGATTGTTATAGAAAGCAAAACTATTAACCACATTTTGAAATAATAACTCTAATTCCATTATGTCTCTTGATGGCCAGACAGGTCAGATCTCTTACGTCATACCGCGACTTATTTGTGGTATATATAGATCCCGCTAACAAGCAACGAAATATGACAAGTTTGTCCTTTTTTGTCTACCCCAGTGCCCTTTCTTTATGTCATCCCAGTGTTTGACACTGGGATCCAGGTTTTAATGCAAGAAACTATTTCTTTATTCCAGAAAATGAAAATTCCACTCTACGATTTTTAGCATGCTCTTTTTCATATTTAGAATTTCTAGAATCATCTTTTACATTAACCAAAGGCTCAGTTTCACCTTTAGAAGCAGTTTTTATTCTGTTTTCTATGTAGGGTGTACAACTAACCATAAATTTTTTAGCTGCATCAGCCCTTCTAGCGCCTAGCGCAAGATTATATTCATGAGAACCACGGTTGTCAGTGTGACCAGTTAAAGTAACCTTCGCGTCAGGGTTATCTTGTAACACCTCCATTACGTCAAGTAATGCATCTGCACTTACTTCAGCAATACTAGATTCATCATAACCAAAGAAAACTCTTTTATCACCTATCTGCTTAACAACAGAATTTATTTTATTTGTTGTATTTGCTCCTTTTTTTGGGCAAGAACTTACACCAGTAAGTAATAAACAAAAACAGCACATTATAACCAGTCTACTCCACATTACTAAACCTCCATAAATTTTAAATAGTGCGTAACTTTAATTTCAGTAGCTAATATCTCTCCATATTGTAATATAGTCAAGAGAAATAAAATACTAAATACTTTTTCTACAACCTTACAATTAATTTTCCTATAATATGCTGGACTCTGAATAGAAAAATCCAATAAAAGAATAAAAAGTACAATTTTTTATTGTACTTTAAGCAAATATACTTTTAACTTTATTATTAATCTATTACGGTATTAAACAGATGTTTTCTAAAATAATGAACAAATATGCAATCTTATAAGTTTTTAGAGGAAGTATTATATAGGGTAAAGAATATCGAAAATACGCTAAAAGTACTAAACCAAAGCCAATTGAATATAGAGGACAAAGTTGAACAAATGAGTCTTCTAGAAGAAATCAGACATGAAATTATCTCTCATGACGCAATAAAGGAATCATTAGCAGATGCTCTTGGTAACAAAAAAAGTGCAAATACTCAGCAGCTAAAGTTAATAGAGAGAATACATAAAAGCAACAGTGCTGTTCCTATTGATTTAGTAAAGTCTTTATCCAAAGCTAAGGTTGAATGCCAAAATTTATGGAAGCTATCTCATTCTGAAACCAGTAACTTAGAAAAACTAAAAGAACGTTTTACTGATTTAATCACACTCATTCGCGAAGTAGCTTCTATAAAATCGCAGCAATTAAAATGCTCAAAATACGACTCACTGCTTGCTGACTATGACTCTGATATCACAGAAAAGAATATAAGGGAAGTATTCCCCAAGGTAGGCAAATTTTTTAGCGAAAATGTAGATAAAATAATTGAAAAGCAGAAAAAGGATAAGGATAAGGTTACTAATATACAAAAAGTTGCTACTCAGAAACAGATTGAACTTGGCTCATTATGTTTACAGCAAATGGGTATTGCACTAAATGAGATTCGTACTTCTTATTACTACCCTATAGATTATGATGAATCTGATTTTTGTTATGGTTTATTTTCACTTTTGCGGCATAGTGGTTATGCAATTTATCAAAAATGTTTAGCGCAAAATTCTATAAGTAGTCCAATTACGAGACATGTTATGTATGAAACTCAAGGGTTATTCATGGAAAGGATGATTGGAACATCCAGAGAATTTATTGAGTTTATTCAACCACACATAAAAGAGAAATTTGCTATAAAAGGCAAAACTAACGAGAAAGTTAGCAGTGTTGAAAATTTGTACTTGATTTTCAATGAAATAAACCTTTCTTCTTTTTTAAAAAATGCAGATGAATTTAGTCTGTTAGCTCATATTATGTTGAGAACTAGGTTAGAACAAGATATAATAAATGGTACATTGGAAGTCAAAGACCTGCATGATGCGTGGCTGGAAGGTATGAAGCACTATAAAATTCCAGTAAAAGCTGAAAATGAGCTAAACACTTATTTTCAAGATGAATATTGGGCAAGCGGTGTTATGGGCTACTTTCCTATAAAAATTATTGCTTTAATTGCTGCTGTGCAGATTTTCTCTTGCGTTAAAAAGAATCATTACGAATCATTAAGTGCTATAATAAAAGGAGATTTTAGTTTACTTATCAGTTGGTTATCTCAAAATATATACAGTGCAAAGTGTGGCCTGGAACTGCTAAAAAAAGTAACAGGTAAGGGTTTAGACGTTGAGTGTGTTACTTACTACTTATCTGAAAAGTATAATTTGTCTTAATAAATGGTTTTCTTGAGTTATGTATGAATTTTGTTCGAAAATTAACCGGAAAGTTTTATAGCCTTTTTACTTTCAAAGGTTTGTTTGCTAGCGATATTGCTATAGACCTTGGTACTGCAAACACTTTAGTTTATCAGAAAAATCAGGGAATAGTGCTTGATGAGCCTTCAGTTGTAGCAAGAATAAAAGAAAAAGGAAGTTACGTTCCTTATGCTTTTGGTAAAAAAGCTAAAATGATGCTTGGGAAAACGCCTGGAGAAATAGAGGCAATAAGGCCCTTAAAGGATGGAGTTATTGCTGATTTTAAAAGTGCGGAAGAAATGCTAAAATATTTCATACGCAGTGCAAACACAAAATTCACTGTTAATAAACCTAATATTATCATATGCGTTCCATCTGGATCCACGCCAGTTGAAAGGCGTGCTATACAAGATGCAGCAGAAAGTGCTGGTGCAAATGAAGTATTTTTAATTGAAGAACCAATGGCTGCAGCAATCGGAGCTGGGCTCCCGGTTACTGAACCTGAGGGTTCTATGATTGTTGATATAGGAGGCGGTACAACTGAAGTTGCAATTATTTCTTTAGGCGGAATTGTTTATTCACGTTCTGCCAGAGTAGGTGGCGATATTATGGATGAAGCAATAAAATCATATATTCGTGAAAATCATAAGTTATTAATCGGTGAAACAACCGCTGAGAAAATTAAGAAAAGCATAGGTTCAGCCAGTCTGCCAGGTGAAAATAACAAAGAGGGAATGATAATTAAAGGCAGGGATTTAGTGAGTGGCATGCCAAAAGAAATGCTTTTATCAGAATACCAAGTTGCAGAGAGTTTAATAGAGCCTGTACATCAGATAATTTCTGCTATTAGGACTGCACTGGAGAGCACTCCACCTGAACTTTCTTCTGATATAGTCGATAAAGGAATAATTTTATCCGGTGGCGGCGGATTATTGCGTAACTTGGGCAAAGTTATCAGTGAAACAACAAAACTACCAGTTCGTGTTGCAGATGACCCACTTTGTTGTGTTGCTCTGGGTAGCGGAAAAGTGCTTGAAAACATGGATTATTTTGGCCATGTTTTATTTAAGCAGGATTAAATTATTTTTAAAGGTAGTTCATCGAATTTTATAGCAAATTTTACCTCAAGCATAAAGATGTCATCCAAGTAGCCAACACTGGGATCCAGAAAAATTGACTATAAACAAGTATGCTGTTTCGATGAAATTGTGTAATAGAAACTAGATTCCAGTGTCAGCTACTTGCATGACACCAAGTTTGTGTTTATAAATTAAGGCGATTATGCTAAAAGAATTTGAAATAGAACCTCTGCTAAAAGATAAAGCTCCGCACCAGACCAAGGCTGTTGTTGCAATGTCCGGGGGAGTTGATAGCTCCGTTGCTGCAGCACTGCTACATAACCTTGGGTACAAAGTGGTAGGTGTGACTCTTCAACTCTATGGCACCGACGGTAATGCTAACGCAAGAAAGGGCGCATGCTGCGCTGGACAGGATATTTATGACGCTAAGCGTGTAGCTGAAAGTGTTGGCTTTCCTCACTATATTTTAAACTATGAGGAAATATTCAAAAAGGAAGTAATAGAGGATTTTGCGAGTACCTATATGCGTGGGGAAACTCCCATACCATGCGTGAGATGTAACCAAACGGTAAAATTTCGTGATCTATTGCAAGTTACAAAAAATCTTGGTGCGGATGTGCTCGTAACAGGACATTACGTGAGAAGGTTAGAAAAAAATGGTGAGGTAAAGTTGTGCAGAAGCATTGATAAAAGTAAAGATCAAAGTTATTTTTTGTTTGCTACAACTCAAGAGCAATTGAAGCTTTTGCGATTTCCACTAGGTGGGTTCTATAAAAGTGATATAAGAAAATTAGCAAAGTATTTCAGCTTACAAATTTCTGAAAAGCCGGACAGTCAAGATATATGCTTTGTTTCCGAAAGCTATAGTAAAACAATAGCTAAATTAGCTCCACAATCTGTACAGAAAGGTAAAATTGTGGATGTAAATGGAAAAGTGCTAGGCGAGCACAGTGGCATAGTAAATTTTACAGTGGGGCAAAGAAAGGGCTTGGGTATCGCACACAATGAACCTCTTTATGTGATAAAAATTAATACAGAAAATAATGAGGTTATAGTAGGTCCGATCAACGTATTAATGCAAAAAAAAATATTGATCAAGGAGTTAAATTGGTTAGAACAACCAAAGGAAGGTATGGAAGTAACTGTGAAGCTGAGATCATCACATGCGGGAAGTTTAGCAACAATACATTCAACTGACGAAAAAAATAAAGCCTGTGTCATTTTAAACGACGATTACTTTGGCATCAGTCCAGGTCAAGCCTGTGTAGCGTATAAAGATGAGCAAGTTATCGGCGGTGGATGGATATGCTCTTAACTAAAAGCTTTAATGCAGAGTGTAAACATACAATAGACTTCTTGCATAACCATATAACAGAAACGAAAAAACTTCCTTGACAAACCTCGCCAGCCCCCTTATCATGAAACTGAAGCTATTTATTTATCTTCTCTGTACAGATTAAATGACAAAAAAACTCACGTATCTGGCGTCTCATGTTTAATTTTTTGCACTATGTGCACTCTATGTCTTTATCAAATTTCTGGGTTTTTACCTACACAAGCTGAAATACGCTTATAAAGCATTTAAAACATTAAAAAACGCCAACTTAAAAAATGGATAGTGAATAACTAGCTACCCTAGGGTTTCTTTTGCCTTTTTTTCTGTTTAGTAAATTTCTTAACGTTTATAATTTAGATTAGTTGCGGCTTAAAAGCAGCTAAATCGCGGTTATTAAGTGTTTAGAATAAAAAAACGCCATACTTGAAAGTATAATGTAAGTAATTAGCCAACCACGGGGCTTCTTTTGCCTTTTTTTTCGTTTGGTAAATTTCTTAAATATTTATGGCTAAACGACAACCGTCATCCCGCTAGCGGGATCTCTTGTTAGCGCCGCGGCGGTATGACGGTTCGTGGCAGCATAAAGATAAGTCTCGTCATCCCGCTGCGTGTTAGCGGGATCTCTTGTTAGTGCCGCGGCGGTATAGCTATACCTTTTTCTACTTAGTTTGGGTTATGCAAGAAGTCTAATAACATTTATTGCTATTTTGCCATGTATCCCTTATACTATAAAGTAGAACATTATAGGTTTCAGCAATGATAAAAGAAATTGAAGAACTAATAAAAATTGTTGGTAAGGGTAATTTATTAGAGACGTTATTTATTTTTTTAGGTAGCTTTCAACATGCTGACTTAGGTCGTTTTATGGATCACAGAAATCATTTTGGTTTGTCTGAATTCATTAGAAAAAAAGAGGAACCATTAGATAAATATTTTAACTTAAAATTTAGTCTACAAGGGCTGTTTTTAATTTATGCTCAAGCTTATCAAATTCTAAGTGAAAACAATAACCTGAATACTAAAGATGTCATAGATAAAATATATGAAGTTATTAAAGGATCTGAGTTAAATGAATATATAAATGAAGTAGTAGATGGAAGAAAATTAGATTTACTTAACATCTTAGCAAATCCAAAGAGAGAACCAATATTTAAAACAGAAGAAGATTTTGAAAATAAAGTACTCATTGGTCTTAGAAAGTTACTAAGTGAAGGAAATACATTAAACAAATATGACAGAGAATTTGCATTAAATAAGTGCGTTATCAGCAGCTATTATTCCATTCATGACATAAAAGCAGATAAAGATATAGCATTGTTCTTTTCTTTGGGTGGTCACTATAAAGAACTTTCGTCATCTAACAAAACAGTAAAAAGAGAAGTATTAGAGATATGTGAGAATCAGTTAATAGAGAGCTATATAATGTTCTTAGCTGGCAAATTACACATGATCGGATTATCAAGTAGAGATAAATATACAATCGACCATGAGAATGTGGATCGGCAAGAGAAAGCATTGAAAATGGATGGATTAATATATCCTATAAATACAAAAAACACCCTAGAGCAACTGTTAAAAAACCAAAATAGTGATGAATTTGAACAATTAATAACGAGCCCTGATAATATATACTACTCAGTGCTGCAAGAAGAGAATGAATGTAGGCCAAATCCTATCACCAGCAAGAAAAAAGAAAAAGACCATAAAAACACAGTCTGTAAACTTATTTTAGGTATGTTTGTATTATCTGTTGGGTTATATGTTGCTGATTATTTCTTTATGGAGCAAAAATTATTTAATCCAATAAAAGGTGTCCTACCACAGGATAATTTTGCTAATCTAGTAATTGCTGCAGTGCTTACTATCGTAATAGTATATGCTTTATTTCAATTATCACAGGAATCACCACTTTCAACAGTCAATAAGATGACGAATGAAAATTTAGGACCGCTCCATGCAAAACAAGCTTAGAACTACATAAATGTGGCAACTTAAAAGCACATATTGTATAATGCTTATTCTTAAGTTAAGAGGTGATTTATGGATTTAAGTAAAATAACAGCGGGACCAAATGCGGTGAATGTGGTAATTGAAATAAGTGCAAATGCTGAGCCTGTAAAGTATGAATTTAATAAAGAGCTTGGGTTGTTACAAGTTGACAGATTTTTGTCTACCTCAATGACTTATCCTTGCAATTATGGGTTTATACCAAATACCTGTGCAGGTGATGGTGACCCTGTGGATGTTTTGGTGCTAACTCAATTTCCCTTAGCATCTAGTGTTTTAATATCGGTACGTCCAATAGGCGCATTACTCACTAAAGATGAAAAAGGAGAAGATGAGAAAATATTAGCAGTGCCTGTTTCCAGTGTTGATAGCTATTATGACAATATAAAGGACTATTCTGACTTATCTAAAAGCCTACTAGATAAAATTACTCATTTCTTTTCTCATTATAAAGATCTAGAAAAGGGAAAAACGGTAGCAGTTGGAGAATGGGTTGGTGTAGAAGAAGCAAAACAAATTGTTGCAAGCTCTATTAAAAGCGGAAATTAGTTTTTGTTGATTTATAGCTAAAGTGGCTCTACGATTTGAAAAATAACAAATTCGTCATTCCGCTACTCGTTAGCGGAATCTATACCGCGCACAACTGCACGAACATTGCAATATGGCACATAGTAAACGATGTCATCCCAGTGCGTGACACTGGGATGACAAGAAAGGGAGCACTGGAATTTTTGTTTCAGCATTAGCCATGCATCTGAACAGATACAAATATTGCAATTAAAAGCATTAGACAGGTGGTAGAGGTCTTGGTATTATATAATCTTTAGGTTCTAAATTTGGAAGGGTGGCCGAGCGGCTGAAGGCGGCGGTTTGCTAAACCGTTATACGACCCAAAAGTCGTATCGAGGGTTCGAATCCCTCTCCTTCCGTATACTGTTTTTAGCACGGTTTAAATTCGCTATATTAGCCTGTTTACCTGATCTTATTGTAATGTTTTTTTTATTTCCATCTTTAACTATTAAAAAGTTGGCTAGCATTGACTCAGTATTTATTATAGAATTGGTCATTAACTAAACAACTTTGCTTGTATGTATAGAATACTAATTTTACTGTTAATAGTGTTGCCACTTAGGTTGCTTGCAACCGAGATTGAAATTGTTGCAGATGTAAATGGTGAACCAATTTCAAATTTAGATATCGAAAAACGCATCAACTTTATAAATTCATTGTTTGGCACTCAAAGTGTTAATCAAAAAGAAGCAAAGCCTCAAATTCTTAGGGAGCTAATAGACGAAATTATCATTATCAATGAAGCACAGAGGCTGAATATAAAATTGAGCAACGAGGAGTTAGATAATGCTATTATGTTATTTTTAACCCAAAGTTTTAAACTTAAGGCTAATGAAGTTGATCAATACATAGAGAAGCATAATATAGATCTTGGTATTTTAAGAAAACAAATAAAATGTCAGTTACTGTGGAGCAAAATTATTGAAGTAAGAATTGTGCCATTTATTAATATAAGCGATAAAGAAGTAGATGATGTAAAAAGGCAAACAGAAAAGCCGGATTATCTTATCACGTTCCAAGAGTTTATAATTCCTGATCAAAAAGACAAGGACGTTTATGGTATAGCTGAAGATTTAGTAAAAAAATTACGCAACAGTAATAACCCAGAATCTCCAATAAAGATGCGTAAAGCAACAGTTAATTTAAGTCAGCTAAAAGGAAAACTCAAGAGCGTTTTAGAAGGATTAGAAACCAGCGACATAGCAGGTCCATTCAGTTTCAGTGAAGGTTACTCCGTTATAAAAGTAATAGATAAAGTACAACTTAATCATGCACTGCTGGAAAGCACTTTAAAATTAAAACAGATTGTGGTTGAAGGTTCAGAAAGTTTATTAGATAATCTCAAGGAGCAAAAAGTTAATTGTTTAAATTTTGATAAATTAGCAGATAATTTTAAGCTGCCAAACGCAAAAGAATTTGAAATAAAAATGCGAGATTTAAATCCTGATTTACAGATTTTATTTAGTAAAACAAGTGTGAATGAAATAGTAGAATTGAGAGAAAATGGCACTGCAAAGTTGATGATGTTGTGTGATATCAAGAGTAATGTAGCGGGTATAGAAGCAATCAAACAGAAAATGTACCAACAAAAGATTATGATACAAAGCAACTTGTTATTAGATGATATGCGTAAAAATGCAGCTATCAGTTATCGGTATAGTTGAAGTCAGAGAGTGTCCTTGTCTCTGTCTTTGTGTATAGAACTATATAAATTACTTTGTTCTATAAAATTTCAAAAAATTTGAACAAATGCAGTTAAAATAGCACATGAAGAATATAATGCTAATTGGTGGTGGAGTTGGAAATGCAGTGTTATTTTCGATAGGGAAGGCATGTCTTGAAAATAATAACAAGGTTTTGTACTTCGCTGGCTATAAGAAGTTAAGTGATGTATTTAAACGAGCACTGATAGAGCGTGCATCAAATGCAGTAGTTTGGGCATGTGAAGAAGGATTGATAGAAACAAGCAGAGATCAAGATAAATCCTTTCATGGTAATATAGTTGATGCAATAGTCTCTTATCAACAAGGAAGATTAGGTATTAATTTAAACACTATAGATAAAATTATCACTATCGGTTCTGATAAAATGATGAAAGCTGTGAATGAAGCTAGAAAAACAATTTTAAAGCCATATCTAAAATCAGGCCACATAGCAATATCATCAGTTAATTCTCCTATGCAGTGTATGATGAAAGAAATCTGCGCTCAGTGTGTGCAGCAACATATAAATGCGAAAACAGGAGAAAGAAGTTTTGTTTATAGTTGCAGTAATCAAGACCAGGATATGGGGTGTGTTGACTTTGACTTTTTAAGTGAGCGCTTGAAGCAAAATAGTTTACAAGAAAAACTTACCGCAAAATGGATAGATCATGTTCAAAGATATTAAACAGCACAAAAAGGAAATAAGAGAGCAATATAGAGCTATAAGAAAAGATATTGATGAAAGTTATTCCAGTTATGCGGCAAATTCCCTTATTAATCTCTTTAATCAGAACTTAAGCTACGTTAAAGGCAAAACAATAGCAGCTTACATTCCAATGGATGAGGAAATAGATGTTGTGCCTTTGATGCATAGTTTACTCGATTTAGATTATAAAGTAGCAATTCCTAATAAAAATAAGTTACTAAAATTTGAGGAATGGAACAAAACAAATGAAGACGTAATTCCCGACACAATCATTACTCCTGTTATTGCTTTTGATGATCATTTTAATAGATTGGGTTTTGGCGGTGGTTGGTATGATACAATGATAGAAAAACTGCGGCCACTTGGAAAAATATTTATAGGTGTAGCCTATGAGAAACAATATTGTAAAGATTTACCTGTAGAAAAACATGATCAAAAATTGGATATTATAATCACTGAGATGTGTGTTAGATGTGGAAGTGGATTGCTCAAAAAAGTGGATAAAAAAGAATAGATCTCTACCTTTTCCATTCCCTCCCTCTCCAAGCCATCAGAGGGTTTTGGTTTCTCCTGTACTCGCTTGTTCAGAACTTGGACTATCTAATTGAGGAACTGGTGACTTCATTTGGTTAACTTTATCATTAACCATTTTTTCTACCTCCTCTATTTTACCCTCACCAATGGCCATAATTTTAGATTGAAATTTCTCCATAAGTTCCTCAAGTGCTTCCTTATCACTTTCATAAGTACTAGTACCTTTTTCTCTAAGCTTTTTCATGTCATCTTCTGAAAAATTTTGAATAGTTCCATTCTTTACTAACTCTTGTATAGCAGATCGCTGCCCTTCATTTTGAAGCATGCCTATGACCTTTGCTTTACTCTGGGCGTTTTTTATTTTTTCACCTTCTTCGGACATATTATAGCCTATAATCTCTTGAGCCAAACTGTTGTATAATTTACTAAAGTTATCTTTTTTGGCCCAACCTCAGGCAATTTATCCCCTAAATTTTTAGATAAACTTTTCACTGCTTTTCCTGCATCAATCGCACCTTCTTTTATTTTTTCCCCTGCCTTTACTATACCTATTCCTGCATAACGTGCTCCAATACCTACAAGTGCTATTAATGTAGCAAGCACAATAAGTGGAGAAAATGCTGCTCCTAATACCATTACGGCAGAAGCTATTCCAATTTTTTATTTGCAGATGCTGATTTAAAATAATTGACTAGATTGTCCAGTGGACCTTTATTATTATTTATAACATTACTTATTGCTTGCTGATTAACAGATTTTAACGCCTCTTCTATTATTTTTGAGTCAACATTTTCAGAAGTTAAACCTTCAAGCGCTTCTTCAATGAATTTTATAAATAATTCTTTGTTGACCTCCTTTTGCAAGCCTTGGTCATTAATCGCTAAACCTAAATCTTTGAGGTTCATCCCTTTAACTTGTTCTGATAGGGTTGTAAATAACTCTTTTTTCCCCTCTTGTGAGGATTGTGCAATACTTTCTATTATATCTGAAATAGCTTTTCTTAGTTCTGGATAGTCAGTGTCAAAAAACATACTATTGCTAGATTCCATATTCAGCTTCGTTGATTATAAATATGCCTAATTATACATACTAATCATTAATTATATTATAATTGATATAACATACCCCTTTCCAAATATAGAATTTGTATTAAAATATCTAGATTATATGAAATCAAGGTACTTTATGGGTGAAAAAAAATTAAAAGCTGCTGTGGTCTTATCAGGGTGTGGTCACCTTGACGGTGCAGAGGTAAGAGAAGCGGTTTTAAGTTTGCTTGTGCTTGATCAGCAGGAAGTGGATGTTAAATGCTTTGCACCTGATATCAATATCACACAAGTTATGAATCATAGAACAAAAGAGGCAACAAAAGAAAAAAGGAATGTACTTGTGGAAGCAGCAAGAATCGCAAGAGGCGAAATATATGACTTAAAAGAAGCCAAAGCTGAAAATTTTGACATGCTAGTTGTACCTGGTGGATACGGGGTTGCGAAAAATTTATCTGACTTAGCTGAAAGTAAAGACATGGTGACAGTAATGCCTGAATTTGAAAGATTAGTTTCAGAATTTTTTGTTACAAAAAAGCCAATAGGAGCGATATGCATATCTCCAGCCATCATTGTTTCAATTTTAAGTAGCAAGATAGGTAAAGAAGAAAGTAAGGTTAAGGTAACTATAGGAGATGACAAAGAACAGTTGATAGAAAAGCTTGGCGGCGAACACATAAAGTGCGATACAGAGTTATCAATAGAAGACGAAGAACATAATGTATTTTCCTGTTCTGCTTATATGCGTAGCGACGAAAGTACATACTCTGTATATCAAGGGATAAAGCATATGATTGACAGCATGGTAAAAAAGATTAACAAAAAAACTAAACAGCCATTCCTATAAGGTGTACTAAATAAGACTTCTCTATTAATCACACAATTAACTGTTGAATTTTACATTTCTAGCTGTATTATGGCTACGTAGCTAAAGTAACTTAGGTTTATCGACGCTTTACTACTTGTTAGCGGTGTGGTGTAGTGGCCATATATGTTTAGTTCTTTTTTTTAAGGTATTTTGTATGTCAGATCTTTTCTATATTGAAACTACGTGTTGTGTGGACGGTCAGTGTGATGTCTATACAGGGGAAGTGAGTTTTAATGATGTCATGTTAGGCAAGTTCAGTCTAAATTCGTGCAGCGGGAAAGAAGCTATGATAAATCTAGACATTATTACATTTGATATTAATATCGCTATTGATGGTCAAAATGGAAAGACAATAAAAAAAGACCTTAAAGGTCTTGAATTTGTAACTAAAGATGATGGTTCTTGGTATATTAATAAGGATTTTGGTGATGATAAATTTGAAGTTGTAGTAAAGCAATCATAATTTTACATCTCAGGTGTAACATTTAGTATAGGCGCTATTCTATTTATAATGTTCTTTACTATAGGCGCAGCAATTATTCCCCCGGTATGGTGCATCCCTTGAGGCTCATCAATAGCAATTAGCACTATGTACCTTGGGTCAAGCATAGTTAGCACTCCTATAAATGATGCTATGTTTGCATCTTTGCTATATTTACCATCTACAACTTTTTCCGCCGATCCAGTTTTTCCTCCTATTGAATATGCCTTTATTTTTGCTTTTCTGCCAGTGCCATCTGTTACTGCTGCACGTAATAATTTTCTCATTTCCCTGGAAGTTCTTCTTGAGATAATTTGCTCTCCTATACTTCTTTTATTCAACATCAAGGTTGCGTTATGAAATATCCCATTGTTGATTAATGCTGCTGCAGTTTGTGCAAGATGTATAGGAGTTACAGCTATGCCATAACCATAAGATGCTGTTATTAAAGTGTTTTCACTCCATTTATCCGGGATTATCGGTGTGGATTTTTCTGGTATTTCTATTTTCAAAGGAGAAAATAGCTTCATAGCTTTAAAGTATTCTACCTGTTTTTCAATACCTAGTTTGACTGCAATTTTTGCTGCACCAATGTTGGATGATTTTACAAATATATCTTGCACAGTAATTTTTGGAATTTTAGATTTATGAAAATCCTGAATTTTATACTTTCCGATGGTGATTGGTGTTGATACGTCATATAAATCGCTAGTTTTTGTAGCGTTCGCATCAAGCGCTGCGGCTATTGTAAAGTATTTTAATACCGACCCCATCTCATATACCCCAAGACTGGCGCGATTAAACTTTTGTACGTCTTCTGCCTTATTCTGTAAGTTGGGATTAAAATCAGGTAGGCTGACCATCGAGATAACTTCACTATTTCTCACATTTAAAACAATTCCTACTCCGCCAAGTGCCTGATATCTGCTTACAGCTTTAGTTAGCTCTTCATGCACTATGCTTTGCACTCGTGTATCTAAGGATAGTATTATGGGCTTTTCTTGCTCATTATTTTTACTTATATATGCCTCAACTCCTGCAATACCGTTGCCATCTATGTCAGTGTAACCAAGCACGTGTGAAAATAAATTACTGTGAGGATATATACGCTTTATGTCGTCATAAAAATTTACTCCTGGTACACCAGCGTTTTTGATCGCTAGTAATTCTTTTGGAGTCAAGTGCCGCTTTATCCAAGCAAATTTCTTTTCTGAAGTAAGTACTCTATATAAGTTCTTGTATTCGAGGTCATGCAAAGTAGAACACAGTTGTGCTGCTATACTTTCCGGATTCTTTACTTTGGTTGCATCTATATATAGTGATGTTGTGGGCACATTTGTTGCTATTACCACTCCATTTCTATCTAAAATATCAGGTTGTTTATGTACTATATTATCTTTTCTAAAATTTTCTGAAGTAGTAAGTTGATCAAATGTTAAAGAGAATATGCGAAAAATAATTATTATATAAAATATAAATAATGGTACTATAAAACACAGTGAGCGGAGCTTATTTTTAAGTAATGCTTGCATATTTACTTGATTTGACAAAAATGGAAATCATCTTAGCTGAACCACGAGGTTTTTGTGCCGGGGTAAAAAGAGCTGTGAACATATTAGCTATTACTTTAGAAAAATACAAAAACGAGCGCCAAGTTTATGTGCTACACGAAATTGTTCACAATAAATATATAGTAGAGGACTTTAAGAAACAAGGAGTGGTTTTTGTAAGCAGTATCGAGGAAATTGAAGATAATGAAGGAATACTGATCTTCAGCGCGCACGGAGTATCAAAAAATATAGAAGATGAGGCAAAAAGAAAGGGTATTCAAGTGATTGATGCAACATGTCCTTTAGTCAGCAAAGTGCATAAAGAAGCAAAAAGGTATGAAAACAGTGGTAAAGAATTAATTCTCATTGGGCATGAAAACCATCCAGAAGTTAAGGGAATTAGAGGAAGAGTAAACAATCCTATCATTTTAGTGCAAACTTTGCAGGATGTATATGATTTAAAGGTTAAAGATCCAGATAATTTGTCTTATGTTACACAAACTACGTTAAGCATCGACGATACTCGCGACATTATTGCTGCCCTGAAATTAAGGTTTCCAGGCATAACAGGTCCAGATTTAAAGGACATATGCTATGCAACGCAAAACAGACAAAATGCTGTTAAAAAGCTAGCTGAAATTGTAGACATGGTATTAGTTGTAGGAAGTAAAAATAGCTCAAATTCAAACCGCTTATTAGATCTGTGCACTGCTAGAGGAAAAAGAGCCTACTTGATTGATAATTACAGCTGTGTGAATAAAAGCTGGTTTCAGGGCGTAGAAAAGATAGGAATCACCGCAGGTGCTTCCGCTCCTGACATATTAGTTGATGAATTAATAGACTACCTAAAAGTAAACCTGAGTGTAAAAATTTCAGTTATGCCAGGTGGTATTACTGAAAATGTTCAGTTTAAAATACCGAATCTGGTTTAAAACACAACTTATCTACTAAACTTCTCTTGAAATCACACAAACCAGCATCTATAGCTAAGACGTCATGCCGCGATTCATTAGACTTCTTGCATAACCATATAACAAACTTTTATTGGGAATAGAAACGAAAAAACTTGCTTGACAAACTCCGCCAGCCCTCTTATCATAAAATTGAAGCTATTGTATTTGCTTTCGCCAATCTGCAGATTAAAAGGTAAGGATTACTTAATGTATCGGCGTCTTATGTTCAATTTTTTGCAGTATATAGATACTGTATGTCTTTACAAAACTTCATCTACATCTAGATTTTTATCTAAATAAGCTGAACGCGCTTATAAAGCGTTACAAGACATCAAAAAATGCCAATACTCGACAGAGATAGTAAAAGACTAGCTAACTCGGGGATTCTTTGTCTTTTTTTCTGCTTAGTAAATTTCTTAAACGTTTGCAGCGTAAGTTAGTTGCAATTAAAAGCAGCTAAATTGCAGTGTTTAAGACTTAAAAAACGCCAATACTGAAAATAGACAATGACTAGGGTTTCTTTTGCCTTTTTTTTCATTTGGTAAATTCCTTAATGTTTATGGCTAAACGACAATCGTCATCCCGCTGCTTGTTAGCGGGATCTCTTGTTAGCGGCTAAGGGATACCGCGAATGAATCGCGGTATGACGGTTCGCGGCGGCATGACGATAAGGTTTATACCTTGTCATCCCAGTGCCCAAACACTGGGATCCAGTTTTCTTTACAAATTCACCAAAAGTGTTTCATTCTATAACATAAAACCCATACTCACCAAATCCAATGCATTACTTGCAATTAAGTTTCCTGGATCCCAGTGTCTGGGCACTGGGATAACAAAGGAGGACGTTATTCCAGTGCCAAGCACTGACCATTTCTGGTCTCTTAAATTGCAACTAATCTAAGTATTAAAAAATTTACCAAGCGAAAAAAAAGGCAAAAAAAGCCCGATGGTTGGCTAGTTACTTACATTATACTTTCAAGTATGGCGTTTTTTATTCTAAACGCTTAATAACCGTGACTCAGCCGCTTTTAAGCCGCAACTAATCTAAATTATAAACGTTAAGAAATTTACTAAACAGAAAAAAAGGCAAAGAAACCCTAGGGTAGCTAATTATTCACTATCCATTTTTTAAGTTGGCGTTTTTTGATGTTTTAAATAGCGTATTTCAGCTTGTGTAGCTAGAAATTTGATAAAGACATGAGGTGCACATAGCGCAAAAAATTAAGCATGATTTACGCCAAATACATTAAGTTTTTTTGTCATTAATCCACTGCAGAGATTGCGAAGATAAATAAATAGCTTCAGTTTCATGATAAGGGGGCTGGCGAAGGGTGTCAAGGAAGTTTTTCGTTTCATCCAATGCGCTGCCAAAAGTTTGTTATGCAAGAGATCCCATAAATTGGGTGTCATAATAACTACACCCACATTAATTTTGGTGTACGTGACCTTGAAAGATCGTGATTCAATACTTAAATTATTAGGGTAGTAGGCAAATAATGGAGCTCAAAATGCATAATGTACAAGAAACTGAAAATTTAAAATTTGACGCTGAGGTAGGGAAAGTACTGAATATAGTGATTCATTCACTTTACACCAATAAAGACATTTTTCTGCGTGAATTAATATCAAATGCATCAGATGCATGTGATAAGTTGCGCTATGAATCTCAACTAAACCCTAATTTGCTAGATTTGAGTGACGAATTAAAAATCACTATCAGCTCCAATAAAGATAAGAACGAGCTATATATCACTGATAATGGCATTGGAATGAATAGACAGGATTTAATAGACAATCTTGGTACAATTGCAAGCTCTGGTACGCAAAAGTTCTTGGATGCGATTAAGAATAGCAAGGATTCAAGCCAAACTGTGGAGCTGATTGGGAAGTTTGGTGTTGGTTTTTACTCAAGCTTTATGGTTGCATTAGAAGTAATAGTAGAATCGAGAAAAGCTGGAGAAGAGGAGTCTTGGATCTGGCAATCCAAAGGAGATGGGGAATATTCAATCAGCAAGTCAGATAATCAAGTCCCTCGCGGAACCAAAATTACGCTCATTATGCATCCTGAAGAAAACGAGTTTTTAGATAAATTTCGTGTTGAAAATATTGTCACTACTTACTCTGATCACATAAATTTTCCTGTTGAATTTATAGACGAAGAAGGAAAAAGTGAAAAGTTAAACAGTAAGGCTGCAATTTGGACTAAGCCAAAAAATGACGTTACTCAAGAGGAGCACAACGATTTTTTCCGCAGTGTTGCTCACGTTGGCGGGGAGCCCTGGATGATATTGCATAATAAAAATGAAGGTGCAATAGAATATACAAATTTGCTTTATGTTCCTTCTATAAAACCTTTTGATTTATTCCATCCAGATAGACGTTGCTCTGTGAAGTTATATGTAAATAAAGTATTTATCACTGAAGATAATGTACAGATCATACCGCAGTATTTACGTTTCTTGAAAGGTATTGTTGATTCACCGGACTTACCTCTTAATATCAGCAGAGAAACGCTGCAGAATAATCGTGTTGTTGAGCAAATCAGGAAATCCCTCACTAAACGCGCGATATCAGAGCTCGGTAAAAAGGCAAAGGAGAATTTAGAAGAGTACACAAAATTCTGGACCAATTTTGGTGCAGTTTTAAAGGAAGGTCTTTGCGAAGCTATGCCAACTGATGAGAGAGAAGCACTACTCTCAATTTGCAGATTTCATAGTACTGGTGATGAGAAATTAGTCAGCATTGATGACTATATAAGCAGAATGAAGCCTGAGCAGGAACATATCTATTATCTCACCGGAAATAGCCTCGATTCAGTGAAAAACAGTCCGCAACTTGAGGGGTTCGTCAGTAAAGGGCTGGAGGTTCTTCTGTTCGTTGATCCAGTGGATGATTTCTGGACTAGTGTAATTCATGAATATAAAGATCAAAAGTTTAAGTCTGTGACTCGCGCTGATGTTGATTTGGAAAAATTCTCTTCAGAAGAAGATAAGAAAAATGAAGAAAACAAATCGAATGAAGAAAAAACTGAGGAAACTATATTGCAATATTTTACCACAGTGCTTGGAGATTCAGTAAAAAGCGTAAAAATTTCCAAAAAATTGACTGATAGTCCCGTATGCCTAGCGGTTGCTGAAGGTGCTATGGATCTTCGCATGGAGCGTTTTTTGCGTGAACAAAAGCAGCTAAATTACCGCACGCCAAAGGTGCTTGAAATTAACACTAAGCATCCTGTAATAAAGAGTATAATGAAATCTTATGCTGAAAGTGGTGAAAACCCAACATTGGAGGACATGGTTCACTTATTGTTTTACCAAGCTTGCATCGTGGAAGGCGAAGAGATGGATGACGCGAGCAGCTTTGCTAAGAGACTGAATAATTTGCTTGGCAAGATTTCTGTTTAATGCTATACTTAGCTTAGCTGCTAGTTAGGAGGTAAAACATGTTTGGTTCCAATTTTAGAGACTTTGTATCACAAGATACAACTTCACAGGGCCAATCAAATTCTGAAAGATTAATCAAAAGTTGGCATGGTTTTGAAAAACCAGATTCTGAAGATTCAGGTATTGAAGAAGAGTTTGAAGTTTTAGATAGCGAAAGTCAAGAGATACCAGCTACTCCATGTAGCACACCCCCTGAAGATCTAAGTTTAGAGAATGCAATACTTGCAAACTTTCCTGATGGTTGTGATAGGTCGTTTACTGTAGAGTTAAAAGATGAAGATTCATATGGTATCATTCCTAAAAACTTAACTTTTGCTGAGATTATAAATATCTTAAATCAAGCTATACAAGAAGATAATTGTGAAGAATTAGACAAGGTTGTACAAAATATTGAAGATTATGAAGGCAGGTCTATTACGCTGGATAATGAAAATCTCAAAGATTTCTGTTCAAATCAACTTAATTTGGAGTTACAAAACGGAAGCAACCATCAACATATATATTCAAATGTACTATCACAATATAAATTTGATCAAGAGGGTTTCAAGTATGATTATTCAGTAAAAGAATTGGTACTATTGGCAATTGCAGCTAATGACAAGCTAGTAGAGCAATATCAGGATTTTCTTTTTGCTGAAGGAAATTTAAGTCTTTTACCTCTCCTTGTTGGTGGTCAAAAATATATTGAAGCTTTTATAGAAAAATTCCATGGTACCGATGGAGTTTATGGAAGATTAAAAGATCAAACTATACAACTTGTCGAACCTAATAAGATTGGTTTTTTCTCAGTTATAGCATTAAGAAAAGAGCAAGAATTATTAAATGCAGTTTTTGTCGAATACGTTTTAAGAGATTTTGGACAGGTGTTAAAAACAAGTAATCCTGATTCTTTGTATGGTGTGCTTGAAACAGCGTCTCTGATCAAAAATGAAGAATTCATCACGATAGTGCTGGGTGCATTTGAAAGATATATTAATAAGCTAACTAAAAAAGCCTCAACAGAAGAGTTATTAAAAAAGAGTTTTGTTACTTTATTAGAAACTGCGATAAGCCAGGAACACACATCTGTCATTGAATACCTGTGCAAACGATACACTAATAGTGCAGATCATGCCATTTACGATGTATATGAACAAGCATTTGCGGATGATAAAGTTATTACAATACTAGGGCAACAAATCCTGAAAAACATAGGAGCTCGTGGCAGAAAAGAAATTTATGATTTAATTCTGAAAACTGCATTGGATGCTGGTAATATTGCATTTATCGAGCACTTGTGTGAAAAATGTGCTAAATGCAGCAATGATGTTATTAATTATCTTGATCATAAATCTAAAAACAACGAGTTTGATGAAATATATGAATCAATTCTGATTGCATTGTCTAATACTGAAAGTCAAGACATTATAGTCAGTGTTCTAGCTCATGTTCAAATTTATCAAAGCATACTCAATAATAAACAGCAAGTAGTCAGGCAAACCATACAAAATATACTGAGAAATGCAATAAAAGAAGCTAGTTATGGAGTTGTTGTACCCTTATGTCAGCATGTTGACCTAAAATTCGCAGCTCTTCAGGCAATATGCAAGGAAGAATTTGAGAAAGCTTTACCAGTAGTTGCAGAACAGCTTGAAAAAATAAGTATGGAACTTTCTCCAAGTATGACTCGTAATGAGTATCAAAAAAATAGGGATACTTTGAGTCATCTATATCTAATTAGAAATTTGTTAGAAAGTAGTAAATTAATCAATACTTCCAGTAAAGCAAATATACAGACACAAGCGAATACACAAGTTAATAAAAGAAGCAGTGATAATGCAGTATCACCTGTTATAAAAGGCGATACGGCTGTAGTAAATGAAGAGAATAACAATCAACCAAGCAGTCAAAGAAACCCAAAATCCAAAAGTGCTGGCAGTCAACAGACAGAAAAAAATGTTCTTGCAGGGGAGGAAGAAAATGCTATCTTAAATAACACAGGGGTTTCAACGCAGGAGCCTTTAATTAATAATTTTGAGGAGGGTGAAATCAAAAAAGGCAGCGGAAAAAAAGGTGTTAAGCAACTTGCCAGTCCTGTTAAGAAAAAGATTGATGGACTTATAAGCAAAACCAGTACTAACTCAAGAGAAGAACTCGAAAATATTCTAAAAAGTAACTCTCCTACTCTTGTACTACAATATGTAAAAATAAAGAAGGTCCCTTTAAGGGTAAAGTAGAAGAAATTAAAAAAGAAATTAAAAACCATAATACAAAACAAGGTAATGTTAATATTTCACTGAACAACGATTTGCCAAATTCAGGAGACCAATCTACAAGTTCTAATAATACCGGAAGCAATAGTACACTTACCACAACTCCAGAAATTACGGGTTGTGAAAAGAAGTTGGGGGTAAGTGAAGTTTCTTCGAATGCTGACAATGTGTCTACAATTGGAGGTGTTATTAACAGTAAGGAAAAGCCTGCAGCAGTAGAAAAAACTAGTGCTATAAACAATCAATCAACCTCTATTACTGCAACACAAAATACGCAAAAGAGTAAGTGGCCTACCATAGCTACATGGACGTTAGCAGTAGCTGGAGTTGTTTCAGGAGTAGCTATTGCAGTTTATTTGGAAATGCTAGCTGCAGGAATAGCAGTTGGAGCTTGTTGTCTGGTTGCTGCTGCAGTTATATACTGCTGTACACCTAAAAGCCAAGTTGAAAACAACAAGGTTGACAAACCTTTCAACACGGGGAAAGTACCTACTGCCGTACATGTATAATAAATATAGTAGTTTACCATTTAATAATTTATTATAATTATGTTAATTATCGGTAAATAAGGACTTGGTAAACTACGAAGAAATATTCTTGAATAAAATAAAAGATATAAAAGATGAGGGGCGCTACCGTAAATTTACGCACTTTGCGTCATTACCAGGTAGGCTCCCCCACATTATGGACTATGAAAGAAATAGGGAAGTAATAGTCTGGTGCAGTAATAACTATTTGGGAATGTCACAAAATGAGAGTGTAATTGCCGCTATCCAAAATTCATCTGTTGGTGCTGGAGGAACAAGAAATATATCTGGTACAACAAAAGAGGTTGTTGAACTTGAAAAATCCTTAGCTTGTTTGCATAAAAAAGAGGCTGCTTTAACTTTTGCTTGTGGCTACCTCGCTAACCAGACAACACTTAGCACTTTATCGTCTGTTATTCCGGGCGTAGTAATTTTTTCAGACGAGAAGAACCATTCTTCGATGATAGAAGGCATAAAATCAGGAAAAAGGCCAAAACATATATTTAAACACAATGATGTTAATCATCTAGAGCAGCTACTCAAGTCTATAGACAAAAAGACACCAAAAATAATAGCACTTGAATCCGTATATTCAATGGATGGCGATATAGCGCCGCTTGAAGCGATATGTGATCTTGCAGATCAACATAATGCAATTACCTATTTGGATGAGGTGCACGCAGTTGGCATGTATGGTTCACATGGTGGCGGAATTGCAGAAAGAGAAGGTCTGATGGATAGAATAACCGTTATTCAAGGTACACTATCAAAGGCTTTTGGAGTGATGGGTGGGTATATAGCGTCTTCAAAGAGCTTGGTAGATGTAATAAGAAGTTCCGCTCCAGGATTTATTTTTACCACTGCTATGTCGCCTGTTTTAGCAGCGGCAGCAAAGGCAAGCGTTGAGCACCTAAAATCGAGCAACATTGAAAGGGAAAAGCAAAAGCAAGTCGTTGAAAAAGTAAAAAACTCACTGAGAAATGCAGGAATTAACTTCATTCCAACAGAAACTCATATAATTCCAATAATAATTGGCAACTCAGAGTTATCCAAAAAAGCATCAAAATTATTATTTGATGAGTATGGAATATATGTTCAACATATAAATTACCCGACAGTTCCAAGAGGAACTGAGCGTTTCCGTATTACCCCTACACCTTATCATACCGATGAAATGATAGAGCATTTAACAGAATCTCTTGTAAAAGTTTTCGAAAAGTTGTCTATCTCTGTAGCCTGTTTATGCTATAGCTAGTACAGCCCTACGTCATACCGCGATTTATTCGCGGTATCTCAGCATGGATTCCGCTAACAAGTAGCGGAATGACGAGTTTTACGCTTATCAAATTGTAGGTAAACATAAATTACTTTAGCTATAGTTTTATATCTCCAGCAATGATTAGCCCGTTGTCTTCCGTTAGCCTTCCACCGCTTTCTTGCAGAAAAAGTCTACCGAGCAAGGCTTTATATTTGTTAACTCCAGAGTAAATTATTCCACTGTGCCTTCCTGCCGCAAGGTATGCAAAGCCTAAAATTGTTGAACCTATGGAGCGTACATTACTATTGCCAGGCAGCAATTTATTTAACAAATTACCACTTACATCTATTAGACCCCCTTCACGGCTTTTCACTCGCATTTTTACATGACGAGATCTAAAATCCTCAAGAAAAGCACCTTTCTTTTCTTCTGCCCAAAAAGTTTCTCTAAGAGCCGGAGCATCAATTACAGCTGCCACAACTTTATTTTTATGAATGAGACAGACTGATACTGCAAAATAAACCATGCAACTAGAAAAGTTCTCCCTGCCCTCTATAGGCATAATAAACCAGGTATAAGTGTTATCTTTTACTTCTTGATCAGTATCATCTTCAAAAATAAAACCATAGTCTCGTTTGTAGTCGTGCAAGCAATCGTATATGGTTTGCTTGGATTTTGAATAAGTTTTATTAATAAAGTCTGCTGATTTAACATTAGAAATTTGCAATTCATTAAAATCGCGCATAAGCTGCTTGGAAGCATTACGCACAGAATCAAGCATCACATTAATTCGTGGTGATGAGAGGGACATTCTTCCTTTTACTCTTTCACTCTTTCATAATAGCTGTCACCTGGAGTATATACTACAATTTTATCCTCTTCTTTTATAAATTGAGGCACGTTAACGCGCATTCCGTTTTCCAAAATTGCAGGCTTATAAGAAGCAGTAGCAGTTTGTCCTTTAATAACAGACTCTGTTTCTTTCACAGCAAGTGTAACATAATCAGGCACATGCGCAGAAATTATTTTGTCTTGATAAGCTACAACTTTAATTTTCATGTTATCCTGTAAATAAATTTTTTTTTCTCCCAATAAGTCCAAATTTATAGTGATTTGCTCGTAATTACTTGGATGCATAAGATTTACAATGTTTCCTTCAGTGAAAAGGTAAACATATTCCTCTTCATCTAAAATTGCCCTTCTGATTGTTGCATCAGAACGAAATCTTTCATAGTGTTTTGCTCCGGTTTTGATGTTTTTCATTTCGGCTTGTATGTATGCACCACCTTTACCAGGTTGAGTATGCATAATACCTACAACCAAAAATAATCCGCCGTTATGTTCCAACACCTGACCTGGTCTGATATCGTTAGCTCTTTCTGCCATAATTACATTTTCAATTTGATCTTATAATTATAAATAGCTTTATATAAATATCAAAGTCTTTATTAGTCAATAAATTCTGGTATATTTAATACTATATACCTCCCCTTTATATTTATATGTGGAAATATCTCTTTAGTGAAAGACAGCATAATACGTTTTTTTGTGCTGATAACTAAAATTTCTAATATATCCCCTGAGCCGAAATTATACACAGATTTTACATAGCCATATAATTCATTACTTTTCAGCCTTACTTCCATATCTACAAGGTCACTTTGGTAAAATTCATCCTCATCATTTAGCTCTGGTAACTTGCTTCTTTCTATATATAGCTTCTTATTCCTTAAAAGCTCTGCTTCATTACGGGAATTTACTCCGCTTATTGTAGCTATTACTAAATTATCACCTATGACGGATACTGAGTCTATTTTATAATTCTCATCACCACTTATTAGCTTACCATATAAGGAGATATTTTCAGGCTTTTCAGTAAAGGTTTTTACTTTAACAGCTCCTTTAATTCCGTGAGGAGAGGTAATAATTCCTAAGCATACCAGATTGTCGTTCATATTAATGCAAGTATCTAATCAGAAGATTTCTCAGATAAATATTGAGTCAAAATCTCGATGCCTTCATCAATCTCTTTTTCAGTGATAATGAGTGGAGGTAAAATTCTCACAACGTTGTCTGATGTTACCCCAACAGTAAGCAAGCCGCGATGACTTAACTCTTCTGCAAACTTTTGATTGTCTGCTTTCACTTTTATTCCAAGCATTAACCCTTTCCCTCTTACTTCCTCTATTATTGGAAATTTACTTGCTAAGTCTTCTAGTTTATTTTTTAAGTATTTACCTCTAATTTCAACATTTTTCAAAAAGCCGGGGCTGAGCAATTCTTCGAGCACAGCATTACCTACTGAGGTTGCAAGCGGATTGCCACCAAAAGTGGAACCGTGCATACCAACTGCCATATATTTAGCAGCCTTTTCAGTTGCAAGACAAGCCCCCAGCGGAAACCCCCCGCCTATTCCCTTTGCAAGAGCACATATATCAGGTTCCACTCCTATATGTTCGTATGCGAATAATTTTCCTGTCCTACCAGCACCGCATTGTACGCAATCAAAAAATAACAATATGTCATTTTCATCACACAGCCTTCTTAGTTCTTTCATAAAGACTTCATTCATTACTTTGATACCACCTTGCCCTTGTATTGGTTCTATTAATATAACGCCTATACCACTTGAAATTGCTTTCTTTACGCTCTCAATATTGGGCTCGATGTTATCACACCAATCAATGTAGGGATTTAGTAATTCAGAAAATTTCTGTTTATCGTTTGTAGCACAAGTTAAAAAGGTTCTTCCATGAAATGCACCATGAAATGTTAAAATTCTGTGACGATTTTTATTGCCTTTTCCATTTTGATAGATCCTAGCAATCTTAAGTCCACATTCTACTGCCTCTGATCCAGAATTTGAGAAAAATACAGTGTCAGCGAAACTATTGTTTATTAATTTTTCTGCAAAATTATTGGCAGCAGGTATATTATAGGTATTTGATATATGCCATAATTTTTCTCCTTGCAATTTAAGAGCACTAATTAATCGCGAATTAGTGTGACCTAAGCTACTAACGGCTATTCCGGAGTGAAAATCTACGTAGCGCTCACCATCAACATCATATAGGTAGATACCTTTGCCATGAGAAAAATTTATATTAACAGGAGAATAAACTGGCAAAATAGGAGAAATTGTCATAAAATATTATATGCTAAATTTTATTATTAATAACATAAAAACCGTTGTTTCACAATAAGAAGGATATGTATAAGCTAGGTAAATTGATGTTTTCTGCGTTGAAGAAAAACAAATACACAAAAGTTATTGTATTACTCTCATCGATCTTTATGATTTTATTCAGTGTGATATATTGTAATCATTTACTAAGGAGTAATTTCCTTTCTTCTTACCGTGATTCAAGTGTAAACTTAAAAAGCGTACTGGAAAATGGCATAATAAAAAAATACCATTATTTACTAATAGAAAAGCATCACATTAAATACAAAAATTTTGACTACATAAACCAACTAGTAAAACTACGTGCTGAATTATTACAATCAGTGAGCAAAGTAAAGGATTTCAGCTTAATACTGTATGATCAAAACGGCAGAATAATATTCAGTAATTTTAACACTCAAGATTATGATTATGAACAGTTACTTACAAACGATGAAATTGATAAACTATTAAGTAACCAAGAAATATTTTATACTACAGGAAATACATTAACTTCTATTTTCCCTATATTCCATGAAAATAGCGTTAAACCGTCGTTTTTTTTGAAGATTCTTCGAAACTACAATAATTCTTATGTTATAGCATATGGCCTGTTTTTAACATTTTTGGGCCTATTATTAATAATCTTAATATTAATAATGTTCTATTTGCACTTTTCTAATACCCAAATGCTAGCCAAGCAACATAAAATTAACATTGAATTACAGCAGATAAAAGAGACATTAGAGCAAGAAAATGCAAACAAGCTAAAGTTTTTTGCAAGCGTTACACATGAATTACGCACACCTCTTAATGCTATTATTGGATTTGCGGAGTTGATCAAAAATAAAACTTTAGGTTCAATGGATAATTCTCAATACAAGGAGTATGCAGACGATATATATAATGCAGGAACACACTTACTTACCTTAATTAATGATGTGCTCGATTTTTCTAAAGCTGAATCAAGTAGTTTAACAGTAGAAAAAGTGAAGTTTAACCTGAACAAAATAATGGATTCATGCGTAAATATGCTATTACCTAAATTAAAAGAAGCCGGGATTAATTTAAAAAAAGAGATGACTAATAAACAATTATTAGTCATTGCAGATCCCAAGAGAATGAAACAAGTTATAATAAATTTATTATCAAACTCAATCAAGTTTACTCCCAAAGATGGTTTAATAAGAATGGTGATAAAAGAAAATATAGAAAAAAACTTATTAACTATTGAGTTTCATGACAATGGAATAGGAATAATGCAACAGGATATATATAAAGTTATGTCTGTTTTTGGCCAAGCAGATTCGGGGTATAGAAACGAAGGTACGGGCATCGGATTGCCGCTAAGCAAGAAATTAGTAGAGTTAATGGGTGGAACTTTTGACATTAAAAGTGAAGCAAAACTTGGTACTACGATAACATTGAACTTCTTTTATGAAGAACAAACATGTGAAGATTCGATTGATTTTTAATAGGATCTATTTGATATGGCCTTACATCAGACGAAAACCACACTTTATCAAAAGCGGCAAGCCGAGAAGGTAGGCAGAAATTCATCAATAAGCCCCCATCAAGAATCTTATCTGTTAGCTATATATAAAATTTGATACTCTGACTACAATATACTACTATAGATAGAAGTGTTATTAATGGAGCAAGGTATGGAATTAGCAGTAGGAAATAATGCACCCGATTTTAGCTTACTAACAGATTCTGGTGAAAATTTATCACTGAGTGAATTTTTTGATAAAAAAAATGTAGTTCTTTATTTTTATCCTAAAGACGATACTCCGGGTTGTACAATGGAGGCAAAAGGCTTTAGAGATAAAATAGATGATTTTTCTTTCCTTGACACAGTGATAATTGGTGTATCAAAAGATAGTGTTAAGTGCCACACTAACTTCAAAGCAAAATATTCTCTGCCGTTTTCTTTAGTTTCTGATGAGAATGCTGAAATGTTGGGAAAATATGGTGTTTGGGTAGAGAAAAGTATGTTTGGCAAAAAGTATATGGGAATAGAACGCACTACTTTTTTAATAGATAAAAAAGGTAAAATAGTGAAGATCTGGAAAAATGTAAAAGTTAGTGGACATGTTGATGAGGTTCTGGAAGAAGTAAAGAGAATATAAACTAAAGAATAGGTTAATGGCTACCCATTGCTACATAAAAAAGCTGAAATTACATAATTTTCGTAGCCACTCAAACTTTGAACTGGATTCAGATGATAGCTCAGTTGTAATAACTGGCAAAAACGGTATTGGTAAAACTAATATACTTGAAGCAATCTCGTTGCTTGCTAAAAGCAATGGAATGAAAAAAGCAAAAGCCAGTGAGATACAAAATAGATTCAGTAATGAAGATTGGGTAGTGCACTATGATTTTTTTAATGGAATGGATTTTAATTCAATTGGTATCACAAAGAGTTTTGATAAGAAACTAATACAAATTGATGGAAAAACGCAATCGAGTTATTCATCTTTGTATAAGATATCCAATGTAATATGGCTGATTCCACAAATGGACTATGTTCTTCTCAATTCTCCAAGTGACAGATTAAAATTTTTAGACCGTATAGTCTCACTGTTTGAGGAAAATTACACTTGCTGCTACATGAAACACAGAAAAGCTAAACGTGAGCGAAGTAAACTGTTGAGAGAGAACACCTTGGACGAAAATTGGCTCTCTAGTCTTGAAAACATAATGGCCGTTAATGCAGTTAGTATTTTACGTATGCGATCGTCTGTTTTAAAGACACTACAAGACACAATTGATAACCATTCCAGTGAGTTTTTTCCGAAGGCAAGTTTGAAATTCAGCAGCCAGCTAACTTTGGACGATACTGCAGAATATTTTCAGAATCGTCTAAAGGAAAACAGAGAAAAAGATTCATTGACTGGTAGAGTAACCTTTGGTGTGCATAACGATAATTTTCGGGTTTTTTGTCAAAAAAGAAACGTACCAATAAATCTGTGCTCCACTGGAGAACAAAAGTTATTACTGCTTTCTATTATTTTATCCAGTGTAAAAGCAAGGTGTATTCATTACAATAAGGCACCACTTCTTCTACTTGATGATATAATGTCTCATCTGGATAAACATTACAGAAAGGCGTTAATGGAGGAAGTGTTAAGTATTCAATGTCAAACTTGGATAACTGATGTAAATCAAGATAATTTCAATAGCTATCTTTATTCTTTCAAGTTTTTTGAATTATCAAATGAATTAAATGCAAAACTTCCTTGACAAACCTCGCCAGCCCCCTTAATCATGATACTGAAGGTATTCAGTTATCTTCATCTGTGCAGATTAAACAGCAAGAAAACAACGTAGTTGGCGTCTTATTTTTAATTTTTTGCACTATGTGCACCTTATGTCTTCACAACATTTCTGGGTTTTTACCTATATAAGCTGAAACGCGCTTATAAGTCGTTTAAGACAGTATAGTACGCCGATTTTGCAGGATTAGAGAGTGACAACTAGCTAACACGCGGTTTCTTTTGCCTTTTTTTCTGCTTAGTAAATTTCTTAAACATTCAAACTAAGGTGAGTTGCATTCAAAAGCAGCTAAATTGCAGTGTTTAAGACTTAAAAAACGCCAATACTGAAAATAGACAATGACCAGGGCTTCTTTTGCCTTTTTTTTCGTTTGGTAAATTTCTTAAATATTTATGGCTAAACGACAACCGTCATCCCGCTACTTGTTAGCGGCTAAGATACCGCGAATGAATCGCGGTATGACGGTTCGCGGTGACATGACGATAAGCCTTGTCATTCTAGCGCGTGGCGCTGGAATCCAGACTTTAACTGATATGATTACAGAAAGAGAATTTATTAGGTAGTTATAGACACTGAAAGTGGTAAAACTTACCACTTTCAAGTAAAGAAAACTACGTTTACGCCTTCTATAATTTCTATGGATTATTCACTACTGCACCGTTTTGACAAATCACACCTCCTGGTGTTATTTTTGAAACGACTACAGGAGCACCAAAAAACACAGCAGTAAATGCACCGAGTGCAAAAAGCGCTGGCCACGGCATTCTGCCAAATATTGCAAGCAAAGCTGCACCTATTATCACTATCGTGATCATCGGCCCACCTATACCTTGGGTATATTGTACTATTTTGCATATCACTGTTGACGTTTCATCAGCATTTGCATCAAACGCAAAGGAGAGAATTAACGTCACAAGTAGAAGAAAATTTTTCATTACGCCTCCTATAATTTTTACTTTATGCTACTTCACTTTGATTAAATTTAAGTAAATGATACAAGAAGCATCATTTACCTAATACTTTTTAACCACACTTATAAATTCCTGATCCCGCAGGATCCTCTTTTAATGTTTGATTACCAGTACATGTCTCGCACCTACTTGCTGTGCCTGGTGCTATTTTTGAAACGACGGCAGGAGCACCAAAAAACACAGCAGTAAATGCACCGAGTGCAAAAAGTGCTGGCCACGGCATTCTGCCAAATATTGCAAGTAAAGCTGCACCTATTATCACTATTGTGATCATCGGCCCACCTATACCGTGAGTATAACCCATTATTTTGCATATCACTGCTGATGTTGCATCTAGATCAGCACGCGCATCAAACGCAAAGGAGAGAATTAAAGCTACAAGTAGAAGAAAATTTTTCATTACGCCTCCGATAATTTCTATTTAACGCTGTATTGTCTATCGCATTGATTAAATTTAAGTAAATGATACAAGAAGTATCATTTACTTAAAATTTCTTTGAGGCTGTGATACCTATTATGTACATTTACCATTAGTCAACGTTTTACCAGTAGGGCAAGCAATCGCACCATTCTGACAAAACGTACCATCTGGTGTTATTTTTGAAACAACTGCAGGAGCACCAAAGAACACGGCAGTAAATGCACCAAGTGCAAAAAGCGCTGGCCACGGCATTCTCCCAAATATCGCAAGCAATGCTGCACCTATTATCACTATCGTGATCATCGGCCCGCCTATACCTTGGGTATATTGTACTATTTTGCATATCACTGTTGACGTTTCATCAGCACGCGCATCAAATGCGAAGGAGAGAATTATAGCCACAAGTAGAAGAAATTTTTTCATTATGCCTCCGATAATTTCTATTTAACGCTGGATTATCTATCATTTTGATTAAATTTGAGTAAATGATGCAGTAAGTACCATTTACTCAATGCTTTTTACTGACAAGTATATTTTCCATCTGCATCAGGTTTCAATGTTTTCCCAGCATCACACGTCTCGCACTTACTTGCTGTAGTTGGTGCTATTTTTGAAACAACGGCAGGAGCACCAAAAAACACAGCAGTAAATGCACCGAGTGCAAAAAGTGCTGGCCACGGCATTCTACCGAATATCGCAAGCAAAGCTGCACCTATTATCACTATCGTAATCATCGGTCCACCTATACCGTGAGTATAGCTCATTATTTTGCATATCACTGCTGACGTTGCATCTAGCTCATTAGTATTTGCATCAAACGCAAAGGAGAGAATTAAAGCCACAAGTAGAAGAAATTTTTTCATTACGCCTCCTATAATTCCTGTTCTATGTTAAATTATCTATCCCTTTGATTAAATTTAAGTAAATGGTGAGGATTTTTTGCTTAAAAGTATCCTTTATTTCATTTAGAATACTTTTCTTGGTTCGTTTATATTACATGCTACAGAAATTTTACGGTATTGTTTATTGTCTTTATCGTGCTTTGATTGACACAATTTATAATGATGGAGTGGAGCATGCAGGGTATCTATCATTTTTAATTCTGTTATCAATATTTCCTTTTCTCATCGTTTTAATGGCTGTGGCATCAACATTCGCAAATTTCTTAGACCAGTATAACATTGGCTGGGTATTTATCATTGATAACATGCCACAGGATATTTTGGCATCTTTGATGCCGCGTATCAGAGAGATAATATCAGGCCCGCCGCAAAGCTTACTAACTTTAGCAATTGTAGGTGCTGTTTGGACCGCTTCATCGACAATTGAAGGGCTTAGAACAATACTCAATAAGGCCTATAAAGTTCCGGTTTCGCCGCCTTATATATTAAGAAGAGTACTAAGTATATTACAATTTTTAGTAATCACGCTTATTATAACTCTAACTATAGTGTTTTCTACACTAGTACCAATGCTAATTGATTTTTCCTATCAGGGACTAAGTTATACTAGGTATTTACTTATTGAATTTGTACTTTTCACAGTAGTCTCTTGGCTATATTTTATGTTACCAAACATAAAACAAAATTTATCAGACGTATTTCCTGGATCTTGTGTAGCTGTTATTCTTTGGACGATTTCTGCTTCAGCTTTTAAGCAATACTTAAAAGCTTCCTTTGACCAACTGGATTTGATATATGGAAGTTTAGGTGGTGTGGTAGTGTCATTACTATTTTTTTATATGCTAAGTTTGATTTTTATATATGGAGCAAAATTCAATTTTCAGCTAAAATATTTCAATGGATCTCGCTAAGGAGAAAGAAATGGGTAAGTTAGAAGGTAAAGTAGCTTTAATCACCGGAGCTTCAGGTGGAGTAGGCTCTGCTGTTGCAAAAAGGTTTATAAGAGAAGGTGCATGTGTGATTCTGATTTCAAGATCTCTTGATAATCTCAAGCCACTATATAATGAAATTGAAGAGCTTGAAGAATTTAAAGAAGGCTCTGTGAAACTAATTCAGCTTGATCTTTTAGACTTTGAGAATGTAAAGATACTGACAAACATGATAGAAAGCCTGAAATTATCAGAATCTGGAGCACTTGATATATTAGTTGCGTGTGCTGGAATTTTAGGCAAACTGAACCCCATTCATGACTGTGAGATTGAAGAGCTACAGAACGTAATGAATACAAATTTTACTGCCAATTGGTACTTACTAAAAAACTTAGATCCAATGCTAAAAAAGTCTAATGCTGGAAGAGCGATATTCATGACCTCAGAAGTGACACTTTCTCCTTCCTCTTATCCATATTGGATGCCGTATGCTGCAAGTAAAGTTGCACTAGAAATAATGGTGCAGATATATGCATCTGAGACAAAACATACAAAATTATGTGTAAATGCTGTATACACGGAAGGACCTGTGGGTAGTGAGCAGGCATTTCCTGGATCTGAATTGGTGTCACCTGATAAACTGACAGATAAATTTGTGGAATTAGCTTCTGAAGACTGCAGCATATCAGGAAAAATCTTACCGCTCAGCAAATCTCCCGAATAAATTACCATAGTATCTGCAAAGATACCGTTAAGCCCACAATTGTATAAACATTGTGATTTGAGAGTAATCTCCACTAGGAAGGATGTCATCCCAGTGCCTCTATGGTGTCATTCCAGTCTGGAATCTAGTCTTTATTATGCAGCCACTTATTTAAAGTTAAGTTTTCTGGATCCCAGACTGGGATGACACCTCTGGGCACTGCCGTCATAAAGGAACCAGTGTCAGCTACTTGAATGACATCATTTGCTGTGCAATTTACCTTCAAAAATGAATGTTTGTACAGCTGTGTGTCAAGCACTGGAATCTGCCACGCAAATTGCAATGTTCGTACAGTTATGCGTCAAGCCTAAAAGTAATTAGCTAATAGGTTTAATAAAAATTCACATATACAGGAAAGATTGGTAACATTACTTGAATAGAGACCGTTATTGTAATTATGCCGAAACGCACAGATATAGAATCTATATTAGTAATAGGAGCAGGCCCAATAGTTATAGGTCAGGCATGCGAGTTTGATTATTCCGGAACGCAAAGCTGTAAAGTATTAAAAAGCGAAGGTTATAAAGTCATTTTGGTTAACTCCAACCCCGCAACTATAATGACAGATCCTGAGTTTTCTGATGCGACGTATATTGAGCCGGTACTGCCTGAAATCATAGAGAAAATTATAATTAAGGAGAGGCCAGACGCAATATTGCCAACAATGGGCGGGCAAACAGCGCTCAATTGTGCAATAAAACTTGCAGATGATGGAGTGTTAGACAAATACAACGTAGAATTAATAGGGGTAAATAGAGAAGCAATAAAAAAAGCAGAGGATAGAGAGTTATTCCGTCAGTCCATGGATAGAATAGGACTGAAATACCCCAAAAGTATCATTATAAAAAATCAAGAACAAATAAAAAAGGCTTTGGATTACATTGGATTACCAGCAATCATCCGCTCGTCATTCACCCTTGGTGGTGCAGGTAGCGGCATAGCATATAATAAAGAGGAGTTTTTCAATATCGCAGAAAGTGCTCTCAAAATTTCGCCAATAAATGAAGTTCAGATAGATGAATCAATTATCGGCTGGAAAGAATATGAAATGGAAGTTATCCGCGATTGTAAAGATAACTGCATAATAGTCTGTTCGATAGAAAATGTTGATCCGATGGGAGTGCACACTGGGGATAGCATAACTGTTGCTCCTGCTTTGACTCTGCGTGACGTAGAATACCAACAGATGAGAAATGCATCTATAGCAGTGCTGAGAGAAATTGATGTTAGTGCCGGTGGTGCAAATGTTCAATTTGCAGTGAATCCTAAAGAAGATGGAAGCCTCGTTGTGATTGAGATGAATCCAAGGGTTTCTCGCTCTTCTGCACTTGCTTCGAAAGCAACAGGCTATCCTATTGCAAAAGTTGTAACTAAACTTGCTATTGGCTATTCGCTCGACGAAATACGTAACGACTGTGCTCCAATAATACCAGCAGCATTCGAACCAGTGATTGATTATATCGTCACTAAAATTCCTCGATTTGAGTTTGAGAAATTTAAGGGGACGAATTGTGAATTATCAACCTCCATGAAATCAGTGGGAGAAGTGATGTCTATAGGCCGCACTTTTAATGAGTCACTACAGAAAGCTTTCCGTTCACTTGAAACTGATTTTACAGGACTTGATGAAGTATTTCCTGAGAACATTGATATTGATCACATAAAATCTCAATTAGCAAAATTGCTACCAAACAGATTACTGATTGCTGCTGACGCAATGCGCCACGGAATTAGCATAGAAGAAATAAATTCGATTACAGGATATGACTTATGGTTTCTGCAAAATATACAGCAAATTATATTAACTGAACAAAAAATCAAGGAAAATGGATTTCCTGGAACTGCGTACGAAATGTTAGAGCTGAAAAAAATGGGATTTTCAGATGCAAGATTAGCAAAGTTAAGTAATAGACCTACCTCTGTCATTCCAGTACCCTCTAATGTCATCCCAGTGCGTGACACTGGGATCCAGCCAGCGTTACACGCTGGAGATCGAGTAAAACAAATCGAAGAAATAAGAAAAAAATTTGGCATTAAACAAGTTTATAAACGCGTAGACACCTGTGCAGCTGAATTTGAATCGAGCACTGCTTATATGTATGGCTGCTATGAGGGTGATGTTGAAAATAAAACGGAATGTGAGGCGAATATTTCTGACCGAGAAAAGGTTGTCATTTTAGGAAGTGGTCCAAATCGCATTGGTCAAGGTATTGAGTTTGATTATGCATGCGTACATGCAGCTTCTGCCGCCAAAGAAATGGGGTATGAAACAATAATGATCAACTGTAATCCCGAAACTGTCTCAACTGACTACGATACCGCTGATCGTTTATATTTTGCACCACTCATTGCAGAGGATGTGCTTGAAATACTAAGTAAAGAGCAAGAAAATGGCACACTGGTTGGTGTAATAGTTCAAATAGGCGGTCAAACACCTTTAAAGTTAGCCAAAGTGCTTAACGAGAGAGGTTTCAAAATTCTGGGAACTTCGTTTGATTCTATTGACCTTGCAGAAGATCGCATGAGGTTTAAAAACCTTGCTTTGCAACTTAATTTAAAACAACCTGAAAATTCTATCTGCCATTCAGTAGAAGAAGCGTTAACCAACGCAGAAAAGGTGGGGTTTCCACTAGTAGTCAGGCCATCATATGTCCTCGGCGGTCAGTCTATGTCGATTAGACACGATACTCAGAGCTTTAAAGAGTACGTCTTAGATCAAACTAAAATCTTTGAGCATGGTTCGCTGCTTCTTGATAAATTTTTAGTCAATGCAGTTGAGGTTGACGTTGATGCTGTATGTGATGGGGAAAAAGTTTTCATTGCAGCGGTCATGGAGCATATTGAAGAAGCTGGTATCCACTCTGGTGATTCAACATGCTCAATACCGACAAATACATTGAGTGACGAAGTAATAAAAGAGATCGAGCTCCAAACTGAGAGAATAGCATTAGCATTAAAAGTGAAAGGTCTGATAAACATTCAGTTTGCTGTTCAAGAGAATAGACCTCTTGCAGAACCTGTTTGTGATGAGAAATCTTTAGGAAAAGTGCAGATGAGCACCACAGAATACTCGAATGTATTTGAGGAGCGCAGACAAGCTTTGACGACAAAATTGCCTTCAGAAATCGAGTTATGCAAGAGGTCTAGTGATGTATACATACTTGAAGTGAATTTAAGGGCTAGTCGAACCGTTCCTTTTATTTCCAAGGTAATCAATATTCCTATTGCAAAGCTTGCCACTCAGGTTATTTTGGGTAAAAAATTGAATCAGGAAAACAAGCCTTTCAATCATTTTGCAGTTAAAGCTGCTGTTTTTCCATTTACCCGCTTTGCAGGAGTTGATACTTTACTTGGTCCTGAAATGAAATCAACAGGAGAAGTGATGGGAATTGATTCATCATTTGAAGCTGCACTTGCAAAAACGCACATGGCTGCAGGATACAAGTTACCAACAGAAGGAACAGCTCTGGTTTCAGTAAAAGATGATGATAAAAAGTATATATTGCCAGTTGCACGAATGTTGAAAGAACTGAGTTTTGAAATATATGCCACCAAAGGCACAGCTTCGTATCTGAACAATAACGGCATTGCTGCACAAGCTGTAAATAAAGTAAGAGAAGGCAGACCCCACATAGTTGATATGCTCAAAGATGGAAAAATAAATCTAGTGATTAATACTTCAAAAGGTGTAAAGTCAGTCTCAGACAGCAAAGATATCAGGAGAACTGCTATTTTGCAAAATATAGCTTACAGCACCACAGCTTCCGGAAGTAAAGCGTTAGTGCTTGCAATTCAATATGTAAAGAATAGCAAACTGGAAGTGAAATCATTACAGCAGATACAAAACGTTTAAATATCAAAACTAGAATAATTCACTCTCAAAATGCTAAAGAGAACATAATAAAAAGATGGAAATTTTGAAGGAAATAGTATACCTAAAGAATCAACTAGCGTAATTGAACAGCCAAATGCTGCAACGAATGCTCCACAATCTCACCTAGAGGACACTTCCCTTATATGTTAAGAACAAGTCTTTATAAATATCAAAGTAGTGAGATTAAAGACACACAGAGAAGAGGAATCGTCACGCCCCTTGATTATAAGAATCGTTGTTCAGCAAGGTTCTCTTCTCTGGTTTATTATACTGAAAGTTCCGAACAACTGATTGAGCTTTTAGGCTCGTATATAAGGCTGGAAAATGCAGTATATGTTATTATTACGGAGGAATTATGAATTCATCAAACATTATTGCTGGCATTGATGTTAGCAAAAGTAAATTAGATCTCCACATTCACCCACTTGAGCATTATAAAATATTTGAAAACAATGTACAATCCATTGATGAAATGCTGGACTTTTTACGTTTGCATAATGTAACCAAAATTGGTCTTGAGGCAACTGGTGGATACGAAAAATTATGTGCCTATACTTTACTAAGCAATGGTTTTGAGGTGTACGTCATTCAACCAAGGTGGGAGAGACTATGCTAAAAGCCTTGGTATTACTACAAAAACTGATAAAATAGACTGCAGTATCATCTCACGTTATATTAATAATACAGATATGCGTGTTACTCCTTTAACAGTTAGTAATGGTAATATTGATTGCTTGAAACAAAAATTATCTCGTAGAAACCAACTTGTAGAAATAGCAAAAATACAAAAAACCCAAATCCAACAGGTAACTGATACATCTATAATCAAACAAATAGAGGAACTTCTTGCAATTTTACGTAATCAAATTAAAACTTTAGAAGATGAAATGATTACATTTATCGATCAAAACCAAGAGCTTAAAAGAAAATATATATCAATAACTATATAGTAGCGGGATGACGGTTTTTCAAATTATCGGTAAATCTAAGTCAGTTTAGCTATAGGCAGCAATTTTCTGTATTTATTTTAAATTGAAGAAAGCTCAAATGAAAGATCGTGTTTTGCTAAAAATCACAGAATGCAGTCTGGTTACTATTTAAAAGGATATGTTCAAAAAACTGTGTCAAATCAACTCATACACTTCATTACCAACTTCATGATGAAGTTCCGCAGTTGGATGGAAATAATCAAAAAAGAAATAATCCTTTAGTGTTTCTTTGCTACACCCAGGGTTATAGTGAACGTCAAGTTCCCCTTTAAATATCAACTTTAAGAGTATTTTTATATTTTCTTTAAATCTCCCAACTTGGTCTGCAATGTTCGATGTGCATGCATCTTGACAATTTAAACCTTTGCTCTTGTATTCGCTAAACATACTTCTCATTTTAGAGTTAAGATCAAATGCTTTTATTTCAAGATTTGTACTTTTCTTCATATAATCTAAGCCTTTAGCCAGTTTTGCATTGAAACTCTCCGTGAGCTTTGTAGCTAGTTCCCTTGCTTCTTCATCTCTATTAAAAGCTGGTATTGAGCCAACTTCAGGTGCATTTGCAACAACTACATGCTTAACACCATGTTCATTTAGAACCTTAAGTGCATTACATATTTCACTCACTGCTTGTTCCAACACTTCTTCCGCTTTAGTATCGTCATAAGCAGTGGCAACCATAACATCATTTCCGCCGATTATGATGCAAAATAAATCTTCTTTACCTATATCTGGATGATGTTTAATTACCGCATCTAGCTGGTTAGCTAAACGAAATTTATTGAAGAAATAAGAAAAAATAGGGTCAAAAATTTCAGATGCTGTTGCATATGAAACTGCGTAATTCTGACCTTGCTGTTCGTGGCATCTCCCAAAAAATGAATAACTCCACCCAGGTTTAAATTCATCTAAATCTAAATATTTTGCTATATATTCAACAGCAGTAGGGCCATTGCTAAAAGATCTTCCTTGATAAAAAGGATCATCAAATTTTACGCTTTTTGCAAAGGATAAATTATTTAAAATTCCAATGATTGCGCCATTATCGGATAAGCTATCACCCAGAACATAAAAATTTCTATACTTTGAATTAGAATTGTCATTTTTGTTTGTCATAATATTTACCGTAGATTAGCATGTTGTTTCATTAGATTCATAGAAAAAGAAAAATAGCGGTGAAATTATACAACTTTGGCCTAACTTGCTCTCCACTTTTTCCGGGCAAAATCAGCTTCTTCTTAACTTGACACGTATACTTAAAAGAACCCTCTAAGTTTTCTAGCACGGCTTGGATGTTTCAACTTGCGCAGTGCTTTTGCCTCTATTTGCCTAATTCTCTCACGTGTTACATTAAAAATTTTTCCTACTTCTTCTAAGGTATGTTCCTTCCCATCTTTACCAAGGCCAAAACGCATTCTTAAAATTCTTTCTTCCTTTGGTGTTAAAGTTGCAAGAACATTGGTTGTAATGCCACGCAAGTCAGCAAGTATTGCAGCATCCTCTGGCCTGGAGACTCGCTTGTCTTCTATACAATCACCAAAGGTACTACTATCATCTTTTCCTGTTGGAGCTTCAAGACTTACTGGATCCCTTGCTATTTTCATAACTTTGCGTATTCTTTCCAGTGGCATTGTCAGTTCTACACTCAATTCCTCTAACGTCGGCTCTCTTCCCATCTCATGAGTCATCTTTCTTAATGCTCTGTTGATTTTACTGATAATTTCCACCATATGAACTGGTATTCTAACTACTTTAGACTGCTCAGGTATTGCTCTAGTGATTGATTGTCTTACCCACCAAGTGCCATAAGTTGAAAATTTATATCCACGTTTGTAATCAAACTTATCCACGGCCTTCATAAGACCAATATTGCCTTCTTGTATCAAATCAAGCAGATCAAGGCCTCTTTTTGAATACTTCTTAGCAATGGAAACTACTAGCCTTAAGTTAGCCTTAATCATTTCTTGCTTTGCTTCAGAGACTTCTCGTTCGTGTTTTTGTATTCTCTTGATTAGCTCCTTAAATTCTTGTACGTTATCTTCCTGTATATGCTGCTTAATACCGTTCAAGGTACTAGCTATATGTTCAGAGTTATCGTCTATAAACCTTAAAAATTTGTTTTTTAATTCACCTGTAAAAGAGGACTGATTTTCATTGATCTTTAAAAGACTTATCTTTTTCAATTCGTGCTTTAAAAGCACGTCATCATAAACTTTATAGAAACTTTCTCTATCGATATCGTATTTTCTAGCCTCAGCAATAAGATTAGCCTCTTCAAGCGTAATGGATCTATTTATCTTATAAAGTTCTTGTGTAATTCTGGCAACAGCAGCATCACTTAACTTAATTTGTAATGCTATAGACCATATTTGATTATACAAATTTTCTAGCTCATTAGAGAAATTTTTAGAATTTTTTCTTAATATCAACGCTTCATTTGTTAAAGTAATTATCTCATCCAATGCAACTATGACCTTTGGCAATAAGTCACTTTCCATTTCAAGAATAGAAACATTTAAATTGACTGAACTTATATCTTCATTATTACCGTCTTTCTCATCATCACTTTTTTTACTATCTTTCTCATCATCACTACAGTACTCAGCATCTTCAGAAACATCCTCAGAATCCTCAACATCTTCAGCACTTTCTTCACTCTCTTCACTTTCTTCTTTGGGTACCACATTAAAATCAGAGTTATAAATTGCATCCAGATCTATAATTTCTCTCAGTAAGAGAGCTCCATTACTTAAATCATCACGCCATACTTTTATCACCTTTAATGTTACTGATGTTTCAATTATTGCACGTAACATGTTATGCTTTTCAGATTCAATTTTTTTTGCTATCTCGATTTCATCTGCCCTTGATAAAAGCTTTACGGAGCTCATGTCTTGTAAATAAATCCTCACTGGATCATCATTTTGTACTAAAGTTGCAGTAACATTTGGCGATGTGTCATCATCAAGTTTACTATCATCACTGTTGGAAGGAATATCTTCTTCATCTTCGCTACTTTCAAGCACATTAATTCCGGAATCCTGCAATAAAGATATAGCATCATCTATAAAGTCAGACGAAAAATTTTCATCTGATAATTTATCATTTATATCATCAAAGGTGATAAAACCACCCTTTTTTATACTCTTAGTTACCAGATCTTTGATAATTTTTTTCTTATCTTCTGCATCATTAATAGTTGACATCATTACCTTTATAGTTTATAATTTTATTTCTTATTAACAAACAAACTTACAACGAGCAAGTCTATAATTTTACTTTTAACTTGTGGCTATTTGTTACTTCATATAGTTTAAGATACTGTTAATTTATGTACACTTGTCTTAATCAATTGTTCCATACTTTTCTTCCATTTTTACTGCTATGGATAATCCAACTGAAAATGTTGCAATTCCAACCACTATAGCAGTAAGCATTAAAACATGGGGTATAGGATTGCTATATGAATAAAAATTTGAAACCAATATAGGAGGCAAGGAACTTTTTATATATCCTAGAGATATGTAAAATAACAAAACAGATGCTTGGAAGACGCTTACCCCTATCATTTTCTTGATTAAATTTTTATCGTTTATAATAATATATAAACCTAGCACCATTAATACAATAATAATCGTATAATTATATAAAGTCATTGTTTTTTCCTACGAGCAAAATTTATATATATAATTAACATAGAGGAGCAGACAGTAAATGCTACACCTAATTCCACCAAAAAAATACCTAATTTTTGACCGGTTCTATTATTGGTTAACAAGATATCATAAGATAAAAAATTTTGGCCAAGTAAAGTTGTTGCAACGCCCGTTCCTCCATAAATTAAAATACCTAACACGTTAGTCAATCTAATCACAGAATAAGGTATTGCTTTTAGAGTTGTAGATACACCAAATAGCATTGAATATAATATTATCCCGGAGGCAATAATTATTCCTGCTTGAAAACCTCCACCCGGAGTGTAATCACCGTGAAATTGTATGTATAAACCAAATAAAATGATAAAAGGTATCATCAAAAATGTTACTGCATTTAATATCGGATCTTTAATCATTTTCTTTTTCTTCTTTTAATATCAACGTTATACAAAGCGCAGCAGTAAAAACTACTATAGTTTCTCCAAACGTGTCATAACCACGAAAGCTTGCCAAAATAGCTGTCACTATATTAGGAATACCGGTAGCTTTTTCGGTATTTTCCACATAATAAGGAGCAACATGCAAGTGGATCGGAGCATTGTGGCTGCCAAAATCTGGCAATTGAATCATAAAATATGACAAACATACAGCCAGAAATAACATAAAAAAAAGCGTTATAGGGTTATGAGATAGATTTACTTTATGATTCTTTATCAAGGAGAGTGCTGCAAACGTAAAAACTGTACTGAGCCCCGCACCAACAGAAGCTTCAGTAATTGCAACATCAGGTGCATTCATAATTAAGTATATAAGCGCAATCAGTGAACTAAATACACACATTAGAACAGCACTTACGACTAAATGTCGCGAGAAAACTATAAAAACCGTAACTGTTAGTAACAACAAAAGTAACACTACATTTAATATTTCTAACACCTTAGCCTTCTTTAACAGTTTTTTTCTTAACTTTATAATGAGTGCGCGCTAAAATATAGCTATTAGTTGAGTTAGCTACCCATATTATAAAAATTAATAATACTATTTTAACAGTATTGATTGAAAATCCATTCTGCAAAGCAAAACCAATTAACAATAACGTTGCACCGCTAGAATCTGTAATACCTGCTGCATGTAACCTAGTATAGAAATCAGGAAATCTGATCACCCCTATATTTGAAATAATTATCAAACAAATACCTAAAAATATGAAAATGGATCCTATCATAAATTATCAAAACAACATTAATCTCATTAGTGCTATAGTTGATATAAAGCTAACGCTAGCATACAACAATGCTATATCAATTAAAAAAAAATTATTCAGAATGATTGATATTGCTGTTATAAGTACAACTACTTGCGTTGAGAAATTATTGAACGCTAAAACCTTATTGTACACATCATTTGACTTAGACACTATGCAACACAACATTACACTCATACAGAACAACAGTGTATAGATAGCAATGCAAATCATTTAAAGACTATGTAACTTCAGTAGATTTCTAAACGGATACTTCTTCATCGCCATCTTGATCATTTATTTCATCATCTATTTCACCATCCACTTCATAATCTTGGCTTTCTTGACTTACATCAAGATCTGTGTTATCAGAAAAATTTAATAAATTCGCTAGCTTACTTGTATTACTGCTGTAAACATTATTCATATTTCCTTTCATGTATTCCTTGCATCTACCTACCAAAAGGCTAAACAGCTCATGAGTATCCACCTGTTTTCCTGCTATTTCATGTAAGGAAACTATGGTATTTTTATGACCTTTAAACTTAGCTGCTTGAATTGGATTACTTGCCCCTGTATTTAAATCATGTGTTCTTTGACTTGCCAACAGAACCAATTTGAAACGGTTACTTACCCGTTCTATACACTTTTCTACAATAGACTCAGCCATAAGATACTACCTTAATAAATTTTATACTATATCACAAAAAACAAGTTGTCAACTTTGTATCTATTGCGATTCAACTTCATGTTTTACTTTTTCTGCCTCAGATTTTATTTCTTGGCTTTCTGTCATCGTGATTGTTATCTCATGATCAAGTTTTTTTAGAAATCCTAACAATCGCTCTAAAGAAAAACCATCTATTTTACCATTTTTAATTTGCGATACCTTTGGCTGATCAATACCAAGTTTCTCAGCTGCAAAAGCCTGAGTCCAAGCATTTTTTTCTATAATTTTATTTATTATATAAAGCAACTTTGTTTTTATTCCTGCACTGTCTAAGTTATTTAACGATATTATTTCCATAATTCTTACACTCACATATCAATTAACTTTATTAAATATTATAACATAATATTTAATATACCAAGATATTAATATCATGTAACTTGTCAATAATTATATGATATCAATATTTAAAACTTTAAGTTGATTATATATTAATATTTTTATCAAATTTCTAGTAATTTTAAATTACCATTTTACCATCAGTCTATCTGAAAAAACCATTTATAGAAAGAACAAGCTAAGATTACAAAGCTTGAAATACAAAAATAATTATTTTATAAATTTATCTTACATAAGAAGTTTATATCTCTATATCTTAACATAGATATTTATTTAAATTTTTAAAATTTCTATTTTAACAAGAATTCTATATATTATATTTATAATATAACTTAAATATTTGTTGCTTTTTAGCTGGAACATTATTTAGTTAGTAAGTAAAATTGTGTTGAATATGACAAAAATAAAAAAAGATGTTGCTGTTATTATGGGAAGTGAGTCAGATTACACCACTATGGTCCATACTGTTGATATGTTAAAAGCATTAGAAGTTTCACATGATATATTCATAATATCTGCACATAGAACACCAGAAAGGCTCTTCAATTTTGCTAAATCTGCACAAGAAGAAGGTTTTAAGGTTATTATAGCTGGTGCAGGAGGTGCAGCTCATTTACCTGGTATGGTTGCGTCACTAACTTGTTTACCAGTTATCGGCGTTCCTGTGCATAGTAAACAATTAAATGGGCTGGACAGTCTACTCTCTATAGTTCAAATGCCAAAGGGTGTTCCAGTTGCAACCATGTCTATAGGAGAAAATGGAGCATATAATGCTGCCATTACTGCCGTATCTATATTGTCAATTTCCAACAGTGAAATTGCAGGTAGGTTAAAAAAGTGGAGAGAGAAACAGACCAAAGAAGTAAAAGAAAAACCAGTTTCATAATAAATCTATGGCAATAACTCTTTTAGACACAAAAACCATAAACCGTATAGCAGCGGGGGAGGTGATAGAAAGGCCAGCAAGTGTAGTAAAGGAATTAGTGGAAAATGCAATAGATGCTGGAAGTTTAGAAATAGAGATCAAAATAGAAAGTGGTGGGCGTAACCTTATTATTGTGACAGATGATGGTAACGGAGTAGAAAAAAACGATTTAGAACTTGCGTTTATGCGCCATGCTACTTCAAAATTGAGCGATAGTGAATTAATAGAAATCAAGCATCTTGGCTTTAGAGGAGAAGCTCTGCCTTCAATAGCAGCAGTAAGTAGGATAAAATTATCGTCTAAGGCAAGAGAAGCAAATGAAGCATGGTCTATAAGTTATGAGGGTGGAGAGAAAATAGGGGAGCTAACTCCTTACCCTTTATCACAAGGGACACATATTGAAGTACGAGATTTGTTTTTCGCTACTCCAAATAGACTAAAATTTCTAAAAACCGAAAGAGCAGAAACTCAAAGCATTGTTGATATTGTAAACAACCTAGCAATGATTAACTATCATATAGGGTTTACTCTCACTTCAGGTAATAAAAAGCTCTTAAAATACGCTAAGCAGACTTCGTTATTTCATAGATTGTGTGAAGTAGAAGAAGAATTTCAGGGCAATTCTTTGGAGGTCAATGAAGAAGAAGACGGCATCAAACTTACGGGACACATCTGTAAGCCAACCGTCAATCGTGGTAAGTCAACTCAGATCTATACGTTTGTTAATGGAAGGCCAATTAAAGATAATTTACTTATTGGCGCAGTTAGGTATGCATATCATGATTTTATTCCAAGCGATAGGTATCCTTTTGCAGCGTTACATTTAGAGATACCTTATGATCAAGTAGATGTAAATGTGCATCCAAATAAGTCAGAAGTAAGGTTTCAGAATAAGAAGCTCATATATGAGATAGTGACAAGAGGATTAATTAAAGCGTTGTCAAGAAGGATAGGCACCTTTCCAGCGCATGACCAGAAAATGGATTCAACATTGCCAGATCCTTTTGATAAACCTAATGTTCAAAATGAAAGAAGGCCAAGTCCTTTTGAAAATCAACTAATAAAAGAATTTGCTTCTCCAAATGAAAGAGTAAAAAGCTTATCAGAACAGTCAAAATCGTTTGATTATACCGGCATACAGAAATTACCATCACAAGCGGAGACTATGGTTCTAGAAAAAAAAGGTGTTAGAGCAAGTTGATTTGATAGAGAGCCACCCGCTCGGGTTTGCACGCTGTCAGGTCTATAATACTTACATTATTGCCGAGGTAAGAGACAAATTGATTATAGTCGACCAGCATGCAGCCCACGAAAGGCTAGTATATGAATGCTTAAAACAAAAATCAAGTATAAAAAGACAAAAACTACTTCTTCCTGAAACGGTTGAAATCAAAAATCAAGCCGGAATGGAGATGATTGAAATCTATAAAGATAAGTTATTTGAAATGGGTTTTGATATTGAAATCAAATCAGAGAATAAAGTGATAGTAAAAGAAATCCCTGCAATTTTGGGAGCAATAGATGTGAAAGAGATGCTAATTAACATAATTGATAGATTAACGGAAATAGAAGATACATTGCCAGTAGAAGATAAAGTGAACAAAATATTGGCCACTATCGCTTGTCATGGATCAATTAGAGCGGGTAGAAAAATGAGGTTAGATGAAATGAATGAGCTGCTGAGACAAATGGAAAAAACCCCATATTCCGGGCAACGCAACCACGGAAGACCAACTTATATAGAAATGAAACTCAGTGATATTGAAAAACTTTTTGAGCGGAGGTAAGAGGTTGCCATAAATATGTAAGTGCTCCTTTCTCGTCATCCAAGTAGCTCATAGAAACGAAAAAACTTCCTTGACAAACTCCGCCAGCGCCCTTATTATAGTATTAAGGGTATTTATGACTCAAAACTTGTTTTTGACCTGCAGGCTCAATGACAAAATTCAGTAAAAAACTCAGGGTATTTTTTGGCGGATTACATAAAATTATAGCGGCTGCATGTCTTTTAAATTTTTTCTACATTCAGCCAAACCGCGCTTAAACTAAGCGTCAGCACATTATTACAGCGCCACTTACAGTAATATAGAGTCAAAACTCGCTACTCCGGGCTTCTTTTGCCTTTTTTTCGTTTGGTAAATTTCTTAAATATTTATGGCTAAAGTAACTTAAGTTCACCGACAATCGTCATCCCGCTGCGTGTTAGCGGCTAAGAGATACCGCGGCATGACGTAGGATTGTTGTCATCCCGCTGCTTGTTAGCGGGATCTATGTGAGATACCGTGAATAAATCACGGTATGATGGTTCGCGGCGGTATGACGTAGAAGCTATACTTTTATACTCACCAACTCAGTATCCAATCTGGATCCCAGTGTCGGCTACTCGGATGACATTATAGGGGCGCTGGCCTGACAATCGTCATCCCGCTACGTGTTAGCGGCTAAGAGATACCGCGGCATGACGTAGGATTGTTGTCATCCCGCTGCTTGTTAGCGGGATCTAGAGATACCGCGAATGAATCGCGGTATGACGGTTCGTGGCGGCGTGACGATAAGGTTTATACCTTGTCATCCCAGTGCGTGACACTGGGATCTAGCCTTTATTATGCAGCCACTTGGTTGAAATTAAGTCTTCTGGATCCCAGTGTCAGCTACTCGGATGACACCATTCTTTTTTCTGGATCCAAGTAGTCTGGGCACTGGGATGACACCATAGGGGCGCTGCCATTATAGAGTGAACCAGTGTCACGCACTGGGATGACACCCTGACAATCGTCATCCCGCTACGTGTTAGCGGGATCTATGTTAAGAGATACCGCGGCGGTATGACGTATAGAAACTAAAAAAGTTCTTTTTTAAAAAACTTAAGTTATACTTATAAGTATTTGATACTTTTTATAGTGATTATGTCGAGTTTAAGCTGCCTTTATGGTGATAATGCAGAATTTGTGGAAGAAATGTATAGCCGTTATTTGCAGGGTGATAAATCAATCGGGGAGGATTGGTATAGAATTTTTTCAAGCAATTTAGAAGTTAATAAAGCGGAGACCTGCGGTGCACAACATGTAACTAAGGTGGATGATTCAGTTTCTAGTTTAGCAAATTTTTTCAGATCTTACGGTCATTTTTTTGCGGATCTTAATCCGTTATCACCCAATGTGAATAAGGAAGTAGATTATCAAAAATACTCGAATCTATCTCCGGCAAGTGACACTGGAATCTATAGAGATATTTACTGCAAGAATATCGGTTTTGAATTTATGCATATCTCCTCTTATGAAGAGAAAATGTGGCTGCAGGAAAAGATCGAAAATCAAACCTATACGCTGAGCTCACAAGACAAAAAAGAAATACTGAGGCACTTGATCGAATCTGAGATGTTCGAACAATTTCTCCATATGAAATTTCCTGGGTATAAGCGTTTCTCTATCGAAGGTGGAGAGTCAGCTATCGTTGCAATTGAAAAAATCATTAGTGATTCTACGGTTTTTGGTATTGAAGAAATAGTCCTTGGCATGGCTCACCGCGGACGACTCAATGTTCTAACCAAAGTGATGGGGAAAGAATATGCGGCAATGCTGTCTGAATTTCAAGGCAATCTTGCATACCCAAGTGGTCTTGAGGTGTCCGGTGATGTTAAATATCACCTTGGTTACTCTTCTGATCGAGCACTTTCAGGTGGCAAAAAAATACATTTAAGTTTATGCCCTAATCCATCTCACCTTGAAGCGGTAAATCCGGTTTTGGCTGGAAGAATAAGAGCAAAACAGAATATAAGATCTGTGCTTGGCATATCAATTCATGGTGATGCGGCTTTCATCGGTCAAGGAGTGGTTGCTGAAACTTTAACCTTAAGCAATATTGAAGGCTATAAAGTGGATGGCATTGTGCACATTGTCATTAATAACCAAGTTGGTTTTACTGCTAACCCATGTTGCGCACGATCCTCTTTTTATTGCACTGATATAGCAAAATCAATAGAAGCTCCAGTGTTTCACGTCAATGGAGATAACCCGGAAGCTGTGAGTTTTGCTACAAGTCTGGCGATGGAATATAGGCAGAAATTTAAAAAGGACGTAGTAATTGACATAATGTGCTACCGCAAATATGGCCATAATGAAGGTGATGAACCGAATTTCACTCAGCCACTTATGTATAAGGCGATATCAAAGCATAAAACTCCTGGAACATTGTATGAAGAAAAATTGACTGCAGAGAAAGTATTAGATGGCGATGAAGTAAATAAATTGCGCAGTGAATTCAGGGCAAAATTAGATAAAAGTCTTGCTGAATCAGCGGCTTACACTCCAAAAAAAGCTGACTGGTTCGGTGGAGTGTGGTCAAAATTAAGAAGAGCAAAGCTGAACGATTTGAGCGAATACTACACGGATTCTGGTGTTCCGCCAGATGAGCTGAAAAAATTAGGTGTGCGTATAAATAGCAATATCCCAAGTAACTTTAACATTAACAATAAGGTTAGAAAAATACTCGATGGCAGAATAGACAGCATAAATTTTGGTAGTAATATAGACTGGGCAACTGCCGAAAGTCTTGCGTTTGCATCACTGCTCACAGAAAGAATAGGAGTGCGTTTATCAGGACAAGACTCTGGTCGTGGAACTTTCTCGCACCGTCATTCAAGGCTTGTTGATCAGGTAACAGAAGAAGCATTTATTCCGCTAAACAATATAAATGAAAAGCAAGCTCACTTTGAGGTCATAGATAGCGCACTATCTGAGTATGCTGTAATGGGCTTTGAATATGGATATAGTCTTGATTCTCCGTATTCACTGGTGCTCTGGGAAGGACAATTTGGTGATTTTGCAAACGGTGCGCAAATTATGATCGACCAGTTTATCGCATCTGCAGAAACAAAGTGGTTGCGATCAAGCGGTCTAGTTTTATTGCTGCCTCATGGTTATGAAGGACAGGGACCTGAGCATAGCTCCGCACGTATAGAGAGATTTTTGCAACTCTGCGCAGAGGATAATATGCAGGTAGTTAATTGTTCCACTCCGGCGAATTACTTCCATGTCTTACGCAGACAAATGCATAGAGACTTTCGTAAGCCTCTGGTAGTGTTTACACCTAAATCACTATTGCGTCATAAAAGAGCAGTTTCTAACCTATCTGACTTTGAAGGAAAATTCCTCACGGTGATTCCAGAATGTAGAAAAGGTTTAGTTTCAAGTGATAAAGTACGAAAAGTTGTAATATGCAGCGGTAAAGTTTACTACGACATAATTGAAGTATGTGAAGCACAAAAAATAAACGATATAGCAGTGATACGTTTAGAACAATTCTATCCGTTTCCTGCCGATAAACTAAGTAATGAACTTGAAAAGTACAAAAACGCTGAAATTATATGGTGTCAAGAAGAACCAAAAAATATGGGAGGATGGTTTTTTGTCAACCCATTGATAGAAGAAGTGTTATCTAATCTCGATATCCAAGCAAAAAGACCTAAGTGTATCGCAAGACCTGCTGCTGCATCTCCTGCATGTGGTTATGTTAGTGTTCACACTCAGCAGCAGGAGGAGATTTTAAAGCAGGTTATGCAGGGGATCTAGCACAATTGTGCAAATATTGAAGCGAAAGCTGGCAAGCGAACATTGTTCATCAGATCTTGACGCTGGGCACTGCAGCCAGGCGCAATAGAAAACGCATTACACCAATAAAGCCCTTTTGGTACTCAAGCAAATATAAAAGATTTTTATTCTATTAAAAAAAATTTAATTTTTATTAAAATTTTCATTTATTTTTATTTAAAAAGTAAACATTATTAATATTTACTTTAATTAATATAGGATATATATGAATACAAAAATATTTGAGATGTTAATAAGGAGAACTGGTCTACGCAGAGATAGCAAAGCTGAGATCATACAGTTAAATAGAAATGAAAAAGCTTTTGTAGATGAGGATAAAGAATCTATCGAATTAGCTGAGGCCATTTTTGAAGAGAATAATATGTTTCATTTCCGCAAACCAGGTCCTGCTATGGATTACATTTTGCACAAATTAATAAATGATAGGAAGCTTTTCAAGGAAATGAAAGATAGAGGTACAAGTATAATACGTCTTTTTTCTTTGTTATCAATGTATCATGGTCGTCTCAATTGCTGTGTTATAAGAAAAGGAGGGTGTATTACTGAGTGTGGCATACTTGATTACGCTGGCACCTATCCAGAACTAGTGCCTTTAGAGGACTTTATACTTATTGAGCCTTCCTCGTACCTCGAGTACATTGTGTTTGACAATGAGAATATCAGAAATAGGTTAGCTGAAGACTTAACTGAAGATAAAACAAAATTAGATATCTTTTTGAATGGAATTTTAGCAACAAAGAATTCGGATTTAGTATTATCTTGTATTAACAAGATAGAGGTTCTTAATGAGGGAGATAGATATTTTGTTAATCTCTTACAGAAAAACGGCATGCTAGACTACATCTTAAACAAAGATGATACAACACTTGCAAAATCAACTCTAAAGGAGTTGTTGAAGCTTTCTATTTTGCAGGAAGAAAAAAGCACTGAGTTAGAATCTCCCCAAGCTTCAAGTGTAAATGTTAGCAAAGCTCAGCAACATTGTAGTATATAGCTGGTGATAAAGTTTAAAATAATTGCATATACTGAGGCTCATTTAAATATAGAGCCTCAGTGGTGCTTAATTTTTTCAATTGATGGTGACTAGTAGCCCTACTATGATGTGGATCTATGCTCGCTTATAACTAAAATTTCACTTCCACCAAGGGGATATTATTCCAGCTATTGCTTCCATAGTCATCAATAGAAGCATTTAAGTAATCTGTATCAAAGCGCACGGGCACATCAAATTCAAAGCTCGCAGTGATTATCACATCTTTTACTGGTGGCTTCATAAATGTTATTTCTCCAGTTGAATAATTTACTGAATATTCACTCTCTTCTTTACCATTTAAATAAATCTTTACTGTCCCATGTACTGGCTTTTTGATCATACGTATATGCTTATCTTCCCCACTTACATAAGTTTTGATTAGCTGAAAAGTCGTTTTTTTGTTATCTCCTATACCAATCTCTTGATTAATGGCTATAAAATCCGACCAATCCTTAAAACGAAACCCTATTGCTTTACCTTTTCGTGCATGAAAAAATGTTATTAGTTCCAGTAGTTGCTCGTTTGATCTGACCCCGTAAGCTATGTTGTATCTAGTGCGTGCATGAGACCAATTGATGTTGCGCTGTTCACAACCATTGTGAGTTGTTAGAGGTTGTCCGGAAACAAGTAAAAGGCTATAATATCTGAAATTTTAGTACGGGGTAAAGATGAGAAAAAAGTATCCAACAGATCTAAGCGAAAGGGAATGGGCAAGAATAGAAAAACACTTCAGAGTATCATACAAGAAAGGAGGAAGGCCGCCAAAGTATAGCAAAAAAGAAATATTAGAAGCAATTTTCTATGTATTGCGTACAGGGTGTCAATGGCGGTATTTACCAAATGATTTTCCGCTATGGAAGACTGTGTATGAGCAGTTCAGGCAATGGAAGAAGCAGGGAATTTTTGAGAAAATGAATTATGAAATTACAAAATATAGTAGAAGAAAAATAGGAAGGAATGAGCAGCCGAGTGCCTGTATAGTAGATAGTCAATCTGTAAAGACTACAGAAAAGGGGGGATCAAAGGCTATGATGGAAGTAAAAAAGTAAAGGGTAGAAAAAGGCATATAATTACAGACACTCAGGGTTTTATACTAGGTTGTTACGTAGGCGCTGCTAACGAAAATGATAGAGATGGTATTAAAATAGCATTAAACAATATGAGAACAAAATATACTAAAGTTAAAAAAATGTGGGCTGACATGGGATACCAAGGAAGAAATTTAAAGAATCACATAAAGGAAGAATATGACATAGATATTGAAATTGTTAAAAGGCCTCCATGTAGATTTTGGGTGCACAAAGATACGCCACCTGAGCTACTACCAACAAGAGAACAAGGGTTTAAAGTACAGCCAAGAAGATGGGTTGTAGAAAGGACTTTTGCTTGGGTTAATAGGAATAGAAGGCTATCGAAGGAGTATGATTTACTCACAACATCCACTGAGAATTTCATATACCTAGCTATGAGTAGGGTTATGTTAAAGAGGGAATATGCTTGAATTTACTAGTTTCCGGACAACCTCTAATACCAATTCCCATTACACGGCAAACAGATGGACAAAGATGGAAGAAAAGCCATAATGAAGTAAGTAAAATAGTTGAGGTATAAATGGCATTAAGATCAAAATTATTGGATGAAAAAGTAGTAGAATCAGCAAAAGAAATGCTGAAGAAAGTAAGGAATAATGCATATGTTTCAAAAAAACTAAATGCTGTAATTGCAGCAAAAAAGTACAGTATAACGGCTGTAGCAAAAATATATTGCATTTCAAGAAGCGCACTAACTTCGTGGGTAAAACTCTTGAAATTTGGCAGAGAAGAAAAACTGTTTGCTCCTCCACAACGCCGTAGAAAAACTAAATTAAATCAGGTTCAACTACAGCAAATTGAAGAGTGGATAGAAGAAAATCCTAATATTACCATTAAAGAAATGAGAATAAGAATCCAGGAAAAGTTCAGATTAAATATCAGCAAATCTACAGTACACCGCTATATGCAAAAGATGAAATTCTCATATATTACACCAAGACCAGTTCATAATGGACAAGATAAAAGCAAACAAGAGGAATTCAAAAAAAAATCTCAATGGAGCTATTAGCAAGTATCCAGAAAAAGAGCTATTTTTCTTTGATGAATCACGGTTTGGCACACATTCAAAGGTTGGACATGGGTGGTTTAAAAAGGGGATTAGAACACAGGTTAAAACAAAATTAGGTAGGCAAAATTTCTATCTCTATAGTGCGGTTAATCCTAGAAATGGAGAGAGTTCTAGCTTATTTGCACCAAATGTCAACACTGATTGCATGAACATATTTCTTGAGCAGATGTCGCAATATCTAGAAACACGAGAGGCTTTTCTTGTTATGGATTGTGCTAGTTGGCATAGGTCAAAAAATTTAAAGGTACCTAAAAATATCGATATTATATACCTACCTCCGTACTCACCTGAGCTAAATCCTGTTGAGAGGCTTTGGTTATATATAAAACAGAACATTTTGCGCAATAAAATATACGATACAATTGCTCTGCTTGAGGGTGCTTTGTGCAAATTTATTACTTCTCTTGCCAGCTCCACAATTAAACAACTCTGCAATGTCTCCTATTTGACTGGCCAACAATGAGAGTTGGTATGACTACACGCATCAAAGTGAAAGAAAAGCAAAATGATGAAGAAAATGAAAGTTTAAGTTTTCTTCAACGACTCAAGGAGAGAATTTATGCTTTAAAGCCTGTATTAGCAAGAGCCTTAATCACTAAATGAACAATGTCACGCAGAGTTTCATCCTCAATTTTTCTATATTCCCTCACTAGCTTTGATATTTCTTCGCTGCCTACATCGCTATGGAAGGCCTTATCATGTAAGTCTTCAGAGGCTTTGGTAAAAAAATACGACATATCAACCGATAGTACTTCTGCTAATTTATATAACCTATCAACTACAAGCCTAATCTCTCCGCTTTCATATCCTTGTACATGCTGAAATGAAATTTCAAGCTTTTTTCCTAAGTCTCTTTGACTAAAACCACACATTAGCCTTCTTTTCCTTATTCTTTCCCCTATTTGTTTATCGATAGGATGTTGTATAGTCATTTTACGTATCAGGTAATATTAACTATGTATTGTCACTTTGAGAAAAAGATTTTACCAATATATAAACTGCACTACGTAACCTTTTGCTCTTAATTTCGTTATATCCTTTGACTAACTTTAGTATTTCTTCATCATAAGCTTCATGTGAGTCAGTGTGCATATCAGTAAAAAAGTTAGCAACATCTATCGATAGTGCTTTTGCTAAATCATATAATCTACTGGCCAAAACACAATTTGAACCATTTTCGTACTTTTGTATCTGTCTATACGAAACACCTATTCTCTTTCCCAATTCGGTCTGTGTCAAAGCACGATCTAACCTAAGTTGTTTTATTTTTTTACCTAATTGCACTTTTCACCTCTTATTCAAATTTACAACAAATTTTATGAAGTGGAAAAAAAGCTAGCAAAGTAATTGCTTTAATAATTTCTGCCTCTCGCTAATTAAATCGTTTGGCCTTACGTATTTTTTCTCAATTTCCCTCATCTCTTTTTCTCGTTCTGCAATGCTATTTCGTATTACTTCAGCCGAGTATCTGCTTTTGCCACATGCAAACTCTGATCTTAATCTTCTAACCTTATATTCGAGCTCAGCAAATCTTTCATGCTGCTCAAGAAGCTCTATCATGTGTTTGATTTCAGAATTTAGCTTTTTTTCCTCAACATCTCTCACAATAAAAGAAAGCAGAAGCTTATCTATTTGGTAATCAATATTTGGTTGAGTAGCAAATAGATTGATCATAGCTTTTACATCAGTAGGATTTGCAACTAATAAGCTAAAATTACTACATAAAAAACTATAGAACTTTATCGTCTTCACAAGATAATTTTTCATATCTTGTGATAATTGCAATTCTTTGTGAATTCCTGACAGCAATATTTTCAATTCTTCCAAGTATTCTACATCAAAATTACCTACTTCTGTAGGTAAAAGGATCATTAGCAGCTTTTTTACAAGCTCAACATCATTTGATTTTACTGCATTATAAAGAGCTTTATCCTTATCTTCTTTTAAATCATAAAGCTCTGACGAGTTATCTATGCTGAATAGATATTCAGTATTTCCTTGAGGAGAGTAGATTAAAATGTCCACTTCTCTTAGCGGGTAGTCATCATTAAACTTTTCTAGTAACTGCTTATCGGTGGTTTCCTCTATTGCTACAGCAGCTTTACTGATCTTTTTCAGTTCAGAAATATTATCTCTTGAATTTTCAAGTATGTCTTTAGCCTTGTCTAGCAGCTGCTCATATAGAATTATTTTTTCTTCATTATCAAGTAGCTGACAATGCTTCTTCAACTTTTCAGTGGAGTAAGACAAGAGATCCATTTCTTTCAGTTTTACAATCACAATACCCAACTTTGATTGAAATTGAAATAATTTTTACAAGATGTGTTTTTCTAGTGTAAATGCCCGTAAAACTTGTTATTATAATATATAGTAAATTAATAAGTCGTGCAATATTAACAATTAAATAATATTTATCACGATATGATCGAATAGTAATGAAATTAAGTGAGGGTTACAATGAAAAAAATAAATGGTAAAAAATTGCCTAGTAAAATGTTAAAAGCGGTAGAGCGAATAGCAAAAGAAGGGTTATTACCTAATTTTATAAAAGCTGCTCCAACAGCGAATAAAAAGATTAGTAAATTACCTGTCTTAACATATCCTGAGGAGCTCAATCCATTTCGATCAGCTTTATGCAGGACAAGACTAAGTGAGTATGAAAATATGAAACTAAATGAATTCCTGGAAAAAGCTATTGCAGCTAAAAATATAAACGAGTTAAGTAAAGTTATCGATGAAGCTTTGGACTTAGGAATAAGAATAAATGCTGCCAATGAAGATGGCTTTGGCTTCGCTAACGTTACAATGTTTAAGATGTATCGTGATGAATTCAAAGGGAATAAACAAGAGGATATAATCAGGAAGTTAGCATTAAATGGAGCAGATTTTAATGTACAAGTTGATAAGAAAATAACTGAAATTCATCAAAAGGTGCAAAAAGAAATTGAGCCACAAATATATAGTAGGCTCACAAAACTCAGGGAAGTTGGAGAGAACGCTACTATAGAAGGAACTGTTGAAAATGTAGAAATCGATAATAAGACCTTCTATATGGAATTTTCACATAGCTGCATAGTTGATGTTGCCAAAGTTGTAGAAGGTGCAAAAAATTTGGGCTTAAGTAAAGGAGACTTAAACCTTGGTGGCAATATTATAAAAATAGGTGATGGTGAAGTTGAAGTCAAAACTGGGAAAGGCGGTGAAAGAGACTACGTGGATATATCGGATAACAGTGCTTTTGCAGTCACATTTTATACTAGCCTAGGAGAGCTAAATTTAATGGTATATCATGACACAGCAGACTATCATCAAGTACAAATTAAGGTAGAAGATGAAGAAATGTGGAACGAGTTGCAAGAAATAGGAGAAATCGTAGGAAAGGGTTGTTTATTTGGTGGAATGTCTGTTAAAGAAGCAGTAGAAAAAGGCAGTTTTACTAGATGTGGAAGGTGGGGCGACCAAAATTCTAAAAGTAGTGAGACCTTTTCTTGGGTGAATAAATTAAAAGACAACAAAACAACATCCGTAGGACGTTCTTGATTGGAGACAAGTGGCTATGTTTCACATAGCTACTTGTATATCAGAAATAAATGGTTAACTATTACAAAGTAAAGTGGTTTTTAAAACTTAATCCAATTTACCATAAATAATTTACTTTAATTAGTATTGCTTGTAGAAGTGTTTTATATTATAAAGAATACCTGAACTTTAAAATTTGTACTATTTGTTAGCAAGAGCCTTTATCACTGAATGTACAATATCACGCAATGTTTCATCTTTAATTTTTCTATATTCTCTTACTAATCTTGATGTTTCTTCGCTGCCTACATCGCTGTGAAAGGCCTTATCATGCAAGTCTTCAGAGGCTTTGGTAAAAAAATATGACATATCAACAGACAAAGCTTCTGCTAAATTATACAATCTATCAACTACAAGCCTTACCTCTCCAGTTTCATATCCTTGTATATGCTGAAATGAAATTCCAAGCTTTTTTCCTAAGTCCCTTTGGCTAAAACCACATATTAGCCTTCTTTTCCTTATTCTTTCACCTATTTGCTTATCGATAGGATGTTGTATGGTCATTTTACGTATCAGATAATATACTTTGAGAAAAAGATTTTACCAATATATAAACTACACTACGTAACCTTTTGCTCTTAATTTCATTGTATCCTTTGACTAATTTTAATATCTCCTCATCATAAGCTTCATGTGAGTCGTCATGCACATCAGTAAAAAAATCAGCCACATTAATTGATAGAGCTTTTGCTAAGTCGTATAGTCTACTAGCCAAAATGTGGTTTGAACCATTTTCGTACCTTTGTATCTGCCTATATGAAACACCTATTTTTTTTCCTAACTCAGTTTGTGTTAAACCACAGTATAACCTAAGTTCCTTTATTTTTTTGCCTAATTCCACTTTTTATTACTAATTTTAGCTGTTCAAGCTTATATTGAATTTTTTAATTTATGAAGTGAAAAAAAAGAAGGAAAGCTAGAGAACTTTCCTTTCAGTCTACAGATTACAATAAACCACTGTCATAAAAACTAAAATGGCTCTTCTGTGTTACGATTATATGATCTATTAATTTCATTCCTACATTTTCACAGGTTGCAGCTAATGTAAGTGTGTTATCTTCATCCTCTTTAGATGGCTCTATATCTCCACTTGGATGATTATGTGAAATTGCAACAGATGATGCGTCAATCAGTAATCCCTGTTTTATTATTTCCCTCACATATAGAGGCACTCTATCTATAGTTCCACAGTCTTGAACATACTCATATATTAAATGACCACTTCGATCTAAGTATACCACTCGTAAGCTTTCCTTTCTTGACTGTCCTATTGCTGCTTTAAAGTATTTTAGTAGCTCTTCTCTATTATCAAGAATCGACAGCTTTTTTAACTTACCTTTCAATATCCTATCGAAAATCTCTTTCAGGCAAAAGATATTTGCTATTGCTCCATCGTTCATTCCTGTAACATTTTTTAGCTCGTGAAGATCAGCATTAATTACCCTTCCTAAACTACTAAAGAGCTCCATTAGCTTTTTGGCAACTTCTCTTCCTTCTGTGTATGCAGATAGATTACGTTCCAGTAGCTCATGGTCAAGCAAAGACCTACCTCTGCTTGATAGAATACGAGTTTCTAATTTCTCTTTTCTCTCACTATTATTCATAAAAACCTCCAAGATCAACATTATATACAAATTCAACGCCAGCTTTCTGACGCAGTAGTTCTCGAGGAATAACCCTCTTGAACTCTAAATTTGCAATGTTGTCCTTGTTGCTTGGGCACTGGGATGACAAAGGAGGACAGTGTCAAGCACTGACCATTTGCTGTGCAGTTTACCTTTAAAAATGAATGTTCATACAGTAAGCCATAAGATGACAAAAGAGTAAACTTTATCTGTGTGAGCTATAGACGCAAATTACAACAAATGCAGTAGCGTAATCTCCATCGTCACTTAAAGAAAGATGAATTTTGGAGATAAAATCCTTGCTAACGGTAAGATATGGCTTGCCTCTTACATCATTGTATATTTCTATATCTTTCATTGTAATACCCTGACCACTACCTCGTGCTTTAACAAAAGCTTCTTTTGCTGCAAAGCGTTTAGCAAAATACCTTGCTCGCATTTCTTGACTATTATACTTTCTACTTAGCTCTATTTCCTTTTCAGTGTAGATTCTATTGAGAAATTTTTCCCCGTATTTTTGTAATATTCTCAATATTCTTGGTATATATACTATGTCAGTGCCGATACCGTGTATCATTTTGCGCTAAAGTGATTTATTGCTTCCTCAATCTGCATTTCCTTTACCTCTCCAGTTGCTCTATTTTTTACTTCAACTATATTTTCACTTACTGCTTTCTTTCCGACAATTATTTGCCACGGCAAGCCTATCAGATCCATTCTAGAAAATTTTACTCCTACACTCCCTTCCGTATCATCGTAAAGCACTTCATCGCTCTTCAAAGCTTTGTATATTTTATCTGCAGCCTCCGTTACTTTCGTTTGTAAATTGATTAAACCAATTCTGAAAGGAGCTACCTCCTCCGGCCAGATAATTCCCTTATCATCATGAAAAGCTTCTATTATCGCACCAACAAGTCTTGAAACCCCAATGCCATACGAACCCATATGTATATTGACATTTTTTCCATCTTGAGAAGTAACACTTGCCTTCATAGGCTTTGAATATTTGTCGCCAAAATAAAAAATATGCCCTATTTCAATACCTTTACTAACATTTAACTGCTCTTGTGATATAGGGCAAGTCTCAGGATCATGCATATCATCTGCAACTGCGTATATACTCTTTAAACTTTCAATATCTTCACTCTCTAGTAGTTCAGAAAATTTATTGTCATAATATAAAGTGCTCTCACCAGTGTTTGCCAATATATGAAACTCGTGGCTCAAATTTCCTCCAATTGGCCCCGTATCAGCTCGAACTCCAATTGGAGTAAATCCCATGCGTTTGAAGATTTTTATGTAAGTTTTGTACATCAAATTATATGAATTCAGTGCACCTTCGTAATCTACATCAAAACTGTATGCATCCTTCATCAAAAATTCCCTGCCCCTCATAACACCATAACGTGGTCTTACCTCATCACGGAATTTCCATTGAATTTGGTATAAACAAAGTGGCAAATCTTTGTAACTTTTTACCACATCTCTAATTAAATCAGTTGCTATCTCCTCATGCGTTGGACCAAAAAGCATATCTTCCTCATGCCTATCCTTTATGCGTAGCATTTCCTTACCGTAATCATCGTAACGCCCTGATTCTCGCCAAAGACTTGCTGGTTGCACACAAGGCATTAATGCTTCAATAGCACCGGATTTGTTCATTTCATCTCTGATAATATCTTCAATATTCTTAAGCACTAAGAGACCAAGTGGTAACCACGTATAGATGCCAGATGCTATCTGCTTTATTAAACCTGCACGCAAAGAATATTGATGGGAGATAATTTTAGCATGGGCAGGCTTTTCCTTTAGAGTTGGCAGGTAATATTTGGATAAGCGCATATAATAGATCTGATTGTATTAAGTAATCTTAATACAATCAGACCTGTAGGTAAACTTATTTTGAAAAGGAAGGGAAGTGCATGGCTGACCATTTCATAGTTATCATAGTCCTTGTACAACATTTTCCTTTTGGCATCGCAACGCTTTTCCACCAAACTGTGCTATGCGATCCTCAACAGAAAGAGGAGGTGAATCTTGCACCTCATTATCCACTGAGTCAACATTATTTACTTGTGGTGAATCAACACACGAACTTGGCGGTACCGGTGACTCCTCTTCACTATCTGAGAATTGCATGACTGCTGCTCTCTCCTTAAGTCTCTTTGTCCAATCTGAATCATTATCATCCGACTTCTTTCTCTCTGCTTGCTCCCTATCTATTCTTGCAGTAAACTCTTCTGGTGTTTCTTTTTTGTCAGTGCCCCCACTACTTTCTAATTTTGCTTTCAATTCATTTGTAAAATTTTGTTGCTGCCCACTCTTTTTAACGTAGTACCTCCTCTTATCTGTTCAAACAGAGTAGAATGATTATTATTCTCAGGTTCACCAGCCTTCTTCGGTGCATCATTCTTAGGTTGCTCCGTACGCTTGGAAGCTGTAAAAAAATGCGGAGGTGGAGGTGGTAGTGCAGCATCTTGTGGCAATGGAGGAGGTGGCGGCGGTGGTACACTGACACTTGGATTTGGTTGTGTTCCAAACGTTACTGGAGGTGATTGAGGAGTAGGTACATTTGATTTATTCTCCAGATTAGTACAATTTTTACACACAAATTTTTGTGGTTCTTGAGATGGAGTATGGCCGAATTTCTGTCCATTAAGACCTACTTCTTTCTTATTATCATCTCTAGAAATAGCCAGTTTAACAAGATATGTCACTGAAATAAGTGCAACAACCGTAGAAACAGCAAAAATTGCTAAAGGAACTGCTGCAATAGGACCAGAACCAGAAACTGCTATAATAACATAAGGAAGATATTGACCAGATATGAAACTAAATATAGATAATAATGAAACAGCAATTAAAGGTTTCCATATAGTCTGCTTAGTTTTAGTAAGCTCCTGACTATCTTTTAGCAATGAAGAATTATTGGATATCATCATTTCTTTGCCTCACTTGTTAACGATAATTTAATAATAACCCAATTAATAATTTCTGTCAATAATTAATTATGAAAAACAAAGTTGCAATTTGAATAGATAAGCTATAAGTAATATACGACCAGCAATAGCCATACAATAGACTTCTTGTATAACCCACACTAAGTAGAAAAAAGGTGTCATCCAAGTAGCTGACACTGCTCTCCTTTGTCATTCCAGTGCTTGACACTGGAATGACACCGAAGGGGCTACTGCCGTCTTGGATGGAAACCAGTGTCAGAACTAGTTAACCATGGGGCTTCTTTTGCCTTTTTTTCCATTTGGTAAATTTCTTAAATATTTATGGCTAACATGAAGCTAAGTACGAACTTTGTTAAACATAACAAATGGTGCCATTCCAGTGCTCCTTTTTTTGTCATCCCAGTGCTTGACACTGGGATCCAGTTTTCCATATAATCTCATCGAAAATGTTGTAACCACTTTCTGTGCTAGTTTGCTTGCTTACAAGCAAACTTTCCTGGATCCCAGTGTCTGGGCACTGGGATGACATCATAGGGACACTGGGATTACACCCTGACAATCGTCATCCAGCTACTTGTTAGCGGCTAAGAGATACCGCGAATGAATCGCGGTATGACGGTTCGTGGCGGCATGACGATAACCTCGTCTCACTGCCATTAAGTTAAGGAAAAAAGATAGATTTTATGGGATAATGATGTATACCAATAAGTTTAAAGGTAGTATGAGTAAAAAAGGCAGTAATAAAATTTATTCAAAATGAATTGGCAAGTCTAGAATTTATAGAATCCCATAAATCATCTTCAAAAGATTTTATGAGAAAGAGGAAGTTATCTTTTATTGACATATTTATCTTAATTTTAAGAAAAAGTGTAAAGTCGCTGCAAGTAATACTAAACGAATTTATTTTATATAGGAAAAAAGACTATACCGTTACTGCTAGTGCTTTTAGTCAAGCAAGAAAAAAAATGAAACACAGTGCATTTTCAGAAATTAACGAAGGTGTGGTTTCCTTGTACTACCAAGACCAAAAATTTAAAACTTGTTTTGGCTTTAGAGTGTTAGCTCTTGATGCCTCCAAAATCATTTTACCAACAAGCGTTGAAATAAAAAATGAATTTGGCTCAAGAAAAATACGTAACCAAAAACCAAAAGATTTAGGTGATTATGCAAGTGCAACCTTTGCGGTTTGTTAAGATGTGCTAAATAATGTTGCCATAAGGTCAGTGTTAGATAGAGGTAACACTCATGAAATTAACTTAGCAGATGAAATGCTTAAAGTTGTAAATACTAATGACTTACTGATTTGTATATTTATCTTATAAATTTCTTTCTAGCCTTACAAAAAGAAAAATTGCTTATGTCATTCGATGTCCCAGATCATCTTTTAATGAAGTGAATGCTATGTTTGAAGAAAAAAGCCCATCTAGTGTTGAGGTTACCATATGTGCTCAGCGTAAGATAAAACAAGAAAATAGTGGAATAACGCTTCAAAGTGGTACTGCCATCTGGTGAAATTGAAGTGTTAGCTACATCATTAATGGATGAACAAAAGTTTCAAACTGGAGGATTTAAGGAGTTATATTTTTTACGCTGGGGAGTTGAGACATTTTTTGCAAAACTCAAAGGAAGACTAAGTCTAGAAAATTTTACAGGAAAAAGTGTTGAGTCTGTTAAACAGGATTTTTGGTCAGCTATCTTTATTAGCAACCTAGAAAGTGTTATGACAGAAGATGTAGAAGAAGCGTTGAATATGGACTTAACCGATGATAAGCTTAAGAGGAGCATTAACAAATCTGTCTCATTTAACGCGATCAAAAACTTGGCTTTCGACATTTTTGCTACGGAATCAGATACTGACTGCATTATGGATCAATTATCAAAGCTATTTTTGATGAACACTTTGGCGGTAAGAAAGGGAAGGAAAGTTGATCGTCATAAGGTACCTTATCTTCGTTCGTTCAATTACCAAAAAAGGGTTAGAAAACACATATTTTGACTAGAGGTAGTATTCATATCTTCTGATAATAACTGGGTAGCTTATTGCCATAGCTCCTGTAAAATGACTTCTAAACAAACTATTTCTTAAGTAATTTACACTTCAGAGTTTATCTGCTTTAAAGTTTACTCTATTCTGTTTCAGTATTTGTCATAAATCCTTAATTATTTCTGACTTTTTAGTTCAGTTTTTAACCATTCTTTCCTTAACTTAATGGCAGTGAACCTCGTCATCCCGCTACTTGTTAGCGGGATCTCTTGTTAGCGGCTGAGATACCGCGAATGAATCGCGGTATGACGGTTCGCGGCGGTATGGACGTAGGAAAACCTTTCTTGGGTCAGCTATAGAGACTCTCATCTTTAGCGAGCTTCAAGGTAATTGGTTGCTATTTGCGAAAATATTCGCATAATTTAAGTAACATTACTTAATAAAAATTAACTATGGAGCTTAATAAGATTGCAGCATCGATTTTACTTTCTGGGCTAATCATTATGATAGTTAGTAATGTAGTTGATATGCTTTACAGTCCAGAAGAATATAAGATTGAACACCAAACGATAGTAGCTGCTGGCAGCAATGAGTTCCAGCAAAAAATCGAGCAAGTGGCGCTTGATATTGGAGCGCTCATGCAGAATGCTAGCTTTGAGAAAGGTAAATCAGCAGCAAAAAAATGTATAGCCTGCCATAGTTTTGAGAAAGGTGGAATGAATAAAGTAGGACCAAACTTATGGAACATAGTTGGAAATAAAAAGGCCCATCTTGGTAACTCATTCAATTACTCAAAAGCAGTGCTTGAAAGAGGTGGAAAATGGGGGTATGAGGAGCTATTTGCCTTTTTAAAGAACCCAAAAGCCTATATAAAAGGTACACGTATGGCATTTGCAGGTATTTCCAATCCACAAGAAATTGCAGATCTAGTTAGTTATTTGCATCAATTGAGTGATAGCCCGGTTGCTTTGCCAAAGTAGTATGGATTATTGTAAATTGTTTGATGGAAATAATGGTCACATAGCATATCGAAAGCTACAAGGAAAGAAAGCTTCTGTAGTTTTTTTCGGTGGATTTGCATCCAATATGGATGGAACTAAAGCAACTGCTATTTACAAATTTTGCCAAGAAAATGACGTAGCACTTGTGCTATTTGATTATTTTGGTCACGGTCATTCAAGTGGTAATTTTATTGATTACACGATAAGTGATTGGCAAAAAAATTGTGCTAAAGTAATGAGTGAATTAACTAGCGATAAACAAATAATTATAGGTTCAAGTATGGGAGGATGGCTGATGTTGCTCACTGCCCTTCAATTTCCAGAAAAAATTGCAGCACTAATTGGTATATCGTCTGCTCCCGATTTTACTGAAGATTTGATATTCAAGCAATTGTCAGGCAAGCAAAAAGAAGAACTAGATTCTAAAGGTGTAATAGATTTTACTTCAGAGCATTGTACATACAAAATAACTAAAAATTTGATCGAAGATGGCAGAAAGAACCTTCTTTTAAACAAAAAGACAATAGATATAAACTGTCCTGTGCGCTTGCTGCATAGCATTAATGATAAAGATGTTCCTTATCAAACTTCATTGAATTTAGCTGAAAAAATTAAGTCAACCGATGTTGAAGTACACTTAATAAAATCAGCAGAGCACAATATGTCTGACAATCATTCACTGGAAGTTTTATTTAAGACCATTAGAGAATTTTGTAACCAGACTGCATTCTGTGATTTTTAGCAAAACACGATTTTTCATTTGAGCTTTCTTCAACTTAAAATAAATACAGAAAATTGCTGCCTATAGCTAAACTGACTTAGATTTACCGACAATTTGAAAAACCGTCATCCCGCTACGTGTTAGCGGCTGAGATACCGCGGCGGTATGACGGTTCGCACCATCACACTTTGGAACCTTACAGATATTGAGCAAATCCAATAATATCCTTGATTTCTTTTATATTATGGGTTGCAATTTCTGCTGCTTTCTTTGTGCCTTTTTTTAATATTTCATGTAAATGGAATTGGTCTTTTAAAAGATCATTCATTTTCTCACGTATGGGTGATATAACACTGATAATTAAATCAGCTAACTCTTTTTTGAAGTGCTTCATGTCATGTTTGTTCACTTCTTCACATACTTTTTCTGCATTTACATTACTAAGCACTGAATAAATGTTTATCAAATTGCTTATTTCTGGTCGGCACTTTAAAGTAGCAAAGCCTAGAATTGAATCTGTTTTTGCTTTTTCTATTTTTTTGACAATTAAGTCATCCGTATCATCAAGGTTAATGCACGAATGTTCTGAAGGATCAGATTTACTCATCTTGCTTGTGCCATCCCTTAAGCTCATTATCCTTGATGTGCAATCCAAAGTTAAGATTTCAGGTACGATGAAATAATCCAGCTTATAATGATTGTTAAAAGCTGATGCAATATCACGTGCAAGCTCCAAATGCTGTTTTTGATCATCACCAACAGGAACGTATTTAGTTTGATACAACAATATATCTGCAGCCATAAGTACTGGATAACTATATAATCCAAGAGAGGCTTTTTGTTTATCGCTGCCAGCTTTATCTTTAAATTGAGTCATGCGATTAAGCCAACCAATTGGTGTATAGCATCCAAGCAGCCAGCCCAGTTCTGTATGACCACTAACTGTGGACTGACTAAAAATAATGGACTTTTCTGTATCTATTCCGCATGCAATATAAGCTGCTGCTGTTTTGAAAATATTACTTTTTAATTCACTTGCGGGAAGCTTATTTGCTGTGATTGCGTGTAGGTCGACAATACAAAAAAGAGATTTGTATTTATCCTGTAAGTCTATCCACTGTTTGATTGCACCAAGATAATTACCTAAATGTAGTACGCCACTTGGCTGGATACCTGAAAAGACAATACTTGTCATTATACATTTACCTCATGCTAATCGCTTCCACAATCAGCAGATTTCTTAGAAAGAATAACCATTGCAGGACGGAGCAACCTATTTTTGATAGTATAACCAGTTTGTAGTACTTCTACAATGGTGCCAGGCTTTTTTTCATTGTCTTCTCTTTCCACAACAGCTTGGTGTAAATTACTATCAAAAAGCTCACCAAGTGGATCTACTTCCTCTATTCCATGTTTTTTTAGATCATTTATAATTTTTTGATAAGCTACTTTAATCCCCTCATGAACAGGATCACCGTCTTTCAAAATTTCCATTACTCTTTTTAAATTGTCGCACGAGTCGATCATATCACGTGCAAGTTTTGTGACTGCGTAGTCACTTGCATCGCTAATTTGCTTTTGCATTATACGTTTGACGTTTTCATTATCTGCAACAGCACGGCGTAAATGATCTTCAAGCTGAACTGCACGTTCTTTTAATGTATTGAGATCTTCATTTAAATCATCAGTTTGCTTATGGTTATCACTTTGTTGGTCGTCACCTTTCTGCCTACTTACCATATCAGCAAACTTCTTCTTTTTCTCCTTACTGCTATCTGACATATCATTACCCTTAAGAATCTAATAAATATATAACAATTAATCTGAAAATATCAAGCGCCAGCTACATTCGTCTTTCTATGCTCGCATTTAAAAAGTTAATTAAAGTAGTTTTATAAAAAGAATCAGAAAAAGTACTAATATCATTTTGTGCCATATTAATGTAGTGTCTAGCTTTTTCCATAGAAAGCTGAATGGCATTATGGTGATTAATATAGTGTAATGCTTGGTCAAAATTGTGTCTAGCTGAAGAAAAGCATTTTTCCCAGAATTTTTGCTCTGCTGGACTGCCCTTTTCGTATGCTATAATAGCAGGTAAGGTGACTTTACCTTCGAAAAAGTCTTTTCCGACTTGCTTTCCAGAAGTGCCTTGATTAGCAGTATAATCGAGCATATCATCAACTATTTGAAATGCCATACCAAAATTAAAACCAAAATTCTTTAGCCTCTCTGTTTCGTCATTTGTTGCACCAGATACTGTTGATGCAGCTTCACAGCATGCAGAAAATAAAGATGCTGTCTTTTCTCCAATGATATCAAAATAATTTTCCCTGACTGTGTGGGGGTCAAAGCGTGCTGTCATCTGCTTTATTTCACCCTTCACAAGTAAATGCGATGCTTTAGATAAAATAGAGAGAATATTTAAATTTCCACACTCTATAAGCCATCTAAATGCTAGAGTCAACAATAGATCACCAACTAAAATGCTTGATTTATTTCCCCAAATCTTATTCGCTGTTTTAACTCCATGGCGTGCCTCACTTTCATCGAGCACATCATCATGAAGTAAAGTAGCATTGTGTATAAACTCTACCGATGCAGCAACGTTGATCCTATTCTCCCCAGAATAGTTTAGCATTTTACATATAATAAAAACTAGTTTAGGCCTTATTTTTTTTCCACCTGACCTAACAAGATGAGATATAATATCAGTAGCAAGCTTAGCATCTTCATCATTGACATTTTTGAAGACAAAGTCATTCATAGCTGACAAATCAGAAGATACAATATCGTCTAATTTATCGCTGTTTGTTAAATCAGTATTTAGCATTTTAAGAGACTTATGCCTCTTGCCCTTGTGCTTTCTCGTTCTCTACTTTCTTCTTTTCTGTTTTCTTTGGTTCTGTTTCTAAAGTTACTATGCCTTTTTTGATAAACCACAGTACTCTTTCAGTTGCCTGCGCGCCTACACTTAGCCAATGTTTTAATCTATCAGCTTTCACCACAACACGATTTTTATTGTCTTTTGGTAACATTGGATCATATTGTCCTATTTTCTCAATAAAACGCCCATCTCTTGGTGCTCGTGAATCAGCTACAACTATCCTATAAAAAGGGCGTTTCTTTGCGCCAAACCTCGCCAACCTTATTTTAACTGCCATGTTAACCTTTATTCATATATTAGCCACAATTTTATACAATGAGCCGTTTTAAGTCAAATGAATTATACAGCTTTTGCACCTTATAATATAATTACCAATAATGTAGGGCAGTGCCGGGCGCACAGCTATACGAACATTCATTTTTGAAGGTAAATTGCACAGCAAATGGTGTCATTCCAGTGCTTGACACTGGAATCCAGCCTTTTTTTAATCATTAAAACGTTGTATTTTAACATAAAACGGCTACTTTTATGCTTACCAACTTAATAAAATTCCTGGATCCCAGTGTCTGGGCACTGGGATGACATCCTTTCTAGTGAAGATTGCTCTCAAATCGCAATGTTCGTACAGTTGTGTGTCTGGGCACTGGATGCGTTTGAAGCAGCTTATAAGATTTTTGATTATATATCATCAAGTATAGCGTGATTAACTTCGACTTTATACTTTGATTCCAGATAGCTAATTAATTGCTCTTTTAGCGATATCATCACACGTTTTCCGGTGTCAAGCGTGTTTAATTTGCCATTTGATGAATGCATTTCTTTTAGAACACCTATTATAATTTCATTATTGTATTGAATAGGATCTGTCACTGAACCAGTTGTTTTCATATTGAAAATCTCTTCTACAAAAGAAAAGGGGTAGTTTTGTTGATCCACTTTATTGCGGTGCATCTGCTGACCTTTAACTAATTCCACACCTTGAATTTCTTCCAAATCTGTTTTTTCTCTTAGTTGAACTGCAACCTCTTGCCCGAATTTAAACATTCTTTCTTTTATAAACTCACTACGCCAAAGCTCTACCGCTAATGCCTTGCCTTCTTCAAAACTTTGCAATTTGGGTGGAAAGATATCGACGATTTTTACACTAACAACGGCGTCCCCAACGCCCTTAAAATAACCTTTCTGATCCTTTTCTCGCGAAAAAATGAAAGAAATCAAATCACCAGAATCTCCTACGTTATTACCGCTTTGATCTTTTCCACTCGCATCTACTGGACCAATAGTTTGTATAGGTAAATTATATTCACTCAATATTTCTTCAATTTCTGAACCATTGTATATCTTATAGTTCACTTGGTTTATGAAATCATTGACTCTTTCAAAAGACTTTTGGTTAGTTAGAACTGACTTTATGTCTTTTTTTAAATCAACTAAGTCTTCATCAGAGATTTGATGCGCACTTTCCACTTTTACTATGTGCCAACCAAAACTGCTTGCTAAAACTTCACTTACTTCACCTACTTTAAGAGCAAATACCTTCTCTCTCACGTCTTCTGGTAAAAAATCCTTAGTTATATTATTTACTCTAGTTTCCTCAAGTTTTGCTTTGCCAAACTCTTCTACTATCTGTTCAAAGCTTGTTTTACCCTCCTCAAATGCTCTTCTTGCTGTCTCAGCTTCTTCTTTGGTAGAAAATATTGCATTGAATATATCTCTTTGATTTTTAAGTTCTTGTTGTTCTATTATACCATCAACTTCTTCATCTGAGATCTTGATTTGATCTTCAAAATACTTTTGGCCTAGGGAAATATATTGCGCAGTTCGATACTCAGGATAATAAAAATGGGATTTATTTCTTTCGTACAAATCAAGTAAGGCTTGATCATCTGGTTCAGGAATGTTTGTAACTGCATCTTCAGTTATTTTAACAATATCAACTACTCTAGTTTGGTAGCGACTTTTGTATATCTGCTCATCAATTTTCTCGCCAAAAGTTACTGGATAATTATCTTTAAATAATGAAGTCATGAACATCATTGCAGGCAGGACTTTCTCTAGCTTTGCTATATACTCTTTCTCTGTCATATGCAGGTCATTTAGCGTTTCATAGAATTTATTTTTGTCAAATTCACCTTTATCATTTTGAAAGTATTTGGTGTTTTTAATATGGTTTTTTATAGATTCTTCTCCAACTGTCAACCCCAGCTCACTAGTTAGGTTAAACAATAGTTTTTGCTCTATAAGTGCGTTAAGCAAATCATATTTCAGCTTTTTTACTTGTTCTCTACTCGCATCAGATCCAGAAATTTGTTTTCCATAATTTTGATATAGCGACTTATACTCATCTGACGTTATAACTTCTTTTCCAACCCTAGCTACCTCTTCTTTTTCATCATCACCTGATAAAAGGTTGCCAATTCCCATGAAGATTAACAAGCAAGCTAAAAGGACAATGGTTACTTTAGTGAAAAAATTTTTAACATTCATTTTAAACCCAGTTAATTAATGATTAATTATAGAATAGTGATAATTTAATGCTTGTAAACCTGTTGCTTTATTAGCTAATATATATAATATTACAATATATTAACTTAAAATTTAACTCTCTAATCTTAAATAGAAACATATGTTTAACTGAGTTATACTATACCTTAGAACCTGTTTAAAATCTCCTCAATAGAATAGAAATGAAGGAAAGAACAACCATTTGTAAGCTAGTGTTGAGTTTCCGCTCGCAATTTTTCCACAAACGCCTACATTTTTCCAACCAAGCAAAAGATCGCTCAACAACCCATCTTTTTGGCAATACAACGAAAGAATGTAATTCACTCCGCTTTATTACCTCAACAGTTGCACCAATAGTAGCTTTTATTTGAGTTGCAAAATTTTCTCCTGTATAGCCAGCATCAACCAGTATATTTTCAACTTCAGAGAGGTTTTTTTCAGCCTTTCCCACCATTTCCACAGCACTGCTACGATCAGTTGCTTCTGCTGTTGTTATATGAATTGCGTGTGGCAAGCCTTGCGTATCAACTGCAATATGACGCTTTATGCCTGAAATCTTTTTACCTGCATCATAGCCCTTTTTTTCAGCAGTATCTGTGTTTTTAACGCTTTGGGCATCAATTATACAGAAACTGGTTTTCTCTTTCCGACCATTGCTGATACGAACCTCTCCAACTAATTTTTTTTAAGACTATTTCCAGCAAGCTTGGTTCTGCTCCATTCTTTTTATTCCACATTTGAAAATAGTAATACACGTTCTCCCACCTCGGAAAATCTTTTGGCAGCATTCTCCACTGGCAGGGGCTTTTTAGGACATATAGCACTGCACAAAATACATCATACAAATCAAGTTTCCTTGGTTTTGTTTTCTTTCTGCTACTCTCCAGTATTGGTCTAATTTTTTCAAATTGTTCTTGACTTATATCGCTTGGATAGCTTTTTTGCATAGATATACCTCTTTCTTAACTATGCTTATTTTACCTCATATTTTCGAGATCCTTAACAGGTTCTTAGGAAGGGGAAATATTTTGTTTGAAATATGCTTAAAGGTAAGCGCATTTAATTAACTTAAGAGGTGGGAAGTGACAAACAAAAAGTTATTGAATGACAAAATTAATGCTTTTTTAGTTTTAATAGTTTATATTTTAGCTCTGTATAACAGTAAGGGATACTTTAAATGGGAGATGCTTTTTTGATGTCAATGGAATCTTCTAAGGGCAATAACGATAGAAATAAACAGTTTCTAGTGCAAATAGCTGCTTGGTTAGTAGACAACACTGGTTTAACTTTTAATCAAATAGCACAATGTTGCAGATTGGCCCTTGAAGAAGTACAAGACATAGCTGATGAGGAAATAGAAGTAGAAAAATATAACCCTATTATTTCTGGAATAATTACTGAAAAAGAAATCGATGATTGCAAAAAAAATCCAAATCGTGTACCAAATTTGATTATAAAAAATATAAAAAAAAGGAGTAAAGCGATTGGTAGCATTCTTGGCTTTGCCTCTACGGCAAGACGTAGAGATAAACCTGATGCGATTTATTATTTAGTAAAAAAATTTCCTATCTTGGACAATAACGTTATAGCTAAATTAATTAGTACAACAAATTACACAGTTGAGCAGGTAAGAGATGGATCTCATCATAACATGCAAAATATAAAACCCCAAGATCCTGTGCTACTCGGCTTATGTAGTCAAGAAAATTTAGAAGCAGAAGTGGAAAAAGCAAAAGTAGAAGAGGAGAAGCAAGAAAGGTTAAAAAAATATAAAGAATAGCTATTGAAAATCCTCAAATTTTTGTGTTTTGTTAACATTAAATTAACTTGACTTGCTAGTGTTTATTAGTATAATGTAAGTAAAGTACGGGGTTTAATGATAATTAAGCTTAATACGCACTGAAACTAACTCAGCCTAATTTATTATCTTATAGTCACATTTTAGGTTAGTAAGCATCAATTAAAATTTTTGGAGGATTATGACAACAATCAATGAAGATGTTTTGGCAAAAGGAAAGGTTACAGCTCAACCTGAAAAAAGTGAGCAAATTTACAATAACGATACAGTAAAACAGATGGTCAATGAAGGTACTGAGAAAAACAGAAAAACATTAGATCTGAGCGAATTAAAAGAGAAAACAGCAGAAGAATTGTTAGAGTTAGCTGAAGAAAGAAAAATTTCAACTAACGGTAAAAGCAATGGTAGAATGCTAAAGCAGGAAATAATATTCAGCTTAATGAAAAAAATGAGTGAAGAAGGAGGCATAACCACAGGGAGTGGAATAGTGGAAATATTGCCTGATGGTTTTGGTTTCTTACGTTCAGCAAGTGCAAATTATGCCCCAAGTACCGATGATGTTTATATTTCTAACGGGCAAATAAAGAAGTTTAATTTACGTACAGGAGATATGGCATATGGAGAAATAAGGCCACCTGGTGATAAAGAGAGATATTTTACTTTAACTAAGGTTCAAAGTATAAACTCTACTGAAGTAAGTGAATTAAGAAAGTACGTCCATTTTGATAATTTGCTTCCTCTTTATCCTGAGGAAAGCATAGTACTTGAGTGTAATAATGGTGATGATAAAAAAGGCTTAAGCATGCGTGCTATAGATATAGTAGCTCCTCTTGGAAAAGGGCAAAGAGCGTTAGTAGTTGCTCCACCTCGCACAGGAAAAACTGTATTGCTTCAGCAAATGGCTAACTCTATAGCTATAAATCACCCTGAAGTAGAATTAATAGTGTTACTTATAGATGAAAGACCTGAAGAAGTAACAGATATGATACGTTCTGTAAAAGGTGAGGTAGTAAGTTCTACATTCGATGAGCCTGCTTACCGTCACGTACAGCTTGCTGAAATAGTAATAGAAAAAGCTAAAAGAATGGTTGAGCATAAAAAAGATGTGGTAATTCTACTTGACAATATTACTAGACTTGCACGTGCTTATAATGCGGTTATTCCTTCGTCTGGGAAAGTTCTAACTGGTGGTGTAGATTCAAACGCACTGCAGAGACCAAAACGCTTTTTTGGAGCAGCTCGTAATATTGAGAATGGGGGTTCTTTAACTATAATCGCCACAGCTCTTATAGAGACTGGTTCAAAAATGGATGAAGTTATTTTTGAAGAGTTTAAAGGTACAGGAAATGCTGAGATCATACTTGATAGAAAACTTTCTGATAAACGTATATTTCCAGCTATTGATATTACAAAATCCGGAACAAGGAAGGAAGAGCTATTAGTTGATAAGGCTATACTAAATAAAATATGGGTGGTGCGTAGGATACTCAATCCTATGGGACCCGTTGAAGCAATGGAATTTTTACGTGACAAACTACTTTTAACAAAGAGCAATGCTGACTTTTTTAACTCCATGAATCACTAAAAGTAAGCCAGTTATGATGGATATGCTGAGCAAAAAGTAAAACGCTCTTATAGCTAAAATAATTTGGATTTACCAAAATATATTTATAGTTAAGTTGGCAATTTACCTTAAGTTAGCGCGTGACACTGGAATGACACCCTTGGTGGCAGACAGCTAAAGGAAAATATCAACTAGGTTTATAATCTATCACTACCGTGTTTGCAATTTTGTCGTGAAAAGCTTGTTTATGTTCATCACCTACTGCACATACTAAAACTAAGATTAGTATAGCTAAGAATAAAATGGGATTACAAAGTGATATGCAATAAATTATAAAAAGAGCTATAGTCCTTTTCATTGCTTGCATTGTAGTGATTGACTCAAATGTATCTTTGTCTTTTACACCGCATGCTAAATAACAAGTGTCCTGGAGTGCCGCCAAATTTTACTAGCATGAATATATGAAATATACATGGTATCATTAAAAATAAAGAAAATACAATCGTGGTGATTACAATTATTGCACCCATGATCCCTTGTATTGCGTGTGTAAGTGAGAAATCCACCGCCATTAAACCAAATGGTATTGCGATAAATAAAATACAATCAACTATAAATGCTAGAGTACGTCTTGTCATCGTTGAGTAGTTTACTTTTTTATCCATGTACTACCTATAAAGAAAAATATCAACTAGATTTATAGTCTATCACTACTGTTTTTGCAATTTTATCGTAAAAAGTCTGTTTGCGTTGATCAAATACTGCAAACAAAAATAAAATTAGCACAATTAAAAGATATAGAAAAGTATAACCATGATAATGCAGATGAAGCAAAAAGCGAAAAATAATCCAGATGCTTCCCTTAGAAATACATCTTATTGTTGCTTGCATAAGGGTAACATTTGTAAATGTATTAGCATCTTTAATATGCATACCACACAATAGTTTTCCTGGGGTACCACCAAGTTTTGTTACCATTAATATTTTGGATATTGTTAGTACTAATGTTGCGACCACTGTAGAAACTATAAATGGTATTTCTGTTGCTAGTTGTGCAAGTTCCTGAAAAGAGTCTTTATCTTGATCTTGTAATGATACGATGAATACACCATAGATAAAACCGAAGATAAAATGAGGGGAAAATATGATGAGGTCAAGTATTTCTGCTACAATACGCCTTGTAAATCCTACATAATTTACTTTAACATTTATTTCAGTATTCATAACCCCACCTATATTTCATAATATCATCATATGATATAAAAATACGTTATTAAATAACCGTAAATATACTAACTTGGGTAATATTAGCTACTTGTGCCACTCTATTATTTAAATTAATATTAAATCATTTATAACTAGGGAAGTTATGTCAACACTAATCACAGTTGCATATGGCGACGGTATCGGACCAGAAATCATGGAAGCGGTGCTGTCGATATTGCGCGAAGCAGAAGCGGAAATCTCAATAGATATTATTGAAATAGGGGAGCGTGTTTACAGTAAAGAATGGTCTCACGGAATTTCTCCAAGTGGTTGGGAATCAATTGAAAGGACAAAAATATTATTAAAATCTCCGACAACAACTCCTCAAGGTAAAGGGCACAAAAGCTTAAACGTTGCACTCAGAAAAAATCTAGGGTTGTATGCAAATATCAGACCATGCATTTCATATCATCCTGTTATAGAAAATAAATTCGATAAGTTTGATATCGTAGTGATACGTGAAAATGAAGAGGACGTTTACACCGGAATAGAGCATAGGCTCACTGGTGACTCTTACCAATGCACTAAAATTATTACTAGATCTGGCTCAGAGAAGATATGCAGGTACGCTTTTGAATATGCAAAAAAACACAACAGAAAAAAAGTAACTTGCCTGACTAAAGATAACATCATGAAAATGACTGACGGAACTTTCCATGCCGCGTTTGATCGCATTGCAAAGGAATACCCAGATATAAAGGCAGAACATTATATAGTTGATATTGGAATGGCGCGTGTTGCAACAGAACCGGAGAATTTTGATGTTATAGTAACCGAGAACTTATATGGCGACATATTATCAGATATAGTCGCACAAACCTCTGGATCTGTGGGGCTTGCCGGAAGTAGCAACATCGGGAATGAATACGCAATGTTTGAAGCAGTGCACGGTTCTGCCCCTGATATTGCAGGAAAAAACATAGCCAATCCTTCTGGTCTTTTAAATGCTGCAGTGCATATGCTAATTTACATAGGTCAAGTGGGTACTGCAAAACTAATCTACGATGCATGGCTCAAGACTTTGGAGGATGGAATACACACTGCCGATTTATATAAGGAGAAAAGAAGTAAACAGAAAGTTGGTACAAAAGAATTTGCAGAAGCTGTTATAGACAATCTAGGAAAAAAACCGAAAACATTATCTGAGCTTATAATTGGCAGTGATCCAAATAGTAAAGTGGATAAAATACAGGATAATTATGAACAGGATTATAAGATTAAAAAACTAGTGGGTAGCGATATAACGCTTGCCTGGAGTAAGCCGGCTGACTTTGACCAAATAGTGAAGTTGTTTGAAACAAGTAATCCGCAGATTATAGCAATATATTCAAAAGGCCTTGCGATTTGGCCAGGAAGTTCAAAGTCTTCAAGTGACCAAATAACCTGCAGGTTCATTGCAAATAATGAAATTACAAATAGTGATGTGAATAACTTGCTAATCAAATTTGAGGAACATAATTTTGATGTGGTGAGAATGGATAAGTTGTATTTGTATGATGGGAAAGAGGGTTTCTTCTCTTAGTGGTTGCTTGATATTTTTATGCTTGTGTGAAACATTAAATATATTATACTAATAGTATCGTGTATTTATGTGAGGTGTAGTAATGAGTCAACATTTTAAGTTAACTGGTCAGGAGTTTTATGATAATAATGATCTGTTTAACGTACTAGAGATAAAAGCTGAACAAATTGTAGGTAAGGATTATCAAGCTCTTAGCAAGTTTCTGAAAAAACAATATAATAAATTGATACTTGTAAACCATCCTGACAAAGGTGGAGACAAAAATAGATTTGATCAGATTTATAAAGCTTATCAAGAGCTAAAAAAGTACATTGAACCTTTAGAGTCAGGAAATCCTTGTGTTAAAGTCAGTGTTGGTGCTGAAAGTAATGGACGTTTAACAGCACGTGAATTTCATTATAGAAAGAAGCTGTTCGATACACTAGGGATTGGTGAAGAAGCTATAGGTAAAGATTTTGATGAATTGACTTCTATATTAAAAAAGAATGATAGTGCGTTTGAAGAGGATGTGGAATACTGTTTTTCAGGAGATATTTATGGCAGTTTTTTTAGGCCGTCAGACCCTGGCGAGCTTAATAAACGCTTATCAAAACCTAGTATACGGCTATTTCTTTATATTTCTCCTCTAAAGGAAAAAAAGAACCTAGTAGATGAGGATAAAAAAGAATTAGCGTTAAGATTTATAGAACGTAAAAATGCCTTACTATTTATTCGGACTCTTAGTGTTCTACCCTTAGGCCTGTTAACTACAGTTACTATAGGTTGCTATTTTTCATGGTGGATCATAGCATTTAACATCGCTATTAGTAGAGCCTTTGGTTTATTAGTGAATTATTATATGGAAAAGTATAAAAATTCAGAAATTTCCACTGATGAATTCATAAGTAAAATGAACTATATCGCGCTAGGCAGTAAGCTTCTTATCAACTATCCTTTAGCTGCTTTTTCTGTTTATCTACTTACAACAAATTTCATTGCTAATAGATTAACTGTTGGTGGAACCATACTTGGTTCACTATTGTTATTGGCAGTATTAATTGAAATGTTAGCTCCTGTTTTCTCAAAAGGCTGTGAAATATATGCTGAAAAGCACACAAAAGATTTACTAGAAGAGGATCCAAGAGATAGGGTACAAAAGGAAACTGACCTGTTAGGATGGTATGATCCACGAAAACTGTTAATGCCAATTGTTATGCCTCTTATTAAAAAGTGTTTTGCGGAAGTGGCAAGCGAATTTGCTGAGAGGAATTTTGATGAGGTAAAAACTGATATGTCTGATGTTAATGCTGAAGGACTATCTAAGCCTAAAGGAATTGAATTTGCACAGCAACCAGTGTAGTATAAGCTTTTAGCTCTATGCATGGACTCAAAAAAAGTAGAACTGATATTTGAAAAATTCAAGCAATCAAATCCTGCACCAAAAATAGAGCTGAATTATACCAATGATTTTACGTTATTAGTTGCGATAGTTCTATCAGCGCGAACAACTGATATAAGCGTTAATAAAATTACAAAGGAGCTATTTAGTATCACTGATACGCCAGAAAAAATGCTGAGTTTTGGGCAGAGTGAGCTAAGAAAATGCATAAGCAGTATTGGTTTATATAATTCCAAAGCAAAAAACATAATCGGGCTCAGCAAAATATTGATTGAGAGGTACAATAGCAAAGTGCCTACTGATTTCGATGATTTGGTGTCTTTGCCGGGAGTGGGAAGAAAGAGCGCTAATGTGTTCTTAAATTCGGGGCTTGGCATTCCAACATTGGCAGTTGATACTCACGTTTTTAGAGTGAGCAATAGAATCGGGCTTGTGAAAGAAAAAGATGTGTTTAAAACAGAACAATCTCTTTTAAATGTGGTTCCCAAAAAATACCTGCTTTATGCTCATCATTGGCTAGTTTTGCATGGTAGATATGTTTGCAAAGCACAGAAACCTTCGTGTGAAACGTGCATAATTCATGATTTATGTGAATTTGAGTGCAAAAGGTATAAAGTCTAGTATTTCTTTTTTTGTCATCCAAGTAGCTATAGAAACGAAAAAACTTACTTGACACATTTTGCTGGAATGATACAAGTTATTATTCAAACAACAGTTATGCAAGAGATCTGATTACATCTAAGCTAACAATGGACCACTAGATATATTACTAACTACGTTGACCTGATTCAATATTTTATTAGTGGGATTGAAATAATTTTCTATAAATTCCTTATATATAGCTGTTAACTTGTGTATATCGTTTACTGATACGCATTCGTTTATCTGATGTGCAGTTTTGTTGATTATACCAAATTCAATCACTGGACAAACATCTTTGATAAACGCAGCGTCAGATGTGCCACCACTTGTGCTAAGTATAGCATCAATGTTGGTAACCTTACTTATTGCATCAAGCATAATATCAGTATTTCTATCGGGAGTAGAGAGGAAAACGTCCCTGCTGCTATGCATAGAAAGTTTATAATCGTTAGTTACACTGGAGCATATTTCATCAATCAGCTTATATAAGCCACCCGGTGTTTGTTCATTGTTATATCGAATGTTAAAACGTGTAGTTGCTGAGCCAGGTATTAGATTGCTAGTATTATTTCCAACATCGATAGTAGTAACTTCGCAATGTGAAGGCTGAAAATATTTATTACCATGATCAAAAGTAGTATTTTTTACCTTACTCAATATCGATATTACCTTATATATTGGATTGTCTGCTAGGTCTGGGTAGGCAACGTGCCCTTGTTTTCCATGGCAAATTAATTCAAATGTTACAGAACCTCTTCTGCCTATTTTTATGGTATCACCTAATTTCTCACTACTGGTTGGTTCGCCAACCACACAAAAATCTATCTTTTTCTGCTTATTTTTCATCCATTCCAAAACTGCCTTTGTTCCATATTCTTCCATGCTTTCTTCAGCACTGGTAATCAATGCACTTATTGAACCATTGAACTGAAACTTCTCTGCAATCAAATTTACCATAGCAGCAATAAATGCAGCTACTCCGCTTTTCATATCAGCGGCCCCTCTTCCATATAGCATTCCATCCCTCACTTCTGGTTTAAATGGACCAAATGCCCAATCTTTTAACTGACCCGGTGGTACAACATCAACGTGCCCAGCAAAGCACAAATTTGGTACTCCATTTATATATTTCGCATAAAGATTTTTAACTTTATCACCAAATTCTAAAATCTCACAATCAAAGCCGCTCTTCTTGAAGATTGTTGCTATATACTCTATTGCCCCGCTGTCTTCTGGTGTTATACTCTCAAAAGAGATCAATTTCCTAGTTAGCTCTACAGGGTCAATTTTCATGTCAATCTTAAAATACTTATACTGCTATATTGTAAACACTCTATGCACTATTTAAAACAAATATTACATCAAACCGAACAAACTTTTCTAAGGGAAGTAATAACAGATTACCACCTTGCTGATGATATCTATGAAATATGCACACAACACGGAAATGACATCTTTCTAGTTGCAGATGAAAATACAGCAAAACTTTTAAACAAAAACGTATTTAATAAAATTTCTCATTTAATTATTCCAACCCCACCTGCCATTCCAGTGTCACGCGCTGGGATGACATCAAGTAGAGAAATGACACCAAGCAGAGCTGCCTCTCTTGAAACCGTAAATCTAGTGAGAAACAAAGTAAAAGACAGTGACTTAATAGTTGCATTTGGTAGCGGCACCGTTAACGATATCTGCAAATATGCAAGCTACCTCGAGAAAAAAGATTATATATCCTTTCCAACAGCCGCTTCTATGAATGGATATACATCCGCAAATGCTTCAATATTAGTAAATGGATATAAAAAATCGTTCAAAGCACATCTTCCAAGAGCAATATATATAGATATAGACATACTTGCCAATGCGCCACTGCGCCTCACATTAAGCGGATTTGCAGATTTCATTTGTCGTTCAACAGTTCAGGCTGACTGGCTACTATCTCATTTGTTGCTTAGCACAGAATACAATGAATTACCTTTTACACTTGTTCACGATTTGGAGCAAATTTTGCTAAGAGAATATACGGCGCTTACTAAAAGAAGTGGAAAAGAGGTCCTATTACTTATGGAAGTTCTACTAATTTCAGGACTTGGAATGGTGATGTCAAAAGGCAGCTATTCTGCAAGCCAAGGAGAGCATATGATAGCTCACGCAATGGAAATGGTAACAAAAGATTATTCCTCACTACATGGTGAAAAAATTGCTGTCACAACGATTACTATGGCTAATTTACAGGAAAAGATATTATCAATACAAAACCCGATTATCAAACCGACCACTTTAGATGTAAAACATATAACTCAGTACTTTGATAATATCGAATTTGTAAGAACTTTTGAACAGAAGCAAATTATGCAGCAAAAAATCCAAGAGATTATTTGTAAAGAATGGCATAATATTTCCAGTTTAATTAAGCAAAATTTACTACCTGCAAAACACCTGCAAAAAATATTTGAAGATCTATCAATTCCACACTTACCAGAGCACCTCAGTTGGAATAAAGAACAATATTGTAAAGTGGTCGATCTTGCGTTTACAACAAGAGATAGATTCACCTTTCTTGACTTAGCTAACTGCATAGAAGAAAGTTAAGTTTTGTAGTGAAATTCTGTCATTTAAAGAGATCATAGGCCAAAAGCTAAACCCTTTTCACAATCTCTTATCCATTGTCTCCTCACCTGAGTGGATATACAACTCATTCCAAGTAACTGACACTGGGTTTCACCAATAGCACTGCTTTGCTAAACATAGTTTAGTTCGAGTGGCTGAGGAGGGACTTGAACCCCCGACCAAGAGATTATGATCCTCCTGCTCTACCAACTGAGCTACTCAGCCTAATTAAAAACCTTATTATACACACGATCTATATGTTTCGTATAATACTTCAAATCAAACAAAGATTCAAGTTTTTCCGAGTTAATAACCTTAAGTAAGGGTTTATCTTGTTTCAATTCGGCCAGAAAATCACTGTTGTTTTGTTTCACTTTCATTGCATTGCTCTGAACAATTTTATACGCCTCTTCCCTCGCCAAACCACTATTTACTAACTCAAGCAATACACGCTGTGAGAAAACTAAACCTTTTGAAGAATTTAAGTTCTTTTCAATGTTTTCCTTATTGATCACCAATTTATCTATCAAATCTGTTAATCGCACTAAAGCAAAATCCATTGTTATACAAGCATCAGGAGCAATGCATCTTTCCACAGACGAGTGTGATATATCACGTTCGTGCCACAATGCAACATTTTCTAACGCAGGAAAAACATAACTGCGTATTAAACGTGAGAGTCCAGTCAGATTTTCACTTAAAATAGGATTACATTTGTGTGGCATAGCAGAGCTTCCCTTCTGCCCAGTGGAAAAATGCTCAGAAATTTCGCCGATTTCAGTTCTTTGCAAATGACGAATTTCAACAGCAACATTTTCTATTGAACTTGCAATTACTCCCAAAACTGAAAAGAACATGGCATGTCTATCACGAGGAATGATTTGAGATGATATGGTTTCAGGTATGAGTCCCATTTCTTTCGCTACATATTCTTCAACAAACGGATCAACATTTGCAAAATTGCCTACTGCACCTGATATTTTACAAATTGAGATCTCTTTTTGCGCGCTAATTAATCTCTGATAATTGCGTTTAAATTCAGCATAAAATCTGGCAAATTTTATTCCAAGAGTTGTTGGTTCTGCATGCATTCCGTGACTGCGTCCAACACAAACAATATCTTTATAGTCCTCAGCTTTTTTTTTCAATGCTGCAAGTAAATTTTTTAGATTCTCGAGCAAAATATCACAGGACTCTTTCAGTTGCACCGCAAGGCATGTATCCAAAACATCAGAACTTGTCATTCCATAATGAAGATAACGAACATCAACTCCCGCTTTTTTAGCAATATATGTCAGAAAAGCTATAACATCATGTTTTACAATGGATTCAATTTCGTTGATACATTCAACATCAAATTCAATAGCACCAGAGAGGTTCTCAGCAATATTATTCGGAATCACTCCTAACTTTGCTTGAGCTTCACACGCTAATTTTTCTATTTTAAGCCATATATTAAATTTATTATTTTCCTCCCAAATGGAAGACATTTCTTTTCTGCTATAGCGGGGAATCATTTTTGATTTATTCCAATAATGGTGTCATTCCAGTGCGTGACACTGGAATCCAGATATAAAAGTATTTGCAAATTATTCAATGGACAACGGATTCTAGAAGCATAAAATAATGTCCATGATGAAATAAACTGGATCCCAGTGTCACGCACTGGGATGACATGAGGGAAGCACTGGGATGACACCAGCTTAGCCATGGCAGACATTTCTTTATGACTATAACAAGGGATCATCTTTGATCAGCTATCATCACCATCAGTAGCTTCTTTATTCGCATCTTGCTCTGCCTCTTGTTGCTCAGACTTCTGATTTTGCAATTTTACTTGCCTTAGCTCATTTGCATCTGTTTCGGATTTCACGACGTATATAGTAATTGGTACTACTACTTCACTATGTAATTCTACGTTTACTTGGTATTCACCCAAGTTTTTGATGCTTACTCCACCAAAAGATAAACTACGGTGATCTATCACATGTCCTTCTTGTAGTAAAATTTTCGCAATTTCACGTGTTGTTACAGAACCAAAAATTTTACCATCCTCTGAAGCTTGCTTTATTAATACCACAAACTTATCATGTAGTGACAACGCAAGCTCTTTTGCTACATTTAATCTTTTTATATTCTCTTCTTCCAGTAATAAACGTTGCTCCTCTAGCTTTGTTAAATTTTCCTTGGTAGCTTTCACCGCTTTTCTTTGTGGAAAAAGAAAATTACGTGCATAACCTGGTTTAACTTTGACAACTTCACCAAGCTTACCTAAAGTCCTTATATTTTCCTTTAAAATTATCAACATAAATTACCTAAACTTTTTTAGTACAGTAAGGAATAAGAGCTAAAAAACGTGCCCTTATGATCGCTAAGCGTAACTTCCTTTGTTTTTTTGCACATACGCCTGTTAATCTTCTAGGTAATATCCTACCATAGTCAGAGGTAAACTTGGATAATAAATCTATATTCTTATAATCTATGTCTTCATCTTTAGACGCAGCAAGAGGGCAAACTTTAGAACGCCTAAAGCCAGTCCTATTATTTACAGATACGTAAGAATTATTAAAACTATTTCGTCTTTTCATCATTATGCGCTTTGCTCCTCAATTTGTTTATTCATCATATGAGATTTACCTTCAAAAATTTTATCAACCTGCACAGGAAAGTGGCGAATAACGTTCTCATTAAGTTTCATTCTACGCATAAATTCATCCAGAATGCTTGCAGTAGAACTTATGCACATTATACAATAATGACCGCTCTTCATTTTATTTTTGTGATATGCAAAATCCAAAAGACCCCAATGTTCATACTTGATTAATCCTGATGCTTCAATGTTTTTCAAAAGCATTTCCAACGCTTTGCTCGATTGAGTTGGACCGTTTATTCTAAAATCTTTCAAAATATCTTGAAAAATCTTTATTAGATGTTCTGAAATATTTCTCTTCAAAGCATTTACTGCGTTATGGATAAACGCACTTTTAGTACTGCCTCCTAGAAATTTTGTAAAGTCTTGCGTTATTCCTAAATCTTTTAGGTCATCTTTCAACTCTTTATCGATTTTTGACTTCACTTCTTTCAAATTTGAAAGATCTTCTTCTAATTCAACCCATAAAATTTTTGTAAGATCTTCCAAGAAATCAGAGTAAGCAACTAGACTTTCTTTAATGTCCTCAGCACGCACTTCTAACTCTTGTTTTGTAAGCTTGTCATTTCCTTTTTTCAGAATATCCCTGATTTGCTGGAACATAATATCTGCTTTAATATTTTTCAATGAAACAGCTAGCTCTTGGACCATCTCCTCTACTTCTTGCTGTAACAATCCTTGTTGTGCTATAAAAGTAAATTCATAAAGATTCACTATATCTTCCTTTAATACCGATTAAATATTTCATTATATAAAGCTTTTTTATATAAGCAAGTTATTTGTATTAATTTCTACGCCTTTAATCCAGCTTAAATTAGATATTTCATAAATTACTTGAGGAGCAATTGAGTATGCACCTGGTAATAAGATGCTCACTTTATGTTTTTCGAGAAGAAGTTTTAGCATTATTTTGGTTCTGCCTTCATCTTTCAATATTGTGTTTAATTCCATAGCGGCTTTTTGCGAATCCGTGCACTCAGTGGTGAGAACTAATTCTTTTATTGTAGAAGTGACTCTTTTTGTAAACTCAGATATATCCTTGCCTGCTAATCTTGTTGTATTTTCCGAAGCTTCAAGATCAATTATCACAAATGTTCCTGGTGAAAATAAATCTCTTTTTTCTTCTATTATTTCATTATTATAGAATGCTATTTCAGAAACGTTATGGGGATCAGAAAGTGTGAGGATAACAAACCTTCCACGCTCTGAAGTTCTCATACGTGCATTTAATATTACCCCAGCAGTTTTTGCTGTTCTATTTTCTCCGATAAACCCAATATTTAACTTTTCCAGAAGAGTTCTAAATTTTTCAAGCGGATGATTAGTTAAATAAAATCCTAGTGAAAATAACTCATGTTCTAATTTTTCCTCTTCATCAAAATCTTCCACATTCTCAAGTTTCGGTTTGAGGACATCAAGACTACCAAACAAAGCAGCTTGACTTGATTCTCTATCCTGTTTGTTTTTATTTGCAAAGTAAATCAGCGTGTCCATTGACTCATATAGCTGCTTTCTGTTCTTATGCACGCTATCGAATGCTCCGGATTTAATCAGGCTTTCTAGCGCTCTCTTATTTATTATATGACCTGAATTTTGAATGAATTCCCATATGTCCTTACAAGCGCTTGAACGTACGTTCACTATTCCTTCCGCTATAGAAAAACCAACATTCCTCAAGGCAGCAATACCATAACGTATGCGTTCATCCTCTATTGAGAATTCAGCTTGAGACTTGTTTATATCAGGTGAAAGAACGGTAACGCCACTAAACTTTGCTGCATGATAAAATAAATTCAGTTTATCTCTATCATCAATATTCAGATTCATTAGTGCTGTAAAAAATTCTAATGGATAATTAGCTTTAAGGTAAGCCGTTTGATAAGATATCACCGCATATGCTGCAGCATGAGATTTATTGAACCCATAACCAGCAAATTTTGCAACAAGGTCAAAGATATAACTTGCCCTGTCGTAATCAACGCCATTCTTCGTTGCCCCTTGGATGAAAAGTTCACGTTGTTTATCCATCTCTTCCTTGATTTTCTTACCCATAGCACGTCTCAGCAAATCTGCTTCCGCTAAGCTATACCCGGAAAGAATACGGGCTATTTCCATCACTTGTTCTTGGTAAATTATTACCCCAAATGTCTCTTTTAATACTTCCTCAAGTAACGGATGAATATAATCTGGCTTTTCAAGTCCATGTTTTCTTGCAACATAAGTTGGAATGTTATCCATAGGTCCTGGACGATAAAGGGAAATTAAAGCGATAATATCTTCAATGCAGTCCGGTTTTAGTTTAATTAAAGCTTCTCTCATTCCCGAACTTTCAAGCTGAAACACTCCAATTGAATCACCGCTTGAGAGTATCTCATAGGTTTTTTGATCATTCAAAGAAACTGAAGAAATATCAATCTTTTTTCCATCACGATTAATTAAACGACATACATGATCTATTAGCGTTAGCGTACCAAGTCCAAGAAAATCAAATTTTATTAGCCCAGCTTTCTCCACATATTTCATGCTGTATTGAGTGATTGGCAAAGCTGAATTTGGATCATAATACACAGGAACAAAATTTTCCAACTTTTGATCACATATTACAATTCCAGCAGCATGGGTTGAAACGTGACGATATATTCCTTCAAGCTTAAGAGATATATCAAGAAGCTTTGCAATTACCTCATCACTATCTCGTTCTTTCTGCAGGTTTTGATCAAACTCTATCGCTTGTGATAAAGTTACAGGATTTACTGGATTAAATGGAACCATTTTAGATATTTTATCCACTTGAGAGTAAGGCATTTGCAATACTCTACCAACATCACGCAATACTGCCCTTGCTTGCAATTTTCCAAAAGTGATTATTTGAGCAACATAACCGTACTTTTTCTGAACATAATCAATAACCAGGTCCCTTTTCTCTTGGCAGAAATCGATATCAAAGTCAGGCATCGATACACGATCAGGATTCAAAAATCTTTCAAATATTAGGCCAAACTTTATTGGATCAAGGTCTGTAATCTGCAAGCCCCAAGCAACAATTGATCCAGCACCAGAGCCTCTTCCTGGACCAACTGGAATGCCATTTGCTTTGCTCCAACGAATGAAATCAGAAACTATCAAAAAGTAGCCAGCGTAGTTCATCGAAGTTATCACACTCAGTTCGTAATTCAGCCGATCGTAGTATTGTTTAAGGTCTATGTCTGTCTCATTCGCAATACGGAATTCTAATCCTGCAACTGCCTGCTCCCTCAGTTCTTCATTCTCAGTTTTATTTTCTCGACAAGGAAATTTAGGCAAAATAGGCTGCCTGCTTCTTGGCATGTAAGAGCACCGCTTAGCTATCACTAAAGTGTTATGAATTGCTTCGGGAATGTCGCTGAACAGCTCCTCCATTTCTGCCACAGACTTGAAGTAATGCTCGGTAGTTAACTTCTTTCTGTTATTCTCCAGGGCATAACTCCCCTCCGATATACACGTTAATATATCATAAGCCTCATAGTCAGACCTATTTGGAAAAAACACATCGTTCGTTGCAACTAGTGGTATATTGCGCTGATAAGCAAAGTCTATCAAAGCTTCTTCAAGCTCTAGCTCTTTATTCAACCCATGACGCTGCAATTCAACATATAAATGACCATTGAATGCTGAAAGCAGTTTTTCAACCGTTTCTTTATCTTGCCTCAACAATAGTTGAGCCAAACATCCACCGGTTAAAGCGATCAGACCCGTACTTAAATTCAATAGCTCATCAAAATCAACGTAAGGAATATCGCTGTTATTCTTGCGCTTTCTAAAAGACTCACTCACCAAAGTGACTAAATTAGTGTACCCTTGCTCATTTTTTGCAAGCAATAATATAGGTAAATTTTGTTCTGAATGTTTAACTATAATATTGCATCCTATTATTAGCTGTATTCCCCTACTTGCCGCATATTCTGCAAATTCAAGTGAGCCAAACAAGTTACCTGAATCAGTAATTGCAACCGCTGGCATTTTATTTCGCAAACAAAGGCCGATCAGCTCCTCAATTTTAACCGAGCTTTCAAGCAGCGAATAAACACTATGAACACGCAAGTGTATGAACATAAAAAACTTTAGATCAACAAAAAGGATAACATTAATTTACTCATGAGAACATAATTTTCATAAGAACAAAAGCCTATAAAATTCTAAAATTAAAATACAAAAACTTACTTGACACCCTTCGCCAGCCCCCTTATCATGAAACTGAAGCTATTGTATTTGCTTTCGCCAATCTGCAGATTAAAAGGTAAGGATTACTTAATGTATCGGCGTCTTATGTTCAATTTTTTGCAGTATATAGATACTGTATGTCTTTACAAAACTTCATCTACATCTAGATTTTTATCTAAATAAGCTGAACGCGCTTATAAAGCGTTACAAGACATCAAAAAATGCCAATACTCGACAGAGATAGTAAAAGACTAGCTAACTCGGGGATTCTTTGTCTTTTTTTCTGCTTAGTAAATTTCTTAAACGTTTGCAGCGTAAGTTAGTTGCAATTAAAAGCAGCTAAATTGCAGTGTTTAAGACTTAAAAAACGCCAATATTTTAAAGCGGATAATAACCCCAGGGTTTCTTTTGCCTTTTTTTTCATTTGGTAAATTTCTTAAATATTTGTGGCTAAACGACAACCGTCATCCCGCTACTTGTTAGCGGGATCTCTTGTTAGCGGCTAAGGGATACCGCGAATGAATCGCGGTATGACGTAGGGATTGCATTAGCTATAATTCTTTAGTTTTCACTTTTCTTTTAACCTTGCAATGATATTTTCTTTGCCGATAAAAATTAATAGTTTAGCGAGCTCTGGTCCTGTTTCTGTTCCTGTTAAAGCTGAACGCAACTGCGTAAATAGGTTTTTTGCCTTTATATCCACTGTTTGTCGAATAGTTTTGACCCATTCTGACAACGTGTTTTCATTACAATCACCTTGGGGCAATGCATTGAACACAATTTTTATAAGCTCCTTATCAAGAATCACAGGCTCTATATCGGATTTGCATATTTTCCACCACTTGGCCACCTCAGAAAACCTTTCTATATTGTTCTTTATAAAATACCAAAACTCTGAGGAGTCCACTCCAATTTGATTTAAACGTTCTTGTATAATTTCAAATGGCATTTGTTGCAGCACTTTGCTATTTAGCTTGTATGCTTCACTCAAGCTAAATTGCTTACATGCTGAGCTAAATTTTTTAATGTCAAATGAATCAATCAAAGATTGCATACAGGCGCAAGCTTCAATTGGATTGGATGTTCCAAGCTTCACTAAATAACTAACTAGTGCCATCGGTTCAATTTCATCTTCTTTTATAGATTTAATGTCCAGCACGCCGGTTCGCTTGGATATCTTGCTATCATCAAAATGTAGCAGAGAAAGGTGAGCAAATGTAGGGATTTTCGCTTTTAATGCTTTAATCATTTGGAGCTGAACTGCGGTATTAGTTACATGATCTTCCCCGCGTACAACATGGGTTACATTAAAGTCAACATCATCAATAACAGAAGGTAACATGTATGTGTAAATTCCATCTTCTCTTTTTACCACAGGGTCACTTATGCTACTGGTTGCAATATTTATTTCACCTTTAACTTCATCATTCCATTTAACAACCTCATTTCTATTCAACTTAAATCTAAAATGTGGTCTTCTTCCTTCTTGCTCATAACTAATTTTCTCTTGCTCAGTTAGAAGTAACGCGCTTCTGTCATATACAGGGGGAAGTCCTTGTTTTAACTGCAATTTTCGTTTAATGTCTAACTCTTCTCTTGTTTCATAGCATGCATAAATATGCCCTTCTTTTATTAACTGCAAAAACACCTCATTGTAACGCTCAAAGCGCTCTGATTGCTTGAAACTTGCATCCCAATTGATACCAATCCATTTCAAATCTTGTATGATATCATTTATATATTTGACATCTGAACGCTGAAGGTCAGTATCATCAAAACGGAGTAAAAATTTTCCATTTTGATTGCGTGTGTACATCCAACAAACCAAGGCAGTTCGTACGTTTCCTACGTGGAGGTAGCCAGTTGGGCTTGGAGCGAATCTTGTTAGCATTTAAACAGCAATATTGTTTACTCTAATTTATTTTAATTTTATATAAATATATGGCTAAAGCAAGTGAGATCTGCTAATACAATTGAGCGAGAGAAGAATAAGTATGGCTATAGCATTGTGGCACCTTTGATATTTGATGGATTAAGACCATATGATAAATTCAAGAAAATTCACAGCTTGACGACAAAGGCTAATGTAGCATTATATTGGTATCATGACTAACTTAGAAAAGATGAGAGAAAAACTGCAAGATCAAATAAATTATCATAATGTTTTGTATCACCAAAAAAATAAGCCAGAAATAAGTGATGCTGAATATGATGAACTGAAGAAAAAGTTAGCTGAAATAGAGCCAGAAATTTATGCAACACAAGATAGTGTTGGTGCTCCACCTGATGAGAGGTTTTCTAAGGTGGAACATCAAGAACCTATGCTTTCCCTTGAGAATGCTTATGATGAACAAGGTGTAGAGAAATTTTTGTCTAAAATAAAGAGGTTTTTAATTGAGGACAAAATAGAGATATTATGTGAACCAAAAATTGATGGGTTGTCGTTTTCTGCAATTTATGAGGATGGAAGATTTGTTAAAGCTGCAACTCGAGGTGATGGTTTTGTAGGGGAAGATGTCACTCACAATGTTGCAACAATAAAAGGCTTTCCTAAGTTTTTGCAAGGTGTGCAAGGAAGACTAGAAGTAAGAGGTGAAATATACATCAGTAACAGCGACTTTTTAAAGTTAAATGAAAACGATGAATTTGCCAATCCTCGAAATGCAGCCGCTGGTTCTCTAAAGCAATTGGATGCAAACATTACAGCAAGCAGACCTCTTAGATATTTTGCTTATTCTTTGATTGGTGGAGCAGAGAAAAGTCAAAGTGAGGTACTAAATAAGCTTGAGGCACTTGGTTTTTGCGTAAATGAGCATCAGTCCTTAACGAGTAGTTTAGATGGAATGCTGAAGTTCTATAATGAAGTCTATAACTGTCGCTATAACTTGGATTATGATATTGATGGAATAGTCTATAAAGTAAATGATTTGGTACTACAAAATCGTCTAGGGAATACTCACAAAGCACCGCGCTCAGCACTTGCATACAAGTTTTCTGCGGTTTATGCAAAAACAAAGTTAAACAAGATATTTATACAGGTGGGCAGAACAGGGGTTTTAACTCCAGTTGCAGATTTAGTGCCAGTCAATGTTGGTGGGGTGCTAGTTAGTAGAGCAAGTCTGCATAACCAAGATGAGATAAAACGTAAAGACATAAGAGAGGGAGATATTGTAACAATCAAAAGGGCAGGGGATGTAATTCCCCAGATCGTTGAAGTAAGCAGAGATTCTCGTCTTCCAAATACACCTGAATTTGTGTTTCCTGAAGTATGCCCTGAATGTGGTAGTAAAGTACGTCAGGTTGAGGGAGAGGCTGCAGTAAGATGTCCTGAGGAATTTGCCTGTAAAGCTCAAATAATAGAAAAACTAAAGCATTTTGTATCGAAAGATGCATTTGACATTGTTGGCCTTGGTGATAAGCAGATAGAGTTTTTTTACGACCTTGGTCTGATAAAACAAATTCCCGATATTTTTACTTTAGAAGAAAGATTGGATGAATTTAATCTGGAAGAACAGTCTGGTTGGGGCAAGAAATCAATAGCTCATTTATTAAATGCTATACAAAGCAGAAGGGTAATAACTCTAGATAGGTTTATATTTTCTTTAGGTATTAGATTTATTGGCCAAGTTGCAGCAGAATTGCTTGCAGATTATTATGTTTCTTATTATAATTGGTATAATTCGATGATTGAACTGTCATCAGATAATACTGAGCTAGTAGGTATAGACGGCATAGGAAAAAAAGTAGCTGAATCTTTGGAATCATTTTTTTCTAAGGAACATAACATCAAAATGTTAAATGATCTTACTGCTTGTCTTCAAATTCTTCCTGTGAGCTCCAACTCTAGTAACTCTGTTTTAAATAATAAAATTATAGTGTTTACTGGTAAGCTACTTGCTATGAGTAGAGGAGAGGCAAAAGTAAGAGCCAAAACTCTAGGAGCAAAGGTCAGCTCACATCTTTCTGCTAAAACTGACTACCTAATTGCAGGAGAAAAACCAGGATCCAAATATAAAAAGGCAGTGGAATTAGGTGTAGAAATTTTAGATGAAGACCAGTGGCATAAAGTGATAAGTTTGGGAGTGTTCAAATGAAACTTGGATTGTATATTAAATCAAAGTTGCAAGACTATTTAGAGAGTAGCCAATTCTTTCCATCCAAGAATCATTTTATTGACTTGCCTCAATTTTTCAACAGAAGGCAAGTCTTCTGTGCTGAGCGGTAGGCGGACAGTTTGATGTTCTATGAGCCCAATATCATGCAAAAGTGCTTTAGTGGGTATTGGGTTGCTGGCAATAAATAGGGCTTTGCAGGCTTGTTGCCAGATATCTGTTGAACTTTTCATGTCATTTTCTGTCATTTGAACAGGTTTCCTTCTGGATTCCAGCGTCACGCGCTGGAATGACAGTGAAGAAAGTTCGTCGTTCAGACACTGCTTAACGTATTCATGTGCTACGCGCGGCCAAACATTGGCAGCAACGGAAACCAGGCCAGCCGCACCATAAGCGGCCATATCGGATATCATATTATCATCTCCACAAAAGACCTCAATATTTGGTGCAACTTTCTTATACTGAGCTAAAGTATCAACAGTGCCACTTGAATCTTTGATAGCCCAAAATTTTTCGTGGCTGGATAAGTTGCGTACAGTTTCAGCGTGAAGATTTATTCCTGCTCTTGATGGAATATTGTAAAACATAACCGGCACATGTGCTTTCTCAAGCAGCTTTTCAAACCATAAAGTCTGCCCCATAATTCCGGGCTTTGCATAAATGGGAGTTGTCATTAGATAGCCATGAATAGGCATACCCTTGCAAAAATCAAGCCATTCAAGAGTCTGATATAGATTCACTCCTGGTACGCCAATTATAATTTTTGTATTTAATTTTAGCTCACATACAAATTCAACTAACTCGCGTTTTTCAGAATCAGTAAGCGATAGGCCTTCACCTGTGCTACCCAGCAACACTACGCCATTTTCAGCTTTAACTTGCATTGTCAGTAAACGCTGCAAACTGCTATAATCTATACTATCTCCATTGCAATTAAAAGGAGTAACACAAGCAGTCCATAAAAATGTAGATTTCAATTTAAATTGTTAAAATGGTATTTCATCGTCGAGTAGTTCATCTTTTATATCGTTGTCAAAACTTTCGTGTTTATCTTTTTGTTCTGTTTCACCTTGTTTGTATTCACTTGGCTTGTAATCAGAATTTGGCGCACTATTTCGTGAATCCAAGAGAGTAAGAGCGCTATTAAAATTATATAGAACCACCTCTGTTGTGTATCTTTCACCACCGTTTTGGTCAGTCCATTTTCTAGTTCTCAAAGAACCTTCAACATAAACTTTACTGCCTTTACGTGCAAAATCTTTGACGATTTTTACTAATCCTTCACTAAAAATTACGATATTATGCCACTCTGTCTTTTCAGAGCGCATACCGGAAAGTTTGTCAGTCCAACTTTCAGACGTGGCTATTGAAAAACTTGCCATTTCTTTTCCATTTTGTGTAGTCCTAATTTCAGGATCTTTTCCTAAATTACCAACTAGTATGACTTTGTTTATGGTACCACCAGACATAATTATGCTCTAAATAAATCCTTTTATTATCTTATGTGAAAATACTATTGTCAAATTTAATTAAAAGTGCGCTTGGAGGGATTCGAACCCACGGCCTTTGCCTCCGGAGGGCAACGCTCTATCCAACTGAGCTACAAGCGCATATATATTTAAGTTATTTAATAGATAAGCCATCCAAGTCAAATTTTTGTTTTGGATAAAGCGTAAACATAATACTCCCATATCCAAAATATACATTTTGAGAATCATTCGCATGCTTTTTTATTGCTTTTTGATCTACGGTCCATACAAAAGTTACATAATTTTCAGTGACTGAGTGCACTTTTAAATCCTTAGTATTTATAAACAGTTTTCCATTTACCCATATTTTCCATGTATCGGGAGAAAGATATAAAATTGAGTCTAAACTCACTACCTTACCGTTGAAATTATCTGATACCTCCTCTTTTGCAGCTCTTGAAGATTGTAAATTGAACTTTTCCATTTCATTGACCATTCTATTAACTGGCTCTTCATCAAAAAAAATGCTTTTTACGTTACTATATTGTGACAAAACGTCAAAGTCACTTTCCACTGCTTCTCTTATTATATCGTCCCGATCTGTATAGCTTAGTTTTTGATTGTTGATAAAGAAACACTCTTTTGCACGCAAATTTGCTATATCAATAAAATCGTCGATTTCTTGATTGCCAACTTTAAGAATACTTTCAAAATATCTTTTTTCTATCATCATTCCATACTGAGAATGATGACAAACCATTTCATCATTACCTTGTTTTTCTATATATACGCATAAATTTCCACTATTTAATCCTAATATTTTATGCTCAATAAAATCTTCATTGCCAATATATTGTCGGCAAGAATACTCCTTACAAATTTCTATGCTTTCTATGATATCTTCACAACTGCAATATGCATTAACATTGGAAATGAGTAGCGTAAAAATAAAAAACAGCTTTATGTTCATCACCTTATCTACTTAATATAGTATACCAATCAAAGACTATATTAGCTCTCACTATCTCTATCATATTACCATTCAAAATCTGATTCATAGTTGCAGCATCAATATTTCTCTGCTTATTTAAAATAAGAGATTTGATCATAACATAACCGGGCAGATTTGGAATAGACTGTAGAAATAAAAAAATATGCTTATCGCTGATTGAGCTTAAATTTAGGACCACTTCACTTTTTATTACTTTTGTGCGTTCACTTTTGTTGTGGAGCTCAACTTCTTCGGGTATAGAAATTGATATTTCAGGTTCTAATATATAGTACTTTTTATATAACTTGCTAAGCTCGAAATTTAAATTTGCAATGTATCTGCTACTATGTAAATTTGAAGAAGAAATTTTTTTCCATAAATCTAGGTTTTTATTTAGAACAACTTCCTTTTTTTGAATTCCAGTAATCTGTAAATTAATAGAACGTATTTTATTAATCGCAATTTGGTTTTTATTATAAATCTTTTCGTTATAGATAACAACATATGTTAATAACCCTATTAATCCAACAGATAATAACAAATACGATATAAACTGAATTGTAGCTTTTCTTTTTAATTGAGAGATAGTCATTAATCTACATTGCCTCTCCTATTTCAACATCAATAGATAGATTTTGCTCTTTAGCAGCAGGTAAGCTAGAAATATTAATGTCATAGGTACGAAAATTATCGTTTAAATTTTTTCGTAGTTTCTCGTATTGATGAGAAATATTTTTACCGGATTGAAAATTAAACTTTAAAGTTGTGGTAATATAACTTTTTGCCTCATTATAATTCCATTCAAATGATCGAAGCTCTATACCTGGTATTTTTAACTTTTCTACATACTTAACTTGTGTAAGAGGAGAGTATTCTATTTTTGATAAAATATTATTGATATTAATAAAATCATAAATTTCATCTATTTTTTTTACATTATAGCTTTGGCTAAGTTTTGTTAATTGGTTATTTAAGGTGTTCTGCTTTGCTGATAAATTATCAGCGACATTGAAATTTGAATACAAATTTAGCAAACAAAGGGTGTTTGTTATAACTAAAACCAGGGCGAAGTATAGAAAAATTCGAGGAGAGTTTAAATAAAGGTAATTGAATAGATAAAATTCTTTAGTTTCCTTTGTATTAAAAATAGCTGCTAATTTATTCTTAAAGCTATGAAACAAAATTATGGTATCGCAAAAGTTATCTTTTTCACTTATAGCTAGTTCTGCTCCTAATAGTTTGCCTAACTCATATGGAGTTAATATGTTCACACTGTTCTCTGAAAAATTTATGACTGATAAACTAGCTTTGATATCTTCTGACACTATGATACAAAGGTCGATAGGGTTATTTTTTTCAAACCCAAACTTAGTTAAGGATCGAATAGTATCTTGCACTTCCTGATATATTCCACCAGCGATAATTCCTGGTAAATTATCATTAGTAAATGATGTTAAGCGCGTAAATACCATTTTATTCTCTTTAAGAACCACTTGTCTATAGCCTCCCGTTTTAGTTGCAGCAACTATAATTTTCCAATTATTAGGATCTTTATGTAGAATCTTTTTTGTTATATTACTTATTTCTATAGGAAACATTAATATTCCCTTAAAGTTGGAGCCTATCTCAATAAACACATTCAACCAATATTCTACTAAATGCTTTGCTTTTGATGAAACAAGAAGATAGCACCAGTTTTGATTGAATTTGTTTGGCTTCTCAACCAAAAAAACTGAACTTATGTCATTATTACGAGAAAAATGCTCCATCTTTGTTTTTGCTGATAGATAGGCACTAATCTTGTTTGCCCTTGTAATAAACTGTAGCGAGTAATTTTGATCTGCATGATTAAGCACCAGGTATAAAGGTGCTTTTTTATCTGACGAAAGACATGAAATTAAATCGGAAACTGCTTTATCGTTTTTGCCCTTAACAAAATACCTTTTATTTAAAGTATTATTTTTAAAATATAGTAACATTATGCCTTCTTCTCCAATAGAAAGCATAAACTTACTTTTGGATTTTGAACTAAACATATTAACAAAGCATATACTTATCTAGAATTAAAAAGGCAATTTATTGAAATTCATTAAACGTTAGAGGGAAATATTGTTATAAATTTTCGCAGCAACATTATTTATATTATAATTTTTTTATAAAATTACCACTAATATTAAGTTATTTAGATAACAAATTAAGAAAATTCATTAAGACGAATTTGTTGTTTTTCAAATTGTAGGTAAACCTAAGCCACTTTAGCTATATCTGCCGATTGACTTTAATTAATAAGAGTTATTAATCTATTTACTATTCTTGTAATATTATTTCTAATGGTAAAGAAATATATATTTTTCTGGAACAGTTGTTATTTCAGATACAGAATTTATTGTAAGTAAACTAACCATTTGCTGAAGAGCGCTCATCTTCTGTGGTACTTGATGATGGAGCAACTAATTTGCTCAAAATCTCATCTTTTGGTCCCATAGCGTAAATGACACCATCTGACATGAGGATCACCTTATCAACTACGGACAATAACGGTAGCTTGTGAGTGATGATAACAGTAGTAGTATTTTGTTTTCTTGCAATGCCAATTGCATTAATTAAGCATGCCTCTCCATTGCTATCTAAGTTAGCGTTTGGTTCATCAAGTACTAAAAGTTTTGTGTGACCATAAAAAGCTCTGGCAAGTCCAAGAAGCTGTTTTTGGCCGCCAGAGAGCGTTACTCCTCCAGGACCTCCTATTGTTGTATCATATCCATTTGGTAAGCTTAGTATTAGTTCATGTATTCCTGCAATTTTTGCTGCTTTGATTATTTCTTCAGGATTTGGATCTGGCCTCATGCGAGCAATATTAGCTTTGACACTAGTGTTAAATAACTCAATATCCTGAGGTAAGTAGCCAACATAATTACCAAAATTTTCTCGATTCCAAGTATATACATCAGCGCCATCTAGTCTGACTACACCAGATATTGGCTTCCATACACCAACAGTTAATTTTGCGATAGTGGATTTACCAGAAGCACTTGCACCAATAACACCAACTACATCTCCAGGATCTATAATGAATGATATTCCTTTTACTGTCGGCTTATTGCTTCCATAAGGAGTAAAAAATACTCTATCAAATTCCAATTTTCCTTCAGGTTCTGGTAGAGCCATCGTTTGCTCTCTTTTTGGCGATGTTAATATAAGTCTTTGTAGCCTTCCATATGACATTCTAGCCTGATTTAAAAACTTCCAAGTATGAACCGCAGCGTCAAATGGTGCTAATACTCTACCCATTAAAATTGAAGCAGCGATGATGCTACCGGCAGTCTTATGAGCTGTGATTGCAAGTAATGCACCTGTTCCAATTACTGATATTTGCAGAGTTGAGCGCAAAAATTTAGTGATTCCAGTAATTACATTAGAGCGATTTTGTGCTTTAATTTGCATTGCTCGGTTCTGATCATTTCGTTTACACCAATCAGAGACTATGAATTCTGACATGCCCATAGCTTCAACCACTTCTGCATTTCTTGTTGCAACATCTATAGCATTGATATTCCGTATAGTTTCTTCGTTGGTTTCTTGTAATATTCGTTTAGTGGCAAGTTCATTCCATATTGCCATAGAGACTAATATAATAATTCCAGTAATAGCTATAAACCCCGTGGAGGTATGTATCATGAAAATCACAACAAGGTAAATTAACGACCATGGAGTATCAAACAGTGAGAATATACCATTTCCTGTAATGAAATTTTTTATCACTCCGAGATCTCGTATTGCTTCACCACTTGAAGTTGAGCTCTGCACTGACGTTAGCCTGATTGACCTTACTATCAGATCTGGTGTTGCAGTTTTATCGATCCAATCACCTATTTTTGCCATGGCTAAATATCGACAAGTTTCAAGCATTGCAGAACATGCAAATGCAGATAAAGTGATAATTGTCAGCATAGTTAGTGTTGATACACTTTCGCTCGATATCATCCGATCAAGCACTTGAGAGGTATAAAGTGGTAGGAATAACATTAATAAATTGATTCCCGCACTAAACCAAAAGATAAACCAAAATGCACTTTTGCATTTTTCTAGGCAAACATATAGAGTACTTTGCTTCAATTCTTTTTTTATTGATGGCGTAATTTCCACAATCTTCCTCTTAATTTGATTACATGCACCATATACAATTTTTATTACAAAAATATTAATAACGGTAGTTAGCTTACTTTAAGTGAGTAAAATATTAATATATGTGAATAGGAAATATAAACAATGGTAAAAAGAAGTATAGTTAATATTTCCTTCATTGCCTATAGCGAAGCTACGTCATACCGCGATTCATTCCATAGCTGTACGAACATTCATTTTTGAAGGTAAACTGCACAGCAAATGGTGTCATGAAAGTAGCTGACACTGGGATGGCTTTGTTGCATCGCTACTTATGAAAGGCTAACTATAATTAGGATTATAAGCAACTTATTGAAAATCTTGTTTTTTTGCAATCAATCTGATCAAATTTAAGAATAGTAATTTGTTATTTATATTAATAAATTTAATTCTATTGAAAATAGCTAAAGCATTGAAATTCTTGAATTTTAGCCAGATTAGTGAGTGGTAGTGAAATTTCTTTTACTCAAATTTAGGTATTCACTGACCGTTCTTGTTATAAATACCAGAATAATAAGCTACTGATATTCTCCACCTTTTTTATCTTTAATCCATCATAGCTAGCGATGCAACAAAGCCCACCGATTCATTCTACTGCAACGCAGAAAATTCGTACAATTGTGCATAATGTGGGGCTTCTGGCTACATTTTTCTATTGAACTCACCTTTTCTCTATGTGACAGATTTCGTATTAAATTTTAAATTTAATGCGCCTAGATATACAAGCATTCCTAGCAAAACCATAGGTATAGAAAGCAACTGCCCCATAGTTAAATCAAGCCACAAATAGCCAATTTGATAGTCTGGTTCGCGAAAAAACTCAACGAAAAAACGTGCTATTCCATACCACATAACTGCAATACCAGTTAACGCACCGTGATACAGTCTTATTCTAGTTAAGAAAAACAGTGAATTTGCAACTGCAAAAAGTAGCAGTCCTTCAAAAAGTGCCTCATAAAGCTGGCTTGGATGATGCAGCAAATTATCACCACTCTCTGGAAATACCATACCCCATGGCATAGTTGTAACTCTGCCAAATAACTCTCCGTTTATAAAATTGCCTATGCGACCTAAAAATAAACCTATGGGAACTCCGCAAGAAACTAGGTCCAGTGCATAAAATGTAGGGATATTATGTCTTTTACACGAAATTATTACTGCAAGCAAAACTCCTATAGCACCACCATGAAATGACATCCCTCCTTCCCAGGTCTTCAATATCTCAATAGGGTTGCTTATATAAAGAACTGGATCATATATCAATACGTAGCCAAGTCTACCTCCAAGGATAATACCTACAATAGTGGCTGTTAATAACGAATCGTAAAAATTCTTAGTAAATATTTTTTGGTCATCTAGCTTATGTAAATACCAATATGCAAACACTATACCCAAAACGTAGGCTAAGGAATACCAATATATAGAAACAGGACCGATGCTGAAAATTACTGGATTTAAAGACATATTTTGCTATAAATTATTCTTAGACAATCTACTTTTTTCACGATCCCACTCTCTCTGTTTTATGGTTGCTCTCTTATCGTAGAGTTTTTTTCCTTTTACAATGGCAATTTTAGTTTTTGCAAATCCTTTATCGTTAAAATAGACCGAAAGCGGCACAACAGTTATCCCAGCAGTCTTGATTTGACCAATTAGTTTATTTATCTCCTTTTTATGCAAGAGTAATTTACGTTCCCTTTTTGGTTTATGATTTTTTCGGTTCGCAGCTTTATATTCTGCAATATGCATATTGTGCAGCCATACTTCGCTATTCTTTTCAACAACGTAGGCGTCGGAAATATTTACTTTTCTTTCTCTTAGCGATTTAACTTCACTGCTTAATAAGACCATACCCGCTTCAAATTCTTCTAAGATGAAATATTCAAACCTTGCTTTCCTATTTTCTGCAATAACTTCCATATCTAAAGATATCTTTAAGCTTCAATATATTACAGAGTTTTTGACTTAATTCATAATAAAACAGTTATCCCAATAAATATAAGGTGCCAGGCTAGTCTGATAGCAACAGGATAACAAAAATCAAGTAAGTGTTTTTTCTGTCTCTCTAGGCACAAGTTCCTTTACTTCTTTCATTTCAGTTTTAGGCTTTGACATTATATATTGACCAGCACCAACTATGAGCGCAGATCCTGCAGCTAGCCCAATTATTGCTGGTACAGATAGGGCAGTAGCAAATGCAAGTGCAACACCAACTATCACTGCAGTTACAAAACACACAACAACACCTTTTACAATTGCATTTTTTGCAGACTGTTCTTTTTCTTTCATAATTGCATTTTTTCCAATTTGTTTTTCTTCCTTTTTCTCTGGAAGCTGCATTACATCTTTATTTTCAGTAAGATCCTTTGGCGTTTTTTTATTCTCATTTTTTAACGTTTGCTTTTTTTCCGCTTCCTCTAAAAGCTGAATTATACCTTGATCTTTAGTGAGGTCTCTTGGCGTTTTTCCATCAACATCTTTTAATGAAGGGTCTGCTCCAGCTTCTAGCAGAACTTTTACTATACCTTCGTGGCCATTTTTAGCAGCAAGATGTAAAGGAGTACGTCTATCACCATTTTTTGCCTTAACCTTTGCTCCTTTTGCGATTAGAGTTTTTACTATATCTTCGTGGACATTTTCAGCAGCAAGATGCAAAGGAGTCCATCTATCAGCATCCTTTATATTAACATCTGCTTTCTCAACTAGAATTTTTACTACCTCTATGTGGTTATTTTCAGCAGCAAGATGTAAAGCAGTACATCTATCATCATTTTCTGCATTAACCTTTGCTCCTTTTTTGATTAGAATGTCTACTACATCTTTATGGCCCTCTCTGGCTGCAAGATGTAAAGGAGTCTCGTCCACAATACCTTCTGCATTAACATCTGCTTTCTCAACTAGAATTTTTACTACCTCTATGTGGTTATTTTCAGCAGCAAGATGTAAAGGAGTACATCCATCATCATCTTTTGCATTAACATTTGCTCCTTTTGCAATGAGAATTTTTACTACATCTTCGCAGCCCTCTCTGGCAGCAAGATGTAAAGGAGTACATCCATCATCATCTTTTGCATTAACGTTTACTCCTTTATTTAATAGGTTTTTCACCTCCTCCTCATTATTATGTTTAACAGCTGAATGCAAAGCTTTGATGTTCTCTTGTGCCTTTAATAGAGCTCCTTTTACCACTTCATGGCCTTTTTGAAAAGCAAATGTTAAAGGAGTCCATTTATAATGATCTTTCGCATTAACATCTGCTCCTTTTTCAATTAGAGTTTCTACTATATCTTCGCGGCCATTTGCAGCAGCAAGATGTAAAGGAGTCCACCCATCACTATTTTTTGCATCAACGTTGATTCCTTCTGCTTTTGATAGAACTTGTACTATCTCTTTGTGGCCATTTGTAATAGCAAGATGTAAAGGAGCCCATCCTTTATCATTTTCTGCATTAACATTTGCTCCTTTTCCAATTAGAGTGTTTACTACATTTTCGTGGTTCTTTTCAACAGCAAAATGTAAAGAAGTCCATCCATCACCATTTTTTGCATCAACAATTGCTCCTTTTCCAGTTAGAATGGTTACTACATCTTCGTGGCCATAGTGAGCAGCAATATGTAAAGGAGTAATTTTATTATCATGTTCTGCATTAATATCTGCCCCGTTTTCAATCAGAGCTTTTGCTACATTTGCACAGTTCCAATAAGAAGCAAGATGTAACAATTTGACTTCCTTAGAATTTTGACCACGAGATATAGTAAATATGTAATTTATGCCAGATCCACTATCGTTGTCAGGTTTACTCTTTTCCCACTCTTGACATAAATCTGGATCTTCTTCTTGTAACTTAGCTTTTATTTTTTCAACTATATTGTCCTTGCTCAAATCTGAAAGGTCATTTATTTTTTTTAATATTTCCATAAATTTGTCATATTTCATAACTTCCTCACTTCCTCACTTCCTCACTTCCTCACTTCCTCACTTCCTCACTTCCTCACTTCCTCACTTCCTCACTTCCTCACTTCCTCACTTAAAATACATAACTTAGTTGTTATATCTTTTAACATAGAAGTCAAGAACCTAAATATTCGTTATTATCTTTCCTTAAAGAGTCATTTAAGTTATATTACAGACTATGAAAAACCTCAACTTTAGGAAGGAAATCAAGTTTTTTTCTCTGTCATTTATAATTTTATTTGTTCTATGGACTGTATTGTCTGGTTATTTTGAGCCGTTTTTTATTTTTTGTGGAGTGTTTTCCTCTATATTCACATCGTTTATCTTTAGAAGGTTGATAAACGCTGAAAGAGCTCTTAGCCAGATTTTAAATAGTACGAGTAGACTGTCGTTTTATAAGTTAGTAAGTTATATACCATGGTTAATGTACCAAATCATTTTATCAAGTGTTTATGTAACAAAAAAGGTGCTACAACTCAAATCTAAGCTTGAGCCAATCATTATTCTAAGAAAATGCAAAGGGCATAATGATGAAAGCATTGCGTTATTTGCCAATTCAGTCACAATCACTCCCGGAACTTTAACTATCAATGTTGAAAGTAAGCAGAAAACATATTTCTCTACCATGTATTTGATAGATAAAGATCTTGAAAGCGGCATTTCTGAAATAGAAAATAAAATCTTAAAAATACTACGTTCAGTTAAGTAATTGCTTTAAATAAGTTAACAGCATCCTTATATTCCCTTACAAGACTTTCAAGCATTTCTTTTGGAAGGCTATTGTTAACAATAGAACATAAATAATTATACAAATCTTCTAACCTTAATACGTTATTTCTCTTCTTGCTGTTGAATTTATACGGAAAAATACCTTCCATAACTTCAATAGTAGTAGCCTTGTTTAAAAATACATTTTCACTTGTCACGCTTATTCTTGCTAAAACAGTGTTAATTTCAGGTTCGTCACTCGTATAAAAATCTGATAGCTGAGTTATTCTAATAACGTACAAAGTTACTATTTTTGACAAGCAATTATCAGCATATTCACAATTTTTTATTACCTCCCACTGAGTAACCTGAGATTTACCTATTTTTGCATTGTTCGGTAATTTACTCATTGAACTTTCTCCATTTAATCCAGTGTAATAAATTATACTAATACTTTGTTAAATAAATAATAACGCGATTACAAAAATATATACTTATAGTAGTATATTATACAAAAATAGCACAATATCTAAGCATTAAAGCTAGTTTTAGCTGGGTACATGGGGCTATTCGTTATTTTGTGTTGTCCAGTGAGGTCCAAAATTAGAGGTCCGCTTATATAAAGAGTTTAGTCTGCCTTCTTTGCTATAAAATAAGTTTTCCTTTTGAGCTGTTTTGTTAGTATTAACTAAATTCTAAACTAACTGTGCTATAATGAAAAAGATAAAACTCGGAATACTAATTTCAGGTAGGGGGTCGAATATGCAGGCCTTAATAGAAGCATGTCAAGATCAGAATTTTTCCGCAGAAGTTGCATGTGTTATCACAAATAATAGCGAAGCTGCTGGTCTGAAAATAGCAGAGCAAGCAGGAATCTCAGCGTTTATTGTTAAAGATAAACCGCTTGATGCTGGTAAAATTCACGAAATACTTGTTCAACATAAGGTTGATTTAATTTGCCTTGCAGGGTTTATGAGAATTCTCAAAGCTGATTTTCTGAGTAAATGGCATAACAAGGTGATAAATATTCATCCCTCTTTACTTCCGTCTTTTAAAGGCCTAAACGCTCAAGAGCAAGCTCTAAAAGCAGGTGTAAAAATTACAGGTTGTACTGTACATTATGTCACTCCTGAAGTTGATGCTGGAGCCATAATTGCTCAAGTTGTTGTACCAGTGTTACCAGCTGATGATATTCAAAGCCTCTCAGAACGCATTCTAGCTGAGGAGCATAAGTGTTATGTAGAAGCAGTAAGGTCAATAGCAGAAGATATATGACTGTAATAATTATTGACCTTGAGCGTTTTTTCCAACTTCAACAAAAAATAAATTTTCAGGTTCCAGTAAAGAACTTGCCAGTTCGTTTACTTCCTCTAATTTAACATCATTAATGATATTCGCATAATTATTTATACGGTTAACATCACGATCATTTATCTGCATATTATCTAGCAGCGTTGCTGTATTTGTGTTATTGGACAGGAAAAGGACAAGATTATTTACCAAGCCAATTTTTGCATCCTTGAACAATTGTTCGTCAATTCCTTGCTTTTTTATTCTGCTAAATGTATCTTTTACTGCTGATATAGCTTTGCCAGCAGTAGAACTATCAGTACTTATAAATCCAGATATAATATTTCCATGTTTATTGGAAATAATACTTGCATAAACACCATAAGTAATACCCAAGTTTTGCCTCAGTTCTGTCATTAATATTGAATTCAGCCTCATGCCACCAAGTGCATCAATTAAGACACCAGCGTTATAATAATTAGGATCTTCATAAGCTATACCTTTTTGAGCAAAAAGTATCACACTCTGTGGTATATCCATAAAAATATTCTTACTTTCTGCAGAACCAAAATTATTTTTTACAGGTATTTTTCTAACTTTTGATCTTTTTGACGGCAATTTAGATAAATATTTATCTAATAGCGTAATAATTTCTTCTTTTTTTGTACAACCAGCAACACTGATAACTATGTTATCTTTAGCAAAATTACGCTTTATGTATGTTAAAACATCGTCTCTAGTAATGCTCATTATAGTATCAAGAGTACCGTACACACTTTTTGAGTAAGGATGTTTTTTAAACAATAACGTATCTAATTCTTTTCCAGCAACAAAATAAGGATTTTTTTCAAGATTATTAAAATCAACTTTGGCTTTCTCGAAAACTCTATTCAACCCTTCAGGGTCAACTTTAGGACGCATTATAGTATCGCTCAGTAATGAAATTGCTTCCTCTAGATTGTCAGACAAAGTATTTAATGAAACCCTAAATGCTTCTAAATCAGCAATAAAATTTAAATTAATCCCTTTATCTTCAAGCTTTTTCGCAAAATCTTTGGCATCATTTTTTCCTGCCCCTTCTTGGATTACAAGAGAAGTAAACCAAGCAAGCCCCTGTTTTTCCTTATTCTCATACACATAACCTGCATCCTTGAACGATATATTTAGTGAAACTTTTGGCAAATCATGATTTTCTACAAATAAAAACTTAAATCCTTTACGGGTAGTGACCTCCTCTATATTTAGGTTACCACTTGCTTGTAAATTAAAGCCTAGACAGAAAAAAAATAGAAATATAATTTTACTTATTCTCATTATTATCTCCTTTTGGTAATAAACGACCAATTAACTTATTAGCAGAAAAAATAGCACGGATTTTATTATTTACATCCTCTAGATTGACATCATTAATCTTGCTATATGAAATATCTATTTCATCAAGTGGAATACCAAGTGCAAGGTGTGGCACATAGAACATCGCTATATGAGTTAAGTCAGATAGATTATCAAACTGTGCTGCCTTATACCTATATTTGAGCTTTGTAATTCCTCGCTCGTCACCCCTTTAGATACGAAGCCATTAATGGTATTATCTAACTCTCTTTCAACAATATCTAAATTAGCGCCACTTTTTGGAATTATCATAATATCAATGTAGCCATCACTAAAAGCTAGGCTATTATAATAAGCAAACACTGATACTGCCACATCTTTATCTAAAACCAAATCTTTATACAGTTTGCTGGATTTGCCGCCACCTAAAATGTCAACCGCTAAATGAGCAGCGGAAGCTTCGTTTATATGCTCAAATAAGGGTACACGATAACGAAAATATAAAACTGGTTCTTTTACTTCAGTGCTTTCTAAGGTCACCGATAGACCTGCGTTATGTACTGGGTCCTGATTAGGGTAATGCCTAATTATAGGCTTAGCTTTAATTTCGCCATACTTTTCTTCTGCTAATTTCACTACTTCATCAAGTTCCACATCACCCACAATCAGTAATATTGCATTGCCGGGGTGATAATAGTTATCATGAAACCTCGTTATGTCATCCTGATTGTAAGTTTTGATATCGCTCTCCCAGCCAATAACAGATCTACCATAGCCAGTACGATAAAATGCACTATCCATTTCTTCCCATAACAAGTTATGAGGTTGGTTATCAAATCTCATTTTTCTTTCTTCCAGTACAATGTTTTTTTCTCTATCTATTTTGTCTTGAGTAACATTAAAGTTTCCCATTCTATCTGCTTCAACTTCCATTGCCAGTGGTAAATCTTTTTTGGGGACCAACTCATAATAACAGGTATATTCTTTAGTGGTAAACGCGTTAAATTGAGCCCCAATGCTACTCATAGTGGCTTCTATATCTGTGAACTTTCCTGTAGTTTCAAACATTAAATGTTCAAAGTAGTGAGCCAATCCTGCTTTGCCGATTGGATCATCCATTCCCCCAACTTTGTATATTACTGCATGTAAAACGGCTGGAATCCGATGATTAGAAACAACATAAACATCTAGTCCGTTATTGAGTTTAGTATATTTTATGTTGTGCTCTATGTTTAAAGCATTCGAAGAAATTGGGTAAGTAAAAAAAAGTACAGGTAGTATAAGAAAACTAAAAAACTTATGAAGCATTATTTCGACCTAATATAAAAACAATTATTTTATTCCTCATTTTGTTTAGAAATAAGCATATCGTATATATACCACTTATATAACAATGTAAACATTCCACAAACTATAGATAAATCTGCTAAATTAAAGGCTGGCCAATACCAATCATCAATATGAAAATATATGAAATCATATACAGCTCCCCAATAGATCCTATCAACTACGTTTCCGATTGCTCCACCAATCATCAGAGAAAAACCAAGGTAAGTTGACTGATCGTCAGACTTGTATATCAAATATGCAAGTATACCAATTATTAGTATTGAAAATGCTGAAAAAAAGAAACCGCCATGTGGTAAAGCGCTACACATTCCAAAACTAATACCTGAATTCCAAACTTCAACTAGTTTTATAAAACTAGCGATCTCAATTGATTCTCCTTCATCAATCAATGAGTTTATGTACAATTTGCTCGTTTGGTCAATCAATACTATAATTAATATAACAACTAAGCATAACTTTTTCATAAATTTGCCTTTAACCTATAAACTTTAAGTATATCATAATTTATCTGTTTTGTTAACTCCTCAATACTATGGAATTTTTTTTCTGACCTTATGAATTTTAAAAGTTGTATATTGACTTTATGACTATATACGTCTTCATCAAAATCGAATATGTGCATTTCTATTATAGGCTTTTTCAGATCCTTAAAAGTAGGTCTCATACCAATATTGACTACTCCATATAACCAATTTGGATTACTATCAGGAAAAGTCACTCTAGCGTAATATGTGCCAAACTTAGGTTTTATCATGCAATCTTCTATAGGAATATTTATGGTTGGAAATCCTATTTCTCTACCTCTACATGCACCTTTTGTCACAACACCAGAAACTTGATAAGGCCTGCCGAGCAATTTATTAGCAATTTCTATTTCGCCCCTTTGTACATACTCCCTTATTGAAGAAGAAGAGCAAATTTTGCCGTCAATTGTTAATGGCTCTAATTTAGTCAAAGAGTATCCATATATTTCAGAATATTTCTCTAGAGTTAATATATTACCCAATCGTTTATGACCAAAAGTGCAATTTTCTCCGACAATTATGTGTTTAGCGCCATATTTATCTATTAAAATCTCACTGATAAAGTCATCGCAGCTAACCTCAGAAAAACCTCTATTAAAATTAATAATATATAAGTAATCTATACCATAGCTGCTGATTAGTTCCTTTTTTTGTTCTTGGTCTATTAACCTAAAATTGTTTCTACCAAATAAAACAGTTGATGGGTGAGGCTCAAAAGTTAAAACTGCAGAGGGTAATCCTCTTTCTTGTACTACCTTCTTTAGAGTAGAAATTGCAAACTCGTGTCCTAAATGAATGCCATCGAAATTTCCGAAGGTTAGTGCTATATTATTTTCTATTCCTTGCTCACAATTATAAATAATTTTCATACAATTTGATGTTTTTACATGTTTCTTATATATAATAACTATATTTTAGTAAGCTACGGAGATAAATTGTGAAAAATGTTGTGATATATGTAAAGAAGGGCTGTCCATACTGCATAAGGGCAAAGGATTTACTAGATAAAAAAGGTGTGAAGTATGAAGAAATTGATGTGCTCAAAAACTCAGATCTATTTAACGACATAAAATCAAAGTATAACGTTAGAACAGTTCCACAGATTTTTATCAACGATAAGCACATTGGGGGGTGTGACAAATTGATGGATCTTGAAAAAGAAGGAAAGTTGGATGATATGCTAAATAATAATGACAATCACACTGATGTCACAACCTACACAAACAGCAATGATGAATGTGGAGAGTGTGTTATACCACATGATGATTTTATGTAACTTTTTATCTTGTTTTGTCGTGTAATACGTAAATGAAAACTAGTATGCTCACTTTAAACAATTCTTAATGAATTAAAAATACAATTCATTAAGTGAGTTTTTTTAGTGGGAAAAAATGACAAAAAATATTTCAATTATTAGCAGAAACTTAATTAGTATCGAATTAGTTAACAAACAAGATTTAGAGAATTTCATCAAGATTTTCACAGTGCTTGATAAACATATAGCAGCTAAAACACTTTTTACAGAAGAAGTGAAAATAGAGTACAAGCAGCACAACGGCAAAGAAGTTGTTGAATTGCTAAAAGATACAGGCTTTACATATCATGATATTGAAAATGTATTGAATCACCTGAGTAAACACGGAATGGAAGTGCCCAGCAGCATCATAGCACATACCCTTTTTTCTGCATGCAATCACGCACTTGAATCTAAGGATGTAGCATTTTCCTTTTCTGAAGGATTTCCACAATTTAACATCAGAGTAAATAAGAACACCTTCATAATAACTCCTATGAGTGAAGAGAATTTGGAATTGAATTCACAAAATAGCAGAACGCTTATAGAGTCACTAAAGAGCGAAAAAAGTATTTATGATTGTATAGCAGAAGAAAATACCATTAAAGTTATAGTGCATTCTGAAATGCATCAAGCTATAAATTTGATTATAAAATCACTGATAAAGTCTCGCCTTTTAGCAAAAGAGGAAGAAGGAAAATTCAAAGAGAAATTGAGACAACTTGCTTTTAAGGATCAAGCTTTTGTTGAGTATTCTAGCATCAGAACCATCAATAGGTATCCACATAATCATCCTCTGAGGAAGCATGAAAGTGTTACTAAGGATATAGAAAATATTTTATGTGATTTCATAACAAATGAGAACAGCGAGTTTGCTATAGAGCGACTAAATAGGCTGAGCTCAGCAGTTTCTCCGGATACTCCAAGAATCATCACTAAAACTATAGATAAACTTGTTAAGTTTCACTAAGGTATACGAGAGCCAATAGACTTCTTATATTACCTTCTGTCATCCAAGTAGCTTGGCTACTTGGTTCTTTTTTTTGGGTTCCAGCTATGTACATAGCTGTATGAACATTGTAGCCGTTATTCAAGTAGCCCGCAGAAGCGAAAAACTTACTTGACAAACTCCGCCAACTCCCTTATCATGAAACTGAAGCTATTTATTTATCTTCTCTGTACAGATTAAATGACAAAAAAACTCAACGTATCTGGCGTCTCATGTTTAATTTTTTGCACTATGTGCACCTTATGTCTTTATAAAATTTCTAGGTTTTTACCTAATATAAGCTGAAATGCGCTTATAAAGCATTTAAAACATAAAAAAACGCCAACTTAAAAAATGGATAGTGAATAACTAGCTACCCTAGGGTTTCTTTTGCCTTTTTTTCTGTTTAGTAAATTTCTTAATGTTTATAATTTAGATTAGTTGCGGCTTAAAAGCAACTGAATCGCGGTTATTAAACGTTTAGAATAAAAAAACGCCATACTTGAAAGTATAATGTAAGTAATTAGCCAACCACGGGGCTTCTTTTGCCTTTTTTTTCGCTTAGTAAATTTCTTAACGTTTGTAGCTAAACAACAACCGTCATCCCACTACTTGTTAGCGGGATCTAGAGATACCGCGAATGAATCGCGGTATGACGGTTCGCGGTGGCATGACGTAGAATTTTATACTCACCAACTCAGTATTCCAACCTGGATTGTATCTTATCGGTAAAAAAGAAGAGCTATTTTAGGAAGTTTTTATAGGACTAAAACCAAAGAAAACTTGCATATAAGTTTATCAAGATGTAAAATTAAAGTTATTTTAAAAGAATAGGTTAATTATGAATCTTGTAACAAAATCTGCTATCGATTTTACTGCTTCATCTGTTCTCTCTGACGGAGAAATTGTTGATGATTTCTGTCTGAGTAAGCGCATAAAAAATAAGTATGCTGTCCTTTTTTTCTATCCACTTGATTTTACTTTTGTTTGCCCAACTGAATTGATATCGCTCAATAATAGAATAAATGAGTTTGCAAAGCGTGGTGTTGAAGTGATAGGAATAAGTGTAGATTCAAAATTTTCACATTATAAATGGCGAAACACTCCAGTTAATGATGGTGGTATTGGAGAGATTAGCTACACTTTAGTGTCTGATATCAAAAAGTCTATATCAAGAGACTATGGGGTCTTATATGATGACTCAATTGCGCTGAGAGCAACTTTCGTTATTGATGATAAATTTATTGTACGTCATCAATCGATAAATGATTTGCCTTTAGGGCGTAATATCGATGAATTCGTTAGAATCGTTGATGCAATTAAACATAATGAAGAGCATGGTGAGGTGTGTCCAGCAGGGTGGAAAAAAGGTAAGCCAGCAATGCAGGCAAGCGATGAAGGAGTAGCTGATTATCTAAACTCATATAGTGAAGAATTATAAGTTTAGTACAAAAGTTCTTATTATTGGATCCGGGGCAGCGGGTTATGCTGCTGCTATATATGCAGCACGTGCAAACTTAGAGCCAATTGTAGTAACGGGAATGCAGCCTGGTGGTCAGCTTACAATTACTACAGATGTTGAAAATTATCCTGGTTTTGTTTCAGTACAGGGTCCAGAACTAATGGAGCAAATGAGGTTGCATGCAGAAAAGGTTGGAGCAAAAATAATAGATGATGAGATAAAAAGCGTTGAACAACTTGAGGACTTTAATGAGTATAGATTTAGATCTTCTGGTAATATCAATGACTACTATTCAGATGCAATTATCATTGCATCTGGTGCGCAAGCGAAGTGGCTTGGTTTAGAAAGTGAAAAGAAATTTCAGGGTTATGGGGTTTCAGCTTGTGCGACTTGCGATGGTGCATTTTTTAGGAATAAAGTTGTAGCTGTGATTGGTGGTGGAAACACTGCTGTTGAAGAAGCAATATTTTTAACTCGATTTGCCAAAGAAGTGATATTAATACACAGGCGTGATAAATTAAGAGCGGAAAAAGTAATGCAAGGTAGGCTCTTTAAAAATGATAAAATAAAAGTAATGTGGAACCATACCGTAGAGCAGATTCTTGGAGAAGAAAATCCAAAAAGGGTTGCTGGTATTGCGATTAAATCAGCAGAGATCGATAAAACCCAAGAATTAAAAGTGGATGGAGTGTTCATTGCAATCGGGCATGCACCAAATACGGGTATTTTTAAAGGCTTTGTTGAAATGGATGAGCAGGGTTACATCATTACAAAACCTGGAACAACTTTAACTAGTAGGGCAGGAGTGTTTGCTGCAGGTGATGTTCAAGATAAGGTATATCGTCAAGCAGTAGTTGCAGCAGGAACAGGATGCATGGCTGCGCTTGATGCAGAAAAGTTTTTGGAGTCGTAGTTAATTCTAGGATTTTAGATAAATTGCTTGCAATTTTCCTTTTCTTTTACATAATTATATTAGTAAATCATTAATAAAGAGGGTTTAGTATGCCTTATAGAAACGGTGTAGCATATTATGGAGCTTATGGAGGTGGTGATAACACGGCATCGCAAGCTCGAAATCCGACAACTTCAAGACAGCTAAGTGAATCAACAAAACAGCTATTTAAGGCTATTGATGATGGAAACCTAGAAGATTTTAAAGAAGCTCTGGCAGAGGGTGCGGATGTTAATGCGTTTGATAAAGAAGGCATGACACCTTTGATGTCCATAGTTACTAATTTGTCTGCAGGCTCTGAAACAGAAAAAGAATATCAGAATATGATTGGGTTGCTCCTACTGCACCGGAGCATAGATGTTAATATTTCTGAACAAAATAATAACAATACAGTTTTGCATCTAGCAATGTGCTTTCAACAAAAGAAAACTTTACAACTCTTACTAAGTCATCCAAACATAAACACTTATCTAACCAATAAAAACCATCAAAATCCTGAGGGATGTGCTAGACAAAATCGTGCTGGGCATTTGATAATAGAAATACAAAAAGCACAGAAAGGAAAAGAATTATTAGCTGCTCTTTCTAGCGGAAATATTTGCCAAGCGAAAACACTATTGAATCAAGAGCTTCATCCTAATTGCTGGAGAAGAATCCAAGATGGAAGAATAAAAACACCACTTAGCTTAATTATTCGATTATGTTTACGAACGATAACAGAAGATGAAAAAGAAGTATTGACAAAACTTTTAAAACATAAAGACCTAGATTTTAGTTACGAGCAGTATGCACAATTAAAGCAAACAATTGAACAAGCTATTCAGAGCCGATTAACTGATACTATTAATAGAAAAGATTTAGATGATGTGAAAAAATTAGTAGAAGATAATTGTTTTATAAATCGTGCAGTTGTTACTGCTGCATTGGGGGGTGTTGATAATCCAGTTAACTCTATTAAAGATTATTTAAATGAAAAATTTCCTGCAAATACGAATAATATACCAGAAGATTTTGAGAAGTTTTTACAAGGGCTTGAAAGAACAAAAGCTCAACTTGTAGAGAAAGAGCAAGAGCTAACGAATAAAACTGGCAAAATTTCACAATTAGAAAAAGATTTAGTACAAGTAAGGCAGGAAAAATCGGCTCAACAAAGTGAATTGATTGAATTTAAAAGAATTGTGTGTGGAAGAGCAAGCGACACTGTCGAAATTTCACGATTAAAAAGAGATTTGGAACAAGTAAGGGAAGAAAGAGATAGGCTTTCATCAGAAAATAGACTGCTCCGTAGTAATAAAAACGAAAAATCCTCGCAAGCAATTTCTTCTGGTAGAAAACTAAGCAACTACGCTTCTGCATGTTTTATATTGCTCGGAGTATATACTGTTGTTGCATGTTTAGTAATAGAAGATTATCCAGGGATAATAAGTGCTTTCTTTACAGCAGTTGCACTGGCTTTTTTTTTATTAGGATGTTGTAGTTTATATAAAGCAAACACAATACTTAGTGATGTTGAAAGCACTCAGCTTGGTGGTTTAGAACGAAGTTAAAGTTTTGATTTCTTCTCCAGGCCCTGCTGAAAATTTTTGTACATGTTAAAAACATCTTGATAATTGAGGTGAGTGTAAATTTGAGTAGTTTCCAGGCTTGAGTGACCAAGCAGTTGTTGTATTGATCTTATGTCAATATCTTCCTGAAGCAAATGAGTAGCAAAACTATGGCGAAATGCATGTGGAGATAAAATTTCTGGTAAATTTAACATTCTCCTTATTTTTTGCAAACGATTGGCCACATAAGTTCTTCCCAATTTTTTTCCTCTTACTCCCACAAAAAGATGTTGTGCTTCATCAAGGTAAGGACAGGCTTTTACATATTCTTGTATACATTTTTTTACTACTGGGAGAATGAATACCTGCCTTTGTTTATCTCCCTTACCTGTTACTATTAAACTTTCATTGTTAATATCACTAACCCTAAGGTTCAACGCTTCACTGATTCTTAAGCCTGTACTATATAGCAGGACGATAATCGCAATTTCTCTTTTTACCACCCAAGATTCGCCCAGATCGGATAGTTTCATTTCTTCCAATAAAGTTTTTATATCAGGTATTGATAATGCTTTGGGCAAAGTTCTTCTCTGAATTGGCCTTGATAAGGAAAATACAGCTTCATTGTCTATATTGTGGTTATTTTTTATGTACTTGAAGAAATTTCTGATTACTGAGAGTGCTCGAGTGTTGGATCTTGCGTTTACACCTCTTGCGTAACGAGAGGTAAGCCAACTTCTTAACTCAGGTACGCTCAATTTTTCCAAAGTGCCGACATTTACTTCTCCACCAATGTGAGTATTTAGGAAACTTATAAGATCCTTCAAGTCCCTCATGTATGACTCTAAAGTGTTTGGTGAATAAGATCTGTTGCACCTCAGCCACTCATACCATTTTTCAATGATTGAACCGAGGTCCACAATTATTTTTTAAAGAAAGCATCGATGCACGCATCTCGAAAGGCTTCATTTATATCAGGATGAGAGTGACAAATTCTGTATATATCCTCTGCTGCTGCGCCATATGCCATTGCAACTGCTGCTTCGTTGATTAGCGTATCAGCGTATGCTCCTATGATATGCACACCTAGTATTGTATCTGCTCTGCTACAAGTCAGCACTTTCACGAATCCTTCAGCATCATCAGTGATTTTTGCTCTGCCGTTTGCAGCAAATTGACATTTACCAACTTTGTACTTACGGCCAGCATTTTTGAGTTCCTCTTCGGTTTTACCAATCGAAGAAACCGCAGGGTGAGTGTAAATGACAGATGGTATGATTCCATAATCAACGTGAGGTGACTGTCCTGCTATTATCTCTGCAACTGCCACTCCTTCTTCCTCTGCTTTATGAGCAAGCATTGCTCCACCAATCACATCACCAATAGCAAATATTCCTTTCACATTAGTTTCATATCTGTTGTTAACTTGAACGAAACCGCGATTATCTTTTTCTATTTTTTCATCAATACCAAGATTCTCAGTGCATGGTTTGCGTCCTGCTGCCACCAATACCTTATCCGCCTCTATAGTGTTTGTTTGATTATCTTTTACAGAGCAAACTTTCATACTCAAAGAATTACTACTTTGTTTTATCTCCTCAACTTTAGTGCTAAGTAAAAATTTTATTCCTTGTTTTTGTAGACTAGAAAGTAGAGACTTACTTAATTCTCCATCCATTGCTGCAGCGATTCTGTCAAAAAATTCTACTACAGTGACTTCAGACCCTAGCCTCCTCCATACAGAAGACATTTCAAGCCCTATTGCCCCAGCTCCGATTACGACAAGTTTTTTTGGTACTTCAGTTAAAGATAATGCACCAGTTGATGAAATAATACTTTTCTCATCGATATTAATTCCTGGCAAAGAAATAACATCAGAACCGGTTGCAATTACTATATTTTTTGTCTTCAGCACCTTACCTTCAACTGAAACTTCAAGATTACCTTGGTCAAAAGAAGTAATTTTCCCAAGCTCATTGATTTTAGTGATTTTGTGAAGGTTAAACAGATATTCTATACCTTTTCCAAGTTCCTGAACTCTGGCGTCCTTATAGCCTAGCATTTCTTTTAAATCGAAACTTGCGTCCTTAATTTTTATGCCAAGCTTCGACAGATCATTTTTCGTGTGAGCATACTGATAGGAAGAATGGAGCAATGCTTTGGAGGGTATGCACCCAACCCGCAGGCACGTACCACCAAAAATGCTATTTTTATCTATGCAGGCAACTTTCAATCCAAGTTTTGCAGCAGCGATAGCACACTTATAGCCTCCTGGGCCACCACCTATAACAATTAAATCATAATCAGTCATAAAAAACAAACCTATTTTCTAAAGAATAAACACCTTTTCCCTCAATTGTTACATATATCTTATTGCGAGTAAACACTGGAGTGTGAAACACATTACCAGGTACTTTGACTACCTTTCCTGCACTTTCAGATCCCGGAAAAGCAAACATTGAACCTTTATTGCTTGTCACCCACAGTGTATGGGCATGCATAATTGGAGCAAACAATTGCGTATTTTCTATTAAATCAGATGCCCAGACTGTTTCTCCATTTTTTATATCCAGGCCAATTATTTTATCGTCTTTAGTAACTATAAAAATTCTTCCGCCTTCTTTTTGTTTCTTTACAGGAATGAGAGGACTGTAATATGATTCAATGTCTGATACACTTTTTACTTGCAGTGACTTTGACCATAAAATATTTCCTGATTTCACGTCAATGCTATAAATATAAGAATTATTTGTAGCTATTAAAGTATCGCCAAGCACTCTTGGTGTAGTAGTTACATCTGTGAGCTGTGTATCCAAAAGGTTTGTAGCCAATTTTTGGCTCCACAATTTTTTACCGTCTTCATTAAAAGCTATTAACTCACCATTTGAAAATGGCGCTATTATTTTATCGTTAGAAATTGCTGGCGATATGGAATACCAACCTCGAACCTCATTGATACCGTTTTGATAAGTCCAAACGGAGCTGCCATCTTTTATATCAAACACGTACAGATAATTATCAATAGTCAATACTACCAATTTATTATTTATTACTGCTGCTTTCCCTCTTACTGGAGCTCTCAATTCTTTTTCCCACTGAATCTCGCCGGTTTTTGCATCTATTGTGTGTAGAACGTTATCCACTATAAAGAAAACGTTTCCTCTGTGACGCAATAGGCTCATGTTACTAATTTTTTTCCTATGTGAGAGGTGTAATTTCCAATTCATAGCCTTTGAGTTATCAATATCAAAGGAATATAAAGCGCCGTGCTTGTCTGATAAAATAACGCTATCTTCTGTAAGCACTGGAGCTACATATCCTTGAGATAGTTTTTTATCCACTAGAATTATTCGCTCGCTTGCCATTGTGTAACTGCTACACAATAACATTATCATGACAATTATTACTTTCATTATTTATTGAAAACAAGATTCATTAATATACATCTTAAGAACCTTAATTACAACGGAAATGTTCTTGCTGCATGTTAAAAACGTTGATTTATGAACGAAATATTATATTATTATGTGAGATAATGTATACTCTTAGAGGTAGTACACCTCATCCACTATGCGGCAACGTGCATAGCTGTACGAACATTGAGATATAAAAGTAATTTATACCAAGAAGAAAGATGTCATCCAAATAGCCTCTTTTCCTGTCATCCCAGTGCTTGACACTGGGATGGCTCTGTTGCATCGCAACTGAAAAAATCTGGTGGCTACTGACAAAATTCATTATAAAATAGCCATTTAACCGCTTAAGGAAAAATATGCCACAAAAAATGAGAGTTAGTAACTGCCATGAATATAACAAATTTCTAGAAAAAAGAGGAAATATTTTTCGTTACATCGATAAAGCTATCGAAAATTGGTATGAAAATAGTCCAAAAATGCAGGGCGGCAACTATATTTATAGTGATAAAGTTGTGATTTTAGTGCATATAATCGTTAATCTTTTTAGAATTGGCTTAAGACAAACAGTCGGGTTTATAAAAGGATATTTGCAACAAATAGGAAGAGATTTGGCAGTTATCAGCTATTCGCAAGCTTCAAAAAAAACTTAATATTAAGATCAATGATTGCAGAATTGATAAAAATAATATGGAAGATATCGAAATTGCCATAGATAGCACAAGCATCAGCATTTATAACAACACACAGCAAGGAAAATAGCGCTGACAGAAAATATCGTGGTTATGAACAGACAAGAAAATTGCATGTAATGTTGAATATAAACAGCAAAAAAGCCATAGCTGCAAAATACAGTAACGGTCTGATCACTATGGAGCTTGCGATTTACTTAAAGGAGTTAATTTTCAGCATGCCATAAAAGCACTATATGCAGACAGAGCATATGACAGACATAAACTCTATAAATTGTGTGATGAATGCGGCATAAAGACAAAAATTCCTCCAAAAAAACAATGCAGCAGAGCATCCAAAGTATGGCAGAGAGAAATGCTGCAATTAGACTAATAAAGTCATACAGCGAAGATGGAATGAAGAGGTGGAAAAGGCAAACAAACTACGGAAAAAGATCTTATGTAGAAAGTTTTTTCTCGCGACTGAAACAAACATTCGGGTTTAATTTTCGGAACAAATCTGAAATTAATCGTGGGAAGGAACTGCTACTCAAGTGTTATTTGCTTAATCAATTTACTGACATTGGTATGGCTAAATTTGAAATGGCTACATGAATTTATCGTAAATTACCACCGCATAGTTGTAACATTGTACCATATTACAATGTTCGTACAGTTGTGTGCGCGACCGGGGGTTTTATACTATTCTAGAAGTAACATACGGAAAAGGGGGGATTCGAACCCCCGACATATTTTCATATGTGCACGCTTTCCAAGCGTGTGCTTTAGACCACTCAGCCACCTTTCCATGCTTATTCATAATATTGAAAATTGTACTGCTAAACAATATAAAAACCTGGTATATAGGGTTCACCACGAAAATTCACAGTATTGTTAAACTTGCTTCTGCAAGTTGGAAATGTTTTATCGCAACCTGCGAGTATTGAATATTTATCTCCAGCAAAAATTTGGTATGGAGGCGAAGTAAACAACGTAACTACTTTATTTTTATATTCTTTTACTACACCTTCAAACGCTATTGAGCCAAAGAATTTTACTACTCCGTGCTTATAATATTCATCACTCTCAGTTAAATTCGTGTCTTCAAATCTTCTTTCGTCTATTACTTTAGTGATTGTACTTATTTTACTAAATTTTTTAGTATCGGCTTTACATTTATCATCGCAAAATTGTGCTCTGCATGCAGGAGAGTATAATTCTGCTATGCTTCTCTCAAGCTTTGCTGAAAGCCCTCTAATTTCAACAATAAATCTTCCACTACTTAATGTCACTTTACCAAAAATTCCTGAATGTAGATTCATTGTTCCCTGGGTCAAGTCTTTATAATTCACAAGAAATATTTCAATATTTGCAAAGTCGTACTTTCCTGATAAAACATCTTCTTCTTTAATATCAGCACTATTTAATATCCCTTCAATTTCTAGATTATCAGTTTTCAAATCGCTGTTTAATATTATACTACTGGCTGTAAATCCACTTGAAGATTTATAGAGTATATTATCAATATTTAAATCTTCATCATAGTCAGTGAATCCCATTACTTCTCCACCTGCGAGCTTTAATTTCCAGCACGTAGCGGTGGTAAGTAATTCTCCAGCTAAATGATTTTTTAGTGTGGTTTGCATAGGGGCCTCCTGCTTAATTGATTAAATTTGAAAGTAGCTATACGGCCAGTAGAATAAGGGCAGTGTGTTCTTTTCTCATCATCTAAGTAGCCATAAAGCGTCATTCCGGTGACCATAGGGTGTCATTCCAGTGCTTGACACTGGAATGGCTTTGTTGCATCGCTAGCTATGATGGATTAAAGATAAAAAAGATAGGGAATATCAGTAGCTTATTATTCTGGTATTTATAACAAGAACGGTCAATGAATACCTAAATTTGAGTAAAAGAAATTTCACTACCATTTACCAATCCGGCTAAAATTCAAGAATTTCAATGCTTTAGCTATTTTCAATAGAATTAAATTTATTAATATAAATAACAAATTACTATTCTTAAATTTGATCAGATTGATTGCAAAAAAACAAGATTTTCAATAGGTTGCTTATAATCCTAACTATAGTTAGCCTTTCATAAGTAGCGATGCAACAAAGCCCACTGGAATCCAGGAAATTTTGCTTGTAAGTAAGCAAACTGATTTGGTGAGCATAAAAAGTGGCTGATCTTATGCTGAATAAACGCTTTTGATGAAGTTGCATGGAAAGCTGGATCCCAGTGTCTGGGCACTGGGATGACATCCTTCTTGGTGGAGTGTCCTCAAATCACAATGTTCGTACAGTTGTGTGTCACGCACTGGGATGACAGGAGAGAGGACACCATATGTTTATTTGATCGACAAATAAACACTAACAGACAAGAATACACCACAGTTAACTGTGGTGTGTACTGGCTGGTTAGAAAGAAAACTTCACACCAGTAAGAAGGAGAATTCCTTGGTTAGAAGGTACATCAGCATCAGACTCATCTTTCAGCTTACCTGTTTCGTTAGTCATAAAATAATGGAGAGCTGCGTAAGGAACAAATTTGCTCTTACTGCATGCAGGAGACAGATCATATTGAACGCCAAGTGCACCATCATGAAGCATATCTTTGTCATTCATTCTGCTGCCAAAATACGTCAAACTTGTGTAGATATTCTCATGTTGATACCCAGCTCCTACAGTCCAATACATGTTATCTATACTATCTTTACCAAATTGAGCTTTCAGCCCTTCCACTCTTTTGCCATCAGTAGCATCTTTACTATCAATTTCCGTATAGGTATCACCAATTAATTTTTTAATACCCTTCGGTTGACCAGATTTGCCCAAGTATGCAAAAGAGGCAGCAAACTTTACGCCTTGATCTTCATTAATCTTATAATCAGCGCTTACACCAAAATTAACACCCATCAGGTCATTATACTCCACAAATTCCTTATAAAGATGCTTATCTTTACTTGGTTGCTTTGGAAAGCCATATTCACCAACTGCAGAAGTTTTAACTTTTATGTTATGTTTATCAAAGTCATATTCATATGATGCACCAGCACTTACTATGTGCTCATAGTCTGGGCCGACATGCTTTATCGTTTCCTTATGTTCTATCTTACCGCCTTTATCTTCTGAAACTGTTTCTTTTACAGTAAACAAACCACTATCATAACGAGGTGAGTAGCTGATACCAAATCTTGCGCCCATATAATTTGGTGAGTAGTAAGCAACTCTAAATGGCAGTGTAGTCATAACGCCTTTGTTATATTTCCCTGCCATGCGGAAAGAGAATTTTTCACTTTCACTCGAAAAACTTTCAGTGTAAAGACGTGGTGTTACATAAAATGGAAAGCTAGCAGCGCTTCCTTCTAAGTTCACTTTTCTGAACCAGTCACTATCTGCAGCTCCGTCAACAGTCGCAATTCTTGTTGCATCAAGCCTCATCAGAGCCTCAGGACCAAATTGGTAACCAAGCTTCACGTCACCATATTTTGAGTTAACAAACACATGCGCACTTCTGCCTTTTGCAGCATAAACACCCTGTGAAGCTCCCTTACCTTCGGTCACTGGAACATGAAACTGCACGTCAGCACCATAAAGAAGACCTAAATCTTCATTCTTATTTTCTGCTCTGAGGTGCAATATCGCGTCAGCAATCATACCCATATCGTTGCTGTAATCACCAATATTTCCTATTCCTTCATAGAATATTGGATTTGCTCCTCTTGTTATATCTGGAGTGGCATTATAATACTCTGTAGATCTGTTTGGCATAACGTTATAACGTTTATAATCTGCGCCACTTGGTCCAGCTTTGCCATAACCTTGAGCATCAACAACACCACCAAAAGTTATTCTTAAATTACTTTGCCCTTGATTGGTATCGATAATATCAACTCCACCAACTGAAACAACAGGACTTGCCTTACCTTTTTCCTCTGTATTTTTGTTAACAACTTTTATATCCTTCTTTACATCTTTAGCTTCAACTTTAGCATTCTTAGTTTTAGAACGCTTAGTTTTTGAAACTTTACCTTTTTCTATATTAGAATTCTTAGCGTTTAGAGCTTTCGCTTTTGAATCCTCTATAAGCTTTGCTTTTTTCTCATTTGCTAGCCTGATCTCCTCTTTTTTCTTCTGCTCGGCTGCTAATCTTAGCTCCTCTTTTTTCTTAAGCTCTTCAGCTTTTTTTCTTGGATCAGCATTACATATTCTGTCCATCTTTTCTTTCAGTTTTTTATTTGATGTTTTCATAACTTCCACTTTTCCAGAAGTTTTTGTGCTCTCTTGCTTTTTTATTTCCTTCATACTCTCATCAGGAAAGTCAGCTGCAAAACTGCTGAAAGAACATAAAGTTAATAAAGAAACTAGAGCAGTTCTAGTATACATAGACTTTTTCATGAAGTGCCCCCAAAAAATTTCGAAATCATATCTTAAATGTAAATAGTATAAAAATGTTGAAAATTCAACTTAAAGCAACCTTATAACGAAAATAAAAGTAAAATGCAATACCTTAAAAGCAACTTTCTTAATATGCTCAACGTGTATATTAACCAAAATTTAGTACAGAGGTTCGCTTGTTAGTGCATTATAACTCGACTATTTATTCTATGGAAGTAAAATTTTTCCACCACAAGTTATTTGCCATTCTTCTTTAAATTTCTTTAGGTATTCTTTTTTTTCGCACTCTAAAAGTAGCTCTTCCACACTTTTGTTGTAGCTTTCAGTAGTAATCCTTCCCTGATGATGCATGAACCTTAAGTAAATCAAATAAGTGTTAATTACATCTGTTTCACAATAATCTCGAATCTCTTGTATCTTGCCGCTATCGTATAAGTCCATAACTTGTGACCCATCAACTCCAATCTTACCAGGAAGATTAAATGCTGCACAAACTTCGTTCATTTTTACTCTCGCAGAAGCTCCAAAATCAGAGAGGGATTCAAGCAAATCACAATGCCAATCACTGCTATATCTCTGATTGTAACTATTCCACTTATCGCCAGCTTTATGAAAATATTCTGCTTGAATGCCATGGACCATAGCACGATACTTCAGCACTGGTATATCAAAAGTGCGTCCGTTGAACGAAACTAATCTTGGCTTTTTCTCTGATATGTAGTTAAAAAATCCTTTCACTAGCTCCTTTTCACTGGAATTTAGTGTGCCTCCAGATCTTATTTCTTGCAGTGTGAACACCTCATAACCACTCTGGTAGCTTATATTGCAAAGTAAAAAACTAATAACTACAACAAGGTGAAAAGGCTGACGCAGAAAAGAGTTTTGCCCGTTTGTTATTTCAAGATGATATTTTGTTAATGCATCCCTCTTCTCTTCTACACTACTATCATCACTAATATTGAGTAAATTTTTGCAGGAATTTACATCTGGTATAGTTTCAATATCAAATACCAATAAAGAATTAAGCATTGCCTATATACTCCTCCGGACGGTCGATCCAAGGTCGCACTTTCACAAATAAAAAGAGGTGTACCTTGCACTCAAATAATTTTTCTAGTTCAGCACGCGCTTCGATATTAATTTTTTTAATATTACTGCCATCTTTTCCTAGTACTATTTTTTTATGACTATCTTTCAACACAAATATGATCTGTTTGATGACTAAACTCTTATCTTTTTTTTCCTCAAATTGTTCAGTTATAACAGCTGTAGAGTATGGCAATTCTTCACGCAAGTTCAAGAATAATTTTTCTCTCGTAATTTCTGCTGATAAAAAATTTGTCGAGGAATCGGTTATTTGATCTTCTTCATAAAACCAGGGGCTCACCGATGCAACTTCAGACAAGTAATTCATCAAATCAGAAAGTCCATCATTCTTTAATGCTGATATCATAAAAACCTTTTCAAATTTATAAAGCAAATTCAGATGCTCATGCGCCATCTTTAATTCAGGCCTTTTTACCAAATCAGTTTTATTGATAACCAAAATGCATCTGCCTTTTGTGCGCTGCAGCCGCATAAATATAGTCTTAATTCTTTCTATATTTTTCAAATAATTGCTTACATCAACAAGCAACAAAGTGATGTCACTATCCTTAACTGCCGACCATGCAGATTTGACTAAAGCTTTTTCAAGTTTTGTTTCTGCTGAGAAAATTCCTGGGGAGTCAGTAAAGACAATTTGTGTGTTGTTGCATGTTGCAACACCCCTTATTTGCGTCCTTGTTGTTTGCACTTTAGGGGTGACAATTGCAATTTTCTTGCCTATGATGCTGTTAATTAATGTAGACTTCCCAGCATTTGGTAAGCCAGCTATGGTTACAAATAAGCATTTTTGTTCTTTCACAAAGAAAATTATAAAGAAAACTGAATGCCCGCGTCAAGCTACTTATATGACAAGAAGGATGACAGAACCCTTTTTGGTTAGCATGCAAAAAGGAAAAAAACTTATTCTACAAATTAAAAATACAATATACTCAAAAACTTTTCAGAAAATCCATAGGAGGGTTTGCTAATGAAGGTTCTTGAGTTGACGCCATTGCCTGAACGACTGCTTGATTTAAGGGTAACGTTTTAACCATAAGGTCACTAACTCCTTAATATGTGTGTTCATAATTTGATTTTCCACGAAAGACATAATAGCAATAACCAGTGTAAGTTAAAATGATTGGTAAAAGCGGTATTATAACAATGAGCATTAAAGATAAACTTGGCCCAGAAGCGGCTGCATCCAGAATGGTATATTGAAAAGGTATAATCCATGGGTAGATACTAATTCCTAAACCTAAATATCCCATAAAAAAAATAGCAATACTGAGAAAGAATGGACGGTACTCCCGTTTAGTATTCTGAAGATCAAACCACAGCATGAAAAATAGCCAAGATGTGAGTAATGGAATAGAAAATAAATAATAAAAATTTGGCATGCTAAACCAAAAGTTTTTAATACGTTCATTTAAAAATGGTGTCACTACACTCACTAGTCCCATGAAAATACCTACAAAACCAAGCGTATAAGAAGCAACCTTGCGTGCCCATTCTTGTGTTATATTTTCTGTCTTCATTATGAGCCATGTAGAACCTAAAAGTGCATATCCAAATATCACAGCAATGCCTGTCATTACACTAAAAGCACTTGCCCAATCAAATTGGCCACCAGAAAAGTTGCGTCCGTTTACTTCTACACCATGTATAAATGCACCTAAAATCATGCCTTGGCAAAATGCAGCACCAAGTGACCCAAAATGAAAGGCATAATCCCATAATCGCCTGTATTTTCCTTCTGCCTTAAAACGAAACTCAAAGGATACTCCGCGCACTATAAGGCCAAGCAGCATAATAATGATTGGAATATAAAAAGCAGGCATTAATATTGAATATGCAAGAGGAAAAGCAGCAAACAACCCTCCACCACCCAATACCAACCATGTTTCGTTTCCATCCCAAAATGGTGCAATTGAGCTTATCATGTGATCACGGCATTTATCTGACGGTGCAAAAGGAAGTAAAATACCAATACCTAAATCAAACCCATCCATTAAAATATACAGTAAAACAGCTATGGCAATTAGTAATCCCCAGATTAGGGGTAAATTAATTAAGGAAGAAAAATCAAACATGATTGTTGTCCTTTCCAGATGTACCAGCATCAATCACTGAAGCTCCAATACCGTGTTTATAAAATTGCTCTTCTTCTTTAATGACAGGAATTCCTTTGTATATAAGTTTCAGAATATAGTAACTACCTGCTCCAAATATAAGGGTATACATAACGATAAATGCAATCAAAGACCATGCAACCTGAGGACCGGTAATCGCAGATGAAAATGATTCAATTGTGCGCATAATTCCATATACAGTGTAAGGTTGACGGCCAATTTCAGTAGTAAACCAACCTGCAAGTAACGCTATGAACCCAGACGGCATCATTGATATCCACCATCCATGTAAGAAACAACTTTGGAATAATTTGCCACGAAGATACTGTATAACACTTACTGACCCAATTATGATCATTAAAATTCCAACTCCAACCATTATACGGAAGGACCAGAATACCCATACTACAGGTGGTCTATCTTCTTTTTTCCATTCCTTTAATCCTTTTACTTCTCCTAAAAAATCATGTGTTAAGATCAAGCTGGCAAGATTAGGAATTTTTATCTCGTAGTGATTAATTTCATTTTGCTGATCCGGATAAGCAAATAAAAGTAAGCCAGCCCCTTTTTCGGTTTCCCATATACCTTCCATTGCAGCAATCTTAGCAGGTTGATGCTTTAGTGTATTTAATCCATGCCTATCTCCCATGAACAGCTGAAATGGTGCAGCTAAAGCTACCATAATGGTTGCCATACCAAGCATAATTCTTGCTTGAGGAGCATGTCGTTTTCTCCAAAGATAAAATGCTCCTACACCACCAACCACAAAAGCTGTTGTAAGATAGGCTGCTGTTACCATATGAATAAAGCGATAAGGGAAAGAAGGATTAAAAATAATCTCTAACCAATTGGTTGGATATAGGAGACCATTCTCACCAATCGTGAATCCAGCGGGTGTTTGCATCCAACTGTTGGCCGCAATAATCCAAAAAGCTGAAATAAGCGTTCCCACTGCAACAATACAAGTAGAAGCAAAGTGCATACGAGAACTTACTCTATTCCATCCAAATAGCATAATACTCAAAAAAGATGCCTCCAGAAAAAAGGCTGTTAAAACCTCAAAGGAAAATAGAGGGCCGAGAACATTGGCTATGCGGTCAGAAAAAATCGACCAATTGGTACCAAGTTGATATGACATTACAACTCCAGATACCACTCCCATGCCAAAAGCAACGGCAAAAATCTTGATCCAGAATTTATAAACATCACGGAAACGTGTATCACCAGTCTTAAGCCAACACCATTCCAAAAAGGCTAGAAAACTTGCAAGCCCGATCGTGAAAGCAGGAAATATAATGTGAAAGCCTATTGTGAAGGCAAACTGAATTCGAGCTAATAATAAAGGATCAAATTTAAACATTTTACCTAATACCCATGTATTACAAATAATAGCCAAATCTGCCTATAATTCAATCCATTTTTTCACAAAATTGACCTTACCCAGAAAAAGTAGAGAGAAAGTTAAGACGTTTTTGTCATGAGAATAAATTGTGCAGGAATACAACTGTTCTCCCTTGTCATACCGTCACGGTATCTCTAGATCCCGCTAACACGTAGCGGAATGACGATTGTCAGGCCAGCGCCCCTATGATGTCATCCCAGTGTCCAGACACTGGGATCCAGGTTGCTCACAAGCAAACTAGCATAGAAAGTGGTTACAACGTTTTCGATGAGATTATATGGAAAACTGGATCCCAGTGTCAGCTACTCGGATGACATCATCCTTTTTTTGGGATTCCAGCGTCACGCGCTGGAATGACACCTTCCGTATAAACATTAAGAAATTTACCAAGCGGAGAAAAAGGCAAAAGAAGCCCCGTGGTTGGCTAATTACTTACATTATACTTTCAAGTATGGCGTTTTTTTATTCTAAACGTTTAATAACCGCGATTCAGTTGCTTTTAAGCCGCAACTAATCTAAATTATAAACATTAAGAAATTTACTAAACAGAAAAAAAGGCAAAAGAAACCCTAGGGTAGCTAGTTATTCACTATCCATTTTTTAAGTTGGCGTTTTTTTATGTTTTAAATGCTTTATAAGCGCATTTCAGCTTATATTAGGTAAAAACCTAGAAATTTTATAAAGACATAAGGTGCACATAGTGCAAAAAATTAAACATGAGACGCCAGATACGTTGAGTTTTTTTGTCATTTAATCTGTACAGAGAAGATAAATAAATAGCTTCAGTTTCATGATAAGGGGGTTGGCGAAGGGTGTCAAGTAACTTTTGCATTTAATCCATTTCTATGGCTTATATAATAATCGTTATTGTAGTATAATTTAGAATAATGCAATAGATACCTAAATGTTTTAGCTATTAATTATATGTTGCACAAAAGCATATATTGCCCTACCATCCAAGTAGGTTAGAAATAAAGAGGTTTTTATGAGTTTTACTTTACCTGAATTACCATACGATAAAACAGCTTTGGAGCCTTATATATCTGCAAAAACCTTAGATTTTCATTATGATAAGCACCATAAAGGATATTTAAATAAACTCAATGAGCTAGTTGAAAATACGGATTATCAACATGTAAAAATTGAGGAATTAATAACAAAAGTGCATGGTAATAGCGGCAACTTGCCTATATTTAATAATGCAGCACAAGTTTGGAACCATACTTTTTATTGGAATTCAATGAAAAAAAATGGTGGTGGTAAGCCTAAAGATGGTAGTCTTCTAGCAAAAAAAATTCAAGACGATATCGGTGGCTTTGATAAATTTTATGAAGAATTTTCGAGTCATGGAGTAAGCCAGTTTGGCAGTGGATGGGTATGGTTAGTGCTCGAAAAAGGTAGGTTAGGAAAGCTCAAAATCACCAAGACTCCAAATGCAGATTTGCCAATAATTTATGGCCAAGTGCCACTACTCACTATGGATGTGTGGGAGCACGCCTATTATTTAGATTGTCAAAACCGTAGAATTGACTACATAAAAGTTTTCCTTGATCATTTGATTAATTGGGATTTTGCAGAAGAGAACTTAGAAGAATATATGAGATGAATATACCCCGGGTAACAAAATTAGATAATGGTCTGCGCATAATAACTGAGCAGGTGCGTGATATTGATTCCGTAGCTTTAAGCATACGAGTTGGTGTTGGCAGTAGAGCAGAAAGTGCAAAGCAAAATGGAATATCCCATTTTTTAGAACACATGGCTTTCAAAGGGACGAAGACAAGAACTGCCTTTGAAATTGCAAAAGCTTTTGATGACATAGGTGGAGTTTTCAACGCTAGCACCGGTAGGGAAAGCACCACCTATTATGCAAAAGTCCTCAAGAAAGACATAAAAACTGGTATTGATATATTAATAGATATATTGATGAATTCCACGTTTCCAGAAGATGAATTGGAACGTGAGAAGGGTGTTGTAATACAAGAGATTTTTCAAACTAATGATTCACCAAGTGACATTATTTTCGACAAATATTTTGAGGCAGCTTATAAAGACCAACCATTTGGTAGGTCAATCTTAGGCACGCAAAATACTGTAAAATCTTTTACTCGAGGAGATCTAGATAATTACATAAATGAGCATTACTTTGGTGAGAATATGCTATTTGCCGTTGCAGGAAATGTTGAACATGAAGAAGTTGTTGCATTAACCAAAGATTTTCTCTCAAAGATTCATTCTAAAAAGCTGAAAAAAAGCCAAAATGCGAGCTGTACTGGTGGTGAGTATTTAGAACATCGTAAATTAGATCAGGTACACTTGCTAATTGGTCTACCTAGTGTTTCTCGCCATGACGATAAATATCACACGTTTCAAGTGCTTGATTCTATATTAGGGAGCGGAATGTCATCACGTTTATTTCAGGAAGTAAGGGAAAAGCAGGGATTAGCTTACTCTGTTTATTCATTTAATTCCAGCTATACTAATACAGGAATGTTTTCCATTTTTGCTGGTACAGACAGTAGTAACTTAGATAAGCTTTTAAAATCTATAACGACAGAGTTGAAGAAGTTGTCTACAGATGATCTGAAGGAAGAAGAAGTAAATAGAGTGAAAGAGCGAGTAAAATCCCAAATTTTAATGTCACGCGAAAGTGTTAGCTCACGTGCTGAAACATTGGGACACTACTACGGTAACTATAATAGGTACATCAGTAAAAATGAATTAATAGAAAAAATTAGTGCAGTTACCACTGCTAACGTAAAAAAAGCAGCAGAAGAATTGTTATCTCAGCATGAAAAAACCACTCTAGCTGCAATTGGAGAAATTGAATCATTGCCAAGTTACGATAAAGTGGTTTCTATGCTTAAAGCTTAGTGTACTTTAATTATGTTGCTTAAGCTCACTAAAAAGTTCAATGAACGGTTGCAAAATCCTTTCTATAAAAAGTTTGCTTTCTGGTTCATCGCGTATATTACTTATCAGTTTATTCAAAGTTTTCTCGCTGTTTCGTAAAAATAAATAGCTTTCTACTGCTTGCACACCAGACAAGACAGTCAAAATTCCTCCTATCACTAGACAAGCAGCTATAGCAGGTACGGTACCCACTGCAATTGCAGTTGCGATTAATGATAACCCAGCTAAGAATGTAACGGCTGAAACGCAAAACGCTATTTGATGTTTTTCTTTATTGTTAACCATAAATACCTCACAAAAACTATATTTTTAACATACCAGTGTTGTCATGTATTGTCAAGTTTTTAAAGAAGATTAAAAAATGCAACGCACATGTGCAAAAAACGCTAACTATGGATTAGCCAAGGAAGAAAGAGTAGGAAGAGGAAGGCTTTTTCTGTTTTAGGGAATATAGAATAAGCGTAGAAAAATATGAACTAGGTGTATAATTCACAGTGTAGTGGTGTCTCACTAATCCAATTATTTTTCTCCCGATCTAGCCTATCATCTAATATAGCCTGCCTTATTGATGCCATTAACTTATTCATAAAGAAAATATTATGAATGGTAACGAGCGTGTAAGCCAGGAGCTCTTTAGCTTTCAGTAAATGGTGTATATAAGCTCTTGAATGTTTTCTGCAGGTAAAGCATAAACAGTCACTTTCAATTGGGTTGTTGTCCAGCTCAAATCGTTGATTCCGCAAATTAATATGCTCTTTGCACTTTGAAGAAATAGAATTTCTGTTTTTTACTTTAACAAGTGCGCCACCATGCCTTGCTAAGCGGGTTGGATGCACGCAATCAAACGTGTCAATTCCAAGCTCTACTCCGCGAAAGATGTCCACAATTCCACCAATACCAAGCAAATGAGTAGGCCTGTCTTTTTTCAGGTGGTCCATAGTGAAAGAAACTACATCATGCATCTGCTCTTTACTTTGACCAAGTGATCCACCTATTGCTTGACCAAAAAATGGCAAATCGTTGATAAAATCACAACTTTCTCTACGTAAATCTTGATACACTCCGCCTTGACTAATTCCATACAGTGCCTGCTTGCCATTATTGTTTTTTTCAAATTCATTTAAAGAACGTTCAGCCCATCTGTGGCTCATGAGCATTGATTTTGCTGTGTATTCTTTGCTTACGTGAAATGGAGTGCATTCATCTAAAACTAGGATTAAATCTGCACCTAATTTCTGTTGAATTTGTACAGATTTTTCAGGAGTTAAGCAATAAATTTTACCATTAATGTAAGAACGAAAAATTGCCCCATCCTCATTAATTTTGATCAAAGTTTTTTGTTTTTTTCTTATTCCTTTTATCTCTTCCGAAACTGATCCGTGGCCTAAGCTAAATATCTGATATCCACCTGAGTCAGTTAGCATTGGCCCATTCCATCCTATCATCTTGCGCAAACCACCAAGTTTTGCAACAGTATTCTCTCCTGGTTGAAGCATTAGGTGATAGGTGTTGGAAAGTATGATTTGGGTACCAGCTTCACTTATTCTTTCAATATCTGCAGCTTTAATTGCAGCTTTTGTTGCGCAGAATATAAAAGCGGGGGTTTCTACGCTTCCATTTGGAGTTTTAATTGTTCCAACTCTTGCAGAACCTGATTGCTTGATTCTCTTGAATGAAAATTCTTCTTTCATCTATTTGCCTGAAAGTTCTGTTATGATGTTTTCTACTTTCTCAGGAGTAAGATTTTCATAGAAGTCATTATTGATCTGCACAACGGGAGCATTAACGCATGCACCTAGGCATTCAACTTCTTTTAAAGTGAACAAATTATCTTTAGTAGTCTCACCGATATTGATTCCAAGTTTTTTTTTTAAGGTATTTAAAACTTCTTCACTATTGCACAACCAGCAAGGAGTTGTTCTACAAATTTGTATTAGATATTTGCCTACTGGTTTTAAATTATACATGGTGTAAAAATTTGCCACTTCATATACACGAATATGTGGAATATGCAGCATATCAGCAACATAACGCATAGCAGATTCAGAAACCCATCCGCATTGCTCTTGAACCAGATATAGTAAAGGCATAACAGCACTACCTTCTCTACCTTTGGGATACATCTCTATAAACTTTCCCGCTTTCTTGAGGTTTTCTGATGTAAAACTAAACTGCTCTTCTTTTTCTATCATTCATGAGACTCGTGTAAACTTTAACAGATTATACCTGTAGAACCAATGATTGCAATTGTTGGTTTTTTGAGAAATAGCATAAAGCTTCTTAGCCCTCTTCAAGCTTATATTTACCTTTTAGTATAAAATATTATATTAATTTTTTAATTTTAGTTAAAATTTTCATTGACATTAACACACAGGAGTAATCATAATAGCATTTTATTAATATTTTAAATAAAATTATGTCTATATTAAGAAGATTGCTCGGGATCAACTCAAATACACCGGAAATTAAAGAAGCGATAGGTTTTAATCCAACAAACGTAGAATTAATTGAGGGGAATGGAGTTGCTTACGGACTCAGCTATCAAGATAATGGTAATGGGAGCAGTAAAGTAAAATTACTTATTAGTCCATTATATCAATCAAAAACATACGAATGTGGTACAAATATCAGCGTAGCAAATGAATTCAAAGATCAATTATCTCTCACATTAATAGAAGATTCAGCTGAAATAGATAAAGTTGGAGTTATCTTTCCTGAAGAAGGAATTAGCGAAGAAGGAGAAAAATGCGTTAAAGGCTTATCTTTTAACACTTAGGGAATTAAACAATCAGTTAATACTCCTTCAGTTGAACATTTAGATAAAAGAAAATTACAAAAGAATATTGATAATAATAGTCTTGCAAATGTGGGCAATAGTTACTTTCAACCAAGAGCAGTGAAAGTTGGTAATGGTGACGTAATTGTAATCGCCCATAACTTAAAGGATCAAACTTTAGTTTCTTGGTACTTAAAGTCAAGCGAGAGCGGAAAATTTAAGGTATTGACTGGAGAAAAAGGTGTTACAGAAAGAAAATTGTTCAATTTTGATAATCAGGGGCAATTGGCATTAAATGGAAACACGATGCTTTATTCGCAAGTGAGCAAAAGGATTACTAAGGAAAATCAAGAGGTGAGAAAAACACGTATTTTTAAATTTGATATGGCTAAAGTGATTCAGGGTCTGAAGGATGGAGTTAATGGCTTTTTACTTGGTAATCGAAAAGGTCAAATAGATAATAAAGCACTATCTCTTTCTAGAGAACATGAAATAAGCTTTTTGCAGTATGTTGAACAAACGGAAGGAAATGATCTAGTTGCTTTTCTTGAAAATGACCAATCAGCTAATGAGCAGAGGTTACATATAGCAACTCTACTTAAAAATGGATCAGTGTCAGATTTTCCTATCTATCAATTTACAGATCCTATAGAGCAATTATATATTAAAGGCAACGGTCAGGGTGGTTTTATCGTAACTGCGGTAAGTGGAGAAAATATTGTAACTTTTAATCAAAACGGCTCTGGAAAATCTTCTGAAGCAACAATAATACCGGCAAATAGCATCAAAACTCTCAGTGATTTTGTTAATATCATTAACGGTCGATTAACGCCAGATATTATTTCTAGTAGTACCGTGGCTCCTATAACTGTTGCAGAAACGGTTGTGACTTCTAAGAACCTGTTTAAAATCTCCTCAATAGAATAGAAATGAAGGAAAGAACAACCATTTGTAAGCTAGTGTTGAGTTTCCGCTCGCAATTTTTCCACAAACGCCTACATTTTTCCAACCAAGCAAAAGATCGCTCAACAACCCATCTTTTTGGCAATACAACGAAAGAATGTAATTCACTCCGCTTTATTACCTCAACAGTTGCACCAATAGTAGCTTTTATTTGAGTTGCAAAATTTTCTCCTGTATAGCCAGCATCAACCAGTATATTTTCAACTTCAGAGAGGTTTTTTTCAGCCTTTCCCACCATTTCCACAGCACTGCTACGATCAGTTGCTTCTGCTGTTGTTATATGAATTGCGTGTGGCAAGCCTTGCGTATCAACTGCAATATGACGCTTTATGCCTGAAATCTTTTTACCTGCATCATAGCCCTTTTTTTCAGCAGTATCTGTGTTTTTAACGCTTTGGGCATCAATTATACAGAAACTGGTTTTCTCTTTCCGACCATTGCTGATACGAACCTCTCCAACTAATTTTTTTTAAGACTATTTCCAGCAAGCTTGGTTCTGCTCCATTCTTTTTATTCCACATTTGAAAATAGTAATACACGTTCTCCCACCTCGGAAAATCTTTTGGCAGCATTCTCCACTGGCAGGGGCTTTTTAGGACATATAGCACTGCACAAAATACATCATACAAATCAAGTTTCCTTGGTTTTGTTTTCTTTCTGCTACTCTCCAGTATTGGTCTAATTTTTTCAAATTGTTCTTGACTTATATCGCTTGGATAGCTTTTTTGCATAGATATACCTCTTTCTTAACTATGCTTATTTTACCTCATATTTTCGAGATCCTTAACAGGTTCTAAGAAGACGCCGACTGCTGCAATTACTAGCACAGCAGAAACCGACGCTGTGAAGACTACTAAATTGACAACGGAAGCCGTTGCACCTACTTCTACAATAAGTAAACCTTCAACGGAGTCAACGACAGTAGCAAAAACAACTACTACTTCACAAGCGACCACGGTTGCTACAACGTCAACTAGTGTGCCGATAGTAACTTCAGGGACTGAGACAAGTACTGTAAAACCTACAGCAGCGACTGGTGCGTCGACTTCTACGATGAGTAAACCTTCAACAGAGTCAACGACTCAAACAAGTACAGTAACAGTGAAGCCAACAACAGAAGCCGTTGCACCTACTTCTACAACGAATAAATCTTCAACAGAGTCAACGACTCAAACAAGCACAGTAACAGTGGAACCAACTGCGCCAACAACAAGCTCAGAGAAAACTACACAAACAGTATTTAGTATACCAAGTACTAGAACAAAAGAGTCAACAACTCCTATATTCACCACGACTTTACTTCCTCAGTCTACTTCTTCACCACAACCTACTCAACTTGCTATAGGGTCTAATAAGGCAGGAATGATAGGGGGATCTTTGGTTGGAGCAATAGGTATTGTTGGAATTATAGGATTCATAGCATATAGATATGTTAAGGGTCGTAATGCTGCTCCTGTATTAGAACTAACTGATTTGGGTTATAGAAGGCGATCATCTTCAAGTAGCGATGAAGAAATTTTTACCACTGGTAACAGAATGCGAACTATATATCAATCTGAAACAGTGCTAAATAGTATATCAGTAGAAAGTAGTAGTCGATCAAGAAGTAGCTCATCGTCTTCAAGCGGTGGACCAGGCTCTTGACTAACTGAAGCGGAGTCTAAAAGTGAAAAAAGCTTATCTTGGGATAGTGATGATGTGCCGGAATATCACCTTTAGCTATTTGTCTAAATGTTTTTAATATGTAGACTGTTAGGAAATTGTCTTTTGCTTTTGTGATTTTCATGTTAAAGTATAATTCCTAGGTGAAATAAGTAGCTGCTGTTGTGTGATAAACATAGCAGAGGAAAGTCCGGGCTCCAAGGAAAAATAGTGACGGGTAATGCCCGCCGGAGGTAACTCCAGTTATAGGGCTACAGAAAATTACCGCCTAAAATATTTTTAGGTAAGGGTGAAAAGGTGTGGTAAGAGCACACCATGGCAATGGCAACATTGGTAGTCGAGTAACCAACACTAGGAGCAAGATTAAATAGAAGTAGATTTTATGTTTTCCTCATATCTACTCGGGTAAATCGCATGCGGTAAATGGTAACATTTACTCCAGATAAATAGCTACATAAACAGAACTCGGCTTATATTTCACCTAGGCGTTCACATGATACGTGCGATATAAGCCATGCTATATTTAAATGTGTAGGCATTTCATGCGTTGTCCTTCACTTGTTCTGCTTGATAGCCATCACTACTTTCGCCTACATTAACATTAGAATATTCATCATCATCAATATACTCTTTCAGAACATACCCTCTGCCCCAAACGGTTTCTATGTGGCTTTTTCCATCATTTGCACTTTCAAGTTTCTTACGTAATTTGCACATAAAAACATCAACTATCTTGTTATCTGAAGGTTCATCCAAGCCATTGTAAAGATGATTTAAGAACATTTCTTTTGTTAGTACTGTTCCTTTACGCAGTGCTAGCAATTCTATCATAGAATACTCTTTATTAGTAAGGTGAACCGTTTTACCTTTCACCTCAACAACCCTGTGATCAAAATTGATATTTATATTACCAATCTTTATCACCGATTCAGGATGGCCTTTAGTACGACGCACTATGGCCTTAATTCGAGCTAATAACTCGCTTTTATGAAATGGCTTGGTTAAGTAATCATCGGCACCATACCCGAGTCCTTTAGCTTTGTGATTGACAGCGGATATGCATGAAAGTATTAAGACAGGAACTTTGATTTTTGCACTTCTTAGTCTTAACAATATATCATATCCGTCAATATCACCAGGTAAGTGTATATCTAAAATAACTAGGTCATAGTAATCTCCGTTTGAGGAAACCATATTATTGTTATAATCTTGTGCAGAAGTAACAACGTCACAGAAGTGTCCATCAGAAGTTAAGGCGTTAACTACAGTCTTTGCACTTACTTGATCATCTTCAATTAATAATATACGCATATTTTACACCCCATAAATAATTTATAATTTTAGTAATATATATAACTAAGGAAAGTAATAAATCAAATTTTTATTAACAAATGATCAAAATTACACTTATTGATTAATAGTAAATATATTGTTCCAAAGTTATATAAATAGATCTAAAATATAATAGACATACCATGATAGTAATAATATTTTTAGTAAATATTGAATTAAAGTTACTATTATTAAAAGAATACTTCGGTTAATAAATATTTAACTATTCTATATGTCTGTGTTATATTTTTAATTTACTTATCCTACTATTTTAAAGTATAAGTAATATTTTCAGGAATATTGTGTGGCAATATCAATTTTAGGTGCTGGTGCATGGGGTACAGCAATCGCAATTTCATTAGGTAGTAAGAAAGATGTGATTTTGTGGACTCACAATGAAACTACATTTGAATCAATCAACGGGAAAAGAGAAAGTGACAAGCTACCCGGTTGTCGAATTTCTGATAATGTGTCAGTAAAATTGGCTATTGAAGACATAATTAATGCTTCAGTAACAATCCTCGCTGTTCCCACTCAGTCTCTGAGGAAGGTATGTCAGCAATTGCATAATTGTAATCTGAAAAAAGATGTAGCAATAATTTTAGCTTGTAAGGGAATAGAAAAGTCTACATTAAAATTACCTAGTGAAATAGTAAATGAAATTTTACCTAACAATCCTATTGCTATTTTTTCAGGTCCTAGCTTTGCTGTAGAAGTTGCAAGAAAATTACCCTATTCAATGGTTCTTGCATGCCAAAATAACACATTAGGTTCAAAGCTAGTATCAGAGCTGCAACAAGAAAATGTTAAATTGGAGTTTAGTAACGACATTATAGGAGTACAGATTTGTGCAGCGTTAAAGAACGTTTTTGCTATAGCGTGTGGGATTGTTCTAGGTAGTAAACTTGGGTTTAATGCTCATGCAGCATTGATTACGAAAAGTATGAGCGAAATTAAGGCTTTATACTCAGCAAAAATTGGTGACGGTAGTGTGGATATAAATACACTACTTGGGCCAGCATGTCTGGGTGACCTAATTATGACATGCACATCCTTGAATTCAAGAAACTTATCTTTTGGGTTTAAAATAGGTAATAGTGACAATGGCTTTAATGTTCAGCAGATTTTGTCAGAAGGCAAGTCAGTGATTGAAGGTTTTAGCACTGCTGAGTCCATATTTAATTTAGCAGGAAAGCTAAAGATAAAAATGCCTATATGTGAAGCGGTCTATAGATTATTGTATGAAAGCGCCTCTATAGAGGATACTCTTTCTGTTCTTATAAGTTAATTTTGTATTTGGATATATTGTGAAATTTTTATATAAATTAATATCAACGTGGTGGCTGTCTGGAACAGTAAAAAAAATGCCAGGTACTGTGGGTAGTTTGGCTTCTTTTCCGCTTGTTCCTGTAATCCTGAGCAACAAAATTTTAGGTGCAGCAATTATTTCTTTTTTATTCTTAATTGGATTATGGTCTACAGGTAATTATATAAAACATTACAAGACTTCATGTGATCCAAAAGAGGTAGTAATTGACGAAGTGGTTGGTCAATTGCTGACGATACTTTTAGTTTCGATATTGTTAAGCCAAGAGATGAATTGTTCTTCATTGTTGTTGTGCTTTTTTTCTTTTAGGTTTTTTGATATAATAAAAACGTGGCCTATAAATTTAATCGATAAAAATACCAAAGGTCCTTTAGGTATTATGCTAGATGACGTTATAGCTGCAATTTTAGCCTGTGTTCTTATAGGAGCCTTTTATTGTTTATTGTTGGTGTATGCAGGATAAAAAAATTTATTATTCAAGCTTAATTGTTCAAAATCTAAAGGATTATATACTGTACACAGCGAATTTATCTGAGTGGGAAGTACACGATGAATTTGATAACATCATATTTACAATAAATGGTACCAGGGAGTCATTATTTAATTTTGTGTTCTGTGGAGATCAATGTACCGAGCTTTCTATACAAAAAACTCTAGATTATCTCAGAACAAGAGATATAGAAGCAACATGGGTAATAAATTCACATATGAAAATAAGAGATATTTTAGAAAAGTGTGAAATAAAACACGTTAGCACACCAAAAAAAGCTTTACTTAATATGAAAAATTACTTTTTACCTGCTGATGTTATTCCAAACTTGAGGTTAAATGCTGTGAATGGTAGCAACCTCTTAGAACAGTTAGATCTACACACTTCTAAAATTTTTTATCATGGCGTTGGAATTGTCAGCACATTTTTTCGCGGATTATCAAATTATGATGATAAGAACTCAAGATTAAGATTTTTTCTTGTAACACTAAATAATGAAATTATTGGGACATGCGGTCTTTATGTTCAAGATAGCGTAGCTGGTTTTTATAGTGATGGAGTTTTACCAATTTACAGGAATCGTGGAATAGGTACCCAAATGGTTTTAGAAAGAATAAAGATAGCTAAACAGCTTGAATGCAAATATATAGTAGCACATTGTATGAAATCTTCTGTGAACCTTTATAAGAGATTGGGCTTTCAAATGTTAGGCAATCTTTACTTATATACCTCTTCAGCATAATTCTGAGCGGTTACAAATTTTTACATTTGTTTTAAAAGTGCTATGTTTTTTTTGTATGAAGTGGTTTTAATATTGATTCTAATATTATTCTTTCTCTCTTATTCTAAATTAAAAATTAGTAATAAGATTAAGAACTTACAGCATCAAAATGTTATCATAAATAATTTAATTGATACTGTGAATGATGGGTTTTATATTTGGGATGCAAAAAAACGTATAGAAAAGTTCTCTCCCAATTTACTAATTTTGCTTAATACTGTTTTTTACTCATTTAATGAGTTTGTGAATTTTTTTGAGCAATCAGAAAGCTTAATCAAAAATTTTGTTGAGGCAAAGGAAATAAATAAATCTTTTACTCTAGATTTAAAGTCAAAAGACAGTGAGGTTTATTGCATATGTTACGGTAGAAGCATAATAGATGATTCTAACAATGTGATAGGTGTGCTGTTATGGATAAGGAATGTCTCAGACTGTAAGATAAAGGCTAACGGACTTGAGTTAGAAAATAGTAAGCTTACACAGGAAGTGGAGAGCTATAAAAACGTTTTCAACTCTTTACCATTTCCAATACTAAGATATAACAAGAGTAGAAAGGTGGAATTTTATAACTTGTTTTATGATAAATATGTAGATGGTTCTAAGAAATTTGCTATTACCGGTAGCGCTCATAGCACAAAACCAGGAAGACATGTCATAACTTATAAGAACGAACCTAAGGTTTTCGATTTTGTTAAAATTCCAATACAAGGTTCTGGTAGCATAGTAATGTATGGGAAAGATGTTAGTGATGCAGAGAAATTATATACTGAATTAAACAGTTATTTAGCTACACAGAAAAATTTGCTTGAGAGGTTACCGGTTGCTATAGTAATATATAGTAAGAATCAAAAGCTAAAATTTTATAATAATGCTTTTATAAAAACCTTTCAATTTGACCCAAAATTTTTGGCATCTTACCCAACTTATCACGAAGTTATGCTTTACCTCTTCGAATCTAAAAAGCTTTTAGAAAAAGAGGATTTTCAAACTATTAGTAACCAAAGACATGAGTTGTTCAAAAAATTATTTGAATCGTACGATGATACGATGCACTTCACAAACGGAAAAGCGTTCAGGGTATTAACAATACCCTACGCTTCGGAAGGTTTGCTGTTCTCTTACGAAGAATGCAAAAGATAATACTTAAACTCCTTCTCTCTCTACCATGAGCTGTTTTACTTTCGCTATTGCTCTTGCTGGATTAAGTCCTTTAGGACAAGTTTTTGTGCAATTCATTATTGTATGACAACGATACAACTTGAATGGGTCGTTTAAAACATCAAGTCTTTCACCTGTCTTATTATCACGGCTGTCAGCAATCCATCTGTAAGCTTGTAATAGTATTGCTGGTCCTAAAAATTTATCACTATTCCACCAGTAGCTTGGGCAACCAGTCGAACAGCAAGCACATAATATACAGTCGGACAAGCCATCTAATTTTTTTCTATCTTCAGAAGATTGAGAGTATTCTTTATTTGGTAGGGCAGGCTTATCTGCTTGTAACCAAGGTTTAATTGATTTGTATTGCTCATAAAATTGGCTCAAATCCGAGACTAGGTCCTTTATTACATACATGTGAGGTAATGGATATATTTTTACGTCACCTTTTATATCATGTATAGATCTAGTACATGCAAGAGTATTGGTTCCGTCAATATTCATGGCACAAGATCCACATATGCCTTCTCTACAAGAACGTCTGAAAGTTAAAGTCGAATCTATTTCATCCTTTATTTTTATTAATGCATCAAGTACCATAGGGCCACAACTATCCATATCAATAAAAAATGTGTCTATTCTAGGGTTTTTCTCGTCATCAGCAGAACAACGGTAAATTTGAAATCTTCTGATGTTTTTTGCTCTAGCAGGAATAGGATAAATTTTGCCCTTTTGATTAATTTTAGAATTCTTTGGCAAAGAAAACTGAACCATATCACTTACCTTTTATTGTTTATAGCTAAAACCTTTTGTAGATAACATATTTTATTATCATCTACTATATTTTTATTAAATTCCTTTTAAATCGCACACATATTGTAGCCAAGCGAAGCTAAAATCTCTCTTTCTAGATTTTTCATTATAATTTCTTCATCTTTTTTTTGGTGATCATAACCAAGTAAATGCAGTAATCCATGCACTAACATGTGTGCAATGTGAGCAAGAATGGGTATATAATACTCATGCGATTCTCTTTTTATTGTGTCTATTGAAATTGCTATGTCTCCTAAATCGCACTCATTAGACAATTGTTCATACGGAAATGATAGTACGTTAGTTGGCTTATCCATTTCTCTAAATTTTAAATTAAGTTGATGTAGCAAGTCATCATCAGCCAGAGCTATTGATATATTTGGTTTATAGTGGTCTATTTTTAATTCTTTTAGAGAAGCATTGATGACACCTAATACAAAATTTTTAGGATTTTCTATAATGCTGCACCATTTCTTGTCAAGAATATTTACTTCTAACATGAGTGACACATCAGTAAGGGTGTCATGCAAATAGCTGACACTGGAATCCAAAAAAGAAGAGTTATAGACCCTTGTGTCATGTACACAACTGTACGAATATTGTACACTAGAAGGATGTCATCCCAGTGTCTAGGCACTGGGATCCAGGAATTTTGATTAGACATCAAGTTAGTGAATATAAAAGTAGCTAATCTTATATTAAAACACAACGGCTTTAATGTGGTTGCATTAAGGCTGGATTCCAGTGTCAAGCACTGGAATGACACCTTTGTGTTTGATGCAAAATCGGCTATAACGTTTAATGCACTGCCTTCGAGACAAATATTCATACAGCTGTGCGTTGTGTGCTGAGATGACATCATTTAGGAACTGAAATGACAGGTATTACACATCACTCATCCTTATTATTTCATTCCATTCAATTTCCGAAACTGGGGCAATTGATAAACGTGGTTGTTTTAATATAGTCATATTTTTCAAAAGTGGGTTTTGTTTTATATTATTTAACGTTACTTGGTTATTTAAAGGTTTCAAAAACTTTACATTCACTAATCCGAACTTGGGATCATTAACATGATAATACTCTTTAAATACTTCAACGATTCCAAGTATTGCTTTCTCTTTACCTGTATGATAAAAAAACGCAAGATCGCTTGCTTTCATAATTTTCATGTAATTTTGAGCTTGATAATTGCGCACACCATCCCACTCAACTACCTGCTCCTTTTCCATTTTTTGCCATGAGTATTCACTTGGCTCTGACTTAAGTAGCCAAAATTGCATTATTTTTTTCTTCTTAAGTAAGCTGGTATATCATAGATATTGCTGCCCCACTTAGCTCCTTCGCTTACCTGTTCAGCTGGTTTTGTTTCCAGTGTTTTGTCTTGTGTACTTTCACTTTGACTATATGGCCACTTAAATTTCTCTTTCTCTGAGTCTTCGCTCTGACTTATAGGTGAAGTTTCTGATTTATTATTGCGACCATCAATGCCAGTTGCAAGAACAGAAACTCTAACTCTTCCCTCCATCGCTTGATCAAAAGTAGCACCAAATATTATATTTGCATTTTCATCTACTTCTTCACGCACTCTATTGGCTGCAGCATCAACTTCAAACAGAGTCATATCTCCGCCACCAGTAATGTTAATTAATATTCCTTGCGCACCTTTCATTGATACATTATCAAGCAATGGATTAGATATTGCAGCCTCTGCAGCACTAATTGCTCTATCTTCTCCTTCTGCCTCTCCGGTGCCGATCATCGCTTTGCCCATCTCGCTCATTACTGTTTCTATATCAGCGAAGTCAAGATTGATAAGCCCTGGCATGACCATCAAGTCAGTTACTCCTCTGATGCCAATGTGCAGAACATTATCAGCAAGTTTAAATGCATCAGAAAATGTAGTTTTTTCATTTGCAATTCTAAATAAATTCTGATTTGGAATGACAATAAGTGTATCCACGTATTTTTGCAGTTCTTCAAGTCCAAGCTCTGCAATGCGCATACGGCGCACACCTTCAAAACCGAACGGTTTAGTTACAACTCCAACAGTCAATATCTTTTTTTCTTTTGGCGCTCTATCCTTAACTGCGGCTCTTGCTTCTCTGGCTGCTTTTGCAATTACCGGTGCTGCACCGGTTCCAGTACCACCGCCCATTCCTGCTGTGATGAAAAGCATATGACTATCTTTTATATGCTCCATAATCTCATCAATTGACTCTTCTGCTGCACCTTTGCCAACATCAGGCAAAGCACCAGCACCAAGCCCCTTAGTTAAATTAATGCCAAGCTGAATTTTTTTATCACATAACGACTTTTCTAGTGCTTGAGCATCGGTATTTGCGACAACAAAATTCACTCCTTGCAAATTAGATTGGATCATGTTATTCACAGCATTTCCACCAGCACCACCCACTCCCACAACGGTAATCCTTGGGTGTAATATAGGCAACTCCGGCAGACTAAGATCAATAGACATTTAAATTACTCAAATTTAGCGAATTCACTTGATAATAAGTTACCGCTTTTTTAATAATATGCAAATACTTTTCACTTCTATAGGCGTAAATAGTAAACGGGATTTACTTATTCTTAACATTTATACTAATAAGTGCCGTTAATTATAATAACTAGATTCTTAGATGACATCACTTAACCGATGCAAAAAATAGAAAACGTTTATAAAAAGGGACAGAAACCTATCCCTTTTTATTTTGTTGAAGATTATTATATTGTCTGATCTTTCCCTTTCAATGCTTCAACTGCAACATCTTTTAATTTTGAGGCAACTTGATATGTTCCATAAACAGCAGCAACTGCAGCAATTGCCATTATGGCACCCGCAACTATCTGACCAGCAACACCTGTTCCGATAAATCCAGGTAATGAAGCAGCTATTGCTTGATTTGTTCCAACAAAGTAACTGGCAGTCTTAGCAAGAAACCCAGAAGCTTCTGCTGCACTAACAAAGCCTGCTTTCATATGCATTGCTGTAAAGACAACACTTGCAACTGCAAGCGGAAATAATGCTGTTCTCCCTTTATTATGCATAGCGTACTGACCAGCTCCACCAGCTCCACCAGGAATTCCCCAGTATTTTTCAGCTTGTATATATCCTTCTGAAATAGCATGAAAAATGCCATCCTCTTTTCTATACTCATAATTTGTTAATGCCATAACTCTACTCCTTAAATAGAATGTTAAAATTTCATTAAGGAAGCATATAGTAAAAAAAATTGCCTGTCAAGTAAACTAATTTTTTAATATACCTTTATTCTGTAATTGAGCGCTTCAGCAATGTGTGCTCTTTTTACTTCTTCACTTTTTGCAAGATCTGCAATAGTTCTTGCAACTTTTAATACGCGTGTGTAGCCTCGATTGGAAATGTAATTTTCTTTCAGTACGTATTTTAGCAATTCTAACCCTGCCTGATCTGGTTCAGTAAATTTATTAAATGCTTCACCGCTTACTTCTGAATTGCAACGAATATTTAATTCACTATAGCGCTCAGTTTGAACTTTTCTTGCTGCTATCACTCTTTCTCTTATAATTTTAGTACTTTCTCCCTCCACAGAGATTTCAGGAGAGAGTATGCTAACGTTTGGCATTTCAATGCATATGTCTATTCTATCAAGCAATGGGCCTGATATTTTGTTTTTGTAATCTGTGCCACACTTTGGAGCTTTGTTGCACGATCTGCTTGCATCACCTAAATAACCGCACCTGCAAGGGTTCATTGCAGCTATCAGTTGAAAATTGGCAGGGTAGGTTATGTGAGCATTTGCCCTTGCAACGGTAACTTTTCTATCTTCAAGTGGTTGGCGCAGAGAATCAAGCACGAGTCTTGGAAATTCAGGTAGCTCATCAAGAAATAACACGCCATTGTGAGCCATGGTAATTTCTCCGGGTTTTGCATTCTTTCCTCCTCCTATCATTGCTGGCATGGAACATGAGTGATGAGGTTCACGAAAGGGGCGAGTTACTTTGAATATTTCATTACCAGTTTTTGTTATGCTGGAAATAATATTAACATCAATCATCTCCTGTTCGGTTAAATCAGGCAGCAATCCTATAAAGCGCTTAGCAAGCATTGATTTTCCAGTACCAGGAGGGCCAACAAGAAGCATATTATGCCCACCTGCTGCTGCAATTTCAGCTGCTCTTTTTGCAACAACTTGGCCTTTAATATCCTTCATATCGGGAACCAATCTTTTTTCTTTGGGTGCATCACTATATTTAAAAATTACTGGCTGAATTAATTGCTCACCCTTAAAGTGTCTGATAATATCAGTTAATTTCTCTATAGCTAGAATTGAAACATTCTTTACCCATGAAGCCTCTACTCCATTTCCCCTTGGGCAAATTACTCCTTTATTTGCCTGTTTTGCATTGATCGCTGTTGGCAGCACTCCTGAAACTGGAATAACTCTGCCATCAAGGGCAAGCTCACCCATAATGATATAAGACTGAACTTTTTCAACTGGTATCACATTCATTACAACAAGTAGTCCAATAGCAATAGCCAAGTCATAATGACTACCTTCTTTCAGTAAATCCGCAGGGGAGAGATTAACTGTAATTCTTTTTGGAGGTAGTAGTAGATTGATTGAATTTAACGCTGCTCTGATGCGTTCTTTGGATTCCGCAACAGTTTGATCTGGCAATCCAACAATATTAAAAGCTGGAATACCATTTGCCATATGAATTTGTGCATTGACATTTACTGTGCTAATTCCCTGAAGCGCAACGGTATTTATATTTGCAATCATAATATATTATATAAAATTGTTAATACAATATATTAAAGAAGCGATGAAGTAAAGGCTACAGCAATTAAAGATGGCTTAACTTAGCAAAAAAGTGTAGTATTCTATCACTTTGCTGATTACAAATGTTTATAAGGATAATCACTTTTTTCTTACTATATTCAAGTACGGCTTTTTGTAGTGATTGTAATTTTAATTTACCATACTGTGGGCTCAGTTGTAATCTAGATCTATCATATAGAAATTTAAGTAATATAAAAAAATTATTGAATAACGACGATAAGTTTGTTGCGCTTACGTTTGATGATGGACCGTCTAACAATAGAGTAAACGATATTATTAATGTTCTGGAAAGCTATGAAGCAAAAGCAACATTTTTTGTGCTTGGTGAACGTATAAATGAAAAAACGTCTGAAATAGTAAAGAAAATTCATGAATCAGGTCATGAGTTAGGCAATCACTCTTGGTCGCATAGGAAGTTGACATCACTTTCAAGTGAGGAACAATTGCAAGAATTGGAAAAGACAAATACAGCAATTAAAAATGCAATAAAACAAGATGTAAAATGGTTTCGTCCGCCATATGGATGTTATGACGATAATCTGATTGAAAATACTGATCAATTAAATATGTATTCAATATTATGGACAGTTGATTCGCTAGATTGGCAAGGTGATAAGCCAGAAACTTTAGTTGAAAGAGTTTTAAGTAATGTACATAATGGAGCAGTTATACTGTTTCATGATCACAATAACAGGTCAAACACAATTGAAGCTTTACCTCATATTATTAAAATACTAAAAAAATCAGGTTATAAGTTTGTGACCTTAAGTGAGTGGGAAAAAAGGGTTTGTAATACGGTAAAAGCCAGAAGTGTAACAATAAAAGAGGGGAAAAAAGTGCGTTTTGAAGGAATGTTATGTGGACAAAAAACAAAGTCTTTAACCGCAGAGCATTCATATTAGGTGGTATTCAGCTTACCATTTCTGCGGTTTTTAGTTGCAGGTTATATAATTTACAAATACGAAACAGACAAAAGTACGAAGCACTATCTAATAGTAATAGAATAAGAGTTGCTACTATTATGCCTAAGCGGGGCAAAATTTTAGATAGGAATAGCATTGAACTTGCGATGAACAAAATTTCGTATGTTGTTTTGTTTGATGGTTCTGGTAAGGAAGTTGATTTGCAGACATTATCAGAAGTCGAGTCTAAAATAGCAAAATCGTCAGAAAAAATAACTGCTCTTTATAAACGTTATTACCCGTTTGGTTCAATGTGTTCTCATGTAATCGGATATACAAAAAGACAGCAAGGCATAAGCGAAGTAGGAATCAGCGGTATTGAATATACATATGATCATATATTGAAAGGCAAGTCAGGAAAATCTGAGCAGGAAATAAATTCTAAAAAACGCGTCATAAAAGAATTATCAAGCATACCACAACAAGACGGACAAGATGTACAACTGACAATTGATATTAATCTGCAAGAGAAAACCGCAGAGGTATTTAAAGATCACCAAGGCTCCGCAGTGGTAATTGATGTAAATAATGGAGAAATTTTAGCATTATATAATTCACCTTCTTACGATAATAATCTTTTTGCTAGCAGGCTATCAAATGAGACTTGGGAGAGCTTGAATGCTCCTTCATTACCGCTTGTGAATCGTGCGTTATCATATCAAATTCCACCTGGTTCAATATTTAAAGTAATAGTTGCGCTTGCGGGTTTAAAAGACGGGATAATAACACCAGAAGAGAAATTCTCGTGCAAGGGCTATATGAAAATAGGTGAGCGGAAATTTCGTTGTCTGAAAAGCAAAGTCCATGGGTATGTATCTTTAAATGAGGCAATGGCATTATCATGCAACACTTACTTTTATAATATAGGGAAAAAAATAAGTGTAGACTCTCTGGTAGAAATGGCCAGAAAATTTGGTATTGGAAGTGGGCCACTGATTGGAACGTTTAAAGAAGAAGCTCCAGGGTTGTTGCCAGATAGAGATTGGCGTACACGAAAGCTATATTCGCAGTGGTATTTAGGTGACACTATCAACTTAGTTATAGGACAAGGGTATATGCTTACAACACCACTACAGCTTGCAGTTCTTGCAGCGAGGATTGCAACAGGAAAAGAGGTAATTCCCCGCATTAAGATGAATGAAACGATACAAGATTTTCCCGATATTGATGTGGATTGTGAGCATCTTAGCATAGTTCGAAAAGCTATGTTTGATGTGGTGAATTCTAAAACTGGAACCTATAAGAAAGGGCTAAGCGGTATACAAATTGCTGGCAAAACCGGTACACCAGAAATAAACTCTAAGGGCGAAAGTCATAAGTTATTTATCGCCTATGGCCCTTACCATAACCCGCGCTATGCAATCTCTGTGTTTATAGAACACGGCAAAGCCCCACGCCAAGATGTTGCTATAGCTAATGAAATATTTCAGTATATGCTTGAAACTATGAGTATTAAACTTCTTGCATAACCATATAACAAACTTTTATTGGGAATAGAAACAAAAAAACTTACTTGACACCCTTCGCCAGCGCCCTTATCATGATAGTGAAGCTATTGTATTTGCTTTCGCCAATCTGCAGATTAAAAGGTAAGGATTACTTAATGTATCGGCGTCTTATGTTCAATTTTTTGCAGTATATAGATACTGTATGTCTTTACAAAACTTCATCTACATCTAGATTTTTATCTAAATAAGCTGGACGCGCTTACAAAGCGTTACAAGACATCAAAAAATGCCAATACTCGACAGAGATAGTAAAAGACTAGCTAACTCGGGGATTCTTTGTCTTTTTTTCTGCTTAGTAAATTTCTTAAACATTTGCAGCGTAAGTTAGTTGCAATTAAAAGCGGCTGAATCTCGCTTGTCAAGCGTTTAAAACATAAAAAACGCCAATATTTTAAAGCGGATAATAACCCCAGGGTTTCTTTTGCCTTTTTTTTCATTTGGTAAATTTCTTAATATTTATAGCTAAACAACAACCGTCATCCCGCTACGTGTTAGCGGGATCTATGCTTTGAGATACCGCGAATGAATCGCGGTATGACGGTGTAGATGATGGTTAAGTAATTCGTCATCCCGCTGCTTGTTAGCGGGATCTATGTTAAGAGATACCGCGGCGGTATGACGGTTAAGTAGGGTGTCATCCCAGTGCTCCTTTTTTTGTCATCCCAGCGTCACGCGCTGGTTTCAACATTATATCATGAACTTTCTAAAATTCATTGAGTTATGCTTTCAAACGGTAGTGCCGGGGTGTGAGTATAATGATTATCAGTATATAAAAGTCATATCAGACAGACTTGAAGCGGCAAATGTTGGCAAAATGAGGCGAATAATATTCAATATGCCTCCGCGCTCGATGAAGTCCATGTGCATAAGCGTTGCGTGGCCCGCATGGATACTGGGAAACCAACCAACTGCGAGAATAATAGTTGCAAGTTATTCTCAGCGGCTCAGCGAAAAGCACTCGCTCGACACCAGGTGCGTGATGCAGTCTAGTTGGTATAGAGCGCTATTTCCAGAGATAGAACTATCCAAAGACCAGAATACCAAATATAAATTTCAAACAGTGCAGAGAGGATACAGAATCGCAACATCAGTTGGTGGAACACTAACTGGTGAAGGTGGTGATTTTATCATTGTGGACGATCCGCTCAGTTCTGCTCAAGCTTTGAGTGAAACGCTTAGAAAGCGTGCCACAAACTGGTTTGATCAGACTTTAGTAACCAGGCTGAACGATAGAAAAAAAGGAGTCATCGTTCTTGTAATGCACAGGCTACACCAGGAGGACTTAACCGGACACCTTCTCTCCAAGCCAAAAAATATATGGCATCATATTTGCTTACCGATGATTTCTGAAAATAAGAAGATTATCTATTCAATCAAAAAGCCAGCGCATCCTGTTTCTGTCATCCAAGTAACTACAACCAGTAATAAAACAGCATCGCGTGCTAGACCTGCAAAGATGTTATACTCAAGAGAAGAAGGCCAGCTATTATATCCCCTCTATGGAGGAAAAAAAGAAGTTAAGATGATAAAAGTCGAACTTGGGAGTTACGCTTTTGCTGCACAATATCAACAGAACCCTCTGCCACTTTCAAGTGGTATAATTAAACGAGAGTGGCTAAAGCGCTATAAAAATGTTCCTGATAATCTCTCGCATGTAACACAAAGTTGGGATACTGCGGTTTCAACAAGCGACATGAGCAACTTTAGTGTCTGCACCACCTGGGCAAAAATAGATAATAAATTCTATTTACTTGATGTATATCGCGCAAAGCTTGAGTATCCAAAGCTTAAAGAACAGGTTTTGTCACTAGCTGCAAGATGGTCACCACACGCAATTTTGATTGAAGCAAAAACGAGTGGTCAGCAATTGGTGCAAGAGCTAAAGACAAACAGTGATTTACCGATTATTGAAATAGTGCCACATGATGACAAGCTCACTCGATTTCATCAAATTGTTCCGATTATAGAGTCTGGCAAGGTTTTTCTGCCGCACCAAGCAGTATGGCTGAACGATTTTGAGTATGAGATTTTAATGTTTCCTGAAACTCGACACGATGATCAAGTGGATAGTACCGTGCAATATTTGCAGTGGGTGAGAAACAGTACCTCCAGGGTTGCAGCTATACGAGCATTGTGATTTGAGTCTACCAGTACTGGGATGACAGCTAGGAGACAACCGTCATCCCGCTGCTTGTTAGCGGCTGAGATACCGCGGCGGTATGACGGTTCGCGGCGGCATGACAATAAGCTCGTCATTCCGCTACTCGTTAGCGGAATCTATGCTGAGATATCGCGGCGGTATGATGTAGGGAAACCTTTCTTGGGTTAGCTATATCAATAGCATTGCTTTAAAAAGAGTGCCCATATTTTCAGTCAACCTTAAGAATTCACTAAAGATCCTATTCTTTTGTTCATCACTTGCGCTTTTCATTAAAGCCTGGGTTCTTTCTTTTATGCCAAAAAGATATAAAAATTCCCTTTGAGTTAAAATCTCACAATCTACATGCTTTAATGGATCTCTTAACGCTTGAAAGTTCACAAGTGCGGTAATATCACTATTACCAACATTCTCAAGAAAATTAGCATACTTATGTTGTTTTATCGATTGCAAAGTGCTCTTATATGCGGGGTATACATAACCGTAATCTACAATCAAAGCAGCTCCTTTATTATTATATATCTTCTTCTCAAGTTTTTTTAATATTTCAACCCCAACTGAACATATTTCCACCACTGCACCATTAAAAAATTTTCCATTTGTCATCTGAGTAGCTGACACTGGAATCCATGATTCTTTTTTTCTGGATTCCAGTGTCACGCACTGGCATGACACCAAGAGACTGCCATCATCTTGTTTTGTCACCATATTTTCATACCACCCCTCATCATGATATACAAACTGATCTATCGGAAGAGCGTCAAAGAACTCATTTGCTAAAAAAATGGTTGGTTGTTCTGGTAGGTTGTCAATATTTTTGTGCCAATTAATACCTAAACCCTTTAATTTTTCCTTTTGTATCTTCTGTAAAGTAGGGCTTATTTCAACTAAGTGGATCAACATTGAATTAAAAAAGCTGCTGTATTTTTTAGTGACTCTTATTATATCGTGAATGAGTGTTCCTTTGCCTGGCCCAAGTTCAACTAGAGAAAATTTTGATGGCTTTCCTAATTTTTCCCATGTATGCATTATCCAAACTGCAATTACTTCACCAAATAATTGGCTGATCTCAGGTGCGGTAGTAAAATCACCATCCTTACCAAGCGGTAATTTACTTGTATAATAGCCGTATTTTTCATGGTACAAAACGGCATTCATGAAATCACTGATGGATATTGATCCTTGACTTTTGTCAATTAATTCGTGTATATAAGTGAGCATGTTATTAATAAATGTTTAACTATAGCGTGCCATAATATAAAATAGTAGAGTATTTATATATATAGTATAAACTTAAGTTTGTGAGTAATAGTGCTTCAGTTATGGACGACAAAAACACCGATTATGTTGCCCTTATACCTCAAGATGATAGTATTGAATACAAATTTGAAGAAGCTGTCAATTTTATAGAAAACAAGGTTATAAATGCTGATGGGCTAACTTTAGCGGAAGTGTTTCAAGTGCTAGTTCAAATGCTAAATGGTGATCTAGAATTGGTAAAAAAAGTACTAGCATGTGCTAATATTATGGCAAAGCATGGAATGAAGGTAGCAAAAGAGTCGCAATTAAGCAGAGCTGATGTTCGCCGAGCTTTGGAAGGTAGAGAAAGTGTTGTCAATAGACAAGATTTTATAAAGAAACCACCTCTTCCACCTGCTATAAAATCGACCAAAAAGAAAAGTAGAGGTCTTTAGATGGCTGAATCTATAAAAAAATTTACTGTACAATGTGACTTCAAAGGACAAAGTTCACCTTTTGCAATATACATAGGAAATCCAAAAAGTGATGCTCATCCAATTCATCATCAAGATTCCTGGCTTGTAAAAGAACGTGGAGGGAATATTCCTAATAAAGTAAAAGAAAGTCTACAAAAATTATATAAACTATCTCAAGAAAATGGAGTCTCTTTCTCAGAGTTATGCGCGTATGCCATTACTGTGGTTAGTAATAATGATAAAAAAAGTGACGACAAGGAGTAAGATAGTTTAATCCCTCAATATTTCATTTATAGAGATTTTCGATCTCGTCTTTTCATCCACTTTTTTTACTATGACTGCACAATAGGTTGAGATATTATTTTTAGATGGAATAGACCCTGGTACCACTACAGAATAAGGTGGCACTTCGCCGTAAAATACCTTGCTAGTTTCTCTATCAATAATCTTTGTTGATGCCCCAATAAACACGCCTATGCCAAGGACTGATCCTTCTCTCACTACCACACCCTCGGCCACTTCGCTACGTGCTCCAATAAAGCAATTATCTTCTATAATGACAGGTGAAGCTTGAATAGGCTCAAGAACTCCACCTATTCCCACTCCACCGGAAATATGACAGTTTTTTCCTATTTGCGCACAGCTACCAATCGTTGACCAGGTATCTATCATTGTTCCTGAATCAACATATGCACCAACGTTGATAAAACTTGGCATTAGAACAACATTTGTACCTATATAAGCAGATCGGCGAACAAAACACCCAGGAACTGCTCTAATTTTTAACCGGCGAAATTTCTCCTCATTCCATTCACTAAACTTGTTACCGATCTTATCAAACCAGCAATTGGTATTATCTATTATTTTATTTTCTTCGGTGAGAAAATGTAATAATATTGCTTGCTTTATCCACTTATGTACTACCCATTCTCCACTTGATAGCTTTTCTGCTACTCTAATTTTGCCACTATCAAGGAGCTCAATTACCTCTTTAATTGCTATTCTTGCTGTTTTCTTTAGATTACAGTCATTAAATTTTTCTCTATTTTTCCAAATATTTTCTATCTCACTCTGTGTTTTTTTTAGTTGCAAACCTTCCATTTGTTATATATATATTGATATTAAATTTGTAGCTCTGTATCATTTGAGCTTGTTACTACTTTATATGTAAGTGCTATGAAAATACAATGTAATAGTTGTACTAAAACTTACTTAGTATCTCCTAAGCAAATTGGCGCGTCTGGAAGAAAGGTAAAATGTACGAACTGCAATCACATATGGCATGAATATCTAGAAGAAGTGTCAAACAAATCGCACTCTGCTAATATACAGGAAAAAAAAGTTAGTGGAAGGAATTTTTTACAAAATCTAGCATTTACCACTCTAGCTTTTGCAACAGCTACAGGGTTATGCGTCGTAATTGCTAACGGCATCTTTCCTAGAGAGATGAACAAAGCATACAAAACGATCAGTTTATACAAGGATTCAATAAGCTATAAATTAGGGTACAAAAAAGAACAAACAGAAAGTCCAAATGTAAAAAAACTTGCTGTAAATAAGTTTTATCAAGACTACCTTTTTTTATCTAATTTAAGATCTAGTTAAATAGGCATACCGATATCGGTCTCTAGCTACTCAGATGGTGCTTAGGGTGACAGAGTTTTGAAAATAAGTTATTTTTTAGCAAAAAAGGCAGCTCATGAGTATTAAAATTGCACCTTCTATACTTTCAGCAGATTTTGCAAAATTAGGGGAAGAAGTAAGAAAAATTAGCGATTTAGGTGTGGATTACATACACATAGACGTTATGGATGGGAATTTCGTTCCAAATATTACAATTGGTCCTAGCGTTGTTTCTGCAATACGTAAATATAGCAATCTTCCTTTTGATGTGCATTTAATGGTCAAATCTCCTGGTAACCACATTGAAAGCTTTATAAATGCTGGTGCTGATATTATCACTGTACATGCAGAAGCAGAGATACACCTTGAGAGGTTGATAAGAAAGATAAAGTCATACAAAAATGTAAACGACGAAAAAAAACCGATTCAAGTTGGAGTTTCAATTGTTCCTTCAACTTCTCCAAGTGTGCTTGAATACATAATACATGAGCTAGATATTGTGCTGATTATGACAGTCAACCCTGGCTTTGGAGGGCAGGAATTCATTCATTCACAGTTGAACAAGATATCTACTATAAAAAAAATGATACAAGAGCGTAACCTTAAAACACAAATTTCAGTAGATGGTGGAATTAACTTTTCTAACGCAGCTGATATAATAAAAGCAGGTGCAGATATTTTAGTTGCGGGATCGGCGATATTCAAGGCTGAAGATATTAAGAAGGCCATAAACTATCTTAAAAATCCATTGTTGTGACCCTATATAGCTAAAGTGGCTTAGGTTTACCTACAATTTGAAAAACAACAAATTCGTCATTCCGCTACTCGTTAGCGGAATCTATACCGCGAATGAATTGCGGTATGACGTAGGGAAACCTTTCTTGGGTTGTATCAGTTCAGGAGAGTGGTTTAAGAAACAATAGATAGAAGGTTTTGGAAAGCCCATTTGTTTCCATGTTAAGTATAACGAAATTATCCGTTCAAGTTCCCCACTTCGATTGGGTAAAATATGAATTTTGCGATAAACGACATAATGCCGTATCTGCTGTTCAGCATGGTTATTTGTCAGCGGAATGTTTTCTGGGTCATCTAAAAAATTCCACATTATTCTTTCAGATTTCAAAATATTTTTTGCAACTCGAGAAGCTCCAATTGCTTCAGGTAAGCGGCTTCAAGTAATACCTTGTACGTTTTCGCAACTTTCTGGCACGTCTGGTAAATCTAAAAACATCTATCTCATTTTTTAGCAAGGCCTTTTTTAGTGCAAATAATTCAGTGGCTACGTTTCTTAAGTAACAGCCCAGAACTTTAACTTCAACTATGTGCTAATCTTTCAAAATCTCTTGATAAATGTGCCCAACAGATTTGCCTGTTCTTATCGGCAAAGTAGTTGTATGCTGCGTACCTGTCGTAAGCTATTGCGATTGCAGAACTTACTATTTTGTAAAACCTTCATTCCTCTTGACTCTGTCAATTTTATAAAACTTGCTGTATTACTGGCAAACATCCAGCACCAACCAAGTTTACCTTTGTTATAATGGCTCGTTTCATCGATATGCAGAACTTCACTTTTACTTACTTCTTGCTCGATTTGCTCATATGCTTCTTGGCATTTTTCTGCAACTCTAGCCTCGCTATTTGACACGCTACCAACACTGATGTCCAGGTTGAAAATATTTTTATAATATTTGCTACTTCTCTTTTCGAGTTCTTGTAAAATCCGCTCAGCGCCGCGATTGTTGACTTAACTTTTGGACCAAATGTATCCGCAGTAACACCTTCTGGTAGCCTGCTACTTTTTCTTTTTCCACACTTGCAACAGCGGCCATTGGTATTCCACAACATAAGGCTTAATTTCTGGCAAATCAACTTTTTGATGAATGTATGGCTCTTTCGATATCGCAATTTCTCCTCCGCACTCGCAAGAACTCTATTTTCACCACTTCATCTGCCTCCATTTTAGGGCGATACTTTCCTTCATGCCCAATCTGTGCCCCTATTTTCCTGTCACTTTTTTTCTTTTTCTTCTTTAGCTTGTATAACTCTTTTGAGCTCGGTATCGATGAATTTTGTGAATTCAGACCTAGTCTTTCTTTCAATTCAGCATTTTCGATTCTTAGCGCCTTATTCTCAGATCTAAAATTTTCGTTTTCTATCTCTAACCTCTTTATCTCTGCTTTTAGTTGCTCTATCTCTATTTTAAAGCTTTCACAGAGCTTGAGAAGACTAGCTAGTAGATCAGACATATTTACCACACATACTACTTGTGATATTATGTTTTTAGCACTCCTTGTCTACTTTTTATTTTACCGCTCCGCTGAACGGATACCTTTTTTTACTGTTTGAGTATGTAAGGATTATGACGACCTATCCCAAACCTCAACTATATCCTCACTAAACTCTATTATCTTTGTTTTTTTAAACTGATAACAGTTGTTAATGAATTGAATCCCTAAATCTCCTACAAAAGGAGTGGCATCATTGCCTAAAATTTTACCACTGCGGCATATTATCAACCTGTCGATTAAATTACACTTTAATAGTTCTGTGATTAACACTCCTCCACCTTCAACTAATAATCTTGTTATACCAATTTCTGAAACAAGTTTTGATGCCATGTCCTTTAGGTAGGCTTTGCCTGCATCGTTTGAATTGACTTTCAAGTAGTTAATGTTTTTTATTTTTTTCTCTACTTCTTTATTTGTGATGACCCAAGTTATTACTTTGTCTGCAGTCTTTGCAATGTTATGCTCTTCCTTTAATCTCCCTTGACTATCTATAATTAGCCTTATTGGCGATCTACTTCCGAGTCCTGGTAATCTGCAAGTTAAGAGTGGATCATCATTAATAAGAGTATTGCTGCCGATCATAATTGCATCATATTTCGTTCTGAGCTCATGCACCCAGTTTCTCGTATTTTCACTTGTTATCCATTTGCTATCGCCTGTAAATGTTGCGATTTTTCCGTCAAGAGTTGTTGCGACTTTGCAAGCTATAAATGGTCTATGTAATTCTTTAGTGGTGAAAAAACCGACATTCAGTTCTTTTGCCTCTTTTTGCATAATACCTTGCTCAACTTCAATTCCTGCTTCTTTCAGAGCTTTCATGCCTCTGCCTGAAACTCTACTATCTGGGTCAATAGTTGCAATTACTACTCTTTTTATGCCAGCTTTTATGATTTTTGCAGTGCAAGGCCCCGTGACTCCGTGATGACAACATGGCTCAAGAGTGATATATATAGTTGCGCCATGAGTTGAATCTTTAGCGTTTTGCAAAGCGACTACCTCCGCATGCGGACGCCCACCAATCCCTGTATATCCCTCACTAACAATTGTACCATCTTTTACAATAACACACCCGACAGCAGGATTTGGTGCAACATTTCCAAGATTTTTTTCTGCAAGCCTTAATGCAATTGACATGAAATGATCATCAGTCATTAGAAAGAAGTCATTTCGTATGAGGTATCAAAAATTCTTCTGTGCTCGTGTATAGCAAATCTATCTGTCATACCTGAGATATAGTCACATATTATTACTGAACGCTGAGATTCACAAGCGAGTTTGCTCCACTCTGTGGGAAGTAATCCTGGGTTTTCATAAAAACATTGAAAGAGTTCCTGTATTATGCGTTTTGCTTTGTTCATCGTTCTACTCAGTTTATAGCTTCTGTATATTTTCTCCATGTTGAATCTTTTCATTTCTTTTGTAGCATTCGCAACTTCTGGTGAAAATGTGACTAGCATTTTATTTAGACTTCTTACGTCTTCTACGCTTTTTATTTTGTGATCTTCAATATTTCTTTCAGTCTGAGAAACAACATCACTTATCATAGTTCCTATAGTTCCACTCAGTGATTCATGTATGAGTTTGCTCTGAGGCAATTCTGAATATCTGCTCCTTATGTCTTTAAACATTTTTTCAATTAAAGGAACATTCAGCAAATCTTCGATGGTTACTAAATTCGCCCTGAGTGCATCATCAAGATCGTGAACACTGTAAGCAATATCATCGGCAATTGAAGCAACTTGCGCTTCAATGCTTGAAAATTCTTCAAGCTTTAGATCATATTTTTTGTTGTATTCTAATAACAGCTGATTATTTGTAGAAGACTCCGCGTTTTGACCAAGCAAGGGACCGTTATGTTTTGCAACTCCTTCAATCACCTCCCAACTTAGATTCATACCATCAAAATCAGCATGTTTTTGTTCGAGGTAAGTTAAAATCCTTATAGCTTGAACATTATGATCAAACTCATACTTCTCGTTATCAAGATTCAAATCTTGAACTGATTTCTTTAGAGCATCTTCACCTGCATGACCAAATGGAGGATGACCAAGATCATGTGCGAGCGCTATGCATTCAGTGATATCCTCATTTAAGCCAAGTCTACGCGCAATGGACCTTGCAATTTGTGCAACTTCAAGGCTATGAGTAAGCCGAGTGCGATAGTAGTCGTGCTCATAATTGATAAAAACTTGTGTTTTGTACTCCAATTTTCTAAACGCATTAGAGTGAATGATACGGTCCCTATCACGCTGAAAGCAGCTGCGATTCTCATCTTCTGGCTCTTTGAAGTATCTCCCTTTTGTTTTGCTTGGAAAACATGCATAATTTAATAGAAAATTATTGTTTGACATGTAAAATTTCTACTATAATAAGTTATCAATAATAAACGGTGGTTACTATGTCAACAAATTACAACATCAACTTAACTGATAATGCACTAAAAAAAATCCACTCTCTTGCAGAGCAGGAAGGGGATAAGAGTTCCATTTTACGGGTTGCAGTTTCAGGTGGTGGATGTTCTGGCTTCAAATACAATTTTCTTATGGATCAAATGAATAAAAATCTATCTTTGGATGATGAAGACGATGATTACGATGATGAGTTTGATGACGAAGACGAAGATGATGACTATGAAGAAAGTGAGGACTATAGAAGCCACTCCAGTTTTAGCGAAAAAGGTAAAGATATAGTAATTAATGATGAAAATGGAAACCCTGTATTAATGGTTGATAATTGTTCAGCAAAATTTTTAAATAACTCAGTTATAGATTATACTGAGGATCTCAGTGGTTCTGGTTTTCAAATAAAGAATGCCTTTGCTAAGTCTCAATGTGGTTGTGGTAACAGTTTTTCGGTTTAATTATTACTAAAACTTAGATGCCTTCTGGATCTTTTAAACATGGGTGGTAATGTAGCACTAGAACTAACTTCCGTAGATAAAAGCTTCAAGAACAATTCTGCTGTTGTAAAGGATATCAACTTAAGTGTCACAAGAGGGCAAGTAGTAGCGCTGATTGGCGATTCAGGTGCAGGGAAAACAACTATATTGCAAATCGCAGGCTTGTTGGACAAGCCAACTTCAGGTATAGTTACGATAGATGGAATAAATTGCACACAAGCCAGTAATAAGCATAAAACTCATGTAAGAAGAAATTTTCTTAGTTTTGTTTATCAATTTCACTATTTGTTACAAGAGTTATCGGTGTTGGAAAATATTATGCTTCCTCAACTCATTGCAGGAAAAAGCAAAGCTGAAGCAAAAAAAAATTCGCAAGCAATGTTGGAAAAATTTGGTCTGGAAAACAAAGCAAGTAGCATGGTATCTGAAGTTTCGGGTGGGGAAAGGCAGAGAGTTGCAATTGCAAGAAGCATTGTAAATTCTCCAAAGCTTTTACTTGCAGATGAGCCAACAGGAAATTTAGATCCAACAAATTCTTTTAAGGTGTTTTTACTGCTACATTCATACGTAAAGGAAAATAACAGCTCTATGCTTATAGTAACACACAATCATCTCCTTGCAGAAAAGGCAGACTGCATTTTCCAATTGAGAGATCGATCATTAGTGAAGTTGTGAATAGGAAAAATAGCACAATTTCTATGCCCTATACTTATCTAACCAATGATCATTAACAGAGTATAACTCGCATGAAATGCTTTCATTGCTTTTTATACACGGACTTTTTAACTTACGCTGTTTACTTAGGGAACACCCCGATAACATAAACACAGCTAAAACAAAAAATAATAGCTTTTTAAACATAACAAAACCTTTTCATTTATATTACTACACTCATTTCTCTTGTTTGTAAAGATTAGGCATATTCTTTTACCCTTACCTCTTTTTTGACCTTTTGAGAAGAAATAGTTGCACTATTCAAGCGCAGTTTTATATAATTGTCCACGATTTGAGTCACTTCCTCTTCTTTATCCTTTAGAAAGTGATTAGTATCATCTATTATATAGTATTTCATGTGATCACTTCTTACTGAATTTATCAACCTTTTTGCTAATTCTGTTACATCGCTTTCTTCTGAGATTGTATCATTACTGCTTTGTATTATAAGCCCAGAAACTGGACAGGGAGAAAGAAAAGAAAAATCGTACTTAGTTACCGGAAGAGAAAGAGCAATAAAACCCACTATCTCAGGGCGGCGCATTGTTAGCTGCATAGCCACCCATGCTCCAAAAGAAAAACCAGCGATCCAAATTGGAACATTGCTAGGATTATGTTCCTGAAGCCAATCAATGGCTACCGCAGCGTCAGTTAATTCTCCTATACCCTTATCAAAAGTTCCGGTAGATTTTCCCACACCACGAAAGTTAATTTTCAATGCAGAAAAATTGTTATCGATAAAAGACGTATATGTACTATGTACAATTTTACTATCCATATTACCACCATATTGAGGATGATGATGTAAAACCAGCACAACCGGCGCGTTGGCATCTTTGCTTTGGTGGTATTCACCTTCTATCTTTCTTGTTGCATTATTCAAAAAAACTTCAACCATGGTAACCCCTAATAAGAACCCGCTTGACAGGTATTAATGACGTGAGTTATTAATTATGTATTAATTTCGCTGTTTTTGCAATAAATTTTTTATCGTGTTAAAGCTAACGTACATAGTTATGGCTATAGTTGATGGTAAACTTATTTAAGTGACAGATGAGTCCATTCTCTTTAGAAAATAGTGGTTACGTATATGCTGATTACAATGCAACTGCTCCAATTAGTGAAAATGTAAAAAAAAGTATATTTGAGGTCTTGTTAAAACAAACGCTCAATCCATCATCACTACATAAAAGAGGACAAGAAGCGAGGAAGATTCTTCAGGATGCAAGAGATAACGTACGTGGTGCTATTGGCGTTTCAAGTGATAAAGAAATAGTTTTTACGTCTGGTGCAACTGAAGCGAATAACCTTGTTATGAGAGGAATAGCAGGCTACCTGCATATAATTTCAGCTATAGAGCATCCTTCAATTCTTAATTCTGCATGTAATCCATATATAATACCTGTTAATCAGGAGGGCATTGTTGACTTTTTAGAGCTAGAAAAAATTCTAAGCGAACTTAAAGGAAACAAAGCAATAGTTTCAGTTATGATGGCAAATAACGAAACCGGAGTTATTCAACCTATTGAGGAAATGGCTAAAATAGTACACAAGTTTGGAGCAATTTGCCACACTGACACTGCTCAAAGTGTTGGGAAAATTAAAGTTAATATGGAAGATTTAGGAGTGGATTTACTCACTTTATCCGCCCATAAATTTGGCGGTGTAGCAGGCAGTGGAGTTTTAATATTCAATAAAGAACTTGCGATAGAACCTATTATAATAGGTGGTGGACAAGAGAAGGGATTTCGTGGTGGTACGGAAAATATTGTTGCGATTGCAGGCCTTTCTGCTGCACTGCAAAATATTCCAGACCTTCTATCAAAAATGGATGAAGTAAAGGAGCTACGTGATCAATTAGAGTGTGAATTATTAAATCTTGCCAGTGACATAAGAATCTTCGGTAAAAACTCTAAGAGGCTGCCAAACACAAGTTTTATTTATATGCCAGGAGTAAAGAGTGATGTGCAGCTTATGCATTTTGACTTGAATCATATTGCAGTTAGTAATGGCTCCGCATGTTCTTCTGGAAAAGTTGAGCCTTCCCATGTTTTGCTTGCAATGGGGGCAACAAAAGAGCAAGCAGAGTGTTCAATTAGAATCAGTATAGGTCCAGAAACTAAACCACAAGACATAAAAAAAATAGTGGATTGTTGGTATAATATCTACAAGCAGAACACCTTGGTATAGATAATACGTGGTATCATGCAGGCACTGGCCGAGCATTAGATGTAAAAAATTACTTTACAACCCCGCGGTATCTCTAGATCCCGCTAACAAGCAGCGGGATGACGGTTGTTAGGCTAGCTGTCATCCAAGTAGCTGACACTGGTTCCTTTATGACGGCAGTGCCCCTATGGTGTCATTCCAGTGTCCTGATACCAATTCCCATTACACGGCAAACAGATGGACAAAGATGGAAGAAAAGCCATAATGAAGTAAGTAAAATAGTTGAGGTATAAATGGCATTAAGATCAAAATTATTGGATGAAAAAGTAGTAGAATCAGCAAAAGAAATGCTGAAGAAAGTAAGGAATAATGCATATGTTTCAAAAAAACTAAATGCTGTAATTGCAGCAAAAAAGTACAGTATAACGGCTGTAGCAAAAATATATTGCATTTCAAGAAGCGCACTAACTTCGTGGGTAAAACTCTTGAAATTTGGCAGAGAAGAAAAACTGTTTGCTCCTCCACAACGCCGTAGAAAAACTAAATTAAATCAGGTTCAACTACAGCAAATTGAAGAGTGGATAGAAGAAAATCCTAATATTACCATTAAAGAAATGAGAATAAGAATCCAGGAAAAGTTCAGATTAAATATCAGCAAATCTACAGTACACCGCTATATGCAAAAGATGAAATTCTCATATATTACACCAAGACCAGTTCATAATGGACAAGATAAAAGCAAACAAGAGGAATTCAAAAAAAAATCTCAATGGAGCTATTAGCAAGTATCCAGAAAAAGAGCTATTTTTCTTTGATGAATCACGGTTTGGCACACATTCAAAGGTTGGACATGGGTGGTTTAAAAAGGGGATTAGAACACAGGTTAAAACAAAATTAGGTAGGCAAAATTTCTATCTCTATAGTGCGGTTAATCCTAGAAATGGAGAGAGTTCTAGCTTATTTGCACCAAATGTCAACACTGATTGCATGAACATATTTCTTGAGCAGATGTCGCAATATCTAGAAACACGAGAGGCTTTTCTTGTTATGGATTGTGCTAGTTGGCATAGGTCAAAAAATTTAAAGGTACCTAAAAATATCGATATTATATACCTACCTCCGTACTCACCTGAGCTAAATCCTGTTGAGAGGCTTTGGTTATATATAAAACAGAACATTTTGCGCAATAAAATATACGATACAATTGCTCTGCTTGAGGGTGCTTTGTGCAAATTTATTACTTCTCTTGCCAGCTCCACAATTAAACAACTCTGCAATGTCTCCTATTTGACTGGCCAACAATGAGAGTTGGTATGACTACTTGGATCTAGCAAGCTTTGCTTGCAAATAAGTCTAATACGTGTCGCGTTTTATGCCAAAACACAATTGGAGTTACATGCAAAATAGATCCCAGACTGGGATGACAAAAAAAGAGCACTGGAATGACACCATTTGCTGTGCAATTTACCTTCAAAAATGAATGTTCGTACAGCTATGGATTCATTCGCGGTATCTCACCATAGATCCCGCTGACAAGCAGCGGTATGACGGTTATCAGTAAACATGAATTACTTTAGCTATGCAATCAGGCTTCCTAAAAACACTTTGTAGCCAATCAATTCTTGAGTATAAAAAGAATTCCTTTAATAATAAGGTATGCTAATCAGGAATTTAATAAAACAAGCAACTCAAGTAGGAAGCAGTGAAAATGCAATACGGTATGTCGAATATCTCTATCAATTTGAGAAGTTTAGAAACACATTAAACCTCACTTTATCACTAATAAAGCAAAACAGGCTCTCATTTGAAATATACCAAGAGGGATTAGTGGATATGGAAGAGGGAGTGTGTAAGACAATCAGGTCTTCCAGTGTAAATAGATATGTTATTGTACTGAGGAAGTCAAACCCATACATTATAGTGCATGAACTTTCACACATGGTTGAAAATGAACTGAACTTAAGTTTGGAACAGGAATTTCTCCATAAAGTTTACCAGGATATTGAGCAGAACCTAAAGCAAGCAAATATTCTTGTGCAGAAAATTATCGGCCAAGTTATATTTAAGGAGATACAGGCTTATCAAACTGCAAAATCACGCGCATCTGAATTATTTGCACGCTATTTTGAGCTATTTGCTTGGGCGTAGGAGGTTTACCCTAAAGATAAAGAATACTTAATCCGCACTCAAGACTTAAACAAAGTGTTCCTTGCTACTGACCAATGGAAAAAGAGCTACCTGGATCCACAAATAATGGAGAGAGTAGATAAAGAAATCAAGGAATACAGCAATAAAACTGTCTTTAAAGATGTAACCAAAGTGCAAAGCAGTTGGACTAATAAATTTTCTCCTGGGGGCAAAAAAATTAGCTCTATATTTGGAGATGATGATTAGCTTATAGTGCAGGTTTTCCTACGTCATGCCGCCGCGAACCGTCATACCGCGATTCATTCTTTTGGTGTACGAACATTGCAATTTGCAGGTAATTTTAGTAGTAGATGGTGTCATTCCAGTGCTTGACACTGGAATCCAGGAATTTGGATTGGGCACTAAGTTGGTGAGCATAAAAGTGGCTGATCTTATGTTAAAACACAACGTTCTTGGTGAGATTACGGCAAGGCTGGATTCCAGTGTCAAGCACTGGAATGACACCATTTGCTGTGCAGTTTACCTTTAAGAATGAATGTTCGTACAGTTGTGCGCGGTATCTCATCAGCTAACACGTAGCGGAATGACGGTTGTCGGTAAATCTTTTAGCTATAGAAGTTAACTTTGCAGTTAACTTCTACAGCGTTTCAAAGTATAGTTTTGGTAATACAGTAACTAAATATACATGAAAACCATTTTAGCTGTTGAAACAAGCTGCGACGAAACTGCAGTAGCGATTGTAAATAGTGACAAGCAAGTCCTTGCTCACAAGATTCTTTCTCAAGTAGAACACAAAAAACGCGGTGGGGTGATTCCTGAGATAGCTTCACGTGCTCATATGGAACATTTAAGTGGCCTGATAAAAAGCGCTGTAAAAAAATCTAACCTTAACTTTTGTGACCTCAATGCAATTGCAGCAACATCAGGACCAGGACTCATAGGTGGATTAATAGTTGGTACAATGATGGCTAAAGCAATTGCGCATGTAGCACAAAAACCGTTCATTGCAGTGAATCACTTAGAAGCGCATGCATTGGTTATTAGGTTACTGCATGAGGTAAAATTTCCATTTTTAGTCCTATTAATATCAGGTGGTCACTGTCAATTTTTAATTGCACAGGATGTAGGCAAATACGTTAAACTTGGAGAAACGCTTGATGACTCGCTGGGTGAAGCGTTCGATAAAGTTGCTAAGATGCTGGGTTTAAGCTACCCAGGAGGCCCATTAATTGAAAAGTTGGCTAAAAAAGGCAATGGCACAAGATTCAAACTGCCAAGGGCAATGATAAAACGTTCTGGATGTAACTTTTCGTTTTCTGGAATTAAAACAGCAGTAAAAAACTTAGTGCAAGAACTGAAAATGAGCGAGCAAGATGTGTGTGATGTATGTGCTTCGTTTCAAGAGTGTATTAGTGACATACTGCTGGACAGGGTTAGTAATGCGATTATTATAGCCGAATCTTTAAATATCAAAATCAATGACTTTGTGATTACCGGCGGAGTTGCAGCAAATAATTTCTTGAGAGAAAAATTAAAGCAACACATAAACTTAAACATATTTTTTCCTCCCAACAACCTATGTACAGATAATGCAATAATGGTTGGATGGGCAGGAATTGAAATGTTACAGAAAAGCTATATAGATTCTCTCAATTTTGCACCAAGACCTAAGTGGGAGTTAGAGAGTTATTAAAAGCTCTCAATTCTGAATTATAGCTAAAGTGACTTAGGTTCTCTAATTGCACATAAGTCAACAATAATTTTCACACAAATCAAAACAGCATATCTTCTCCATAATCCTTGGTAATTTTACATAAGTTAAAAGTAGCATATGGTTCTCTCCGCGGTCTGAGATGACAATAAATTTGTCAAGCCGCATTATACTTGTTAGGCGGAAGTGGACGGCAACATGTTTACCACGAAGTCTAACTAAGTTCTTGCTTGTCCCTTCCATCGGCATTGCTATCTTTATTTTCAATAAAATTATTGTCCTATGCTCTTTTGATGTTTATTGATAATAAAATTCTGTTTTATCAACCAACATCCTATGCATAATTACAGCTAATTTTCTTGCTACTGCTACAATTGCTTTTTTCATTCCTTTTTTCTTCGCAACCACAGTTTTTAATTTAAATGTCCTCTTGGTAACTGTAAGCATTGTTTGTGCAGCTTCATATAACATACTTCTACATTCCGCTGGTCCCATCTTTGATATGCTGCCATGCCGATCAACTTCTCCAGAAGAATATTGCCTTGGTGTCAACCCTATATATGCTCCAACTGTATCAGATTTCTCAAACCTATGTGGGTTATCAATTGCAGCTTTATACGTCATTGCTACTATAATCCCCACTCCTGGAACAGTAGTTAACAATTTACAATCATCGTCTTTTTCACCTTGTTCTGAAAGCATTTTGTCAAGCTTTCTTAATGACTTTTCTATTGCTTCCAAACTACAAACTAACGCTTCAATTGAACTCCTACTGATTTCATCCAAATTATTTATTGCCTCTTGTATTCTTAAAGCGAAAGTTTCAAATTTTGATCCTTTACCGACCATGTATCTTCAACAACCCTCTTATTGTTCCAATAACCTGCTGTTTGCTACACATTAGCTGTCTTCTGCTTCCAAGCGCTATTTTAATTTGACAACTGATTTTACTAACACTTCTCATCATCTGCGCTATACCCCTCGCATCGTTTTTATCATTCTTATTGATTCTTGCAGACAACGCTGCTGCCATATGCCTTGCATCTACACAAATTACTGGTAATCCAAAACTCCTTAACTCTTTGCACATTGATATTGACAACTATCCACTTTCTATTCCTATGGGTTCGTATTTTTTGCCTTGGCTAATCTGCTATTGCCTTACTTTCGCTTGCAACAACTTCTTCCTTAACAACTTTTCCTTTCTCATCAACGATACTTATAAAAGTTTCTTTTAATGAGATCGCTATAATATTTCATGACTACTGTAAAAGTTTAAATTATTTTTGAAGAACCAATTCATTGAATTTGTTACTTCGTGCTAAAATAATGGAGTATGTCTCTCCATCATTCAATAGCAATTACAGTATGTTTAGCTATAATTTGAAAAACAAAAATTCGTCATTCTGCTACTAGTTAGCGGGATCTAGAGGTACCGCGGCGGCATGACGTAGGATTGCTGTCATCCCGCTGCTTGTTAGTGGCTAAGAGATACTGTGAATAAATCACGGTATGACGGTTAAGTATCCCGCTACGTGTTAGCGGCTGAGATAACGCGAATAAATCGCGGGATAACGTGTTGCTTGGGTCAGCTATAGAAGCAAAACTCATCATTTTGAAAGAGGAGGAGATTTTTCCGGACCCTCAGCGGAGATTGATTTTGGATCTGATAATTCTGTATTTACCTTGATTGGCTCTAATGGAGTTTTCTGCTCTTCCGGTTTATCATCTGGAATTGGAACAGGCCAATCCATAATGTTTTGCGGTATAACTTCTGCTTCTTTAGCTTCTTTTTGACCTGTTGAAGATGATGCATCAACTCCTGCATTTTTGGTAACTTCTTGTTTTAGTTGTTTATTTTCTTCTTGCAGTTGCTTTAAATTTTTCTTTAACTCGTCAATCTCTCTTATTTTTTGTTTTAATTGTTCAGATATAGTTAGTTTGTCTCTAGTCAATTTTTTGTTTTCTTGTCTTAACCCACTAGCTGTTCTGCTTGAGTTGTTGTTTACAGCTTGTATACCTTGGTCTTGCTGCTGCATGCTTGTTCCTCTACTTTCATATTCAACTTCAGTTTGAGTTGATGTAGCTGCCTGACCTTTTTCCTGCTGTAATATGTTCTGCAGTTGCTCTAGACTCTCTTTGACAGATGCCAGCTCTTCCTGTGTACACGTTAACATCCCTTCCTTTTCCTTAAGTTGATATTGAAGTTTTTCTATTTCCCTCTTCGTATTTTCTTCGCTTAGCTCATCTGCAAGTGATCTTCCAGGTTCAAGTTGTCGAATTTTCCTCTCTAAGTCTTCCTTTTCTCTCTGTAATCCATTTAATTCTTTAGACAATTGGTTCGCCGTTTCAGCCAATGTATTGTTTTCCTTTTTTGTTTCCATTAACTGTTCTGCCAACTGCTTTTTATGATCATCGTTTAAACCTTCCACTATTTTCTTCAGGTCATTCTCCAAATTTGCATTCTTTTCCTTTAGTACAGTTAAATTAGCTTCACTTTGCTTCAATTTTCTCTGTAATTCTTTATTTGCCTCATTTGTTTCACCTTCCTTATCTTTCAACTGATCATTTAAGTTCTTTATTACATCATTTTTATCCTGTAGTTCTTCCTCTTGTTCCTTTATTCTTTGACCTCTTTCAAATATCGCTCGCTGTTGTTCATTGACTTTATCTCTCAAGGAGTCACGTTCTAATCTTAGATCCTCAAGCTGCTTTGCCTGCACTGCAAAATATTTAGCAAATGTTTCTTTTTCTTCCTCTAATTCCTCAACTTCATCTTTTAATCCTTCTTGCTCATACTCTTCTTCATCACCAGACATATCATCCTCAAATATTTCATCTTCATCACTAAATTCACTGCTGGTGGATATAGAACTTCTACGTGAAGAAGGTGTGCTAGGAGAGGAATACCCACTTCTGCTTGGTGTAGGTGACTGTGGTGATATATGTAGATCTTTTGTAAATATTTCCTCTGCTGGTACTTGCTGATCGTCTACACTCTTGGATATGCCAGTAAAAGCTTGATACAGAGTTTTTCCGTTGATAAAAACTTCTTTATTTTGTCCAACTAACTTTAATACTTCTTCTGAACTCGTTATTCCTCCAAATTTTGGCTCACCAATAACACTCTGTATACCACCAGAATCCAATTTTACGGTCATGCTACAGTCTATGCTGTTACCTTCAGAATCCTTAGCCTGCCAATTAATGGTCATTTCACATGAGCTTGAACCAGTAAAATCATAGTGCCTTTCGCTGCCTTTTTTGGTTGCAGTTATTTGACTATCTTTCCCTAAAGATATGTTATAAACCTTACCTTCACTGCTGGTCCTTAAAATATTGCTAATTTCTATTGGTTTTTCTTCATTTTCAAATCTAATTTTGAAGTCATTATCCTTTGTTGGATACACTAAGAAATTTTGACCAGGCAGAGACGACTTAAGTTCTTTATGCATTGCGTCTATTGATTGCTCAAATTTTTGGAACTCCTTTTCCCACTTTAAATTTATCTGTCCTGTAATGTCCTCATCTTTGCGTAAAGGACCAATAAAGTACCAGATTAAATTTTCTTCCTCCAGTCTTTTGATAAAATCCTGAAGATCGTTGCAAGATTCAATGACATTTAAAGTATCATTTTTCTTTTGTTCATCTACATCTAAACTTTGACTTTCAGCTATAAATACATTTTCGTTTTCCTGTGGCATAATTTTACATTTTAAAAAATATACTATAATATTAACAGATTTCTTTAAAAAAATCAACTAATTGTTGGATAAATAAACTTGAGCATTTGGCCAAAATGTTATATAGTAGTCACTTCAAGAAGTACAGTATGGACAATACCATTATAAGAAAATACGATATTAGAGGTATAGTAGGCAAAGATTTGCAGATTAATGATGGGTACGAGATAGGTAGAAAGTTTGGCCAAACCGTAGCTAGTGTTTGTGTCGGCTACGACAGCAGAATAGATTCACCAGGTATAGAAAGAGAATTAATTAGGGGCTTAACTTTATCCGGTGCAAATGTTATACGCGTTGGACTATGCTCTTCACCTATGCTTTACGCTGCAACACAAATCACACAGGCGGATCTTGGTATCATAATAACTGCCTCTCATAACCCCAGCGAATATAATGGCTTTAAATTTTTTAGTAATAAAAAAGTCTTCTCAGATCAAGAAATGAAGGAAATTATAAGCAGTCCAATTAAAAACAGCACAAGAATTGGAAGCTTAATTAACATAAATATATATAGTGAGTACATTAGCATATTGAAAAGTGCAGTGAAGAATAATACTACACAGAAATTAAAAATAGCCTGGGATTGTGGAAATAGTCCAGCAAGTGGAATTATAAGGTATATTGAAAAGATCTTGCCTGGTCATACGCACATCGTAACCAATAACTCTATAGATGGGGCATTTCCACTGCATGATCCAGATCCCATAGAGGAAAAAAATCTTGCTCAATTAATTGACATTGTGAAGGAATATGGATGTGATCTTGGCATTGCGCTAGATGGCGATAGCGATAGGGTGCGCTTAATTGATAATAAAGGCAACGTTGTTTCCAATGACCATTTATTTATAATTTTTGCACGTGAAGTGTTGGAGGAATATCCAGAAAGCAAAGTTATTGCTAACGTAAAAATGAGTATGAAAGTGCATGATTTTGTTAGAAAGTTAGGAGGGCAAGTTATCACCTGTGCTACTGGACATTCACTAGTTAAGAAGAAGATGGTAGAGGAAGAGGCAAAGTTTGCTGGTGAATTAAGCGGGCACTTCTTCTTTTCTGAGCTAAGTTTTGATGATGGGCTATATTCTGCTGTTAAAGCAGTTGACATTTTGCTTAAGAAAAACCAAAGCCTATCTCAGGTGATTGAGGATTTACCGAAGTTATATATCACTCATGAAGTGAAGATTGTAGTGAAAGATGAGAAAAAGTTTCAAATAATTGAGTCAATAAAGAAAACACTGGAGCAGCAAAATATTGTATTTTCAGATCTTGATGGTGTTAAGGTAACCGATAATAAAGGTTGGTGGCTTCTTAGGGTATCAAATACGCAAAACTGCATTACAGCAAGATGCGAAGGAGAGACTTTAGAGGGTTTTGAACTTACTAAAAAGGTTTTGTTCCATTACATTGATGAAGCAAGGTCTTTAAATTGTAGCTACTCACAGAAATAAATTTGATTTATAAAATTGACATGAAAGTATAAAGATAAATAGGCTAAATGTACTTATCACCTGGTCAGGCTGCAGCATTATTTCGTGTAACCGTTTGCGGGTCCACTTAATTCTGCAATTCTTTGATCTCACTCATGGAGAGGCCAGTAAACTTAACAATAGTGGTGACATCAACATTATTAGCCAGCATTGTTTTTGCAACTTCAATTTTTCCTTCCTTTTTAGCATCATCAAGTTTTTGTTCAAGAACAGCCCGTTCATCACGAATACGTTTTATTTCCTGTTCGTAGGCAATAAATTCTTTCTCTGACCAGTTGAATCTATTTAGTTCTTCATATGCCTTTTTAATTATTACATCACTACCTATTATCTTTTCCAATTCTTCTTCGCTAGTTTCATCTGCATATTTAAAATAATAGATCCATTTTTCAACTATACTCTCCAATTGGTCTTCTTTAGTTTTAGGAAATTTTGGTAACTCAATAAATGTAAAATAAAAATCTTTTAAATCATGTTCATAGCTATCTTTGTCTAACATTACATGATCTGACTTATACTCAGATTTATTAGGAAAGAGAATACAATCAGCAATAGCTATAAAAATGATTTCTTTAAGACCCTGATATTGATCACCTTTATCAGCTTGCCTTGAATAAGCTTTAGCAGCGTAATATTGAGCGCGTTTTTCAAAGCCTTTAGTTTTGGCAACTTGCATTTCGACTATTACTTGCACCCCATTTTCATCCCTGCAAAGAACATCAACGATACTTTGTTTTTTAGAGGCAATTTCAGCATCTTGAATAGTGCTGAGGAATTCTATTTCTTTTATTTCATCTTTGCCAGTGAACCCCAAAATATCATTGAGAAAGTGAATGAGGATGTCTTTATTTTTTTCAGTACCAAAAATACGCCGGAACGCAACATCATTCTTGGGGTCGAGAAATTTAGAAAGAGCCATAAAAAAATTTTTAAATGTATCTTTATATTATATATTCTTATTAATAATAATTCAATAATTTGTCGTCTTTTTTGTTAACTTTACTGATGTTGTTGTAAGGAACGTTGTTGCAAAATTTTGTAAAATTTATTATCCTAAGGTTTCAAGTTCTCACAGGTTTATTGGAGCTATATGTACAATGTGTTTATCAGTGAAAATCCGGAGAAAATGATGGGGGAAAAGTTAATACATTACTTTAGCCAGGGTAAATGCGAAGGCAATGCAGAAATGAAAAATCTGCTGGGAGGAAAGGGGGCAAATTTAGCAGAAATGTGCAATGTTGGCATTCCTGTTCCACCTGGTTTCACAATTTCCACCTCTGCTTGCAAAGTCTATTATCAAGACAATAGATCTTCTGTTATCCAAGTAGCTGACTACTCGGATCCAGAAAAAAATGTGGTCACGCACTGGAATGACATATGTAGTGGAATCAAAAACTACATGGCGATGCTCGAAAATGACATCGGTTGTAAATTTGGGGATTTAAATAATCCTTTATTAGTTTCAATACGCTCTGGTAGTGTTAGTTCAATGCCGGGCATGCTTGATACTATTTTAAATGTTGGTCTAAATGATGAAACCGTTGTTGGGCTTGCAAAAAAAAGTGGCGAACGTTTTGCTTACGATAGCTACTGCCGTTTCATCATGATGTACTCCAATGTTGTACTACAGCTTGATCATCACCTATTTCAAGATGTTGTTGATAATGAGCAGCAAAAGAGTGGAGCAAAAAGCTTAGCTGATGTTGATGTTTTAAAGAGAATTGTTAACGATTTTAAAAAGATAGTATATGAAAAAACTGAGAAACATTTCCCGCAGAACGTTGAAGAGCAATTGTTAAACTCAGTTAATGCAGTATTTGCCTCTTGGAAAAATGATAGGGCTGTTTCCTATAGAAGAATACATAATATTCCTGAAAACCTTGGAACAGCGGTCAACGTGCAAGCAATGGTTTTTGGTAATTTAAATGATAATTCTGCAACTGGTGTGATATTTACACGAAATCCTTCAACTGGGAAAAAAAAGCTTTTTGGTGAGTTTTTGGTTAATGCTCAGGGTGAGGATGTGGTTTCTGGTGTTTATACTCCTATGCCAATTGACGGAGAGCAAAAAAACACCATGGAGAAGTTGCTGCCAAGTGTCTACCTGGAATTATGCGCGGTATGTGAAAAACTTGAAAGGCATTATAAAGACATGCAGGATATCGAATTTACTGTGCAGGACGGTAAGTTATGGATTTTGCAGACTAGGTCTGGCAAGCGCACGGCTGAAGCTGCTATTCGCATAATAGTTGATATGGTAAACGAAGGAACGATTACAAAAGAAGAAGGAATATTGAGAATTGATCCAAAAACCTTTGACAATTTATTGCATCCAGTTCTTGACGTTAAGGGTGACCAGAAAGTAATAGGGAAGGGACTGCCGGCTTCTCCAGGGGTTGCTTCTGGATATGTAGTGTTTAGTGCAAGTGATGCTGAAAAAGCTGCAGAGCAGGGTAAAAAAGTGATTTTAGTAAGGTCAGAAACGAGTCCTGAAGATATTAATGGAATGAATGCTGCAAGTGGCATAGTAACAGCACGGGGAGGGATGACCTCGCATGCTGCTGTTGTAACCCGTGGAATGGGTAAGCCATGCATTTGCAGTGTGAGTGGACTTTATATCGATAAAGATGGAACTTTCTTTTCTGTAGGGGATACAAAAGTAAATAAAGGTGAACCAATTACCATCAACGGAGGAACAGGGGAGGTTATGCTTGGCATTCTTCCTACAATTTCACCTGAATTATCGCAAGAATTCAAAACGATAATCAACTGGATAGATGAAATCAAAACGGTCAAAGTGAGAGCGAACGCTGATACTCCAAAAGATGCAAAAATTGCAAAAGAATTCGGTGCAGAAGGTATAGGCTTATGTCGCACAGAACATATGTTTTTCGCTAGTGATAGAATCGAATTCATTCAAAAATTGATAATAGCTGACGATGAAAATGAAAGGGCAAATGCGCTCATTAAACTAGAAGAAATGCAAAAGTCTGATTTCAAAGAAATATTTTCTATTATGGAGGGCAGGGAAGTCACTATACGGTTGCTTGATCCACCTTTGCATGAATTTTTACCCAATGATCAGTCTACTATAGAAAAAATTGCCAAATCACTTAGTAAGTCAGTTGAGTCAGTAAAAAATAAAATAGCACAGTTATCAGAAAAGAACCCAATGCTTGGTCATCGAGGTTGTAGACTTGCTATTTCTCATCCTGAAATATATTGCATGCAGATTAGGGCAATACTTAGTGCTGCAAATGAGCTAAAAAAGGAAAAAAATGTAGAAATCAAGCCTGAGATCATGATCCCTTTTATAATGAATGAGAAAGAATTTATTCTGATATGCGAGCTAGCAAAGAAAGAATCCTCTGTCATCTCAGCTAGGATCAAGAAGCAGATTCCAGCGTCACGCGCTGGAATGACATCAGACAAGGCGTACTCAATTGGAACAATGATAGAGCTACCACGAGCGGCACTGATTGCTGATAAGTTAGCAAAACATGCAGAGTTCTTTAGTTTTGGCACTAATGATTTAACGCAAACAACCATGGGACTTTCAAGAGATGATTCAGTTAATTTCCTCGATTCCTATAAGAAAAACAACATATTTGACAATGATCCATTTGAAGTGCTGGACATCGAAGGGGTAGGGGAGTTAATCAAGATAGCCATTGAAAGAGGCAAAAAAACCCGAAAAGAAATAAAACTGGGTATATGTGGAGAGCATGGAGCAGATCCAAAATCCATAGAGTTTCTCATCGAATCAGGGGTGGATTACGTTTCATGCTCACCCTATAGAGTACCGGTTGCAAAGTTAGTGGCAGCACAGTTTAGTGTTAGATCTAAATTTGCTAGGTAAGTATAGTGGCAGTGTTGGCTACTCATATGGTTTGAGCCCACCAGAGGGTGTCATTCCAGCGCGTGACGCTGGAATCTAGTTTTTATTATGACCTTCTGGATCCCAGTGTCTGGGCACTGGGATGACATCCTGTTACACGTTCAACTTCATTCTCTCTCATCTCCCTATAACTTGGTAATGTAGAATTTTTTACATGCAACCCGGTAGCTATTGCAACCAAAGCAGCTATAACACCACAAATCACTGCACCAGTTACAAATGGAACCATCACAGCAGCAGTAATGAATAATCCTGTAATAACAACTCCAACAACATCTTTTGTTAATGAGGTGTAAAAATTTTCCTTGCTTTTTTTATATTTAGCTTCTTTTTCATTTGGCACAGAAAATTGAGCATCTACAAAGCCGTTAGCTTTATTATCATTATTTGGTGTGGCAGTTTGCTTAGCCTCTGGTATTACAGGCGTTTTATTTTTGTTATTATGATTTGATTGGCCATTAACATTATCACTATTTGGCGTGGTAGTTTGGTTAGTCTCTGTTACTACAGGTATTTCATTGTCGTGATTGCGATTATCACCATTAGTACTAACTGGAGGCACTGTTGCTACAGGTCTACTACCAATGTTTCCATTACTGCTGCTGGGTTCTGCTCTATTTTCTTCATTAAGCTTACCTCTATTCAAGAACGCATTAACAATTTTAGTTTTACCTACCTGTATGGCCACTTGTAAAGCCTCTTTCCTGTTTGCAGGACTCACGTAACCTAAAATTAGCTCAGCTTCTTGGGCATTATCCTGAGTAATAGCAAGACACAGAGCGTTAAATTTTTCTTCTTCATAAAATTTGCCACTATCCAAAAGTACCTTAACAACGTCAGCTTGTTTTGTTATTGTAGCTATGCCCAATATAGTTCTGGAAGCAGTATCTGTAAGATGGATTACAGCATCTAAATCTGTAAACAATTTTACAACATCTAGAAATATGCCACGATCGCCGGTAATATTGGACTCTCTTACAGCATTTGCAAACGAGTCAAAAATTGCCAGATTTGTTTCTTTCCCTTGTATTAGTTGCTCGTAAAGTACTTCAGCAGTCATACCAGGGTTTATGAAGTTACTAGAATCTACTTCATTACTGTCTGCTCTATTCTCTTCCACATTAGGTGCCTCTTCTTCCTTGTTTATTGCTGCGGTTATTTGCTCTTGTTGAAGGGGTTCACACCCATTTTGGAGGAGAAAATCCTTAACGCGTGGGTTGTTATTTTCGGTTGCATGTTTTAGAAGTAGGTTCCCTAATGAATTGCCTCCTTCACATTCATCTTGAAAATTAATTTCTTTCCTTAACCTCTTTTTTAGTTCTTCCAAACTAGTAACTGTGTTATCACGTCCTGTAATTCTATCTATATCTAGATAGAAATTTCTAACATCATCATCACTATATGCCATAACTATAATCCCACTACTATAATGCTTATATTATATCAACTCCCTAATAATCAGTCAAGACATATTGCAGTTTCAAGCAGCATGATATATCATGATACATATTGAATATAGTTCTTAAAGCAAATGATGGAAGATTTAGCCTATAAATTAGTTAAAGTGACCGAAGCTGCAGCACTTGCTGCGTATAAATTGGCAGGCTTTGGTGATGAAAAAAGGGCTGATCAGGTTGCAGTTGATGCAATGCGTACAGTATTAAATTCAATGGAAATAAATGGTACTATCGTAATTGGTGAAGGTGAGAGAGATGAAGCGCCGATGCTATATATTGGCGAGAAGGTTGGCACTGGAAATGGTCCTGAAATCGACATTGCCGTTGACCCACTTGAAGGCACTACGATTTGTGCTCATTACAAATCAGGGGCAATGTCCGTTCTTGCTGCAACGAAAAAAGGTAATTTTTTACATGCACCTGATGTTTATATGGAAAAGATAGCAGTAGGAAAAAATCTTCCAGAGGGTGTAGTCTCACTAAAAAATAGCATTGAAAAGAATCTAGACAATTTAGCCAAGGCAAAAAAATGCAAAGTGAATGATCTCGTGGTAACTGTACTTAAACGTGAAAGGCACAATGAATTAATAGAGAAAATCAGGAAATTAGGAGCAAAAATTAAACTAATAGATGATGGCGATGTTGCAGCCGTAGTTTCACTAGTAAATGGCAATCATGATATGTATATCGGAATAGGAGGGGCACCAGAAGGGGTGCTTGCGGCTGCAGCGCTGAGTTCAATCGGTGGGCAGATGGAGGGAAGATTAATATTTGACACGGATCAATTAAAAGAAAGAGCAAAAAATTTAAATATCCATGACCCAGAAAAAATCTACACCGTAAAAGATATGGCAAGAGGTGAATCAGTGTTTATTGCAACTGGAGTAACAAGCGGAGAACTTGTGGATGGAGTTGATAACATATGTTCAACTAGTTCTTTAATAATTCTACCTAATAAGCTGATAAAGCTGCAAACAATGCAGAACTTATGTTAGCTTTTTTAGTTTCTAATTTTAGCTTTACAACATTTAGCATTAAGATATAATCAAGTTTACTTATAACAATAGAGGTGTGAAATGTTTTCTAGTATTGTAAATCTATTGAATGGTTTTTACAAAAATTCGAGTACCAAGGAAAGTGAAGAAAAGTTGACTCTTCTATCTCCTCAAGCAAATCTTCAATTCGATGAGACTCAGGTACAAAGTGTGCTCTCAGATTTTGAGAAATTGGAGTTTAAGGATAATAAGTGTTTTGACAAAATAGCAGACGATTATGAAAAGAAGGGGAAGAGTTCCCTCTTTAATTACGTGATATTGAATAAGCGGAAAGAAATAATCGATATATTAGATAGGAATCTTCCTCTTCTCGAAGAACAGGAGGAGTTTAGAAAGAAATATAGTCAATATGTTTTTCAAATTGACAAAGGAATGAGTTATGGAAAAGAACTTCAAGATAGACTTCAGTCTTTTAAAGATAGGGCAGAAGAAGTGTTATCAGATTTTGAAAAATTGAATTTCAATTTTAAGGATAATAAATGTCAAGATTCTTCTGATTCTGTAAATTATAATAACGGCCGGCCAGCGGATCCATTTGACAAAATAGCAAACTATTATCGACGGGAGAAGGAGAGCATTTTCCTTTTTAACTATGTGGTATTAAGTAAGCAAAGAGAAATAATGGATATATTGGATAAGAAGCTTACTTCTAAAGATCAGGAGGAGTTAAAAGAAAATTTTAAAAAGAGGTTGGGTGGATATCTTCTTCGAATTGACGAAGGAATGAATGATGCAAAAGAATTTCTAAACAAAGATGATCTAATTGGTTTCTTTGATGGATGTTATTGGCCAGACAAAAAGGCAGGACATCTTGTTAATCATTATGATAATCTTAGTATCAACATTACTAAACCTGGACAGAGTTTAGAAACTAGTCGTCTTTTTAGCGAAAAGATTAAAAGGATGGAAACAATTAAAAATGAGGTACAAAGAGTAAAAATATACAGTAATGATAAAAGAATAGTAACAATTGAGAAGAATGAGAAACAACAGAGGAACTACTCCTTTACAAAATTTGCAATATGTGACATCGAAATTAGTTGGGGTGCAAAAGATGAATCTGGAAAAGACCTTAACTGTACTGTTGTTCTAAATATAAATTTAGGTCAAGTTAGTATTAAAAAATCAACTATTGACGGTAAAGATGTTGAACCAAAGAAAATTTTAGAGTTAGCTAAGCAAAACGAGGCTGTGCTTATAAAAGGTAAAGCTTTACATGAAGTTTTAGCAGCACATTTCATTAAGCAAACACCATGTGAGGGAAAGAAGGATATGCAATCGCACGAGAATATCGTTGTACCTGGTTCCGGTGCACCTCGCTCTATTAATGAGGAAATAACTGTAGAGCATCCGTTCGGGAAAGCGGCAAATAAAGATAATCATAGAGAAATGTGAGTTTACAACAAATGGTGCCATGAAAGTAGCTGATACATAACTGTACGAACGTTTGTTTGCGAAGAAATGTTATAGCAGGTTTTGCCTCAAACACAAAGGTGTCATTCCAGTGCTTGACACTGGAATCCAGCCCTTTTACGCAGTCCCATTAAAAACGTTGTATTTTAACGTAGGATTAGCTACTTTTATACTCACCAATTTAATCTCTAATCAAAATTCCTGGATCCCAGTGTCTGGGCACTGGGATGACATCCTCCCTAGTGGATTCAAATCACAATATTCGTATAGTAAGCACTGACCACTTTTGCTTCAATATTTGCGATGCCCCTGAACAGATACAATTATTCTATTATCAGGAGGATGCCATTAATCGCTTTATATAATGCTACTTGTAACACTTATGCCCTGAACGGAGACAGTTTAGGCTGTTATGCCTGGCGGCTTTGTTGGAATAAGTTTTTCAACACTGCTAACAATAAAATTGATTGTATCGTCAGCTACCTTATCGAATTTATCATTTATCTCTTTTCCTATTTCTTGATTTTTAACATATTCGTGTAGAGCTAAAGCAGTTATAGCTGCACATGCTGCAATTAAGCCAGTTTGTGCTATAATGAATAGTGATAATCCTCCTACGAATATAGATGTTAATCCAATAGCCAGGTTTATAATTTTACTTTGTGTTGTTTGTTGCATCGCTTGGCTTTGATCTGCCTGTTTATCCTCTAAAGCATTCGATATTGTTTTTAAGGCAACTTTTATCGCTATTGCTGCAACTGAAACCATAATTAGCCCTATAGCTATTTTTGCTAAAAGAAGAATCGACGGTAGCATCATTACAAATAATAGCGCGCCAATTCCTCCAGCTAACCACTTCTCATTTATTTTTTTTGATTGATTTGTACCAGTGTTTATTATTACCCTCCACTTTACTTATGATTTACCTATATCTAATACGAAATATGAAGGTAGTCAACTATATATTTTATATGAAAGATTGTATTAAAAGTTTTTCATGTTATTTTTTGCTGCTTCGTGGTTAAATTTGGAATTTTAGAAAGAGTTACGTATTATTTGAAATTCTTGTATACTGTTTTGAATCAGTTAAATAGATAATGAAGTGCAGGACGCAGTTTTAATTTTACAAGATGGCAAGTGCTTTTGGGGAAAATCAGTAGGTAAAAAAGGCAAATGCATAGGTGAGGTCTGTTTTACCACTGGTATGACCGGTTATCAGCATACTATAACTGATCCTTCTTTTGCCGATCAAATTATAACGTTCACTTTTCCTCATATTGGTAACGTTGGAATAAACCATAAGGATAATGAAGGAAAGAAAATTTTTGCAAGTGGTGTGGTTATGCGTGAACTTTCTTCTATGTCCCACCCTTCTTCATATATCAGTTTAAATGATTGGTTAGAGAAAAATAACGTGATTGGGATATCAGGAGTTGATACTAGAGCTTTAACGAGACATTTGAGAGAACATGGATCTCAAAATGGAATGATATGCTCATCGAGTAAGGCGCATGCATTAGACAAATTGAAGGAATACAAACCTGTAAATGGGATAGAAATAACTAATAAGGTTAGTTTAAATAACAGTTTTGAAAATAATAGACTAGCGGAGCACTTTGTCATCCAAGTAGCTGACTACTCGGATCCAGCAAAAAATATATGGATTCCAGTGTCACGCACTGGAATGACATCAGATAGAGCTATTGACCTTAATGCAAAATATAGGATTGTAATCGTTGATTTTGGCGTAAAAATCAGTATAGTTTCACGCTTAATAGAACTTGGTTGTACAGTTGAATTAATCAGACCAAGCACAGGTTTTGCTCAAAAAGTGTTGAGTATGAATCCAGATGGTATAGTGCTTTCAAATGGTCCTGGTGATCCGCAAGAAATAGGAGAAAGTGTAGTTTCAGAAATAGACATTATTATAAAATCTAAAATACCAATTTTTGGCATATGCATGGGCCATCAATTACTTGCGATTACTTTGGGGGCAAAGACCATCAAGATGGATATAGGTCACCGAGGGAGTAACCATCCAGTTTATGATGTAATTAGTGGAAAAGTTGAGATCACTAGCCAAAATCATGGTTTTGTTGTTGATTCAGCTTCTCTTCCAAGTAATGTTGAAATTACTCACATTTCTCTATTTGATAATAGTGTAGAGGGAATAATGATGAAGGATTACCTAGTCTTTTCTGTGCAATATCATCCAGAAGAAGCGCCAGGTACGCATGATTCGCATTATTTGTTTAGGCGTTTTATTGGCAATATTGTGTTATATAAAATGAAATCTGCATGATTTTAATCAGGGTAGGTTTTATTGCTTGATTTTTTAATTTTAGGCGTTTAGTATTAAATACAATAAGAGCTTAAGTTAAGATGCTAAAATAGTATTCTCTTAACAAATTTTTGCGGAGGAGTGACCGAGTGGTTAAAGGTAACAGACTGTAAATCTGTCCGCGTGAGCGTACGTAGGTTCGAATCCTACCTCCTCCATTGTGCGGGTATAGCTCAATGGTAGAGCTCTAGCCTTCCAAGCTAGTGACGTGGGTTCGATTCCCACTATCCGCTCTTTTTTTTGTTGTATTTTTATAAAATCAACATATTATTTATTGATGTATTTGTATTTTAGGTAGAAAAGTTTAAATTATGACAGCAATAGTGGAAGCATTTGGAAAGCCGCATGTAAATGTGGGAACAATAGGACATGTGGATCATGGGAAGACGACGTTAACAGCGGCGATAACGAAGCATTATGGAAATTTTGTAGCGTACGATCAGATAGATAAAGCGCCAGAAGAAAGGAAGAGGGGGATAACGATAGCAACAGCGCATGTTGAGTATCAGACGGAAAAAAGGCATTATGCACACGTTGATTGTCCTGGACACGCTGACTATGTAAAGAACATGATAGTAGGTGCAGCACAGATGGATGCGGCGATATTGGTAGTGTCGGGGGTTGATGGGCCAATGCCACAAACGAGAGAGCATATATTGCTGGCGAAGCAGGTAGGTGTTGGATATATCGTGGTGTATATAAATAAAGCTGATGTTGCTGATGCTGATATGATAGATTTAGTAGAAATGGAAGTGAGGGAATTACTGAGTAAATACGGATTTCCAGGGGATGAAGTGCCTGTGGTGGTTGGTTCAGCGCTCAAGGCGCTGGAGGATGACAGCAGCGAATATGGAAAGAAATCAATAGATAAATTGATGGAAAAGTTAGATGAATATGTAGCGGTTCCACCAAGGCCTGTGGATTTACCATTTTTATTGCCAATCGAAGATGTATTTTCGATATCGGGGCGAGGAACAGTGGTAACAGGAAGAATAGAGAAGGGAGAGATAAAGACGGGAGAAGAGATAGAGATAATAGGTCTGAAAGCGACGCAAAAGACGATATGCACAGGTGTTGAGATGTTTAAGAAGTTGCTGGATAAGGGAAGTGCAGGACTCAATGTAGGAATATTGTTAAGAGGAACAAAAAGAGAAGAAGTGGAGAGAGGGCAAGTATTAGCGAAACCGGGGACGATAACACCGCATAGAAAGTTTAAGGCGGAGGTTTATATATTAAAGAAAGAGGAAGGAGGAAGGCATACACCATTTTTTGCGAATTACCAGCCACAGTTTTATTTAAGGACAACGGATGTAACTGGGAGCATAAAATTGCTAGATGGGAAGGAGATGGTAATGCCAGGAGATAATGTGAGTGTAGAAGTAGAATTGCAAGTACCGATAGCAATGGATAAGGGATTGCGTTTTGCGATAAGAGAAGGCGGTAGAACTGTTGGTTCTGGTGTTGTTTCTGAAATTTTGGAGTGAGTGTAGTAACTAAGATGAAGCAAGATATATATATTAACATTAAGGCTTTCGATTGTTCTTTATTGGAGGAGTGTGTTCGAAAATTTGTTGATGAATTAAAGCGGTCCAGTGCAAAATTATCTGGTCCGATTGCGTTGCCAAGGAAAGATTCTAAATTTATTGTTAATAGATCTCCTCACGTTGATAAAAAATCTCGTGAACAGTTTGAAATGAGAACTTCTAGGCGTTTGATTGTTTTACATGATCTTACTCCTACTATGATGCAGATGCTTACAGGTTTATCTTTTTCTGCTGGCGTAGAAGTGGATTTAAAAGTCAAGGAAGTTAAGGTTTAGGAGAAGGAAATGAAGAGAATAAATTCGCTGAGGAGAATTGGTTTACTAATGATGAATATTGGTCATACTGCTATGTATTCTGACAATAGTCGCATGGCTGTAACTTTATTGCATCTCAGCGAAACTTATATTATTGATATAAAAGGACAAGATAAATGTGGCTATAATTCAGTCATTTTAGGCACAGGAGATTTTAAAAATATAGCAAAACCTCAGTTGGAATATTTAAAGAAAAAGGGTATAAATAATAAATGTAAGTTATACGAAAGTAGATTAAATGACCTGTCGGGAATAGAATGTGGTAAAAAAGTGGGAATCAATCATTTTGTGGTTGGTCAATATCTTGATATTACGGGTTATTCTATAGGTAAAGGATTTGCTGGTGTGATGAAGCGGCATAATTTCAGTGGGCTTAGGGCATCTCATGGTGTTTCTATTGCTCACAGATCACAAGGTTCCACTGGCCAATGTCAGGATCCTGGTAGAGTATTCAAAGGAAAGAAAATGGCTGGTCATTTAGGTAACAGCAGGATAACTGCACAAAATATGAAGATATTATCCATTGATCATGAAAATAGTATAATTGCTGTGAAGGGTAATAATGTTCCTGGGTTTAAAAATTCCTATGTTTTTGTAAGAGATGCAGTTAAAAAATCTTTACATAAAGATGTTCCTTTTCCGGTAGGTTTACTGTTAGATGTAAATGATGATGCTAGTAATTTGGTAAGTTAGTTATGGAATGTAATTTAGTTAATCTATCTAATGATAATGTAGGTACTGCTCAGCTCAATCCTTTGATATTTTCTGCTAAGCAAAAATTGAGTATTTTGCATGATATAGTGAGATGGCAATTAGCGAAGAGAAGAGCTGGTACTCATAAAACAAAAGGTATTAGTGATGTCTCTGGTACAACAGCTAAACCTTATGGTCAAAAACGTACCGGTAGGGCAAGACAAGGGAGCTTGCGATCTCCTCAATTTAGAGGTGGTGGGATTATTTTCGGCCCTGTTGTGAGGAGTCATACTTATTCTCTTAATAAGAAGGTACGCAAATTTGGTTTAAAAATTGCTTTATCTCTAAAGTATTTAAATAATCAAGTAATTATTCTGGATAATTTAAATATTGATGTGAAGAAAACGTCTGAAATGTGTAAATGTATTAAAAATTTTAAATTTTCTTCCTTTTTGATAGTTGGTGATTATGGAGATGATTTGTTGCGTGCGGCTAAAAACTTGCACTATGTAGACTTAATCAAACCTATTGGGTTAAATGTTTTTGATATATTGAATCACGAATGCGTGATGTTGACAAAGGATACTTTAAAGCATCTTGAAGGTAGATTGTTATGATCAAATATAATAATATAATAAAATCTCCTATAATTACAGAAAAGGCCTCTTTTTTGAGGGAGAAGTTTAATAAATATTCTTTGTATGTTTTTGTAAATGTAAATAAGCGTCAAATAAAGTTGGCAATAGAGTCTCTATTTGATGTTAAAATTTCTTCTATAAATGTTGTTAGAATTAAGCCTAAATATAGGCGTTTTAGGGGTGTGGTTGGTTGTGAAAAACAGAAAAAGAAAGTTTATTTTTCTTTGATGGATGGTCAAAAATTAGATATAATGAGCGTTTAGTATGGGTATGAAATTTTTTAATCCTGTTACTCCGTCTTCTCGTGGGACTGTGTTAGTAAGTAAAGTTGGTTTATCAAAAGATGAGCCAGAAAAGTCTCTTACATCCGGTAAAAAGTCCAGTGGTGGAAGAAATAATCATGGTAGAATTACAACTCGTCATAGGGGTGGTGGTCACAAAAAGAAGTATAGAGTGATAGATTTTAAGCGTAATAGAAGTGGTCAAGGTATAGTTGAAAAAATAGAGTATGACCCAAATAGAAGTGGGTTTTTGGCGTTAATATCATATAAGGAAGATGATATTAAGTCTTATATATTAGCTCCTCAAGGTATGAAGCCAGGTGATGTTGTTACAGCTGGGAATGATGCTGATATTTTGCCAGGGAATTGTTTACTACTCAAGCATATACCTGTTGGTTCTTTCGTTCATAATGTTGAGCTGAAGCCAGGTAATGGTGCTGCGATTGCTAGAGCTGCTGGTTGTTATGCACAAATCGTTGGTCGTGATGGCCAATATGTTTTATTACGACTCAGGTCTGGTCAAATTAGGTTGATTTTATCTTCTTGCAAGGCTACTATTGGTGTAGTATCTAACCCTGACCATAAGAATAGAAAGTTGGGTAAAGCTGGGAGAAGTAGGTGGCTTGGGATTAGACCTACTGTACGTGGAGTTGCAATGAATCCAGTTGACCATCCTCATGGAGGCGGGGAAGGAAAAACCTCTGGTGGTCGTCATCCTGTTACTCCTTGGGGTGTTGCAACAAAAGGAAAGAAAACTCGAAGGAGAAATAAATCTAGTGATAAGTATATAAAACAATTGAAAGGTTAGTTTATGAGTAGATCTGCATGGAAGCCTCCTTTTTGTCATCCTTCTATATTAAAGTCGGTGAATAATGCTTTAAACAAGGGGTTTGTTAACATGGCTATAAAAGTTCATTCCAGGGCTTCTGTAATTCTTCCTAATTGTTTAGGTTTAAAGTTTGCTGTTTATAATGGTAAGGATTACATTCCTGTGAATGTTAATGATCAGAATATGATAGGTCATAAGTTTGGTGAGTTTTCACCCACTCGTAAATTTACTGGGCATAGTGGTGATAAAAAGGCGACAAGAAGGTAATTGATATGAAAAACAGAGATGTAATAGTTAAAGCTGGTTCTAGGGTTTTAAAATCAACTCCTCGTAAATTGAATTTGGTTGCTGGTTTAGTACGTAATAAAAAAGTTTCTTTTGCCACTGTGCAATTAAGATTTTGTGAAAAGAAAGCTGCAGGTCTTATAAGGAAGGTATTAAATTCTGCGATTGCTAATGCTCAAAATTATGGATTGGATATCGATAATTTATATATAAAAGAAATTTTAATAGGTAAGTCTCTTACTTTGCGTAGGGTATGTCCAAAAGCTATGGGTAGAGCTAATAGAGTTAGTAAACGTTATAGTAATATAACTGTAAAATTGGGGGAAATTATATGATTCATAAAAATAGAAAATTAATAAGGAAAGTGCAAAAATATGGGAAACGTTAATCCTAAAGGATTTAGGTTAAAAATAATTAATACTTGGTCATCTATTTGGTATGCTGAGAAGGGTTATAAACAAGGGTTGCATCAAGATTTATCTATTCGCAGTTATATAAATGAATCTTTTAAGCATGCTGGTGTTTCTAAAGTAATTATAGAGCGTACGATCGATTTGGTATCTGTAATAATACATTCTTCTAGACCTGGAGTGATAATAGGTAAGAAAGGCTCGGATATTGAGAAGATAAAGCAAAAGATAGCTGAAAAAGTAAAAAATAATGTGGAAGTGAATGTAGTAGGGGTTAAAAGGTCTGAAATAGATGCAGTTTTAATATCAAACAGCATTGCACAGCAGTTAGAAAAAAGGGTTTCATTTAGAAGAGCGATGAAAAAAGCTATTCAAAGTTGTTTGAGGATGGGTGCTAGAGGTATTAAAGTAAGTTGTTCTGGGCGCCTTGGCGGAGCTGAGATAGCTCGTACTGAGTGGTATAAAGAAGGCCGTTTGCCTTTGCATACTTTACGTGCTAATATAGATTATGCTTTTGCTGAAGCAAAAACTATATATGGCATCATAGGAGTTAAGGTCTGGGTTTATATTGGTAACTAATTAGGTATATTGAAATGTTTATTCCTAAAAAAAGTAAATATAAAAAAGTATTTAAAGGACGAATTAAGGGTAACACGAAAGGTGGTAGCACATTATCTTTTGGAGATTATGGTCTAAAGGCTATGGAAGCAGGTAGGATTCAATCTAAGCATATTGAAACTGCAAGGCGTGTAATATCTAGAACATTAAAACGCTCTGGTAAAGTGTGGATAAGAATTTTTCCTGATACCCCTGTTAGTAAAAAGCCGGCGGATGTGCGTATGGGTAAAGGGAAAGGTAGTGTTGAGTTTTGGGTATTTAAAGCTAAGCCCGGTAGAATGTTGTTTGAAATTAGCAGTGATGTTCCCATGCATTTAGCAAGATTGGCGCTTGAAAAGGCAACTGCTAAGCTTCCTATGAAGTGTAAATTTGTATCTAATCATAATTAAATGGAGTTGCAATGGATATAGCTGACATTGAATCGAGGTCCTCGCAAGAATTGCATGAAATTCTTGTGAATTTGAGAAAAGAGTTTGTTAATTTGGTTTTTCAAAAGAAGCTGGGCCAGTGCAACAATATTTCGCGTTTTAGCTTAATAAGAAAGAGCATAGCTCGTATTTTAACTACATTAAATAAAAGAAGAAGAGAGGAAAAGAATGCCTAAAAAGGTTTTTTGTGGTACTGTAACTAAGGCTAAGTGTGATAAGACTGTAAAGGTTTCGGTATTACAAGTGTATAAGGATGAGCTGTATAAAAAGGTTATAAAAAAATACAAGAAGTATACAGCACATGATGAGAATAATAGTTGTAAAGAAGGGGACAAGGTTTTAATACAAGAACACAAGCCTATTTCTACTACTAAAAAATGGGTTATTGTTAATAGCTCACATTGAATAGGATATTTATATGATTCAAAAAAATACATTGTTGGAAGTAGCTGATAATTCTGGCGCGCGTGCAGTGCTTTGTATTGGTTTATTGGGTGGTAGAAAGTCTGCATCTATAGGTGACACAGTTATTGTATCTACTAAATCTATTACTCCAAGAGGGAAAGTTGAGAAGGGAAAAGTATATAGAGCAGTTGTGGTGAGGGTGAAAAGCCCTATTAGGAAATCTGATGGTTCTGTAATTCGTTTTTCTAGCAATGCTGTAGTTTTGATTAACGATCAAGGTGAACCACTTGGCACTCGGGTGTTTGGTCCGGTAAAAAAGTTATCATCTGGTTCTTTTATGAAGATAATGTCATTAGCTGTTGAGGTTTTATAATGAGTGCTAAAATAAAAAGTGGTGACGACGTTATAGTTTTAACTGGTAAAGATAAGGGAAAAATTGGTAAGGTAATCAAAGTTATAGCACGTGATGCTAAAAAGAAAGTAATTGTTTCTGGAGTGAATGTGCATAAGAGACATACTAAACCAAAAGCTGGTAGTAGTGGTGGTATATTAAATAAAGAGTTAGCTATTGATATATCCAACGTTGCAACATTGTACCCTAAATATAAAACTCCAACTAGAGTGGGGTTTAAGGTTATAGACGGTAGAAAAGTGCGTTTTGCAAAAGTTTCTGGAGAAGTGATAGATTAGGTTGATATGTTTAAAGAATTGTATAAAGATAGCATAGTAAAGTCCTTGAAGGATAAGTTTAATTACGGCAATATAATGCAAGTGCCTAAACTTGTCAAGGTGTGTATCAATATGGGCGTTGGAGATGCTGCTACAGATAGTAAAGCAATAAATGAACCACTTGATAGCCTATATTTGATTGCTGGGCAGAAGCCTTTATCAACTTTTGCAAAAAAATCTATTTCTGGCTTCAAGATCAGAAAAGGTGCTACAGTAGGTTGCAAAGTAACTTTGCGTAGAGATAAAATGTATGAGTTTTTAGAAAGATTGATATATATTGCTTTGCCAAGGGAAAAAGATTTTAGAGGATTTAGTGTGAAGCAATTTGACGGTAATGGTAATTTTTCCTTTGGTATAAAGGAACATATCTCGTTTTTAGAAATAGACTATGATAAAATAAGTAAAATTAGAGGTATGGATATTAATATTATAACAAGTGCAGTTAGTGATAAGGAAGCAAAGGAATTATTACTGGCTCTTAAATTTCCTTTTTTTGATTAATTGAGAGGAGAAATATATGGCAAAAAAATCTATGATAGAAAGAAATCTTCGCAGAATAAAGTTGTGCGATCAATATAAAGAAAAAAGAGAAAAATTGAAATCTATAATAAATAATAAGAATCTGTCTATTGTAGAAAGGTTTACAGCTCAAAATAAATTAATTAAAAAATTGCCTAGAAATTCTTCTAAAACCAAAATTAGAAATAGGTGTGCTTTAACTGGGAGACCAAGAGGAGTATATAGAAAATTTGGTTTATGTAGAATTGTTTTGCGTGATTTATGTTCTTTTGGGCAAATTCCAGGAGTTACAAAGTCTAGTTGGTAAATATAATATAAGGAGTATATTGTGGCGTTATCTGATAGTATTGGTGATTTTTTAACAAGGATACGTAATGCTCAATTGGCAATGCATAGGGCAACAAGGGTACTATTTTCTAAGATGAATTCTTCTATATTGGAGATTTTAAAAGAGGAAGGGTATATCCTTGATTATGAAAAGCAAGTTGTAGATAATTTACCTTCTTTCATTGTAAAATTGAAGTATTATGAGAAGTCACCTGTAATTAGTGACATAGTTAGGGTGTCAAAGCCTGGTTGTCGTCGTTATTCTAAGTATAAGGACATTTCTAAAGCATATAATGGTCTTGGTATTTTTATTATATCGACACCCAAAGGAGTGATGACTGATTATAATGCACATAAATTAAAGGTTGGTGGAGAAGTTTTGTGTCGTGTGTTTTAAATAATAGGAGAAATTCATGTCTCGTATAGGTGCTGCTCCTATCAATATTCCTGCTGGTGTTTCAGTTGAATATAATAATGGTAGTATGTTAATAAAGAGTGCTAAGGCTGAAAAGGAAGTTAGCTTGATCAGGGATGTTGTGTGTCAGATTATTGATAATCAGCTATTGCTTTCTGTTGATCAAGATAAAGATAATTATGATAAAATAAAGCCTATGTGGGGCACTTATAGGAGTAATATTAATAATATCATTAACGGCATGGTTGATGGTTTTTCTGTTAATCTTGAGATTAACGGTGTGGGATATAAGGCAGAGTGTGATGGTAAGTATTTGACTTTATATCTTGGTTATAGCCATAATGTTAAATATAAAGTGCCTAAAGATGTTGAGATTAAGTGCATAAAGCCAACTCACTTAGTAGTTAGTGGTATGGATAAGCAGAAGGTCTATATGGTGGCGTCTGATATATGCAAAATTAGAAAATATGATCCTTATAAAGGTAAGGGTGTTGTAATAAAAGGCAAATTTATGCTGCGTAAGGTTGTAAGTAAAAAGAAGTAATAAAAATGAAAAGATCGTATAATTTTTTAAGTAATTCTGAAAAAAGGAAGTTACGTAATAGAGCGAAGCTTGACAAGAGCGCTGAACGTTTACGTATATCCATATTTAAATCTAATAGGCATTTTTATGTCCAGTTAATTAATGATGTAAAAGGAATAACTCTCACTTCAGCTTCTACTTTGGATGCTAAAATTAAGGATGTATGTAAAGGGAAAGTCAACGCTGAAACTATAAAACAGGTTTCTTCTTTAATGGTTGAGCGTCTGTCTGGCATGAAATTAGAGCAGCAGCTTACGTTTGATCGTGGAGCGTATAAATACACAGGATTAGTTTCTCAATTTGCTGAGGCTTTAAGAAGTTCTGGATTTGAATTTTAGAAGGTTTTGAATATGGCTATAAAGAATTTACAAAATAATAATGATTTATCAGAGCTTTTAGTTTCGGTACGAAGAGTGACAACGGTTACCAAAGGTGGTAGAAGATTTTCATTTTCAATTTTGGTTGTTGTTGGCGATGAGAAGGGTAGGGTAGGGTGTGGAATAGGTAAGCACGCAGAAGTTGCTGAAGCAAGAGTCAAAGCTGTAAATGCTGCAAAGAAATCAATGATTAGAGTGTACTTGCGTGAAGGTAGAACTTTGCATCATGATATTAAAGCTAAATTTTGTTCTGGTGAGATAGTTTTAAGAACCGCAAGAGCCGGAACAGGTATTATTGCTGGTGGAGCGATTAGATCAGTTTTTGAGGTGTTAGGTATAAAGGATGTGGTAGCTAAATCCACTAGATCAAATAATCCTCATAACGTTATATGTGGGGTGTTTAAGGCTTTTGATAGTATGTTATCTCCTCGTCAGGTAGCAAGCAAAAGAGGCAAAAAGATTAGCGAGATAGTTGGAAACAGGTAAAGTATGAATAATGCTGTAAAATTAAACTCTATATTTACTAAATTATCTAAGAAAAAGAAGCCTAAGTTGCTGGGTAGAGGTATCGGTTGTGGTAAAGGTAAAACATCCGGTAGAGGGCATAAAGGGCAGAAGGCTAGAAGTGGAGTTTCTATAAATGGTTTTGAGGGTGGACAACAGTCTATATATACTCGTTTGCCTAAAAGAGGTTTTAAGCCTATACGTAGGAGCATATACTCTATAATTAATGTTGGCGATATACAGCGCTTAATGGAAGCTAAAAAAATAGTGAAAGACTCTGTTATAGATAAGGAGAGGCTGTATAAATTAGGTTTTATAAAGTCTATTAAGGATAAAATTAAACTTCTTAATAAAGGTAAGTTGAGCGAAAAATTTGTGTTTCATGTTGATTTTGCGTCAGAAGCTGCAAAAAAATCTGTAGCTTCAGTTGGTGGTAGTGTGGAAATACTATCGTAAGTCATGGGCAATAAATCAGCATTTAATAGCTTGGATCCTACGTTGTTATATAAAGGCGATTTATTAAAGCGTATATTTTTTACGCTAATAGCTTTAATTTGCTATCGCTTGGGTACTTATGTGCCTATTCCTGGAATTAATCTTGATGTAATTAATGATATATTTCCCAAAGATGGCTCAGGCGTTTTTGGAGTATTTAATTTATTTTCTGGTGGTGCATTGGCTAGAATGACAATTCTAGCATTGAACGTTATGCCATATATAATGGCTTCTATCATTATTCAGTTACTTTCTTCTGCGATTAAAGGAATGAAGGAAGTTAAGAATGATGGAGAGTCAGGCCGTAGAAAGATGAATTCTTATATACGCTATCTGACCATAGTAATTTGTGTATTTCAATCAATTCCAATTTTGGTTGGATTGGAAGGGATGAATAGGGAAGGGGTATTGGTTGTAATCGAACCTGGTGTTATGTTTCGTACAATAGGTGTTTTCAGCCTTTTAGGTGGAACTATGCTTTTAATATGGCTTGGTGAACGAATCAGCGCTAGCGGTATAGGCAATGGTATCTCATTAATCATTTTCACGGGTATAATATCAGAGTTACACAGCGCTTTGTCATCTTTGTTAACGTTAAATAAAAACGGTAGCGTATCGTTATTTATTATCCTTTTTGTTTTGGTATTGTTTTTTTTGCTGCTACTCTTAGTCATTTTTGTAGAGTCTTCTTATAGAAAGGTTATTGTTCAACATCCTAAAAAGCAATTTAAAAGATTACATAATGACGATTTTACTTATATTCCATTGAAGATTAATTTATCTGGTGTAGTACCAACCATTTTTGCTAATGCAATTTTATTGACACCTATTTCAATTGCAAATTTCTATAAGGGGCACGCTTTTTCTGATTTTATTTTGAATTACTTTATGGCAAATAAAGTAGTATATATTGTAGCCTATTTGGTGCTGATAGTATTTTTTAATTTTTTCTATACCAATTTTATATTTAATCCAGAGGAAAACGCAGATTTTCTTAAAAAAAATGGTGGTTTTATACCTGGTAGAAGGCCTGGGAAACATACTTCTGATTACCTTCAAGATATAGTTTTTAAGTTGACATTCATTGGCTCTGCGTATTTGGTAGTCATATGTACTGTACCTGAAGTTATGAGATATTATTATGATATACCATTTATTTTTGGTGGGACGAGCTTACTGATTATAGTGAACGTTATTACTGATACTATTATGCAAATACAATCTTATATTTTTTCAAATAGGTACGACAACTGGATAAAGAAATATGAGTCTAAAACGAGGAAAGTAAGATGATCATTACGATTTTTGGTCCTCCAGGTTCTGGTAAAGGTACTCAGTCAAGCTTGTTAATAGCAAAATATAATTTAAAATTAATTTCAGTAGGGGATTTATTAAGGAATATTATATCTAGCAGTAGTGAGTTAGGTAAAAAAATAAAGGGTACCGTGGAATCTGGTAATTTAATTCAAGATGAAATTATATGTGGATTATTACGTGACCAGCTTGCATTAGTGGATGATAATTGCTTATTAGATGGTTTTCCGAGAAATTTAAACCAGGCTCATTTTTTGACTCAAGTTTTGCAAGAAAAATATAATAGGGATGTTGACATTGTAGTTGAGCTGCAGCTTGACGATAATATTGCAATCGATAGGTTAAAAAATCGTCTCGCGTGTTTGGACTGTAAAAGCATATATAGTGTATCTTCTTTTAAGAGTACTACTTGTGCTAAATGTAAAAGTACGAGGTTAGAGAAAAGAATTGATGATGCTGATATGTCTGCAATTAATAAGAGAATAAGTGAATATCACCTTCAAATGAAAGGTTTACGCGAGTATTATAAAGGCAAATTATTAACAATTGACGCTAATTTGAGTGTTGATGAGGTAACGCAAGAGATTGAAAGTAAAATTTCTTGTAATTTGGTTTGACTCTGAGTTGTTTTATGGTATAAATTAAGAGTTGTTATTAATAAAGTATCGAGGTACCAGTGGCACGTATTGCAGGCATAAATATTCCAGTGAGGAAATGTGTTCCTTTTGCATTAACTTATATATATGGTATAGGTATTGCTACTGCGAATGTAATTTGTCACGCTTGCGAAGTTGATAAGCGCAAACGTGTTTCAGAATTACGAGATGAAGATATAGAAAAGATCAGCGGTTTCATTAGACAAAATTATGTTATAGAAGGTGAGCTCAGAAAAGAAGTGGCTATGAACATAAAATCTTTAGTGGAAATGGGATGCTATAGAGGGGTGAGACATAGAAAAGGTTTACCTGTGAGAGGGCAAAGGACTCATACTAATGCTAAGACTCGTAAAGGTAGATCTCGGTTGCCTATTGCTGGGAAAAAATAAAATTTATTATTATTGTGAGTTTTAATGAAAAAAGTCAAAACGGTTAGTAAGAGTAAGAAGGAGTTTATTACTGGTGTTGTCCATATTCGTGCAACTTTTAATAATACTTTTGTAAATGTAACTGATGTTCATGGTAATACGCTATGTCAAACTTCTGTGGGTGCATGTGGTTTTTCAGGTTCGAGAAAATCCACACCTTATGCTGCAGGTAAGGCTGCGGAGTCTGCTGCGAAGAACGCAATGGAGAGATTTGGTATGAAGGTTGTCTCTGTAATAATTCGCGGCCCTGGCTTTGGTACCGAAGCTGCGGTTAAAGCACTTCAGAGATGTGGGTTGACTGTGACTTCAATTGCAGATAAAACCGCAATTCCTCATAATGGGTGCAGGTTAAGAAAAAAAAGAAGAGTATAGGATATTTGAAAAGGTTGTTTTATGTATTATAATAATGATGTTTCTCTCTGTAGCAATTTAGATAAATTGATTAAACCTAGTTCAGTTAAGGTAATATCAGATGATTCAAGTGAAAAAAGTGATATAGTGCTAGAACCGTTGGAAAGTGGTTTTGCTTTAACATTAGGCAATGCATTAAGACGTGTAATGTTATCTTCTCTTAAAGGTAGTGCTGTTTATGGAATAAAAATTGAAGGTGTAACTCATGAGTTCACTTCAATTCAAGGGGTGAGAGAAGACGTAACTGATATAGTATTAAATATGGGTATGTTGAGGTGTAAATTAAATGGTGCTTCTAATAAATGCTTAAATTTAAACGCTAAAGGGCCTTGCCAGGTATTAGCTGGGATGATAGAAACTGATGATCAATGCTCTATTGTTAATAAAGATTTGTTAATATGTACGCTGGGGCAAAATGTGGAGCTTAACATGACCATATATGTGGCTAGCGGAAAAGGTTATCTTCCTGTAACTAAATATAAAGAAAATGAACTTTTGAAGCTTATGAGTGAACAGGATTTAATTGGTTTTATTCCAGTTAATGCTTTGTATAGCCCTGTCAACAGGGTTTCGTACAGGGTAGAGAACAGTCGTGTTGGCCAAGTGACTGATAAGGATAAGCTGATATTGTCAATTGAAACTGATGGTACAATTTCTCCGAGTCAAGCTGTTGACTCTGCTGCAAGAATATTACAGGAGCAACTTCAGCCCTTTATTAGTTCTGATGTAAGTTATAAAAAATCGCAGGTTTCTTCGTCTAGTGGTGCTAAAGATTTGGGTTATGACCCTGTCTTATTGCGTAAGGTAGATGAAATGGAATTATCTGTCAGGTCTCATAACTGTCTGAAAAACGAAAACATCACTTATATAGGTGATCTTGTACAAAAGACAGAAGGTGAAATGTTAAGAACTGCTAATTTTGGCAGAAAGTCTTTGAATGAGATTAAGGCAGTTTTGACTAATTTTGGCTTGTCTTTGGGTATGAATGTGCTAAACTGGCCACCTAAGGATATAGATGAGTTGGCTAAACAACATACTGATGAAGATTAGGTGATATATGAAACATGGAATAAAAAAACGTAAACTATCTCGTTGTACTGAACATAGATTATCGACGTTAAAGAATCTATCTATCTCATTAATTAACCATGAGCAGATTGTAACTACTTTACCAAAAGCTAAGGAACTTCGTCCATATGTCGAAAAGTTTATTACAATTGCTAAGAATAAGAATACTTTACATGGTAGAAGACTTTTGCTTTCACGCCTTCATAATAGTAAGTTAGCAGTTGATAAGTTATTAAACGTCTTAGCCAGCCGTTATCAAGATCGTAAAGGTGGGTATTCTAGAATAATAAAATTTAGCACTCGAAAGGGTGATTGCGCTTCAATGGCAGTGATAGAACTGGTTGATAGGGATATTGCAGCAAGAGGTAAGGTTTATAGTAAAAATAAAGAAGGAGGCAAAGTAGTTACACAAAGTTAATTGTTATCATAATTGTTCTTCTTGTGGTAAGTAGGTTACGCTACTTTGTAGGTTACTTTGGCGAGTTATTAGTTTTAGTATATTTAAAACTGAAATGGTATAATGTTATAAAACGCCGTTACCGTTGTAAGTTCGGTGAAATTGACTTAATTGTATCTAAAAAAAAGGAGCTGATTTTTATAGAAGTTAAAACAAGTTTACTTGGAAAAGAAATACCGATATCTCATCTTCAATGTCAGTCTATTATAAATTCTTCTAAGTATTTCTTAAGTAAAAACCTTAGTTTTTTAGATTATTCAGTCAGATATGATTTATATTTTCTTTCCTTAAAGAGAAGACCTGTTTATATAAAAAATGCTTGGATTGAAGAATGAAAGATTTGTAGCTGAATTAATTTAGATTTACTGGATTTAATATGAAAAAGACCCAATACAATAATTTAGTTTCATCTTACGCTAGAGTGCTATTTCATGTCTCAGGAAGCAGGTTAGGTATTATAAGGAAAGAAGTAGAATTTTTGTTGGCTTTTTTTAAGGATCAACGTGATGTTTTTGTGTACCTATCTCATCCTATGATTTCTTTTGCACACAAAAAAGAAGTGATGCTTTCTATAAATGAGCACTTGAGTGAGAATTTAGTAAAATTTATTATGGTTATATTTGCAAATAAACGCTCTAGTTTATTGATCCTTATATTAGAAAAATTCTTAAGTCTTGCAAGAGAAAATGAAAATGAATTCGAAATTACTATAAAGTCAGCAGAAACTTTAAAGGAATCTGATATAAAAATAATTACTGAATCTTTGAGCTTTCTTGGTAAAATAATAAAAGTAAGCAATGTGGTTGACCCTTCTATACTAGGTGGCTTCGTAGTTAGGTATGGTTTTAATTTGATCGATGCTTCGCTAAAAAGTTACTTGGATAGGTTAGTTGACTTAAGTAAAATGGAAATATTAAAAGTAAGGAATTTTGTATGAAGAACAGTATGAATGTTTCTGAGATAGCAAGTATAATAAGAGAAAAGGTTGAGACGTTTGATAATCCTATAAAGCGGGAAAATATAGGTGAAGTAATTTCAGTAACAGATGGTATCGCATTGGTTTATGGGCTGGAAAAAGCAAAATTCGGTGAAAAGGTATTTTTTGCAAGTGGTGTAGAAGGAATAGTTCTCGATTTAGATCATAATACGGCTGGAATAGTTGTGCTTGGTAATGACCGTGATGTGAAAGAAGGGGACGTTGTAAAATGTAGTGGTGATGTTGTGCAGGTGCCTGTAGGGCATGAATTGTTAGGGAGAGTTGTAAATGCGTTGGGCCATCCTATGGACGACGGTGGGGAAATTAGAGCCAAAAACAGAATGGATATAGAATCTAAAGCGCCAGGCATTATTGATCGTAAGTCTGTGCATGAGCCACTGCAAACAGGAATTAAAATTATAGATTTGCTAATTCCAATAGGTAGAGGGCAGCGTGAATTAATTATTGGTGATAGACAAATTGGTAAAACTACTATTGCGCTTGATACTATTATCAATCAGAAGAAGATTAACGATGAGGTAAACGAAAATCAAAAAGTTTACTGTGTTTATGTTGCTATTGGGCAAAAAATTTCAACAGTAGCAAAAGTGGTAAATAAGCTGAAAGAAAGCGGAGCATTAGAGTATACAACTGTAGTTGTGGCTAGTGCATCTGACTGCGCGCCTATGCAATTTTTAGCACCTTATGCTGGTTGCACTATTGGGGAATTTTTCCGTGACAATGGAATGCATTGTTTGATTATATATGATGATTTATCTAAGCATGCTGTGGCATATAGGCAGATGTCTTTATTGCTCAGACGTCCTCCTGGTCGTGAAGCTTACCCTGGAGATATATTCTATGTACATTCTCGCTTGCTTGAAAGAGCTGCTAAAATGTCTGATAAAAAAGGGCAGGGTTCTTTAACTGCTTTGCCAATTGTCGAAACTCAAGCTGGTGATGTATCTGCATATGTGCCAACAAATGTTATTTCAATTACCGATGGGCAGATCTTTCTTGAGTCTGAATTATTTTATAAAGGATTTCGGCCTGCAGTAAATATAGGTTTGTCAGTTTCACGGGTTGGTTCTGCTGCACAACTAAAGTCTGTGAAGAAAGTTGCTGGTTCTATAAAGCTAAGCTTAGCTCAGTATAGAGAATTAGAAGATTTCGCAAAATTTGGTTCTGATCTTGATGCTAGTGTTCAATTATCCTTGAATAAGGGTAAATATCTTGTCGAGTTATTAAAGCAAAAACAACATTTACCTATGTCAATAGAAGAGCAAGTAGTGCTGATGTATATTTTTTCTAACCTATATAATCAGTTAAGTAAAATACAAATAAGTTACATTAATAAATTTGAACATGATCTTATTAATTATTTTCATACTGTACACCCTGGGGTTTTAAAAAAGTTGTCAAATGACATGAGTGATGATATAAAAGGTGATATTTTTAACATTGTGAGTAATTTCGTTACTCAATTTAATTGCGTTTAGGTGGTGATTATGGCTTCATCCATTATTAATAAATTTCCTATGACGAGGGAAGGTTTTGAGAATATGCAAGCCGAACTTGAAAAATTAAAGGAAGAAAAACCTTCTGTGATACAGGCTATTTCTGATGCTCGTGATCAAGGTGATTTGTCTGAAAACGCAGAGTATCATGCAGCACGGGAAAGGTTAGGTTTTATTGAAGGCCGTATAATGGAGATAGAAAGTAAGCTCTCACATGCGGAAGTAATAGAAGTAAAAAATTTGTCTGGTGATTCAGTAATGTTTGGTGCAACTGTGACATTAAGCATGTTAAGTGATAATAACGGTGAAGTGGAATATGTTTATAAGGTTGTAGGCGAATATGAAGCTGATGTTTCAAAGCAGTTAATATCTACTAGTTCACCACTTGGGAGTGCCTTAATCGGCAAAAAAGTCGGTGAATATGTGGAAGTGACAGTGCCAAATGGAGAGAAATTGTATAAAATAGTTAAGATTGAATTTAAGTAAATTATTATGGTACAGGCCACTTATGCTTCAATGAGTCTACCAGGTATTTCTTCTGTGGAAGATGTATTAGAGGATGCTCGTTCCGGTAAATTATTCATTTTAGTTGATGATGAAAATAGAGAAAATGAAGGCGATTTGATTGTCTTAGCTGAGAAAATAAAGCCGGAACATATGGCTTTTATGGTTAGGTACGGTACAGGGGTTGTTTGCTTAGCAATGACTAAATTTCACATGAAAAGGTTGGGCCTTAATTTCATGGAAAAGAAAAATATTGGTGAAAATCATACCGCATTTACTACATCAATTGATGCACGTTATGGCATTACAACCGGTGTTTCAGCAGAGGATAGAACGAAAACTATACATGCTGCTATCAACAAGGATGGTACTCAGGATGACATCATAACTCCAGGTCATGTTTTTCCTGTAATTGCACATAAAGGTGGGGTGGCACAACGTGCTGGTCATACTGAAGCGAGTGTTGAAATGGCGAAGTTAGTAGGGTTTGATCATTCAGCAGTTATTTGTGAATTAGTGAATGATGATGGCTCTATGATGCGCTTACCTCAGTTACTTAAATTTGCTGAACAACATAAAATTAAGTTAACTACCATCGACAAACTTATCAGTTACGTTAAAAATTTAAACTAGCGTTTATAAATTTGTATAATTTAAGTGTTAAAATATAGAATTTCTATAAATTATACAAGCACAGAATTTTCATGTTTAGAGTTGCTAAGTTTTTGACCTTATTGTTCTTTTTTGCATATTGTAATAATGCTTACTCTATTAACATTATTAGAGATAGTGAAGTGGAAGCAATAGTGAAAGAGCTAGCGCAACCTTTATTTTCTGCTGCGGATATTGATCATGAGCAAATAAAAGTTTTTATAATTAATGACAATTCGATTAATGCTTTTGTAATTAACAATAACAGTATTTTCATTCATTTAGGACTTTTACAATATTCGGCTAAACCTTATGTCCTGCTTGGTATATTAGCACATGAGATTGCTCACATATCTGCTGGTCATATATTGCAAATGAGTAGTGCTATGGGTTATTTTCAATCGATAGCAATGATTAGTTATATGGTAGGATTAGTTTCTAGTATTATCATTAACCCTCAGGTTGCTGGTGCAATTTTGCTTAGTGGTGTAGCGTTTAGTTCAAGGCTATTTTTTAACTATTCTCAAGAGCAAGAAAGTGTAGCAGATAGCTATGCTTTAAGGTATCTTGATGAATCTGGCTATGATAATTCAGGTATGAAAGAGATTTTTGATTATTTTAAAAGTATTGAGCATGAGAACACCGAGGAATATTTCCGCACTCACCCACTTAGTGAGAAACGTATATTTGCTGTACAAAATTATAAGGTTAAAAACAACGTAAAACCAATTTTTGCGGATAAGTTACTAAAGTTTGAGCGTGTGGTTGCCAAGCTAGACTCTTTCTTTGCTCCTATTCATGTGTTATCTAATAAATATGAAAATAATTCTGAGTATGTAAATGCTATAGTTTGCTATAGGCAAGGAAAGATAGAAGAGGCTATTGCTAAAGTTAATTCATTGATTCAAGAGTCACGCAATGACCCATACCTATATGAATTAAAAGCAGAAATGCTATACAAGGCCGGAAATTTAAGTGAAGCAATAAAAATGTATGAGGAATCGCTTAGGTATTTATCTGAGAAAAACAGTTATTTAGTGAAACTTGCATTATCTCATACTTTATTATTACACGGTGATGCAAAAAAGGCGATTTTTTACCTGGAGCAGATTTTGAATGTAGAACCAGATAACGCTTTTGTCTGGAAGTATTTAAGCATTGCATATAAATGTGAAGCTGATACGGCAATGCATTATTTTGCCTTGACAAAAAAGGCTTGTATTGAAGGTGATTTAAAGCAATTTACAAAATATGCTGAGCTAGCTGTTAAAACTTTACCAAAAGATAGCCCTTATTTGTTGCAAGTTGAAGATATGAAGCGGTTTAATGGATAACAAAAAAGCATTTCTGCACTTTTTGGATTATTTTTGTCCACACTTTTCCAACATAGTTTTTGCTTCATCGCTTACGTTGGGCATAATTTTCGTTATGATAGTTTTAGCGCCAAAAAATACACCACAGAACATGCCAAGAGCAAAGAGGGCTGGCCACGGCATCCTGCCAAATATTGCAAGCAAAGCTGCACCAATTATTACTACCGTCATAAGTGGACCGCCTATCCCCCAAACATAACCAATAATATTGCATATTACTTTAGTTGTGTCATCCATATCAGGGTCAGCTGCATAACCTGAGAAAGAGAAAAGCAATACTACGCAAAAAACACTAAAAAATTCCATTATAGAGCTCATTTTTTTGCCTCTAAGTAATAAATTAACCTAAACCTACACATTTTTTATTTTAAAGTAAAAATTATAATTTGTCCATACATAAGTGTTGCTACATAAATAACCCACCATTAATATTGAGCACATGCCCTGTTATATATTTTGCTTCATCACTTGCTAAAAACAAGACCCCTGCTGCTATTTCTTCCCCTGTTCCCATTCTTTTCATTGGAATATTATCTAATATTTTTCCCTTTTGTCCTTCATTTAAAACTTCAGTCATTTTAGTATCTATAAACCCAGGAGCAATACAATTTACTGTTATATTACGACTTGCAACTTCTTTTGCTATGGATTTGCTCATAGCTATTATTCCAGCTTTAGACGCCGCATAATTTGCTTGCCCGGCGTTTCCTGTCAGCCCTATTATTGAGGAAATATTTATAATTCTTCCCCAATTATTCTTAATTAGTTTTCTGCATGCTTCTCTACTCAGCTTAAATGTAGAGCTCAAGTTAATATCAATTACTTTTTGCCATGCTTCATCTGTCATTCTCAATAATAAACTGTCTCGCGTAATACCCGCATTGCATACGAGCCCGTCAAAGCCTTCCATCAGCTCACTTGCTCTATTTATTAGTTGATTTACTTCCTCAGCATTTGATAAATCACAAGGGAGTACATGCATGTTTTTTTCATATTGTTTAGCAACTTCTTCGAGCACTTCTTTTTTTGTGCCAGAAATACATAAAGTTGCTCCGGCTTTGTGCATAATTTTTACAATTGCTTGCCCTATTCCGCCTGATGCGCCAGTAATCAGGAACTTTCTGCTTTCCAATTTAAGCATAATAACTTTATATTATCTTAATTCCTAACAGAATATTGACTAGTTGGCAATAGATTTCTTACATAATATAAGTAACTCAGATATTCACAAAATAAAGAAAAAGTTATAATAAAGTTAAACGTCAAAAAATTTTAAAAACATAGTTGATGCAGGAATTGTTACTAAATAGTTTATTCTGGTGCTCTACAGTCTAAATGGAATGCTTAAATTATAGATTCTTTGTTTTTGTGTGTTATCTTGAGTTAACACAAATTCACAGTAGTATTATGATAAGTAAGTTAAAAAAGCTTAGCGCTGGATTTTCTTTGACAGGCTTGATTGGCCATGGTGATAATATAAATATGCAAGGAGCAAAAAATAAAAAGAAGAAGTACCCAAAATTTTTGGATAAGACGTTTGCATTGATTGATGCAGTGATAAATTTTATTTTAAAACGCGAAAGTAATAACGTAAATGAAGTCCTGAAAGTAACATGGGGACCACTATTTTTTGGTCTGGTAGTAATACTCATCTTTTTTGGGATAGGTGGTATTTGGTCGGCTATAGCTCCAATTGACGGTGCGGTGCATGCAAGTGGAGAAGTTATTGTATCTTCAAATAGAAAAATAGTTCAACACTTGGGCGGAGGAATAATAAGCAAAATTTTAGTAAAAGAGGGTCAAGCAGTTAAAAAAGATGAGCCTCTAGTTTTGTTGAGTGATGTTAACGAGAAGGCGAATTTAAGTATCATCAAAGAGAAGCTCTTATCATTTTTAGCAACAGAAGCAAGGCTTCTTGCAATCAGAGTAGATTTGGACACGCTCGAGTTTCCTGATGAGGTTAAAAAATTATCTCACGATGAACTTGTAAATAAAGCGATAAAGAATCAAGTAAAGTTGTTCAACTCTCAGAGAAAGAGCATATTGGGAAAAACAGACATACTGCAACAACGTATAAAGCAGTTAAATGATGAATTAGCGGGGCTAAACTTTCAACTAAATGCAGCTCATAAGCAATATGACTTGATAACTGAGGAGTTGGAAACAAAAAGACAATTACTTGATAGTGGCCATATAAGCAAACCACACATTTTAGCTTTAGAAAAGCAGTTTGCTGAAATTGAAGGCAGAGTTGGATATTACCGTTCTGCAATATCTCAAGTGCAGCAAAAAATTGGAGAGAACGAATTAGAAATTATAAACGTGAGAAATGATTCTCAAGAAAGAGCAAACGCTGAACTTAAGGAAGTTAGTACGTCTATTGCAGACTTGAAAGAGAGACTGATGGTTGCTGAAGATTCATTAGCACGTACAATAATTAAATCGCCTCAAGATGGGATAGTCACAGATATAAGATACCATACTGAAGGTGGTGTTATACAATCTGGAGTTCCGATCATGAGCGTAGTGCCATCGGATGATGACCTAATAATAGATGCTAAAATTCAGACCAGAAACATAGAAGAGATACTGTCAGCACAAAAGAAAGATAGCAACATAGTCTCTATTGATGGGCTAGAAGGGCTAAAGGTTAAAGTTCGTTTAAGTGCTTACAGTGCACGTCGTTTAAGTTTAATTAATGGTATAGTAAGCAATATTTCTCCCGATGCCCTTGATGATCCAAGGCTAGGGCGTTATTATTCAGTACGTGTAGTGATACCAAAACCAGAGCTTGCTCAGTTTAAAAACGTATACCTATACCCTGGTATGCCAGCAGAAGTGTACATAGTTACTCAATCTCGTACTCTTTTATCATTCTTGTTTACGCCTATAATTGCAACAGTCGATAGGTCTTTTATAGAAAGGTAGCTCACTCGTTAAAGTAGTAGTGAAAGTGCCGTAATAAAATTTAGGTACATAATTAGACAATAGGCTTCTTGACCTTACCCAGAAAAAGTGGAGAGAAAGAAAAGAGTTTTTTTGGGTAAAATAAAATTTTGGAGGATTAGAAATGGCAAGAGAATATAAGGCAGAATTCAAATTGGAAGCTGTTAAGCTGGCAAATGAACAAAGAAAGGCAGGTCAAACAATTACAAAAATAGCAAGAGATTTAGGAATAAAGGGTGGTTTATTAGGAAAATGGATGAAGAAATATAACGAAAAAAAGTCAGCGGCAAATGCATTTCCAGGTAGAGGTAACATGGCTCCTTACGACAAAGAGAGGTTTGATTTACAAAGCAAGAGTAACAAGGGAAAGAGACATTTAAAAAAAAGCCCTGGCCAGTCAAAAAGAGTAAAATATTTTTTTATATAGTAACTGCTATAAAGTACAGGAATTATGTAGGATTTTCTGCTAGTGGCTACTATAAGTGGACCACAAGAAAAATAAGCAGTAGAGAATCAGCAAATAAAGAGCTACTCGAAGCTATTCAAAAAATATATCAAGTTTCTAAATGTAGATATGGAGCTCCTAAAATTCATGCTGAATTGAAGGCTTTGGGTAAAAGTTGCAATTTGAAAACGGTGCAAAGTATTATGCAGAAAAATGACATCAGGGCTATACTGAGAAGAAAGTTTAAAATTAAAAAACAACAAACAGATAATAGAGCTGTAGCTCCCAATATACTAGATCAAAACTTTATTGTTGATCAACCAAATAAAGTATGGGATTACTTACATCAAAACCAAGGAGGGATGGCTATATTTGGCAGCAATAATTCTCACGTATGGTAGTTAATGAGTAGTGCAATAAATAAACAATTGGTTATGAACTCTTTATTAATGGCCATTAATAGGCGTAAACCTGTTAAAAATCTACTGCTGCACAGTGACCAAGGTTCACAATATACTGCGCAAGGGTATCAATATCTCTTAGCTGTAAAGAATATAGATGAGTAATAAAGGCTGTTGTTACGACAATTCTGTTGTGGAAAGCTTCTTCAGTTCTCTAAAAAGGGAGTTACCAATAGACACCTCTCGGCACTCTAAACAGCATATCAAAACTGCTATATTTGAATATATAGAAATTTTTTATAACAAACAACGTCACTATTAACTATTGCATTCCTGAGCATTTTGATTCATCATTCTCTTTGTGAAAAACATTCCAAACTTTCTCTCCACTTTTTCTGGGTAAGGTCAATACCTTTAAGCCCAACACCAAGCTCGAGAAAGTAGAAAGTGTGGAGCAGCCTATTCAGTCTTCTTTGAATCTAACATGAAAGGCTATGCTCAAAAAACTATAAGCGTCCAAGTAATTTTTTAAATAAGATAACTCCTTTAGAATATCTCTTAAGCTATTAACTTAACATCACCATAGGATTTAAAACATTCCCCAAAAAATGTTAAAGCTATTTTAGTAAAATACTCAAAACTTGACCCTAAGCAACTTTGAGTTCATGCTCCTGGTACTCTTGCTTTACCTTCCTGCATAATCGCTTTTGGAGGAAATATATTACTGGATGAAGAACTCACTATATCACCACACTTTAAACCTTTTACCGCTGCTTTGACTCCTTCTGAGACTTTTTTAGATAGACTAATTGTTTCAAAAGATTGACAAAGTTTTCCAGACCTTTCAAAATATCCCTGTTTAATAGCATCGTAGACCCAATATCCACCAAGCGAGCAATTCTCACCTAATTCTTCTTTACAATTTTTGAACTTTTCCAGTATTTCCTTTTTGTTACTAACTTCTACTATTATTTTATCTTGCTTGTCAGGGTACAAATTAACTTCTAATTCTCCTAAACTAGTAGAGAAAGTTAACACTATATTACTATTGTCTGCAAGATTAGTGTAATGCCTTATGCCATTTTCCGTTATAATTTCTACCTCACTTTTACCGATCTTTACTATATCTCTTCCGTATTCTATTTTTCCTTGAGTTAACCCTAAGCTCCTTGCCCCATCTGTTATCTTTGCGACATCTATTATGCTATCCTCTGAATACTCTAAGTAGAAAGTAGAGTTGTCCATTTTTGCATCTTTTAACTTACCATTAGTTGCACCTCTAACAACTTCCATAAACTTGAGAGTAAGATTTGCACAACTTCCATGAGCTTTTATCATATTAGTTTCATGATCTTCAAATTCTAATTCCAGTGTATTGAGCACATACATACTATCTACAACATACCACACCGCTCCTTTTGATACTAATTTACATATTATATCACTAGCAACCTTGGAGTTCTTTTCTAATTCACTAATCTCTTTTATTCTTTTCATCACACAATCCATAAAGTTATACTTATCTTCATACATCTTTCCTTGATGAGGAAAATTAAACCTTATTCCAGACTTTATAGCTTCGTTTACAACTTGTTCTAATTGATTCATGTCTTGCGCTTTACCTACTTCATCTAAAAACACTTCTAACTTTGCCTGCTGGTCTAGTATTAAATTATCCCATAGAGTCCTAGATTTAAGCAGATGCTTTTCACTATCTAACCCTTTGAAATCTTTTATTCCTGCTGCCAGCAACAATCTTTCTGCTTCTTTACAACAAGTTTCATCACTATGAAAAACATCTCTGATATATTGAAAGATTCGTAACTTCCCTTTATTGTTATGAAGGCTTAAAACTCTCTTTAAGTCTTGAGTACCCTTGCGTTCATTCAAAAACTTTTCTAATACAGTAAGACCTTTACTTAGAGAAGAAGGGTTATCTTTGTCAACACCACCAAGAATACAGTCTAATTCTTGCTGCAACCTTTTGTGATCCTCAGTTAAAAGATAACCTTCAGCATAGTAGTTACAATTATCAATTGCTATGTCTAGTGAGGTCTTTCCTTGTTTATCACATATATCAGATCTAGCTCCACTATCCAGAAGTGAAGAGATGAGATCATTGTATCAGTGCTTGCAATACAATGTAAGGGTGTTTTTCCTTCATTATCCTGCTCATTAAGATTAGTTCCTTTTTCCATAAGAGAAGCTATACTATTAGGTCCAGTAGCATAATGCAAGGGTGTCTTTCCTCTATCATCCTTTACATTAGGGTTAGCTCCTGCCTTCAAAAGTAAAGCTACAGAATCGTCATATTCTTTTTCTACCCCAGCTATACTTGATATTATGTGTAATACTGTTAATTTAGATTCTCCTCTTCTAAGATTAAGGACTTTTTCTAGATCTTGATTATCTCCATTGTCTTGTAAAAAATTTCTAAGTCTCACAATATAACCATGTTCATTATAATCACCTTCATCACTAAAAGACAGGTATGCTTGGAGGATACTGAATAATTCTTTATTTAATTCTCTTTGACTTGGTGTTAGACCAGATATGCCAGCAAGCCGTATATGCATTAAGCTATTGAATATATCTCCTCCAACAATATCAACTAAAGAATGATCATCACGACATAGCAATGAGTATTTAAGTGATTCATATTCATCATCCCTTTGCTCTTTTCGAAACTGTTTTAAATTATCACTTTTGGTTAGTTTTTCTAAGTACTTTAGGATTCTATTTTTATTTCCCAATAAAAAATCTACTCCCTTTTCCATTAAAGCACATACTGCTTCTTTATGACCATTTTCGGCAGCAAGAAATAATGGCGTCAACCCCTTTTTATCTATTATATTAATTTCTGCACCTTTTTCTAATAGAGCATCCATTGTCTTTATATGACCATTTTTAGCAGCCATATGCAATGGAGTACGCTTCATTCTATCCACTTCATTAACCTTTGCATCTGCGTTTATTAAGATTTTTACTACCTCTGCATGACCTCCTTCGGCAGCTAAGTGTAACGGAGTCATCCTATCTAGATCTACTGCATTGACCTTTGCACCTATTTCCAATAGAGTCTTCACTGCCTTTATATAACCATTTCCAGCAGCGATATGCAATAGAGTACATCTCTCTGCGCAATTGTTTATCCAATAATTCACATTAAAATTAAAATTTTTCCACTCTTTATACGTGGTTGGATCTATTGCTTTTAACTTCTCTTTTATTTTTTCAATTATGTTATCCCTATTTAAATCATTGTCAGAATTTATTGCACTTAATATTTCTAACCACTTATAATGTATCATATTTCTACCCTATGCTATTGAATTGTTTATATTTAGCTCTTACCACTACACCTAGCAGCACTTGTCTCACAACCACATTTTTTTAGCTCTTCCATATTTAATTTGTCACTAAACACAATTAGCTATACAAAAACCCATCTACTGTCAAGATGTATCAGTGGATGTTGCCTACTTACGTTGGACTCGCTTAGCCTATTACTAGGCTTTAATGCTACATCTTATCAGTGATACCTTCAGTCCGACTTAATTTTGAAATGGATGTTATAAGTAACTCAATATTATCTTCTTGCACTTTATCCAGTTTAGTTCTTTTAGCAGCCTGTGAAGGAACATTACTGTTTGCATCAGAAGTAACACGCTTTTTATTAAGAAACTCAACTACACCTGGATGACTATACTCATCAACGATATCTGAAGGAGTTTTTTTGTTAACATCCACTGCATCAACGTCAGCTCCATTTTCTACAAGATATTTAGCTATATCTGAGTAGCCACATTCAACAGCAAGGTGTAAAGGGGTACTTTCATCATCATTCTGTGCATCAATGTAAACCTCTTTTTCGCCTGTAAGATTCTCTACAAAATATCTAACTATATCTAAGTAACCACGTTCAGTAGCAGAGTGTAAAGGAGTATAACCCCAATTATCCCTCACATTAGCGTTAGCTCCTTTACCCACAAGATATTCAACTGCCTCTAAATTGCCACCTTCAGCAGCAAAATGTAAAAGAGTGCAACCACAACCTGATTTTATATTAACGTCAACCTTTGTTTGATTTATAAAGTATTTAACTAGGTCAGAGTGACCATTTTGGGCAGCAATGTGCAAAGGAGTGCAGCCATTATTATCCTGTGCATCAACGTTAGCTTCTTTATCTACAAGATATTTAACTATATCTAAGTAACCACGTTCAGCAGCAAAGTGTAAAGCAGTGCAGCTTGAGCTGCTCTTTGCATCAACGTTAGCTTTTTTTTCATCTACAAGATATTTAACTGTCTCTAATTTACCAAGGCAGACAACTGCATACAGAAATGTCTCTTCTACACCTATATCCTCCTGAGAATCTAACATGGCGGAAGCGTATTCTGTGTCCAATTTACTGTCAAGCCACTCTTCATATACATCTTCTGAATCTTTACCTTGTTGTTCTAACTCTTCTTTTATTCTGTTCATTATATGTTCCTTATTTATAGCACTTATTAATGATTCCAGTAACTGACCAAAGTTCATAATTTCACCTCATCTTAAAGATTCATATCTTAATTATTACATGACTGATGTCAAAATCAAGAATTTTATATACCATCTCCAGAATTATAAGTGATTGTTTCAGTTTGTTGTAGGCATAAGGCAGCAACGTATTTGCAATTCTTCTTAGCTAACCAAGGGAAGCTTGACTTGAAATAATATAGGGACGGTATTAATCAATAAAAGTTGATTCCGCTCTCAGCACCCAAGTAGACCTTTCTTGTGTTAGCTATAGTCTCTGTAGACAAAAACAGTTATATCTACACTGTATGGTTTTTGATATTTCTTAGTAAACTTTTCTATCCACTATAAGTAGGTTGGCGAACAAATGTTTTTTCGTTTATACTGATTTCATTTAGTTCATTGCCAGGCTTCGATACTACATATGTAATACTACCAGCAACAGTTCCAACTGCCAACGCAGCAGCTACAGCTATGCCAGCTATAACTAACATTGATAACCCAACATTCGCAGCAAAACATCCAATAGCCACTGTCAACATGGTTATTATGCCTACAGAGAAGCCAATTTTTACCGCTTTATTAGCGATATGTTTGGCTTCCGCGTTTGATGTAGCTTGCACTATACCCTGTTTACTATTCTCAACAGCCATATATAAAGGAGCTTTGTCAGCATTATTCTTTGCATCAGCGGCAACCTTCTTTTCATTTAAATACTTAACTATATCTAAGCAACCATTTTCATTAGCAACATCTAAAGGAGTTTTATTATTATAATTCCTTGCATTAAGGTCAGCTCCATTTTCTACAAGATATTTAACAATATCTAAGTGCTTGTTTAAAACAGCATGGTGTAAAGGGGTATTACCAATCGAGTCTTGCACATTAAGAGCAGCTCCGTTTTTTACAAGATATTCAACTATGTTTAAGTGACCTCCTAGAACAGCAAAATAGAAAGCAGTGTAGATATAACTGTTTTTTGTCTCAACATCAGCTTTTTCTATAAAATATTTAACTATGTTTAGGTGACCATTTGAAGCAGCACAGTATAAAGTGATACTACCAATCGGGTCTTGTAGATTAAGAGGAGCTCCGTTTTCTACAAGATATTCAACTATGTTCAAGTGACCCTTTGAAGCAGCAGAGTCTAAGGGAGTATTATCATCCCTGTCTTGTACATCAAGAGCAGCTTGTTTTCTACAAGATATTTAACTATGTCTAAGTAACCACCTTTAGCAGCAGCATGTAAGGGGGTAGTGCCACGATAGTTCTTCACATTCGGATTAGCTCCTTTTTTTATAAGACATTCAACTATATCTAAGCGACCACCTTTAGCAGCAGCGTGTAAGGGAGTATTATCATCCTTGTCTTATAGATTAAGAGCAGCTTCGTTTTCTACAAGACATTCAAATATATCTAAGTGACCACTTAAAGCAGCAGCATATAAAGGAGTATCACCCTTCTTGCTTCGTAGATCAAGAGTAGCTCCGTTTTTTACAAGATATTTAACTATGTCTAAGTAACCACCTTTAACAGCAGCATGTAAGGGGGTAGTGCCACGATAGTTCTTCACATTCGGATTAGCTCCTTTTTTTATAAGACATTCAACTATATCTAAGTAACCCTCTGAAGCAGCAGCATATAAAGGAGTATCACCCTTCTTGCTTCGTAGATCAAGAGTAGCTCCGTTTTTTACAAGATGTTTAACTATGTCTAAGTAACCCTTAAAGGCAGCAAAGTACAAAGGAGTAAAGCCGTGATTGTTCTTTGCATTAGGATCAGCATGATTTTTTATAAGATATTCAACTATACTGAAATTATTCTTGCGAACAGCACTGTGTAGGGGAGTATGATCATCCTTGTCTTGTAAATCAATAGCAACATTTTTTTTACCTACAAGATATTCAACTATTCTTAAGCGATCCATGGAAGCAGCTACATGCAGTAAAGTAGTCTTTACATCCATATCGGAAAATATTATGTCAAAATCTTGTTCTTTTAGCTGATTTTCTATTCTATCAATAACATTACTCTCATCTACACCATCTTGTATTATTGCTCTTAATATCTCTTGCAACTCACTTAAATTCATAATTTTACCTTAGTTTAAAACCGCTTTAATCATTATATGCCTGATACAAAAGTCAAGAATTTTATATGTCTTCCTGAAAATTACGAGCGATTGTTTTAGTTGCTCTGCTTGATCGGTAGAAGGAGCATATTTGTGCAATTCAATAGAAACATGCCTTTCTTCAGCATCACAAAATTTTTAATTATTGACTTTCCCCAAAAACGCAAAAAAGTAAGTATATTTGTGAGAATAATTTAAATAAAAGCGGCGTTGTGAAAATAAAAGCGTAAAATTGTTGCAACGAAGTTGGGCAAATTAGTTCGTACCTAAATGTGGCAAAAGTAGGCTAATATAGCTGGTTTTGCGATATAGTCAAACTATTATACAAGAAAGTTCAAACGGTACAAGTGGTGGGACGAGTATAATTTAAAACCTTAAAAACTATTTTTTAGCATCTGCAAGATCGATACCGTTTGTTTGATCAATTTCAACATTGCTAAGCGCTGTATTTGCTTCATACGAACAGTAACATCCTACTGCAAGAAAAGTTAATGCAGCTACAGCAAGTGAAATACACATTGCTAAATGAAACATTGTTAAACTTGCACCAACAGCAAATGCCACAGATAACAAAAAAGAAACAGAAGCATAGATTACTTGCTTTCTACTTTGAGCATTTACTGCTGAGAGTTTTTTTGTTTTCATTACCCAGGCTGAGATCTTTTTCTTTGGCGAGCCGACTATTTTCTGATAAAAGTTGAATTTCTTTTTTAGTAAGACAATCAATACTTGCTTGTTTACTTAATGTCTCATGCTTTAGTTGTGAAACATTTTTCTTTGTACTATTCAGCTCTTTATTTTTACCTTCAAGTTGTTCCTGCAAACATTGGATTTGACTTTCCACCCTATTTTTGCTTTCAAGTTGTTCATGTAGATTTTTAACTTGACTCTCTAGTTCTTTACTTTTGGTTTCAGATTCCTGCAGCTTTGTCTTCAGGTCGTTATTTTCATTTTTGGGCTTTTTCAGCTTTAGCTCATTCTTTAGTTTGTTGTTTTCTTCAGTGAGCTGAGTTACTTCACCAGTTTTGTTAGTTAAGTCTCGCTTTGCACTATTCAGGTGCCCTTCTAGCTGTTTTGCTTGCTTTAGATCTTTTTCTAATTGTGAAATATTTTTCTTTGCAACATCTAGCTCTTTCTTCCCCTCTACGAGTTGTTTTTTTGTTTCCTCAAGTTCTTGAGCAAGTTGAATTACTTCGCTAGTGTTGCCAACCAATTCTTGCTTTACACTATCCCGCTCCTGTTCCAACTGAGTTTGTGTGCTCTTAAATGTTTGAATTTCTGCATTCAAGGCTTTATTTTTATCATCCAGCTCTTTTTTGCTGTTTTCAAGGTTAGCTTCTTTGCTCTCAAATTCCCTAGTTATTTTAGCCAATTCTTGCTTTGCACTCTCTTGCTCTCGTTCTAACTGAGCTTGTAATTGTGAAACCTTTTGATTTGCATCATCAATCTTTTGTTTTGCTTGTTCCAAATCTTCTTTTAATTTTAAAATATTTTCATTTGCATTATCCAGCCCTGTCTTGCTGTTTTCAAGGTTAACTTTTATGTTCTTATATTGCTCTTTAAGCTTACTGCTTTCTTCAGTAAATTTAGTTACTTGATTATTTAGCTTGCTAATCTTTTCCTCCTTCTCTGCAAGCTGAGCTCCTGTACTCTTAAGTTCTTTAGCTTTTGCATCCAAGCCTTGATTTAGCTTTTTCTTCTCCTGCGCAAACTGAGCTTGTGTATTTTTAAACTCTTCCAGCTTTTGGTTCGCATCATTCAGCTCTTGATCCTTGCTGTTAAGTTCCTCAGTTTTTTCATTCAAGCTTTGTTGTGTACTCTTTAGCGTTTCTTTTAGTTGACTCTTGTCTTGAGTCAATTGAGCTACTTTATCATTAAGCTCATCACACTCTTGTTCTTCTTGTTTCAATTTTTCTTCTAATTTTGGGGCATATTCAATCGGTATTTCAGAAAGCTTAATATCCTTATTTTCTTCCCTGACTTCTTCAAAGAATTTCTCGCCATCTATACATGTAAAGTTAAGTAGACAATTTATTAAGTGGTAAAATGGACTAAGCACGTAAGAAATATAAAAATACCTAGATGCATTGCTGTCTGATTTAAAATTTTCCTGCTTTACTTCCCGAATAAGTTTATAATAGGTATCAATTTTATGATAGTATGGCTCTAAATAATCTAGAACTTTATCCGTTTCTAGTTTTAATGGTTTACCTACATGTTTATAATGCGCACCAGCATTACCGTGTGGCAGACATGGTACTGGGTCTGATTGACAAGCTACTCTAATAGTCTTCTTTCCAAGACACTCACTGTAAACTTCAGCAGCATCATTGTAGAAAACTCTTGGGGAGCCAAAAGTTGCAACATTAATGTCTTTGGCTTCTTCTGTTTTATCAAGACATAAAGCAGCTATAGTAGCAAGAGCACCTCCCATGCTATGACCTGTAACATTATTTTTAAACTTTTGATTCCTTCTAATCCTTTATCATTAGCATGCCCTTGTAATATCTTGTGTACGCTGGGCCAAGAGCGTTTGAATAAAGAGTAGAAACCAGAGTGGATATAATTATCTCCAGATAAAAATGATAACTTAGTCAAAGATGCACGAAGATCTTCCTTCAAATCATTCAAATCGCGAGTACCATGATAAGCTATAGTTACTTCCTTGTCTTTAATAAAAACATAACCAACATCTCGATTGTATGAATTGCTACCCGTCAAAGCATAGCCGACATTGTGTTGTTCTAATTTATAATCACTATCTGAGCAATATTTATCTTGAATGAGTTCATTGTCATAAAATTTTATTATTTGATAACCTGCTTCTTCAAACTGCCTTTTAGTTTCATATTCATCTTTCTTTAATTTCCTGTCCCCATCACCATAGGCAATTTTACTGAGAGTACACATTTCTAGTAATTTTTCTTTATCAAATTCTGCAATTTGTCCTGTTATCAGATCGGTAAGGTCAGAAGCATCATTTAACTCACTATTCTCAGAACGCTCTATATTCTTCCATATTTTAATTAAACTAGAAATGTCTTGATTCAAAAGCGCGTCGAGATCATGTTCATCTCGAGCTTCTAATTCACTCTTAATTGGTCCGAGCTTTTCAATTAAGACCTCTTTTATTAAAGTATTGCTAATATTTACAAAATCATCGCTAATAGAATTTTGATTATCAATAACACCTGGCATATTTCTTACTTACTACAAGCTTAATTAACTTAGTATACCACTATGCAATTATTTAGTCAAATAAGTTATCAATTTAATAAGATTAACCATAAATCTTTTCGTCTTCAACGGTACAAGCAATATTTGTTCAGGAGCGTTTCTGGGAGGAATATTACAGTAACTAGCGTTAACAGCAATTCAATTATTTACTTTCTTCACAAAACACAAAAAAAGTACGTATATTTGTGAGAGTTTTTTACGTAAAAGGGGTGTTTCAAAAACAAAAACGTAAAATTATTACAACAAAGCTAAGCGAATTAGTTCGTATATAAATGTGGCAAAATAGGCTAATATAGCTGGTTTTACGGTATAGTAGAATTATTATATAGAAAAGTTCGCACGTATTGAGTGATAGACCAACGGATTCCAAGAAAAACTCTTCTCACGCTTGTTTGTTAATTAGGCAAAAAGTAGAACCATATTATTAATTTAATAATAAAAAATATGGAAATATATATCTATTGAAAAATATTGTTATTTATCATAAAAAAATAATTTACTTTGCTTATTTTTTCTGCTATCAAGCAGGTAGCTTGGTTTAGTGAGTTAATATGTTAGCAGTGGGTAAAGGGTCAGGTGTTAGTAGAGAGCCTATTTCCGTTTTTTGTCAGATAAAAAAGGCAAAAGGTGAGAAGCGAAAAGAACTCGAGGAACTTTTAAGTAAGCTAAAAAAGGAGTTTCCTGGGAACTATAAAATAGGGGCTGCTGTAGGTGCAGGAGATTGCTTTTTTGATTCTGTTGCTCAAGGATTGAATGAACTAAAAAGTAATGGTCTGATTACAAGTAGTGAAGAGTTTAACGTAAAGTCTTTACGGAAAAGTTGTAAACAATATGCAAAACAATCAAAGAGCAGTTCATGGTTGAATAAAGCTTTAAAAAAAGAAGATGATAACATTATAAGATATGTTTCACGTATTGAATTTACTGTAAAAGATGTTAAAGATTTAAGCCTTAATTCATTAATGAGAAAACTAGAGTTAGAAGATGCTGTATGTGGAAGAAACGAAATTGAAGGAAAAATAATATGTGAGAAATATAATGTGAAAATTAAAGTTATAGAATTGCATGAGAAATCGGTAGATGGATTACATATTACTACAGATGAAGTAGGCACAGGTGATAATGTTGTTTATATAGTGAATTACAGCAACCATTTTGTACCACTTCTTAGTAACATCGAAAAGGACATAGAGGATGATATGCCAGTTTCTAGAGAAAAAATTTACGGCGTTTCATCCAATACATCAGAGAAACCCAAAGCAGAAAAAAAAGATCTTAATGAAATCTTGGCTCGTTGCGAAGAACTCATATGTGACAAATGTGACAAAGGTGAAGATATCTTTGAGTTACTAGATCCTCTTGTATCAGATAGCCTATGTCAAATTCGTCCCTTATTTATTCTTTCTATGTTGCCTAAGTTCTGCAAAGAAGGTAAGCTTTCTCGTGATGAAGTCAAAAACTTAACAAAGAAAGAAAAAGATCTATTTTTACCTGTAATTCTGCTCAGTTTGTTAAAATATAGAAAAAAAGATAAACTTGGTATTGCAGTTTTGGAAGAATCGATAGATAATTTTGGTGGTGTTTCTCTTGGTAAAGATAAGGAGGAAGAACTCATTGCCAAAATGAAAAGCGAAATTAACTTACATTCTATAGAATATATAAAAAATATTGCAAATGAAAGAGTTCAGAAAATATTGGGCACATGTAAAGGTGTTCTACTGTATTCAAAACATAATATTACCCTCAAGGTATTACCTTGTTACATTAGTGTCTATGCAGTAATCAGCTGTATGGAACAAAAAGGGCTGCCAATCATTATTTCGTTAGTGAGAATTAATAGAGTAAATGATCAGCTTAGTATAGATAGTAAAGATGTGCTTTTTTACAAGTTCCAAGCAGAAAATAAAAAAACGTTTTATTATAAAAAGGAGGAAGATGTTGATGAAAATGAAAAAGTACAACCAACTCTTGCTTTTTTTTGTTTTAGCTTGATTAATGGAGAATGTTCTAAAGAATATAAGGAGTATGCCGATGGTACACAAGTACCGTCAAAGAAATTTCTAACAGAAGATTGTGATATCAGAAATATTCTTATGCTCCATCCTGCAGGTCATATTCAATTACCACTATGCACTAAACTTCCTGAAGAAGATAAACCATCTAAAGATGAGGAAAAACTTAGAAAGTACGTAGAAAGCTTATATGAGAAGTGCCCAGATGGCTCAGTAGAATTACAAGATCCATTAGTAGATGACTTTCATTCAATAGATAAAGATTTCCTTGGTTATAATAATATGCATGTTAATTTTGCGAGGAGATTTGGTATAAAAGATACACGCTATTCACATCATGTTAAGGTTGGAAATTTAGCCAAAGTAACGCGGAGAAGTGAAAATGCTCTTTTTACTATACATCATATATGTTTATCAAACTATTCAAGGGAACGTGAGTATCAAAAGAGCTTAGCTCCTGATGCCAAAGTTGACATGGAGGAGGATATAAAGGTTGATAAGGCCACTGAAAAAGCCAAGGAAGTCCTTCGCCAGTTGCATGCTGATACTGGAGCAGGTCCTAGTACTAAAGTTGACGAAACTGAGACTTCAAAAGCTCAAAGAGGACTAACTAACTTAAGAATGAATCTCCTTTGATTGTTTTGTAGGTGATAAGTTGAAGTATACTAGTCAAACATACATAGATCTTACCGCGATTCAAGCAGGTGCAGTCTTTTGTGTACCTGCTTTCATGTTGGGGTATATGCTTACTACCAAATATGGTGTTACTTCTAGCTTAATTTCTATAATTATAGCAAATCTTATACTGACAATGTTGGGGTTGTGTTTTGCTGTATTGTCAGTAAGAAGACCATGCAATACCATAGAACAAGTATTACACTATTTTGGTGTTCACGGTACATGGCTATATGGATTAGGTATTATAATGTGTTTAGTGTTCTGGTTTTCTATTCAACAAAACATTATGGTGAACACTATTATAGAATTTCCTCTATTAAAAATGAAAGGCTTACCATATGTATTCGTTGCTACTAATTGTATCATTGGTTTCGCTATTACACTTCTTGTAAGCAGAGGTATCACTGCATTAAAGAGCTTTGCAAATATTGCAACGCCTTTTCTTATCATAGTTACGATAATCGCAATATTGCAACTTTTTTACAAGCACACCTTACCTGATATTATACTTACATCTAATATGACATTAAAAGGCGTACCGCTTATAATTGCAGCATCTTTAGGTGCTATTTTCGATATCCCAACATACTATCGTTTTGCACGAACAAATCTCGATGCATATGTAAGCGTTATACTTACCTTTTTCATATGTTATTTTTTCGTTATAGGCACAGGAGTCTATTTTGCTCTTTGTGTGCCAGATTCAAGTTTTATAGAGGTATTATTGAGCAGCGGAAATGATTTGTGGAAGTTATTGTGTATTCCGTCTATAATTCTTTTATGCTGGACTACTAATAACTTAAACTTGTATTCTGCTGGTGTAAACGTTAATTTTTTGTTACCCAAAGTTTCATTACCGTTCTGCATAACAATTATAGGGATTGTTGGTACAGTACTTTCATGTACTAATATAATACTAAAATTTGAGTAGTTACTTAATGTAATTACCATTGTCATAGGAAGCCAAGGATCTGTTATTGTAACCTGTTTTGTGCTGGATAAATTACAACCTATACAATATACGTCTTCAGCACAAAAAACCAATCTCATTTGTGCAATATTTGGTATTATATATGGTTTGCTTTCGTTACTTAAGGTGCATGATATAACAACTGGTTTTATTTACACCGATGCAGCAATTGTATCATCTTTTGCTGTTCTATGCACACGCACTTTTCTGTTTATTTATAAGAACTATTGTGAAAAAAATAAACCAACTAACTCTCAATAATATAGAAGCTCTTTCTTTAGGGGCTGGATTATTAGGCTCAGGAGGTGGAGGTAATACCTATTATAATAAGCTTAGTACACAATATAAAATCGAACTCCATGGCGAGGTAGCTATTACAGATATAGATGAGTTGGAAGATGATGCTCTAATTATGCCCATTGGTTTTATGGGTGCACCTCTTGTAGCTGCAGAAAAATTACCCAGTAAAGAGTGTCACTCATTAATCGATGTATTTACGTTATATTATAAGAAAGAACCTACGGCACTTATACCAGCGGAAATAGGAGGAAGTAACGCTTTTACACCATTCCTTGCAGCAGGTAAAGTCGGGATTCCTGTTATAGACGGAGACTTAATGGGCAGAGCATTTCCATCATTGAATATGGTATCACCTAATTTATATGGCATTTCTTGTTGTCCTGCATTTTTTGCAGATAGCTTAGGTAACACTATAATTATGCATATTGAAAGCAGTGACCACCTCGAAAGGGTTGCGCGCGCGGTGACAGTGGCATGTGGTTCAAGCATAGGTGTTAGCTGTTACCCTATAACAGGTCAACAAGCAAAGCAAGTTATTTGTAGAAACAGTATCTCCTATGCATGTTTTCTAGGTAATATTATACTGGAAGCACGAGAACGAAAAATATGTCCTATAAAAGCGTTATGCGATAAGCATGCATTGCTGTTGGGAGAGGGAATTATAAGAGATATAGATCAGTCAATTAAGGGAGGGTTTCTTTCAGGAAATGTATCTATAGAAGGTTGTAATAATATGTTGACCATCATTTATCAAAATGAATATCTTGCAGTGTATGATGGTTCCGATTGTGTTGCTGCAACACCAGATATCATTGCTGTTCTTGATAAAGATACTGGATATCCAATAGCTTCTGAAGCTTTAACATATGGAATACGTGTATCAGTGCTAAAATTTCCTTCTCCCACGTTATGGACAACACCAGAAGGACTGGCAATAGTAGGTCCTGAAGTGTTTGGTCTTTCTGAAAAAAGGAGGTGATATGGATTATAGAATAGGAATCGACGTTGGTGGCACAAATATTGACGCTGTACTTGTAAAGGATAATGGTACAATAGTTACTTCTTGTAAAGTGATTGCTACGAAAAATATTTCTGAAGGGGTTTTACGTGTATTATCCACATTGTATGAGCTTCATCCTTTTGATAAACAGAGAATTTTAGCTGTATCTATAGGAACCACGCACGCAACTAATGCGGTTTTGCAAGGATCTGAACTATACAAGGTAGGTGTGATTCGCATTGCAGGTCATAAACCTTCACTTCCACCCGCATACTCGTGGAACGCACAGACACGTAGTACATTGTATATTGGAGAAAAAGTTATTAATGGAGGGTATGATTGTGATGGTAGTTGTATAACTAAGCTTTCTATTTCTGAAGTACGCTCTGCCATATACGAGTTGCACAATAAAGGAGCAGAAGGATTTGCAGTAGTGGGAGTGTTTTCTCCTCTATATTGTGAACAAGAGAACATAGTAGGAAATGAGATCAAAGAAATTTTAGGGAAAGCTTTTCCATTTACGTTATCACATAAGATTGGTGGAGTTGGTTATATCGAAAGAGAGAATTCAGCTATACTTAATACTGCTCTTATAAAAGCGATGAATGCAGGGTTTAAAGATTTGCAAAATATATTAAGCATTTTCGGGTTAACATGTCCTTTGTTTATTACTCAGAATAACGGTACTATTATTACTTTAGAAGAAGCACTGCAGTACCCTATATTGACTATTTCATCAGGCCCTACTAATTCTTTTGTGGGGGCAGCACGTCTTGCTTGTAAAAATGAATGTGTAGTTGCAGATATTGGAGGAACATCAACAGACGTAGGTATAGTGCTAAACAATTTTCCGCGGCGTTCGCTTTATAATTCTTCTATTGGTGGTATTACACTCAATTGTGCTATGCCTGATATTTTGTCTATTGCATTAGGAGGTGGCAGTTATATAGAAGCAAAAGATGATAAAGTTAATATAGGACCTGAAAGTGCAGGATATCTAATAAAGCAACATGCAAAACTATGGGGAGGCAGCAAGATAACTCTCACTGATATGGCACAAGCTTTAGGGCATGTTAATTTTTCTTCTGTTAAGTTTACTAAACAGGAAGCTATGTGTGCAAAGCGTATTATGAGCGAAATAGTATTGAAGCTTGAAAAACTTTATCAGAAAATTTCTGGACCGCATGCTGACCTTCCTTTTATCATTGTAGGTGGTGGCGCTATGTTGCTTGCATCACCGTTTTTACCAAAATATGCGTTCATTCCTGAATATGCTGAAGTTGCAAATGCTTATGGAGCTGCTTTTGCAGAGGTTTCGGTAACAAAGGATACTGTAGTTTCTTTAACTGATAGAGAAAATGTGTTGAAAAATATAAGAAACGAAGCTAAGGGTGAAATATCACTGCTATATAAAGTGAATCCTAGTTCAATTCGCATTGTATATGAAGAAATTATTCCCTATCATTATATACCCAATAATCTTGCACGTGTGCGTATTACTGCTGCTAGCCCTTGGATATCGTAAACCTTGTGTCCTTATCAAGAAAAGATGTGGAAAAAATGTGTAGCAGGATTTCCTACTATCCAACCTGGTGCTTCTCTTCCATTTTCCCACTTAGCGAATCTCATCTTTTCCTGTAGGTAATACTCCCTATAAGCTTTTACAGGATTAGTACATTTATACCGATCGGGCAGTGCTTGTATAAAAGCTTGCATATCAGTTGATCGAAAAATGAGTAAATCCTTATTACTATCACACCAATCTATTACTTCTTCTGATTTATGCTTTCTTTTGTATCGCCAAGTGTACTCTTTACATAATTCTTTTCCGTACTCTATCAACCAACAAAAGTTCCCTTTCGATTGCCTAGCCCACAAAGAACAAGGATGATTGCTGTGAGTGAGTTTATATGGAACTGCTATATTCTGATCTGTGGTACTGACAAAAGGATTTGGCGCTTTTAATGCTATTGAAAAAACATTACTTAATAACTGAGCAGTTTCTAATGGCATTTTTACTATATGCTTATCACACAACATTTGTGCTGCAATTACTGGGTTTTCATCTAGTACAAAGATGTTCATCTAGGTGTCAAAAGATAGAATCAGCTTAAGTCTTTAACTTCATCAACTGTAAGACCAGTAGTTTGAGCTATAATATCAATAGAAACACCTGCTTTAAGTAGATTCTTTGCAACTGCTATTTTAGCTTCCTTCTCACCCTCTTCTCTGCCTTTTTCATGACCGATTTGGATGCCTTCGTCTTTAGCAAGATCAAGCCTATATTCAAGGATGGCTTCTTCTTTCTGTAGATTCATTATTCTTTCCTCGTACGCCATTAGATCTTTTTCATTCCAATGAAATTTGTCTAACTCATCATATGCTAGCTTTATTATTGGTGATTTTTCTGCTATTTTTCTTAAATCTTCATCTGTAGTATCTTCTGCATACCGGAAAAAAAAACACCACCTTTCTACTGTGTTCTCTAGTTGTTCTACTCTGTTTTTTGTAAATTTAGGCAACTCAATGAAAACGAATTGAAAATCTTTTAGATAATGTCCGTTGGTTTTTATCTCTCGTATATTATGAGTAGAAATATACTCAACCTCTGTAGGAAATAGCGTACTATTAGAAATAGCAATAAAGAATACTTTCTTAAAATCAATGTAATTGCCAGATTGTCTTGAGTAAGCTTTAGCAGCATAGAGTTGGGCGCGTTTTTCAAAGCCTTTATCACGAGCGAGTTGCATTTCCGCAATATACCTATTTCCGTATGAATCCTTACAAAGAACATCAACGATGCTTTGTTTATCAGAAGCAATCTCAGGATTCATGATAGTGCTAAGGAACTCAACATCTTGTATAGTGTTAACACCAGTAAAGCCTAAGATGTCATTTAAAAAGTGAATAAGGATATTCTTATTTTTCTCAGTACCGAAGATCTTCTTAAATGTTAAATCTAATTTTGGATCAAGAAACTTCGAAAGAGCCATAAAATTAACCTAAAAAGCATTAACAATTATACACAATTCTAAAGAAATGTTCAACTCTTTTATTTTTAGCTTATTTTTCAAAGTTTTAAATGTATTGATGAAAAAAACGGCTTTCAGAGATCATCTTAGAATAGCACCCTCTACTTTAGACGTCCTTTTGTACATCTTTTTATAACTCCCTCATAAAGCGCCTAAAAACGCCAGCAAATGAATTCATAGATTTAGTAGCTATAAAGAGCTTTAAAAACGCTTATTTCTGGTGTGAGAGCCTAATAAAAACACGAGCCCACAAGCTCAATTACCTAACATCGTGAGCCCACACCTTTACATGATAAAGATCTTGAAACTTAATGTCAACATTTCAGTAGCAAATTTTATGTTAAATCTATATCCTATTAGCATGGACAAAAAGAAGATACATTGCCAGTAGAAGATAAAGTGTTGGCAACTATCGCTTGTCATGGATCAATTAGAGCGGGTAGAAAATGAGGTTAGAAGAAGTGAATGAGTTGCTAAGGCAAATGGAGGAAACGCCATATTCTGATCACGGAAGACCAACTTATATAGAAATGAAACTGAGTGATATAGAGAAATTGCTTGAAAGAAGATAGATTAAGCTTGTTGAAATGATCTTTATTGAGATAGTTCTTCTGGTTATTAAGGAGTCAGTATAGAATGTAAGTATTTGTTTTTATAGATAAAGAGTGACTGCTCTAATTTTTTAGACTACAAAGTAGGACAGAAAGTAAGAAGTTGTAGGCTAGCGAAGAGATATACTCAAAAGGATTTAGCAAGTAAAATCGGTACAAAATATCAGGTCATACTACAGTATGAAAAAGGAAAGCGTAAAATTTCAATCAGAAGGTTATATAGCATCGCAGAAGCACTATCAGTTAGCATTATAGATCTTATTCCTGTATCAAATGAAAACAGTTATCTCGAGAGTGAGGGATTAGATCTAATAGAAAAGTATGAGAAAATTGAGAATCAAGAATTACGTAATGTAGTTTATTCATTAATTACATCTGCACAAGTTAGCAAGGAAAATAGTAGAAAAGTGGCAAGAATAGAGGTGGCAAAGAATCTAGTTAAAGTAGGAGTTTCTGTTGAAATAATTTTCCAAGCAACGAACTGAAGAATATAGTAATGCAGAAGAAAAAACTACTTCTGTAGACTACAGGATGGGACAAAGGATAAAAAAGCTAAGGATAATGCGAAAATGCACTTAGGAAGACTTGGCAAAAAAAATTAGTACAACGCGTCAAAAAATAAGCGACTATGAACATTGCTGTTCCACTTGAAAAGTTATATGAAATAGCAAAGGCGTTATCAGTCAGCATTAAAGATCTGCTTACAAGGCAACATAGTGAAGCAAGCAGTGGTTTAATGGAGAAATACAGGGATACGCAACGAACTTTATGAGTTCTTATCTGAAGGTATGGAGATTATCGAAGGAAAGGTCAAGAAGGCGGAAAAAGCCAAAATTGCAAAGAATCTGGGAGTGTTAAATAAACCATACGCGTCAAGTTAAGGAAATAAAGGTATGAAAGAGATAGAATAATAAGGTATAAGTTCTCCCAGATGTACTTTTAGTGAGAGAACCAATGAATAAAATAACTTGCTTATCAAAAAAGCTCAAAGAATTTTTTAATGAAAAAGCAGACAAAATCTCAATTACAACAAGGTTTATAAAAAGAAAGAGAAAGCTAAAAGGTTCATCATTCGTAAAAGCCATGGTCTTGGGTAATATAGGAGTTGATAATTGTAGCGTAGAAACAATGTGTCAATTACTAAACGAGAGATATAACAAAACAAGGTTTGGATTTTAGATTTACTGAAGAAGCAGTGGAATTTATGAAAAGGATGTATAATGAATCTGTGATTCTCTTTAAAAATATCTTGCAAGTTGATTGCAAAATCTTACAGCAATTTAATAGTGTTAAATTATTGGACAGTAGCTATATTACTCTACCTAACAGTATGGAAGAGATGTATAAAGGTTATGGTACTAGCTACAGTGGCTATGAAAGCAATACTAAGTCTGGAATAAAGTTACAATTAGTTTTCGATTACATGAATCAGATAATAGACCAACTTAATTTAACGGAGGGAATAAGATCAGACCAGGGATATAGGAAACATTTAAGTAATATATCAAGCAATGATTTGCTAATATCTGATCTCGGTTATTTTGTGCCAAGTTCTTTTAAACAAATCAATGAAATAGGAGCTTATTTCATAAGTCGTCGATACCAACGTATATGATGTAGAAACAAATCAAAAAATGGAGTTATTAGAATGTTTAGAGGATAAGTTATTTTTAGAAAACGAGGTATTGTTAGGAAAAGAAGCAAAAATTAGAGTAAGAATTATATGTCAGAAACTAACTGAAGAACAGTCTATGGCCAGAAGAAGGAAAGCTAATAGATTAGCAAGATCGCAGATCCTCTAAAAGAAATCAAAAATTGTTGAACTGGTCAATATTTATAACTAATGTTCCAGAAAATAAAATTAGTGCTGAGCAAGTATTAACGATTTACAGAGTAAGGTGGCAAATTGAGTTATTATTTAAATTGTATAAAAGCCATATCAGGCTTGATAAGCTAAAAGGAAAGCCATGCAGAGTATTATGTGAACTATATGCTAAATTGTGCGCAATTCTTATATTTCACGGCATAGTTGGTTGCACAGAAGTGAAAAAGAATACAGAACTTAGCTTAACAAAGGCATTTATTGAGCTAAAAAGACGGGTTAGAGAGTTATTTTAGTATCAACCAAGATTAATAGTTTAAAAGTATTTCTTAAAAAACTCACTATAACTTGGTCGCGATTTTCATTAAAAGACAAACGCAGAAGGGCTAGAGTATCCACTTTAACCTCTCTAAATTTGCTCACAATCTCTTAACTTGACGCGTATGGGTTTTTCGCCGACAACCAAGAAGTCCGTTTTATTTGACACACTTGAGTTATCTAAGTGAGGAAAGTCACCTCTCCCCACTCGACTTCGAAACCGGACTTGTGGTAGAGTGGGCAGCCAGCGAGTTACTTGTTAAGTACTTTTCCAACAACCCCTCTCCGAACCACGCATGATCGTTTCCGTATCACGTGGCTCTCCAATAATCTAACGTTTTAAGGAGTCACCATCATATTTTCCATATTGGATTTTCTTATGGCATTCATGACAAACAACAAGAGTTTTCCTCTGTCGTTCAATCATTCTCTTTTTCCATTCCGGTAGTTCAGTATTACGTTTACCTAGCAAATCAGCAAGTTTACGTACGTGATGTACTTCAATCTGCTCTTGTGATTTACATAATTCACAAGTTTGTGCCAATAGTCTTTGCTCTATTTCACTACGCTTATTCCATATTGGTATAAGGTTATCACTTATGCTTACCCATTTATTCCATTTTAGCAACACAGCACCAAAGTGTGTAATTAATGGTATCTTTGATGGTAAACGATCTACTCTGATTTGGATGACTTTTCGTTTTTCACCTTCATCATTTTCGATCGTCGCACCAAATTTTCTATAAATTTTCCTGCAAGTTGTTTTGTATTTAGATGCTAAAGTCTTTACTAATGATACTTCCATCACATATTTCAGATAACTTAGTGTGTGAAGGTTGTAGGCCATTTTGTAGTATTGTACAATTCCTCGATATTCAGTTTGATACTGAGCAACAATACTGTAAGCTGTATCAATTGTACGTTGAGGTAAATGTATCGGTTTACCACAACGCATATATTCAGAACACTTTTTCTGCTTTATATGGTGTGGTACACGTAACCCAATACTACCGTTAATACATCGTTGTGTCCGATGATCATGTTTATCATCTGCATGCAAAACATGTATTTCATAACCCAAAAAATTGGCTTTGCTATCACACGCATGTGTAATAAACGTTTTATCTTCATTAAGCATAAGTTTGAGCTCCTCATTGAGAAACCCAGCAATCTCATTCTTAATTTGTTCAGCTTCATTCTTTGGTCCTGCAAACCCTATCAGAAAATCATCAGCATACCTAACATACCAAAGACGTCGATAATTTAGATCGCAAGAATCCTTAGATGGCATACCCTGCACTAATTGACGCAGTTGTTTTGCTTGATCCCAGTTCCCTTGTTTTCTCATCATCGATACTTGCATGGTTAACCTTAAATATTTTGGATTTGTCCTTCTTCGCTTACCTCGGTTATTTGCTGGTATTAGTATATGCTCCACATGTTTATCTAACCGATCGAGTAATATGTTACTCAGAATTGGACCAATAATAGAACCTTGTGGTACCCCACTATGACTCTTATTGTACTTCCAATTTTCCATATATCCTGCTTTTAGCAGTCGATTGATTAGCTGAATAAAACGGTTATCTTGGAAGCTTTCACTCAGTATTTTCAACAACATAGTATGATCAATTGAGTCATAACATGCACTGAGATCTCCCTCTATAAACCATTTTGTACCTCTGCCTTTTTGCATTACTGCTCTTAATGCAGTGTGGCATCCACGCTTTGGTCGAAATCCATGTGAACATTCACTAAATTTAGGCTCATAGTAGGCTTCCAATATTAATCGAATTACTTCTTGAAGTAACTTATTTGACCATGTTGGCAACCCTAACGGCCTGCGTTTACCACTCTTCTTTAAAACATAGATACGTTTTACTGGTGTCCACCGATATCGCTCATAGCGTAAACCCTCTATGATTTTATCGATCTTTTCCAAAGACATACCATCAACTGTTTCAACTGTCACACCTTCTGTCATAGCACCTTTATTACGACAAAGTTTGCCATACGCCCGAAGGTAAAGATCACGCTGATAGAGTAGGCGATATACGTTTTTAACCGGCAAATTTCTTTGTCCACGTTCACGTATAATGTTAAGTATTGTTTCAGCTTTCCGCATCTTGCGTACCTCCCAATTTCAACATTCAATTATCTGTCACCCTTTGCCCTGTATGTGGCTTTCCCACACTCCCCGGTGATTCGTTACTTTCACGACTACTACGATGACTCCGTAACCATAGAACTCGCGTTCCTTAGGTCATCCCATGTTCCGTCACTAAGAACTGTTCTAGATCAACTTAGGTTTTCTATTCATCCTCTTAAATAAGTTCACTACTTATCGTTCTACAGCCAGAATGTCACACAAACGAAAGTTTAATTTGTGCTTACTGTAGACATGGGGTTTTAAATGTGATACCCATGGATGTGAAATCCCACCCCTGAAGATTAGAATTCAAGCAGTTTAGCTTTAACCATATTGATCAGGTGTTGCAAGCCGTTACCTTACACATCTTCAGATAACTCTCGCTTTACATACATGCTCTTGTCCTCCTTCCCTTTCGGGTTAAAGTTAGTTGTTCACCTCGAGGCCATTTATTCTGAACCCCGCTTAGCTCCGCTAAGTATTTCTTAATGCGTACCACGGCGCACCCTCTCGACTCACACAGCTCTCATTATTCAGCCTTTTGTCCCAAACCTAATGTCCAGTGGGGGAGTGTTAAATAAACCATACGCGTCAAGTTAAGGAATGTAGAGAGCTTAAAGTAGATACCCTGGTCTTCCTATATCTGTCTTTCAAAGAAAACTTTGACCAGATTATAGTAAGCTTTTTTAGAAAAATTTTTAAATTATTGACAATATTGTTTAATATCAAAAAGAGCTCTCTAACCCGCCTTTTCAATTCAATAAATGCCTTTGTTAAACTGAGCTCCGTGTTCTTTTTTAGTTTTACACAGCCAATCATTTCGTGAAATACGAGAATAGCACATAATTTTGCGTATAGCTCGCACAATACTCTAAATGGATTTGTCTTTCCTTTTAGTTTATCAAGATTGATATGACTTTTATATAGTTTAAATAGTATTCGATTTGCCATCTTACTCTATAAACCGTCAATATTTGTTCAGCATTAATTTTACTCTCTGGAACATTAGTTATAAATATTGACCAATCTAATAACTTTTGATTCTTTTGAGAAGATGTATATCCATGTGACTTTGCTAATTTATTAGCCTTTCTTCTTCTAGCCATAGACTGTTCTTCAGTTAGCTTTTGACATATAATTCTTACCTTAATTTTTACTTCCTTTCCTAATAATACTTCTTTTTCTGAAGATAATTGACCTTCTAAATACTCCAATAGCTCTATTTTTTGATTTGTTTCTATATCATATATATTGGTATCAGACTTATAACGACTAACAAAATATGCACCTGCTTCATTAATCTGTTTAAAAGAACTAGGCACAAAGTAGCCCAAGTCAAATATTAGCAATCATTGGCTGATAAACCGTTCAGATAATCCCTATAACCTTGATCCGACCTTATTCCTTCCATAAAATTTAACTTATCTAGCGCTTGATTCAGGTAATCAAAGACTAACTGTAGCTTTATTCCTGATTTGGTATTATTCTCACAATCTCTATAGCTACTGCCATATCCTTTGTACATATCTTCCATGCTACTGGGCAGGCTAATGTAGCTGCTATCCAATAATTTAACGCTTCCAAATTGCTGTAAAATTTTGCAATCAATCTGTAGACTTTTTTTTAATAAACACAAAGCTTCGTTATACATTTTTTTCATGAACTCAACTGCTTCTTCACTAAACCTAAAATCTAAACCCTGTTTTGTAATTTCTATCGAGTCTTCATTTAGCAATTGGCACATTGTTTCTATGCTGCAATCATCAACTCCTATGTTACCAAAAACTATAGCTTTTATGAATGATGAGCCATTAAGTTTTCTCTTTCTTTTTATAAAACCTACTGCAATTGATATTTCGTCTGCTTTTTCATTAAAGAATTCATTGAGGTCTTTTGATAAGCAAGCTATTCTGTCCATTGTAAGTTCTCTCATTCATATATCCAAGAGAATTTATACCTTATTATTTTCCTTCACTCTATCAACTTTACTTACACTTTTCCTTAACTTGACGCGTATGGTTTATTTAACACTCCCTCACTTCATTATAGAGAACGGCCTACTGTTTCTTCAAGACTTGAAGCTTTTCTCATTTTTTCGCGCTTTGCCCAAGGGCCCACTTTTGTTGCATCAGATTGACTAATTGTTTCAGAACGAATCAACTCTCCAGATCTAGTAAAAAAACCTCGTTCAATAGCATCACGTACTGAACACCCACCAAGCAAACATTTTTCCCCTATTCGTTCCTCACAATTCTGTAATTTTTTCCACTTTTCTTGATCTTCTACTTCTACCTTTATTAGATTTTGCTTATCAGGGTATAATCTCACTTCCAACTCTCCCAAGTCAGTATCGAAAGTCAATACTATATTACTACCATCTGCTAGGCCTACATAATTCCTTATAGCGTTTTCCGTTATAATTTCTACCTCACTCTTACCTATCTTTATTATATTTCTTCCGTATTGTACACCTTCCTGAGTGATACCTAAACCCCTTGCTCCATTTGTAATCTTTGCAACATCTACTTTACTATCCTGTGAATATTCAAGACAGAGAGTAGAGTTGTCGATTTTTACGTCTCTTACCTTACCACTTGTTGCGCTTTGAACGATTGTTATGAAATCTAAAGCACGATTCTCATAATCTGCATAAGCGTTTTTCATATTAGCTTTGTGGCTTTCAAACTCTTCCAGTTCGTCAATTACATATATACTGCTTATGTTGTACAAAATTGTCCCTTTTGATATCAATTGACATACTATACCACTAGCAACCTCTATATTCCTTGAACCTTCGGAACTCTTTCTTAATTCACTAATCTTTCTTATCACAAAATCTGTAAAACTATATTCCTTTTCATATACCTTTCCGTATATACTACCCTGGTTAGGAAAGTTCAGCCTTACCCCAAGTTCTATAGCTTCGTTTACAACGCGTTTTAACTCATCTATATCTTTGGATTTATTTACCCTACCCAAAAATATTTTCAACTTTTCCGACTGATCTAATATTAAATCATCCCATAGAGTTCTAAGCTTAGGCAAACGTTTTTTGTCCTTCCACTCTTCGTAATCAATCGCTCCTGCTTCTAGCAGCAACTTTTTTGCTTCTTTGAAATGAGTTTCATTACCATAACAAGCCTCCCTAATCTTTTGAAAAACTCGAGACTTTCCTTCGCAATCACGAAGATTGAGAATCTCTTTAAGACCTTCATTTCCTTTGTGCTGATTGAAAAACTTTCTTAGTCGATTAGTGTTAAAGCTATGACCGCAAATACCTTCTAAATCATTTTTTGCTTCCAATTGCTCCTGAGTTAAAAAGATCTGTTCTAAAAGATTCACTTCAAAAGGTTTTTTGTTAATAATTACAATGTCTAGAGGAGTTTTTCCTTGTCTGTCAGTTTGACCACGTGCTCCTTTTTTCAGAAGCAAAGGTATATTTAAAGTATTATAATAAGCAGCATAGTGCAAAGGTGTTTGCCCTTCACTGTTAACTATGTTAGGATCAGCACCAGATTTTAAAAGTAAAGTCATAAATGCACTAACTGCACAACCTATGTCTTTTTCCACTGCTAAATACTCCATACCTTGTATTGCATGTAGTATTGTCAATTTGGATTCTCCCCTTTGAAGATTGAGAACAGCTTTTAGATCATCACCTTTGTTATCGTGTAAAAAGTCCTCAAACCTTGTAATGTCACAAAATGGAAAGTCTGTAAGAAGATTTAACAGTGCCTTATTCAAATTTTTTTGGTTATCTTTTAAATCAGGTACGTTGAAAGACCAATCAGATATTAAATTTTTGAATTTTTCCCTTTTAATAATAGAGGTCAAAGAGCTGTTATCACTAAGCAGCAACGAGTATTTAATTGACTCATACTTATCATCTACCCGCCCCTCCTTCTGTTCTACCTTTACCTCCTTTAAATACTCTGTATCATCATCTTTAATGCGTTTAGCTAGATCCTTTAAAAATTCAATATCTCTGTTTTCCAGTAAAGGTAATGCCCCCTTCTTCATGAGAATCGAGACCATTTTTGTACTTCGTCCAGCTAAGTATAATGGAGTGCGCCGTTTTTCATCTAACGCATTAACATCAGCTCCATTGTTTATAAGATACTCTACTATTTTTATTTTTTGGCTCAAGACAGCATGATGTAGAGGAGTGCTTCCGTCATTATACTTCTTATTAACACTTGCTCCATTTTTTATTAGGATCTCTACCATTCTTTTGTTCCCTTGTGAGATAGCATAATATAATGGATCACGATTGTACGCATCAATTGTGTTAACATCAGCTCCTCCTTTTATAAGGGTTTCTACCATTTGTTTGTTGTTTTTTAAAACAGCAAAACTTAATTGGCACAATGTACCTGGATCTACTTGCTTTAATCTCTCTTCTATTTTACTAACTACATTACTCTTACTGAAACCAACATCAGCGTTAGCAGAATTTAATACTTCCTGCAATTTATTCAATTCCATAACTCCACCTCGGTTAAAAATACTACACACCATTTTCACACGCATGACATAAAATGCAAGAACTAATATGACATGCAACATTCGTCCTTAGGCATTTGAGGTAAGCTTTGCCTATTCACTTCACATTCATTTAGCCTACTATTAGGCTTTAATACTGCATATGTAATGCCACCAGCAATGGCCCCAACAATCAATGCAGCAGTAGCTGATATTGATAAACTAAGATGAATAGCAGTACATCCAATAGCCACACTTGTCAACATGGTCATTATCCCTACACAGAAACTGGTCTTTATTGCTCTATTAGTTATAGTTAGGTGTTTATTTTCTGTCACTTTTTGATACTGTATCACATTTTTATCATCAGCCAGACTTCCCGAGGTTTTGGGACACTCCCTTACTCGAAGACTAAGATACTTAACTATATCTTTGTAACCATTAGAATCTGCCAAATCGGAAGGAGTCTCACCTCTCAAGTTTTTTACATCAATAGTAGCCTTTTCTTCCTCTACAAGATATTCAACTATATTGTAGCAATTCATTCTAGCAGATTCATGTAATGGAGTATCGCCATTTTTTTCGCTTACTACATTAACATCAGATCCCTTTTCTAACAGAGCTTTAACTATGCCTAAACAGCCCACCTCACAAGCAATATGCAAAGCAGTGCATCCTTCTTCGTTTCGTGCTTCAAAACTAGCTCCTTTGTCTAACAAAAATTGAACTACTTCCAAACGACCACATCCAGCAGCTTCATTTAAAGCAGTATCGCCGTCATAGTTTGTTGCATTAATATCAGTACCTTTGTCTAATAGAGCTTTAACGATTTCTAAGTAACCCTTTCGAGCAGCAATATGCAAGACACATTTGAAACTATTCTTTCGTATGTCAGCATTATTCATTTGGCCCAATAGAGCTTTAACTATTTCTAAGTGGCCCCTCGCTAGCAGCAATATGCAAAGCAGTACAGTCTTCGTTGTTTCGTGCCTCAACACTGGCTCCTTTTTCTAACAGAAATTGAACTACATCTAAGTGACACATTTCAGCGGCAATATGCAAAGGCGTGTTACCATCGTTGTCTTCTGTCTCAACGCTAGCTCCTTTGTTTAATAGATCTTGAACTTTCTCTAAGTGACCATGAAAAGCAAAATTAAGTAAGTCAGTATGTATATTACTTTCGTGTACACAATGCTCATCTTTTTTTAAGTGACTATCGAGCGTAGCTAAATATGAATACGTAATATTTTGATTAACTTGATAAATTGGTATGGTCTGTGTTGCATAAAAACCTTGTTCTTTTGACCGCTTTTCTATTCCATCAACCATACTGTTCTCTTCTAAATCTGCTTGAATATTTATTGGATTAGATACTTCTTTCAATTGATTATTCACAACACTACCTTAACTTAAAAACTTATGTTTTAATTATTACACAATTATTATAATTAGCAATAGTTTTATATTTTTTTCAGAATTACAAATTTATTGTATTCAGATATAGGAAAATACCTTTTGTCTCTAAAAAACATTGCAACCAAGTATTACAAAGATTTCAATTATTTACTTCTTCAAAGATCCCAAAAGATCGTATCTTTGTGAGAACAAGCTACGTAAAAGTAGGGTTATGAAAATAGGAACTTGCAATCTTTGCAACAAAGTTAGGTAAGTTAGTTCGTATGTAAATGTAGTAAAAGTAGGCTAATATAGCTGCTTTTATGGTATAGTAGAATTATTATATAGAAAAGTTCGCACGTATTGAGTGATAGTCCAATCCATCCCAAAACAAACTCTTCTCACGACCCTTGGTTTTGAATGCTGGAAATGGTTGTGTTATTTGAGTTAGTGGTAATTAATGTTAAAGAGTGAAAATTAGTTTATTTGGAAATAAAAGGAAAATTCATTGCAATTCTATATTTAAAATAGAATAAAGCTCTTTTTGCATCATGTATTAATAAAAAAATATATTTTTTTGCGTATCCTTTCGTTTTAATTAATATGAAGTGATATGACACCTAATGTAGAGTTTAAAGATAATCACGGCACATCAATATCAAATTTGGAAAATGTTAAAATTATAACCTTGAGCGATGAGAAAGGTAATAAGTATACTTTAGATGCAAGCAATGGTAGTCTGGAATTAAAATATAAACAAGATGGTCAAGGTGAAATAAGCTATAAAGTAGGAGGTTTAGCGGCAGCTTTTAAAAGTCTACTTGATATGAAAAGTACTAACAATGATGAACATACAGTACTTGAAGAGAAGTTAGCAGAAAAGTCCATAGTGGAGGCGATATTTTATGCAAAAGATTTTGATAAGGGTGATAGAATCTCTAACTTGATACTAGATAGTACATTTTCTAGGCGAGATGTTCTGCCTGCTTACCTAAATAAAAAGGCTGATGTTGAAAATGTATATACTAAGGAAGAAGTAGATGAAGGATTAAATAAAAAGGTTGATGTTGAAAATGTATATACTAAGGAAGATACAGATAGAGGATTTATTTCTCGTGACAGTGACGGAATCAATAGATTAGCAAGGGAATTATTTTATAAACATGATCCCAATGCAACTTCAATTTTAGTTAATACATTAGGGAAGCTTCTTGATGAAAAATATGAAATATATGGTGATAATAAAACAGCAAAAGATTTTTTGGCAGAAAAGGGTAATTTTGCTAAAGCTGATGGCTCTAATATAAAAATTTTAGAATTCACGAAAAAAATACTTGATGCAACAGAGGATATAGGAGATGGGAAAAAGAAATCAATTTTAGTGGAGAAATTAGGCAGATTTCTTGATCAAACTGCTGATAACGAAATGCTTATGATGGTAAGATAGCAAAAGCTTTTTTAGGAGACAAGGGGGTGCAGGGATCAAAAGGTGCAGATGGTCCTCAAGGTCCGGCAGGTAGAGATGGAAAAAGCCCATCAATTGAGGAAGTCGCTGTACAGCTACTTACTGATGAAAATAAAGATATATTGGGAAAAACAGTACTTGATATAACTGATAGCACTGGTCAAAATCTTGCTACTCATGTTGCTAATAAAATAAATCTTAATTCGCAGGATTTTATAAATAAAGCTGATCCAATAAAACTCGCTGAGTTGCTTTTTAATAAAAGTAACTTAGATCAACTTGCAGCCAAAAAGATTGCCGAAGATAAAGTTAGCTCGTATAAGATTTCTGAACTAGTATTTAACGATGCTAAGAATGCACTAGCAGAGAATTATCAGTGGGATCAAAAGAGCTTTATTGAAGATATAATAAAAAATGTCGGCACTTCTAGGTTAGCTGAGTTGTTATTTAATGCTGGCAGTATAGAGAAAGGTGAAGCAAAAAGAATTACTGAAGGGAAGGTTAGCCCTGAAAAATTAGCTGAATATTTGTTTAATGCAAGTGGCTTAGGCGATAATATAGATGAGTCGAAGACGTTAGTCAATAACGTAACTCAGCACCTTTTGAATACCAAGGTAGATGAAATAGGGAAAGCGGTTGTGAAGGATAATGAAAATAGAGAGATCTTAGCAGGTAGTCGTATTTTGCAGGAAGGAGTGGCAGAAAAATTAATTAGTAGCAACACAAATAAATTGGGACAAGCTATTCTGAATGTGAAAAACAAATTTGGTAATGACGCAAAACCTGTGCTGGAAACTCATCTTGCCAATAACAGCAGCTTTCAGGAAGCTGTGGCAGGAAATCAAGATTTAAGGACTGCAGTAACAGCTAATTTTGGGAGCAATAGAGATTTTGCAATATTGTAACAAGAGATCTTAGTGGAGATGAAGAAAGTCTGTTAATTGATAGGCTGCCTTTTTATGAAATTCCAGATGATCCAAATGCTCCGCTTTCTTGGAATTAGTAATGTAATTTTTGCTAGACCAACCGATTCCAAGAAAAATTGTTCTCACGCTTGCTGGTTTTGGGTGCTGGAAATGGTTATATTGTTTAGGTTTTTAACAGTATATATTGCTAAATTAGTAGCAATATATTAAAGACTTTCATCAAAAATTATTCCATAAAAAATTTCTAAATAGGGGTTGATAAGTTTTAAAAATGGAGTATTGTACTGAGTAGGAAAATAGTTTTTTTATATAGTTTATGAAAGATCAAACGAGCCTTACAACGGATTTTACGCATGCTATAGAAAATGACGACTTTAAACGGTTGGAGGAATATATTGATCAACATATTGATAAATATAATGTTAATCGTGAACTTTTAGATAAGTTGCCTTTGCTGTCCTGGGCTGCCTGTAAAAATAGTGTAAATGTAGCTCAACTTCTTCTTAGTATTGGTGCTGATATTGACATTAGATGTGACCAAAATTGGACACCTCTACACTATGCTGTTAGTGCAGGTCAATACGATATGGTTAGATTTCTTGTTGATCAAGGTGCCAGCATTTTAGCTAAGGATAATAATGTTAAGACACCTTTACGCATAGTAAATGAGCTTGGTAACACAGAAGTAGCAAACTTTTTGAGAGCAAAGCTAGATAAATATTTATTTTCTGCTATAGAAAGAAAAGATATTAGAAAGGTTAGTGATTTTCTTGATGGAGGTGCTAATATTGAGGCTAAAGGTATAAACAATCAAACGCCTTTGTGTGTAGCTTCTTGTAAGGGTAATTTGTATGTCCTTAGACTTCTTCTCAGTAGAAATGCTAAGGTTAACGTTCAAGATGATAGTAGAAAAACACCTTTACATTATGCTGCTAGGGAAGGTCATTCAGATGTAGCTGAACTTCTTCTTGGCCGTGGTACTATGATTGATGCTGAAGACTGTTTTGGTATGGCTCCTCTACACTATGCTGCTTACCACAATAGAAAAAATATGGTTAGCTTTCTTATAAAACAAGATGCCAAAATTGAGGCCGTGGATAAAGAAGCTAAAACACCTTTACATTATGCTGCTGGGAAAGGTCATTTAGATGTAGCTGAACTTCTTCTTGACCGTGGTGCTATAATTGATGCTGAAGACCGTTTTGGTATGACTCCTCTACACTATGCTGCTTGCTACAATAGAGAGGATGTGGTTAGCTTTCTTATAAGCCGAGATGCTAAAGTTGAGGCCATGGATGAAGAAGATAAAACACCTTTACATTATGCTGCTGGGGAAGGTCATTTAGATGCAGCTAAACTTCTTCTTGACCATGATTCTATAATTAATGCTAAAGACCGTTTGGGTATAGCTCCTCTACACTATGCTGCTTACTACAATAGAGAGGGTATGGTTAGCTTTCTTATAAGCCAAGGTGCTAAAGTTGAGGCCATGGATGAAAAAGCTAGAACACCTTTACATTATGCTGCTAGGGAAGGTCATTTAGATGTAGCTAAACTTCTTCTTGAATGTGATGCTATAATTGATGCTAAGGACTGTTATGATCGGGATCCTTTATATTATGCTGATTCGTATAATAAATTAGATGTAGTTAGACTGCTTGAAGGTAGGAATGGTGTGAACACTTGTAACCCTCTTACTAATTTTTTAAGTGCATGTATCCATTCCCCTATTGCTCGTTACTTCGGAAGTGTTTGCGTAGAAGGAGCGCCAATTTTATACAGAAGGCAACGTGCCTCTGCAATTGATCACAATGCTTTGGAAGGTAGTTTACGACTCTTCAGTATCTGTAAAGGAGGAAGAGAAGGTATAGATAAAACACGTTTCAATAAAGAGATTAGTTATCTACATGAAAATGCTTATTTGTATGATGTTTTACTGTTACAAGATGAGGAAAATCAAAACACACTTTTGCATGTGGTTATTAAAGAAAATCAGGTTGATCTTGTAAAAGAACTTTTGTGTATTCTTAAGGAGCCATATCGTTCGAATAAGGTGTATAAGTGCAAGTATTTTGAAGATAAGCAAGAAAATGAAAAGCCGCTTTCTAAAGTTATTAATTCTAAGGATAAAGACGGAAAAGATGCAATTACTCTGGCTATTGAAGGTAATGACCCAGAATGTATTTCGGCTCTTTTCAAGTATTTAACTTATGAAAATATTAACAGAAGGAAAGATGTTAAAAGCGATTACACACCTCTACATGAAGCTGTGCGTTCTAGAAGTAGTAACGCAATTAGTGCGCTTCTAAAATCAGAGCATGTAAACGTTGAGCTCATAGATGGAAGATCTTACAGAGCATGGAAATATGTTAATAATGAAGAAACAAAACAATTGTTTATTAGGTATTATAGTGATAAAATTAATGATTTGCGTAAAGAATTAGCACATTGCAATGAAAAATTAGCGCAAGTCGAGTATTTCCTGTGCAGAACAAAACTTGCTTTTGTATGCTCTGCAGCTTTTGGCTCTTGTCTTAATATGTATAAAAATTTTCATGATGCAAGAAGTGGAGATATGCCAGGTGTTACCATTCATCCTCTCTTGTTGTTATTTTCTAGTGCTACAGGTCTAATAGTGTTGTGTAATCATTTTATCGATTTAACACTTTCAAAGTATAAAGAAGAAAGTGTTAGCTTGCAAAAAAAATTGGACAGTTTTAGAGAAGCAAGAGATAAGTTGGAAAATAAATTACTTCATTTTCAAGAAGGTACATCTCAGGGTATTAGGACGAATTCAATTTCTACGCAACTATCTGATTATGATGACGTACCTGGAACATTAGAATCACCTACCTCTAAAAGAGCTTTGAAAGCTCAGCAAAGGTATCCGTTTATAACCTGCCTAAGGAATTTAAGTAGCCTATTTAGTAAGTACATAGAAGTAATCATATTAAAGAAGATATTGGTTTTTGAAGTAAGAGGAGAAAGCTCACAATCTTTGCTCATGTGTCTAAATTGGAGAACCAAGAGAAAGTTTGTTCCACAATAGAGATGTTCAAAAAAGTGTGTCAAATCAAAAAGAAAGTAATAAATTGATATAAAAAGGTGAAATAGAAAACCACTTATTGGCTGAAAGTGAAGAAAATAATAGAAAAAATGGGAGAAATGCAAAGGCTTTACGTACAAGTGCAGATTCATTTGAACTTTTAACACCAAGAGATAGAGAAGGAACCCCAAATAGTCAAAAAAAGGCAAATAAATTTACATCCAGGGCTTGAAACGAAGATTTTAAGCACATTTGCAAGACCAATCGATTTCCAAAAAAATCTTCTCATGCTAGCTGGTTTTTATTGCTGAAAGTGGTTGTATTATTTAGGTTCTTAGTAATATTTAATATTAAATTAATAGTAATTCATTAAAAATTTTCATCAAAAATTATTTCAAAAAAATTTTAAATTAGGGGTTGACAAGTTTTAAAAGTGGAGTACTATTCCTGAAATACATTAGATTACTAATTTTTTATGGTATGTAAGTGTGTGATGGCTAAGGTAATTTTACTTTTGTGAGCGGGCTATGTTATGTGAGGGCATTCCAGAATTCTTGTTTGAGGGAAGATGGTCCTTTCTGTGTTGCTTGAGGAAAGAAAAAAGCTCAGGGTAAGAGTGGCTTGTTATAGTGTGATTGCTTAGTTAAGTTAGGTAAGTTTTTATAAATGTGGAGGGACAAATGACTTTAAACAATGATGATTTATTAGTTAGTGCTGCAGGAGCAGGACGCCTTAGTGACGTTAGAGAACTTCTTGAGAAAGGCTAATATTGAAGCTAGAGATAGTGATGGTTACACATCTTTGCATAGGGCTGCTGAAGGAGGTCATTTAGAGATAATTAGATTTCTTATAGATAAGGGGGCTAACATTGGAGCTAAAAATAAGGATGGTGGAAAACCTTTAGATGTAGCAAATACCTCTCGTCAGTCAGAAGTAGTAAACTTTTTAGGACCAAAGCAAAGTGAGTATGATAGACTTTTATTTGCTGCTGTAGAAAGTGGGAATGTTAGTGAAGTTACAAATCTTCTCAATATTGGAGCTAGTATTGAAGTTAAAGGTGTAGAAAATGCGGAGTTTAGGTTAGCCCGTTATGTAAAAAGAATTATGGAGATGAGTAATTACCATAATGTTCATTCGGAAAAAAAATCTGAGCTTGAAAGGATAAAAGGAGAATTACCAGAGTCAGTAAAGAATGCAGTATTTTCATCGGAGGTATGTATTAAAAGTGTTTACTATAGTAATGAGTATTTATATCCTGCTAGTGATTATCTTAGCCATGATAGGGATAGAAGGAGAGTATTTACTTGGAGGCCAGGGGGCAAAGATAGTTCATGTCAATGGAAATTTGAACCTGAAGGTAACAACATATATATAAAAAGCACTTATTTTAATGAGTATTTATATCCTGCTAGTGATTATCTTAGCCATGATAGGGATAGAAGGAGAGTATTTACTTGGAGGCCAGGGGCAAAGATAGTCCATGTCAATGGAAAATTGAGGATTGTGGATCTACTCGCAAGAAGCGTGATGTACAATATAGTATTACAAAAGAAGCTAAGTGTGATCTATCTTATGATAATGCATCAGACAATTCATCGCAAAGTGACGAAATAGGCTATAACAAAATAGGAGCTACAAGCGGAGCAAGTAAGCCGTCTTCATGGATAGATGCTGTTAAAGGTGTTTTTCAGTTTATCTCTTCCCCTTTAAGGGCTGCGTTGCCTTCATTTTCAGAAAATAGCTCTAGCCGTTCTGGTACAGCAGGAAGTAGCTCCAATCATTCTGATACAGTAAGAAACCCAAATATCCAATATACTAGCCAATTTAGTCGTGAAGTTTGTGCGAGTAATAATGCTAGCTTGATGTTTTTCTTGTTACAAGCTTTTCTAGATAAAAAGTGTCCTCTTCCTAAGTTTTCTGATGTTAATCCTGTAAAGGCTCTTTTTTACACATCGGATATTATAAAGTCGTTCAAGGAAGTATTAGAGAAGCAAGCTGAATCGAAAGGTGGTATAAAAATGCACCGCTTAGATATTAATTTTGAGAAATTATTTGAGAAGATTAATGAAAAAATTAGGAGTGGTGAATTTAATGAAATTTCAGGGATTTTAAAATCATACGCAGAGGAAGCATTGCCTGGTAGAGAACCCGGAGATCCCGGTAGATTAAGTCCGAAAAAGTTTGATAAGTTTATGGCTGAATTTAATAGAAGAATAGACCCAGTAATAAATCAATTAATGCAACAAATGTTAAGCAGATTAGAAGTGAGTGACGTAAAAGAACAATAAATAAGCTTGGAGCCTAAAAGTTATCTAAATAATACTTCTGTTCAATGTCATTTAACTCAAGCTAGAGGTCAAGGTAAAGTATTAATTCCTTAATTTTTGAATTTCATCTATCGAAAGGCCGGTAATTTGAGCGATAACATCAATAGAGACACCGGCCTTAAGTGAGTTCTTTGCCACTTCGATTTTCTCTGCTTTTCTGCCTTTTTCATGTCCGATTTGGATGCCTTCTTCTTTACCTTCTTCTCTACCTTTTTCAGTAGCATCATCAAGTTTTTGAGCGAGGACAGCCTGTTCATCAAGAATACGTTTTATTTCCTGTTCATAGGCAATAAATTCTTTTTCTGACCAGTTGAATCTATTTAGCTCTTCATAGGCCTTTTTAATTATTACATCACTACCTATTATTTTTTCCAGCTCTTCTTCACTAGTCTCATCTGCATATCGAAAAAAATAAACCCATTTTTCAACTATATTTTCCAACTGATCTTCCTTATTCTTTGGAAATTTTGGCAACTCAATAAATATAAAATAGAAATCTTTTAGATCATGCTCATTAGTGTCTTCATCTCGAATAGTATGCTTTGATTTGTACTCAGATTTATTAGGAAACAGTACACAATCTGCTATAGCAATGAAGATAATTTCCTTAAGGTTATGATACTGGTCACCTTTATCAGCTTGCCTTGAGTAAGCTTTAGCAGCATAGTATTGGGCACGTTTTTCAAAGCCTTTAGTTTTAGCGACCTGCATTTCGCAAATGTATTGAGCACCTGTAGAATCTCTACAGAGAACATCAACAATACTTTGCTTTTTAGCGGCGATATCGGGGTCTTGAATAGTACTTAAAAACTCTATATCCTTTATTTCATTTTTACCAGTAAAGCCAAGAATATCATTGAGGAAGTGAATAAGGATATCTCTATTTTTTTCAGTACCGAAGATACGCTTAAACGATACATCATTTTTGGGATCAAGAAACTTAGAAAAAGTCATAAGAAAGAACCTTAAAAAGCATTAATAATTATACATAATTCTGAAGAAATGTTCAAGTTTTTTATTTTTTTAAGTTTTGAATGCGTTGATGAAAAAAATGTCTCCCATAGATGGCTTTAGAATGCTACTACGCACCTTAGACGTCCTTTTGTACATCTTTTATTAACCCTTCTATAAAGCGCCTTAAAAGGCCGGCAAATGGATGCTATGAGTTTGGAGCTGTAGGAGACATCAAAGATACCCTTTTTGGTGTATAAAAATACGAATCTACGACAACATCGTTTAAAGAAATTAGCAGCTATTAATATTTTCTACCTTTTCATAAAAAAATAAACAAAAAAAAATTGAAAATTTGATTTGACTTCACCCAAAAGCTATGGCTTTATGCCAATACTGCTAAGAAAATAACAGTAAACATTTAAAAATAATTTATTATTAGTGAAGGGTATATTATATGAACAATAAGAATAAAAGTAAAGATCGTAAAAAAGAAATAGAGTTCCGAATTGACCTTACCCAGAAAAAGTGGAGAGAAAGAAAAGAGTTTTTTTGGGTAAAATAAAATTTTGGAGGATTAGAAATGGTAAGAGAATATACGGCAGAATTCAAATTGGAAGCTGTTAAACTGGCAAATGAACAAAGAAAGGCAGGTCAAACAATTACAAAAATAGCAAGAGATTTAGGAATAAAGGGTGGTTTATTAGGAAAATGGATGAAGAAATATAACGAAAAAAAGTCAGCGGCAAATGCATTTCCAGGTAGAGGTAACATGGCTCCTTACGACAAAGAGAGGTTTGATTTACAAAGCAAGAGTAACAAGGGAAAGAGACATTTAAAAAAAAGCCCTGGCCAGTCAAAAAGAGTAAAATATTTTTTTATATAGTAACTGCTATAAAGTACAGGAATTATGTAGGATTTTCTGCTAGTGGCTACTATAAGTGGACCACAAGAAAAATAAGCAGTAGAGAATCAGCAAATAAAGAGCTACTCGAAGCTATTCAAAAAATATATCAAGTTTCTAAATGTAGATATGGAGCTCCTAAAATTCATGCTGAATTGAAGGCTTTGGGTAAAAGTTGCAATTTGAAAACGGTGCAAAGTATTATGCAGAAAAATGACATCAGGGCTATACTGAGAAGAAAGTTTAAAATTAAAAAACAACAAACAGATAATAGAGCTGTAGCTCCCAATATACTAGATCAAAACTTTATTGTTGATCAACCAAATAAAGTATGGGATTACTTACATCAAAACCAAGGAGGGATGGCTATATTTGGCAGCAATAATTCTCACGTATGGTAGTTAATGAGTAGTGCAATAAATAAACAATTGGTTATGAACTCTTTATTAATGGCCATTAATAGGCGTAAACCTGTTAAAAATCTACTGCTGCACAGTGACCAAGGTTCACAATATACTGCGCAAGGGTATCAATATCTCTTAGCTGTAAAGAATATAGATGAGTAATAAAGGCTGTTGTTACGACAATTCTGTTGCAGAAAGCTTCTTTAGCTCATTGAAAAGAGAAATACTTATTGATACTTCACAACACTCTGCTCAACACACTAGAACTGCAATATTTGAATACATAGAAATTTTTTATAACAAACAACGTCACTATTAACTATTGCATTCCAGAACAATTTGATGCATCATTCTTTTTGTAAAAAACATTCCACACTTTCTCTCCACTTTTTCTGGGTAAGGTCAAAAAAAACGCCGATATTTTAGTACATAGTAAATAGCCAACCACCACGGGGCTTCTTTTGCCTTTTTTTTATTTGGTAAATTTCTTAATGTTTATGGCTAAACGACAATCGTCATCCCGCTACTTGTTAGCGGGATCTATGCTTTGAGATACTGCGAATGAATCGCGGTATGATGGTTAAGTAAGGGATCTATGCTAAGAGATGCCAAAGACCTTCATGAAACTTTGCCCATTTGGCTTCTCTAAAGATTTCGTTTACAGAATCTAGTAACTCAGCTATGCAGAATAAAAAAAGTTTGTATGGTATACAAATAGTGTGTTTTTTTTATAATTATTTTCTATAATACATAAACCTTTGGTCCAAGCTGTAAATGCCACCATAGGCATTAAAAGTTAATTAACAAACTGCAATGTATAATGAAATAAAGAAACTTGTAAGACTTTGATCTTACAGATTATAAACTTGTCATAAAGTTTAATAGTGTCTGTTACTGCTTTTAGGTGTGAGGCTAGAGGGTTATTAGCAGTAACAGACACTATTAAACTTATTATAGAATTTACTTAAAGTAAATACTTAATTTAAAATATTATAATATTTTTACTTACAATAGATTTATGTAAATGCTTTTTTCCTCAATTAGTATTGTACTATTATACTTGTTGAATGCTAAAAAATTATTAACCATCACTAATCTCTATTTGCATAGTAAGTTTATATATACTATTATACAGTATATCACTTAGTTTTATAGCAAACAAACAAAAGATATGGTGAAGTTATTTGCACTATTGATAATATTTTACTCAAATATATCTGTTGCCTCTGCTCCTACTTCCTGGCAATTTGGATTTCCTGCTCCTGCAACTGAAGTAATGGAGGCTGTAGTTAGGTCACATTCGTTTGTGATGCTTGTGATGGTTACAATAATGCTTTTTGTGTGGGCGCTGCTTGCTTATATAGCGTTTCGCTTTCGTAAAAGCAAAGTAACAAACATAAGTAAAACTACCCATAGTGTTCCTTTAGAAATTATTTGGTTTGTTATACCAACTATCATTGTTGGAATATTAGCCTTTGAAAACGCTAAATTACTGAAGCTACAGGAAGAAATACCGAAAGCTGATATAACACTGAAAGTTATTGGCCATCAATGGTATTGGAGTTACCAATATCCAGAATATCAAGGTGTGTCATTTGATAGTTATATTAAGGGAAAAGAAGACTTTATCGAAGGAGATTTAAAGCTATTCTCTGTTGATAACAACATCATTTTACCCGTTAATACTAACGTTCGTTTACAAGTTACAGCAGGAGATGTGATACACAGTTGGGGAGTACCGGCTTTCGGTGTAAAAATTGATGCGATACCAGGTAGGCTGAATGAGGCGTGGTTTAATATCAAAAAGCCTGGTGTTTATTATGGGCAGTGCTACGAATTGTGTGGTCAAGGCCATGGATTTATGCCAATTGTTGTTGAAGCAGTAAGCAAAGAAGATTTTAATAAGTGGATTGAAAATAGAAAATTAGTGAGTTAAATTTGGAGTATAGATATGAGTGACGTACCAAAGGGCATAAAGCGTTGGTTGTTTTCCACCAATCATAAAGATATAGGGACACTGTACATTATTTTTTCCATATTAGCTGGAATTATTGGTGGATTATTATCGGTGATTATTCGCACTCAGCTAATGCACATTAATATACTTAACAATAACTATCAATTATATAACGTAATGGTTACAGGGCATGCGTTGATAATGGTGTTTTTTATGATAATGCCAGCCCTCATGGGAGGATTTGGTAACTGGTTTGTACCTCTCATGATTGGCGCACCAGATATGGCATTTCCTCGTATGAATAATTTAAGTTTTTGGTTATTAGTGTCATCTTTTATTTTGCTCATTCTCTCAGTGTTTATTGGTGAAGGTCCAGGTACAGGTTGGACTTTATATCCACCTCTATCACAGGTAATGTCCCATCCAAGTGCAGGAGTTGACATTGCTATACTTGCACTTCATGTTGCTGGTATGTCGTCAATTGTTGGGGCGATCAACTTTATAGTTACTATATTTAACATGCGCACAAAAGGAATGTCATTAACTAAGATGCCACTGTTTGTTTGGTCTGTCTTGCTAACAGCATTTATGTTGATTGTTGCCTTACCAGTGCTTGCCGGTGCTATAACTATGCTTCTTACTGATCGCAATATTGGTACTTCCTTTTTTGATCCTGCCGGTGGCGGCGATCCTGTGTTATTTCAACATCTATTTTGGTTTTTTTGGTCATCCAGAAGTTTACGTAATTATTTTTCCTGCATTTGGCATCATAAGTCAGGTTGTATCAACTTTTTCTCACAGACCTGTATTTGGTTACATAGGGATGGTTTATGCAATGATAGGTATAGCAGTATTTGGCTTTATGGTTTGGGCTCACCATATGTTCACTGTTGGGCTTAGTGCTGACGCTGCTGCATTTTTTAGCACTACCACAATTTTTATCGGTGTTATAACTGGTGTAAAAGTCTTTAGCTGGATTGCAACTATGTGGGGTGGAGCAATTGAGTTTAAGACCCCTATGCTATTTGCACTAGGTTTTATTTTCATGTTTGTTGGCGGTGGCATAACGGGAATAATTCTTTCTCATGGTGGAATAGATAAGCTCCTGCACGACACCTATTATGTTGTTGCTCACTTCCATTATGTCATGTCACTTGCTGCATTATTTGGAGCTTTTGCTGGCTTTTATTATTGGATTGGTAAAATGTCGGGTAAACAATATAATGAGCGCTTAGGTCAAATCCACTTTTGGCTTACTTTTATTAGCACCAATATCACTTTTTTACCTCAACATTTCTTAGGATTAGCTGGTATGCCAAGGCGTATACCTGATTATCCTGATGCGTTTATCCCTTGGAATTATATATCCTCAATTGGTTCGTATATGTCCTTTGTTTCAGTTATGTTTTTTGTGTTTATAGTTATACATCTTTTTAAATGGGGCAAGAAAGCTGGAGATAATCCTTGGGAAGGTGACACCTTGGAATGGACGGTATCTTCACCACCGCCTTTTCATACTTTCGAAAAGCCACCAGTGGTAAAATAGAATGTACACAAGTGTTTTGCTAAATGTTGAATCAACAATACTGGATTTTTGGCGTTTGCTGAAGCCAAGGATAATGTATCTTGTGGTATTTACTGCAGTTGCTGGTATGGTTACTGCACCAGGTAGTATGCACCCTTTTCTAGCACTAATATCTCTTATATGTGTTGCTCTTGGCTCAGGATCTGCAGGTGCTATAAATATGTGGTATGACAGAGACATAGATCTGCTCATGGAAAGGACAAAAAACCGCCCTATACCCTCAGGTAGAGTTTCTGCAGAAAGTGCGCTTGAATTTGGTATAACTCTTGGAATATTGTCAGTATTTATCATGGCAATAGCAGTAAACTATATTTCTGCTGCTTTGCTTGCTGTTAGCATATTATTTTACGTTTTCATATATACAATTTGGCTAAAAAGGCGTACTCCGCAGAATATCGTTATCGGTGGTGCAGCAGGTGCTTTCCCTCCAATGATTGGCTGGGCAGCTGTGACTAATTCTGTAAGTTGGGAAAGTTTCATTTTATTTTTAGTAATTTTTATGTGGACTCCACCACACTTTTGGGCCCTATCTTTAAATAAGTCTGAAGACTATGCAAAGGCATCGATTCCAATGTTCAATATTGTTTATGGTCCGGAAAAAACAAGAAAATATATATTAATTTATAGTGTTTTGCTGGTGCTAACTAGCTTGCTTCCGGCTCTATTTTTGAAAAAGGCTTTACTTTATCTAAGCATGGCAACCTTTGAAGGTTGCGTTTTTATTTGGTACGCTGTATCTGTTATGAAGTTCAAGAATCACAGCTCACAGAAAAAAATGTTTTCTTATTCAATTTCTTATCTATTTTCCCTATTCGCCAGTATTATTTTTTGTTCTATTGATTTATTTTAGTTATGAAAGAACGGCAGAAGCATAAAAACTATTTTTTACTTTTCCTTTTGGTAATGCTCGTTGTCACACTTTTTTTTGTTTCTATAATAAAATTTAAAGGTGCAGCTTAAACTACCTTTAGAAATTGTGCTTTCATAAAAGCAACTATATACTTTGTTAACCGATATAAACAAAGATGAGTAAAAAAGAAGTGACAATATATACGGATGGGGCGTGTTCTGGTAATCCTGGAGCGGGAGGATGGGCAGCTATCATATTATTTCAAGATTACAGAAAAGACATTTATGGTAGAGAAGAAAATACCACAAACAATAAAATGGAGTTAACAGCGGTGATCAATGGGCTGAAAGTATTGAAATTTTCTTGTAATATTAATTTATATACGGATAGTCTTTATGTTAAGCATGGCATAACAGAATGGATAAATAAGTGGAAAATGAATGGCTGGAAAACAAGTAATAAAAAATCAGTAAAAAATATGGAATTGTGGAAAGAGCTAGACAACGTTGCTTCACAACACGAAATTGATTGGAAGTGGGTTAAAGCACACAGTGGCGATAAGTATAATGAGGAGGCTGATAGTTTAGCGAGAAAAGCAATAATCGATGCTTAAAAAAATTACTATATTATTTTCCGTAGTTTTATTGTTCATATTGTGCTTCTTTATTTTTTTAAAGCCTTTAGAAATCAATATTAATTATATTAATTTTTATGTTAAACATAAAATATCAAAAATATTTGTTGGCTCAAGCGTTAATATGGAGAATACCTCAGTTGTTTGGCAGAAAGGTAGCAAAGATCCGTATTTAGTCATTACAGATTTGGCAATAGCAAACCCTAATTTTACTATAAAAGTTCCTGAGCTTTTTGTACATTTTAAGTTAAGTTCCTTATTTAAAGCTAGCACAAATCTCTCTCAGGTTTCAGCTGATAATGTGCATGTATGTATCAATCAGAAAGAAGCTGACTTTAAAGCAGTAAATTTTAATCTGCAAAACTCAGTAAAAACAATAAGGGAATTTTTTTTTGACTTAAGTGCGGATTCAAAAATTGAATTTACTAACATCGCTATTGATAAAAGCACAGAAGATGAATTTTTTATTGATAAATTATATATAGGGAAGGGGGAAGATTTTAATGTTTTAGATATTCATGTGAATACAAAAGATGGAAAGGGATTTTTGGATGATTTATCAATTACGATAAAAAATCGCAACAATTTGCTAAATGTGTACGGGACATTTTATGATCTAAAATTGGGACTATTGAGCAAGTTTTCTACATTAGTTAAAAGCTACAATTTGGACAAAAATATAGGATTCAAAGGAAGCTTCTCAGTGAAAATTAATAAAAAGGATGAAATTGTAGATGGAAATATATACGTATTAAATACAGAAAATTATTTGAACAAAAATTTGGCCTTAACTAATGTAAATATAAATTTAACATATAGTAATGGAATTATTAGTGTAAAAAACTTCCATTTTAAGTTAAATGACACGTATCTCTCTTTAATAGGCAAAATGAACTTTAGTACAAGTCATGCTTTGCTTAGAATTAATATTAGTAAGTTTGCTGCAAAAGATTTATGTACTTATGTACCAGATGGTGTAGTGAATAATAAATTTAAAAGCTGGTATTGTGATAATATTGATGGGGATGTTTTAAATACCATTGTAAGTTTCAATGGCAAAATTAACAATTTGGTTGATGACGATCTGTCAGACATTGTAATTGTTGCTGATATAGAAAACGGTAGCGTAAAATTTGATGAAGATTTTGAGCAAGTAAAGGAATTAAAGGGTGATTTGATCATCAAGAATAACAATCTTAAAATTACTGTAAATAGTGCTAAGTTTCAGAATTTCACTATTAATGGTGGTGATATTGAAATGAAATCTCTCAATAAGGAAAATTCAGTTCTAACCATTAATGGCCAAGCTGTAAGTGATGCGTATGGTTTATATGAGCCTATAAGATTTAAGCTGGATGATGTGGTGAAGGTTGAAAGGGATAAAGTCAGTGGAATGGCAAAATCTATATTTAATTTTCGCATTTTTAATCTAAATGCTGATGACAAAAAAGTAGACTTCTCAGCAAATTTTCATTCTGAAATTGACAATTTGGCCGTCTATAATGCAAGTCTTGGTAAATATGATATTAAGCTTAGTTTTGGCAGTGACTTTATAGATTTAAATGGTAGTGGTATGGTGAATAACACACAGCTATTATTTGACCTGAAAAGTAGCAATAGGAATAAAAGCTTCGCCTGGAATTTGACCGGAGATTTACCCGCTCAAATACTTAATTTTGATGAAAATATAGGTGGCTATGTTAATGCAAATATAGAATCGGTGATAAATCAAGATAAGACTGGACATGTTAATGGTAATATGGATTTATCAGAGCTTGAATCACGTTCAAGTTATTTTGGGTGGAAAAATCGTTTTGAAGATCACAATAAAGTTTTGTTCTCTGTAAAATTAAAAGGTGCCGATGAATTGTTAATAGACAGATTAGATGTTATAGGAGATGACCTAGATATAAAATTCAGCGGAAGAGTAGAAAATGGAAATTTATATTTAAATTCTAGTAGCTTTAAATTGCCTGATAATGATTTTAGTATAGAAATTGAATCAGGTAAGGAGAGAAATGTTATAACTGTTCATGGTGAGGAAATTAACTTAAGTGATATTTTAGGCTTGCTTGGTAAAAACAGTAATGGATTAAACAAAGATATAGAGATTAGTATGAATGTTGACAATGTAATGATGAAAGAAGGCATCGTTATCAAAAATGCTAAGCTGAATGTAACCTGTACTAAAGGTAATTGCAATGGAAGTCAATTTACAGGACAGTTTCTAGAAGATAGCAGCAACATACTAGCGGAATACAGTGGAATAGGGCTCGAAATATATGCGGATAATGCAGGTATACTTTCGCGTTCCTTAGGCATTAGTAAATCAATTAAAAACGGCAAATTGTCTTTTTATCTCTCTCCTCAGAGAGAAAGTGGAGAACATTATGGTACTTTATCCATTAGCAATTTCTACATCAAAGATGCTCCACTACTTACTACTTTATTGTCGATGTCTTCATTGCCTGGCATTGTAAATGCCATAAAAAATGAAGGTGTATACTTTTACAAATGTAATGCACCTTTTTCATACAAAGATGGCACTATTGAAATTGAAGAATCTTGGCTTGAAGGGGCGGAGTTAGGTATTAGCACTGGTGGTAAGCTCGATATTAAAGATTATAAATTCCAGGTTGCAGGACAAGTAATACCAGCATATTCAATTAATAAATCTTTGTTAAAAATTCCTATAATTGGAAAACTTCTTACTGGTGGGAAAAGTAGGGGAATCGTTTCAATAGACTATAAAGCAAGTGGTGATGACAAAAACAATAACGTATCTGTTGATCTTATCTCTTCGCTAACTCCAAACCTATTAAAGAGGTTATTGGGAGTGTTTGATCGCATTATGACAAAAACTAACGAAAGTGGCTTAAAAGGTGGCGTGAAAAAGAAATTTGGTTCGATATGACCAAAAGGGAAGTTATTTAACAAAATTATGGACAAAAATGCAAGAATTTCAGAATGATCTACCTGGTTTTTTATTTAGTTGTTTAAGTAATACCACTCCCTTTAACCTCTCTATATTTGCTGAACAACTAAAAAGGGTAGGGGGGTGGTTGTAAATTGTATCTGTTCAGCAGAGTGGCAAAATAAGGTAGACGAGAAAAGACAACTATAGGAACAAATGGGTGTCATGCCAGTGCGTGACACTGGTTTCCATCCAAAAGGGTGTCATTCCAGTGTCAGCTACTTTCATGACATCGTTTACTATGTGCCATATTGTAATGTTCGTACAGTTGTGGAATGAATCGCGGTATGACGTGTTGCTTGGGTCAGCTATAGTATAAATATACTAGGGGTTATAGTTTTCTTATGCTGCCTTTTTGTTATTAGACAACCACAATATAAAGGAGTGAAACGGATGCAAACAGTAGTGCATTTCTGCACCAAACGTATTACCTTTAACGAATAGTAAAATGTGAGATTTTTTGGAACTACCGTGGAGCAATTGCTCCACGGTTTCATTCTACTTAGAATCCACCCATGCCACTCATTTCTCCTGCACCCATAGGAGATGAAGCATTTTCTTTGCTTGGTACATCAACTATCATAGATTCAGTAGTTATCAGCACACTCGCAACAGATACCGCTGTTTCAAAAGCAATACGCACCACTTTTGCTGGATCAATCACACCAGCTGTAAACGCATTAGCATAATTCATAGCCTCAACGTTGTATATAAGCTCTTTATCATTCTGCTTAATCAAATAGTCAATTATAACAGCAGATTCAAGACCAGCATTTTTGACTAACCTTCTAATTGGAGCACTGAGAACTTTCTTGATAATGTTTATGCCTATTTGTTCCTCGTCACTTGCACCTTTTAATTTGTCGAGAACAGATGAAGCATAAAGAAGCGCAACCCCACCACCTGGAACTATACCTTCTTCAATTGCAGCTCTTGTTGCATGCAGCGCATCTTCGACTCTATCTCTACGTTCTTTAACTTCCACTTCAGTTGCTCCACCAACTTTGAGCACAGCAACGCCACCTGATAATTTCGCTAAACGTTCTCTTAGCTTTTCTTTATCATAATCAGAAGTTGAAGTTTCAATTTGAGATTTAATCTGCTCGATTCTAGCTTTCACACTGTCAGAATCGCTATTTTCGCTGACAACTGTGGTATTATCTTTAGTAATTTTAACATTTTTAGCCGTACCAAGATCATCAAGCGTGAGATCTTCCATCTTGATTCCAAGTTCATCTTTTATGACGTACTTAGCACCAGTTAAAGTTGCTATGTCTTCGAGCATCTCCTTTCTTCTGTCACCAAAACCTGGAGCTTTTACTGCAGCAACTTTTAAACCACCACGCAATTTATTGATAACTAAAGTGCTTAATGCTTCACCTTCGATATCCTCTGCAATAATAACCAAAGGTTTACCAGATTTAACAATAGCTTCAAGAATAGGAAGTAAAGGTTGAATAATATTTAATTTTTTCTCTGTAATTAATAGATAAGGATTATCAAGCTCCACGATCATTTTTTCATTATTTGTAATAAAATACGGAGAGAGATAACCGCGATCAAATTGCATGCCAGTAGTCAGCTCAACTTCTAACTCTTTTGAACCTTTACTCTCTTCAACAGTTATTACACCCTCTTTTCCAACTTTTTTCACGGAATCAGCGATACTGTTACCTATATCCTTATCACCATTTGCAGAGATTATTGCAACTTGTGCCACTTCGTCTATTTTCTCTAGAGAAATTGTACGAGACATTGACGCAATTTCCTTTAATATTACATCTTTTGCCTTCTGTATTCCGTTTTTAATACCAACACGATCGTTTCCAGCAGCAATTGATTTTGAAGCTTCCATTATCATGTTGCTAGTTAGTATTGAGCACGTTGTTGTACCATCACCAACTTTATCGTTACATTGAGAACAACTTTGTGCAAAGATGCTTGCTATCGCAGCGTTTAATGGTTTTTCAGGCTTGATACCCTTCATCACCTTATAACCATCTTTTGTAATTTCTGGTGCTCCATAGGGCTTATTAATCCCCACTGTTTTTCCTCTAGGTCCTGCAGTTATTGCTACCGTTGAATCCACTATTGCTGCAACTTCACGAAAGGCTTCTTGCAACTGCTCACCTGATACTACTACATTAGTCATTTTTATCACCTCTTGTTAATAAAAAATTTAGAAAACTATAATAAAATTACTTACAATGCACTATGTCGTGCTTTGTTTTAGTTTAGTAAAATAAAGACTGCTACTTAATGACAGCAAGTATATCGGACTCTTTCATCACGATAAGCTTCTCATTATTATGTTCTATTTCTGTACCAGCCCATTGGCGATAGAACACTTTATCACCAGCTTTCACAGTTAAAGTTACGCGTTCGCCACTTGAATTGCGTGAACCTTCACCAATTGCTATAACTTCACCTTTAGTAGGTTTCTTTTCAGCACTTGATGGAAGCACAATTCCACCTTGCTTTTCTTCGCTAATAGGCTTGATCAGCACGCTATCATCTAATACATTTAAACTTATACTTGACATTTGTTTTTCCTCATCAACAAATTAACTTATGAGTTTATATATATATACTCGTAAGTTAGATTTCAAGGGCTGGAGCTTGTAAAATATGCACGCCAAAAGCAGTTTCTAAAAGAGCCTAATGTTATATAATAAAATTTAGATTTATTTATAGAGATTTCATGAGTTATATACCATTTTTAAGTCGTGGTGTGATAGTGCTATATGGGCCTGACACTAGAGATTTTCTGCAGGGTATTATAACCAATGATATTAATAAGTTGGATAGCCAAAAAGCCATTTACTCTTTATTGCTTAGCCCTCAGGGAAAATATCTATATGATTTTTTTCTTATTGAATATGGTAAATACACCCTCTTAGAGTGCGAAAACATGCACTTGCAGCAAATAATCGAGAAACTGGATTTGCTTAAAACTTACTTGAGAGTGAAGATTAAAGACGTTAGCGCACTATATAAGGTTGGAGTTTTGTTTAATACTAAGTTGGCGGAGTGTAGTGGTAAGTCACAAGTTATTTTTCAAGATCCAAGGCACAAGCTGCTAGGAATGAGGATCATACATAAAGATGAAATAAAAGAGCCGGTTGGGGATTTTACTCAGTATGAAAAAGTCAGAATTCAAAATCTCGTTCCAGATGGAGCGAAAGATATGGTGCAGAATTCATCGTTTCCGCTGCAATTTTTAATCGATAAAGTAAACGGTATAAGCTTTAATAAGGGGTGTTATATAGGTCAGGAAGTTGTAAATCGAATGAGCAGACAAGAAATATTCAGAAGAAAACTTTACCTTGTTGAGGGGGATAACGCACTTCCAGATATTGGCACTAAAGTGACAAATGAAAACAATGAGGAAATAGGGGAACTGCGCTCTAGTGTAGACAACATTGGATTTGCATTGCTTAATACTGGAAAGAGCCATGCAAATTTATATGCAGATGGAGTTAGGTGCGTTAAGACGTTGAAGTCTTAAGGTAGCGCATATAGAAACGAAAAACTTGCTTGACAAACTCCGCCAGCCCCCTTATCATGGTATTGAAGGTATTCAGTTATCTTCATCTGTGCAGATTAAACAGCAAGAAAACAACGTAGTTGGCGTCTTATTTTTAATTTTTTGCACTATGTGCACCTTATGTCTTCACAACATTTCTGGGTTTTTACCTATATAAGCTGAAACGCGCTTATAAGTCGTTTAAGACAGTATAGTACGCCAATTTGCAGGATTAGAGAGTGACAACTAGCTAACACGGGGTTTCTTTTGCCTTTTTTTCTGCTTAGTAAATTTCTTAAACATTTGCAGCGTAGGTTAGTTGCATTCAAAAGCAGCTAAATTGCAGTGTTTAAGACTTAAAAACGCCAATACTGAAAATAGACAATGACTAGGGTTTCTTTTGCCTTTTTTTTCATTTGGTAAATTTTTTAATGTTTATGGCTAAACGACAACCGTCATCCCGCTGCTTGTTAGCGGGATCTAGAGATACCGCGAATGAATCGCGGTATGACGGTTCGCGGCGGTATGACGGTTCGCAGTGGCATGACGATAAGCTCGTCATCCCGCTACTTGTTAGCGGCTAAGAGATACCGCGAATGAATCGCGGTATGACGGTTAAGTAGGGTGTCATCCCAGTGTCACGCACTGGGATGACATTATAGGAGCACTGGGATGACACCCTCTTGGATGGAAATCAGTGTCAGATAATTTCATGACACCAGTTGTTGTAAACTCACTTTTTCTCGATTTTTTGGTTTATCTTGTCTACCTATTTTGCCACTCTGCTGAACAGATACACTCAACTAATGGTCAATACATCTTCTATTAAAAATTGTACAAATTCATTGCCATTCCAGTAATTCATAGAGATTTTACCCAAAATAGCTTTAACATTACCCTGCATGATAGCAGAGCCAAGATGAGTATTTGCAGAACGAAATGCAATAGCTCTTACCATAACATTATCATCAGCAATAAAACATTTTATATGGTCAACTCCTATAACTTCAAGCTTTCTTATCTTTGCTCCTTGGATAATAAACCTTGGTTCAGGATTTCCAACTCCAAATGGTCCCAAGCGTTGCAGTTGGTTCCACAGAGATAAGTTTATTGCTTTAGCAGTTACTATACTATCAGCTTTTAAAGTTTTCTCATTTATAGAGTTTGAAAATCTTTCAGTAAAAAAATCATGCAAATCATTTATTTTGTCTTCTTTAATTGAAAATCCTGCCGCCATACTATGGCCACCACCTTCAATAATCAAATTTATAAACTTTGCGGAAAGGACTGCAGCACCGATATCAACTCCCAAAATTGATCTACAGCTTGCTTTTCCTATTCCATTATTTAAAGATATCACTACTGTTGGCAAGTGAAACTGCTCCTTTAGCCTTGATGCAATTATACCAATTATTCCCTGGTGCCAATTGCCACTTATCATTATAAAATTCGCACCTGATTGGGCAGACTTTTCCGCTTGTGCTGTAGCTTCCAAGAGAGCCTCATTTTCTAACACTTTTCTTGCATTATTCAAATCTATTAATTTTAGCGCGATTGAATGTGCCTCTTCATCATCATCGGTGGAAAGCAACCTTGCACCAAGCGATGCTTCTCCAATTCTTCCTCCAGCATTTATGCATGGCCCAATACTAAACCCTAATCGAGAAACACTTGGTTTTTCAAGGATTCCCAAAGCATCAAATAAAACACGCAAGCCAACGTTTTTTCTTGTTGACATAACTTTTAATCCTTGTGAGACAAGTGCTCTATTGAGGCCTGTGATCTGCATAACATCACAGACAGTTCCCAGGGCAACCAAATCCAACAGATCAAATAAATCTGGTTCTTTTTTGTTGGTAAAAAATCCTTGCTCACGTAGGCTTTTATTAAGAGCAACAATTAGCAGAAATGACACTCCAACTGCTGCTAGGTTATTATAAGGAGAGCTCTCATCAAGGCGGTTTGGATTCACAACTGCTACGGCGCTTGGTAATTTTTCCGTACCAAGGTGATGGTCAACAACTATAATATCAAGACCAAAAGCCTTTGCATCTTCTATTGGTTGATATGCAAGCGTACCACAATCAACGGAAATACATAAATCAATTCCATTCTTTTTAAGTTGTAATAAAGCATCTGTGTTTAATCCATAACCCTCATCAACACGATCTGGAATGTAGATTATAGAGTGTATATCGATTGCTCTCAGGTACCTGTTAATCAATGCTGACGACGTTGCACCATCAACATCATAGTCACCAAATATTGCAAGGTTTTCATCATTTTTTATTGCCCGTATTATACGAGAAACAGCTTTATCCATATCAAGAAGGTGAAAGGGATCTGGTAATAGCGATCTGATTAGTGGATATAAGAAGTCGCTTGCATTTTCTATGTTAACACCACGAGTAACCAATATTCTTGCTAATATTTCTGGTAACTCAAATCTCTGTGTAAGAGTTAAGATTTGCCTTTGATCTGCTTCTTGCAACTTCCACAATGCATTTGTTATGCTGCGCTTTTCAATTTCAAGTAGCATATTCTTTCTTTGTAAATAAAACTACTTTACCAGAATTTTTAAGCTTGTTCTATAATTGTATTAGACTTCTGCATAACCTAAACTAAGTAGAAAAAAGGTATCATCTAAGTAGCTGACACTGGTCTCCATCCAAGAGGGCAGTAGCCCCTTCGGTGTCATTCCAGCGCGTGACCAGGTCTTTTTAGCTATCATAGGATGACAGAAGCAGACACTCCACTTTGTCGTTCCAGTGCCTCCTTTTTTTGTCATTCCAGTGCCTTGACTATTTGGATCCAGGAAAAAGAATGGTGTCATCCCAGTGCCCCTATGATGTCATCCAAGTAGCCTCCCTCTCCTGTCATCCCAGTGCTCCTTTTTTTGTCATCCGAGTAGCTGACACTGGGATCCAGGAATTTTATTAAGTTGGTAAGCATAAAAGTGTTATGTAAAATACAACGTTCTTGATGGGATTGCGTGAAATGCTGGATCCCAGTGTCTGGGCACTGGGATGACAAAGGAGGACAGTGTCAGCTACTCGGATGACAAAAAAAGGAGCACTGGGATGACATCATCCTTTTTTTGGGGTTCCAGCGTCACGCGCTACCTTCCGTATAAATATTAAAAAATTTACCAAGCGGAGAAAAAGGCAAAAGAAGCCCCGTGGTTGGCTAATTACTTACATTATACTTTCAAGTATGGCGTTTTTTTATTCTAAACGTTTAATAACCGCGATTCAGTTGCTTTTAAGCCGCAACTAATCTAAATTATAAACATTAAGAAATTTACTAAACAGAAAAAAAGGCAAAAGAAACCCTAGGGTAGCTAGTTATTCACTATCCATTTTTTAAGTTGGCGTTTTTTTATGTTTTAAATGCTTTATAAGCGCATTTCAGCTTATATTAGGTAAAAACCTAGAAATTTTATAAAGACATAAGGTGCACATAGTGCAAAAAATTAAACATGAGACGCCAGATACGTTGAGTTTTTTTGTCATTTAATCTGTACAGAGAAGATAAATAAATAGCTTCAGTTTCATGATAAGGGGGCTGGCGGAGTTTGTCAAGGAAGTTTTTTTGTTTCTATGGGTCAGTTGGTACGCGCTTTGCCTTTTAACAGATGTAAAAGCACAATTATTACGAACAACATTCCACCAACAACTGATATAGCGCCACCTATAATGAAGCACGTGCGTGCTAACATTGACGAAATACTTGGCAGATCTGCAACCTTCCTTAAAGCACCATATCCACCAAGCCACACAAGGCCAGTGATATGGAGAAAATGCCCTATACTGTAGGCATAAATCTGTAATCTTACCATGGAACTTTTTATCTCTTTAAAGTTTAATTTAGGTAACATCCAGTAGACAAAATTCATAAAAGCTATAGTGATACCAACTACAGAACCGTGATAATGAGCAGGAATCGTGACATTACCTTCAATAGTCAACACTCCGAGCACATCTCCATAAGTGAACAACAAAAATGAATGTAGTAAATAGTTGCTTTTATCATTAATAAAAGTTCTGATGTTGTAGCACACTAATATTATCAAAAAGCACGGCAAAACTGCTCCAGCAATCCTCATATGCCAAGTAAAAAACTGTATTAACTTGGCACTATCAACTGGATAAACAAAATATACAAACGGTGCGCCTACAGCTAAAATCGTGTTTATAAATAGTGGTAAAATAGTAATTTTATTGTTTGAAGCTAAACTAATATCATTGGAACTTAGCATTATTAAATAGACTAAAAACATTCCTTGAGTAAAAGCAAACTGCAATAAATGTCCGCCTCCCCAAAAGAGATATTCGTAAAATAAATTATTATCTGAGTGATATAGACCTGGAGGCATATTATTATATGCTAAAACAAAGCAAAGAAATGACGATACAAGTATAATAACTAGCCCAATTTGCCCAACAGAGAGAAATGAAACCTCTTTTTTTGATGTGTATGCTAGCATTGTATTTACTAATATACTGGCAATAAATAAACTGAGTCCAAGTAAAAATAATTTGTTTTGTAATACGGGAATATAGTTACTTTTGATAACTTCAGTGTTTGGAACGAATGCGGATATAAACATGAGCAGCATCGAAAGGGTTGATAGAACCCATGAAAAGTTAAACCAACTATTGGTATTTTGTAGGTTTATGATAAAGAGCAGAGATATTATAGAGCACATCCACACTAAAATTGACAAGTTCACGTGTATTACCAGCGCATTATCAAAAATATATTGTGCAGAAGGAACAAGAGAGGAGATAAAAGGCAATCGTAGAAAAATAACAATTATTGACAGTAACCCAGAGCAAGCAAGAGCACATACTGCCAAGAACATCCATTTTCTACAGAGCGGAGCGTTGTCTTGTATATTAAGCACAATCTTTTTTCTCAATTTTGTTCAATACAATATATAACACTGCAATAATACCTAAAACATAGCAATAGTATACGTGTGGCACGACTGCCAAAGGTGAAACTCCAGCAATAGTGCTAGCCAAAAGCAATTGAGCGCCATACGGTATTAATCCTTGAAATACACAAGAAAATATGCCTAGCCATGCTGCACTATAGTGAGGCGGTATTTCATATTTCTTAGCAATATCTCTAGCAATTTCACCACTAAAAATTATAGCGATGGTGTTATTTGCAAGTAAAATATCAAATATGCTGACTATTTTTGCAATAAATAATTGCGCAGTTTTTTGTCCACCACGTTGTATCATAACCCAAGATGAAAGTTTATCTGCAAGCTCCTTAGAATTTTTACCTACCAGTCCTGAAAGCCCGCCAACCATCAATGACAGTAGCATAATTTCATGCATACTCATAAACCCTTTGGTGATGTTTTGGCTTAAAAACAATAAACCATGATTGTTGTTATTTATAAATCCAATGATTCCAGCAAAAGTTATGCTTAAAACCAATGCCGTAAATACATTTATTCCAAAGTTTGCAAGCAATATAAGTATTATGTAAGGAGTCACAAGCAATAAAGAATACTCCTTAACTGAAATAGCAGCACTATTGCTTGAGCTATAAAATAATATAATTATTGTGAATATAGAAGCAATTAGTGCCACTTTTGCATTCAGTTTTAATTTTTTCTTTATATCAGCCTTTTGAGACATCACAGATGCAATTGTAGTATCAGAGATAATAGATAAATTGTCGCCAAACATTGCTCCTCCTACAACGGTTGCAACTCCTAAGGAAGGAGAAATCCCAGCTTGTGTCAGTTCAACTGCAATAGGAGCAATTGTTGCAATGGTGCCCATTGATGTACCAATAGCAGTGGAGATGAAAGCTGCTACAAAAAATAATCCTATGAGTAAAAATTGTGTTGGTATAAATGAAAGAGCCAAATTAACTGTGGCATCAGCACTACCGATTGCTTTAGTTACTTCACTGAATGCACCTGCAAGTAAGAAAATGATACACATAGTGATAATATTACGATCTCTTACCCCATCTAGAAAGGCATACATTTTTTCTTCAGTATTGCCCTTGTATAAAACCCAACCCAGAGCTATGGCAGGAACAATGGCTACCAGTGGAGATAACTGATAAAAAGCATTTGACACGCCAAGAATAGTAAAATATATACCACTTCCTACAAAAAGAAATAGGAACAGTAAAATAGGCAAAAAATTTGTAAGATAAAACATACCTCTACTCCAGCTCTGATAAACGCAAATCAACTATGATATGATTTATATTATTATAAACCACAGTTAGCACCTTGACCAAGGTTTTTCTAGAAAGCAATCTACCAGAAAAGGTTTCCATGAAAAGGACTATTATAATATATCATCTACTTGAATTAAACTGGGAGATAGAATAAGTAAAAAATATGAATGACATAACAACAAAGCAAGTCATATCCTTATGGGATGCACAAGTTGGTGGATTTTTGCCGGATAAAAGAGAAATGGAGATTGATAATATTTTTTTAATCTAATGCTTCAATGTTTCCGACATAGGAAAAGTATCATCTTTACTTTCTATAGAGGAAGGCACACTATTTTGATTATCATCACCATTAATTGGAGTAGTAGGGTGCATTAAAGCAACTTTCATAACTTCATCAATATTCTTAGCAAAAACTACGTTGATCCCCTCTTTGATGCTTGCCGGAATTTCTTGCATATCTTTCTCATTTTCACTTGGTATAATCACAGTTTTGATTGATCCTCTGAGCGCTGCAAGCAATTTTTCTCTCAAGCCCCCGATAGCTAAAACTCTACCACGCAATGTCACTTCGCCTGTCATAGCAACATTTTTGTTAACTGGTATATTTGTCATAAGAGAAACAATAGACGTACATACCGCGCCGCCAGCAGAAGGGCCATCTTTTGGTACAGCACCCTCAGGTACATGCAAATGTATATCATTATTTTGGAATTTTTCGGGCTTTATACCAAAAAACAAACAATTTGATCGAATATAACTATACGCAGCTTTTATAGATTCTTGCATAACCTCTCCAAGCTTTCCTGTGTATTTTATTTCTCCCTTGCCCGGAATTAGGACTGATTCTATCATCAAAATATCACCACCTGTTTCAGTATAGGCGAGCCCAGTTACTATTCCTACTAAACTCTCATTTTCCGCAATGCCAAAGGTATATTTACGTACCCCTAAATAATCTTGTAAATTGTCAACCCCTACGGATATTTTCTTATTTTTATCAGTCAATATTTCTTTAACTGCCTTTCTCATGAGCTTTGCAAGCTCCCTTTCCATACTCCGCACACCACTTTCACGTGTATATAAACGTATCAACTCGTATAACGCCTCATTAGTTATGTCCCATTCCTTCTGATACAAACCATGCTCCTTCTTTAACTTCGGAATAAGGTGGTGTGTAGCAATACTGATTTTTTCATCTTCAGTATACCCGGACAATTGTATAATTTCCATCCTATCACGCAAAGGATGTGGTAAATTTAAGCTGTTTGCCGTAGCTACAAACATTACACTTGAAAGATCAAACTCAACTTCCAAGTAATGATCCGTAAAGTGTTTATTGTGCTCAGTATCTAAAACCTCAAGTAATGCAGACGCAGGATCGCCACGCGAATCAGAACCCATCTTATCTATTTCATCAAGCAGAAAAAGCGGGTTGCATGAATTAGCTTTTTTCATGTGTTGAATGATTTTACCAGGCATTGAGCCAATATAAGTTTTCCTATGCCCTCGTATCTCAGACTCATCACGCACACCACCAAGAGCTATGCGAACAAAATCTCTTCCTACTGCTCTTGCCATAGACTTAGCTAAAGAAGTTTTACCAACACCTGGCGGTCCAACTAAGCAAAGTATAGGACCTTTTATCTCTTTTACTCTTTTTAATACCGCTAAAAATTCTATTATTCTATCTTTTACTTTCTCTATGCCATAATGATTTTCATCTAAGATTTTCTTAGCTGCATTTAAGTTAATTTTTGCATCTTTGTACTTTCCCCATGGCAACTCAAGCAACCAATGCAAGTAACTAGATATAACTGTAGCTTCAGGAGAAATGGGATTCATTTTCTTGTATCTCTTCAAATCAGTTATAGCTTTCTCTCTTGCTTCCTGAGAAAGCTTTGTTTCATTTATCTTTTTTTCAAATTCATTGAGTATATCCCCTTCATCACCATTCTCAAATTCGCCTAATTCTTTCTGTATAGCTTTCAATTGCTCGTTAAGGTAGTAAACTTTCTGAGTGCTTTCAACTTGCGATTTAATTGTCTTATATAAACGGTTTTGTGCGTTCAAAATACTCATTTCTCTCTCAATAAAAGCAAAAGCTTTTTTTAAACGCTCTTCTGGGTCATAAGCCTCAAGTATACTTTGTTTATCTGATACTTTTATATTTAAATGTGAAGCTACCGTGTCTACAAGTTGATCAACTTCTTTGATTTGATCAATGGAGTTAATGGCAACCTCGGGTTGATTTTTCTTGTTTAGCTTACACCAGCTATCGAACGCGTCTACAACAGACCGCCTTAAAGCTTCTAAATCAATATTGTCTTCATCTTCTTTATAATAATTGTCTAACTCTACCCTGGCTTGTAATAAAGTATGAGAGCTAATATATTCTACAACTCTTCCCCTTCTTATCCCCCGGATTATAACTTTTACTGCATTGTCAGGTAATTTTATTAACGGTTGTACAATGCTTGCTAACACACCTACTTCATAAAGATCTTCAGGCTCTGGATTATCAACAGAGCCATCTTTCTGTGCTACAAGAAAAATCTCATTTTGGTGATTACTACTACTTATTGCATACTCTAGTGCATTAACAGATTTTTCTCTGCCTATGAATAAAGGCACCATTATATTTGGAAAAATTACTACATCTCTTAAAGGTAATACTGGCAATGCAGTAAAACTAGAGCTTACAGCACGTTCAATGTTCATAATATATGCCTCAAATTAATCATTAACCGTTATAACATTGCCATTGTTATTATGATTAACCGTTGCTTTTCCTAATTCTACCATTTTCTTAGTGATTACTATAGTGCTACCTTCAAAGCCTCCGTTTCCAGATGTATACATAATGTCAAGCAAAAGTGACTCCAAGATAGCACGTAACATTCTTGCACCTGTTTTGTAGCTTATAGCCTTTTTAGCAATAGCTGATATTGCTTCATCTGAAAACTCAAGGTTTACTTTGCTAAACGCAAGCAATGCTTTGTACTGTTTTATTAGTGCATTCCTTGGCTCTGTCAACACATGTATTAAATCTTCATGATCCAGCTCATCTAAAACAGCAGTTATTGGAACCCGCCCTACAAATTCGGGTATTAAACCGAATTTGATTAAATCTTCAGGTTGAACATCATGTAAAGCATTCTTTTTCTTTTGCTCTTTAGACTGACTTATATCTGCTCCAAAGCCAACTGACGTTCCCTTTTTTCTCGCTTCAATAATTTTATCGAGGCCTTCAAAAGCTCCTCCACAAATAAACAGTATGTTACTAGTATCCACTTGTATAAACTCTTGTTGTGGGTGTTTTCGCCCTCCTTGTGGCGGAACATAAGCAACTGTACCCTCCATAATCTTAAGCAGAGCTTGCTGGACCCCTTCACCTGAAACGTCACGGGTTATTGAAGTGCTTTCAGATTTTCTTGTAATCTTGTCTATTTCATCTATAAACACTATACCACGCTGTGCTTTTACAACGTCATAATTTGCAGCTTGTAATAAACGCGACAACACGCTTTCTACATCATCACCCACATAACCTGCCTCAGTTAAAGTTGTCGCATCAGCCATAGCAAATGGCACATCTGAAACTTTAGCAAGTGTTTTGGCTAGCAAAGTCTTACCAGAACCAGTGGGACCAATAAGCATTATATTTGACTTCTCGATTTCAATATCACTTATAGCATGAAATTGTACCATGGATTGACAATGGTTATACATAGCTACAGATAAAACGTGTTGCGCGTGTTCTTGACCTACAACATGCTTGCTGAGAAAGTTTTTTATATCCTCAGGTTTCTTTAGTAATAGCTTCATATCAGATATACGATCTGAATTAAAAGATCTATCTTTCTTTTGACTTATTGCTTTATGGGATAATTCTATGCACTCATTACAAATAAACACCTTTAAACCATCCGAAGAGTTAGTAATCAATTTATCTACTTCATCTTGCGCCTTGTTGCAAAAAGAACAGTAGTGTAAATCATTATTGTTATCCATTAACCCACCTTTTGTTTAACTTTAATATTTTCAATTTCAATATCTGTACGCTCAGCTATCACCCTGTCAATTAAGCCAATTTTCCTTGCTTCTTCAGGATCCATGAATTTATCTCTTTCCATCATTCCTTCAATTTTCTTCAGTGAATTTCCAGTATGTTTTTCATAAATTTGATTTAGTTTTTTCTTAACCCGCAAAATTTCATTAGCATGTATTTCTATATCAGTTGCTTGACCATGATAACCACCAGATGGCTGATGTATCATAATTCTTGAATGAGGTAGAGAGTAGCGCTTACCTTTTGTACCAGCTGCAAGCAATAAAGAACCCATAGACGCAGCTTGACCTATACATAAAGTTGAAACGTCTGGGTTTATATACTGCATTGTATCGTAGATCGACAAACCAGCAGTTACAACACCACCTGGTGAGTTGATGTACATACAAATGTCTTTATCGGGATTTTCCGATTCTAAAAATAAAAGCTGTGCTACTATTACACTGGCCATATTGTCTTCAATAGGACCTGTTACAAAAATTATTCTTTCTTTCACTAGTCTTGAATATATGTCATAAGCGCGCTCACCGCGACTAGTTTGTTCAACTACAATTGGTATAAGAGTCATACCTTTTCCTATTAAATATTATCAAATAATTCCTTTAATTCTTTCACAGAAACAATCTGCTCTTCTTTACTAACTTTTTCTATTATATAATCTGTCACTTTATACTCAAGCGCTTGCCCTCTAACTAATTCTTGAAATTGTTTATTTGATTCAAAATGCTTAAGTACTCTGTCAAATTGCACATCTTTACTGACATATTGATTTACAATAACACTCAAAACATCATTTTGAGTTAATGATATTTTATGTTCTGCACTAAATTTCATAAATAACATAGCAAGCTTTACACGTTTTTCAGCTTCTTTACGAGAATCATTTTGAGCACCCAATTCTCCTTCCATTCTTTGTTGCTCCTGTTTTACTATGTCTGTGGGTAAATCAAAACTATAATTAGCATCCAAATAATCAAACAGCTCCTTTTTAATTAAGAGATTTCTCATTTCGGTGCACTGATCACCAATCATTTTTTTTGCATGATTTATTAGCAAAGAATAATCTTTAAACCCAATACTCTTAGCTATTTCATCATCATTTTCAAAATCTTTGGCAATTTGAATCTCATTAACTCGCACAGAAAAATCAGCTTCCTGTCCTGCAAGGGAAATGGCTTGGTAATTTTCAGGAAATTTCAACTTAAAGTTCTTTGTTTCTCCCTTTTTCATACCAGTTAATTGATCTTCAAAACCATTAATAAATGTGCCAGACCCTAAATTAACGGCAAAATCTTTGCTACTTCCACCTTGAAAGAGCTTATTCCTAATCCGCCCTTCAAAATCAATTATCAATTTATCCCCATCTTTCGCTTGATAAGAAGCATCATCAACAGAGGCAAAATTGGGGAACTTTGTTTTGATAGAATCAATAAATTCTTTTATATCTTCCTCTTCAATCTTTGCTTCAATTTTCTTTAAGTTTATTTTGTCAAGATCTATCATCGGTACTTCAGGCATCGACTCAAAAGATAGCTTGTATACAAAATTGCCCTCCTCATTTTCTTTGCCCAGATCTGGTAATGATATAACATCAACCTTAGGATAAATGTGAGACTTGACTTCAATTTTTTTCATCAAATCACTTGAGCAATAATCAATTGTATTATTTATCACATATTCCAAAGCCTCGTTTTTATAATTTGCAACAACAAGGTCATAGGGCATCTTTCCAGCCCTAAATCCAGGTGATTTTGCATTTTCTGCTATCTCTTGCAACCTGGAATTTACCTTTTGTTTTATATAATCACTACCAACTGTGATTTCATACTCATACTTTAGTTTATCTATACTAAGCTCTTTGTAGGTATATACGCTACTTACTTCGACTGTATTTTGAGGTATATTATTAGACATCATAATTCATTTATTAACATTTTAATTCATATCTTAATAGAGTCATTTTACCAGAATTTAAGTTAAACACAATCCTTAAGAACAGGTTTTTACACAAACAAAAGTGTATTTAGTGATTATAAATTTTCCCTTAAAACCTAAGTTACATGACTTTAAAGTGCGGATAGAGGGACTTGAACCCCCACGAGCAAGCTCACCAGGACCTAAACCTGGCACGTCTACCAATTCCGCCATATCCGCAAGAAATTTTCAGTACCCTATTATAGGTATTCCATTAAAAATATTCAAGGTTTAAAGTCTTACTTAATTTATGGTATTTACACAATCAAAAAAGCTTATTAACATTTCTTAATGAAAGCTCTAAACCCTGAAAATCAATAATGAGATTAATAACAAGCTTCTTACTCGCAATTTTTTTGATTACACAAAGTGGTTGCACAACCCTTATAATAGGTGGTGTGGTGGCTACAGCAATAACAATGCAGGACAAATCCTTGGGAAATATCATTGATGATACGACTATGGTCATCAGAATTAATAAGGGGCTCTTAAAACATGGGCTATTTTCATCCATAAAGGTTAAAGTAAGTGAAGGAAGAGTATTGCTCATTGGAAGTGTTGACACTCCTGAAAAACAACTTACAGCAGAAAAAATAGCTTGGCAGCAAAAAGAAATTAAAGAAGTGATAAATGAAATAAGAGTAATACCAATTCAAATGGCTTCCATGCTAGACACTACTGTAGATGGCATGATAACAGCGGAAATAAGAACAAGACTTCTGGGGAAAAGAAATATTAAATCAATTAATTATAGCGTTAATACGGTTGATAGAGTTGTTTATTTGATGGGTATAGCCCAAAATAAAGCGGAATTAAAAGCTGTAATAGCAATTGCAAGAAAAGTAAAGGGAGTAAAACAAGTTGTAAGTTATGTACGATACAGGTACAGTAAGTTACGCCATTAGGCAAAAATCGCTTTCAAATTATAACATTTGTACAGTTGTGACAATAGGTAGAGAACATAAATGAAAATTGCCTTTCAGATGGATGAAAATATAAATTTTGAAACTGATACTACATTTGCGCTAATAAAAGAAGCACAAAGGAGGGGGTATGAAATTTTTGTTTATACTCCTGATAATTTAGCACTAAAGCTAAACTATCCAATTGCTTTTGCTCAGAAAGTCAGCGTTGATGATTTTAGTTTTATCTCCAAAAAAGATGTAGCTATCAACTTGAATGAAATGAACATCATATTTATCAGACAGGATCCACCTTTTGATATGCGTTACATTACAACAACATATATCTTAGAAAAAACTAGCGCATTGGTAATTAACAATCCAACAGAAATAAGAAATTGTCCTGAAAAATTGATAACTTCATTATTTCCAGAACTAATTCCGCCAACTTTGATTACTGAAAATATATCAATGATTAGAGATTTCTACTACAACTATCAAGATATTATTCTGAAGCCATTGTATAGTTATGGAGGAAACGATGTGATAAGAATACAAGATGAGAATAGTATTCAAGTAGTAGTGGATCTCATGATAGCAAAATACGAATGCCCTGTGATTGCACAATCATTTTGTAAAAACATAGATAAAGATAAAAGAATATTGCTACTTTATGGCCAACCAATTGGTGTAATGAAACGAATTCCAAAAATCAGTGGAGAGATCAGAACAAACATGCGACTTGGAGCAAGTTTTGAGCCCGCTCAAATGAACGATAGAAACAATGAAATATGTAACAAAATTGGTCCTGAATTAAAGAAAAGAGGGCTAATATTTGTTGGTATTGATATTATAGATGACTTCCTGCTCGAAATTAACACAACTTCACCCACGGGAGTAGTTTATATCAATAAATTGTATAATATATCGCTAGAAAAGGATCTTTGGGACGTGTTTGAAGAAAAAGCAAGCAGCCATCAACTAAACCTGTGAACAATCACCTTAACAAACTCAGTAGTCCCATTCTTTATCCCTGTTTTTTCTGTACTATTGGTCATATCACGCAATTTTTGAGAATTATTTAATAGATCAAATAGTACCTCTGTTAGATTTTTTTTTGCTTCACTATTCTGCTTAACTATTATAGCTGCTCTCGAGTCTTCAATATATTTTGCGTTATAAAATTGGTGATTATCTTTTGAGTAAGGGTAAGGAATATATATAGCAGAACGCCTAGCAAGAGTGATCTCTGCTATTGAAGTTGCTCCTGCTCTGCTAATTACCAAGTGAGCATTGGCCAGTCTATTCTCCATATCATCAAAAAATTCACTCAATTCACAATCGATCTTTTCACTTTTGTATAGACTTTTGACCTTGTTTACATTTTTCTTCGTACATTGCTGCGTCACTCTAATTTTCTTTTTCATTTTAATAGGTAAATCACAAATTACGCTGCTTACTACATCATCAAAAAAATTTGCACCTTGGCTGCCTGCTATGACCAATATATTTAGGATTTTCTCAGTGCTAGAATGGCTCTGTGCTTTTATATCAACAAAATTTCCTGTAAAAATACATTTATTGCCCTCTGCATATTTAGTCTCCGGAAAGCTGGTTGCAATTAATTTTGCACTCTTGAAAAAGAATCTATTTACTCTCCCTAAAACTGTGTTTTGTTCATGTAAAATTATAGGTATAGAAAGAACTCTTGCTGCAAGAAGAGTTGGAAAAGAAGCATAGCTACCAAAACCAATGACCGATTTTGGTTTTAATTTTCTTACTTGATACAGTGCTAACATAGAGCTGTATATCAAGAAAAGGAAAAACTTAAATTTGTTGCTGCTTGGTCTACGTAATGGTAAGGTGTAGCTTTCTATGTCGGTATTTTTATTTGTTTTTTTATCAGTGAATAATATGCAATTGTATCCTTGTGTCTTTAGTGCTTTTGCTAAAGCTATGGCCGGAAAGATATGCCCACCTGTGCCACCTGTTGCTAAAATAATATCCATCTGTAAATAATAAATCCTAGATTGTTAACTGTTATTTAACAATTTGCACGTAGAATTTTATTAAGCGTTATGATAGTTGAGTTAAAAATGCCTAAAAGTAATAGTAAAAAAGAACCTAATGAGAAAAATAAACCTCAAGAACAAAGAGAAGGCAGAAGCGGAGGTTTTTTAGAACTGCTAAAAAATATAATAAAAATTCTTTTCAATTCGGTCGTTGACCTACCTGAGCACGAGCAGCATAATAAAATGAAAAGCACTAATCTACAACAAGGTTTGGATACTAAAGGAAAAGGCCCAGAAGATCTTCATCCAAAGGCAAAGCTTGAAGTTAAAGAAGCAGCTAAGGGATTGAAAGAAGAGTTACAGAATTCTGATGCTGGTGGTAATCAATCTATTGAAACTAAAGTGCCTAATCAAACTACTACTCAAGACATTGACAACTCTAAAACGATGGAACGTTAGTTCAACTATTTAACATCTGCAGCAAGCACTGATTCATGTATCATCTCTGAAATGGTTGGATGAGGAAAAATCGTAGATTTTATGTCGAAGTCTGTTCCTTCTAGTTGCTTTGCAAGAGCAAAATTGCTAATTAACTCCGTTACTTCTGCACCTATCATGTGGCTACCCAGAATTTCTCCGGTTTTTTTATCTATAATCGTTTTCACTAACCCTTCAGTTTCACTGAGTGCAACAGATTTACCATTAAAGTTAGAGTGAAATTTTCCTATTTTTATATCATACCCACCTTTTATTGCCTGTTCCTCAGTAAGGCCGATGCTCGCTATTTGTGGATGAGAATAAGTGCAATTTGGTATGCATTCTTTTTTTAACGCATGAGCATTTTTACCAGCAATCTTTTCAATGCAGATCACGGCTTCATGGCTCGCTTTATGTGCTAAACATGGTGGGCCAGCTACATCACCTATTGCATACACATTTGATTCACTAGTTTCATACCATTCATTCGTTTCAATAAAGCCAGAAGGGCTTAATTTAATTTTTGTATTTTCTAAACCTATATTTTCAATATTTGCTTGAATTCCAACCGCAACAATCACCCTCTCAAATTCTTTGCTCTCACCACTACTTAGTAGCACTTGAGCAGAGTCTTTACTTTTAGTAAGAGCTTTTACGCTACTGCTTGTATATATTTCTATCCCCTGTTTTGTGAATATTTCTTGTGCTAAATCTGAAATGTCCTTATCCTCCAGCGGCAAAATAGTGCTCTTTATCTCTATGATTGTTACATCAACACCCAAAGTACTATAAAAACTTGCAAATTCTATTCCAATTGCACCAGACCCTATAATTAGTAGCGATTTTGGTAATCTCTCTGGAGTCATAGCGTGCTGCGCATTCCATATTAAATCTCCATCTGCCTCTATTCCAGGCAGATTCCGTGCCCTCACGCCTGTTGCTAAAATGATATGCTTGGAAACAATTTCTTGTTCTTCCTTATCGCTAACGACTTTTATAGTACCATTGCCTGCAAGTTTACCAAAACCTTGATGAACTTTGATATTATTTTTTTTCATCAAATATGCAACACCGCTTGACAATTTATCAACAACGTTTCTTGAGTATTTCACTATTGATTGTATATCAAAATTCGCTCCCTTTACTTCTATACCAAACTCTTTTGATCTTTTTATTAGCCTATAAACCTCAGATGCTCTAAGCAGTGATTTTGTTGGTATACATCCCCAATTTAAGCATATACCGCCTAAATTTTTTTCTTTTTCCACAATTGCAGTTTTAAACCCAAGCTGTGCCGCCCTAATTGCCGCTATATAACCACCAGGACCGCTACCTATAACCGTAATATCATACTCATTCATCAGTTTTCTTCGTATTCAAAAAGATTATATATAACAGATGGAACCCATACAATCAATGGTCTGTCATCTACCGTCTTAAGAGTCAAGATAAAAGTTGTTATTTTTTATCATGGCATTTAAACAAACGATAATTTTTCTCATGACAGCAACTAATGCAACCTTAGCAGCTTTGCCAGAATCAACCAAACGCTGATAAAACGCTTTCATTTTTCTGTTGTGGCGCATAGCAACAAGAGCTGACATGTATAGTGCTTTCCTTGCATAAAACCTGCCTCCTTTGATTTGAGCTTTGCCAACTTTTCTTCCACTTTCACTAGTTTTAGGTGCAACTCCAACTAAGCATGCAATTTCTCTATTCTCTAATCTACCAAGCTCAGGCACCTCTGTCAGTAGAACGCTCGCCGTCTTTGATCCAATACCTTTATAGCTGATTAAAAGCTCATTTTTTCCTTTCAATTCAGCTATTGCGTCTTCTATGTCTTGCCTAATTTCTTTCAATTGTTTTTCAGCAAACCCTATCTGTCTTTCTATGTATTCTCTAGCTTTTCCCGTCGCACTTTGCAGGCGACACTTGTTTGCATGAATTGCATCATTTAAATTACGCTCAACTGCCCCCAGCTCCTTTAATTCCTCTTGCTTTTGTGAAATTATACATCCTTTTACTTCACCGTCTTTACTGACAAATTCAGCGTATTTTTCCAGTAATTTAGCATCTAACTTGTCAGTTTTTGCAAAATGATTGCAAGCTTTGGCAAATGCATATACCCGATTCGGGTGAGCTTTATGGACAGTTATCTTGCAACAATTTTATAATGAGCTTTTCATAGCCACCAGCTTACACATAACTTGATGGGTAAATCGACTATATTTGTTTCTATAAACTTAGATATAGCATCACTCACGTTTGCTATGCGCTTATGCTTGCCATTAATTGAGATGTCCAATGCTTCCTTGGAAACATCTACTCCCATGAAAATTATTCTAGCCATTTTTGTACCTATAAATATAATCAAACAATAATGCAAAATGCTGTATACAGGATTGTAATTCGATCTTTTAGATCCACCTACCGTTCGTACTACATTTTGCTTTAAGCCTTACTATTACCCACAAATAAAAACATAGTATTGTATTTACTCAAATAATTTAATTTTATTAACCTGAAAGCTTATTAGATTAAAATTATTAAACTAAGAGTTATAATTTTAGCAACTAAAAGCTGTAAATTGCACCATATAAACAGTTATTTCAAGCAAAAGTTATGCCATTAAGAGCTATGCAACAAACATTTATATTTGTGGGTAATAGTAAGATCTAAATCCGATAGAGCATTGTTGGCACACCATCAAAAGTCGCCTCAGACCTCTAATGCATCAATGTACAAACTTACACCTTTTAGTTGGTAATACCATTTTAGACGTTTATCATTCGTTTTAGAAAATACTATAGGAGGTTGTCCGGAAACTAGTAAATTCAAGCATATTCCCTCTTTAACATAACCCTACTCATAGCTAGGTATATGAAATTCTCAGTGGATGTTGTGAGTAAATCATACTCCTTCGATAGCCTTCTATTCCTATTAACCCAAGCAAAAGTCCTTTCTACAACCCATCTTCTTGGCTGTACTTTAAACCCTTGTTCTCTTGTTGGTAGTAGCTCAGGTGGCGTATCTTTGTGCACCCAAAATCTACATGGAGGCCTTTTAACAATTTCAATATCTATGTCATATTCTTCCTTTATGTGATTCTTTAAATTTCTTCCTTGGTATCCCATGTCAGCCCACATTTTTTTAACTTTAGTATATTTTGTTCTCATATTGTTTAATGCTATTTTAATACCATCTCTATCATTTTCGTTAGCAGCGCCTACGTAACAACCTAGTATAAAACCCTGAGTGTCTGTAATTATATGCCTTTTTCTACCCTTTACTTTTTTACTTCCATCATAGCCTTTGATCCCCCCTTTTCTGTAGTCTTTACAGATTGACTATCTACTATACAGGCACTCGGCTGCTCATTCCTTCCTATTTTTCTTCTACTATATTTTGTAATTTCATAATTCATTTTCTCAAAAATTCCCTGCTTCTTCCATTGCCTGAACTGCTCATACACAGTCTTCCATAGCGGAAAATCATTTGGTAAATACCGCCATTGACACCCTGTACGCAATACATAGAAAATTGCTTCTAATATTTCTTTTTTGCTATACTTTGGCGGCCTTCCTCCTTTCTTGTATGATACTCTGAAGTGTTTTTCTATTCTTGCCCATTCCCTTTCGCTTAGATCTGTTGGATACTTTTTTCTCATCTTTACCCCGTACTAAAATTTCAGATATTATAGCCTTTTACTTGTTTCCGGACAACCTCTAGTAGCGGAATGACGAATTTTTGTTTTTCAAATTGTCAGTAAATCTAAGTCAGTTTAGCTATATAAAACATAGTATAAAAAGAGCTATTTTAGCAAAATTTTAAACAAATAAAGTTAATTACTTCACAATTGATACCTTACGAGAAAAGCACATTTGATACAGATTTAAAATACAAGTTAACGAATTATTATGATTTTTACCAAGATAATAATATAGTAAGGTTTGGTAGTGAGGTATCAAAATGGAAAAATACACCAACGCATGGTTTAATAAGAAAGATAATCATGATTGTGCAAATGATGGCACTTGCGGGCAATCTATAAAGGATTTTAGGATTGGTAATTCTGATATTTCTTTTTTTGACAGTAACAAAAACTTAATTGCCAAAGTACCTAAACTACCAAAGTATTCTAGGGATAAATATGGGCATCAATTGTATAAGGAAGCTGAGTCAAAGCAGTTCAATTATTTTTCCACAAATATACATGATGTTTTGTCTAACAGCTTTACCGTTAAATACGGGTATATAAATTGTACTATAAAATACGACAACTTATCTGAGCAGGAACAAAACCAAATAGAAACAGACATTAAAACTGCCTATGAAGCATTTAAAGAAAAGTTTTGCTTGAAAAATAGTAATGCAAGTTACAATATAACGGTTCACATTTTTAATAATAGAAGCGATTATACAAAGTATAACAATCTTCTCGGCTTAGATGAAGATGGTGGTCCAGGATATATTACACGAGGAGTAACAGATTGTCAGAATATTCTGACATATAAGCAAAGTGCCATGGATTTTGTTCTAGGTCATGAGCTAGGCCACATATTTCAATTGTGTTTTTCACCATCGGCAACAGTCCAAACTTTGAGTATTCTGGATACTGAACTCATAGCAAATGTTGTTGGACGAGAAGTAGAAGAAAAAAATTATAAAGCTATTTGCAAGCAGATGGGTGTAGATGAATATAAATACGATGGATGGAGTTTTATTTTTAAATACATAGGTACAACTGGTAGTGTATACCGCCTAAACCTTTCAGAAGAAGAGAAATTTCAAATTATACAACGTGTCAAGAGTTCTGGACTAGATGAATATGAAGACCATGGATGGATGTTTAAATTTAAATATAAAGATACAACTGGTAGTATATACCTCAAGGACCTTTCAGAAGCAGAGAAATTTCAAATTATACAACGTGTCAAGAATTCTGGACTAGATGAATATGAAGATCGTGAATCAATGTTTAGTTTTAAATACAAAGGCACCACTTATAGAGCAGAACACAGAGATTATCTTTCAGCAGAAGAAGAAAAACTTCAATTTATCAAAGACATTAAGAACTCTCATGAATCGCTCGTTAGTGAATGTGATGGATTGGGGAATGAGAATACAACTTTAGTGATTTACGTTGATGAAAATAAGGAGATAAGTCAAATGTATTTTCATAATCTAGACAAGAATATATTCAAATGGTTAGATAAGACACTTATAAGCAGAAGTAAACCTGAAGAAGATGTGGATGACACAGCAGGAAAAGAGCCTGAACCAGAATCAGCCGAAGAGGATACTCAGCAACCCAGTAATTTCTTATCCAATATTTTTTCAACAATTAAATCCATTATTGATTCTATCTCATCACTCTTTTCATGGTTATTTGGGTCGAAAGAGAAAGAGTCTAATCAACAATCTGATGATAATCCTTCTTTGTTTAAGCTCGATGCTAATGAGTTAGATCACGAAGTTAAGCCTGATGCCAATGAGTTAGGTCACGATGTTAGAGATCACTTATCAGACAATTATAACCATTACAACTCATCTGATGGGCTAATGTAATATAGCTAATTTACAGTATCTGTTCAGATGCATGGCTAATGTACAAATATTGAAACAAAAATTCCAGTGCCCCTGTGATGTCATTCCAGTGCTTGACACTGGAATCCAGCTTTTAATCGAAAATGTTGTATAGTACACAATCAAATTTTCTGGATCCCAGTGGGCTTTGTTGCATCGCTCAAGTGAAAAGAACTGGCAGTTACTGACAAAATTCATTATAAATAGCCATTTAACTGTTGAAGAAAAAATATGCCACAAAAAATGAGAGTCAGTAACTGCCATGAATATAACAAATTTCTCCAAGAAAGAGGAAGCATTTTTTGTTATATCAATGACGCCATAGAAAATTGGTACGAGAATTGTCCAAAAATGCAGGGCGGCAACTATATTTATAGTGATAAAGTTGTGATTTTGGTGCATATAATCGTCAGTTTCTTTAGAATTGGTTTAAGACAAACAGTCGGGTTTAAAAAGGGTATTTGCAACAAATAGGAAGAGATTTGGCAGTTATCAGCTATTCACAAGCATCAAGAAGGTTTAAGAAACTTAATATTAAGATAAATGATTGCAGAATTGATAAAAATAATATGGAAGATATCGAAATTGCTATAGACAGTACAGGAATTAGTATATACAACAACACTCCTGGTCACAGCAAGGAAAATAGCACTGACAGAAAATATCGTGGCTATGAGCAAACGAGAAAATTGCACGTAATGTTGAATATAAACAACAAAAAAGCCATAGCTGTAAAATACAGTAACGGTGTCTACTCTGATCACTATGGAGCTTGTGATTTGCTAAAAGAAGTTGATTTTCAGCATGCCATAAAAGCACTATATGCAGATAGAGCATGTGATAGGCACAAGTTTTATAAGTTGTGTAACGAATATGATATAAAGACAAAAATTCCACCAATAAACAATGCGGCAGAACATCCAGAAATAGATTATATGTCTGACAGGAATGCTGCTATTAGGTTAATAAAATTATACGGTGAAGATGGCATGAAAGAATGGAAAAAAGAAGTAAATTATGGGAAAAGATCTTATATTGAAGGGTTTTTCTCAAGATTAAAGCAAATATTCGGATTTAGTTTTAGGAATAAATCTGAGACAAATAGAGAGAAGGAACTACTTGTTAAATGCTATTTGCTCAATAAGTTCACTGATATTGGTATGGCTAAATTTGAGATAGTTACATGAATTTACCATAAATCACCATCTCATAAAGTGTGATGCAACAAAGCCATCCCAGTGTCTGGGCACTGGGATGACACCCTCCTTATGGGCCAAAATCACAATGTTCGTACAGTTGTGGATTCATTCGCGGTATCTCGGCATAGATTCCGCTAACAAGTAGCGGAATGACGAATTTGTCGTTTTTCAGATTGTCGTAAGTCAGTTTAGCTATAGCATAATGCTATATTAATAAATAATCTATATAATACTATTAAATATAATAATTAAAATCTAAATTACTTTCTCTATAAAAGGAGAAATTTACCTTAATGAAAATATATATATATTTAATATTATTTTTATTTTTTTCTTGCGCTCAACTATATGCTGACGAGGAAATTGCAAAATTTGATTTACTTATTGGCGAGATAAATGAAGCAAGCTTCACTCTTAAAGGTGCAATAAAGGTTACAGTAGAACCAGGCTGGCACATATATTATAAAGATCCTGGAGATTTTGGCCTTCCCACGTCTATTAGTTACAAAGGTAATGCATCAGATATAAATATTCACTGGCCTATTCCAAAGGAACATAAAGATAAAGTAGGGAGAGAGACGTTTGTAAGTAACGTATATGAGGATATGGTATTATTTCCCTTTAAGATGAATATATTTTTAAATCAAGGGTATATTGACCTTAACTTCCATATAAATTATGCGATATGTAAAGATAGGTGCATCCCTAAAAATGTTGAGATAAAAATCAGGCAACCATTAAAGGATTTTATAGATTCTGATATCAATAAACTTATAAATGAGTGGTATGAAAAATAGAGTTCTCATGGGGTAGGTGTCATTCCAGCGCGTGACACTGGAATCTCATTTACTTTTTTGTTCACTATGTGAGGAACTTGGGCCTACAAGTATATAAACATAATGGTTTCGCATAAAAAATTTAGATCCCAGATACTGTCTCTGCTGTCAAACAAATTATCCAACAAAATTACAATTAAATGGTTGATTATTTTTAAGAATACCAAAAAAGACATGCATTAATTTTCGCATTAACGCAAGAACTATGACTTTTGGACATTTGCCTTTACTTGCTAGACGCTGACAAAACTTTTGAAAATGATTATTATGGTTTTTGACTACTATAGCTGGCATATAAAGAGCTTTTCGAATACGCTCAGATCCTATTTTGCATATGCAACTTCTCTTACTTACTGACGATCCCGATTGATAATGTCCTGGATTTAGACCAGCAAAAGCTGTAAATTGTTTAGCATTGTCAAAGTTATCAACTGATGGCATTTCTGCGACAACAGCAACAGCAGTAAGATATCCTATACCTTTTATAGTCTTAAGGTTTTCCACCATATTTTTTAGATGTGGATAGTTATTTATATGCTCATTAATTTCTTTTTCGAGAACAATAATTTGCTCCTCTATTGCCAAAATTACTTTAGATATAGCTTCTTTGCAACTGGAATGCATATTTTTGTTTTCCAAGCGATTTGTCTGTTGCACCTTATCATCTTTTAGCGATTGCATGCAACGGTAAAGCTCCCTCAAATGCCTCATTTCAGGTGCAATGGGCTTCCAAAGAGCAGGTTTGTTGGCGATACAAAATCTAGCTATCATAGCTGCATCTGATTTATCTGTCTTATTTCTGAGCAGCTCACTTTTGCCAAAAGCTTTCTGGGTTTACTATACTGACATTATGTCCTAAATCGTGCATAAAAGTAGCCAAATCTTCTCCATACCAACTAGTTGCTTCAAGACATAAATGAGTAAGATTTGCTCCATGGCCATTGCACCAAACTACAAGTTTTGCAAAACCATCTTGATTATTTTGAAAGACTTTGTGTCGTTTTTTACTGTCCACTAACAAACAAACATCAAATTTCTTTTTTGAAATATCCACACCCAAAATAGCATTTACTTGCATAAAATTGCCTCCAAGACTATAAATAAACTGAGAGTTTAGACTAACCTTGTAATACGGGATATAATTCCAAAAGATACTGTTCAGTCTTTAACTCTATGGGAGGGAAGCAAAATCTGGCTTAATGGCATTAGTGTCGCATCAGCTTCACCCTCCCTGTGAGGTATTTTAGCTCTAATGCCTCACATCATAAAGATACAAGTGTCACGCACTAACTGTACGAACATTGAGATATAAGAGTAATTTGTACCAAGAAAAAAGATGTCATCCCAGTGCCCAGACACTGGGATGGCTTTGTTGCATCTCTCTTCGGATAGTAGGTAACGCACAATAAATTTATGAAGCTATCTCAAATTTAGCCATGCCTATTTCAGTAAATTTGTTAAGCAAATAACATTTGAGTAGCAGTTCCCTCTCACGATTCATTTCAGATTTGTTCCTAAAACTAAATCCAAATGTCTTTTTTAATCGCGAGAAAAAACCTTCTATATAAGATCTTTTTCCATAACTCATCTCTTTTTTCCACTTCTTTATACCATCTTCATCATATGACTTTATGAGCTTGACTGCAGAATTTCTCTCAGCCATATAGTCTAACTTTGGATGCTCTGCTGCGTTGTTTTTCGGAGGAATTTTCGTTTTTATACCATATTGATTACACAGCTTATAGAGCTTTTCTCTGTCATATGCCCTATCTGCATATAGTACTTTTATGACATACTGAAAATCGACTTCTTTTAGCAAATCACAAGCTCCATAGTGATCAGAGTAGACACCGTTACTGTATTTTACAGCTATGGCTTTTTTGCTGTTTGTATTCAACATTACATGCAATTTTCTTGTCTGTTCATAGCTGCGATACTTTCTATCTTCGCTATTTTCTTTGCTATGACCAGGAGTGTTGTTGTATATACTAATTCCTGTACTGTCTATAGCAATTTCGATATCTTCCATATTATTTTTATCAATTCTGCAATCATTGATCTTAATATTGAGTTTCTTAAACCTTCTTGATGATTGTGAATAGCTGATAACTTGCAAATTTTTCCCAATTTGCTCAAGGTATCCTGCTATAAACCCAACTGTTTGCCTCAGGCCTATTCTAAATAAACAAGTTATTATGTGCACCAAAATTACAACTTTATCGCTATAAATATTGTTGCCACCTGGTATTTTTGGACCATTCTCGTACCACTTTTCTATGGCTTCGTTGATATAATGAAAAATATTTCCTCTTTTTTCTAGAAATTTGTTATATTCGCTATGGTTACTGACCCTCATTTTTTGTGGCATATTTTTTCTTTCAAGGTTAAATGGCTATTTTATAATGAATTTTGTCAGTAGCCACCAGATTTTTTCAGTTGCTATGCAACAAAGCCATCCCAGTGTCAAGCACTGGGATGACATCGTCTTAACATTGTACCATATTACAATGTTCGTACAGTTATGTGTCACGCTACTTGGATGACAAGAAAAGGTTTCTAGAATGACGGAAACGAAGTCATACATAGAAAATAGGTTAGGTATTTTCAATTTTTGTTGTATACTCAAATAAAAATCTCACTTTTACAGATGGATACAGTAAAGTTTGTTTTATTACTGCCAACAATATTACTCATGCTAGTTGCTGGTGTTTACCTATCGATTAAACTAAAATGGCTACAGGTATTTAGATTACCATACGCCCTTTCACTCCTTGGAGCTAAAAAAGGAGAAAATAAATTTTCTTCTATAGCCGCTCTGTTTACAATTTTAGGGGGAAATTTAGGAGTAGGAAATATTTCAGGAACTGCTGTTGCTCTAAAAACCGGAGGACCGGGCTCTATTTTATGGATGGCAATAATTATTGTTATCACTTCTGTGATAAAATATGTCACTTGTTATCTAAGTATAAAAACCAGAAAGGAAAAGAACGAACGGTTTATAGGTGGCCCTGTAGCCTACATGACTGATGCGTTTAACTCTAGGAAGGCCACAATTGTCTTTCTAGTTATCATGATGATGGTTTCAATAACAGTTGGTAACCTTGTTCAGGTAAATTCTCTATCAATACCACTTAATATGATAGATGTGCCTGTAGTTGTTGGTGGCATTGTAATGGCCATAATATTTTTTGTTGTTGCAGCTCTCAGCTTAAAAAAAATTAAAATTTTTATATCGGCTATGATACCGATAATGACGGTAAGTTACCTCACACTTTGCGGTATCATATTATTTAAATTTAGTGAAAATATTCTTCCTTCTCTAAAACTAATAACAAGCAGTTTTTTTACAACTAGTAGCTTTAACTCTGGTTTATCTCTAGGTTTGATTTTAGAAATGTTGACTATTATTCAAGTTGGAACTTTGCGAGGTATTTTTGCAACAGATATAGGGCTTGGCCTCGAAGGAATCGTACATTCTTCAATTGTTCCTAAGAAAAATAATAATAAATTTATTATTGAACAGAGCCTAATCACAATAATATCGCCTTTTATAGTTGCATTCATAGTGTTTATTACAACAATGGTACTGCTTGTCACAGATTCTTGGGTCACTGATTTAGAGAGTACTAACATGTGCATATTTGCTTTTAGAAAAGCTATGAATTGGCCCTATATTGACTATTTAATTATGGCCATAATGTTTTGTTTTGCCTTTACTACTATTTTTACTTGGTTTTTTTGCTCAAAACAGACAATACGCTATGTGTCTATGGATAATAAATACACTAAAATCTGGATTGTAATTTTTACCATGATCATTCCGCTTGGTGCGATAGGTAAAGTCCGGTTGCTATGGGATGTTGCTGATATCTCGATTGCTGCTTTGTTGTTTATCAACATACTCGCTATACTCAAGCTAACCTCTCAAGATCCAGAAGTGTTTACTATGAGTAGCAGATATTTGAAGTTGCAAAAACAGAGCTATAGCTAAAGCAATTTAGGCTATGCAGCTGTTGTGATATAAGAGTGATTTCCGCCAAGAAGGATGTCATCCCAGTGCCCAGACACTGGGATCCAGGAATCTTGATTGGCACTAAGTTAGTGAGCATAAAAGTAGCTAATCTTATGTTAAAACACAACATTTTTGATGGGGTTCGTGAAAGGCTGGATTCCAGACTGGAATGACAACTTAAATCGTTTGATGTTACCATAAAATAGCTTGTGTCATCACATTAGTAACACAACCTTCCTTAATAAAAATTCAACCAATGCTTGTGATAATTATATTAGCTAGTATTAGCTAGAACTAAAGGCAGAGGGTTATTAGTGAGGGATATATGGGCACTAACGATACACAACAAGAACACATTTATAATGAGCGCATTCAAGAAATTTTTCCTTTATTTGATAAAATAAAAAAGGAAGACGACCCAATTTATAATGCTAGAGTTGATTTTAACACAGTAAAGTTTTTAACAAAACACGCCAACTGGAATTGGGACGAAGAAGAAAACAAAGATAAAGCATATGGAGTTATTCTTCAGAAATGCGACAAGACAAAGAAAGCTGGACAAGACCTTGAAAGTGAAGTTAAAGAAAGGTTGAAAGAGTATGTTGATGATGTTGCAGGAGTTTCAATATACGGTAATCACGCAAGTATTACGCTGGGAAATAACAAAAAAGAGTTTAAAATCAGCGAATTTTTAAACAGTGATTTTTGTGAGAAGAATGAAATCTCGGGATTTTCAACATTGCATAGTGATGGAAAGAGCGGAATGCATGGTTTTGTTGCCGAGGAAGAAGGGAAAAAAATAAGACATTATGTCGTAACTGATGGTTCATATGAAATGACTTTAAAGTGGTATGCGGAGGGGAAGGAATGTAAGATCAAAATTAAGATTGATGCTAACGGTGTAGACCTTGTTAAAGGTGATGATTTTTCTCTAGAACGGTTAGAAGTAAACAGAGATGTAAAAATAGGTGGTTTATTCTTGCATGAAATACAATTCAGGGAGAAAGGACAAGGAAAAGCGAATGAGATGCAACATAATAAAGACAGTAACGAGCTATCATCTGAAACTACAACAAGAATTGATGTTAATAGAGGTGTTAGCGTTCAAGCTACTGATATAACTCAAAAAAAAGAAGACCACCATTCACATTTTGGACTACAATCTAACAGCAGAAGGCAGTCTTACGATAGCGGAATTGGAAAAGATTTTGACGATAAAATTAATTCTCAGGAGGCTAAAGAAAAGCGTGAGCTTAGACAAGCAGCACGAGAAGCAAATTCGGGAGGTCAAGTTTATAACCTACAATCGCTTTTTGAGGAGAATCCTCAGAACAAAAAAACTCCTCCGCCACTTCCACCTAGAACTAGTTCACTACCACCTAAAAAAGGTGTTTTCGATGAGCAAGGGGGAGCCAAATCTGGAAGCCAAAAACCAGATGACTTGCGCGAAAATGAGCAAACACCTAATAATCAGCAAAAAGGTGCAACTTCTGATTCTTCAGATAGTTCTACTTTCACCAAGTCTGTAAGCCACAATCAAGATAATAGGCAAGAAGATGAACGGTATGACAATCCTACATTTGGACATGCTGTACCTGGAAGCCAAAAACCAGATAGAAGTGAGCAAACACCTAATGATCAGCAACAACCTAAAACCCAGCAACAAGAAGGAAATAGCAAAGGCGATCTGTTACAAGACATCAGAAATTTCAAGAAAAACAACTTACGGCACATTGATGTTGATGATAGAAAAGCATCAATTGCAGGAAGTAGAAAAAATAACCCATCACCGTTAGAGACATTAAAGGACATAATTCCTTATTCATCTTCTCCAGATAACAGTGATAACCAAGATGCTAGTGATGCTAAGTGGAAAGAAAGTGAACAGCCGCTCTCTGCTACAGCACTCAATAATAAAAGTGACTCGGGCTATTCATCTCCAACTCATGACAATAATGAACAATCTCAAGTAAATCCTGAACAGTTAAAGAAGAGCTTAGAGAACATTGAACAAAGTGATCAAACTCCACCTGAAAATCTTCTTAAAGAAATCAGAGATAGATCACAGCAGGATAATAGAGGATTAAGGCAAGTTGATCCTACTGATAAACTGTCACAAGATAAAGAAGATGGATTGCAAAAAGACGATTTAGCAGATGTAAAAATAGTGGAAGGTCCAACTATTAGTGTCTCTGCTTCAACACCAAATAGTATAAGTGATTCAGGCTATATATCTCCAACTAATAGTGATAGTAAATCTCAAACAGATTTAAAACAGGTAGGAAGGAAATTAGAAGAACATATTAGACAAAGTAATCTAACTCTATTTGAAGAACTTAAAAATACATTAGGTCAAGAAAATCTCGGGTTAAAACCAGCTGATCAGAGTCAGATTAGCGAAGAAACTAAAAAACGCTTGAGAGAAGTTGGGTTGCTAAAAGACAGCTCAACAGACATAAAAGCAAACGATTCGGGCTATTCATCTCCAACTCATGACAATAATGAACAATCTCAAGTAAATCCTGAACAGTTAAAGAAGAGCTTAGAAAACATTGAACCAAAAGAAATCGGAGATACGAGTGAGTTAAAAGGAGCATTGGGAAATCCGGATAAAGGGTTAAGAGAACCGGCACAACAGGCTACTAAAGAAAATATTCCTAAAGATTCATTCTCAGAAAACATTTTAGAAAAGATAGGAGAAGGTAAACAATATGACCCTATACGTAAGTGGTTAGAAAAAACAGTGGCAGAACGAGAAAATAATGACACTAATCCAACTGTAGATAAAAATAGCGAACTATATAAATTACTAGAGAAAGATGAAGCACAACTGAAAGCTGGAGTAATAGAAGAAGAAAGAGGAGATACTTTAACAGAACACACTGATGGTTATGATCGCAATAGAATTGCATTAGCTAACAGAAATAAAAGACCACTAGATTGGGCTAAACAGGTTGCTGAGTCACAACAAAAAAAAGATACTAATAAAGGTATTTCAATATAAATTGAAGTTAAAATAATTGCTTAGCAAACAATAGGTTTCATGTAATGGTAACCCTATAACGGAAGAGTAGGAGCCGCGTAAGAACAATACGAACACTCCAGCTAGGCCTTGTATATTGCATCCCCCCGCCCTATTTTTCCACTCTTCTGATGCTAAATAATACTTAATTTCTTGTTCACTGAGACGTTTAAATTTCACTATTGTAACCACAGTCCTGATATGTTGTTTAGATTGATCGGGAGTTAATAGACATACACTGGTGTATACTCTATGCCTTCTTCCTGATAACAAGCGGATACATTTTTCTGCTTGCTCAACGTTTTCAGCTTTGAGCAATATCCTTCTACCACAAGCAACAACTGTATCAACACCAAGCACAAAATAATTTGGATTTAAACTTTGTATTTTCTCAGCTTTACTTTTTGCCATACGGATTGAGTAATCCTTCGGAAGTTCCTTTTTTAAAGGGGCTTCATCTATATCTGCTGGCAAAATTAAACCTGGCTCAATGTTTATTTGTTTTAGTAAAGCTATACGCCTTTTCGATGATGAAGCAAGAATAAGATTATTTAGAGATCGTTCTGTCACTTGTACCTTTAAGCCTTCTAATGATCCTACCCTTTCTCGCATTCCTATCGTAAATGCTCATCTCAACTAACACCCTATCCCCTATAATGATGCGTATTTTACTTCTTCTCACTTTCCCTGATACATGACAGATAATCTCATGTTCATTGTCCAGTTTCACTCTAAATTCTGCTGCAGGTAGTAAAGCAGTTACTGCCCCTTCCACTTCAAAAATTGTTTTCGATTTCTCGTCTTTTATCATATGTTATATTATAATTTAATAATCTTTTTTAGTCTACTATAGATTTTAAATTATTATCAACACAAAAGACCTTTTGCGCCCCACTTAAGTTGCAACTTAACCCCAACCATCTTCACAATGATACCCTACCTACGTTTCTACTCTCTGCCACCTTCTCAATAGAACTTATAGGACTTATGTTGAAAGATAAATCATTATCACAATTTTCTTCATCGCTATCAAGTCCACTATCAACGCTTAAAGATCTGAGTAATGTTGTCTTCTCTCTCAGTGGAACATAAGACTCATTATCAACGCTTGAAGATTTGGATAACCTTTTCTTCTGTCGTGGAGCATTACCAGACTCATTAGAAATTTCTCCCGTTAATTGATTGTTGAAGCTCCTTTGTTCATCAGCACGAATTTTTTCTTCCAGTCCATCAAGCATTCCTACCAATTCATCACCCCATTCATTTTCTTCTTCTAATAATTGTTTACACTTTTCTTTCTCACGCTCTAGCTCGTTTCTTAACTCTTCGACTTTATCTTCATCTTTAGTGAGTTCAAGTGTAAGCACCTTATCTCCTGGAAATTCCTCGTACTCGTTTTCTAGTTCTTCAATGTTGAGTTTTAGTCTCTCTTCTCCAAGTGTATCTTGTAAATCGCTATCCTGCCTATCTGATTCTTTAATCTTTTGCTCAATTTCTACTTGTACCTTATATTCCTGATCTAATTCTCTTAGCTGATCTTTCAAGCGCTCTTTCTGCTGGCGTCGTTCAACCATTATCTGTTCCGCATCTTCTCGTGCTTGATTTAGCTCTTTTTCCAAATTCTTCTTTCCTGCATTAACAATTTTCAGCTCTTCCTTTAGCTTTCTTTTTTCTTCATATACACCTTTAAGTTCTTGTGCTTTCCCTTGTAGCTCTTTTAACACACCTGCTAATTCTTCATTTTTTTTGTGCCAGTTCAGTTTGCAATTCCGTGTTTTTTTGCTCCTCTTTTTCAAACCTGTCTTGTAAATTGCTATTCTGCTTCTCTAACTTTACAATTGTTTGATTAGCTTCTGCTTGGGTTGTTTCTAGTTTCTCCTGTAGTCGCTGATTTTCTTGTATTAATTCATGGTGCTTTTTATTTATCACTTGCAACCCTGCTTCTATTTCTTGCTTCAATTCAACAGCTTCTTTTTTCAAATTTGACATTTCTTGCTTCAATTCAACGTTTTTTTCGGACAGCATCTGATTATTTAAAATCAATTCATCCATTTGTTGTGAAGCAAATTCTGTCTGAGTTCCAGTGTGCTGTAAATTGACTTCCGTTTTAGTTTCAATTTGTTGTGAAGCAACTTCTGTTTGAGTTTCAGTGTGTTGTAAATTGACTTCCGTTTGAGTTGATGCATTGCTATTAATAGAAGGAGGAAGGCTATTGTCAGCATCAACTTTAGGGTCTAATTCCCCCTCTGGTTCCTCGCGATAGGCCGCTATAGACTCATTTTGAAAATTATTATTAGCAGTAGGTACAACATCAGCAGCCTTACCTTTTTCTAGTACAGCATCATATAAGGAGAGACCTTGAATATATAATTCATCGTTTTGCTTTATTAATTCTAAGATCTCATCCGATAGCACAAAATCTTCATCATTAAATTTTAGTACTTCAGTTATGCCATCGCTACTCACATTCATAATCATGGTACACATTTCGGATCCATCCTTTACAGGCCAAGTGCTTTTCATTTCATAATATGCGCCCTCTTTAAATTCATAATATCTTTCCTTACCTTTCCGATGAGCGTGTATTTCATGTTTTTTATTGCAATAGATATTCAGCTCTTTAATATCTTTCTCTTGCTGTAAAATGTCACTAATCCTGGTTGGCTCACTTCTATTGTAATTAATAGAGTTGATATTCAAAACTCTATAAGCGTTATCAGTTTCTGTGTAATAAGCTTGAAGCTCTACGCCTTTCTCTCCAAGATATTTACTTGCAGCTTCTTTTCCCTGCTCTGCCAACTTTATGCATTTATCTATATCTTCCTTAAAGCTCTTATTAGCAGACTCTGTTACTGCTTTATCTATGTACGTTTTTTTAAAATCTCCATCATTTATTAGGTCATAAAAACTCCACTTATCCCCAAAAGCCCTCTGCACGTAAGTGAAATTCTTTTTTTCCTTTAGTTTTCCTAAGAACCACACCTTTTCTTTCAGATTTTTCAGTTGAAAGCTTACCCTTGCCTTTACACTAGAGTTTTTGGCAGGAATACTAACTTCTTCTAATTCTTTAAGTAATTTGTTATTTTTTATAATTGAGGAGCAAAACTTTACAATAGCAGAATTTGCAAACGAAGGATCTTTTTTTATATCTTCATCAATAATTTCTTTAAAACGTGCAAATTGAGGTAGAACATAAAAATTGATTATTTCTTTTTCTGATCTTGTTTTATTAGCATAAGAGATATCACCTAATTGTGAATATAACTCTTTTAATGTATAGTAGATAAGCGTAGAGTAATAAACCTCCCTATTCAGTGAAGTTGGTCCAATACACTTTTCAAGTTGATCACCTGTTTTTCCTGCCTCTGCTGTTTTTTCTTCTTTAGCCAAACTTCCAATCATAATACACCTCCTTAACTATATTTATATTATACCAATTAACATATATTAAAAGAAATCAAACTGTATAACCTCGCCCTACACTAACTTTTATGATTACTTAATTGTGTAAAAATAACTGCAAGTGTTAAACTTGAGCTTTTATTTTTCATTATACATTTCTTACTACATGTTTATACTGCTGTCTTGCATAATAGACTATTCAAAGTTACACAAGTATTTTTTTTATTAGATAAGAGTTAGTAAGAGCCTGTTCATAATTTTTTCAGAAGTAAGGCAGTGAAAGCCAGAACTACCATTTGTAGGCTAGTATTGAGTTTTCGCTCACAATTTTTCCACAATCTTCTACATTTTTCTAATACCAATTCCCATTACACGGCAAACAGATGGACAAAGATGGAAGAAAAGCCATAATGAAGTAAGTAAAATAGTTGAGGTATAAATGGCATTAAGATCAAAATTATTGGATGAAAAAGTAGTAGAATCAGCAAAAGAAATGCTGAAGAAAGTAAGGAATAATGCATATGTTTCAAAAAAACTAAATGCTGTAATTGCAGCAAAAAAGTACAGTATAACGGCTGTAGCAAAAATATATTGCATTTCAAGAAGCGCACTAACTTCGTGGGTAAAACTCTTGAAATTTGGCAGAGAAGAAAAACTGTTTGCTCCTCCACAACGCCGTAGAAAAACTAAATTAAATCAGGTTCAACTACAGCAAATTGAAGAGTGGATAGAAGAAAATCCTAATATTACCATTAAAGAAATGAGAATAAGAATCCAGGAAAAGTTCAGATTAAATATCAGCAAATCTACAGTACACCGCTATATGCAAAAGATGAAATTCTCATATATTACACCAAGACCAGTTCATAATGGACAAGATAAAAGCAAACAAGAGGAATTCAAAAAAAAATCTCAATGGAGCTATTAGCAAGTATCCAGAAAAAGAGCTATTTTTCTTTGATGAATCACGGTTTGGCACACATTCAAAGGTTGGACATGGGTGGTTTAAAAAGGGGATTAGAACACAGGTTAAAACAAAATTAGGTAGGCAAAATTTCTATCTCTATAGTGCGGTTAATCCTAGAAATGGAGAGAGTTCTAGCTTATTTGCACCAAATGTCAACACTGATTGCATGAACATATTTCTTGAGCAGATGTCGCAATATCTAGAAACACGAGAGGCTTTTCTTGTTATGGATTGTGCTAGTTGGCATAGGTCAAAAAATTTAAAGGTACCTAAAAATATCGATATTATATACCTACCTCCGTACTCACCTGAGCTAAATCCTGTTGAGAGGCTTTGGTTATATATAAAACAGAACATTTTGCGCAATAAAATATACGATACAATTGCTCTGCTTGAGGGTGCTTTGTGCAAATTTATTACTTCTCTTGCCAGCTCCACAATTAAACAACTCTGCAATGTCTCCTATTTGACTGGCCAACAATGAGAGTTGGTATAACCAAGCAAAAGATCGCTCCACAACCCATCTTTTGGGCAATACAACAAAGGAACGTAATTCATTTCTTTTGATCACTTCAACGGTTGCACCAATAATCGTTTTTATTTGAGTTACAAAATTCTCTCCAGTATAGCCTGCATCAACCAGTACATTTTTAACTCCCGAGAGGTTTTCTTTTGCATTTTCGACCATTCTCACAGCACTGCTACGGTCAGTTATCTCTGCTGTTGTTGTATAAATTGCATGCTTGCGTATCTACTGCAATACGGCCCTGAAATCTTCTTGCCTGCATCATAGCTTCAGCAGTATCTGCATTTTTTATACTCTGTGCATCAATTATGCAGAAGCTTTTCCGACCATTGTTTTGTCGCAATTATTTTTTTTTAATACCAGCTCCAGAACACTTTCTTTATTTACATCTGGTTTTTCACTCCACTTCTTAAAATAGTCGTAACAATTGCGCCATTTTGGGAACTCTTTTGATACCATTCTCCACTGGCAACCACTTTTTAACACGTATAACACTCCACAAAATATATCATGTAAATCAAGTGTTCTTGGTTTTGTCTTCTTTCTGCAAGATTCCAGATCTGCTACAATAATCTCAAACTTTTCTCGACTTATGTCACTTGGTTATAAACTTCGCATATCCTACTTTATATACTTTATCCTCTCACTTTATCTCTTTTTTGAGATTACGTACAGGCTCTAAGATACAAAGACGTTTTCAGAAATCTTTAAGCTTAGTAACATCCTCTCTCTTTGGACTAGTTGAGATTAGATGAATTGGTACACCTATTAATTTTTCTAACCCTTCTATATATTTTATTAAATTGATAGGCAATGTTTCAATCGACCTTTTACCTTGAGTGTTTTCTTTCCAGCCAGGAAACTCTTCATATATTGGCTCTAATTCCCCTTGTATTGAATGCGATGCGGGTAAATAATCATACATTTTTCCGCTATACTTGTAACCAGTGCATATTTTAATTGTATCAAAAGAATTAAGCACATCTAATTTGGTTAATACAATGCTTGAAACTCCAGAGAGTTGTACGGCCTGGCGCACTAAAACTGCATCGAACCATCCGCAACGCCTTCTTCTATTGCTCACTGTTCCAAGTTCCTTACCTATAGTAAACAAGCTATCTCCTACTTCATTTTTCTGCTCAGTAGGAAATGGGCCATTGCCCACTCTTGTTGTATAAGCTTTTACCACACCAATAATGTAAGCATTGGAGGATAACCCTGAGCCTGTTATTGCTTGCGATGCTACAGTATTACTTGAAGTAACAAAAGGGTAAGTTCCGTGGTCGATATCTAAAAATGCGCCTTGGGCACCTTCAAATATTATTTTCTTACCTTCTTTCATCAAGTCATTTAATATCTTCCACACAGGTTTTTTATATGAAAGAATTTTTTCTGAAATCTCTTGAATTTCCTTTAATATTTCTTCTTTTTTAACCACCTGGTAGTTAAGGCCTTTCCTGATAGCATTGTGGTAATTCAAAAGAGTATCCACTCTTTTATTGAGCTCATCTGCGTTTTCTAAGTCACAAAGGCGTATAGCTCTCCTTCCAACTTTATCTTCATAACATGGCCCTATCCCTTTGTTTGTTGTACCAATTTTGTGATTTCCATTTAAATCTTCAAATAGCTTTTCCTTGTCCTTATGTATGCTAAGTATTAATGGACAGCTCTCGGATACCATCAAGTTGTTATAGTTTACGTCTACTCCTTTAACTTTCAATGACTCTATTTCTGAGATTAGAGCGTGTGGATCAAGAGCAACGCCATTTCCTATGATAGATATTTTGCCTGGCCTCAAAACAGCAGAGGGCAGTAAATTTAATTTATAAACCTCATCATCTACTACTATAGTGTGCCCTGCATTATTTCCTCCCTGAAATCTCACAACTACATCTGCATTCTCAGAAAGATAATCTACTATTTTACCCTTGCCTTCGTCACCCCATTGCAGACCAACAATTACAATGTTATTCATCATTATTTTCTAGATTAATACATAAATATTAATGCAGTACGCTACAAATGGAAAGAGAAATCTACGCCTTTCCTACACCCCTTAAATAAAGAAATATACTGTCGATTTTCTTAATATATTACCAAATTATTCATCATTATATGATATAACTTACAGCATATTTACAGTAAGGTGTTATTTATGAAAGAGACAAAAGGAAAAAATAATAAGAGTCCAGTAGTTAGATTAAAGGCCACAGCTAAAGAGTTCAATTTTAGTAAATTAAGAGCAGATCAAGATAATAAATTAGCGAATTCCGGTGAAACAATGTTCTTAGATTTTCAAAGGATGAATTTTATTATTAACGGAAAAGAAATAGATAAAAATCTTATTATTGCATTTAAGGAAGGAGCTAAGCACCGCAAAAGCGAACTTTTTAATAGTGATGATATATATAATGACGAAATATTTAACAAAAAAGGAACAAGAGAAATAGATACGGATCATGGCAAAGCTTTTGTTGCTTCAGTACTCGAAGATATTGAGAAAGAGCTTGTAAGTAATGCATTGGGTGAGCTATGGAAAAATCACTGTGAAAATTCCAAAACTGCCAATCATCAAAAAACCGATTCATATAAGAAAGAATTTGAAGAATTTTACAATGCTGGCCAAAGGTATATCCATCTATTACCAACAGAGAAAGATGAAAACAAGGATTACCGTTCCTTTGCAAAAGAAGTTTTCAAAAAAATGTTCAGATACGCTGGGGCAGAAGTTCCAAGTGATGCTATTTTAGAAGAGCTAGTTACCAATTGTAATCAAGCAGGGTATGAGGCTGCTCCATTTATACAAACCCAACTTGCACTTGGACAGTCGTTCATAGTAGAAAATCCTAAAAAAGTAATAAATATTGATTGTGCTAACCAAAATAATGTGAGAATTAGATCTGATATGAGGCTACCAATACTCTCTGTTAAAAATCAAGTTATGCATGGCGATAAGATATGTAATCTGTCTAGTTCATTGGAATTTACAATTGAATCTCACAATGGTGAAGACTTTGTAACATACAGAGATGGTAAATTGTCACTTACTATTCCTAAAGAGTTAAAAAATTATAAAGATAATGGCAAGAGCTTGTTTGACATTATTAAAGAATATTTTCAGAAATTCTGTGCAAAATTAGGATTTAAACCTGAGACAAAAATACAAATAGAGCATGGCTTCGGTGCTCAAAGTAACTATTTAGATGGTACAATATCAACCACAGGATCAGATGCAAATGAAGAATTTATCAATCTTTTAAGCGAAAATCTCAGAGAGAGGTTATTGGGGTCAGGAGTTGCTCTAGAAGATGAAGATGTTGATGATGTTGTTGAAGTCAGAGTATCTACCGTTATAGATTTATTGAGTGATTATGCTAAATTGGAAGATAATAAAGAACACAGAGAGTTATTAATAAGTAAAGTAGCAGATAATTTAGGACTTTCCACTCAAGATAAAACAGCACCAGAAGTATTGATGGAATTAGGCTCTTTACCTTCTTTGACAAAAGGTCAGGTTAATCATAATCAAGTGCAGTCTGTTGTAAATACTTTTATTAAGTTAATTATTGAAGGGAAAAGCGAAGTATACAAAAAAGGAGGTGCGATTAATGCAATTGATGCAATTCATAAGGAGATAGATAAGGCAATTGTTGAGCAAGAAAAAAAAGCAACCAACAAACAAGATATAGAAAATGATAAATGGACAGATAGAATCAAAAAACAGAATTATTCTGCGGAATCACATGAACATTTACCTTAAAGATATTAGTAGGCTCTTTAAATATTTTAGAGTTCATGGTTACAACGGTTGCTATTTTACAGTGCATCTCACAACACTTTCTTCAAAAATATACATGTTAACATACCCTGGACGTACAAGATCACACTTATACCCAAGCTTTTCATAAAATACTTTCGCTTTTTGAAAATTCATGGTTGCAACGGTTGCTATTTTACAGTGCATCTCACGACCATAATCATGAACTTCTTCCATTAGCTGCTTTCCCATACCTTTTCTTCTATAATCAGAGTGCACCCAAAGCAAGTCAGTGTAAATTGAACCATAGATAACAAAACCGCTACAACCTACAATAATTTGTTCAGTATCATCGCGAATAAAAAAAGCAAATGGGTTACACGTACCTTTATCAACGGTTTCTTCATTAATCTTTTTGAGTAGGAATTCAATGTCTTTGCTACTTGGTGATGTGGTGTGTTCTATTTTCATCTCTCGGCCTAATACCGCATACTGATTTCTCTCTTTATCTTATATAAATTAATTAAGTAAAGTGAATACAGTATCCACACTACTAAAAAAAATGTGGCACAAAACATAAACATTGCAACCAGTGGCAACAGCAGGGAACTTTCTATTGCTATTCCACCTTTTCTCAAAATGCTTGCTGGCTGATGGAGAGTGGACCATAAATTCACGGAAAATTTTACTATAGGAATATTTATAGCACTAAAGATGGCAAATACTGCTGCTGATTTTTCTGCCCTCGCTTCATTATCAAAAGCGCTCCACAATGAAAGGTAGCCAACATATAGGAAAAATAAAATCAGCATTGAAGTAAGCCTTGCATCCCATACCCACCAAGTGCCCCAGGTTCCTTTTCCCCAGATGCTGCCTGTGATTAAGCATATTGCCGAAAAGACTGTCCCTGCAGGAGCAGCAGCATGTGCCAAGACACTAGCAATGCTATTGTTCCATACCAACGAAATGAAACCAAGTGATGCAATTAATCCATATATTCCAAGAGCAAGCCATGCAGAAGGCACATGAATGTACATGATTCGTACAATTTCTCCTTGTTTATAATCTTCTGGAGAGAAGAATAACGCCAAAGACATTCCAATTAAAAAACATGCGAAACAAATAACCCCAAGCCAAGGTAGAGCTTTCTTAGAAAAATAAGAGAAATTTGTAGGCTTTAATAAAAACATTCGTTTTGAGAATAATTGTGTTAAGAATTTACCAATTAGTTTGAGTTTTATCAACAGGATAGTTTTTCTATATTTACGTAGGTCAACAAATTAGCATAATTTCAGTAGCAGATTGCTAGCTATTATTTTTAGTATATGACCCTTAAAAAGCTTAATCTACACTTAGTATCAGATTCAAGTGGTGAAACTGTTATATCAGTTGCAAAATCAGCTCTGAAACACTTTCGTTCTGTAGAAACGATCGAATATGTTTGGTCTTTTGTAAAAGGAGAAGAGCAGATTGACAAAATTCTGGAGGAAATTAATAGGAAAAGTGATGAGCATAATTTTGTTATATGCACTATTACTGATGATGAGCTAAGAAAATATCTAAAAGATAACTGTATAAAGTTGAAAATTCCCTATAGAGCAATATTATCACATATTATTAGAGAAATTTCGTCTTATCTTGAAATTGAAAAAGACGAAAAGCTTGACTTGCATACTGAGATAAATAACGAATATTTTCAGCGCATTGAGGCAATAAACTACACTATTAATCATGATGATGGACAAAATATTCAAGATATTGATAAAGCAGATATAATTTTGGTTGGAGTTTCACGTACATCAAAATCTCCCACCAGTACGTATTTAGCTTACCGAGGCTATAAAGTTGCAAATATTCCTTTTGTTAGTGGAGTACCCTTTTATGTTGACTTGGCAAAATTAAAAAATAAACTAACGATAGGGGTAACAATAGACGTAAGTAGGCTAATAGAAATACGCAAAAATAGACTTACTTCAATTAACAACGAAGATAATAATATATATGCTAACCCTGAGAAAGTAGAAAAGGAAATTAAAGAAGCAGAGGAGCTCTTTAAACAGAATAACTGGCCAATTATCGATGTCACGCAAAAGTCGATCGAAGAAGTATCAGCAACAATTATACAATATTTTAATAAAATGTTATCAATTGACTAACTCTTGATAAGTGATTATAATGTAAAGTAATTTAATTCTTACTATAGATATGAAAGTCAAAGGGTCGCTAAAATCTCATCGTAACAGAGATAAAAATTGTAAAGTTGTGAAAAGGGGTGGTAAGATTTACATTATAAATAAGGTAAAGCCAAGGTGTAAAGCGCGTCAAGGTTCTTAGCTTTTTGTTCACCTTTTCATGTTATATATTTTTTATATGTGAAAGTACGGTGCTTATATCTAAAAAGAAGCAAAAGTTACTGTGTTTAAGCGCAGCCTTACTCATTTCTTCCCTTACATTATATTTCAGCATTAGCACAATTACAGGTAAACGTGGCTTATTGACGTTAATCGATTTAAAAAAAGAAATCGAGTACAATAAACTTTTGCTAAAGGATGTCTCTTCTGAAAAGGAAAAGTTGGACAACAAAGTATTTGGCTTATATGAAAAAAGCTTAGATTTAGATCTGCTTGATGAGCAAGCAAAAAATGCTTTAGGTTATGTGAACCCTAATGAACTTATGGTTGTTCTTGACGTGGAATAGCAGTAGTGACCTTACCCAGAAAAAGTGGAGAGAAAGAAAAGAGTTTTTTTGGGTAAAATAAAATTTTGGAGGATTAGAAATGGTAAGAGAATATACGGCAGAATTCAAATTGGAAGCTGTTAAACTGGCAAATGAACAAAGAAAGGCAGGTCAAACAATTACAAAAATAGCAAGAGATTTAGGAATAAAGGGTGGTTTATTAGGAAAATGGATGAAGAAATATAACGAAAAAAAGTCAGCGGCAAATGCATTTCCAGGTAGAGGTAACATGGCTCCTTACGACAAAGAGAGGTTTGATTTACAAAGCAAGAGTAACAAGGGAAAGAGACATTTAAAAAAAAGCCCTGGCCAGTCAAAAAGAGTAAAATATTTTTTTATATAGTAACTGCTATAAAGTACAGGAATTATGTAGGATTTTCTGCTAGTGGCTACTATAAGTGGACCACAAGAAAAATAAGCAGTAGAGAATCAGCAAATAAAGAGCTACTCGAAGCTATTCAAAAAATATATCAAGTTTCTAAATGTAGATATGGAGCTCCTAAAATTCATGCTGAATTGAAGGCTTTGGGTAAAAGTTGCAATTTGAAAACGGTGCAAAGTATTATGCAGAAAAATGACATCAGGGCTATACTGAGAAGAAAGTTTAAAATTAAAAAACAACAAACAGATAATAGAGCTGTAGCTCCCAATATACTAGATCAAAACTTTATTGTTGATCAACCAAATAAAGTATGGGATTACTTACATCAAAACCAAGGAGGGATGGCTATATTTGGCAGCAATAATTCTCACGTATGGTAGTTAATGAGTAGTGCAATAAATAAACAATTGGTTATGAACTCTTTATTAATGGCCATTAATAGGCGTAAACCTGTTAAAAATCTACTGCTGCACAGTGACCAAGGTTCACAATATACTGCGCAAGGGTATCAATATCTCTTAGCTGTAAAGAATATAGATGAGTAATAAAGGCTGTTGTTACGACAATTCTGTTGCAGAAAGCTTCTTTAGCTCATTGAAAAGAGAAATACTTATTGATACTTCACAACACTCTGCTCAACACACTAGAACTGCAATATTTGAATACATAGAAATTTTTTATAACAAACAACGTCACTATTAACTATTGCATTCCAGAACAATTTGATGCATCATTCTTTTTGTGAAAAACATTCCAAACTTTCTCTCCACTTTTTCTGGGTAAGGTCAAAGGATCTTATGTCTTAAACCTTATCACCAGGCTTAACAAATAGGTGGCCCAATACTATTAACTTTATGGGTTTATCTTCGTTATTTGCTACTATCCAAACCCCATCGCTCTCATGATCAACAATTTCTATTGGTGCAAATACTACATAATTATTGTCATCAACAATCTTTATTCCAAGAGCACCCTCGTCACTTAAGCTCAGGGCTGAAGAAGGAACTTTATATGCAAATCTTTCGCCTGAAGGTAGCCTTACGTTGGCAGTTAGTCCCTGCAAGGATATCATTTTATTATTAGTTACCTTTACTTCTACCCTATAAGACCCAGTTTTAGGCTCAGCAATTTTACTAATAAAACTTACTTCACCTGCCAATTCTTTTCCGTCCAGCAAATTAATTTGAGCTGTGCTGCCTAGCTCTATTTTATTTACTTCATTTTCCGAAACGTATAACACTACAAGAATTTGATCGAAATTAACCACGTCAGCTATTTTTTGCCCAGCATTAACAAAATCCCCTTCGTTTGCATTGATTTTATCAATATAACCATCTATAGGAGATGTGACTGCAGTATTTTCTAAATCCAATTCTAGCCTTTTTAGGTCAGCTTTTGCACTTTGTAACGCAGTAAAAGCTGCTTCTACTTGTATTTGTGCCCCATAGCCTTTTTTATTCAGTTTGTGAGAGGAATCATACTCAATTTCACGCTGCTTTAATAAAGCTTTGGCTTTCTGAGCTTGCTCAATCCTGTCATAATCTTCTATCTTTAACACTACATCATCTCTTTTTACCTTTTCACCATCAGGTAAATAAATAGCAATAATCTTACCACTTATTTTTGAGACAAGGCTAGCTCTATGTAAGGGATTTACTGTACCAGAAAAATTTAAATATATAGTGCGGTTTTGCGGCGCACATTCTTGAGTTTTTACTGAAAAGCTACTAGTTGCATTATCGCTATGAACCGCCTGATCTTTTTTTAAAAATGCACTACTGATAAAAAACAGTAGAATAAAAGCAATACTGGAAATGATGATTACTTTATTTCTCATCTTTAAACAATAGAATTTGTTGACCAATCTTGTTAGAAACAACTGCATAAATTTTCGAATCAGAAATGTAAGTATAATACATGTACCATTGTCACTGCATAAATAGTTTTATATGAGAACAAACACAAGATTTTCCTATAATAAGTAAGTTTTTTATTGCTAAAATGCAATTTTTAATCGAATAAAATTGCAAACAAAGTTGTGCATAAGACTGGATTTTAAAAAATCTCGAAAAACATACTAAAACTTTTAAATAATAACTTTATATCTAGTGGCTTTGCCTTCTCCAAGACGCTGTAAGTATTTCATCCCTAGCAGTTTCTTTGTAATTGCCTCTACTGTTCTTGGAGGAAATCCTAGAGCTTCTATAGCATCTTTTCTACTAAATTCTTTATCTGCAAGGCTAAGTGCCCATTCCCAGAAGAATAATTGTTTTCTTGATAATAAATATTCAGTATTCTCCCTCTCAAGAATATAATGCGCCTCATTTGCTTGCGTTTTGAGCACATTAAGAAAAAATATTAACCATGGGGAAATATCTTCTTTGCTACTTTTCCAGCTACTTTGTGTTTTATTAAGCGCTAAATAGTAATCAAGTTTGTTAGTTTCAATTATCTTTTCATGTGATACAATAGATACAAAATCATAACCCTGCTGCAACAGCATTAAATTAGTCATCAATCTACTAGTTCTGCCATTCCCATCTTGAAAAGGGTGTATTGCCAGATACTCAAAAACAAAGTTAGCAATAATAATAAGAGGATGCTTCAATTTATTATTTAAGGACCAGTGATACCAATCAATAAGCTCTTGTACTTCCTTTCTAACAAGGTAAGGTGGTGTGGGATCAAAAATTATACCAACAACTTTTCCATTCTGATCTTTTGCCTCAACTCTATTAGAACTTGCTTTGTATTTTTCTCTATGATACAAATCTTTTTCACTATAAAGTAGCATCTGGTTGTTAATGTGCAATATTGATGACTCACTAATTGGAATATCCGTATAATCATGAAATATTAGTTTAAGCATTTCTAAGTAGCCAGTAATTTCTTGCTCATCTCTATTTTTAAATTTTTTGACACGTAGGTTTTTATATAGATCCTCAACTTCTTTATCGGTTAGACGATTTCCTTCAATACGGTTAGAAGCGCCAGAAGATGTAACAATAACTGAATGAGTTAATCTTTCAATTGTTTGTGGTAGTAGTTTTTTCGTTATCTGCCAGCTATTTTTAACACTATCAACTGCAGTAATTAACTCGTACACTTGCTCAATTACAGGCCCTTCTAGGTTGAGACGCGTACTAAGAGGTTGTCCGGAAACTAGTAAATTCAAGCATATTCCCTCTTTAACATAACCCTACTCATAGCTAGGTATATGAAATTCTCAGTGGATGTTGTGAGTAAATCATACTCCTTCGATAGCCTTCTATTCCTATTAACCCAAGCAAAAGTCCTTTCTACAACCCATCTTCTTGGCTGTACTTTAAACCCTTGTTCTCTTGTTGGTAGTAGCTCAGGTGGCGTATCTTTGTGCACCCAAAATCTACATGGAGGCCTTTTAACAATTTCAATATCTATGTCATATTCTTCCTTTATGTGATTCTTTAAATTTCTTCCTTGGTATCCCATGTCAGCCCACATTTTTTTAACTTTAGTATATTTTGTTCTCATATTGTTTAATGCTATTTTAATACCATCTCTATCATTTTCGTTAGCAGCGCCTACGTAACAACCTAGTATAAAACCCTGAGTGTCTGTAATTATATGCCTTTTTCTACCCTTTACTTTTTTACTTCCATCATAGCCTTTGATCCCCCCTTTTCTGTAGTCTTTACAGATTGACTATCTACTATACAGGCACTCGGCTGCTCATTCCTTCCTATTTTTCTTCTACTATATTTTGTAATTTCATAATTCATTTTCTCAAAAATTCCCTGCTTCTTCCATTGCCTGAACTGCTCATACACAGTCTTCCATAGCGGAAAATCATTTGGTAAATACCGCCATTGACACCCTGTACGCAATACATAGAAAATTGCTTCTAATATTTCTTTTTTGCTATACTTTGGCGGCCTTCCTCCTTTCTTGTATGATACTCTGAAGTGTTTTTCTATTCTTGCCCATTCCCTTTCGCTTAGATCTGTTGGATACTTTTTTCTCATCTTTACCCCGTACTAAAATTTCAGATATTATAGCCTTTTACTTGTTTCCGGACAACCTCTAATACCAATTCCCATTACACGGCAAACAGATGGACAAAGATGGAAGAAAAGCCATAATGAAGTAAGTAAAATAGTTGAGGTATAAATGGCATTAAGATCAAAATTATTGGATGAAAAAGTAGTAGAATCAGCAAAAGAAATGCTGAAGAAAGTAAGGAATAATGCATATGTTTCAAAAAAACTAAATGCTGTAATTGCAGCAAAAAAGTACAGTATAACGGCTGTAGCAAAAATATATTGCATTTCAAGAAGCGCACTAACTTCGTGGGTAAAACTCTTGAAATTTGGCAGAGAAGAAAAACTGTTTGCTCCTCCACAACGCCGTAGAAAAACTAAATTAAATCAGGTTCAACTACAGCAAATTGAAGAGTGGATAGAAGAAAATCCTAATATTACCATTAAAGAAATGAGAATAAGAATCCAGGAAAAGTTCAGATTAAATATCAGCAAATCTACAGTACACCGCTATATGCAAAAGATGAAATTCTCATATATTACACCAAGACCAGTTCATAATGGACAAGATAAAAGCAAACAAGAGGAATTCAAAAAAAAATCTCAATGGAGCTATTAGCAAGTATCCAGAAAAAGAGCTATTTTTCTTTGATGAATCACGGTTTGGCACACATTCAAAGGTTGGACATGGGTGGTTTAAAAAGGGGATTAGAACACAGGTTAAAACAAAATTAGGTAGGCAAAATTTCTATCTCTATAGTGCGGTTAATCCTAGAAATGGAGAGAGTTCTAGCTTATTTGCACCAAATGTCAACACTGATTGCATGAACATATTTCTTGAGCAGATGTCGCAATATCTAGAAACACGAGAGGCTTTTCTTGTTATGGATTGTGCTAGTTGGCATAGGTCAAAAAATTTAAAGGTACCTAAAAATATCGATATTATATACCTACCTCCGTACTCACCTGAGCTAAATCCTGTTGAGAGGCTTTGGTTATATATAAAACAGAACATTTTGCGCAATAAAATATACGATACAATTGCTCTGCTTGAGGGTGCTTTGTGCAAATTTATTACTTCTCTTGCCAGCTCCACAATTAAACAACTCTGCAATGTCTCCTATTTGACTGGCCAACAATGAGAGTTGGTATTAGAGGTTGTCCGGAAACAAGTAAAAGGCTATAATATCTGAAATTTTAGTACGGGGTAAAGATGAGAAAAAAGTATCCAACAGATCTAAGCGAAAGGGAATGGGCAAGAATAGAAAAACACTTCAGAGTATCATACAAGAAAGGAGGAAGGCCGCCAAAGTATAGCAAAAAAGAAATATTAGAAGCAATTTTCTATGTATTGCGTACAGGGTGTCAATGGCGGTATTTACCAAATGATTTTCCGCTATGGAAGACTGTGTATGAGCAGTTCAGGCAATGGAAGAAGCAGGGAATTTTTGAGAAAATGAATTATGAAATTACAAAATATAGTAGAAGAAAAATAGGAAGGAATGAGCAGCCGAGTGCCTGTATAGTAGATAGTCAATCTGTAAAGACTACAGAAAAGGGGGGATCAAAGGCTATGATGGAAGTAAAAAAGTAAAGGGTAGAAAAAGGCATATAATTACAGACACTCAGGGTTTTATACTAGGTTGTTACGTAGGCGCTGCTAACGAAAATGATAGAGATGGTATTAAAATAGCATTAAACAATATGAGAACAAAATATACTAAAGTTAAAAAAATGTGGGCTGACATGGGATACCAAGGAAGAAATTTAAAGAATCACATAAAGGAAGAATATGACATAGATATTGAAATTGTTAAAAGGCCTCCATGTAGATTTTGGGTGCACAAAGATACGCCACCTGAGCTACTACCAACAAGAGAACAAGGGTTTAAAGTACAGCCAAGAAGATGGGTTGTAGAAAGGACTTTTGCTTGGGTTAATAGGAATAGAAGGCTATCGAAGGAGTATGATTTACTCACAACATCCACTGAGAATTTCATATACCTAGCTATGAGTAGGGTTATGTTAAAGAGGGAATATGCTTGAATTTACTAGTTTCCGGACAACCTCTTACAACGTCAGTGGAAAATTCCGGTCCTCCAGTGGAACCATAAGATATATTTTCTGGAAATCTAATTTCTGTGAATGACATATACCCTCCTGTGAAAGTAAAATAGTTTGGTTGAAGAAAATGTTGTAATTTGAAAGCGTTTCACATAGTAAATGACGCTATGGAAAGTGGATGAGACTACTGAGTTAAACTGCTGTCACACCCACAGTTACTATACTCAGGTTCATTTGAGTTGTCAAGCAAAAAAATAAAATTTATGGCAAACTGTAACTAGCCTTGCTTGTGACTTAATTCATCTACTTTTTTGCGTAATACATTCAAATCAGTTGCTCCTACAAACAGGCTATCTCCAATTATTAAAAAAGGTGTACCACCTACTCCCAAATCTCTTACTAGAAGCCTACTGTTGTTTATCATTTGCTCAATTTTGTCCGCGTTATCTTTTATGGAATCATTAAAATCGTCCTCATCAATCCCTATGTTTTTCACTATATCCAATATGCTTTCGTCTGAAAATTCTCCTTTGTGACTTAAAGCAGCATGGTGAAAATCGAAATATTTTTCTTTATCGAGAAAATAGACAGCTAAAGCACTTTTTGCTGCCTTTAAAGAAGCGTTACCAAGTATTGGAGCATCCCTAAAGATATACTTAATTTTGCCGTCGTTAATTAACTGCTTTATATCATTCTTTATAGCTTTGCAATGTCCACAAGAATAGTCAAGGAAGCCTACAGCTATAACACTACTATTTTCATTTCCGGAGTAAGGATAAGTAAGGTCAAATATTTGATCCTTGTATTGTGAAATTTTACTTTTGGTTACATTATCTCGAGCAGCGTAACTACTTTTAATCGACTCCTCTTTGAGAGTTTTTACGATCTTATCAAAATTTCTGCTTATATAATTATCTAATTTCTCACCTATATAATCATCGTTTAGCATTTGGCTGCGATTTGAAAGCCAATTGTTTATTATCGGCAAGCTTGCTATTGCTATTATTAAAATTAATAAAAACGATATTCTAGACATACAATTTATTTAAAAACCTACAACATAAAACTTTTAGTACACATTTATCTGTATATTAAAAGAAGCATCTAATGTTAATATATAAAAACATTTGTATCAAGTGTATTTTATAACCAGTTTTGCCTCAAATGCAAACTTTACACAATAAAACTCAAGCACATTACCACAAAGTTCATCAGAAGAATTGGTGATGCAAGTGACAAAACTACCTCCAGAATAGCCAATTATGAGATGCTCTATCTTTTACCGCCACGCTGTAAATACGGCGGTAAAACAAAGTTGATAATTTTATTCCGCTGTGTATAATTTTCCGCGGAATAAACATATGAGTGAACCAATAATTGGCAGAGAAAAAGAAATAGCTATTCTACAAGACAAACTTCTTTCTCAATCAGCCGAATTTATTGCTGTTTATGGTCGGCGTCGTGTAAATGTTGTATTATCTGCATTTTATCAGCATAATATAGAAGTAATGTAATGCAGATATTATGCCGATGCCGAATTATACGATTACTTCTAAAATTGCTAGTTGTCTTATAAGGATTGAAGCAGCAAAAGAAAAAGTGTTACATTTGCCGCTCACTGTATCAATGCTTTTGTCTCTTCGTGAAACTGCACGGCTTTATACCACACACTATTCTACTATGATTGAAGGAAATCGACTTGAACCTAAACAGATTGAAGAGGTTTTAAGTGGTAAAAGCCACTTTCCAAAATATAGGAGAGATGAAAATGAGGTTAAAGGATATTATGCAGCTTTAACTCAAGTTGAACAATGGGCAGCAAGGAGAATACCCATTACTGAGAAAGCTGTTCAAACACTACATGCTCTAGTAATAGCAAGTGGAAAATCTAAAATAAAATCAACACCTTATCGTGATGGTCAAAATGTTATCCGCGATAGTCTTACACGTGCAATAATTTATATGCCACCTGAAGCAAAGGATGTACCAAAGCTCATGAGCAGTATGATTGATTGGATTCGTAACAGTGAGCAAGTGCCTTGCCCAATTATTGCAGGTATTGCGCATTATCAATTTGTAACAATTCACCCTTACTATGACGGTAATGGTCGTACTGCAAGATTGTTGACTACATTAATTTTACACCTTGGTGGGTATGACCTAAAAGGACTTTATTCATTGGAAGAATATTATGCTAAGAATCTAGGAGCGTATTATGAAGCAATCAGTATAGGTCCATCGCACAACTATTACATGGGACGAGCTGAAGCAGATATTACTAAGTGGGTGGAGTATTTCGTAGAAGGTATGGCAAATTCATTTGAGAACGTTTTACAACGTATAAATAAAGAAGAATACCACGCTGATCAGACTGATCTTATACGTAAGCTTGATCCTAAACAACGCAAAGCTCTTGAGCTCTTCCAGGAGTTTTCCGCTATTACAGCTAGTCAGGTTGGCGAACTATTTAATTTTAAGCCTCGTACCAGTGCGCAACTTTGTAAAAAGTGGGTGGAAATGGGGTTTATCAAGATTGTAGATTTTTCCAATAGAGGAAGGAAATACAAACTTAGTAAGCAATATGAGGATTTGATCTCAAATTAACTGAAAGCTCGCTAGGCAGGAAAGTAGTGCATAGGTCAAATTTCAATAAAGTGCTTGAAAACTAAATGTAAACTTAAAATTTTAAAAACTGGAATATGTACAACAACTTACGCGACTTCATCAAAGCCTTAGAAGAAAAAAAGAATCTGATTAGAATTAAGGAGAAAGTTTCAACAGTTCTTGAAATGACAGAAATTCACCGTAGGGTTTTGTCAAACAAAGGGCCAGCGATCATTTTTGAAAATGTTGTCACAGAAAATGGTAAAAATTCGATTCCTGTTTTGGTGAATTTATTTGGTACTATTAAGAGGATTGCATTGGGGTTGAACATAAATCCTGATGAACTAAGAGATCTTGGTAAACTTTTAGCATTTTTGCAATCACCTGAGCCGCCAAAAAACTTTAAGGATGCTATAAAAATGTTTCCTTTGTTGAAAGTCGTGTTATCGATGCGAAGTAAAGTCGTGAGCAAGGCTCCATGTCAAGAGGTAGTGCTAACCGGAGATGAAGTGGACCTAAGTCTACTGCCCATTCAAACATGCTGGCCAAATGAACCTGCACCACTTATCACCTGGCCAATTGTGGTGACAAAAGGACCTACGAAAGACAAACAAGATAATTTCAATCTTGGAATATATCGTATGCAGGTCATAGATAAAAAAACGACTCTAATGCGTTGGCTTGCACATCGTGGTGGTGCAGGTCACCACAAACGATGGAAAGAGAAGGAACAAAATATGAAATTTCCTGCTGCTGCTGTGATCGGTAGTGATCCTGCAACGATTATTGCTGCAGTAACTCCAGTGCCAGAAACATTGTCAGAATACCAATTTGCTGGACTACTGCGAAAGAAGCCGCTTGAGCTTGTAAATTGTAAGACTATTCCACTTCAAGTGCCAGCTCACGCGGAAATCGTTCTGGAAGGCTATGTGAGTTTGGATAGATATCAAGACGAAGGGCCATACGGAGATCACACCGGCTACTATAATTCTGTTGAGCAATTTCCTGAATTTAATATTACTGCAATTACTATGCGTAAAAACCCGATATATCTTAGCACTTTCACTGGCAAGCCACCTGATGAACCATCGATTCTTGGTGAAGCACTCAATGAAATTTTTGTGCCCATTCTTATCAATCAATTTCCAGAGATAGTGGACTTTTATCTGCCACCGGAAGGTTGCTCATATAGAATAGCGATAGTGTCGATAAAAAAATCCTATCCAGGGCAGGCAAAAAGAATTGTTATGGGCATACTTTCTTTTCTAAAGCAGTTTTTATACACGAAGTTTATTATCGTTGTTGATAATGATATAAATGTACGTGATTGGAAGGAAGTAATGTGGGCAATGTCAACGAGGATGGACCCTGTGCGTGATACAATCATGATAGAAAGTGTACCTATTGATTATTTAGACTTTGCTTCCCCTGAAAGTGGACTTGGAGGTAAAATGGGATTTGATGCGACAAATAAAATCCCGCCTGAAACCAAACGAGAGTGGGGAAAGAAAATTGAGATGAGTGAGGAAATAGTAAGGAAAGTCGCGGAGAAGTGGGAGGAATATATGGACTAGACTTCTTGCATAAAAGCAGAAAAAAGTTTGGCGTTTTTTATAATGCCGCGATTGGCATTAACTGATAATTGTGATTTAAGTTCGTCACAGTGCCCTTTTTTTTGTCATCCTATAGCTATACCGCCGCGGTATCTCTTAGCCGCTAACAAGCAGCGGGATACTTAGGGATGACGGTTGTTGTTTAGCTATAAATATTAAGAAATTTACCAAATGAAAAAAAAGGCAAAAGAAGCCCTGGGGTTATTATCTGCTTTAAAATATTGGCGTTTTTTATGTTTTAAACGCTTGAAAAGCGAAATTCAGCTGCTTTTAATTGCAACTAACTTACGCTGCAAATGTTTAAGAAATTTACTAAGCAGAAAAAAAGACAAAGAATCCCCGAGTTAGCTAGTCTTTTACTATCTCTGTCGAGTATTGGCATTTTTTGATGTCTTGTAACTCTTTATAAGCGCGTTCAGCTTATTTAGATAAAAATCTAGATGTAGATGAAGTTTTGTAAAGACATACAGTATCTATATACTGCAAAAAATTGAACATAAGACGCCGATACATTAAGTAATCCTTACCTTTTAATCTGCAGATTGGCGAAAGCAAATACAATAGCTTCAGTTTCATGATAAGTGGGCTGGCGGAGGGTGTCAAGCAATTTTCGTTTCTGCGAGTACCTGAGTTTATTGACTTCATTAGAGCCAAAACTCTTGAGACCTAGGTGATAATTCTATCTAAAAGGATGCCAAAAAAGAGAAGCAACCCTACGTAGGAATTATTTTTAAATATGGACATGCATTGACTGGGATCGTCAGGATTGAAATTTTTGTATTGGCGGTGAAATATGAACCCTACAGCAAGTAGAGCAATATAAAAAATGTTATTTAATGATGATAAGATACCAGCATATAGCCACGTCATAAGAGATATTAAATAAAATCTTTTCAACCAAGATTTTGTTGTATCACCAAAATATAATGCGGTAGATTTCATCCCGAGTTTTTCATCATCTTTTTTATCTTGATGGGCGTATATGGTGTCATAGCTAAGTGTCCAAAAGACGCATCCTATATAAAACAGCAAGGATTCTATACTGATCTGGTTTGTTATTGCTGCTGAGCCCATGAGCGATCCCATATTGAAGGTAAACCCTAAGAACAATTGTGGCCACCAAACATACCGCTTTAATAAAGGGTAAGTAGCTATCATACACATTGAGATTATTCCAAGTATGAGTGTAGTTTTATTAGTTAATAATAAGATTACCAGGGCAATAGACAGTAGCAGTGAAAGTAAAGCCAAAGCCTGCTTTATGTTTAATGCACCACTTGCAAGTGGCCTATATTTTGTTCGTTCAACGTGCGCATCTATTTTTCTATCGAAGATATCATTGATTATGCACCCTGCGGGTCTCATTAAAAATGCACCTATAGTAAACAAAACAAGGAGAAAAAGAACCTGATACGATAGAGAAGTTGAGGCTAAAAGAATACCGCTCAAACTGGGAAATAGCACAAGCCACAAACCCGTTAAACTGTGCAACCTCATTAATGAAAAGTAACGATTGAAATGCATTAATTAAGTGTGATTATGTAATATTTTGCTTACATTAACAAAATTATCGAACGCTAAGTCAGGCTTGAAAACTAGTTCAGGTATAAATCGCAAATCAACATAACACAGTATAGATTTACGTATTGACCATGCAGATTGGTTCATTTCATTAACAACGGTGTTAAGATCACAATTATTCTCAGAAGGATCTCCAGTGCGTCTTTTTTCTGGATCTAAGTAGTTAGCTACTTGAATATTCAATGAAGATAACACAATATATACATCTGCTTTTTTCAAATCTTTACTTAATTTTACGTCAGATACCGCTACATTTTTATTGAACACCTTACCTTCCATTAGAACTCTTGATATTGCTCTATGCAATACCGATGCTATCTTTAGGTTTCTAATTTCCTTTTTCATATCCAGCTACTATAACACCCTTTCTTCTTGCACTAATTGATAAGCTTCCAAAATATCTCCAACTTTAATATCGACATTACCCTCTAGTGATACTCCGCATTCAAAGTTTACACCTACTTCTTTAACATCATCTTTAAATCTACGTAGTGCTTTTAACTTTCCTTCATGCACCAATTTGCCACCACGCATTACCTTAATTAAAGAATCTTTTTTTATGACTCCATCACTTACATAACATCCAATGATATTACCAGCTTTAGATACATTAAATATTTGCCTTACAGATGCAGAACCAACACGAACCTCTCGTGTAACAGGCTTTAACATTTTAGTTAAATACATTCTCATGTCGTCAATGAGCTCGTATATTATGTTATAAGTATGTATTTCTATACCTTTTTGTTTTGCCAAGTCCCTTATTTTTGAGTCCACTTTTACATTAAAAGCTAAAATTACTGCACTTGATGCTTCTGCAAGCAGCACATCTGAATCTGTTATCCCTCCTACTGCTTTGTGTAGGATATTTAATTTCACTTGGTCTTTACCGAGTTTATCAATTGAACTTGATATTGCTTCAATAGAACCAGTTACATCGCACTTTAAAACTACAGATAGTTCTTCTGTTTCGCTGTTATTACGACTGAATATATCTAAATTATTGTCGCCCAAATCTTCTTTCTTTTTCTTGATTAACTCTAGCCTGTATTCAACAATTTCACGCGCCTGCTTTTCAGAATTTACAACAACAAATTTATCTCCAGCATTTGGTACACCATTTAGACCAGTAATTTCAATTGGAGCAGAGGGTAGTGCTGCTTTTTCTCTTTGACCAAGGTGATTAACCATACTACGTACTTTACTGTATGTTGTACCAACTACCAATATATCACCAACCTTTAACGTTCCTTCCTCAACTATCAATGTAGCTGATATTCCTTTCGCTTTATCTATTTTGGATTCTATTACCCATCCAAGTGCTCGACAATCTTCTATTGCTTCTAGCTTCATTAATTCAGCGATTAACAAAATCGTCTCTTCTAGTTTATCTAAATTAGTTTTCTTTTTTGCTGATACTGGCACAATCATAACATCACCACCAAGCTCTTCAGGAATGAGATCATATTGAGGTAAGCTACTCATTACTTTCTCCACATCACCAGGCTCAGATTTATCAATTTTATTAATAGCAACTATAATAGAAACATTTGCTGCTTTTGCATGATTTATTGCTTCAACTGTTTGTTTCATGATTCCATCGTCAGCTGCAACTACTATTACAACTATATTAGTAATATTGGCACCACGTGCACGCATCGCAGTGAACGCTTCATGTCCTGGTGTATCAATAAAGGTAATTTTTTGCTTATCTTTTGTCGTTATTTGATAAGCACCTATGTGTTGAGTTATGCCACCTGACTCTCTTTCTGCAACATTAGATTCACGAAATGCATCGAGCAATGAGGTTTTACCATGATCGACGTGTCCCATAAAAGTGACGATTGGTGGTTTAGGTTTTTTAGGCAGGCTTTCTCTGCCTTCTATAAAAAATAAATCTTTTTCTCTGTTGGTATCGCTCACTCGTTTAGCCGTATGATTAAATTTTTCCACTATTTCACATGCTATATCTGGATCCACCAGATCATCTACTCTATAACTCTCACCGACTTCTTCTTTGAACATTTTTAGCACACTCTTGCTATCTTCTGCCATGCGAATAGATAACTCCCTGATAGTTATTTTGTCTGGTATAATAACTTCTCTTGATATATTTTTACCCTTAGTAAACTTTGACTTTCTACCTCTTATACCAAACCTTTGCTTAAATACAGGGGGTTGTTCAGTTTTTTCATCTATTGCCTGTGCAATTACCAGTTTAGAATGCTTAGAATATATATCTTTGTTGACTTTAAAAGACTTTTTATCGTTGTCCTCATGGTCAATACTATCTTCTTTTGGTTCAACTAAGTGGGTATTACTTAAAACTTGCTTATTTATTTCCTTAGATAAAGCGTCCGCTTCATTTTTCTCGTCAATCTCTTTATTGCTGTCTTCTTTTGCTGTTTTCTCTTTTTCTTCTCTCTGATTTCTTTCTTTCAGCAAAGCAGCATTCTGCACAGCATTAATGCGAAAAATTTGTTCTTTCTCTGTTAAAGAACATAATTTACTCTCGTCAAATAAATTATGTTCTTCTGCATCATGAGATTTTTTTCTTCTTTTTTTTACTACTGTAGCTCCAGTACTTGGGCTAGCTGAAGAGTTTAAATTGAGGTCTAATTTAAGCTTGCTTAAACCTTGGAGCGTTAATTTTTTATCACTGATATCTTCATTATTCATATTATTTTATTATATTAATCCAAGCTTTTTACGTGCTTCTATGATTATTGAATCTACTGTATCTTTTAGATCTTCTTTGCTATCGGATGAGGAAGAGAGTATGCTGCAAAACTCATAACTTGATAAATCTGCTATGTCCTCTAAAGTCTTAATATCATGCTTACTAAGAGCAATTTTATTGTCTATTGATAAAGTTAAATTGATTACATCATCCTCCATACCTAAACTTTTTAGCTCTTCTATTTTTCTATCATTTTCTGCTTTCAGGTACTTATTTGCTCTATTGTGAAGTTCGTTTGCAATATCTTCATTAAAGCCCTCTATTGAAGCAAGCTCTTTAATTGAAGCGCTAGATATGTCTTCTACACTTGAAAAACCTTCTGTTACCAATAGCTGACCCATAATCTCTTCTAAGTTTAAAGCTTCAGCAAATAAAGCTGAACATTGACTAAGTTCTTTACTTCGCCTTTCTGATTCTTGCTGAGTGCTTAATATCTCAATTTTCCATCCAACAAGCTCTGAAGCTAATCTTACATTCTGGCCCTTTTTTCCTATCGCTAAACTCAATTGATCTTCAGCAACTATTAACTCTATGCAATTTTCATTTTCATCAATAATAACCTTCGATACTTCTGCAGGAGTAATGGCTTTAATAACGAATTGACCCAAATCTGAGGAGTAATTTATAACGTCAATTTTTTCACCATTTAATTCGTGTATAATAGTTTTTATTCTATCTCCCTTAACTCCAACACAAGCACCTACTGGATCAATGTTCTTGTCGGGAGAGAAAACGGCAACCTTAGACCTTGAACCAGCATCTCTAGCTATACCTTTAATTGTCACTAATCCGTCAGCAATTTCTGGTATTTCTTGATTTAATAATGCCTCCAAAAAGCCTTCATGAGTCCTAGAAAGAATAATTTGACGTCCATCATCAGAGCGCTTAACAGTCTGTATGTAAGCTTTAACCTTATCACCTTCACGAAATGATTCACCACCAGTTAAATTTCGCAATGGAAGATATGCCCTAGTGCCATTTATGTCTATAATAAGATCTGAATATTCTACTTGTTTAACAATACCATACCTTATTTCTCCCACTTTATCTTTAAACTCCTCATATTGCTTTTTTGACTCTTCATCTTTAATTACTTGAGCAATCTTTTGCTGGGCAATTCTTGCTGAAGCAAGATCAGTGTTAAGAGAGAGCAATTCACTAACAGTATCTCCAACTTTTGCATCTCCTTTTATTAATTTAGCTTGTGTAAGCGTAATTGATTCACACTCAGTATTCTCTTTTTCATTTGATTCATCATCAATAACTTTTAGTTTTCTATATGAAGTAACTTTGCCTGTGTTTCTATCTATATCAACTACAATTTTACTTTTGCTACCATATTTTTGATGAGCCACTGCTTCTATAGCACTTTCTAGTGCCTTTATTACAACATCAAAATCTAAACCTTTTTGAAGTGAAAGCTCTCCTGCTGTTTTTATTACATCAAGGCTTCCAACTATGTTATTCTTGTTACTTTTCTGCTTAACACTGCTTTTACGATTAGCAATCATAATAAATAAATCCAATGTAATTAGTTATAATTATAGCTCCAACGGGCAAAGAACACTATCTTAAATGTTAAATGATTGCTAATTTAAGTCAAGTTTTTTCATGTTTTTGTATAACAAGCAACGCAGGAGTAAAGAATAAAGTTAAAACCGTTGCAGCCAATATTCCACTTGCTATGGTTGTTGAAATGTCAACCCACCACTGGCTTGATGGAGCATCATATGTGATTTGTAGCGTAAAAAAATTGATATTTAACCTGGTAATCATCGGTATTAAACCAAGAACTGTGGTTGCAACGGTAAGCAATATTGGCCTAACGCGAGAAATTGCAGCGTTTATTACACATCGCTTGATGTCATTTTTGTGTACCTTAATTTGATGATGAAAGGCATCAAGCAATAGTATGTTATTATTCACTATAATTCCTGCCAAAGCAATTATCCCCACTCCACACATAACAACTACGAAAACTTGTTGGATAAGAAAGAAAACAAAAAACACACATGTTGTGGATAAAAACACTGCTGTCATTACGATAAATGTATGGTATACATTATTAAACTGTGTCACTAATACCAATATCATTAGTGTAATCGCTAATATAAAAGCCTTTAACAAAAATGCTCCTGATTTTTGTTGATCTTCTTTGTCGCCTTTAAAATCAATTTTTACTCCCTTGTCCCAATCCTGGGCAATAGAATTCTGAATGAACTTTACTCTTTCATCAACAAGATAGCCAGTATCAACGTCAGCAGAGATTGTCACTGTGCGTAATCCATCAATCCTGTTTAGTTTGTTTACCTTTTTTTCGGGAGCATATTTTACTATGTTGCTCATAGGATACGGGCCATTAACTGTATTGATAAAAAGATTGTCTATAGTCTTCATATTGCGGTCCTTTCTGGGGAAACGGAGTACAATATCGATTTCTTCATCCGTGTTATTTGGTCTATATTTTCCAATCAATACTCCATTTGTAACCATCTTTATAAAATCGCCAATGGTTGCAACACTTACTTCAGAGCTTGTAGCCTTACTCTTATCAACACTCATATTCCACTCTATTTCAGGTGCTGATCTGCTATCTTGAATATTTATAAACCCGGATGAAGGTTGGTTCATAATTTCTAGAATTTTCTCTGCTGCTAAATTCAAACTGGATACACTCCCGCTGAGGTTAATTTGTATTGGCTTGTCAGCCGACGGTCCTGGCTTTTCCTCTTGAACATTAATTATTATTCCTTTCATGTCTTGCACACTGCTCCTTATATCATTTAGTATGTGCTTAGCTTTGCGCCTGAAGCGCCAATCCATAAGTTCTAGTTGTATTCTGGCGATAACGTTGTCTGAAAATGCTCCTGATCTAGCATAAGAAACATGAATTTCTTTTTCAATGCTCAAAATGCGTTCTTCCACTTCTTTGAGTATCAGATCTCGTTCTTTGGCTGATAAGCTTTCTTTTGCTTTAACACTGATTAAAATATTATCTGAATCCACTTTCGGAAAAAACTTTACTCCAGGACCAAAAGTAAAGTACAGCACACTAAATGAAAACAAAACGAATACAGTAGCACATACGAATTTTTTAGGATGATCCAAAACCTTCTCTAGCATGCGTACGTAAGCTCTTATTATAGGCCCAGCATTTTTTATTTCACCACTTTCTATAGCACTCATTTTTTTTATTTCTTTTTTTGAAGTTATCGAAGGCTTACCAAATATTGCACCAAGTGTTGGTATAAAAACCAAAGCCATAATGAGCGATCCAGTCAAAGTTAGGATTATTGTAATTGGTATGTACTGCATGAATTTACCAACAGTATCAGGCCAGAATAATAGAGGAAAAAACACTGCTAATTTAGTTAACGTTGATGATAGAACCGGATAAAACATATCACGAACTGAAGTGTAAAAAGCTTCTACTTTGTCCATTCCGCAGATCATCTTTCTATCGGCATATTCGCTGATCACAATTGCATCATCAACCAACATGCCAACAGCCATAATTAAACTGAAGAGCACAACGATATTTAAGGTTATACCCATAAAGTAAAGAGCTATTATCCCAATGAGAAAGGAACCGGGTATCGAGAGTGCCACAAGAATAGCAATCCTTGTTCCCATAGAAAGCATCATTATGATCAATATTAACAACACAGCAAATATTATGCCGTTTTCCAAGTCATCAAGCACATCGCGGACGTTTTTTGACTGGTCGTTTAAGTACACCACTTTTAAATTTTCAGGTAATTGATCTTTTGCCTTATCCATTAAGTATTTTACTTGATTTACTGTGTCTATTATGTTTTTTCCGTTACGTTTTGAAATTCCTAGCACGACACTAGGTAATCCATTAATGCGAGCAAATCCTTGGTGATCCTCAAACCTAGGGTATACTTTTGCTATATCTTTGATTCTCAAAACTGCATCGCCTTGAGATCTAATAGGAATATTCATAATATCTTCTATATCTTTTAATAACCCTGATATTTTAATCGAATATTTACCGGTATCATTTTCCAGTGACCCAGCTCCCACTAGTCTGTTATTGCTTGATATAGCTTGGAATATTTCGTTTGATTGAATGTTATATTTTGTTAGAACTGTGGGCTCAACTATCACTTCCACTGTTTCTTTACGCATACCTGCCACTTCAACTTTGAGAACATTTGGCAGAGATTCTATTTCTTTCTTTAGCTTGCGTGCTATTTCAGTTAAGGCTCTTTCTGGCAAATTACCAATTAAGCCGACATTGAGTATCGGAAATAAGCTCAAGTTTATTTCATTGATTATCGGAGATTCCGCTTCAACAGGTAACTTCGATTTTATGTTTGAAAGCTTTGAACGGACATTATCGAGCACTTCTTTATTATCATACTCTGTTCCAAATTCGAGTATCATGTGAGCACCATCATTAGTTGCAAAAGCTCTCAATTCTCTTACACCTTCGATGGATCTTAGTTCATTTTCTATAGGAAGCACTAATAGCTTTTCACTATCTTGAGCAGAAATCCCAGGAAGTCCAACAAACACGCTGATTATAGGAATCTGTATACCAGGATTGCTTTCCCTTGGCATTTTTACATAAACGTATGAACCGAAGATAAAAATTACTATAAGTAATAATACCACCGCCCTGTTTCGCTCTATGAGTAAGCTCTGCATGTTGAATGTTAGCTGAATATGTGCGTTTGTACAATATTATAGTCGAGATACATTGCATATTAATTAATCCTTGTGTAGCTTTAAAACTTTACGCAAATAATTAAAATTTTTGCAAAATTGCAAGTATAAGAAAATTTCTGTATAATAATTCTAGAGCAGTATTTGAGAGGTTATTATGGTGGCAATTCTAAATATAACAAAAGGCAAAAATAAAGTTATTGTGTCTGGATTAGCTGGAGCTTTATCAGCTTTAATATTTTTAACAGCAATCCACATTGCCGCAAAGATAGCCATTATCGTTTCTGCTGCTGCAGTTACTTACTTATTACTTTCGCTGATTCATAAAATAAGAACTAAAAAAGAACAGCCTGCTGAAATTACTGGTGTTTCAGGAGATGAAGGTGAAGAAAAAGGTACCGTAAAAGAACCAAAAAGAACTGAAACTGAGCTAGCAGAAGAAATAATAAGGAAAAGAGCAGAAGAGCGCATGGAGAAAGGATCACTTGGTGGCCCTATAAATGCGTTTGGCGAACCAATTCTTGATGAATTTAAGAACACTGAAGGCAGTCATTCTGCTGATTATACAAAAACTATGGTAGTACCTGAGAAAATTATTCTTGACATGTCAGATGATAGAAATCCTGCACAAAATAACTCTAGCTCTATAAAGAATCAGATGAAATCTCTCCCTGAACACATGGATGTATCTGGTAATCCACTTCCTGAGCAGCCACCGAGCAACCTTACCAATATAGGGCTTGGATCATCTAAAAGTACGCAGAAACTATCTGCTGCAGACTTGCTATTACAGTATGGGAATGTAAATAATGATGTGAGGAAAGTGCTAGAATGGCCAATTACCTCAAAGGAGTTTAATGGGTTAGGGTTTAACAGGTAGTTGCTATATCAAACTCTCCATCTTATATTGAGGATCAGATGCAATGCCATACACTCTATTTGGCGGAGCAATTTTGTTCTCTATACCAAAAACTATACCTTCAATTATTGCTGTGAGTACTTTTTCAAGGTTACAATCTGTTCCAGGAACACGGTGCTCTAGGCGGCATCTTTTGGAATCGTTGCCAAAATAGGGAATTCTTATCGCAGCAGTTCTGTTATTTACTCCCCAACTAATCGTAGTTGGAGTGTGAATATCCGGATACTGAAATCTTAAATATGAATCATCATTTGGAGCAAAAAACAACATATGTTTTTTCATCATTGCACATAATCCACCAATACTATGAATCAGATAGTCACTGTACTTTTGCTCATTGATATAAAATAAGTTACCGTTATTTGAATTCACGAGATTAACATGCACATTTAATGCACTGCCTGCTCTATCCAAATAAGGCTTTGCTTTAAAAGAAACATTCCCACCTAGTTTTTGTGCTGTTTCAGTAAGTGATTGTTTTGCTAACTCAAAATGCTTAATTAAATTGTAGGAGTTCGTATAACAACCACTTTTTATCTCATACTGATGTGTAGAATTCTCCTTCTCGCAAGAAAATTCAAGAGATGCTATTTTATTTTTGATGCTATTCAGAAATAAGTATTCTTTTTCTATTCCTTCAATGTAAAACTCTAGTTCAATACCGAATACAGCATAACAACTCAAATTACTTAATATAATCATAAATTTGCTTCAGTAAATCTATATTAGGTTAGCTATATTTATATGAATACTTTACTTATTTGCCAGTAAATTTAACATCTTATTTATACATAATGTATTACTGTTTTTAATAGCATGCTTCTAATCCTCGATACAAGCGACATTTACAAATTGATCATTTTTTTGAAATAAAAATGATCAATTTTAATGTTTTTATACCCTTTACAACCCATCAAAAAATCACCATAATTTTTAGTATGTATTAAGTAGTATTAGCTTTTCATTTTGCAGTAAGCTATTGATTATCTTATATTTTTCTAATTATTGCTTTTTTCTTGGTGTGGTATATGAACTTAACTAGCCCTAAGGTTTCTACTATGTTTTTTGATCAGATTATTACAGTAACGGATCACAATGTTACTTGGGAAAAAATCCAAAATTGTCTTTATAATCTTTATGGAGAAGCAACATATAATAGCTGGCTGAGTTCACTAAAATTTGTCAGTAGCAGAAATGGGGAAGTTCTTTTATCCGTGTCAACAAGGTTTATAAAAGAGTGGATTACAGTTCATTACATGAAAAAAATATTATCATTATGGCAAAGCGAAGATAAAAGTATACGTTCTATTGATATTCAAGTAATTGAGGAGAGGAATTCAAATTTTAATGTTATACTAAAAAACAGAGAGGAAAGTAATCATAATCTTGGTTCGCCGCTGGATCCAAGGTTCACCTTTGATAATTTTGTAGTGGGAAAGCCAAATGAATTAGCATTTACGGCGGCAAAGCGTGTGGCAGAATCTATAGATCCAATATTAGGCAGCAATCCTTTGTTTCTATATGGTGGAGTGGGACTTGGTAAAACACATCTAATGCATGCTATAGCTTGGCACATAGTCAATTCCCCATCAGCAAAAAGAAAAGTGGTGTATTTATCAGCAGAGAAATTCATGTACCAATATATTACAGCGCTGCGAAGCAAAGATATTATGTTATTTAAAGAGCAATTTAGATCAGTAGATGTATTGATGGTAGATGATGTGCAATTTATCAGTGGTAAAGATAGTACACAAGAAGAATTTTTTCACACTTTCAATGCATTGATAGACCAAAATAAACAATTGGTTATATCAGCTGATAGGTCTCCTAGTGATCTTGATGGAGTGGAAGAAAGAATAAAATCACGACTCGGTTGGGGGTTGGTGGCAGATATTAATGAAACAACTTTTGAATTAAGGCTTGGTATATTGCAGGCAAAAGTGGAGCAGATGAATATGTATGTTCCGAAAGATGTCCTAGAGTTTTTAGCAAGGAACATAAAATCTAATATAAGAGAATTAGAAGGAGCATTAAATAAGGTTACCCATACCTCATTAATTGGAAGAAGTATGACGGTAGAATCAGCTAGTGAAACCCTAATCGATCTTCTTAGGTCAAATCATAGGTCAGTCACAATAGAAGAAATACAAAAGAAAGTAGCTGAATTTTTCAATATAAAGGTTGCAGATATGCAATCCAATAGAAGGCTTCGCAGTCTTGCAAGGCCAAGACAAATAGCTATGTATTTTGCCAAAAAATTTACGCAAAAAAGCCTACCAGATATTGGGAGAAACTTTGGTGGCAGAGACCATGCTACTGTTATACATGCAGTAAAACAAGTAGAAAATTTTATAAAGACCGACTCAAAATTTGCTGATGAAATCAATCGATTAAAAAAAATGTTTAAGTAGCGTTTTTAAAATAGCTAATAACAAATCCTAAAATGAATCGACTATAGTTTTAATCCGTTTAAGTTTAAAATCTTCTGTTAGCTTCGCAGAATACATTTCCTTATTGTGTTGATTATAGAAGGTAAATTCGTGATCATCTAAATTTAGTATTGCAAAGCCAAAGCCAAAAAAGTTTCTAACCTCGTGTGCTAAGTAGTTTTTACCATTTGAATAGTCAAATTCTACATTTTGATAAACAGATTCTTGATCTTGAGCGTGTAATGATGCACCACCGTTTCCAACTATAATTTGGTCTGGAACATTATCCATTAATAAAATCTGGGCTATATGAATGTGGCCAGAAATTATGGTAGTAACATTGCTTGGAAATTTATCTCCAAAAGCTTCGATTTGTGTAAGATTACCATGGCTTTTTAATGTCAAAAATTCTTTTTTTGGAGATCTCCAAAGCGGTTTATGAGTTAAAAACCACATGGGCTTGTCAGAACTATTTTGTATCAATTTATCAAATTGCCTCTCAAAAGCATCAATTGTGCTTTGGGTTGTAAAAATATCCTCACCGGATGAAGAGTCGAAGATAAAAAATTTCATCGGTCCAGCATCTAAGGACCAACTAGAAACGAAGTTTCCACATTTTTCAGACGAAAAGGGGTATGAATCTAGATACCTGAACCATCCTTCATAAGCTCTATCACAACTCTCATGGTTTCCACGAACAAAAAGGAAAGGGGATTGTGATAAAATATCCTTTGCAGGCTCAAACCAATCAGCGTACCAAACTTCTTTATTATATCCATAAATATCGCCACACTTTTTTGTATTTCTACATTTTGTTTGCCTATAATGATAATCACCAACATGGATAATTAAATCTGGTTTATGAAGGGCGATTGAATCTAAATTTTTTTTTAAAGGCCAGCTATCTACCGAATTACATTCCTGCTGAAATAACATATTTATTCTACAGCCCGTGTCACCAATGAAAGCAATTTTATTAACCTTTTTTGGTAATATAGGAACCCGTAGATCCTCAATACTAATGTTTTTGGCACTTGTTTGTACTGTCAGTTCACAAACTGTTTCGTTATGATCACCATTGTTAATTGAGCTGCGATTCAGCATTTCTGTTTCCTCGCCATCAACATAAACAATGGGACACATGTCATTGTCCGTAATTGCGCGTATGCTTAGTTTATTTTCTGGGATAACTTGAGACCATGTGTATAATATTTGTGCATGGACGAAATGAAAGCTAGTTATAAGAGAGAGAGCTAAAAAAATAAAGATATTAGCTATATTCATTTGTATAAAAACCTAAGTTAAAAATTAGTAGTAAGGTTATCTTAAATGATTAAAATTTATAATCACAAAATTCATAATCAAATTATACAAACAATTTCTAAATTATTCTAGTATCAGATTGACACTCTAGATGAAAAATTCTAAAATGATTAAGTAATTTAAAATAATTATATAAAAACTAGAATATAGTGCGGCCGTGGTGGAATTGGTAGACACGCAGCGTTGAGGTCGCTGTGGCTCATAAGGCCTTGGAAGTTCAAGTCTTCTCGGCCGCACCAGTTTTTATCGCTGTTTAATATGGGTAAAAATGTTTATAGGAAATCAGAGTAGCAATAAGGTAGAAAGAGCTATCAGCGAAATCAGGCGCGGTCGGCCAATTGTAATATATGATGAAAGTAATTACCTATTGTTTGCTGCTGCTGAGGCTTTAGAAAGAGATTTATTTAATCAATACAAGCTTACATCAAGTAATGTATATGTTACTTTAACTTCAAGTAAGGTAAAATACATATCTCAGAATAAAGAACATAACAGCAAACGTCTGTTGGTGAATAATTTTGATGAACTGCTCTATTTAATAAACTGTTCAAAGGAAGATTGCATAAAAGAGTTGCAATGCTCAAAGACAATAGATGAATGTGCTATTGCCTTGCTTAAGTTCTCAGAATTATTGCCATACGCGTTAGTGGCTGATATAACTTTTGAGAATAACCATGAAATGCGAAATTGGTGCGAGAAAAATGACGTTATTGCACTGGACACGTCATTCATAAATAATTTTCAAGAAAATCAGGATGTATATGAAGTGTGCAAAACATCATTATTTTTAAAACAGACTCAAGAAGTAAATATCATATCTTATAGAACCGAAAGTGGTGGAAGAGAACATCATGCAATTATCATTGGCAATCCAGATAAAGATGACGAACCATTAGTGAGAATTCATTCTTCGTGCTATACGGGTGACTTGTTAGATAGCTTGTCATGCGATTGCAGAAGTCAGTTACATCAAGCAATTCAAATGATAGCTGACTCTGGAAGTGGTATTATATTGTATTTGATGCAAGATGGAAGAGGCATTGGTTTAACTAATAAGTTAAGAGCGTACAGTATGCAAAGAGGACATAATCTTGATACTGTTGATGCAAATAGAATATTGGGTTTTGAAGATGATGAAAGGAGTTTTGCTGTTGCAGCTAAAATGCTTAAGAAATTGAACATTAACAAAATCCAATTACTTACAAACAATGATAGGAAATTGTCAGAATTGGAAAGTAGTGGTATAGGAGTTACAAAGTGTCTACCACTTATTGTGGAACGTAATAAATATAACGATTCATATATGGAGACAAAGTTTGGTAAATTAGGCCATAGATTAAGAGTTTTTTAGCTTTTTTGCTGTAACTACTTTGTTAATTTGCTATGTTTATTAACATAAGTTAAGATTTTTAGGAATACTAAAATGCTAAGATTTTTTAAGCGAGAAAAAAATACTGAATCCTTAGATAAGGATATAAATTGGAATTCAAACCGCTACAGCACAGTTATTGCTCAAAGGAATATTCTACTTTTATTTGCATTAATATTATTAGCAACGATCTCTATCAGCATATTAGTCATATTTAAAATTAGCACAAGTAGCACTATTGAGCCATTTGTTATAGAAATTGACAAGAAATCAGGAATAGTGCAATTGGTTGATCCTGTCACAGTAAAACAGTATTCTGCAGATGAAGCGCTAAACGATTATTTTATTTCAGAGTATATAAAAGCAAGGGAGGTTTTTGATCCATATCATTATAATTATAACTATTATACAAAGGTGAGGTTGTTTTCCTCACCTAATGTGTATAATGAATTTAGAAATTATGTAGGATCGCAGAATATGGATGATCTTTTTAATTTATATTCAGATACCAAAAGTGAATTTAAAATTCGCTCAATTCAAAAGTTGGGTAACGATGCTCTTCAGGTGAGATTTTTTGTGGAATTTACACGGAAAGATGGAAGTTCTACGAGAAAAAATAAGATAGTTATTATGTCATATAGATATGCATCGCTTGAAATGGATGATCAGCAAAGATATATTAACCCATTAGGATTTCAAGTTATTTCATATAGAGTAGATGATGAATATGTATAGGATATTATTAGTTTTAGCTTTACTTGTAAGTGGCAATTTAAACGCATCCATTAATTATAATGAGCCTATTTCTATAGATAGTAGAATAAAGACTTTTGTGTATAGCCCTAATGAAGTATTTACGGTGGTTTTTAGTCAGGGTTACTATTCTTATATTGAATTTGCGGAAGGAGAAAAAGTTAAAAATATCGCTGTTGGTGATGCATCAAGTTGGAAAATTAATCCTTATGACAATAAATTGCTTATCATGCCATTTGAAGTTAGTAGTCGCACTAACATGATTATTACGACAACTAAAAAAAGAAATTACATTTTTGATTTAATCTCAAGGCCAAACTACGATAAATACCCGGATACTGATGCTAAGAAAGTAGATCACGATTATTCTGCTGAAAAGGATATATCTTACGTAGTACGTTTTTATTATCCTCAAGAAGAAGGTGAATTTGATGTTGATTTAGATGAGGTTTCTTTACCTACTCAAATGCAATATACTACAGACAAGCTAGAAAAAATAATACAAGAAAATGATACGAAGTACAATTATACATATATTGATGAAGGTGGTAATGCGGATATAGTTCCGATCGAGTTATTTGATGATGGTTATTTAACCTATTTAAAATTTAGAAATAATAATAAAATACCTCAGGTTTTTGTAGAAGGGGAGGATAAACCTTGTAAAAGGCTGTTATTTGATGATTATGTTATAATAAAAGGAGTACATAAAAAGCTATTTATGCGTTATGAAGATGGTGAAGTTGAAATTATAAATAGGTCACTTTAGCTGTGGTACATGCAATATGAATAAAGAAAGGCGTAACAATTCAGAAGATGAATCAGAAATAGAGAATAAGGTAGTAACAGTTGGCTCTAATCAAGGTCATAGGGCATTGATGGTCATTATTTTAGTGCTTCTGGCTGGTGGAGTGTATTATCTCTATTTTAGTCCTTCTCCTAAAGAGGGTTCAGAAGTTATTAAAAAAGAGGAAACAAAGCAAAACGTTCAAGAATTGAAAGGAAAGTTGGAACAAGTTCCAGATAATGTAATGGTTCCTGAAAGAATAATAACTGATCCCTTACCACCCTTACCTCCTCTTCCTACACCACTAATCATACCAGAAATAAAACAAATTAGAAAAGAAGAAGTGATGAAAAAAGAAGAAGAGAAACCAAAAGAAACTCCTGTGTCAAATATACCTATTTTGCCAAAGCAAAATTTTCCTTCTAGTAATGTTATGGGCAATTTACCTACCTCGTTTCCTACAATAGGGGGTGGCGGTTATCCTAGAGACAGACGTAGTGCACAGATGTTGACAATTTCAGGTGGTAGTGGAGAGAACAAGGCTGCTGATGCTATTTTATCCGACACTTCAGCACAATCGAGCAAAGCTACCAGAGTAGGAAAGCTTGGTTTAATGATTACTCAAGGTAAAATTATTGATGCTGTTCTTGAAACTGCAATAAACTCTGATCTGCAAGGAATGCTGCGTGCTATGGTGAGTAGAGATGTTTATGCAGAAACTGGTGATACAGTTTTAATACCTAAAGGCTCAAGATTGATAGGCAGTTATTCATTTGACTCGAATGTTGCTAAATCTCGTGTAAATATAAACTGGAATAGAGTGATTCTGCCACATGGAATAGATATTGCAATCTCATCACTTAGTACTGACGAGCTTGGTAGAGCAGGAATAGCAGGAATAGTTGATAACAAAATAGTAAGTGCGTTATTCTCTTCGGTGACACTTGCTGGTGTTTCGATTGGTTCTGCTGTTATAGGGCAAAAGGCTTCTAATCTTGTTGATACGCTAACTGTCAGAGATGCAGTAAAGTCTATCACTGCAACCGAAATAGATTTTTCTTCTCTCCAACTCATTATTGACCCAGAAAAGAAGATATCTAGTGACAAATGGAAATTAGGCCTTGGGGCTATCGGAAGAATTCGGAGTGCCAAAAGCAGACAAGATTTACTAAAAATAATGAAAGAGGAAATAGCAAAAGCACTAGGAATTGAAGAAGACGAGGTAAATATAAGCCTGGAAATTGTAAATCAACTGTTAGAACAAATTCAAAGAAAAAGCAAGTCTGTTTATGATGAAGCAATCGGGAAATCAATCGAGGATTTTTCTAAAGATATGCGGGATGTAGTAGGCAGATATACAGATAAAAAACCAACTATTTATGTTGATCAAGGCACTGCATTGAAAGTATTTGTTAACCAAGATATAGTATTTCCTCCACAGGCAATATTAAATCAATGAAATGAACTATGCTGCACTTGATACATATTTGGAGCCATTACAAGGCATATTTCAAGAAGAAGGCGTAAATGAAATATCAATAAATAAGCCAAAGGAAGTATGGATTGAAAATCGCGGTGAAATAAGGTGTGAAAAATTAGAAGTATTCGATCTTAACCATTTGAAATCTCTTGGCAGACTGATTGCTCAAGCTACAGAACAAAAACTTAGCGAAGAAGCGCCGTTACTTTCGGCAACATTACCAAATGGTTATCGTATACAGATAGTATTTCCGCCAGCATGTGAACCTGATAAAGTAGTCATGTCGATTCGTAAGCCTTCTAGCATGCAGTTAGCACTCGATGATTACGAAAAAATGGGGGCTTTTTCTGAAACTGTTACAGAAGCAACTGATAATCCAGTTGACCGTCATTTGGATTTATTGTTAAGGCAAAAAAAAATAAAAGAGTTTTTAGAATACGCTGTAATAAGTAAGAAAAATATTATAATTAGTGGTGGAACTTCCACTGGTAAGACTACTTTTACTAATGCTACTTTGCGTGCTATTCCAGATGAGGAAAGAATTATTACTGTTGAGGATGCAAGGGAAATCGTTTTGAACGATCATCCCAATAAAGTCCATCTAATTGCCTCTAAAGGAGGGCAGGGCAGAGCAAAAGTAACCACTCAAGATTTGATAGAAGCGTGCTTACGTTTAAGGCCAGACAGAATAATAGTTGGTGAGCTCCGTGGAGCGGAAGCTTTTAGTTTTCTTAGGGCGATAAATACTGGTCACCCTGGATCAATATCAACCCTTCATGCGGATAGTCCAACAATGGCCCTTGAGCAAATAAAACTGATGGTTATGCAAGCAAACCTTGGCATTCCTCCAGACCAAATTATACCATACATTAGAAATGTGATTGATATTGTTATTCAGCTAAAAAGAACCGGTGGGGGCAAAAGAAGCATTTCTGAGATATTATTTACTAGATCTGCGAGCGAAAATGCTTAAATTTATACATAAGTTAAGGAAGAGTAGTTTATGAGTAATGGAAATCACCTACGTAATATTCTCATAGGAGGTGTAGTAGCTTTTAGCGTACTTGAGTTTTGCTTCTATCTATCTGGTATATTGTTTGTTCTGTTTGCTGATGGTCCGGATGCTGTGGATTTTAAGGCAATTAATCCTAGTTTGACGCCTTTCCCTCAAGCTCTTTGGCCAACGATTTTTGATCATATACAATATTGTTGGCATCATCCAGAGTTATATAGCCTTGAGCTCAAAATCACATTAATTATATCTTCTGCACTGCCTATCATTGTTTTAATGATTATCTTATGGAATTTAAGAGAAAGGATAATTGAGTGGCGACCATTTAAAAAGAAGGAATCACTTCATGGAGATTCGCAGTGGGCATCAGAGAAAGACATACGAAAAGCAGGATTAAGAAGCAAAAAGGGATTATTGCTTGGTAAAGATAAAAGAGGATACTTCATTTCTGATGGGTTTCAGCATGCATTGTTATTTGCACCTACAGGTTCTGGTAAGGGTGTTGGCTTTGTAATTCCTAATTTATTATTTTGGACTGACTCGGTAATTGTACACGACATAAAATTAGAAAACTATGAAATAACAAGTGGTTGGCGAGAACGACAAGGACAAAAAGTATACGTATGGAATCCAGCGCAGCCAGATGGAATAAGTCACTGTTACAATCCATTACAATGGATTAGTGAAAAACCTGGGCAGATGGTTGACGATGTGCAGAAAATAGCTAACCTAATCATGCCTGAACAAGACTTTTGGCAGAATGAAGCAAGAAGCTTATTTGTTGGAGTGGTATTATACTTACTTGCTGCACCAGAGAAAGTTAAATCTTTTGGTGAAGTTGTGCGTACGATGCGTAGTGATGACGTGGTTTATAATCTTGCTGTTGCTCTTGATACAATGGGTAAAATACTACACCCTGTAGCATATATGAATATTGCAGCTTTTTTACAAAAAGCTGATAAAGAAAGGTCAGGTGTTGTATCAACCATGAACTCATCACTTGAATTGTGGGCAAACCCATTGATTGATACTGCAACTGCGTCAAGTGATTTTAATATTCTAGATTTTAAAAAGAAGAAAATTACAGTTTATGTTGGTTTAACTCCTGACAACTTGACTAGGCTCAGGCCTTTAATGCAGGTTTTTTACCAACAGGCAACTGAGTTTTTATGTAGAAAATTGCCATCGGATGACGAGCCTTATGGCGTATTGTTTTTAATGGATGAGTTTCCTACACTTGGAAAAATGGAGCAATTTCAAACAGGTATTGCATATTTTCGTGGTTATCGAGTTAGGTTATTCTTAATTGTTCAAGATACTGAGCAGCTCAAAGGAATATACGAAGAAGCAGGGATGAACTCCTTTTTGTCAAACTCGACTTACAGAATAACTTTTGCAGCCAATAATATTGAAACAGCTAATTTAATATCGCAACTTATAGGAAACAAAACTGTACAACAAGAATCGTTGAATAAGCCTAAATTTTTAGATTTAAATCCTGCTTCAAGGTCATTACATATCTCTGAAATACAGAGAGCATTGCTATTGCCTCAAGAAGTTATTATGTTGCCACGTGACGATCAGATAATTTTAATAGAGTCGACTTACCCAATTAAATCAAAGAAAATTTTGTACTACAGTGATACCACCTTCACAAGAAGGCTGCTCAAACAAACTCGTGTGCCTACACAAGAACCATATGACCCAAACAAAGTTCTTTCTGCCGCTGCGAGCAAAGATAAGGTTAATAACGAGGGGAATAATGTTCTTGAGGGACCTAATTCAGTTGATTATCCTGCTGAAACTAAAACCGAAGATGCAGTATATGATGAATCAGATGAATTTGCAGACGAAGATATTGATGATGAAGATATCGACGATAAGTTTGAAGATGATGACGAGGAAGATGAGGATAGGAGCGATGATGGGTTTGATGACGAAGAAGAGGAGGATGAATTTGAAGATGAGGATAAATTAAAAAATGACGAGAAGTAAGGTTAACTTTGCCTATTTTTAGCTCAGAAAAGTGCAAGTTATGCAAATAATTAGGTTTTTCATATTAAGCCATTTTTAATTAATTAGTATTAGATTAGCTATTTTAACTAGGGGAGTAATAATGATTAGTAAAAAAACATTAGCGGTTACAGCATTTGCTTTATTGTTGTCACAACAATCTTTTGCAAGTGAAACAGAAGGGTTTTACTTTGGTGTGGGTATTACGGTCAATATTTAAATAACACAAGCGTACTAAAAACAAGCACTACAGGTATCAAAAATTTGTCTATAAATGACAGGGGTGCTCAGAACACAGAAGGTCAGTCACTAAGTGAGTATAAAGGAGATTATAATCCACCTTTTGCTGCAAATGTGGCATTTGGTTACACAGGAGAATTGGGTAACAAAAGCTATAGGGCTGAATTGGAAGGGATGTATTCTTCTGTAAAAGTGGATAATATTGGTTTAACAAGTAGCCAAATAACTGTTTCATACCTAAAGGAGACTGGTGAGGATCCTAATAAAGAAACTTATCTCTATAGTGCTGCAGTTAGTCATGACCAAATTGAGAACATATCTGTAATGGCAAATGTTTATCATCATTGGAAAAGTGACCGTTTCTCTTTTTCTCCTTACGTTGGTATTGGGATCGGTGCAACAAGAATGACGATGTTTGAAAAACCGTCAATAAGACCCGCAGGTCAATTAAAAGCTGGCTTTGACTATCGCATAAACGAAGATGTAAATATGCATATTGGATATAGAGGTTTTGGTGCTATTGGTAGCGATATTAAGCTTACAGCAAAAAGGTTAGGACAAGTGGTAGACGACCCTAATAATGATAAAAAAAAGAAGCTTAATCCTAGCTCAGGTAGCAAAGTAACTGAGGAAATAAATATAGGTAATCAACTATTTCACACACACGGTATAGAGGCTGGTCTTACTTTCCATTTTGCCAGCAAAGCTTAAACATGTTGCCCTTTAAAAAATGCATAAAACCGTTCCTGTCGTCCTATGGCTTGACCATAGGATCTAGTTAAATATAGATCCAAGTAGTCACGCTACTTGGATGACTAGGTAGAGGGTACTGGGATGATATAGGATAATATGGGATGAAGGCAAAAAAACATTAGCTATGTTCTTTTCACAACAATGCATCTCTTCATTCCCGCTAAGTCATATACATATTCCTGAAAAGCTAATTCGTATGAGGGGATTATTTTGTCAATATTGCTTTGATCTTCACCTATCTCCAATATCGCAAACCCATTTTTTTTAAGGCACTTTCTCAATATTGGAAAAATGCTCAAGTAACAGCTCAAACCATCAATACCACCATCAAGGGCAATTCTTGGTTCCTTTTGCACTTCAGCTTGCAAGTCTTTCAATTTGCTTCTTTTAATATATGGAGGATTACTGATTATAAGATCGAATGAACCTCTGCACTCTGTCCACGAACTTGGAAATATTTTGGCTCTGCTGAGAAGATCATGTTTTTTTGTGTTCTGATAGGCAACTTTATATGCTTCCAAGCTTTTTTCAAAACCGACGCCAACAGCATATTCATACTCACTAAGTACGGATATCAATAAACAACCTGTGCCTGTACCAAAATCTGCAATTTTTAGTTTCTGTTTTTTGTTTGGGTAATATTTTAACACTGCTAGGATTATTGTTTCACTATCTGGCCTTGGATCTAAAACATGCTGGTTAACTATAAAATTTTTACTCCAGAATTCACGATTACCTATTATTTGCGATATTGGATATCTTTCCGCTCTTTTTTTTGTTAATTTCCAAAATAAAAGTTCTTTCTCCATCGGCACTTGATCAGCATGGTTCACAATTATAAATGATCTTTCCACTCCAAGTACGTGCTGCATGATGATTTCACAATCTAAATGTGGTGATTCAACTTTATGTGACGATAATAACTCCGATCCTTCTTGAATTAAAGTGCTGATTGTTTTCATTATTCTAAAAATATGTTTCTTTCAGCCAAAAATAGCAAGATGAGCTTCCAGTTTAGGGTAGCTGCACTAAATCCCAGTGTCAAGCACGCAGCTGTACGAACATTGCAATTTGCAGATCCAAGTAGCTTGACTACTTGGATCCAGCTAAGTTGGTGAGCATAAAAGTATAGCTAATGCGAGCTTTACGTCATACCGTCACGGTATCTCTAGATTCCGCTAACACGTAGCGGGACGACGAGGTCAGGGTGTCATCCTAGTACCTTCTCCTGTCATCCCAGTGCCCTGACTACTTGGATCCAGGAAAAAGAATGGTGTCATCCAAGTAGCCTCCCTCCCCTGTCATCCCAGTGCCCAGACACTGAGATCCAGAAAAGTTTGCTTGTAAGAGGTTGTCCGGAAACTAGTAAATTCAAGCATATTCCCTCTTTAACATAACCCTACTCATAGCTAGGTATATGAAATTCTCAGTGGATGTTGTGAGTAAATCATACTCCTTCGATAGCCTTCTATTCCTATTAACCCAAGCAAAAGTCCTTTCTACAACCCATCTTCTTGGCTGTACTTTAAACCCTTGTTCTCTTGTTGGTAGTAGCTCAGGTGGCGTATCTTTGTGCACCCAAAATCTACATGGAGGCCTTTTAACAATTTCAATATCTATGTCATATTCTTCCTTTATGTGATTCTTTAAATTTCTTCCTTGGTATCCCATGTCAGCCCACATTTTTTTAACTTTAGTATATTTTGTTCTCATATTGTTTAATGCTATTTTAATACCATCTCTATCATTTTCGTTAGCAGCGCCTACGTAACAACCTAGTATAAAACCCTGAGTGTCTGTAATTATATGCCTTTTTCTACCCTTTACTTTTTTACTTCCATCATAGCCTTTGATCCCCCCTTTTCTGTAGTCTTTACAGATTGACTATCTACTATACAGGCACTCGGCTGCTCATTCCTTCCTATTTTTCTTCTACTATATTTTGTAATTTCATAATTCATTTTCTCAAAAATTCCCTGCTTCTTCCATTGCCTGAACTGCTCATACACAGTCTTCCATAGCGGAAAATCATTTGGTAAATACCGCCATTGACACCCTGTACGCAATACATAGAAAATTGCTTCTAATATTTCTTTTTTGCTATACTTTGGCGGCCTTCCTCCTTTCTTGTATGATACTCTGAAGTGTTTTTCTATTCTTGCCCATTCCCTTTCGCTTAGATCTGTTGGATACTTTTTTCTCATCTTTACCCCGTACTAAAATTTCAGATATTATAGCCTTTTACTTGTTTCCGGACAACCTCTAATACCAATTCCCATTACACGGCAAACAGATGGACAAAGATGGAAGAAAAGCCATAATGAAGTAAGTAAAATAGTTGAGGTATAAATGGCATTAAGATCAAAATTATTGGATGAAAAAGTAGTAGAATCAGCAAAAGAAATGCTGAAGAAAGTAAGGAATAATGCATATGTTTCAAAAAAACTAAATGCTGTAATTGCAGCAAAAAAGTACAGTATAACGGCTGTAGCAAAAATATATTGCATTTCAAGAAGCGCACTAACTTCGTGGGTAAAACTCTTGAAATTTGGCAGAGAAGAAAAACTGTTTGCTCCTCCACAACGCCGTAGAAAAACTAAATTAAATCAGGTTCAACTACAGCAAATTGAAGAGTGGATAGAAGAAAATCCTAATATTACCATTAAAGAAATGAGAATAAGAATCCAGGAAAAGTTCAGATTAAATATCAGCAAATCTACAGTACACCGCTATATGCAAAAGATGAAATTCTCATATATTACACCAAGACCAGTTCATAATGGACAAGATAAAAGCAAACAAGAGGAATTCAAAAAAAAATCTCAATGGAGCTATTAGCAAGTATCCAGAAAAAGAGCTATTTTTCTTTGATGAATCACGGTTTGGCACACATTCAAAGGTTGGACATGGGTGGTTTAAAAAGGGGATTAGAACACAGGTTAAAACAAAATTAGGTAGGCAAAATTTCTATCTCTATAGTGCGGTTAATCCTAGAAATGGAGAGAGTTCTAGCTTATTTGCACCAAATGTCAACACTGATTGCATGAACATATTTCTTGAGCAGATGTCGCAATATCTAGAAACACGAGAGGCTTTTCTTGTTATGGATTGTGCTAGTTGGCATAGGTCAAAAAATTTAAAGGTACCTAAAAATATCGATATTATATACCTACCTCCGTACTCACCTGAGCTAAATCCTGTTGAGAGGCTTTGGTTATATATAAAACAGAACATTTTGCGCAATAAAATATACGATACAATTGCTCTGCTTGAGGGTGCTTTGTGCAAATTTATTACTTCTCTTGCCAGCTCCACAATTAAACAACTCTGCAATGTCTCCTATTTGACTGGCCAACAATGAGAGTTGGTATAAGTACGATAAAAGATCCTTGTTATTTTTACTATTTCACATAAATTGTGAACTTTTAAAATCTGTTTATCATTTTGATAAAGTGCAGAAGAAAGGTTTCGTATCATTTGCTCTACAGAAATCACCAAGACAAATAAACACTTCATTTAAAGAGTTTATGTCACAAGAAGCTGTAGAGCAGATACTGAAGTTTGAAAACCAATTGCAGGGTTTTTTCCATCACCAAGATCGGATATATATGTTTGTACGTCGAGGAAGTGATATGGATTTACTGCTTAACTCAAATAAAGTTGTTCATGGTCATAAACCTGAGTGGATGATTTTAGATTTCTCTCTTGATGGCACTCAGGTTAATCTCTGTGCTAAAAATACTAATAAAGCTGTGGAAATAGCAAATAGTATTGCAAGTGGGTATTTTGACTGCGAATGTACTTTTGTAAATATACAAGATAAGAACTTTCCACTACAAGTGCACAAATTTCTTCAAGCATGTATAGATGGTTCTGACTCTGACATTTGTATATTTGAGTTAAATTTTAAGTCAGATTATTTTAAAAATAGTAATACATATCTTACTTTAAGTGTAAAGCCGTATGATCCTATTGCACCAGAGTTACATATTTTAAAGCCATCTATTGGCAACATACTACAATCTATTCAATCAGCTAAAGTAATGTTCCAAAACAAAAAGGTAACATTTTCTTTCAAATCAAGTGGGGAAATTTATTATTCAGAGCATCCGCTCAATAAAAAAGAAAGAGAGGACCTGAAGAAACATATGGAACAATCTTATGGTCTTAAAATCCTTTCACGAGCAAATTGCTGATCTTTTAAGTTCAAATAGTTCTTGGGTCAATCCAAGTCAAAATCACATTAAAGCAGCAAGATACTTATTTGATCTTGGATTGATAAAAATGCAAAAAAGATACTATATTGTTTGCTCTCGTGAAGAAGATCATCTTGATTGGCCAAATGTAATTGATCCAAGTTGTAGCAATGAGATTTTCATTGATCCAGACTTTGATGAAGCATGTGATGACGCTATTTGTGAAAACTGTTCTCGTCATATTTTGCCTAACACTTATCAAAAACAGAGATTTCATCTCTTATCCATATACTTAAATACAGAGAAAATCATAGACTGGTTTGAAACAAAGTTGAATGATTCAAGACTTATGTGGGAAAAAGTAGAAAAAGGAGTTTATTATATTTGTAACCAAGGTCGCATTGTAAATCTAATAATCCTTGATTTTTGTACTGATGCGATATTTTTAACTATAGATAAACTTAGAGTCCATCCGACAGCTCTCATCACTCTAAAAAAAGATATACCTAATCTATTGTTGAGCCTATATGTAGTGCCAATGGTAGAACTGTTTTGTCAGCTTAAGACTTTAACTGAGATATTTCAAGAGGCAGCTAAAAGAGGAGTACCAGAGGTAGTAGAAAATACTTCTTTGCAAGTTTTACCAGCTTCGTATATTTCGCTTAAACGTGTTGAACCAATTGTACCAACAAAGCTTTTGGAGTTACAAATAGTTAAAGGTATGGTATATGTTAATAGTATTGAAGTTATAAATAAAAAAGCTGCATCATGTCTTAATATTTTTCGAATATTATTTAGGCAATTTTTACATGACTGTGAGAAAGAATTACCACCTGAAAAACATACACTTCTCAATATTAATCAGTTAGAAAAGCTCTTGGGGCTTAGTTTAGAAGCAGATTTAGAACAACAAATCAGAAAACCATTAAATAAAATGCAAAGAACAATCAAATCTACACTTGCTGAGAAATTAGGATTAAGTATTGAACGTGATGATGTAATACAAACCCTTGGTTGGCAAAGATCATCATATGGTTATCGGATTAACCCTTTTACTTTGACTATAAAAAAATAGAATTTCCTGATTTTAAAAATTTTCAGCTCCATGAGTAAATTTTCCAACTCCACGTGCAAATGGTCCTGTTTTTACATCAAGCCATTTATCTTCTTTTGAACCATTAGCCATTCCTTTAACTATTTGCTTTGCTTGTAAAAGCTCTTGAACTATACGCTCTAGTCTATCCCTTCCCATACTATGAAAAACTTCAGGCAATCTATGTCGTTGTTTATGTATTCCTGCACTTCCTGTATGAGTAAATGGATGTCCTGAACTAGCAGCTCGCGCAATTGAATCAATAAGATATATTTTAAGATCTTTATCGCTAATATTTTGAGCTTTTAATTGTTCAGTAATGTCTTCTAACAGCCCTATTTCTTCATTTCTCAGATAAGTACGTACAGTACGATCAGCCAGGCCATTTGCTTTAACAACAGCTCCATAAAATAGTGCATTTTGTCTTGGGATTTTTCCAATTGACCTAAAAATCATTGGTTTAGTCATATCTTCAACAGGCCAAAAAGCAAAAGAACACCTGACTCCATTGACGAGAGCAGAAGTGCCTCGAATAGCATCTCGTGCTTGCTCTACTGTTGATATAGGTTTTTCTCCCTTTAATTTCCTCATATGATGTGCAGTAATTATTGAAGCTCCAGTGTTACATGCTAAATCAGACAATAAACACATGAGGTAATCTCCTACTGCTGGATCAGCATTTAAATCTGCATGAATGAAAGAAGCAAGAGGATCAAATATAATGAGCTTCAAATCTTTTACCTTGCTCAGCTGTTTCACTACAGACTCAAATTCTGGAGATATTTCTACAACTTTACCGCGAACATTCTTAAGTATGGTAAAAGATCCTCCTATATTTGGCAGTGGTATAATAAATAGCCTATCTTTATATTTTAATCTCTCGCATTTTGGATCAAGTCGTTCTAAGCGACGATGTATTTCATTTGTATCATCCTCTGCGGAAAATACCACCACAGACCCATGTTCAGTAACAGGTGGGCCAAATCCACACACCTGGTCTATGCTACTTGCAACCTTGAGGGCTAGGTCAAGAAGAAGCATACCTTTGCCTGTATCTCCCATTGCAGCCAAAATGGAGGTTACACCCAAAGGAAATAATCCTTCAACCAAGAATCTTTGCTTTGGTACTGGACCTACAAAACGCTCTACACTCCAGCTAAAAATATCAAGTGGTGGTTTAATAATTATTTTTCTTGAGTTTTTTTCAATAAATTCCGAAACATTTATTCCCTCTAACACACAATCAGCAGCATCCCAACTCCTTGGTTTATTCGGTGGAATCTTAAGCGTAGCAAGTGATGCAACACCAAGTTCTAAAAGCTTCTTTTCAGCGTTTTTGGCATATTTATTACCTGCTTCATCGTTGTCTGGCCAAATGATAACATGTTTACCTCTAAGCGGAGTCCAATCTGTTCTATCAATAGGCGCATTTGCTCCAAACATTGCTGTTGTTGCAGTTATTCCTTTCTCTATAAGTGCTTCTGCGCATTTTTCTCCTTCAACCAGAATAACTTTATCGGACTTTAAAATACCTGGAATGTTGTAGAGTGGTCTTATCTCCGGCTCTTTGAATCTTTGTTTTTTAACATCAAATGGTTTAAACTGTTTTTTCTCTAAAGGAGGATCATAACGATAGACTATTACAATCAATTGGTTATTTTCATCGTAGTAATTCCAACTACAAGTCAGATATTGTTCTAGATTTCTGATATTGTTTTGTTTCTTAAGACCAAGCCATTCACTTATTGAAGCCATTACTTCAGGAAATTCTATTTTGGCATTTTTCCCATGTACCGTTGCCCAAAGGTCAATAATGTCACCACCTTCTCCTGTTGCAAAATCTTTCCATAATCCGGCTCTTTCGCCTGTTAACTCTATTACAGTACTTTTGCCTTTGTTACCCTGTACATCACCTACATAAAACTTATCGCCACGAAATGTTCCTCTTGGTAGTAGGTGAAAAAGACAAGATCTGATATTTTGCAAAAGCTGAGTCTTTAACTCTACCATAGTATCCATTTTTGCGGATAAGTTAGGCCGTAGCTATAATTTTAGAATTCCGCCAACGCCCATTTACTCTGCTAATAAATTTTGCTGGTATTGATTTGCCGTTTCTTAACTCATATACTACTTGCAAGACATTTGCACGTTTACTTGGTTGAAACATTACAATACCAGATGTATAAAAGCTTCTTAAAGCATTAGCACCAATTAAAGCTTGAAAAGGGCTTTTTGCGAGTGTAGCTGTCGATACTTTTCTGGTATGACGTGTAATAATGATTCCAGCCATAGGATTAATTACAGAACGTAGTTTTTCTACTCTGCTTTGCAGGCCAGAAAACATATTTTCATAGTCAAGAGAATCCAAGACGATAAGGTCTATTGTTTTAAATTTTTCTCCTATGATCTCTTTTATTCTCTCTATACCTTCATCGTTTAAAGTTAATCTCATCTTTGTAGTAACAATCAAGTTTTCTTCTGCTAGATTTGGCAGCCTTTGATTGGTTATGATTTGTTGTATTCGTTCCCTGATGTAATTGTACTCCATCTCATTTTGCAGATAGACTATTTTTAGTGGCCTTGCTGACTTCATCTTAAGAAACGACACTCCTGCTGCAAGATGTGCAAGCAAAGAGAGAAGAAAATAACTTTTGCCAACCTTTGGAGTACCACCAATGACTAAAGACCACCTGGAGTGAGAATTCGTGGAGCTATTATGTCCTCTGGTATTGGTGATTGATCACTCAAGTACTGCTTTACAGAAAATATTTTTTCTTCTCTTTTTTCTCCACTCTTTGATTTTTTATTGAGCCACTTTCTAGCAGAATATATATCACCCTTAATTAAAATCCAAAGATCAATAATATCACCACCAGTTCCTTCGGTAAAATTACGCCAATCACCAGCTTCCTTACCTACTATTTTAACTGTAATTGTATTTCCATTTAAGTCTCCAATATAAGTTTTTTCTCGGTAAAACTCACCATTTGGAAGTAGGTAAGAAACACACTCCTTGATATTATCAATTAATAATGCTTTTATCTTTTCTTGCTTTTTAGACATAAAATTCCCATACATATTTTTCATACGTTTAAAGTTGAGATTAGCTAGCTCGCAAACAGTTTCAAAAGATTTTGAATTCAGCCAATGAATTGCTTCTTTTCTTAGCTTTGGGTTTTTTCCTACTGAATCCTGAATACCTCTAGTAACGACGGCAGACCAAAGCTTTTCCTCGTCGTACTTCAAAATGGAATCCTGTCAATCTCGTAATTTTTACGATATTCTGGAGTAATTACCGAGGCAATTTTGTTCTTCTCTCCATATTCATCAGTTATAACACCTACCTTTACTGTAAACTCCAACCCATTTAATTCTGCAATTGAATTTAGCTTACGAGCAAGGATTGCACTTTCTGAATTGTCATGTGGATGAATGTCGCGTGCCGATTCCAAGATACTGCGAAGCATAGAGCGACCCATTTCTCCCCAAGTATCTTCTGCTTTATTACTTTTAATACCAATTATTTGGTAAATCTTGTGCTTTTCATATAGACCTTCAATAACGGTAAATTCTGTATTTAAATAAATGCTACCGGTAGTGGGGCTTTTAGTAAACCAATGCTCATAACCTCCAGGCTTGATTGTCATTTTTACCTTTACTATTGTACCTTTTGGTATCAATCTACTTTGCGGTTTTACAGTGTTAAAATCAGTTAATAGGTTTTGTAACATATATCACTCTCCATGTTTAAATTTTAAAACTTGCTTTTAATCTTTGTAAGCAGCTTGCCTAAATGCGGTTCTTCAACCATACTCAGGCGTCCGCTGCGGTCTTTAGCTGGGTATCCCCAAGGGTTTAAAGTGTGGCAAACAAAAGAGCGCTTCTCCGTTCCATCATCTTTCTTGATTCCAACCATACTGATTACTTCGTCAACTATCCCAGGAATTTCACTGGCAGTTTTAGTTCCTTCACATTGAGGTAGCCAGTTTGGGCGATTAAAATCGTCTAAATACTGACCTAAAGTACCAACTATGATGATGTCTTTGTCTCTGATATGTTGAAATTGATTGAGCCAAGCCATCATTTCTTGAGCAAGTAATCCATAGGCAGCTCTCATATCCTGTTTTCCTGATCTCTCAGAAAAAGCTTCAGGTTGCATTTTTGCCCATAATAGACATAAACGTGAAGCAACGGTTATGCTATCTACAAAAATGCATCGGTATTTAGAAAACTCAGAGGAAAAATCTTTGTACTTACTAGATACATGTTCATAGTGTCTTTGGCTATATGCTTGATCAGACTTCAGCGCAGGATTAGGCCCCCTATAAGACAAGCAGTATCTCTAGCTTCATTCCAAGTGCGAAGACTAATTGAATCTCCTTGCCAATCTTGAACAGCAAGAAGCCCTGCTTCAAAATTAAGGCAAAGTGTTGGTTCATCTACGGTCTTTAGGAGACTTGTTTTACCAATACCATAAGGACCAAAGATGACCATTTTTACAGTTGATATTGTTTGCAATCTTTCATTATTATTCAAAATTTTAAGAACCATTATTTATCCATGCTACGGTGTGTATATATACAAGAAAGGCAAAAATTTTGTTCAATTTTTCTTTTTGCCTGCGTAGTAAATAGAAAAAAGTTTGGCACGTATCTTCTTGATAATATTGTTTAAAGTGGTTCTTGAAACGTTGTTCATTTTGGCAACTTCATGTAAGTTGAAAAACTTAAGTTGCTCACATATATTTTGCCATTCCTTTGGTAAAACCGAGATCATATAGTCTACATCAATGCGTTTTGTTATTTCACTCTCAAGTAGCTCTGTTACATCGATACTAATATAGTTATTGATATCGCGTTTTGCACATCGCTGTTTCTTTAGCAAGTTAATAGCTTTGTTTTCAGTTAGTCTTGCTACAAAAGTGTTAAAGCTACTTTTATCTTCATTATACTGATCAAGACATGGCCAAATTTCACAGAAGAGTTCTTGCTCAAGATCTTCGTGAGCTTCATTAATAAAGCACTTAGCAAGTTTCAGTCTATAAGCTTGATATTTTACATTTTTAATAACTATATGGTAGTTTTGTAATTTCATAACTTTCCTTAAAAACAAATTGATGCTTTTAAGGATGAGAGTTATTAATGCTGTTATGTAGGACAGGAGCAAAAATAAATAATACTGATGCGATTTTTAATCTATTGATATTCTGTTATTTTTTTTTGAGAATAATACTTATACAATTTAAAATAATACAATTCAGGTTTTTGGAACCTATTTTGAATGGATTTCAATATTTTTAAGAATGGGTAGCTCAGGCTTCCTAAAGTTATATTAAAAATATATAAGAATTTCATATTTTGAAATTCAATATCACCTAAAGAGCTAAAAATGTGGATTTCGCTATTAAAAGAATAGCTTAAATTTTTAAGAGGAAAAGTATGCTCTCTATAACCTTAAGTTCCGTTCCTAATTACTGGCTTCCTAAATCAGGAATTAGGAATCAGGAATCTAGAACTAGCCTGTATGGCGGGTTTTCACCATGCGTTCCTAAAACCGTTCCTAGGAACGGCATATCTGAAGTCCGCCAATATGGAGGATTCTAGCTTCCTGAAACCCTTATATATAATATATATAATACATATATAAAAATATACACATATATAAAAACATATAAAATATAAAAGTAGAATAATAAAAAACCTCTAGAAGTAGAAAAATCATGTTTAGAAGGTTTTCAAATTCAAGAATTATAAAAAATTTTTCAAAAATTGAAGATTTTTTGGACGAAAATTTTCCAAATCTTGTATATATATGTACTCGGCAATTGAAAGATTTGGCAAACAAACTGGCTGTAAAAGAGTTTTCATGTTAGTTCTTAGTTGTAAAATTTCGAAAATTAAAGATTTTTTGGACGTAATTTTTTCAAATCTTGTATATATATGTACTCGGCAATTGAAAGGAAATGCTCACCCTAGATCTTGGTAAACAAACTGGTTGGACTATTTTACATGATGGAATAGTACAAAGTGGAAGTAAGAGTTTTCATGTTAGCAGGTTTAGTGGTGGTGGAGTGCAGTTTTTAAACTTTCGTAATTGGCTTAATGCACTTAAGTATAAATTTCCAGGTATTGAAGTTGTGTACTTTGAAGAAGTGAGAAGACATCTAGGAACTGATGCTGCACATATCTATGGAGGGTTTTTAGCACACCTTTCTGCTTGGTGTGAGGAAAGCAATATTTCCTATCAAGGTGTTTCGGTTAAGACTATTAAACGTTTTATAACTGGCAAGGGTAATGCAAGTAAAGCTGATGTCATTGAGGCAGTACAGGAAAAGGGTTTTTGTCCAATGGATGATAATGAAGCGGACTCTTTAGCTTTAATGTTCTATGTTATGAATTTTAGCAAAGATTTTAATATATTAAAAACATCATAAAAAGTGGGTCCTTCCGGCCATGCTGGCGGATTTGGTGGTCCTGACCCCAGGCCTTCTTTAGCGTCAGAGATATTTCAAATGTTAACTACTTACGAAATTATAGCTGAGCAGTGCTAAAAAGGAGAAAAAAAGGTGAGAATTACGCAAGCAGAGTGGGCAAGGGAAAAAGGATTTTCGAGGCAATATGTCTGTTCTTTAGTAAAAAAAGGAATAGTTGAGCTGGAAGATGGACTTATTGACCGAGAACAAGCAAATGAAGCGGTAGCAGCAATAAGAGATCCAAGTCAACCACTGAGGAGAAAAGAGCGCGGAGAAACACTTTCAACGATATTGCTAAAAACGCGAATAAAAAATGAAACCGAGCGTGGTAAACTTTTGGAAGCTAAAGTGAAAGCTGAAATAGGCAAATTTGTGTCAATTGAAGAGGTAAAAACTGAAGCATTTAACGTAGCAAGAGTTGTTCGTAATAATTTACTTAATATTCCAAATAGAGTTTCAGCGCTGCTTGCATCACTGAGTGACACTGAAAAGATTCATATGGTACTAACTGAAGAGATTACAAACTCACTCCAAGAATTATCTAATACTAAATTTCAAATATAAAAAAGATTTTGAATATAAAATGGCTGATAACTTAAGTTTGGAGTTAATAAAGTGTCTCATTAATCAACCTGGATTAGATGTTAATGTTAGAGGATTAAATGGAAAAACCCCACTACATTGCGCTATAGAATTTGACGAATTAAGCATGGTAGATTTGTTACTCACGAAGAAGAACATTAATCCTTTCGTAGAAGATAATGATGGTAAAACATCTCTTGACTATGCTAAAGAAGGGAAAAAAGCAGAAATATTACAAGCGCTAATTAATAACAAATACGGGTCAGAACAAGATAGCTTACTTCATTTGGCCGCAATGATAGGTGAAGTTAATGCAGTTAGATATTTGATCAGAAAAGGTATTGACGTTAATGCACGAAATGCTCTGCATCATACTCCATTACATCTAGCAGCAGGCATAGGACATGGAAATGTTGTCAAAATTTTAGTAGAAGAAGGAAATGCTGAAATTGATGTCTTTGATGCACGGAATCAGACACCAATGCACTATGCAGTTAATAACAAAAAATTGGAGATAGTAAAGTTACTGCTGAAGCTTGGAGCAGATGTAAATAGCGCGCGCATAGGACAAAACTCAATGAAATTGTCACCTGTTCATATAGCTGCAAGTAATACTAATTACGATGAAAGAGACTTATGTCTTGATATTCTCAAATGCTTAATAAAGGAGCCTAATGCTCAAGTCAATTTGCAAGACTACGAAAATAAAACACCACTACATTACGCTGAAAGACTTAAAACAATAGAAGTTTTACTAACGCGAGAAGATATAGACCCTCTAGTAAAAGACGATAGCGGCAAGACACCATTTGATTACGCTAAACCTGAGATAAAAAAGGCTTTGATAAGTAATAAATACGGTTCTGAAAAGAATAGTCTACTACATTTAGCTGCACAAAAAGGAGAAATTGAGCTTGTAGAGTCTATCTTAAAAGAAGAAATTGATATTGATATTTCAAATAATAAAGGTCTATCACCGATTTACCTTGCTGCAGAAAAAGGGCATTTACATGTAGTAAAGTTATTGCTGAAAAAAGGAGCAAATTATACACCTGTTTTACATTTAGCAATCAAATCAAACAATTTAGAGTTATTTAAAGTTTTGTTTACTGAAAAAAATGGTGCATTGCTCTGCAAAGATACCGTTGTTAATTTTCCAACCCTTCATAATAAATATACAGCACAGAGAGAAATAGCAGATAAAAGGACGAAAAAACATAATAATATTATCTGTATCTGTATTACAGTTAGCGCAGTAGCAATGGCAGCATATATAGGTTTAACGGTAACAGCAATAAGCAGTGCAATCATTTTTGCAACAATAACAGGGGTATTTGCGCTTGTTATAGCAATAATGATAAGTGAGATGAGCAAAAGATATATAGAAAACGAATTTCAGAAAAAGATGTTTATGGAATTGGAAGAGTGTAGTTCTACTGTTAATGATGTTGAGATAGAACCAGTTATGAGTAGATGCAGGCAATGATATACGCAACATCTTTTTCTGAAGGTTTAAGACCAGATCCGCAACTTAAAGTATCAGAGTGGGCGAATGAGTATCGAGTTTTAGCAGCAACTGCAGCATCAGAACCAGGAAAATGGAGAACAGAGAGAACGCCATACCTTAAAGAAATCATGGATTCACTATCTCCGTCTTCAACTGCAGAGAAAATAGTATTCATGAAAGGAGCGCAGATTGGAGGAACAGAAGCTGGTAACAATTGGATAGGCTATATCATCGATCAAACACCAGGTCCAATGCTGGTAGTACAGCCAACAGTTGAAATGGGAAAACGTTGGTCGAAGGGAAGATTTGCACCGTTGATAGAGAGTACACCATGTTTAAAGAGTAAAGTAAAAGACCCAAGATCAAGAGACTCAGGCAATACTGTACAAAGTAAGGAGTTTCCAGGTGGAATAGTAGTAATAACTGGAGCGAATAGCAGTGTAGGACTTAGATCCATGCCAGTAAAATATCTCTTTCTTGATGAAATAGATGCCTATCCAGGAGATTCAGGAGGAGAAGGTGATCCAGTACTGCTCAGTATTGCTCGAACTAATACATTTGCACGTCGAAAGATTTTTTTAGTATCAACACCAACGATTCATGGAATAAGTAGAATTGAGAAGGAATTTGAAGCAACAGATAAGCAGTACTTTTTTGTTCCCTGTCCGCATTGTAATTATTACCAAGTATTAAAGTGGTCACAAATAAAATGGGAAAATAATGACTCAAAAACAGCACATTATGTCTGCACTGAATGTAGCGGCAAAATAGAAAATCATCAAAAGACAGAGATGCTAGACCGTGGAGAATGGAGAGCTACAAATCAAGTACACAATAGCAAAGTAATAGGATTTCACCTTTCAAGTCTTTATAGCCCAGTTGGGTGGTATAGTTGGCAACAAGCAGTAGAAGATTTTCTGCATGCAAGGGAAAGTGAACAATTACTGAAAGTTTGGATCAACACAACGCTTGGAGAAACCTGGGTAGATAAGGGAGAAGTACCAGACTGGAAGCAATTATTCAACAGAAGAGAATTTTTTCCCGTAGGCACAGTACCTAAGAGAGAAGTGGTACTTACTGCAGGTGTTGATGTTCAAAAAGATCGGTTAGAAGTAGAAGTTGTAGCATGGGGAAAAAGCCGTGAAAGTTGGTCAATAGACTACCGAGTATTTGAAGGAGATACAGGAAGTGGAGAAGTATGGAAAAAGCTTTCAGAGCTGTTAAACATCATTTTATCGGTGAAAATGGGCTTGAATATATGATAAGTATGATGGCAGTAGATGCTGGATATGCAACGCAAGAAGTATACAATTGGGTAAGAGGTCATCAAGGCTGTGGAAGAGTAATGGCAGTCAAAGGTGTAAATAAAGCTCTAGTACCACTTAGCAGTCCAAGCAGAGTAGATATAACAGTTGGTGGGCAAAAGCTGAAAAGAGGAATAAAGCTATGGCCAGTAGGAGTATCGATATTAAAGTCAGAACTTTTTCAATTACTTAATGTTTTAAAAGAAGAAGAGAAAGTGCCAGCAGGGTATTGTCATTTTCCCGAGTATGTACCTGAGTATTTTAAGCAGCTAACGGCAGAGCAATTAGTCAGCAAGGTAGTAAAAGGATACACCAAACAAGAGTGGCAAAAAGTAAGAGAAAGAAATGAAGTATTAGATTGCCGAATTTACGCAAGAGCAGCATCAATAGCACTGGGAGTAGACAGATGGCCAGAGAGTAAATGGAATAGTTTAAGTGAAAAACCAGAAAGTAAAAAATCAAAGAAAATAGTGAAAAGTAAGTGGATCAGCACCGGAACAGACAAAATCTGTTAAACCAGAAAGAAACGTCCTAATGCACATTGCAGTAATTTTTGGATATAATTTTATGAAGAAGTGCTTCTGCAGTTATAATCGAGTTCGCAATGGTGCAATAAATGCCCGTGGATCAGTATGATTTTGGAAGGGACGGTCAAACCATTGATGGAGCTTCTTAGCTACCTCGTTTAGAAGATTGTGTAATATAACCGCCCCAAGCTAAAGCACTTCTTCACTATAAGGTATATATAAGGGATTTTATATGGCAAAAGCAAAAAGTAAATTAGAAGTAGTGAATCCTAATGCAGCAGGGATTGATATTGGTTCATCTGTACATTATGCATGCGTACCAGAAGGGAGAGATAAACAACGCGTTCAAAAATTTGGGTGCTTTACAGTAGATCTTCATAACCTAGCAAAGTGGTTGAAAAAGTGTGAAGTTAGAACGATAGCCATGGAATCAACAGGAGTATATTGGATTCCTTTGTTTCAAATACTTGAATCATATGGATTCGAAGTTAAACTGGTAAATGCACGACATGTAAAAAATGTACCTGGAAGAAAATCAGACGTTCAAGATTGCCAGTGGTTACAGCAATTACATAGCTATGGGTTACTTCAAGGATCATTTAGGCCTGATAACCAAATTTGTGTACTACGTGGTTATAATAGACAACATGACAACCTGATAAAAAGTGCAGCTGTACACACTCAACGTATGCAAAAAGCATTAATTCAAATGAACATTCAATTACACAAGGTTATTAGTGATATTACAGGTGTAACTGGTATGCGAATCATTAAAGCAATAATTGCGGGTGAAAGAAACTCTAATAGATTGGCTGAATTGAGTGATAGACGAATAAAAAATGACAGATCAACCATAGCAAAAGCACTAACAGGTGACTATAGAGAAGAGCATTTGTTTACATTAAAGCAAGAATACGAAGCATATACTTTTTTTCAAGAGCAAATAAAAGAATGTGATAAAAGTATGGAAAACTATTATAAAACACTTGAAACAAGATCAAATGAAAATAAGCAATGCAGTAAAGTAAAGAGGTCTGCAGGAAACAAACCAAACTTTGCTGCACACGAAGAATTGTATCGAATAACTGGCATGGATTTCACCAAAGTTCCAGGGCTTAATACATCAAATATACAGACCATCCTCTCAGAAGTTGGTCTTAATGCTAATAAATGGCCATCAGAAAAACATTTTACTTCTTGGTTGGGATTATGTCCATTTAATAGGATTACAGGAGAAAGAGTGATTAGAAGTGGAACTCGTAAAGTAATTAACCGTGCTGCAAATGCTTTTCGACTTGCTGGTTATTCTATGTTGCACAGTAAAAGTGCATTAGGTGCGTACTGTAGAAGATTGAAAAATCGATTGGGAGCACCAAAAGCAATAACTGCTACAGCAAGAAAATTAGCATGTATTTTTTATCAAATGCTAAAATGTGGACAAGAATATGTAGAAAAAGGAATGGATTATTATGAAAAGTTATATAAGGAAAGAGTAGTAAAGAATCTGGGTAAAAAAGCCAATGAATTTGGTTATATCCTGATAAAAAAAGATGAGCTGATAGGGGAAGTTTCTTAGAAGCAAGCAATAAATGTATAACGAAGATTATTTAATTCAAGTCGAAGAAGCGATAAAGAAACTACAAAATGGAGAGCGAGTAGTATCAATTGCATATGGTGACCATGTTGTGAGATATGCTGAAGTTCAGATAAATGACTTGCTAAGCTTAAGACAACGAATTAAAGCTGAACTCAAGATTGCAGGCATGAAGCCAAAGAGGAAAATTGTTCTTGCAACAAATAAAGGAGTGATATGAGATGGTAGAAAGCAAGAGGATTAAAGTGAGCTCAGATATGATTATAAATGCAGTAATAGATTTATCGCACTGGAATGAAAACATAAATTTTAAATTAGCAAGAGAAGATGGGATATTGGGAGTTATTCATAAAGCAACCCAGGGGTTAAAATACGTAGATCCAACGTATACAGAAAGAAGGAAAGCCGCTGAAGAGGAAGGACTTTTATGGGGTTCATATCATTTTGGAATAGGAGAAAACGGAAGAGATCAAGCTAACCATTTTTTAGAAACAGTAGGTGAAACTAAAAGTACAATTGTTGTTCTTGATATTGAAGAGAACGAAAGTGGAAAAAATATAGAACCAAGACAAGCAGAAGATTTTATTAAAAAAGTTCAAGAAGAAACAGGGCGTTTACCTTTAGTGTATGGAGGTGCTAATTTTTTGAAAGATTTTGCCACACCAATTTTGACGAAATGTCCATTATGGATAGCAAGATATGGAGATCAACCTGTTTTACCGCAAGGCTGGAATAAGTGGATTTTATGGCAATACACCGACGGTAAAAATGGTCCAGAGCCACATGAAGTAAGTGGAATCGGAAAATGTGACAGAAATAAATTTAACGGCACATTAAAAGAATTAAGAGAATTTTGGTTAGTATGATGCTAAAAAATTTCAAACAATTATTTAACAAGCCAAAAATCAAAAGTTCTGCATGGGATGGAGCAGGCTCAGGAAGAAGATTTTTTCACTTTCAACCAGAGTTAGGAAGTATAAATAGTTTACTTTCTCATAGCCTTGAAACTTTACGTAGTAGATCACGTGACATGGTGAGAAAAAATCCATATGCAGCAAATATTATTGATACAATAGTAAGTAACTCTATTGGAACAGGAATAAAACCGCAATCAAAAGCAAGAGATGGAGAATTTCGAAAGAAGGTGCAAGAATTATGGCTAAAATGGACAGATGAAGCAGATAGTAACGGAGTAAGTGATTTTTATGGATTACAAGCTCTAGTATGCAGAAGTATGATAGAGGGAGGAGAATGTTTTGTACGTTTAAGAACGAGAAAGCTGGAAGATAGATTTTCTGTGCCATTACAACTGCAAGTACTTGAGTCTGAACATTTAGATAATAAAACAAATCAAACTTTAGGAAATGGTAATGTAATAAGAAACGGGATTGAGTTTAACAAGCTTGGGCAAAGAGAAGCATATTACCTATTTAAAGAACACCCTGGTGAAGGCTCGTTTGGTGAATCAGTGAGAGTGCCAGCAAATGATGTTTTACATATTTATAGACCATTAAGACCTGGGCAAATCAGAGGGGAGCCTTGGCTTTCTAATATACTGCTGAAGCTTTATGAGCTTGATCAATATGATGATGCAGAGCTGGTGAGAAAGAAAACTGCAGCAATGTTTGCTGGATTTATTACGAGACTCGATCCAGAAGCAAATATCATGGGAGAAGGTGAAGCAAGTGAGCAAGGAGTAGCACTATCTGGCCTGGAACCTGGAACAATGCAGCTTTTAGACCCAGGAGAGGACATAAAATTTTCAGAACCATCAGACGTAGGAGGAAGTTATGAAGCATTCATGAGACAGCAACTGAGGGCAATAGCAATAGGTACAGGAATAACATATGAGCAGCTAACAGGAGATTTAACAGGTGTTAATTATTCATCCATTCGAGCAGGGCTGATAGAGTTTCGCAGAAGGTGTGCAATGTTACAGCATAACGTGATAGTGTTCCAGTTTTGTAGACCTATTTGGAATAGATGGCTAGAATTAGCAGTGCTTTGTGGAGAACTGGGTATAGATGAAAAAGTAGTAAAAGCAGCGAAAGAAGAAGTAAAATGGATACCACAGGGATTTGATTGGGTGGATCCACTGAAAGACCAGCAAGCACAGCAAATGGCAGTAAGGAATGGATTTAAGAGTCGATCGGAAGTAGTATCAGAAATGGGTTACGATGTTGAAGAAATTGACCAAGAAATAGCAGAAGATCAAAGACGTGCAAGCGAACTGGGCTTAAGTTTTGATTCTGAGGTTACTGCAAATCAAGAGGTGATATGAAACAACAATGGCTAAACAGATGTGTAATGGTAGAACCAAGGAGTTTTGAGTTACTGTCACTACAAACAGGAAAGCAGCCTATCTTTAAAAATATAAAACATGCAGTAAGAAATAGTGAAAGAGGAATAATACCGATACATGGCATTTTAACTAAAAAACCGGGTGCGTTTGATGAAATGCTCGGGATGACATCATATGAGCAAATAGAAGTACAAGTAAAGCAAGCATTAGAAGATAGTAGTATAGAGACTATTTTACTGGACATAGATAGTCCCGGAGGAGAGGTAAACGGTATTTTCGACTTAGCTGATTTTATCTACAGTGCAAGAGCAAAAAAGAGAATTGTGGCAATAACAAACGATGATGCGTACTCTGCTGCATATGCTATAGCTTCTAGCGCTGAAAAGATTTTTCTCACCCGCACTTCAGGAGTTGGGAGTATAGGAGTAATAGCAAGTCATATAGATCAAAGTGAATTTGATGAAAAACAGGGGATAAAATATACCACAGTATTTGCAGGAAGTAGAAAAAATGATTTAAATCCGCATGAGCCAATAACTTCTGAAAGTTTAGAAAACCTGAAAAGCGAAGTGAATCGTTTGTATGGAATGCTGGTTGAGCTAATAGCACGGAATAGAAACCTCTCTGTAGAGGCAATAAAAAATACTGAAGCAGGGCTTTATTTTGGTAAAAATGCAGTAGAGATAGGCCTTGCGGATGAAATTACAATTCTTTCATCTATTAATAAACAGGAGTATTACTATGAATGAACAAACTACAACTGACCTAAAAACTGATAATTTAACTAAGTATCGTACTGAAGTTGTTGAATTAATACGTTTATGTAACTTATCACGAATGCCAGAGAAAATAGGAGAATTTATTGAGCAGGGTGTAAGTGTTGAGCAAGCAAGGGAAGTTTTAATGGAACTGCTAGCAGAACGAACGAAGAAGACAGAAATACTGAGTGCAATACCACAGAATTCAGGAGAAGAGTTGATGATGCAGGTAGCGAAAAGTCGTGCGCAATCAAACATTTAAAGTATGTGTATAACCGCCGTGTATAACAACCACAAATATGGCGGTAAAAAAATAAAAAAAGGAGAAAAGGAAATATGACATGTATAACCGAACAAAATAATCTAGGTGACTTATTAAAGTATGAGGCATCAAGTCTATATTCAAGAGATCAGATAACAGTAGCCAAGGGGCAAAATCTGAAGCTAGGAACAGTTGTTAGTCGTGATAAAGACAACATGATTAGGATAATCAATCCAACTGCCACAGATGGGACACAAACAGCGATAGGTGTAATAGCAAGCGATGTAAACGCAAAGGAAAATAGTAAAGGAGTAATTATTGCTCGTGGTGCAATGCTAGCAGATCATGCAATTGTGTGGCCAACAGGTATCACTGAAGAGCAAAAAGCTGCAGCAATAAACCAACTTGAAGCACGAGGAATCATTATCCGTAAAGCGGTCTAAAGCTATATTAAACAATAAAAAACACAAAGGGGGAAAAGAAAAAATGCAAAATCCATTTACAAATACAGCATTTAGTATGACAGCACTAACAAATGCGATGAATATATTGCCGATAAATTATGGACGAGTTGAAAATCTAAATTTGTTTCCAAATAGGTCAGTAAGATTTAGACATATTACAATAGAAGAACATAACGGAGTTTTAAGTTTACTACCAACGCAGTTACCTGGAGCACCAGCAACAGTAGGAAAACGTGGCAAAAGAAAGGTAAGAACGTTTACGATTCCGCATATTCCACATGATGATGTAGTGCTGCCAGAAGAAGTACAAGGAATAAGGGCATTTGGATCAGAAAGTGAACTGAAAGCGCTGGCAGATGTAATAACTGACCATTTGCAGCTAATGAGAAATAAACATGCAATAACGTTGGAGCATTTGCGGATGGGAGCGCTGAAAGGAATAATTTTAGATGCTGATGGGTCAGAATTACTAAATCTGTACAACGAATTTGAAATTACGCCAAAAGTAGTAAATTTTGCACTAGGAACTGCAACAACTGATGTAAAGCGTAAGTGTCTGGAAGTACTTCGGCATATAGAAGATAACCTAAGTGGTGAATATATGACAGGAGTTCATGCCTTGGTAAGCCCTGAGTTTTTTGATGCACTAACTTCTCATGCTAAAGTAAAAGAAGCATATGAGAGATGGCAAGAAGGAGCAGCACTTCGAAATGATATGAGATCAGGATTTACATTCTGTGGAATAACATTTGAAGAATATAGAGGGCAAGCAACTGACCCTGAAGGAACCGTGAGAAGATTTATTGAGAAAGATACAGGGCACTGTTTTCCACTAGGAACAGCGAGCACATTTACAACATATTTTGCACCAGCAGACTTTAATGAGACAGTAAATACTCTTGGACAGCCACTCTATGCAAAACAAGAACCAAGGAGGTTTGATAGAGGAACTGATTTACATACGCAGTCAAATCCATTGCCAATGTGCCACAGACCAGGAACATTAGTAAAAGTCGTTGCAGCATAACAATACTGGTAGAGTAACTACAAGTTGGTGAGGCACAAGAGGACTCTACTAGTGTATAACTTATTAGCATACTTATGAAAGAATGCAAGAGAATATTAAGAGATTACTAAAAGATTGTTTTGTCCATTTAGGAGAAGTGGCTTTGTATAAATCAAAGGATAAGTCATACATGGTACAAGTATTAAAGCAACAGCCAGATAAATTATACGAGATTGGTGAAGGACAATTTGTGGAAGAAACTTTAGCGTTAGAAGTAAGTGCGTTTGATGTGTTAAGGCCAATAGTAGGAGATGTTTTTGTTATAGGTGATCGAAGATATAAAGTACACTCACCGCCACTTAGAGACAAGTCTGGAATAACGTGGAAAATAAAAGCGTCTGGGGTGTAAAATGTCTGTTCATATAGAAGTTGAGGTAATAGAAAGTGTAAATGCTAAAAGAAAAAAAATAGAATTAGCAATAGTGAGAGCGTTAAACAGAACAGCACTATGGCTAAAATTGAAGACAGCAAAAGAAATTAGTGAGGAAAAGAAGATAAAATTAAGTTTGATAAGAAAGAGATTAAGAATTTTTAAGGCGAAAACTAGCAGATTAGAAGTGTTAATTAGAGCAAATCTCTATGACATTAGAGCATCGACAATTGGTAAAATACAAAAAACAAGAAGAGGATCGAAAGTAGGAAAGCATGAGTTTATAGGAGGATTTGCAGCAGTTATGCCAAAAGGAAATAGCGGTATGTTTAAACGTGAAGGAAGAGCAGCATTGCCAATACAAGAAGTAAAGCTACCACTGGAACCTGAAGGCTCAAGAATAATAAAAGACCTTGTTGATTATGAGAGTGAGAGAGTGTTTGAGAAATACTTTAAGCATGAGCTAAACTATATTTTAAAGATATGACAAAGTTCTGGACAGATTTACATCAAACAATTTGTACTACGTTAAAGGAAGAAATACCAGCAATACAGACATGTGAAATTTATCCAGCAATAAGAAAAGAATTGATAGCACCAGCGTTATTTGTAGAGCTTGTGAGTTTAGAATCGGGAAAAGATCCTGGAACAGAGGAATTAGCCCTGAAAGCAAGATTTGAAGCACGAATTGTGATTGATAGCACAATAGAAAATGCCCCTATTATTGTCAGAACATTAGCAGCAGAAGTAGCAAGAGTAGTGAATAAAAATACTTGGAACGTGAAAAATGTTTCACCGGGAGAATTTATCTCTGCGGAAATTGACGGATTTAGGCCGGAGTTAGATGCGTATTTGGTGTGGATGGTTGATTGGAGTCATCAGCTTCATTTAGGTAAATCAGTATGGTCAACTGGCATAATGCCACATGTTATTGAGATAGGTGAAGTGCATGTTAGACCATAGTTTCGCGATTTCAGAACTAAATAGAAAATTAGCGAATATTATCCGTATTGGATTGGTAAAAGAAATAGATTATGAAAAAGCAAAAGTAAGAGTTAAAATAGGAGAATTTTTAACAGATTATTTACCATGGATAACGAGCAAAGCAGGAAAAGATAGAAATTGGTCTCCGCCAGATATTGATGAGCAAGTAGTTATACTTTCCCCGCTGGGAGAATTATCTTTAGGAGTAGTACTTCCTGGAATATATCAACAAAAGTACTCTGCTCCAGAAGATAAAAAAGAGGTGAGTAGCTTAACATTTCAAGATGGAACAAAGTTGTCATACGATAAAGATAAACATCATTTAGAGATTGAAGTAGTAGATAAAATAACACTGAAGGTTGGGGGATCGAGCATAGAGATGACAAAAAGTGGAATAAAATTGAAGGCAGATAGAATAGAACTTAATTAATTGGAAGAATGAATAAATCAGTTGTGCGAGTAGGAGATTATTGTGCAGAAGCAGCACCACATTTTTGCATTAGCGGCAGTAACAATGTTTTTGTAAATGGTAAGCCAATGTGCAGACAAGGAGACAATTTTAGTGAAGGAAAAGTAATGATTCAAGGATCAAAAACAGTGTTTGCAAATGGGTTTGGAGCGGGAAGAGTAGGAGATATAGTTTCATGTGGTTTTAAAGTAATAAAAGGCAGTGAAAGCGTTTTTGCAAAATAGAAATGAAGGGTATGGATGCTAAAACAGGAAAAGCGTTAGAAGGAATAGAGCACTTAAAGCAATCTGTCGTAGATATTTTAACTACCCCTATTAATAGCAGAGTAATGAGGAGAGATTATGGGTCAAGATTATTTGAATTGGTGGATAAGCCAATAAATAGAGATTTAACACTTGAGATATATGCAGCAACAGGAGAAGCTTTGGAAAAATGGGAAAAGAGATTTAAGTTAGAAAAAGTAAAAGTTGAAGGAGTAAAAGAAGGGAGAGTAACATTGAATTTAGAAGGTGTCTATCTTTCAGAAGGTAAGTTCATAAATATTAATGGAGTAGTTGTTTAAAAATGCAGCAGCCAAATATTATCGAACCACTGAACTTTGAAGAGATTTTTGCTCGGATGAAGGAAGAGTTAGTGAAGTGTGATGAAAGTTTTACAGCATTAGTAGAAAGTGACCCAGCGATGAAGGTATTAGAAGTAGCAGCATGGAGAGAACTTTTGCTTAGAGAAAGAATAAATGAAGCAGTAAAGAGCAACTTACTTAAATTTGCGACAGGAGAAGATCTTGATAATTTGGCTGAGTTTTATGGAGTAGAGAGAGAAAAAGAAGAAGAGGATGAAAGATTTAGAAAGAGGGTAAAAGCAAAGATAGCAGGTTGGTCAACAGGAGGAAGTAAGGAATATTATAAATATCATGCACTGTCAGCAGATAGTAGAGTAAAAGATGCACTAGTGGAATTAACTATACCAGGGAAAGTACAAATTTCAATCTTATCAACACAATTATCCACAACTGGCATAGCGTTAGAAGAGCTACTTAAAATTGTAAAAAAGCAGGTTACTAGAGATGATATAAGGGTTTTAACAGATACGATAACAGTAATTGGTTGCAATATTACGGAAATAGATATTCACAGCAGAATGAGCATAAGTCCTGTAATATCAGAGGAAGAAATCAAGAAGCAGTTTATTAAGAAGTTTGAAGCAAATAGAAGGCTGGGATGGAATGTTACAAAATCATGGATAATAGCGAATCTATTTGTAGATGGTGTAGAAAATGTGGAATTAATCGAGCCAAAAGAGGATATTGTGGTGCTAGGTAACGAGTGTGCAAATTTGCGAAATTTAAAGATTGAGTAATGCTATTACCCCCAAACGCAACAAAGCAAGAGCAAGCACTGGTTGATGCAACAGATTATAAGGTTGATCCGAGCTGTATCAGAGGATTTAAGTTTAGTCTTAAAGAAGAAACATTGCCTTGGATAATAGAAGAATATGGTTTAGAAGAAATACTGCGCTGGGTAAAAGATAGAAGAAAAGCCGTAATAGAAGGAGTAAAATTTCAAAGACTGAGAGGAACTCCAGCATCACTAAAAATAGCACTAAAATGGGCAAATATAGAAGATATTACAATCATCGAAGAACCACCTGGTAAACACTTCTTTGAATTACAAATAGGAATAAAAGATGTTCCAAATGACTTTTTTGTAGATGAAGTAGTAGAACTTGCAAAACTATCATTACCAGCAAGATCAAGGCTAATGAGGATTTTTAATGACTACTATAACGTTGATAGGTTTATATTAGATGAAAGTATATTCGGCAGCTTATTATCAGACTATTCAGGTAGAAAAGTTGAAAAAGATGGACCAGTGTTATCATTTGGTCGGAAGAATACATTTGAGCTAAAGATCTTAAATCCAAGTTTTAAGTTTAGTACTTTTCGTGTTCATTATGAGCAGGCATTTAGTAATGACATATATCGGTTAGATGTAGCAGTGCTTGGGGAAACAGAGCCTCACACAAAGGATTACAAAGGCATTTATGAAAGGAGTCATCAGTGGTACAATTTAAAAGCACTATATCCATTACCACAAAGTTTATTACCAGAAATAAAGTTTGCTAAGGCACAGATAGTATTATCGGACAGTTGGAATTTAGGAGAAATAAACACATGTTTTCCAGTTGGTAGCATAGAAGAAGGAAATAAATTTGTATTGGGAAGCGATAAACTTTCAGGGCAATATTGGAATTTAAAACACAAGCCAATTTTAGAAAGGTTTAGCGTTACTCACCACTACAAAGTAGAGAATTTTACTGGTCAAAAGATTACAAGATATAGCTTAGCAGAACATAACATTCATTTTGAAAGCGAATTGGATTCAAAGCAAAAGGATTCAATACATGAACCGGAAAATTACATTTTAGTGTTTTACCCGGGAGTATTGAAGTGGCACGAACATCGACATTTGCACAGAAATTGGAAAAATAGTCAAGTAATATCTATAATAAGTTAAGTACTTATATTTATATCCTCATATATTATGTTAATAATAGGTTAAAGTGTATGAAATAAAAAGAAAAAGACTTGCTTTCTTATGCTAAAACGGACATGACTTGAATAGCGGCAGGTAAACATAAGAAATTTGTCTGGCGCTAGAAAAGCTAATTTTGTGAGGTATGCAATGGGGTTCAACGAAGAAAAGAGAGAATCTTTTAGTAAGTTTTTTAAAGAAGTATCAAGTAACGGATTTAAAAATATTAATAAAAGAAATGAAGAAGGAGAGACGATATTACACCAAGCAGTGGAAATCTCTGATTACAAAACAGTAAGGTTATTAATAAAAAAAGGAGCAGAGGTAAATGCAAGAGATAAAAAGGGTTATACACCACTGTACTGCGCAGTATTTGCGAGAAGTTTAGAAAATGTAAAAGTACTGCTAAGGGAAGGAGCAGAAGTAAATGCCACTAAATATATCAACGGATGTACGCCACTGCACTCTGCATGTAGGCTAGGGGCAGGAATTGCAATAATAAAAGAGCTAGTAAAAGCAGGAGCTGCAGTTAATCAACTGGATAAATATGGTGCAACACCAATGTATTATATATGGGAGAGTGAAAGGTATGGTCTATGGGATAATGGAGAGAATGAAAAGGCAAGGAAATTTCTGGGAAAGCAAGGTGGAATAACAAAAAGTAGAAAACTGACGTGCTATGGAATAGAGGGGCTAGTGGGAGAAATAGCAGATATGTTGGATAGGAGCTATTTACCTGAGTTAAAAATAATAGAGATAGAAGAAATAAGGAAGAGAGACAAATCATCAATAAAGAAAGAATGTCAAAATTTAGCAAGCAAGATAATGAGCAAAGTGAACGAAATGATAGATGAGGTGGTGAGAAAGAAGGCTTAGGGATTTAAATTTAAAGAAAAGGTGAGGTGGATTATGTTAAAGCTTGGTAAGAAAGAGAAATCTCTATTAGAGAACTCATGTAAAAATATTTATGCAAGAGACGAGAAGGAAAGAACAGCTCTGCATTATGCAATAGACGCAAAAACAGTGAGGTTATTAGTCGAAAAAGGAGCGAATGTGAATGCAGCAGATGTAGAAGGATACACAGCACTGCACCTAGCGGTAACGGAGAAACGTCTAGAAAATGTAAAAGAGTTAATCAGATCAGGAGCAGATATAAATGCTGAGGAATATGAGAGTAAATGCACGCCGCTGCACCTTGCATGTATGGTGGGGAAAGTGGAAATAGTGGAGGAGCTAGTAAAAGCAGGAGCAGAAATAGAGCAAGAAGATAAGTTTGGAATGACAGCAATGGATTATGCGAAAAATAGTAAAGAGATAACCGAGGTATTAAAGAAAGAAACAGACAGAATTGAAAAGCTATTTATGAAGGGCTAAAAATATGGAGAAAGAAATAGAAAAGAAAGTAATGAATTTAGAGAGAAAACCTTTGGATGAGCTGAGAAAAATGTGGAAGAAGGTATTTGGAAAAGAAGCGCCTAGATACTCAAAGAAATATCTGATACCAAGATTAGCTTATAGAATGCAGGAGGAAGCGTATGGAGAAATGTCAAGAAAGGGGACAAAAAGACTAGAGTATCTGGCAGATCGGCTAGAGAAGGGAAAAAGAATAAGTAGTGACAAGTTGCCAGTAGCAGGAACAGAGTTGATATTGGAGAGAGGTGAAGAGACGCATGCGGTAATGGTGACAGATAAGGGTTTAATCTACCGAGAAGAGTTTTACACGTCATTGTCAGCAGTAGCAGGAAAAATAATGGGAATGAGTTACAATGGGCCTTTATTATTTGGAATGCGTGATAAAAATGGGAGTTGAAAATGCTGAAAGAAGTAAGATGCGCGATATATACAAGAAAATCAAATGAAGATGGTCTAGAACAAAAGTTTAATAGTCTTGATGCACAGCGAGTAGCATGTGAGAAGTACATAAAGAGCAGAGAGGGCTGGGTAGTATTGGCCAAAAGGTACGATGATGGCGGCTATTCAGGAAAAAACCTAGAAAGACCAGCAATAAAGGAGTTGTTTGAAGATGTTAAAGGAGGAGAAGTAGATTGTGTAGTAGTATATACATTAGACAGACTATCAAGAGAAACAAAAGACAGCATCGAAGTAACGTCATTTTTTAGAAGACATCGAGTAAATTTTGTAGCAGTAACGCAGATATTTGACAATAATACGCCAATGGGAAAGTTCGTGCAAACAGTGTTATCAGGAGCAGCACAACTAGAAAGAGAGATGATAGTAGAGAGAGTAAAAAACAAAATAGCAACATCAAAAGAACAAGGGTTATGGATGGGAGGAACTTTGCCGCTAGGGTATGATGTAAAAGATAAAGAATTAATAATAAATGAGAAAGAAGCAAAGACGGTGAAGCATATATTTGAAAGATATTTGGAGCTGAAGTCAATGGCAGAGTTGGCAAGAGAGTTAAACAGAGAAGGATACCGAACAAGGTCTGATATCTTTAAAAAAGCGACAGTAAGGAGAATAGTAACAAACCCAATATATATGGGAAAGATAAGACATTATGAGAAAGAGTATGAGGGAAAGCATGAGGCAATAATAGAGGAAGAAAAATGGCAAAAAGCACAAGAATTGATAATGAATCAACCATATAGAAAAGCAAAATATGAGGAAGCGCTACTTAAGGGAATAATTAAGTGCAAGAGCTGTGAAGTAAACATGACACTGACATATGCAAAAAAGGGGAATAAGAGATATCGATATTACGTATGCAACAATCATTTAAGGGGAAAGAATTGTGAATCAGTAAATCGAACAGTAGTAGCAGGAGAAGTGGAAAAAAAAGTGATGAAGAAAGCGGAAGATTTATATGAAAAATGGGGAGAAAAAGCGGAAGAGTGGAAAAATTTAAGTTTTGGAAAGCAAAAAGAAGTAGTGAAAAAGTTAATAAAGGGAGTAATGGTAAAAGAAGATGGAATAGAGGTGAGTTCAGAGGATAAGGTGGAATTTATACCAATAAAAAAGAAAGGAAACAAATGCACGGTAGTAGAACCAGAAGGCAAAACAAATAATGCGTTACTCAAAGCAGTGGTGAGAGCCCATCTGTGGAAACGTCATCTAGAGGAAGGAAAATATAGAAATGTGAAAGAGCTGAGTAAGAAAATAAACGTAGGTACAAGACGTATACAGCAAATTTTAAGGTTAAATTATTTAGCACCAAAGATTAAGGAAGACATAATAAATGGGAGGCAGCCAAAGGGTTTGAAGTTAGCTGAATTGAGGGAAATACCAATGCTTTGGAGTGAGCAGATGAAGAAATTTTGCAAATTAGCGATTTAAAAATCACACGATTAATACTTTACTAATACAAATTAGCTACATAAGAGATACAAAGAAAAAAATAATATGAGAAAACTAATTACCGGAAAAACTAGTGAAGCAGATATAACCTATGATTTGCCATTTTACGAAGATCAGTTAACGAGTAAGGATAAAGCGAAGCTTTTTAAGCTATTAGAAAGGATACAAGAGGGTAAAAGTATCGGTGAAAAAATTAGTCAATCCTTTCATGATACACGAAAGATTCCGTTGATACTAATAGTTGATACACATGAACGTAGAAGAGATATATTCACACTATTACATTATGCTAGATTTTGCAAGAATAAGCAAGCTGAGAATGATCTTTTAGAAGAAGCTAAAAAACATGGGCTTTTTGAGGAGTTTAACTGTAGGAAAATAGTCTCGAACTACTTAGGAAGTCATGGAAAACCAATAAGTACATATAGTACTGTTAAAGATGGTGTAGTAAAGGTAGAAGGTTTTGAGCCTTGGGATGATAAGGAAGTGATGAATCCAAATATGAAAAGCGAAGAAGATGGTAAAAACTCTTCAATAGAGAATATTATGGAAGAATCAGTTTGTAATATTTCAGAAGATATTGAGGAAGTTTCGGATGGGTGTAAAGAAAATTTTTATGCAGAACAGCAAAAAGAAATTACCGATACCATAGAAGGTGGCATTCAGCCGTGCGAGAAGATTAATAATGGTGAAGATTATGAAAGGAATGAAGAAAATCAAGGGAATTTCGCTAACTCAGGAAGAACGGTGGTAAAAGAGCTGAATGCTTTAAGAATCTTTTCTTCTAACACTTGTGTTAACGATAAATCTTTCAAAATTGCAGATGAGGAAACATCAACAAAAACAATGCAACAAAGAGCCATTCTGGTTGGTGTCGTTGGGGTGGTGCTACTGGTAAGTGGTATTGTATCACATATCATGAAAGCGCATACTATAGGAGCGGTTGGAGTGATTGCTGGATTGGCATGCATGGGCTTTGTGTTGTATAGTACCCTAGAACCGAGTACAAAGCTAGAAAAGGTAGAAGAGCTCTTCCAATCCAACGCAAGAGAACATTCCTAAGAAACACGAACACCAATGCTCTAGAAGAACCTCTCCATTAACCCAACTTAACCCTTTCCAACTTAGGCTACCTAAGTTCCTGAAGCTGTAGGATTAACACAATTTCCGATTTGATCAACTTCAATATTACTAAGCGCTGTATTCGCCTTATACGAATAGTAACACCCTAATGCAAGAAAAGTTAACGCAGCCACGGTAAGCGAAATACATATTGCTAAATGAGACATTGTTAAACTTGCACCAACGGCAAATACTCCAGATAATATAAAAGAAACAGAGGGGTAATTACTTTGCTTTTTACTATTAGTGCTTGCCTCAAAGAATTTTTCTTTTTGACTCTCTACTCCTTTACCCTTACTTTCAGATTCCTGCAGCCTTGCTTTCATGTCATTATTTTCATTTTTAGCCTCTTGCACTTTGAGTCCATTCCAAAGGATAGATTGATCAAATACCTGATTTCTACCAGATGGTGATTCATTTAGCTGAATTTTCCTATGATTACTACTAACGGAAGATACCACGTTAGCGCTGTGCGCTTTCTCTGAATTCATATATTGTACTGCACTACAGAAATGTTCATCATTATCGGAATCATCCATAGCATCAATACCACTGTTCTCTTGGGTCGGCTGACTACTTTCGTCTACAAGTTGTGTGCGACGATTGTTATCTCTAATATTTACTAAACTTTCCGGCTGTGATACTTGTATTGAATCCCCTTGCGCTACACATTCAGCTAACTGAATGAAAGCTTTCTTATTTTTACCACTTCTTTGTTCTAAAATTGGCATTTCAACAGTAGGTAAACTATTAATGGGATCAGCTAGTTTATTAAGTAGCACTTCTAGACCTCCTTTGTTAATCATACGTAAATCAAGTTTATAGGTAATACCACCAGAGAGAGAAAGCTCAACTTTTTGATCAGAAGTTTTAAAAAGTTGAAAGATACTCTTACGACTAGAAAAAAAGTCTCAATGTTTAATACCGCATTATTAGGCAAACTCTTCAATGCCTCAATAGAACTAATAGTCCATTTACGAGAAACACCATACTGATGCTCGTAATCTGTAACACACAAAACCCTACTCGTACCATTACCTACAGAAGGCATCTTAAGATCAAGCGCTGATACTATACCCTCTTCCTGTAATGTTGCTTGATTGTTATTTTCATCAGTTTGACCTACTGTCGCTTTCTGCCCTGTAACGTAAGACTGACTCTTGTCGTGATTCGCTTTGTGATATGGTGGTTTACGTGAGAATAAAAGAAGTTCATATTCGTGTGATTTCCTTGCTTCAAACATTTTTTCCAATCCATCTATATATTGAACGGTTTTCTCGAAAGATGTCACACCAGGTAAACCATCTCCACCTGGTAAATTGAGAGGACTTTTTAAAATATCTTCAGCCTCTCGTTTTATCTCTGCAAGTTCATTAAAGGCTACCTCAAGGTCCATCTTTTTTAAGATATTAGTAACTTGTTTAATTGCTAGCTTCTTTTTTTGAGCATCTTGTGGCTTATTCGATATTATATGACTAACTTTGCTAAAACTACTACTTGGATGTTTCTTTGCAATCATATCAACGATGTTTGTTACAACACATGTGTTTGATGTACTAACACTCATTTCCAATTCTAGACAATCAATAAACTCTGCCCAAACCACCTTCCTGCAATACTTACTCAGCTCCTCTTCAATAGATTGATCTCTTTTGAATCCGAAAGTTCTGTAGAGAATTCCCTTAAAAGTTTGATTTGACATAACAACTTTACCCCAACGCATATAATACATGAAAGGACATTGCAGAAAAACTTAATACAAGAACTAACTAACAAAAACTAGCCTAACTAAAGCTAACACAAAACCCCTAGTCGATTGTAGCAACATTTTTCCAGGAGTAAATATGTTTGTTAGTATTATGACAGTTCTTGATTACGTTAATAGATTAAGTCAAAATTAGTGGAGAATGCTTAGCCCTGCAGCGTTAGAAAAGATAGAATTGTTTACCTTGTCAAATTTGTAAAAAAGATCACATTTTTGTGAGAACAAGCTACGTAAAAGTAGGGTTATGAAAATAAAAGCTTGAAGTTATTGCAACAAAGCTAAACAGATTAGTTCATATATTAACTTAGCTAAAGTGAGCCAATATAACTGGCTTTAGTGTATAATGAAATCATCATATAAAAAAGTTCGTATAGATCACATGGTAGGCCAACGCATCCCAAGAAAAATTGTTCTCACGGGTAGCGGTTTTTGTTGCTGGAAATGGTTGGATTATTTAAGTTATTAGCAATATATAATGCTAAATTAATAGTAATTCACTTGAGAATAAAAAGAAAAATTTATGATAATTTTACATTTCAAGTGGATCTTACGTTTAAATTATCTGACATCCAAAAATTAAGGAAGGCATTTTTAATGAAACATAATTATACATATGGAACGAACAACTTGAGGTTTTTTATAGTTAAGAGATCGTTATTTATTGGAGTAGTATCAGTCTGGTACTGTATGACCACTCAACATAAAAACGCCGCAAAACCATACAGAACCTATAAACTCTTACCAGTGACATGGTAGGAAGACGAAATTAATATAGTATTGCCTACCACATACTTATAAGGCCTTAACAAAACATTGAAATTTACTACTTACCCTTAGAACTACCTGCAGAATTAACCTGAACTATGGTAAGAGCTTCTGTTATTCTAGTAGATACTCCATCTTTTTCAAGATCTATACCTTCCATTTTTTTTAATTCCTCTCGTTTATCTTTTAACAAATCATTCAGATTCTTGTGCATAGTGTCATCTCTTTCTAAAGACCCTCTTGCCATTACTATTGCACCTGTCAGTACTTCACATTCTTTTATTTTTAATTCTTTATAGCTATCCTTACTTTTGAACTTCTCATTATGAATTGCATCAAGAAGAGTGACAATATTATCAAACTCACCTTTAAGAATATACTCTCTAATTAATGATTTTTCTGCCTCATGAAAAGCAATTTTTGATACTTTACCACCTCTTATTTGGTCATCACTTTTCATTAGGTTATTTTCCACCCATTGTGTAATTGAGCCGGTATCATTCCTATCTATTGAACGAGCTAAGAAGCGCGAGTGTGAATCTTCAAATACCATTTGTAAATTACTTTTACGTTTTTTCATATAACCTCCTTTGTATATATGTTCCTTAACACCTTTTCCTTTTAAGCGTTGCTCAATATCACTGACAACGCCTTCTTTTGGTAGTTTTATAATATCACTTCCATCGATACCACCTTCTCCTGGCGGCTTTTTAGTGTGACTTTCATCTACAATGATACTACTTGCTTCAGAAAAAGACTTATTTTGTTCTTGGTATCTTTCAAGTATTTCCTTTACCCAATCATTACTTAGTACTTCTCCAATCCTTCCGTGAAATGGTGCACCAATATAATCTTGCCGTACTAAATCTATAAAAGACTTCAGTATCTCTTGCGTTCCATTCCCTAATCCTTCTTCCACTATATTTTCTAGAAACCCCTCCCTTAATTGCCTGTATGGCACTAGATGAATAATAACATGGGGAACAATCTTACTAGATAGTATTTCTCCCATTAATTTATCATCCATTTGTTTACCATCCCTTTGTAAACGAAATACTGCCGTATTATTATAACCTTTTGCAGAATTAATTTGTGACTCTCTATATTCATTTCCTTGTTGTATTGAATACATTCTTGTTTCTGTTTCAGTAGCAGAAGGATATACTTTTATAGTGTTTTCTTCTCCTTTTTGTCTTGGCGTTAATACTCTTTCTTCTAACGGTTTAAAATCAAATACTGCATACAAATGTTTTGCTATATGATGATAAAGAACATTATTTAGATTATCTCTACTGATCTCTTTATTATAATCACCTAAACCTTGACTATGTGTTCTAATAGCAAAATCATATCTATTATTATAATCATTCAGATATTTCTGAGCTTCCTGTACGTCAAAACTATAAGAAGTCACATCTAGTAAAGAGTTTAAAACAGTTAACGCATATACTGTTCTCTTTACTATATATCCTTCATTATTCACAATTCTAATACGCGAATCATAATCTTTAATATTCTGATCATTTATCTCTTGAGTAATTTCGTCATGTAGTCGTACCTCAAATAACTTTCCTTTTATTTGTTCTTGTAACTTTATTGTTCTAGCTTTTTCTTCAATATCTTTACTTTTATATAACCGGATTTCCTCCAATAAAGAATTACCTTCATCAGGAAAAGCAGCATATCTGTCTTGGTTAAACATAGTTAATATTATTCTGGCAACTCCTTCACAGATTACTATAATGTCCGATAGATTCATTGGACCTAGCTCCTTAACAAGGTGCTCAATGCCATGCTCTATATATTTACGAATTCTTGTCTGAAAATTACTTATAGCTTTTTGTTTTTCATTTTCAGATAAAACATTCTCACCAACTCCTTCTAATTTTTCTATAAATTCTTTACCATATATTAAGTGATACTTATTACGTTGCCTTTCTTTAGTTTCAGTTGTGAGTTCAGATTCATCATATTCACCAGAAGGAATAACCCCTTTCTTTTTGAGATCATTATATTGTTCATCTGTTAGACAAATACCTCCTTTACTTATCATTAGTGGAATCATAACTTGTTCTACCATGTTTTCCACATATAATGTGTAGCCACCTTTTTCTTCTACTTTCACCGCACTTTCAATAGCACTCTTTATCGAAGAATATGGTATAACATGACGCATTTGCTTTGTAGAACTTCCCAATACCTTTGGACGTCCTACTACAGTGATTTTAGTATCATCTGTACTATCAATTATAATATCTACTAGCACATCAGGACTCATCTCTATATCAAGTAGATCCTTTAAAAACTGATACGCGTAAGCCTTACCATGTCCTCTAGGTATCTTTCTTTTGGTAACTGGTGTAGAAGTATGTGGAGGAGAAAAATGATCATCTAATGCCTCAAACCTGTTACATACATCTGAATCTTTTATCTTTTTTCTAAATTCTTGTTTTTCAGAAAACGACCTACAGACTAACTCTCTCTCATTTCCTTTCTTCTCCCCCATGAACATTTTGTACTCTTTAAATGCGAATGATTGCTTAACCCCTCCAGTATTGTTACTAGGTAGTTCTTTTTCTACCAATACCCTCTCTCTTTCACTGAATCTTGAGCCACGACTGTTTAGCGTACGAGAAATAGTGTAGCATCTTACAATTTGTCGATCACGTGAATCTTTTCTATTAGTTAGAACAGCAAACTTTAAATTTCTTTCTTCAGTGTCATTTTGATTGTTACCTAAATAGATTTCTCTTCTGCCTGCAAAGATATTAGCAAAATGGAAAGATTCGCCAAGGTAACCTTCAATCTTTTTTTCAAGATCATCAAGAGGCTTATTTCTGGGCTGATCTGGCAGCTGCTCAGCAGATTCCTGTAAACCCATCATACCACGTAGAGGCTTTGCAGATAACTTTTTTCCTTTTAATGGCTCAAGAAATTCTACCCCTCCGGTGTACACAGTCATCAACACATAATAAACTGCCCACCAACCACAATCGCTTCCATTCATCTGCTGACCAGTTGAATCATTAAGATCTATAAAGTCAATTTCTTCTTTTTTGCAAAAAGGCATTAGCCTTATCTGTTTTTCACCTTCATCAGTTTTTTCAGTAATTTCACCACCTTCTGTTAAAAACTTCTTTAACCCTTCAGGAAAAGATTTCTGACTCAATGAATCAAAAAAGAGAAGTTGATATTTTTTATTGTTTATTTTTTTACCCGATAAGCTATCATATTGTTTAGGTAATAGCACCCAACCGATCCAATGAGAACCACCCTGTTTACTTGCATCTGTAGAACTTTCAACAATTACTGTAACGGTGTTAGAGATAACAATAGCAGGCCTATAAGGTTTATAATCAGTTACAATATCACTATCTTTACCAATTCTCTTACAGATATGCTTGGCTGTACTTTTTATGCTCTCTTCATCATTAAAACCAAAATTATTTGGGCCAATATAATAAGCTAATTCATTTCCATCATTATCAATAGCCCGATTTACATATGAACTTATTTGATCTATACCTGCCCATGTATGTGGATTACCTGAATCATCATCATTGAATTCCACTTGCCTTAATTTATCGTAAACACCAGCTGCAGCGACAAGATCACGATCTTCTATACCATAAACCTCTTCTCTAGAAACTTCTATAGCTTCTTCAATGTCTTTTTCTAGGTCCTTAAGAAGTGGCACAAAATGTTTCATGTAACTCACTAGTACTAAATTTTTTTTGCTATTATCTACCTTTAGTTGATCGAGATTCACACCTTGTACAAAAACTTCAGGATCACAACCATGTGCTGTAATTTTAGTTACCGTAACTTTTTTACTATCTTCCTCTATTGAATGGACATAAAGCTCCACTTTGTACTTGTCACATATCACTTTCCCTTCAATACTTGGACGACCCCATATAGGCGGAGAACCAGATCCTATAGCCATCTTCTTAATCTCTTCTAAATATTTAAAAAAGGACTTAGCATTGTCTTGCTTATTACGTCCATTTTCGCTTATTACTTCTCCATCTGGATCTTTTTGAGGTACGTAATAGTCTTCAGCATCTCTTATTACCGCTTTATAAACCCACGAATCCGACCCTTTGTTTGCTTTAGCATAATCTGCACAACCTTCTCTTAATGATTTTGCGGTAAAACGATAACCTGATTTTATATTTAGCTCATTCAATCCTTGGGCCACAGAGTCAAAAAAGCAATCTCCTGTTTTAAGTGCCACCCCTATTTTAAGGTCATTAGGGTAAAACGTTCTTAGTTGATTTAACAAATCTTCAAAATTTTGTTTTTTTTGCTGATCTTCTTCCTGAGCTATCTGTTTAAAGATAGAAATAGGCTCTCTCTTTACTCTGGTACTACCACTTTGAAACATTATACCACCCTAATCGTATTAAACTTCTAATATAATAGTTGAAAAGTTTATTAAAGCAAGATATTTTTCTATGACTAACAATGCTTCTCAGAGCTTGTCCGCAAACAAAAAAAGGGATAGTATATGAGTTTTAAAAAAGGGATTAGAAATGAGAAAGAAGTATCCAACAGATCTAAGTGAAAGAGAGTGGTTGCTAATAGAGAAACACTTTAGAGTATCATACAAGAAAGGAGGAATGCCTCTGAAACATAGCAAAAGGGAGGTATTATCTGCAATTTTTTATGTGCTACGTACAGGATGCCAATGGCGCTATTTACCAAATGATTTTCCACCGTGGAAGACAGTATATGAGCAATTTAGAAGATGGAAAAAGCAAGGAGTTTTCGAGAAAATGAACTATGATATTAGTAAATACAGTAGGTCAAAAATGGGAAGGAATGAGGAGCCAAGTGCGTGTATAGTAGATAGCCAATCTGTAAAAACGACAGAAAAAGGGGGACAAAAGGCTACGATGGAGCAAAAAAAGTTAAAGGTAGAAAGAGGCATATAATCACGGATACTCAGGGTTTTATATTGGGATGTTATGTGGGATCTGGAAATGAAAATGACAGAGATGGAGTTAAGATAGCATTAGATAATATGAGGAAAAAATATACCAATGTTAGGAAAATGTGGGCTGATATGGGATATCAAGGAAAAGATTTAAAAGATCATATAAAGAGAGAATATAACATAGAAATTGAGATTGTTAAAAGGCCTCCATGCAGATTTTGGGTACACCGAGACACACCATCAGAATTGTTGCCAGCGAGAGAGCAAGGATTTAAAGTGCAGCCGAGAAGGTGGGTTGTAGAAAGAACTTTTGCCTGGATAAATAGGAATAGGAGACTATCGAAAGAATATGATTTGCTGACAACATCTACTGAAAATTTTATATATCTGGCTATGAATAGATTGATGTTAAAGAGGGAATATGCTTGAATTTTATGGTTTGCGGACAAGCTCTAAGTGGGTTTTAACTTCGCCCTTAAGTTCTGTTCAGCAGTGTCTGCTCTGTTCCATTTGTGTTAGGTAAGGGTATGGTTGTAAATACAAAATTCGATCAGCAGAGGGCTGAAGATGATCTATATACTGTTTTGAGATTCAAAGGAAAAGGAGATTTTGAAAGACGGATAAGAGAACTGCTTGTTAACAATTATAAGAAACTTAAAAAACCACTGAGCAAACTCCTTGGTAAGTTAGAAAGTAAAATAAGGACTGATAAAGAGAACAACCAAGCAGCCAGAAACGTTTATGATCAAATCAAAAAATCTAGAACTAATGAAGATAAATTAAGTAATTTATTGGAATTTAAAAAACAGCTAAAAGCTTTCTTAAAAAATCAAGATGATTGTAGTATTGTGTTAAATGCAATTGACTCTGCAAGTGTTATCCCTGTTATTGAAGTTAATGGTGTGCATCCAAAAGATAGTGAGATCAAAAAGTTAAAAAAAGCTCAACCTCTCACCTCTAACAGACAAGACTTTGAAGAAGCTCTAGAATACATAGAATCACAAGAAGAAGTTATGGGGATTACATTAGAGGAACTTATGGAATACAAGCAACACTCTGTTAAGATTTTTCTACTGAACCGTGTTAATTCATGCAGAAATGGGTATTCTCAATTACATCCTGATGTAAGAGAAGCTATAGCAATATTATCAAATGATAAGCTGAGAGCTTTCTACGATGAAGAAGTAAAGAAGAAGACGCTGCAACCAATATTATCCTACAAAGAATGTGAACGATTATATGACAAAATTAACTACGAAAAAAATGAATCTCATACTATAATTGAAAGAGAAGAACTTGGAGAGAATGTTAGGACGGTAATGGGAGTGAAGCGCTTTATGAGTGAAAGCAGTGAAGAAGATCAGAAAGATTGTGCTAGTCTAACAGACATTGTTGTTGATCAGAGACAAGATCAGAAAGCTTCCGATAATAGTGAATTAATTGAAAATAGTGGCATATCTTCTCTGGGCAACTCAATTAATGTTTTAAGTGATATGAGCGTACCTTCTGGCTTTGATATAAATTTGATTAATTCGAGTACTCCGATTAAACAGATCGGTCAATCTAACCACACTTCTACGAGTGAAGATCCGTTTAATGAAGCAGATCTTAGTGGCAAGATGAATTTAAGTGGTGCAAGTAGAATGGTTGAACCTATGAAACTAATTGTAGATAGGTTGAACAAAGTGGAGGAAATACTAGAACAACAAAATTTTACGTCATTAAGTAGAGAGTTAACAGAGCTGAAGATGTTCTTGCAAGGGTTTTTCAATGTTGTAGAAGAACTTATCAGTGAAAGTGGCAAAAAATGTCTACAGAATGAGTCCGGAGGCAATTTCGAAAATTCATCTGGGGATTTTTTACAACAAATTTACAGACTTAAATTAAAATTGGAAATACAAGGAAAAATGAATTGTTCTCTAGATCAAAGAAATGAATTATTGATCGAAGAAAACCTTAAACTTGTAGAAAAGAACAAAGTTCTTCTCAATAGAAACAATTTGATTGAGAATCAACTACGTGGCGTACTCGAGGAAAGAGATAGGCTGTATGCTTCGATAGAAGAAAGAGAGAAAGATAAAAATAAGTTGATTGCAGAAAACGAGCAATTAAAATGGGAAAATGATGAGTTAAACAAGCGTGACGACTACATTTTAATAGCAAGCGAAACAAAAAGTATTGCTATACAAACAGAGAACATAAGCAAATCCGGAGAAATTACCCAATCAGATGTTAAGTGTCATGGACAGATAGAACAGGAGAAGTTGATAGAAGAGATAGATATAATGAAAGAACAAATTGAGGAACTCTTATCAGAAAGGATTATATTATTGAGCAGCGTAGAACTATTAAAGGCAGAGAATAAACGATTAGAAAACGTTGAAAAAAGCTTGAGTGCCGGGATCTCACATTTGTGCTCTGTAGAAAATTTGTATAATGAGCTTGCAGCTATTGAAAAGAGGGGGAAGCTCGATAATTCAACCCAAAATGAAATGGAGGCGGAAGTTGGCACTGAGGCGATGGTACCTACAAAGAACGTGGATCTAGTTAATGTAAAACAAGGTTATAGTAAAAGGGCTAGTAACCTATCTCAAGTTCCTGAAAAAAGTTCAGCAGTAAGATCTCAATTCTCAGCAGCAAGCACTCATGGTAGAAAGCAAATAATTTATGCCTCTGCTTCTCTTATATTATCTGGAGTATTTGCTGTTGGCACAAGTTTAACAATGTCTCATTTAGGAATATCTATTTCACTTGCTTTGACTGCATTAACTTTCCTTACATTGGGATGTTATTGTTCATATAAGGCAAGTACAACGCTTAGGAATATTGAACTTGATCAAACTTTTAAAATCGCTAATCATGAAGATGTTTTTATGGTTCCTAGTTTATAACTGTTTGGAAAAATATATTGTTTTACTCCCCAAAAGATTTAGTGAAAAAGAGGTAGAGAGAAAGATGAAAGGGTCTATCAGCTCTCGGTGCGGCAAATTAGCTGCTGACAGTGATATAGAACATTACTTGGCGCTCTAGACAATTGGCGAATAAAATTCTAGGCGTAGAAGGAGATATAGATGAAGAAAAGACCAAATTTAGTGGAAAAATTAGCAGGATTTTTTTGGGCTCTGTGCATGATGGCGAGGGAACAGCAAAGTGGTTGTATTAAGGGATTAGTTTTATGTCCTTAGCTCAACTTTTGAAATCCTAGATGATCAAAATGCTCTGCTCTCCTAAGATTAGTGATGTTAGGATACCTCTTGGTCACAGTACTAATAACCAGAATTATGGATCAAGATAAAAAAATAGTAAATAATTTGAGCATTTACAACAGGAAATTAGCATGTACCTAAATTTAAGCAGCAGACATCTTCAAATTATCATCAATTCAGTAGAATTCAAGATTTTCAATGGCTTGACCATGTTAAGGTATGCAAAAAACTGCCATTTTAAATTTGATCAGACTTAGTTGAAAGAGTGGAGATTTTTGATAATTTACCTAAAATATAATCCAGAATTTGTGTTAGAGACACTGGTCTTAAGTAGACTTAGCTATGGCTATTTTAGCTTTCATTTTACCTTTTTTCTTGCCGTTTTGGATAGCTTCTCTATTTTATAACCTATAGTATTTTGTCTAGCAACCAATCTGGTGTTTCTCTACCTTTTTTCCCACTTAGCAAACTCCATCTTTTCTTTTAGGTAATATTCTCTACAGTATTCTATTGGATTACTACATTTATACTGATCAGGTAATGCTTGTGTAAAAGCTTGTATATCAGCTAATTGAAAAATTAGCAAATCCTTAGTATTATCACACCATAGCATTTCTCATAATAGTCCGAACAGGTCATAGGAAGGCAGAATCAACAGCACGACGAAAGGATTCGAATAGAGGAATGTTTTTCCTAGCTCTGTTTTTTATAGCAAACCAGTGATGCTCAATTTTGTTGAAATCTGGAGAATACGGCGGCAGATACAAAATTTCTGCACCAACTCCTCTAGCAAGCTCGATAATCTTACCAGACTTATGAAAAGTAGCATTGTCAAGAATGACAGTCTGTCCAGGTTCCAAGATCGGTGTCAAAAATTGCTCAAACCATCCATTAAAAACATCCATATTACAGTGGCCTTCAAAGGTTAATGGAGCAACTATCTTTCTTCTACTTAAGGCTGAACCATACTGATTCGTTGAGTTTTCTTTCCAGATTTTAGGCCATAAAACCGCTGTCCTTTCTGGCAATACCCATATGGATAGTCCTCTGTGTTATCAATGCCAGACTCATCTATATAAACTAAGTTTTCTGGTTCTTTTGTTGCTATAATTTTTAAGAATTCAGCACGTTTTTCTTCGTTTCTTTCCTTGTATCCATATGTCTTCTTTTGCGCGTAAATCCAATTTTTCTGAGAGCTCGGTGGATCGTTTGGATACTAACGTTGCCCCAAAGTTTAGCCATTTCCGACAGAGTCTTTCCTCCGTTTTCTCTGGCAAATTTAGCAAAGGCATCCCAGTCGGTAATTTTGTGATTGTAACCTCCATTTCCAAGTTTTTTTGATTGAAAGTCTCCTGTTTCTTTTCTTCTTTGCTGCCACTCCCATAAAGTAGTTCGTCCAATTTTAAATCTTGCTGCCACTGTTTCTCTGCTTTCTCCTTCGTCTAGCGCTTCCATTGCTTTTTTCCTTAAGTCATAACTATATGCTGCTGGCACTCAACCTCCTTATCATCGTCTATCCTTATCTTATCACATCCGGACTTCTATGAAAAGAGCTATACATGCTAATTTCCTGTTGTAAATGCTCAAATTATTTACTATTTTTTTATCTTGATCCATAATTCTGGTTATTAGTACTGTGACCAAGAGGTATCCTAACATCACTAATCTTAGGAGAGCAGAGCATTTTGATCATCTAGGATTTCAAAAGTTGAGCTAAGGACATAAAACTAATCCCTTAATACAACCACTTTGCTGTTCCCTCGCCATCATGCACAGAGCCCAAAAAAATCCTGCTAATTTTTCCACTAAATTTGGTCTTTTCTTCATCTATATCTCCTTCTACGCCTAGAATTTTATTCGCCAATTGTCTAGAGCGCCAAGTAATGTTCTATATCACTGTCAGCAGCTAATTTGCCGCACCGAGAGCTGATAGACCCTTTCATCTTTCTCTCTACCTCTTTTTCACTAAATCTTTTGGGGAGTAAAACAATATATTTTTCCAAACAGTTATAAACTAGGAACCATAAAAACATCTTCATGATTAGCGATTTTAAAAGTTTGATCAAGTTCAATATTCCTAAGCGTTGTACTTGCCTTATATGAACAATAACATCCCAATGTAAGGAAAGTTAATGCAGTCAAAGCAAGTGAAATAGATATTCCTAAATGAGACATTGTTAAACTTGTGCCAACAGCAAATACTCCAGATAATATAAGAGAAGCAGAGGCATAAATTATTTGCTTTCTACCATGAGTGCTTGCTGCTGAGAATTGAGATCTTACTGCTGAACTTTTTTCAGGAACTTGAGATAGGTTACTAGCCCTTTTACTATAACCTTGTTTTACATTAACTAGATCCACGTTCTTTGTAGGTACCATCGCCTCAGTGCCAACTTCCGCCTCCATTTCATTTTGGGTTGAATTATCGAGCTTCCCCCTCTTTTCAATAGCTGCAAGCTCATTATACAAATTTTCTACAGAGCACAAATGTGAGATCCCGGCACTCAAGCTTTTTTCAACGTTTTCTAATCGTTTATTCTCTGCCTTTAATAGTTCTACGCTGCTCAATAATATAATCCTTTCTGATAAGAGTTCCTCAATTTGTTCTTTCATTATATCTATCTCTTCTATCAACTTCTCCTGTTCTATCTGTCCATGACACTTAACATCTGATTGGGTAATTTCTCCGGATTTGCTTATGTTCTCTGTTTGTATAGCAATACTTTTTGTTTCGCTTGCTATTAAAATGTAGTCGTCACGCTTGTTTAACTCATCATTTTCCCATTTTAATTGCTCGTTTTCTGCAATCAACTTATTTTTATCTTTCTCTCTTTCTTCTATCGAAGCATACAGCCTATCTCTTTCCTCGAGTACGCCACGTAGTTGATTCTCAATCAAATTGTTTCTATTGAGAAGAACTTTGTTCTTTTCTACAAGTTTAAGGTTTTCTTCGATCAATAATTCATTTCTTTGATCTAGAGAACAATTCATTTTTCCTTGTATTTCCAATTTTAATTTAAGTCTGTAAATTTGTTGTAAAAAATCCCCAGATGAATTTTCGAAATTGCCTCCGGACTCATTCTGTAGACATTTTTTGCCACTTTCACTGATAAGTTCTTCTACAACATTGAAAAACCCTTGCAAGAACATCTTCAGCTCTGTTAACTCTCTACTTAATGACGTAAAATTTTGTTGTTCTAGTATTTCCTCCACTTTGTTCAACCTATCTACAATTAGTTTCATAGGTTCAACCATTCTACTTGCACCACTTAAATTCATCTTGCCACTAAGATCTGCTTCATTAAACGGATCTTCACTCGTAGAAGTGTGGTTAGATTGACCGATCTGTTTAATCGGAGTACTCGAATTAATCAAATTTATATCAAAGCCAGAAGGTACGCTCATATCACTTAAAACATTAATTGAGTTGCCCAGAGAAGATATGCCACTATTTTCAATTAATTCACTATTATCGGAAGCTTTCTGATCTTGTCTCTGATCAACAACAATGTCTGTTAGACTAGCACAATCTTTCTGATCTTCTTCACTGCTTTCACTCATAAAGCGCTTCACTCCCATTACCGTCCTAACATTCTCTCCAAGTTCTTCTCTTTCAATTATAGTATGAGATTCATTTTTTTCGTAGTTAATTTTGTCATATAATCGTTCACATTCTTTGTAGGATAATATTGGTTGCAGCGTCTTCTTCTTTACTTCTTCATCGTAGAAAGCTCTCAGCTTATCATTTGATAATATTGCTATAGCTTCTCTTACATCAGGATGTAATTGAGAATACCCATTTCTGCATGAATTAACACGGTTCAGTAGAAAAATCTTAACAGAGTGTTGCTTGTATTCCATAAGTTCCTCTAATGTAATCCCCATAACTTCTTCTTGTGATTCTATGTATTCTAGAGCTTCTTCAAAGTCTTGTCTGTTAGAGGTGAGAGGTTGAGCTTTTTTTAACTTTTTGATCTCACTATCTTTTGGATGCACACCATTAACTTCAATAACAGGGATAACACTTGCAGAGTCAATTGCATTTAACACAATACTACAATCATCTTGATTTTTTAAGAAAGCTTTTAGCTGTTTTTTAAATTCCAATAAATTACTTAATTTATCTTCATTAGTTCTAGATTTTTTGATTTGATCATAAACGTTTCTGGCTGCTTGGTTGTTCTCTTTATCAGTCCTTATTTTACTTTCTAACTTACCAAGGAGTTTGCTCAGTGGTTTTTTAAGTTTCTTATAATTGTTAACAAGCAGTTCTCTTATCCGTCTTTCAAAATCTCCTTTTCCTTTGAATCTCAAAACAGTATATAGATCATCTTCAGCCCTCTGCTGATCGAATTTTGTATTTACAACCATACCCTTACCTAACACAAATGGAACAGAGCAGACACTGCTGAACAGAACTTAAGGGCGAAGTTAAAACCCACTTAGTTAAAGCCATCAGCACTTCTCCAATTAATCTTACTAATATTCTTCTGGAAAACAACATATCTACTGACCTTATTCTTGGGAATATAAATAGGGTAGTGTTAAAATTGCATCACCTATAGTCTCCAGAAACCTTATGTTAGCTGTCAAATCAAAATTTCTAGAAAATACTCAATAGACTTCTTTCAAAATTCATGTAAGGAGCTCAAAATTGTGGATAGCAGCAATCAAATTAAATCTTAAACCAAAACGCTTTCGTCGATTTCTATATCTATCGGAAATGATTTTAAACCTTTTCAATAAGCCAATTACGTTTTCAACTATTGCCCTGTGGCTCATAAGTGTCCTGTTCTCTTTTTTTTGTTCTTTGCTTAACGGATTCTTTTTCGTTTTCCTGTGCGGTAATACAACATTTTTGTGTATCTTCTGCATTCCCCTGTAGCCGGCATCAGCTAAGATTTTAGTTTGCGGCAATACTGCTACTTTTGATTCTCTAAAGATCCGAAAATCATGTTTTCTGCCATTTGAGAAAGATGTGCATATGACTTTTTTACTTTTCTTCTCTGTTACTATTTGTGTTTTTATAGTATGTCTTTTTTTCTTTCCAGAGTAGAAGGGCTTTTGCTTTTTTTTGGCCTCTCTACTGGCGTCTCAGTTCCGTCTATTACTAAAACTTCATATTCTACATCACTCTTTAATAGTTCTTTTTTTCCTGGTAATGCAAAATCTGGATATTTTATTAATGTGTCTTCTACCCATCTTATTATTTTAAAACAATTACTTTCACTCATGCCGTAACTTTGTCCAATATGGAAATATGTGCGGTATTCTCTTATATATTCTAGTGCCATCAGTAGCCTGTCTTCTATGCAAAGTTTGCTTTTTCTTCCACTTCTAGCTTTTTTTCTTTTATCTTCCTCATCCATAATTTCTACCATTCGCTCAAATGTTGCTTTTTTTACCCTGTTAAACGTCGAAACTTTTCTCCTTCTAACTTTTCTATTTCCTTATATTTCATGCTTTCAAATACTTGATCTTACACTCCTTCTTCTAATTTTGAAAGAAGTCTATTGGCTTATTGAAAAGGTTTAAAATCATCTCGGACAGGTATAGAAACCGACGAAAACGTTTTGGTTTAAGGTTTAATTTGATTGCTGCATTTCACAATTTTGAGCTCCCTACATGAATTTTGAAAGAAGTCTAATGATTCTAGACAGATTTCTCTAATTCTGACCAGAACGTTTGTGTATTAAATAGGTCTTTCTGGAGTAATTAGGTATTGTGACTTAGCTACAAATTTAGTACCATAGCGTTGTTTTTATGATATAGGGAGGTTTAAATGCCAATAGAAACAAAACGTCAAGCTGAAGTGCTTAAAAAGCTACAAGATGTGATAAAACATACAGATCGTGACATTGCGGCTGGAAGAAAGTTAGCTATTAAAAGGTGGGCAGAAACCTATATAGAGCATATTAAATCCTTTAAGGATGATAAGCTCGAATTCTTATATAATGTTTTTCGAGATGAAGGTTGTTGGTTAGGTACAAGGTTAAATAATACTGTTTTAGGTCAAAGGTTTACTGAAGAAAAAATAGGTGGAATAGATAATCCACTCCGCAGATACGAGATGGCTTGTAGTTACTGTGTGGTGGGTAAAATTCATCCGTTCTTTCAGAAAGCATTTGAATCTTACAAAAGTCATTTTTCTTCTGATGAACTTGATGGTAGTGGCAATCCTATAACTGACAAATACATAAGAAATTCACTTTTGGGTGGCATTGAAGAGGAAGGTCCTGTATTTAGTTTCTGGATCGATAAAGAATCTGGAGAATTAAAGCAACCTAGTAATGCAGTAGAGGGTTTTGACAGTGCTGTAAAACTTAAGTGGAGTGAAGGAGTAGAGTATTTTTACAATCAGTTAGAGGAAAAAGATAAGGTGAAGAAGCTTACAGAAGCTATTATTGCTCTGTCTTGCGTTCAATGTATCAAGAAAGAAGCTTCTATTTTAGACTTCTGTGTAAATAACATACCTAATAAAGATAATTTGTTAAAGGAATTGCTACAGAAGGGTAAAGGGATATATTTCCTTTTTGTTGCGTTAATAGATTCATGTTTTTTTGATACAGTGCATGATTTAGTACAGTGCTGGTTTTATAACTGGGGTTCAGAACGAGGAGATCATTCAGAGAAAATACTCTCCCAGCGAGAATATGAGATCTTTTTATCCTCACTTGCAAAGGCGATGTTGAAAAATCCTGAGTCAAGCTTTCAAGCAAGATCTCTTATTATGAAGATTTGGGAGTGTGATAGGCTGGGTGAATACAGAAAGGCTGCTATTATTGATACCTCGACAAATAGAGTGCCTATAAAGGTTCTACTTGGATCGTTAATAGTTAATTGGAAACGAGAAGATATTTGTAAGTCCGATAGGGAAAAAGAAATAGAGAAAGAAGAAATATCTGGTATGATGTCATTTGCTGGAGATTCCTTTCCTAAAAAGTTTGAATTTTTTAGAGAAATGGTAATAAAGCATCTTAGGCAAGTTGGTAGAGAGGGAAAGAGGAAAGGTGTAGATTACGGCAAGTTTGCAGAAGAGTTATTTCTTCAGTTAGAGAAAGCAACCTTACCTTCTGTAGGTGATGGTCCTTGGAATAATTTGCGGTCTCAATCTAAGGTATCTTTGCCGCTTGATGGTTCTGGTGATGGCCCGAAGTCCGAGTTTGAAGCTCCTAGTGTGAGTGGTGTTTCTGGTTCTCATAAGAAAAGAAGCATCTTTACGCTGAGTGGTAATGAGTAGTCCACTCAGCAATTTAAGTGGTTTTTCTGGTCTTAGTAAATAGAGAGGTATTTTGTGTCTTTAGTGAGAAGTTTAGTAGATGGAGATCTCGAGGGTTTTAGACGAGAATTTGAATCTTTTTTAGATCGGTGTCCATCTTTCTTGTATCATGTGGGTACAGGTCGTTTTCTTCCTATATTCTTTTTTAGTATGTTTGCTACTGCACGTGATGCTGGAATTCTAGATGAACGTGAAAAAGTCTACTTTCGTTTTGATAATCATGGTATTGATACAAGTGGTAATAATAGAGATACAGGAAACCTAAAAGTTGCCGTTCTAACTCGTAATCATGATGGAAAGCAAGTCGTCAGGTGTTACAGTGTTTGTGATACCTATAATAGTCCAGGTGCAAGGTTTAGTGAAAGAGAAAGAGGTTCTCTAGTACGAGAAATTAGACAGCAAAATCGAAGTTTAAGGGCAGGTGACCCAAGTTTTGAGCAATACAAAGTATGCATGCATGGAAAGGGCAGGAGTCAGGGAGAAACAATTGCAACAGCGTTCGAAATAATTCGTGAAAAGGATTTTGGAGGTAGAGATAAATTTGCCAAGTATTCAGCATCTGAGATTAATCTTCTTAGAACCTGTTAAGGATCTCGAAAATATGAGGTAAAATAAGCATAGTTAAGAAAGAGGTATATCTATGCAAAAAAGCTATCCAAGCGATATAAGTCAAGAACAATTTGAAAAAATTAGACCAATACTGGAGAGTAGCAGAAAGAAAACAAAACCAAGGAAACTTGATTTGTATGATGTATTTTGTGCAGTGCTATATGTCCTAAAAAGCCCCTGCCAGTGGAGAATGCTGCCAAAAGATTTTCCGAGGTGGGAGAACGTGTATTACTATTTTCAAATGTGGAATAAAAAGAATGGAGCAGAACCAAGCTTGCTGGAAATAGTCTTAAAAAAAATTAGTTGGAGAGGTTCGTATCAGCAATGGTCGGAAAGAGAAAACCAGTTTCTGTATAATTGATGCCCAAAGCGTTAAAAACACAGATACTGCTGAAAAAAAGGGCTATGATGCAGGTAAAAAGATTTCAGGCATAAAGCGTCATATTGCAGTTGATACGCAAGGCTTGCCACACGCAATTCATATAACAACAGCAGAAGCAACTGATCGTAGCAGTGCTGTGGAAATGGTGGGAAAGGCTGAAAAAAACCTCTCTGAAGTTGAAAATATACTGGTTGATGCTGGCTATACAGGAGAAAATTTTGCAACTCAAATAAAAGCTACTATTGGTGCAACTGTTGAGGTAATAAAGCGGAGTGAATTACATTCTTTCGTTGTATTGCCAAAAAGATGGGTTGTTGAGCGATCTTTTGCTTGGTTGGAAAAATGTAGGCGTTTGTGGAAAAATTGCGAGCGGAAACTCAACACTAGCTTACAAATGGTTGTTCTTTCCTTCATTTCTATTCTATTGAGGAGATTTTAAACAGGTTCTTAGGCAATTTCCAAGGATAGGTCACCGATTGTCGATTAAGTCAATAGAAAGAAGACGACTTGAAAGAAATCAGAGAGAACAGCTTAATAGGTTGATCAATTTTGTACAAGTCGAACCTGTTCAACAAGAAATAGATAACTTCGCAGAAATGTTAACAAGCGAAAGACTAGAGTATGTAGAAGATTCTCTCGTGCAAGATATTTTGCCATATATAACTGACACTTATTATAAATATATAGGTGATGTGGAAGGCAATATTGCAAATCGCAATCAAAAGTTTGAGAGTCACGGATTTTTCTTAGGTTTATTAGCAAATTTTAGTCATCTCTACACAATAGATATTGACCTTGACTTGTCTCCTGGAAATTCATATGTTGCTTTTCTTGTACGTCGTCAAGCAGAAAGAGACAATGTTCCCATTATTATTAATCTTGCTATATTTGACACACCATCAGATGTTGCACTAAACCTTGCCATAGGCTACGCTGGGAGGTTACTCACTTCTTCATTTATACCTATTCATACCACATCAGAACATACTGTTTGTGTTGGATTAAATTTTAATTTAGATCTAGATCCTTTTAGTGTTGATACATTAGAACTTCAACAGGATAGATTTCCTTTAGTGCGAAGATTATTTGAGTGTGTAGAAAATGAAGAAATTATGGAAAATATTAAAGATTTCTTACTTCAATATATTCCTACCGAAATACCAATAAATGAAGAAAATCGTGACAGGATACTTGATTATATAACTGGTTTTGCTTTTGGTAATAGTGCTTTTACAAGAGAATATTTAAAGCTAGGAGAGGGACGAGATCGAGTACGTCTAAAAAAGTACATATTTAGATATGATAATGAGGATTTAAGAAGAGATGCTTTAACTATGGTCTTCCATGCTCAAGGTTTTCCTATAGTTATACTTGACATCAGAAATCCCCATAATATACGGTCAGTACAAGCCATCGCTCTACCACCAGGTTATAATGGTGCTGTGAATAGAGTTACATTCATACTTAATAATCAATATGGACTGAGTGTTGTATTAGACAGATTTAATTCGCCTGATAGTTACCTACGTAGGAGTAGACATACTTCTTATGATGGTAATCTTATAAAAGTGCTTAATGCTGAAAATATACATAACACTTTAAATCAAGTTATGAGTGATAACTGGCAAGATGGTGCTCAGCACGGAGAACTATTTACAGCTATTTCCGGAGTATTAATGCCAGAAAATATGAATGGTGATGCAATAATAAATGTAGATAGCGAGGATAAGTTTAGGTCTATATTGCATGGTGTATTTTATATTTGTAGCAACCCTGATAAAGTACTTTCTAGGTACAAGGTAGGTCAAACATATAGTCCAGTAATAGAAGGAGAAGTAGTGGAGCAAGTGAATACAAGAGTTACAGAACAGAGATTAGATCTTCTGTTATTAAGACAACCTAAAGAGGATGATTCAGATACTCACCCAATTGTATATGTATTAGGATTTGCTAATAATGCAGAAGAAGTAGGACAAAGACTAAACGAGATAAGACGTCAGATAGAGCAACTTATGAAAAGAGAAAGAGGATACTTACCTATTACTCTTGAAGATGAGATAGTTTTCTGTCCTGTTGTACTTAATGTAGCTGCACAGAGAGCAGAAGATCTTATAACTATTCCAGAAAATCTTTATATACATAGAATTAATCGTCATTATGAACCAAGAAGAGCTGCTCGTAATCAAGAACAAGTATTACAACTAATAAATGCGTATATTCAAAATAATCCAAATGGTGCTTTTAATCGGCTGGGAGATGTACATGATATACTTACATTAGATTTTGCAACAGATAATCTTAATTATCATTATTGGCTTCAACACCGTGATGTATTTGATGCTGCAAGAAGCTATGGCTTTAATGTTGAAAATGATCAATTGTTTGCAATAACTTCACAAGCACAGATAACAGAGCCAGAGCGACGTGATGATGATGGGCAAGTAGTACGTCAAGAGTATCAATGGGTACGTGAAAATCTGCAAAGGCTTCGTGGTGGAGAAAATGGTGAAAGAAGGATATTAACTTCAATTGTTAATTTAGGTAACGTTCATTGGGTTACATTAACTATTGTTTACCAAAATGAGAATTATTATTGTTATTATGCTAACTCAACTGGTGGCGGTATTCCAAATGATGTTAGACTAGCTTTAGAAGGTAGTGGTATTAATAATGATAATATCCATAACATTCTTGCTGATCAGCAAGATAATTTGTTAGTACAGCAAAGAGATGGATGTAATTGCGGCTTCTGGGCATTAGAAAATGCTAGAGATATTAATGAAGTTTTACAACGAAATAATAATCTTGGAAACCAAGGTAGAGGTGTGTTAGATGAAATGCGTAATTCTCTTACATTAAATGTTCCAGGCATGAATAATATAGTTGATGAAAACAATCTTAGAAATGAACAGTACTTTCAAGATCTGAGAAGAGAAATCTCAAGAGAATTTCGAAACACTGGTACTAATGCTGGACAAACTCGTGACAATGATCCATTGATTAGAGGCACTATACGACTTCAAAATCAAAATGGAATACGTGAACTACTATTAGAGTACTTATACCAACTCTCATTGTTGGCCAGTCAAATAGGAGACATTGCAGAGTTGTTTAATTGTGGAGCTGGCAAGAGAAGTAATAAATTTGCACAAAGCACCCTCAAGCAGAGCAATTGTATCGTATATTTTATTGCGCAAAATGTTCTGTTTTATATATAACCAAAGCCTCTCAACAGGATTTAGCTCAGGTGAGTACGGAGGTAGGTATATAATATCGATATTTTTAGGTACCTTTAAATTTTTTGACCTATGCCAACTAGCACAATCCATAACAAGAAAAGCCTCTCGTGTTTCTAGATATTGCGACATCTGCTCAAGAAATATGTTCATGCAATCAGTGTTGACATTTGGTGCAAATAAGCTAGAACTCTCTCCATTTCTAGGATTAACCGCACTATAGAGATAGAAATTTTGCCTACCTAATTTTGTTTTAACCTGTGTTCTAATCCCCTTTTTAAACCACCCATGTCCAACCTTTGAATGTGTGCCAAACCGTGATTCATCAAAGAAAAATAGCTCTTTTTCTGGATACTTGCTAATAGCTCCATTGAGATTTTTTTTTGAATTCCTCTTGTTTGCTTTTATCTTGTCCATTATGAACTGGTCTTGGTGTAATATATGAGAATTTCATCTTTTGCATATAGCGGTGTACTGTAGATTTGCTGATATTTAATCTGAACTTTTCCTGGATTCTTATTCTCATTTCTTTAATGGTAATATTAGGATTTTCTTCTATCCACTCTTCAATTTGCTGTAGTTGAACCTGATTTAATTTAGTTTTTCTACGGCGTTGTGGAGGAGCAAACAGTTTTTCTTCTCTGCCAAATTTCAAGAGTTTTACCCACGAAGTTAGTGCGCTTCTTGAAATGCAATATATTTTTGCTACAGCCGTTATACTGTACTTTTTTGCTGCAATTACAGCATTTAGTTTTTTTGAAACATATGCATTATTCCTTACTTTCTTCAGCATTTCTTTTGCTGATTCTACTACTTTTTCATCCAATAATTTTGATCTTAATGCCATTTATACCTCAACTATTTTACTTACTTCATTATGGCTTTTCTTCCATCTTTGTCCATCTGTTTGCCGTGTAATGGGAATTGGTATTAGAATTAACATTATCTCATGTACAGTCATTACATTTTGATAAAGAGCAACAAGCAGCGCTTTTGCAGTTTGTATCTAGCAGCTTTCCAAATGCATCTATTGAATTAGTGAAACAAGGCCTTTATTTGCCTTCTTTTGAAAAGCGAGGAGTTAATGTTAATGGTAAATGTGTAGCAATTACTCATAGTTTATCTCAAGCTTTATCATTACACAAAGAAAAATCATTTTTGAATACTCTAAAAACTTCAACTGAAATTTATGAGCGTATAGCTCAAGGTAAGCAGATATCGAAAAGGGAAGAAAAAGAGGCTTTTACTTTTAGTAAGTTGCTTAGTAATTTTGAAGAGCAGGCAGATTGTGTTACAAGCACTTTGCCTTCAAGCTTAACTCATAGTAGGAGTTGTAAAATGCTTAGTGATTTATCAAATTATATAGCTAAAATTAATGGTGATTTTGCTCTTCACTTAGTAACAAGTAATCATGTTGTAGCCATTTACAGAATGAGTGATAATTACGCGTATTTTGATAGCAATGCAGCATTTGTTTCTGAACTAAAAAGCGTTGATCAGCTTATACAAGTTGTGAAAAAAGGGATAGGGTTTGCCAGCTATGAAATAGGAGAAAAAGGCTTTCTCATTGAACACTTTGATGTTAATCAAGCTAATGGTCTATTAGATGATGAAGATAAGCAAACCCTAACAAGAGAAATTAAAACAGAACGAGAACTTCTTGCGGAACAGGATAAAGAGCTTGGTCTTATTAAAATTGATGGTCAAGAAGTATCCAGAGTGCAATTATATGACTTTGGGACTAAAATTAATGTAAAAGGTAGTGTGCCATTGCTTATTAATGCTGATATGAAGTTAAATAGCGAAAAATTTCTGGATTATTTAGATAAAAAAGAAGTGAACATAACAGCTAGAGAATACCTTGATAACTTACAAAATAGCAAAAATGTGAAAGAGGTAGTACAAGCAACCAAAGCAATTCCTTTTAAAGGTTCAAGTCGAGAAGTGAAGGGGGCAGAACAAAAACGTAGCTCAGAGCTTAGCTTTTCTATGAAGCAATTAATAAAATATCTTTTGACTGCTGTAATTAGGCAGAAAAGCCAACTTTCAGAGGATAATAGCAAAGCAGATGATAATCCTAATCATTATTTGAGTAGTGTAACAATAAGTAGTCAACCGAAAGAGTCACAAAGATATTAATCTGTTTATTTCTGAAGTTGTGAAATTTTATCTACAGAAAGATGGCGTCTTGTAATTCAACAAGAAGATTATAAAAATTGAATCTTAAGTTGTGTTGTGAAATAAAAAATATTTTCTATTCGCAACCTGTGTAGAGGTGTACAAATTATAGTAAGTGTGTATGTTGATAAATAAATTGGTTTTATACATACTTAGAAATTTACTTATCAATATATATATATTACATTTAATAAATTTATATAAAATACTATTTTACATAAGATCGGATGGTAGCATTTTTTGATTTTAAATTACTAAAACTTTCACTCAGTCTCCTAGTCCTGTAATTTTTAATGTGGTCAGGATTAAAAGCAATCTTGAATCTAAGAACATGTCTGCAAAGGAAGTAGAAAGAAATCAAGAAGTAATCTTAGCCAGAAAAAGCGGTAGAGAAGTTAAGAATATTTTTCACAAAAAGGACGATACCAATAAAAAGGATTTCATTCTATTGGGGATAAAAACTGTTATGAATTTTCCTATTATTTCCGAGTTCAATAATATTAATTTCTTAATATTTTATTAAGATCTTAAGCAATATAACCATGTTTAGCAACCCAAAACAGGTAAGTGTGAGAAGAGTTTGTTTTGGGATGGATTGGTCTACCATGTGTACCATACGAACTTTTCTTTATAATAATTTCACTATACGCTAAAACTAGCTAGATTTGCTCGCTTTCGCTAAATTTACATACGAACTAACTCGCCTAACTTTGTTGCAGATAATTTCAAGCTTTTATTTTCACAACCTTATTTTTATGCTGCTTGTTCTCACAAATATACGACCTTTTTTGAAGGAATAAATAATTCAATTCTCTATAACACTAACTAGCATGGTATCTTCACTAAAATATTTTTTGAAAAAGTTAGTTGATTTATAAATAATTCTCTACTAATACTGGCATGTGTTTGTTTATTCTGCTGAACATGCAGGTTTACTGTGCAAACTTCAGCGGCTTTTACAGTGCTCTTTTCGTCAAAGGTAGCTATACCTTACTTTATGATTATGAGTATAGGCTTGTTGTATTGAGAATTTATATAGTCCTTTTAAGTTAATTATTTGGAATGATGTTAGATATACTTAGCAAATCTAATCTCCCCTTTTTCTTTACTGGTACTCTTGCTACTGTTACATGCTTGCATCTGGAATCTTCGCTATAGCTCCTTATACTCCATTTAGCTCCAGTAGCAGCTTTAAGTATAGGTTACCTACTGCTTTATTTGTACTTTCTGCAGTAGCAATTGCGCTTTCATATAAGGTAATCAATCAGAATAAAAGCCTTATGCTTTAGAGAGTGAAAAATTCAAATTAGCTTTGGAAAATAAAAGAGAGATAGAGGGGTTAGAAGTTAAAAACAAAGCTCTAAATACTATAACTCAAGTATTGAGAGCTCAATTGTCCGAAAAATATTCAGAGTTATCTAATATGACAAAAGAATTAAGAAATTTAGAAAATATAAAAGACCGGAAGAATGATAGTGGTTACTATAGTCGTACTGATACTCCAACTACTTTTTTAGATAGTATTTTTCCCAGATCTACTCTTAATAAAGCTACAGAGTATTTAACATCATATAAGAAGATCAAGAAACAGAGTATGGATTGGAAGTTCAAAGGCCAAAAAAGCTAATTATTCCAGATACTGAATTTGATTCATTGTCTAAAGATGAGATTGACAATATTCATGGTAGAACGACTATGGGAATAAGATAGCTTGTGTTTTAGTAGGGGATGTTTTAAACAGGTTTTAAGCAACAAAGCATAATCTATCTTTCATGACATTCTTATAATAGTGGTATTGAATATAAGTGGCAGTTCTCAATTATATTAATCTATAGTAAAATTGGTTCAAACTTGCATTTGTAAGAAATTTTTGACCTATCTACACACTAGTATTACTCACCATAAAAACTTAACAAAAATATGAATAGTAAAAAGATCATGGTTGTTGACTTAATGTTGTATATTGCATATAATATACCATATATTTTAGTTTGGAGGGATAAGTATGGCATTAGAACGTATTTTAGAGACTAAGCCACTTTGTGGGTTAGCTACTGAAAAACAGCATACAGAACATTTTGGCTGGCAAACTCCGGGAACTATTCCATCGTTGTCAAGTCAAGAACAAACTGATGACTGGGGTGAGTCCGTTGATGACTGGAATAAGTTCGTTATTGAAGACAACAATACTGCTGTTACAAGTTCTTTTATTCCAGAAAACTCAATTTTAATGAATTTAGCAAATCTATTAACTGAGGGCGAAAAAGTTTCGATTGATGAATTTCATGACAAGATGGAAAGTATAATGAAAGGGTTTCATGAAAATAGATACGAAAGTTCTGCAAAGGTTACTCTAGAAAAGATGGAACATTTAATAGATGAATATTTGAAAAGGAAAATAAAGCTAAATTTACGCTGTGATCACTATGAATGTACTGTGTCGAATTTTATATTTAAAAAAATAATTGACATTGCTAATGCTAGCAGTGTTATGCGTATAACGCCTACTACTAGAGCACGATATAAAGACAATGGGGAAGAGGCAATGGATCCGTGGGAAGAGGCTTCAGAACCTTTATTCAATATTGTCAATAAGCTGCTGTTATCAGGTGCAAAAATAGAGTCCGATTTTTATAATGATAATATGATAGATGAAGTTATGTGGGGAAATGATGAGCCTATTTTTACAGAGTGTAAAAAAATTAAGGACAAACTGAAAAGTATCGCATATGAAGGTTTAATAAATAAGAATGAACAAGTTCAAGATGATGATCTGCAAGTAGAAGTAGATAATAATCTTGTTCTTTTTAGGTGGCCACAAAACAGTATCGTTGAAGTTGCAAAGGTTATGAATAGTAAGGTGAATGAAAATTTCAGTATAGAAAGTAGCATCTTACAGATTGGGGAAAGTATAATAAGAGTTGAAAGCATAGGAAAAAAAAGAAATTATACAGATGTCTTAGGAGATAGCATTGAAATGTCCTTTACCACTGAAGTAGGAGAGATTAGTATTCATCTGTGTCCTGGTGATAGTAATATAATAAAAGTAAAGCTTGATGGAGAGAACCAGGAGAAGTTTGACAAATTAAAAGATAAATCAAGTCTAGGAAAAAGCTGCTTTTTAGGAGGAAAAAGTGTTCTACAAGCTGTTAACGATAAAGGTTTTGAAAGAAACGGTAGAATACTTATAGAGTCAGCTGAAACTATTAAACAATCAAATTTTGTAGTGAAAGAATCAGGTGTTCCATCTACTCTTATGAAGCCAATCGATAGTTTAGACCAGCTGCAAAAGATGGGAGCTTCGAAAGAAATAGTAGTGTGTTAATGAAGTCAACTAAAATTAGTAAACAAAAGAAAGGTCTTGGAGAGATAAAAAAATTGATGTATCTTCAAAGTAAGATTTTTTGAAGTATAAACCATACTCTCAAGGTGAGAAGAAATAGTAGGGGGATAAGTGTTGACTTAATAATTTAGAGATTCTTCTAAAGAAATTATTTTTCTCTCTTGATGCTTATTCTTTTATAGGTATAGCCTTTTGTGTTTGATTGAATTGACTTTTGTGATACCTACAGAATTTCTTTTATCAGACCCAACACATGATTCAGCGGGAGAAGAGCGGTCAGGGACATTTAGCTCTTACGCAATAACTTTGGGAGTTCTGGAATCGTTTCATACATATGTTTAAGATTATCACTATTTTTATTACATAATTAAGTGTCAGTTCCTGTAACATTAGTTTACCTCTTATTCTTTGTTTTAAAGTATTGGTTTTCTGGCACATAGTCTTTTCCATTGCCTATTGCTTTTGTAAATTAAGATTCTAAGCCGTAAAACTTCTCTAATTGCTCACTCCACAGCATCGGTATTTCTCTCAAATCAACTAATTTCAAATTTCTTGGCTGCCTCCCATTTACTATATCTTCTTTAATCTTTGGTGCTAAATAATTTCACCTTTTCTTTCCCTATTAAGAACTTCACAAACTCAAGATTTTCATGGTTATAATTGACAGCATGGTGCACAGCCATCTTCTCGACGTACATAATTAACATTAGCCCCTTTATCAAGTTGAGCTTCTACTCCACTGCGGTCTTTTCTCTTGACAGCATCAAGAAGTAATTCATTTCTTAGAACCTGTTAAGGATCTCGAAAATATGAGGTAAAATAAGCATAGTTAAGAAAGAGGTATATCTATGCAAAAAAGCTATCCAAGCGATATAAGTCAAGAACAATTTGAAAAAATTAGACCAATACTGGAGAGTAGCAGAAAGAAAACAAAACCAAGGAAACTTGATTTGTATGATGTATTTTGTGCAGTGCTATATGTCCTAAAAAGCCCCTGCCAGTGGAGAATGCTGCCAAAAGATTTTCCGAGGTGGGAGAACGTGTATTACTATTTTCAAATGTGGAATAAAAAGAATGGAGCAGAACCAAGCTTGCTGGAAATAGTCTTAAAAAAAATTAGTTGGAGAGGTTCGTATCAGCAATGGTCGGAAAGAGAAAACCAGTTTCTGTATAATTGATGCCCAAAGCGTTAAAAACACAGATACTGCTGAAAAAAAGGGCTATGATGCAGGTAAAAAGATTTCAGGCATAAAGCGTCATATTGCAGTTGATACGCAAGGCTTGCCACACGCAATTCATATAACAACAGCAGAAGCAACTGATCGTAGCAGTGCTGTGGAAATGGTGGGAAAGGCTGAAAAAAACCTCTCTGAAGTTGAAAATATACTGGTTGATGCTGGCTATACAGGAGAAAATTTTGCAACTCAAATAAAAGCTACTATTGGTGCAACTGTTGAGGTAATAAAGCGGAGTGAATTACATTCTTTCGTTGTATTGCCAAAAAGATGGGTTGTTGAGCGATCTTTTGCTTGGTTGGAAAAATGTAGGCGTTTGTGGAAAAATTGCGAGCGGAAACTCAACACTAGCTTACAAATGGTTGTTCTTTCCTTCATTTCTATTCTATTGAGGAGATTTTAAACAGGTTCTTAGTAAATTTTCAACTTCTTCATGTCCTCCATCATTTGTAAGTTCCAATGGTGATCTATTATTGGAATTTTTAATATCAATTCTTGCTCCTTTTTCTATGAGAAATTCTACAGATGGTAAATGTCCTTCCTTGGCAGCATAGTAGACTGATCTGTAGTTTTAGAATTATTAATAAATGATTCTTGTTGTTGCTTTTCCATTAGAAGCTTTACAATTCCTAGATATCTTTTATTGGTAGCATAATGCAAAGGAGTCCAATTGTTTTTACCTTTTGTACCAACTTCTACTCCCTTATTAAGAGAAAATTTTACAATATCGATATTTCAAAAATCAGCTGCAATATGAATAGGCTTGTTTTCGTCATTAGTTTTAGCGTTAAAACTTACACCTTTATTATTTACTAAAAATTTTGTTACTTCTAAGCTATCAAACTTAGCTGGATGGTGCACAGCCATCTTGACCAAAAAATCATCCCCCTATCGCGTTCTTATCATTATGCCTTATACCCTGTATTACACCTTCAGATATAGTCATTTCTAACCTCCAACATCCTTGCTAATAAACCCTCACTAAAACTGCCGAAAAGACTTTGTAAGTTAATATTCTAAATCTCAATATTTTATGGTGCAGGTTTTGATTTTTAAAACATTATACTCTGTGTAGGGTATTAGAGGTTGTCCGGAAACTAGTAAATTCAAGCATATTCCCTCTTTAACATAACCCTACTCATAGCTAGGTATATGAAATTCTCAGTGGATGTTGTGAGTAAATCATACTCCTTCGATAGCCTTCTATTCCTATTAACCCAAGCAAAAGTCCTTTCTACAACCCATCTTCTTGGCTGTACTTTAAACCCTTGTTCTCTTGTTGGTAGTAGCTCAGGTGGCGTATCTTTGTGCACCCAAAATCTACATGGAGGCCTTTTAACAATTTCAATATCTATGTCATATTCTTCCTTTATGTGATTCTTTAAATTTCTTCCTTGGTATCCCATGTCAGCCCACATTTTTTTAACTTTAGTATATTTTGTTCTCATATTGTTTAATGCTATTTTAATACCATCTCTATCATTTTCGTTAGCAGCGCCTACGTAACAACCTAGTATAAAACCCTGAGTGTCTGTAATTATATGCCTTTTTCTACCCTTTACTTTTTTACTTCCATCATAGCCTTTGATCCCCCCTTTTCTGTAGTCTTTACAGATTGACTATCTACTATACAGGCACTCGGCTGCTCATTCCTTCCTATTTTTCTTCTACTATATTTTGTAATTTCATAATTCATTTTCTCAAAAATTCCCTGCTTCTTCCATTGCCTGAACTGCTCATACACAGTCTTCCATAGCGGAAAATCATTTGGTAAATACCGCCATTGACACCCTGTACGCAATACATAGAAAATTGCTTCTAATATTTCTTTTTTGCTATACTTTGGCGGCCTTCCTCCTTTCTTGTATGATACTCTGAAGTGTTTTTCTATTCTTGCCCATTCCCTTTCGCTTAGATCTGTTGGATACTTTTTTCTCATCTTTACCCCGTACTAAAATTTCAGATATTATAGCCTTTTACTTGTTTCCGGACAACCTCTTAGTATTATTTTTTATCAGATACGATCTCATTAACTTCTCAGTCAGAGCAAATCTTGCTACTTCACTGACTGTAGCTTCAAGTTTCGTACGATCAAAGTAGCTAATGAGATAATAGTTAAAAAGAGAGTCAGAGTAACTGGCAAGTATCTTACGTTTTTGTTGAGTGGATCTATCATCGTAGTCTCCGTCTTGAAAAAGTTGTCCATTTAAATGATTTTTAAAGCAATGCTGAAAAATGATACTCAATTGTCTACCAGAAAGAGAATCAAGCCATAGTCTACGTAATTCTAAATCTTGAAAGCGATCTAGTAAAAGATTAACGGGAACTTCTAAATCACTCTCCCAAAATTTGTAACTTGGATGAATATTCATAACAGATTAAATAAGCCATATTATACATAATATGACAATTCGAGCAAAGATTTTTTGGACATAATTTTTTCAAATCTTGTATATTGAATTAAGGAGAATTTGTGTGAACTAGATAGCTTTCTTAAATAAGGTGTTTAGTTTAATAGAAGTCTCCTAACCTTATAAAAAAATTCACAGGAAGAAAAACATGCAAAAAGGGGATTTAACTATTTATTGCCGTTATGAACCTCACAGATTGGCGAGTACATATTTGGCAAATGCTTATGAACAATTATTGAAATATAAAATAAAGGAGGTAGAAGAAAATGGTAACAGTAAGCTTGTATGCAAGAGTTTCATCAAGACAACAGGCACAGGAGAATACAATAGAGAGTCAGATTGTAGAGTTGGAGCGTCGCATTAGTAGTGATGGACATGAGTTATTAGATGAGCATAAGTTTGTCGATAATGGTTATAGTGGATCAAATTTAGAACGTCCTGGCTTAGAGAGTTTACGTGATAGAGTAGCAGAAGGTAAGATTGATAAGATATACATTCATTCACCTGATCGGCTATCACGGAAATCTGCATACCAAGCGCTCTTACTCGAAGAGTTTAGAAAAGCAGGATCAGAGGTTATTTTCTTAAATCATAAATTTGAGGATAACCCAGAATCTAATATGTTTTTAGGAATTCAAGGATTAGTAGCAGAGTATGAGCGTGCAAAAATTATGGAACGTAATCGCAGGGGAAAACTTCATGCAGCTAAAACTGGTCGCATAAGCGTAATGAGTAATGCACCTTATGGTTATCGCTACATAGCAAAACATGTAGGTGAAGGAAGTGCTCAGTTTGAAATTAATCAAGAAGAAGCGGATGTAGTGTGCAAAATATTTAATTGGATTGGCCAAGAAAGAGTAAGCATCAATGAAGTTATACGTAGACTTAGCGAGATACCGGTAATAACACAAACAGGAAAAGAACGTTGGAAAAGAAGTACTATCTGGAAAATGTTAAAAAATCCTGCTTATATAGGACGAGCAGCTTATGGTAAAACTAAGGCATGCTCGAAACCACAAGTAAGAAAGTCAAAAAAAGGAACTTGTGGTAGACTCAAAAATGGTCATTTTAGTAATGATAAAGAGAACTGGATTTATGTTTCAGTGCCAAAAATAATCAGTGATAATTTATTTGATTCAGTGCAAGTACAGCTAACTGAAAATAGACAAAGAGCAAGAGTACGGGAAAGAAAAGAAACGTTTTTGTTGCGGAGTTTAACAGTATGTCAGCGCTGCCAATATACTTATTGTGGTGCATATAGTAAAAATCAACGTTATTCTTACTACCGTTGTTCTGGCTCCAGGTTTAATGGCAACAGAGTATGTGACAATAAATCAATACGTACTGATGTACTCGATACAGTTATATGGGAAGAAGTTAAGAGTATATTAAAAGAGCCAGATAGGATTGCAAATGAATATCAACGTAGATTGTCAGAGAACAAAAAACCTCTACATAATCAAACACGTGAAAAGCAGGAAAGTAAGTTAAGATTGAGTATCAAAAAATTTATTGATAGCTATGCCAAAGGTTTTATAAGCCAAGAAGAATTTGAGCCAAGAATTACAACAATGAAACAGCATTTGAAAGAAATTGAAGAAGAAAAAGAAAGAACACTCGATCAAAAGAAGTTACAACAAGAATTGAGCCTTGTTACAGATAGCTTGCAAAACTTTTCCTCAAGTATTGAATCAAAACTTGATCTGGTAGATTGGCAGACTAAGCAAAATATTATTAGAATGTTAATTCATCAAATTGAAATCAACCACAATCACTTATACATAGTATTTCGCATAAAAAGTCTTGCAAATTTCGATCAAAATGGGCATAATAAAATTATGCAATGTTGTACTAGTTGTACAGACACTGGGATCTCATTTTACTTTATAATGATGTCATGAAAGTAGCTGACACTGGGATCCAGAAAACTTAATTTCAACCAAATAATAAAGGCTAGATCCCAGTGTCACGCACTGGGATGACAAAAAAAGGAGCACTGGAATGACAGTAGTCCTACGTCATACCGCGATTCATTCGCGGTATCTCTTAGCATAGATCCCGCTAACAAGTAGCGGGATGACGGTTGTCAGGGTGTCATCCCAGTGCCTTCTCCTGTCATCCCAGTGCCCAGACACTGGGATCCAGAAAAGTTTGCTTGTAAGCAAGCAAACTAGCATAGAAAAACGTTTTCGATGAGATTGCAGAAAGGCTAGATTCCAGACTGGAATGACATCGTTCACTATGTACCATATTGCAATAGTTGTGGTCAAGGCACTGGGATCTGAAATTGCAGTGTTCGTACAGCTATAGAATATAGATCAGAAGTGACAGAGCTTAAAAAAAGGCCTAACATTCTTAATAAACGTAAAAAGCTTTATGAAAATCAGAGTTGGAGTAATAGGCTGCTTAGGCAGAATGGGCAAAAAAATACTCAATGAATTAATTACAAATACCAAAGTGGAAATAGCAGGTGCTGTTGCCCGTTCAGGTAGTAAGTACATAGATTCAGATATTGGACCAATTATAGCCAATCTAGGAATTAAAGTTACAAGTTCTATTAGTGGCATATTTGAGTCATCTGACGTTGTAATAGATTTTACAACTAAAGAATGTATGTTAGACTGCCTTAAAGCAGCTGTAAAATTTAAAACACCGCTGGTTAGTGGCACAACTGGAATAGAAGGTGTCGATTTGAAAGAATATGCTGCTGAAGTTCCAATATTATGGTCAGCAAATATGAGTGTTGGGGGTAATGTGTTGCTGAAATTGGTAAAAAAAGCTGCTGAGCTTTTAGGTAATGAATATGACGTTGAGATTTGGGAAATGCATCATAACTTAAAAAAGGATTCACCATCTGGAACAGCTATAGAACTTGGCAAAACAATTGCTAACGCTTCAAAAGTGGATTTTCAGTCCAATCAATATTTACATAGTGGTTCAAACATAAGGAAAAAGGGGGGAATAGGTTTTGCAGTATCTCGTGGAGGTGGAGTAATAGGAGATCACAGCGTGATGTTTGTTAATTCTGATGAACGGATAGAACTAAACCACAAAGCAATTGATCGCACAACATTTGCTAGAGGAGCTGTTCAAGCAGCAGTATGGCTATACGAAAATAAAAGAGAAATTCCGGGGCTCTATTCAATGCAGGATGTGATATGAGCAATACACGCGCCTCTGTTAAAGATTTAAATCTCTGGTACGGCTCTAAGCAAGTTTTATTCGATATAAATTTGAATATTTATAAAAGAAAAGTTACTACTTTTATCGGACCATCCGGGTGCGGTAAATCAACATTTTTGCGTTGTTTTAATCGTATGAATGACTATGTACCAGGTTGCAAAACTGTTGGTGAATTAGATATCGATGGGCTGGGTGATATATATTCACGCGATATGGATGTTGTACTACTTAGAGCAAAAGTTGGTATGGTATTTCAAAAGCCAAATCCTTTTCCAAAATCAATATATGATAATGTTGCTTGTGGGCCAAAATTGCATGGTATGGCGAAGGATAAGCAAAAATTGAATGAGATGGTGGAAAATAGTTTAACCAAGGTTGGTTTATGGGAAGAATTGAAGGACAGATTGCAAGATAGCGCACTCAATTTATCCGGTGGCCAACAACAGAGGCTATGCATCGCTCGCGCAATTGCAGTGAAGCCAACTATTTTATTAATGGATGAACCGTGCTCTGCTCTTGATCCAATGGCAACCAATGCAATCGAAAATCTTATACAAGAGCTGAAATTAAGATTTACTATAATTATGGTGACTCATTCAATGAAGCAAGCTAAAAAGTTATCTGATAGTGTAATTTTCTTTCATAATGGCAGAATTGTTGAGTCTGGAAGCACTCAAGAAATATTCGAAAATGCTCAATCTCCCTTAACAAAGGAGTATATCCTGGATCATTAAATTTCTGACCTTACCCAGAAAAAGTGGAGAGAAAGAAAAGAGTTTTTTCGGGTAAAATAAAATTTTGGAGGATTAGAAATGGTAAGAGAATATACGGCAGAATTCAAATTGGAAGCTGTTAAACTGGCAAATGAACAAAGAAAGGCAGGTCAAACAATTACAAAAATAGCAAGAGATTTAGGAATAAAGGGTGGTTTATTAGGAAAATGGATGAAGAAATATAACGAAAAAAAGTCAGCGGCAAATGCATTTCCAGGTAGAGGTAACATGGCTCCTTACGACAAAGAGAGGTTTGATTTACAAAGCAAGAGTAACAAGGGAAAGAGACATTTAAAAAAAAGCCCTGGCCAGTCAAAAAGAGTAAAATATTTTTTTATATAGTAACTGCTATAAAGTACAGGAATTATGTAGGATTTTCTGCTAGTGGCTACTATAAGTGGACCACAAGAAAAATAAGCAGTAGAGAATCAGCAAATAAAGAGCTACTCGAAGCTATTCAAAAAATATATCAAGTTTCTAAATGTAGATATGGAGCTCCTAAAATTCATGCTGAATTGAAGGCTTTGGGTAAAAGTTGCAATTTGAAAACGGTGCAAAGTATTATGCAGAAAAATGACATCAGGGCTATACTGAGAAGAAAGTTTAAAATTAAAAAACAACAAACAGATAATAGAGCTGTAGCTCCCAATATATTAGACCAAAACTTTATTGTCGATCAACCAAATAAAGTATGGGATTACTTATATAAAAACCAAAGAAGGATGGCTATATTTGGCAACAATAATCGATCTATATTCACGCATGGTAGTTGGCTGGTCAATGAGCAGTTCAATAAATAAACAATTGGTTATGGACTCTTTATTAATGGCCGTTAACAAGCGTAAACCTGCCAAAAATCTACTATTACATAGTGATCAAGGTTCACAATATACTTCGCAAGGTTATCAATATCTCTTATCCATAAAAAACATAGATGAGTCATAAAGGTTGTTGTTACGACAATTCTGTTGTGGAAAGCTTCTTTAGCTCATTGAAAAGAGAAATACTTATTGATACTTCACAACACTCTGCTCAACAAACTAGAACTGCAATATTTGAATACATAGAAATTTTTTATAACAAACAACGTCACTATTAACTATTGCATTCCTGAGCATTTTGATTCATCATTCTCTTTGTGAAAAACATTCCAAACTTTCTCTCCACTTTTTCTGGGTAAGGTCAATTTTCCACTGATCATATTTAATCGCCATAACTTTACTCCTACTTTAACAATATTTTAATTATCATATATTATGGCAAGAAAGTCAACCCTACCTAATTTTGCTTAGTAAGCACACTAACTATGAAACAATCTATATTACCATCAAAAACAGAATTTATATTGCCCACTTCATGTCCGGTTCTTAAATCCTTCACCATTTGATATGGATGCATAACGTACGATCTGATCTGATTGCCCCAGCCTATATCGCATTTTTTACCATATTCTTCAGCCATTTTCTGTTCTTTTTTTTCCAGTTCAATTTGGTATAAACGTCCTTTAAGTAATTTTAACGCCTCATCTTTATTTCTGTGTTGAGAACGACCATTTTGGCATTGAACTACAACACCAGTTGGAATATGCGTAATGCGTACCGCACTTTCAGTCTTGTTCACATGCTGACCGCCTGCTCCGGAAGCACGATAGGTGTCGATCTTTAGATCCTTTTCATCCACAGCAATATCAATTGAATCTTCTATCACTGGAGTTACTCCTACACTTGCAAAACTGGTATGACGTTTACCATTTGCATCAAATGGCGATATTCTAACCAGCCTGTGAATTCCACTTTCACTTTTTGCCCACCCATAAGCTTTTTCTCCAACGATTTTTATCATTGCAGACTTTATACCAACTGACTCTCCTTCTAATTTTTCTACAACTTCAACTTTAAAGTTATGATAAATTTCTGCCCACCTTACATACATGCGCATCAGCATTTCAGCCCAATCATTGCTCTCTGTTCCACCAGCTCCTGAGTGGATTTCTAAAAAGCAGTTATTATTATCTGCTTCACCAGTAAATAAGGACTCTGTTTCTTTATACTTGATTAATTTCTCTAGCTTAGCTAATTCATTTTCAACTTCAGAGAAAAATTCTTCATCATTTTCATCAATAGCAGACTTCATTAAGCTGATGGCATCGTTGTAATCGCTTTCCAGCTTTAAAAACGACTCTACGTCATTTTTAATTTTAGAACGTTCTTTTAAAACTTCTTGTGCTTTTTGGTTATCTTGCCATAGGTCATCATTCGACGCTTGGGAGTCAAGCTCTTCAAGACGCAACTTTAATTTTTCTATGTCAAAGACACCTCCTGATAAGAGAAATACTTTTATTTAAGCTTTGAAAGTGTTCAAGAATTTCTGGATAAGTTTTCATTATACTTTAGATTTTAATATATTTACTATCAATAACAATAACAGTAAACAAAATAGAAATTTAACCATATGATAGTTAATTTAAATAATTTCATTATACTTTAATGTTTAAGGAAATCAAGCGCGTATATTTATTAAAAAACAAGGTAAAGTAATGAATATTGAAATAAGTTCCCATTATGGTTTAGACAAAAAGGCTATTGATGACTTAATAGAGTCACTTGATAACGAGGAGCTAGAGAATGTTCGTAATATTGTAAAAACGATAGACAGTGTTCAGTTAGCTTATTTTTTATCTACTTCGATCAGTGATCACAGGGAGAAATTAGTTAATATCCTCGATCAACATTTGTTAAGTGATGCCCTAGTGCATGTAGTGCCAGATTTACAAATAGAGATCATAGAAACATTGGGAATAGAAAATACAGCAAAGTTACTAATGCTCCTTGATGTAGAAGATATAGTAACCATAGTGAAAGATTTAGATAGAAAGTCTGTAGAAAATATACTTTACTATTTGCCCAGCAAAACTCAGAAATCGGTAGAGGAGTTGCTATCATATCCAGAAGAAAGTGCAGGAAGGTTAATACATAAAGATATGGTTATAGCTCCATATTATTGGACAATAAATCAACTGACAGAATTTGTGTGCAACTATAAAAAAATACCAGAAAAATTTCACCAGATATTCATTATCAACTCAAAATTAGAGCCTATAGGCAGTGTTAATTTAAATAAGGTAATATCTCACTCAGGAGACACAATAATAAAAGAGATAATGGATCATGACATAAAAATCATTAAAACTGGAATAGACCAAGAGGAAGTAGCAAGAATATTTAAAGATTACTCTCTATTATCGGCTCCGGTAGTAAATAAGAATGGTAAAATTATTGGTGTGATCTTAATTGAAGATGTGATAAAAGTTGTTCAACAAGAAACAGAAGAGGATGTACTCAAAATAAGCGGTGTATCTTCTAAAGCCGATATAAATGCCCCTATACATAAAACTATAATTAAAAGGCTACCTTGGTTACTGTTTAACCTCTTAGCTGCAACAATGTGTTCCATAGTAGTTGGCTTTTTCGATGATGTAATAAAAAGTTTTATAGTGCTGCCAATAATCATGCCGATAATTGCATCAATGAGCGGAAATGCAGGATCCCAAACAGTAACGCTAACCATCCGGGCAATCGCAACAAAATATCTAACTGAGCAAAATGCAAAAAGAATACTGATGAAAGAATTTTTAATAGGTCTTATAAACGGGGTGATCTTATCTACTATTTCATTAGTAGTGTTAGCAATAAGGTTTCACAACTTCAAAGTGGAGATGATTTTTGTGGTCTCCATGATTATGATGTCAATTATTGCAACGTTCATCGGAACTTTCATTCCTATAATGCTTCATCGCTTAAAGTCTGACCCTGCCGTTTCTTCTTCAATCCTAACATCGGCAACAACTGATATTCTCTCAGCTTTTATATTTCTTGGTTTAGCTACGATCTTTTTATTAAATAGCTAATACTATCTATAGCTATACCGCCGCGAACCGTCATGCCGCGATTCATTCGCGGTATCTCTTAGCATAGATCCCGCTAACAAGTAGCGGGATGACGAGAAAGGGGCTACTTGGATGACATTCTTCCTGGTGTGCCCAAATCACAATGTTCGTACATCTGTGGATTTATTCGCGGTATAGATTCCGCTAACGAGTAGCGGAATGACGGTTTTTCAAATTGTCGTAAGTCAGTTTAGCTATAATATCAAATTTCACAACTTCACCAACTATTTCTTTCTATTAAATAAGAATAAATTGCCTATACAAAAATAGATTGGCAATATTTCAAGTCTGCCAAGCAGCATTAAAAACGATAGAAATAATTTTACTTCATTACTGAAAGAGGAATAATTACCCGAAGGACCTATTAAATTACTAAATCCCGGGCCAGAGTTTGTAAGCGTTGCAGAGACTGAACTGATGCTAGTTATAAAGTCTGCATTGCTTAAGTAAGACATCACTATTGATGAAATGGTAAACGTTAACATGAAAATTGCAAAAAATATAAAGACAGAGTGAACTTCATCATTCTCCAGGGTTTTTCCATTGAATTTTACTCCATTGTCTGCATCAGGGTTTAATAAAAGGTAAAAGTAATTTCTTATAGACCTTAAAAGAACAATCAAGCGGAAGATTTTGACACCACCACTTGAAGAACCACTACATCCACCAACAAAGGTGAGAAAAAAAGCTAAGACTGAAATGAAACTCCAATCTATATGATTACAGATTGCATAACCAGTTGACGTAATCAAGGAAGTGATGGTAATGTGCTGCATCTAAATGATAATGACACTCCTAAATCAACATTTTTATACAACCAAAAACAAGCAAATAAAGATGAAACAATAGCTATCTTAAAAAAGTAAGAGACCTGCTCATCATAGCAAATGTCTAACCGTCTTATGATTTTTAAATAGCTAAGAAAAGGCAGAGAACCCAAAATCATAAAAACGATCGTTATGGCTTCTAGTATGGGATTATTATAGTGCCCTATAGAATCATTATAGTTAGCAAATCCACCAGTTGATACAGCAGACATTCCGTGACATATTGCATCAAATAGTGGCATACCAGCTAGATAATAGGAAAATATACATAACAAAATTAAGCCATAATATATTGCCGTAACATGAATTACTACGCTTCGCGTGTTCGGCAACTTCCTTTTGGTAGCATCTGAATATTCAGAATAAAGTAAATTATTTAGGCTGAGAACCTTAAACATAGGAAAAACTGCAATTCCTAAAGTGATTACACCAAAACCCCCCATGCCATGTAGCATTGCTCTCCACAGCAGTATTCCCGGAGATTGCTTTTCAATATCATTAAATATAGTTGCTCCTGTGGTTGTGATGCCAGATATCGTTTCAAACAATGCATCAACATAGCTCAGATTATCAAAATAGAAAGGAATAGCTGCAAACAGAGACAAGGCAATCCAGGTGCAACTAGTAATCGCAAAAATTGCTGGCATTCCATGCAATCTACTTAATTTACCGAGTAAAATAAAAATTGCGCCAGATGTGCAGGTAATTATGAATCCAGCGAGAAAATTTTTCCATTCGTAGCTGAGATACTTATTGGTAATAGCAGGAATAAGCATTGCTAAGCTAAACAGCAATAGGAATATTCCCACAATAAATACAATTGAACGCAAATTTTGTAAACGTTGATGATTTTTCATAGAGTTACTTCCTCGCTATACAAAGCCATAAAAGCTACTCTAACGTCAAGCACTTTGTTGGCCTTTATTAACAGTTATTAACAATATACTTGATTTACTTGTAAATATGTGTGATAATTAAATTTTTATTAGAGGTAAGATATGGTTGAATTAACTGATGCACAAGAAGAAATTCTAGGTTCATTAAGACAGGCAGTCTGGAATGGCAGTGTTCAAGAAGTCCAGAACGTACTCGACGATAATGAACATAATGATATACAAGCAGTTTTGAGCCACGAGGGGACTTTGACTAGTGACAAAGGTACCATTTTAGATTTTGTTATGTGTTGTAGCATTACAATTAAAGCTCAAGTAAAGATCATTGAACTAATTTGGCAGAAAGCTGATCAAAAAACTCATGATTTTTTGTGTGATTACAAGGTAATAGAATTTTTTGAAGGTCAACCATATTTTGCGGATACAATAGATGATCTTAAACGCTTTCAAGGAAAAATTGACTGTAATAGCACAGAATATTTTGCTCTTGCACGAGTTATTCAAGAAATAGAAAAGCACGAGAGGGTAAAGGATCTTGATTCCAACTTACAAGAAGCAATAGAAAACCTTGATATTGATCAAGTTAAAGCAGCATTAGAGAATTGTGGTGAAGATGTAGAAAGGGTTTTAGAGCGAGAGGTATATTGGAGTAGTGGAAGAGTAGATGCCCTTTTAGTTTATCCTCTGAAAGTTGAATATAGTGAAGAATTGAACCAAGAAGATGTGGAAAAGATAAAAGAAAGCTTTAAATTAATGTTTGATGCTGCTTCTCCAGGGCTCCTTGGGTTCGAGCCCAATGGAAATAACTATGTAATGGATAAACTTACATGTGCACAAAAACGTTTTGCTAAAATACCTGGAGTAGGTGAGCAATGCTTTCAAGATTTGATTCAAGAATTTGAGGAAAAACTTAGTAAAAATGAACTAGATAATGCCAAGATTAATGATCAGATAGCATGGGATAAAGAGTATGCGACTCGATTTTCACAAGAAATCAATCAGGATCCGTCTGAGAATGATGATCTTAACTTTATAGATGACACTGATCTAGATCAAAACACCGTAAACTCTGCACCAACTGCAGACAACAAAACCCCAGAAAAGAACGAAACAACCTTCTGGAGTGAACACAAAGGGAAAATTGCTCTGGGCGTTGTTGGACTGTGCGCAGTTGGTACTGTTGCAGCCTATGTGCTAGCGTATCCTGTAGTTGCACTGGCTTTAACAGTTTTGGCAGCAGTTGTATTAATGGGTGTTGGTATTGCTAAGGTTTTAGAAGATCCAAGTGTAGAAAGAACGTTTACAGAAGTACAACGTTAATAATGTCATCCCAACGCGCCGCGCTGGGACAAAGAATATAAAAGACCGTCACGTTATATCATAAACTTTTGCTGAAGCTTTTTTCATGTCTTCACTTGAAAGTGGGATTAGACCAAGCCTAGATAGGTACCCACCTTCAATACCGATTGAATCTATAATTTCTTTTACGAATTCTCTTAATCCATCAACAGTATCCAAGTGTTCCCTCTTTATGTAAAGGTATAGAGGTCTTGCTAATATATATTTTCCCGATGATATATTTTCGTAAGTTGGCTCAATTCCTGCAATTGTGCTCCCTTGTATTTTATCTTGATTCCTCATTAAAAAGCTGAAACTAAATATCCCTAAGGTGTTCTTGTTACTTTTCAATTTTTGTATTATTATATTTTCATTAATTCCAACTTCTATATACCTTCCGTCATCCCTTATATTACCACATGCTTTCTTTCTTTCTTCCTGATCTTTATAATTCTCTTTGAAAATTCTCGAGTTCATGCATGAATATTGATCAAGCATAATAGAATTAACCAAAGTTTCGTATGTACCTGTATTTTGATGTGGACCATAAATTTCAATTTCTGTTTTTGGTAAGGCTTGATTGACATTAGACCAAAACTTCTTATTATTTTTTACTAATTTATCATTTTCTTGAGAATATGCAGATAAAGTTTCAAATAAGTCCTTCTTTGTGAAATCAAATCTATGGCTTTGATTTGAATTTGCAATGACAACTCCATCATAGCCAATGATGATTTCTATCACTTCATTAATTTTATTCCTTTTACATAGTTCTCTTTCTACTTCCTTCATAGGGCGAGATGAAGTGGTGATGTCTGGCGTGTCTTCCCCTATTCCTGAGCAAAACATTTTGAATCCTGATCCACTTCCTATCGATTCCACAACTGGAGTCTTAAAGGAGAATACACGGTTGAACTCTTCGGCTATAAACGAGATAAAAGGAAAAACAGTTGAAGATCCAACAATTCTGATGTATTTCCTGGCATCAGCATTTGATAGCGGCGTGAATAATACGAATACAAAAATCAGGAGAAAGTTTCTAAGCATTATTTTTAGTTAAGAACATAAATCTAATTATTGTAATAAAAAATCAAACTGAAAAGCTTTAATTGCATGACAAAAGCTACAGTTTACATTTAAATTTTATTTTATATTATTGTAAGTATTACACAACTTTAAGGGGCAATTATGGCAGTTATGCCAGATAAATGGATAAGAGAAAAAGCTGAAAATTTTGGAATGATAGAACCTTTTGTGAACCACAAAAGCAGCAAAGGTGTTATATCTTTCGGACTATCATCTTATGGTTACGATGCAAGAGTGGATAATAAATTTAAAATTTTTACTAATGTTAATTCAGCTATCGTGGACCCTAAAAATTTTTCTGAGAATAGTTTCATAGATAAGGAAACAGACGTATGTATAATTCCACCAAATAGCTTTGTGCTTGCAAGTACAGTGGAATATTTTCGTATACCAAGGAATGTACTGGTCATTTGTGTTGGTAAATCAACTTACGCAAGATGTGGAATTATAGTAAACGTTACTCCCTTAGAACCTGGATGGGAAGGTCATGTCACACTCGAATTCTCAAACACCACTCCACTTCCTGCGAAAATTTACGCTAATGAAGGCGCATGCCAATTCGTATTTTTAAGCGGCGAAAGTGAATGCGAGAAATCATATGATGATATGAAAGGAAAATATATGAATCAGCATGGTATTACTTTGCCGCTGGTGAAATAATTACTGCTTTCGTTGTGAGCTACCAAACTGCTCTATAGACAATATTCCACTATCACCAGATAGCAAAGTTCGCGCTGATTCACTTTGCTTAAGATGTTTAATTGCTTGCTTTTTGTCAGTTCCAGTGCGCATACTGCAGCCAAGTTGGAAATCTATTCCATTTTCAACAATGTTACATGAAAACCCCATAGCAGTAGCGAAACCTTCTTGTTTATTAGTAGCATTTCCGGTAACAACACCACAAGCAGTGAAGTTACGATCATTTCCAACTGTTCGCATCATCATTCCACCATCTCGTATACCATCATTATTTATATCCTTTGCTATAACAGTCTGGTCTACAAATCGCGTATTACCCACTTCTCGAGATATTACTTCTACAGTCGGTTGATTATGTAGTTGACCATTACTTACTAATGCTTGATTATATGCTGAATGGTGTTGTTCTGAATTACTTTGACTATTACTCCTTAGTTCATTTTGCTCGTGCTCTTCATTATTTTGATGTTGGTCAGTTCCTAATATGCTAGCTTCTTTTTCAACACGCTCATTGTATTCTTTATCATTACTTATCTCAACTTTATTTACTGGTTGACCTTGACTGTTTTCTATGTCTTTTTGACTAAACATGTCTTTATTAATGTAATAAAAAATAAGACCAGGTATCAGTGAAATTATTAGATTTAATACAATGCACGGAATTAAAACCACGGTAGCAGCTATATAGATTAGAGAGCTAACTATAAACTTTATTACTTTAGATAATTTAGAATCATCTTTTTGAACATTAACAGCATTCAAAAAAAGCATAGTTAAGCTAAGAGATAATGCTGTTATAGCAGTAGGCACGATGATTGGAACAAGTAAAAAAGCATTGATTAATTTTTTTCCAGAACTAGTTGGTTTAGTGCTATTATTCAGTGATGTAAGATAGTTTTGACCAACATTAGTAATCCATTTTGTACCAGACAAGACTCTTTTACTATTTTCTTCCGACATTTCAAATTTCATTGGTACCCCCAGATTATAATGCTAAATTGTACTAAAAATTAATATAAAATCAACATAAATTTTTCACTTCCGCACTTTTTCATTGTTGCTTACAATAACTATAGCTACACGATTTACTTGTGTGCTTTTCTTAATTAAAAACTTCAACTATCCATTGTAAGCTGCTGAATTTCTTATCATAGTATCTGTCATCCCAGTACCACTTTCTTGTCATCCAAGTAGCGTGACACTTGGATCTTCTCTCAACAATTTCAAAAAAATCTATCAAAAGGAGGATTACCATGTCTACAATAATTTTATCATCAATTTTTGGTCAAGCAGGCAGCATTTTTGGTCCAATTGGCCGGATTATCGGCTCAGAACTCGGTGCTCTTCTTGGTGCACAGCTAGATGGGGCAATGTTCGGCCTTGATGCCGAGCAAAAAGTAACGCATGGTGCGAGACTAAAAAATCTGCAAGTTCAAACCTCAACCTACGGCAGAACGATTCCAATTATCTATGGCACTGCTCGTGTTGCAGGGAACATTATTTGGTCACAGCCAATAAAAGAAGAGGCGATAACCACCAAAAGCAAAATTGGAAGAGGTATGAACGTTACATATAATTACTACGCAACGCTTGCAATTGCGATCTGCAAGGGGAAAGTAGAAAAATTAAACAGAATCTGGGCAGATACAACATCACTTAGCTTTGATGAAATAGATTATACTTTTTACAGCGGCAGAGAAGACCAAAATCCTGATCCATTTATGTCATCAATTGAAGGAGAGGGGAATGTGCCAGCTTATAGGGGAATATCTTACATAGTCATCAAGAATTTTCCTTTAGCAGACTATAACAATCGCGTCCCGATATTTACATTTGAAGTGCGAACTGCATTAAAGCCCGTTGGGTTTTCAATAGCGGAAAATATTCGGAATATCAATATCATACCAGGTTCAGGTGAGTTTGTATATGATACAAAAATACAGAAGAAAATCGCGCAAGAGAAAATAAGCAGCAACCAATATATCCCATATGGGCTGGCGCAAAGGGTAAATCACAACAACCACACTAAAAAGAGCGATGCAATGCTTTCTTTGGATCAATTAAAAGAAGATTTGCCAAATGTTGAGTTGGTGTCGGTGGTAGTCAATTGGTTTGTGAATGATCTGAACATTAAAGATTGTAAAATATATCCTGCAGTTGAATTTCAAGATGATTCCGCAATATTACCTGATGATTGGCAAGTAGGGGGTGTAACCAGAGATAATGCTCAGCTAATTTCAAAAGATGCGAGTGGAAACCCAAGGTATGGTGGCACAGTTAGTGATGCAGCGTTGATAAGATATATAGAAGAGCTACACAGCAGAGGCTACAAGGTGATGCTCTATCCAATGCCCTTACTTGACACAAAGAACAAAGAGTGGCGAGGAAAATTGAGCGGGACCCCTGGGGATATAAGTGATTTTTTTGAGAATCAATATAACAAATTTATAGAGCATTATGCAAGCATTGCCAAACAAACTAAAGTGGAAGGGTTTATCATCGGGTCTGAGTTTGTCCAGCTTACCAGAGTAAAAGATGCTCAAGGTAATTATCCTGTGGTGATAGAGCTGGTCAAACTTGCAAAACAGATAAAACTTAATCTTGGAAAAGAAGTAACAGTTACCTACGCTGCAGATTGGAGCGAATACCATTCATATGATGGTTGGTATAATATGGATGAACTGTGGTCTTCAGAGTATATCGACGTTGTTGGCATAGATGCTTATTTTCCACTGACTGATGGTCCAGAGCCTCCTTTTGGTTATTCCGCGGAAGATGTAATGGGTGGTTGGAGCAGTGGAGTGGGGTATGATTATTTCTATGATTACTCAAAGAGTGAACCTGAAAAAGTAAAGTATAACGACAGCAGGTATGCGTGGAAAAATATAGAGAAATGGTGGAGTGAAACTCACATAAATCCAGGTGGTAGTAAAACGAAATGGCAACCAAAAATGAAAAAAATATGGTTTACTGAGTATGGATTTCCCAGTATGAACGGCTGCACTAATGAGCCAAATGTGTTTGTTGATAAAGGCAGCATAGAGAGCAAATATCCACGATATTCAAACGGAGAGGTGAGCTTTCTTTCGCAAAAAATTGCAATTGAAGGAACGCTAAAGAAGTGGCAAAGCTCGGAAATGGTAGAAAAAATGTTTCTCTGGGCATGGGATGCAAGGCCATTTCCTTATTTCCCCAATTTGTGTGATATGTGGACTGACTGCCATAATTGGCAGACAGGACATTGGATTCAGGGAAAGCTTTCACAGCTTAATATTTCCGATGTTTTATCGGATCTATTACAAAAAGCAGGTTTAAAAAGCGATCAGTTCGATACGAGTGATGTTAAAGGATTATTGTCTGGATATGTAATAAATGACCAGCAATCGGTACGTTCAATTATTAAAATGCTGCAAAGTTGCTATTTTTTTGATGTGGTTGAACAGGACTCTAAACTGAAATTTGTCCAAAAGGGCAGGGGAGTTACAACTGTAATGCCAATTGGTGAAATGGTTTTCAATAACAGTTCAAAGTCGATGCAACTTGTTAATATTAGTCAACTGGATTTAAACAATAAAGTTAACATCGTTTACTTTAACCGCAATTTTGGCTATCCAATTGATGTTAAATATGCTGAGTTGCCAAAGCAAGGCACTGCTATAACAGTTGAAATACCACTCATTATGGAGGAGGGAGAGGCGCAAAATATAGCTGAGGTTTTACTTTATTCTTCGTGGCAAGAGAGAAATATATACAATTTCAAGCTGTCGATAAAATATGCGTGGCTTGTGCCAAGTGATGTAATAACGATTTTAGACGGTGAGAAAAAGCATACGGTGAGAATTATAAAAACGAAATTTGAAAGCATGTCCATTCAAGTAATTGGCGTTGGTTATGATCGCTCTATATATAAGCTCTCTTTTCCTTCAACAAGGTCACTTATGCTGAAGGAATACCCTCCCTCTCACGTTAGCAAAACCATCATAGAAATGATAGATTTACCGCATGTTAAAGATAATACCACAAGCTTTACTTTAATTAGCGAGGAAAAGAATTGGAAAGGAGCAACACTCTTTATTTCGTACAACGATAAGGATTATAAGCCTATCGCAAGCACAAACAAGCAGTCTACTTACGGATATGTAATGGAATCTACCGACGAGGGGCTTATAGTAGTGTTACGTTTTGGTGTATTGAGTTCTTCATATAACCATTATTTAAGTGATGGTGTCATTCCAGCGCTTGACCATATTTCTCCTGGATCCCAGTGTCTGGGCACTGGGATGACAGAAGAGGGTTTTACAAGCACTAATGTTAGTACTATAAATGTAAGCAATTTAGCACTGGTTGGAAAAGAGATAGTAAAATTTCAGAGTGCCGAACTTATAGATAAAAATAAATATAAGCTTAGCAACCTAATTAGAGGGCAAGAGGGCACCAAAGAGTATCAGCACACCGCAGGTGAAAAATTTACTCTGCTTGATGATTCAGTAATATCTTTCGAAGTGCAAAGGGGAAAAAAGTTTTACCTAAAAGCAGTGACTTACGGTGACTCGCTGGAAAATACGGAAGTGAAAGTGATAAATTCATTTAGTAATTGAAATTTAATAAAGTAAGTGCTAGAATTAATATACAGGTATTAATGGTAGAGATATAACATGTCAAAGGAAATGGTCAATGCGTTGAAAGCTGAAGTGAAGAAGCTCAAATATGCTGATTTCAAAGCTAACACTTGGGACGAAGTAATTTCTGGTGAGGGAACATATAAGGATCTTAATAGAACACACGGCCTTGCTATTAACGGACAAAAAATAACTAACGAATTTATTAACAATCTGTATTCAAAACATAAAAATCTAATTCTACGGGATGAAAACGGAAAAGGGAATTATCGTCCATTTCTCAGACAAATTTTTACAGAAATGTTTAAACACGTTGGTGCAACAATTCCCAATAACTCTATTATTGAGGAGTTAATAAATAACTATTATCAGGGCGGATATACTCATTTTCTTCCTAATGATATGAGTCAAGCTCTTGGATCTTTTCATTTGTCAACGCAAAGCAACTGTATGACAAGAGAGTATATTATGGATTGTCGTGAACCCAATTGTATAAAGCTTAGTTTTAGCATGAAATATACAAAAATGCTTAACTATGATGATTGTACATATATCGAAACACCAGGTTTTTGCAGTTCAGCGGAGTTTAAACTGAAATGTGAAGATAAAAATGTAACATATGAAGATGGTAAAGTACTTCTTACCATTCCTAAAGAGCTAAAAAACTACAAAGTAAGTGGTAAGAATTTGTTTGATGTTATTGTTGAATATTTTCAGAAGCTTTGCGAAAAATTGGGCTTTAAATTTGAGACAAAAGTGGAACATAGCCTTGGTGAACCACTAAAGGTAGTAAGTGAGGCAAATGCATCTTCTGTTGAAGACTTAAAGCTTAAAGTGAATAATCAAAGGTAAGATATTGAAATTCGTGCTTTTCATGATTTTAGCTTAAGATTTCAGTGTCAAAGCACATAACTGTACGAACATTGTGATTTGAATCCACTAGGAGGGTGTCATCTAAGTAGCCTCCTTCTCCTGTCATCCCAGTGCCATGACTACTTGGATCCAGAAACTTAATTGCAAGTAAGTAAACTGCTTTGATGAAATTGTATAATGGAAACTAGATCCAAGTAGTCATGGCACTGCCCTACTGGATAGAGCCTTCACAGGCTTTTTCTTGAATAGCTACTCTTAATTTCAGTAGTTAATTTAATATACTAATGAAAAAAATACATTATAATTAAGTATATTTAATCCAGTAAATCATTAAGTGAAAACAGCTCTTTCGCAAAATATCATCTCTCTTATTATGATATTGTCTGTAGCAATTGTCGATATGGCAACTGACCTATACTCAGTTGCACTACCAAGCATTGCCAATTATTTTAAAGTAGAAGGCAGTGTAGTGCAGCTTACAATTAGCTTAAATCTAGTTGGATTTGCGGTATCTGGCTTAATTTATGGTCCATTATCGGACCATTATGGTAGGCGTCCAATGATGCTGATTGGTATGACAATTTTTACTTTGGCAAGTGTCATGTGTTATATAGCCGACAGTATTATGCTCTTGATACTAACTCGCTTCATACAAGGGGCAGGAGCTGGTGTTGCAGGTGTTGTTGGGTATGCAGCAATAAGGGATATGTACTCGGGTAGTGAATACTCGAGAGTAATTTCAAAATTAAATATGGTTGTGGCACTCTCACCTGGAATAGCTCCAGTGGTGGGCAGTTATATAATTTCACATGGGTATCATTGGAAATTTTTGTTTTTTATTATGTCACTCGCGGCAATTGCTATACTTATTTTTATCTACTTTAAGTTACAAGAAACACTCACTGTAAATAAAAATGAAACCAGTATAACTAACATAACTACTAATATCTTCAAGCAATATATATCAATATTTAGAAATTATCGTTTCCTTGGGTTTTCAGCCATTCATGGATTAACTTTCATGTGGCTTTGGGCATACATTGCTAACTACCCGTTCATATTTGAATCGATGGGCATTGAAGTACAGTATTTTGGCTACCTCATATCGATCATAGTCATATTTTACATAATTGGAACTTTAATTAATAGAAGGTATGTACCAAAAGTAGGGGTTAGCAAAATGCTAATAATAGGTTTGGTGTTACCGATAATATCCGATAGTTTATTGGTATATTTTTATTTCGCGGACAAGTTGAATATATTCATTCTTCAAACTGCTTGGATTCCAGCTAATATCGGACTTGCATTAATAATAAGCAATAACGTAACTTCTGCTTTAGAAACGATCAAAGGTATAGGGCTTGGTAGTGCAGTTCTCTCATTCTGCAATATGATGTTTGGGGCTATTGGAATATATATAGTAGGAAAATTTTTTCGCTATGGTATTTTACCAAATTTACTATTAACAATAGCATGCTCTACAATTGCAATTCTTATGTACAGCCAGCTCAAATGTACTGAAAAACACAGGGAATAACCATTATTTGCGTGATCCAGAGCTCATGGGTTATTAATGACTTTATCATGATAATATAATTTTACAGGGGGTGAGAGCTCATAGATTATTAACGACTTTATCATAACAATATAGTTTTACAGGAGGTATGGGATGAGTAATTTACAAAGTATAAATAATGATTGGTTTTCTGCTGTTATAAAAGGTAATACTAATAAAGTAAAGCGTCTAATAAGTGAAGGAGCTGAGGTTAATGCAGTAGATGAATATAACAGGACTCCTTTACATTATGCTGCTACGAATGGCGATGCAGAGATAGTAAAAGATCTATTGGATAATGGGGCAGATGTTAATGCAGTAGGTCAAGATAAAAAGACTCCTTTACATTGGGCTGTTGAAAATGGCCATAAAGAGGAAGTAGAAATTTTACTAAGTAATGGGGCAAATGTTAATGCAGTAGATAAAGGTGGAAAGACTTCTTTACATTGGGTTGCTGAAAATGGCCATAAAGAAGTAGCAGAAGCCCTACTGCAAGTAAAAGGGATCGATGTTGATGCACAAGATAAAGATGGAAAGACTCCTTTAGAACCTGTTAAGGATCTCGAAAATATGAGGTAAAATAAGCATAGTTAAGAAAGAGGTATATCTATGCAAAAAAGCTATCCAAGCGATATAAGTCAAGAACAATTTGAAAAAATTAGACCAATACTGGAGAGTAGCAGAAAGAAAACAAAACCAAGGAAACTTGATTTGTATGATGTATTTTGTGCAGTGCTATATGTCCTAAAAAGCCCCTGCCAGTGGAGAATGCTGCCAAAAGATTTTCCGAGGTGGGAGAACGTGTATTACTATTTTCAAATGTGGAATAAAAAGAATGGAGCAGAACCAAGCTTGCTGGAAATAGTCTTAAAAAAAATTAGTTGGAGAGGTTCGTATCAGCAATGGTCGGAAAGAGAAAACCAGTTTCTGTATAATTGATGCCCAAAGCGTTAAAAACACAGATACTGCTGAAAAAAAGGGCTATGATGCAGGTAAAAAGATTTCAGGCATAAAGCGTCATATTGCAGTTGATACGCAAGGCTTGCCACACGCAATTCATATAACAACAGCAGAAGCAACTGATCGTAGCAGTGCTGTGGAAATGGTGGGAAAGGCTGAAAAAAACCTCTCTGAAGTTGAAAATATACTGGTTGATGCTGGCTATACAGGAGAAAATTTTGCAACTCAAATAAAAGCTACTATTGGTGCAACTGTTGAGGTAATAAAGCGGAGTGAATTACATTCTTTCGTTGTATTGCCAAAAAGATGGGTTGTTGAGCGATCTTTTGCTTGGTTGGAAAAATGTAGGCGTTTGTGGAAAAATTGCGAGCGGAAACTCAACACTAGCTTACAAATGGTTGTTCTTTCCTTCATTTCTATTCTATTGAGGAGATTTTAAACAGGTTCTTACACTTTGCTGCTGAAAGTGGTTATCAGCAGGTGGTGCAAGCTCTATTGGATAAAGGGCAAATGTTAATGCAGAGGATGATAATGGAAATACTCCTTTAGGTTTAGCCGCTGATGAAGAAATAAAAACTCTATTGCAATCCGCAGAAGAATCTGATGATGCTAGTCCAGTATTGCAAGATGATGAAGAAGAAAGCCAAGTTCCACAAAATGCTGCTTTATTTGAGGCTGTTGAAAGAGGTGATATTGATGGATTAAAGCGTCTAATAAGTGAAGGAGCAGATGTTAATGCTTTAGATGGAAACAGATTTACTCCTTTACGGCATGCTATTGCCAAAGGAAACAAAGATATGGTCTCGCTTTTAATTGATAGCAAAGCAGATGTTAATGCACAGTCTGAAACTGGACGCGCTCTTTTACATGTTGCTGTTGACGAAGCCAACAAAACGCAACCACTCGATACAAGCATAATAGAAGCTCTATTAAAAGTAGAAGGAATCAACGTTAATGCAGTAGATAAAGATGGAAAGACTCCTTTACATGAAGCTGCTAAAAGTTACAATCAGCAAATAGTAACAGTTCTATTAGAAGCAAAAGGAATTTATGTTACTCCACTAGATAATACTCGCAGCACTCCTTTAAATCTTGCCTCTCAACAAGGCAGGCAACATATAGTAAAAATTCTAGAAGAAACGCAAAAGGACATCGAAGTTTTGTATTCAGCCGTTAAAAGTGATAATTATGAGGAAGTTCAAAGTCTATTAAGTAAAAAAGTAAACGTTAATTCAATAGACAACGATGGAAAAACTCTTTTACATTTTGCTGCTAGAAAGGGCAATGTAGAAATAGTAAGAGCTCTAATACAAACAGGGGCAGATGTTAATATAGCAGATAAAGATGGAAGGGTTCCTTTATTTGAAGCTGCTTTCTATGGTCATAAAGATGCAACTGAAGTTTTATTAAATAATGGAGCAAAGGTTGATACAGTAATGGAATCACTTCTTCAGAGTATGATGGAATATAATTACAATAGTAGCCATAAAGATATAGTTAAAGCTTTATTAAACAAGGGAGCAAATGCTGATGCAGTAGATTCATATGGACATACTCTTTTGCATTGGGCTGCTAGAGAAGGTTATACGGATATAGCAGAACTTTTATTAGAAAAAGGAGCGAATGTTAATATACAAGATAACGATCTATGGACTCCTCTACATTTTGCTACAAAAAATAAAGTGTTTATGGGTTATGCAGATCGTCCAGCAAACGCCTCTGCGGAAACAGTAAAATTCTTAATAAAAAAAGGAGCAGATGTTAATATAGAAAATGAAGATGGAAATACTCCTTTCAAATTAGCCACTGATGAAGGAATAAAAACTCTATTGCAACCAGCAGAAAAATCTGATGATAGTTCAGCGGGTGGATCATCGACAGATAGTGAAGGGGGTCAAGAGGAAGAAAAACGAGTAGGTGATGATACTGAACTACAATCAGATAATAGCAAAGAAGGGGAAAAACCAGCACCACCAGTGCAGAACAAGGAACTGATGTACAAGACAACGATGTAGGTCCTGTTGCTTCCACAGAACCTGCACAAACAGAAGAACAGCCGAGCTCTTTTTTTGGTAGTTTGTTTAGTATACTTATGAAGCTTTTTTCATTAATTGCATCATTTTTTGGTGGTTTTTTTTCATGGTTGTTTGGGTCTGACGAAGAAAAGTCTGACACACAACCTTATGATGATTCTTCTTCACCTGGGGTCGATCAATCAGTTGAACAAAATAATGGTGATCATAATGACCAGAGCAATGTGATTTGATAGTGATCTTCTACCGGAAAAGGTGTCATTCCAGTGCTTGACACTGGAATGGCTTTGTTGCATCGCTAGCTATGATGGATTAAAGATAAAAAAGATGGAGAATATCAGTAGCTTATTATTCTGGTATTTATAACAAGAACGGTCAGTGAATACCTAAATTTGAGTAAAAGAAATTTCACTACCACTCACTAATCCGGCTAAAATTCAAGAATTTCAATGCTTTAGCTATTTTCAATAGAATTAAATTTATTAATGTAAATAATAAATTACTATTCTTAAATTTGATCAGATTGATTGCAAAAAAACAAGATTTTCAATAGGTTACTTATAATCCTAACTATAGTTAGCCTTTCATAAGTAGCGATGCAACAAAGCCCACTGGGATCCAGGAAACTTAATTGCAAGTAATGCATTGGGTTTGGTGAGTATGGGTTTTGCGTTATAGAATGAAACACTTTTGGTGAATTTGTAAAGAAAACTGGATCCCAGTGTCAAGCACTGGGATGACACCGTCTTGGATGGAAAACTGGATTCCAGTGTCAAGTGCTGGAATGACATCCTCTCTAAGTAGCCTCCTTCTCCTGTTATCCCAGTGCGTGACACTGGGATCTCATTTTACTTTATGATGATGTCATGAAAGTAGCTGACATTGGGATCCAGAAGACTTAATTTCAACCAAATAATAAAGGCTAGATCCCAGTGTCACGCACTGGGATGACAAAAAAAGGAGCACTGGAATGACACCATCTTGGATGGAAATAACGTCACGCGCTGGAATGACAAAGAAGAGTGGGCTTTCATATGGTTATGCAAGAGGTTTACTGAATGCAACCTAACTTCTCACACACACATTTTACCACATGATCAGCGTTGATATTAAAATGCTCATAAAGTGTTTTATAAGGTGCTGATTCTCCGAAGCTTTTCATGCCAATAAATATACCGTTTGAACCTATGTATTTATGCCAACCCATTTCACTTCCGGCTTCAATTGCAACTTTAATGCTGTCATTATTTAATATTGCCGCTTTATATTCATCGCTTTGCTCGTCAAAAAGCCTCCAGCATGGCATAGAAACAATCCTTGTACCTATACCCTTTTCCTGCAATTTCTCCCTTGCTTCAACTGCAATTTCAACCTCGGACCCCGTAGCAAATATCGTCACTTTTAATTCTTTTGAACATTCACACAAAATATATGCACCAAACTTCGATAAATTAGCAGATTGATCGATATCAGAGTAGAACTTGCGCATGTAACTTACGTTTTGCCTTGAGAGCGCAAACAGTGCTGGAGATTCTTTCTTTTCGAGTGCAATGCTAACACACTCCAGAGTTTCAACTGCATCGGCTGGCCTAAAAACATATAGATTTGGTATAGCACGCAAAGAGGCTAAATGCTCTATTGGCTGATGAGTCGGGCCATCTTCTCCCACTCCAATTGAGTCGTGAGTCATGACATACATAACCTGCTGCTTCATCAGAGCTGAAAGACGTATAGCAGGACGACAATAGTCGGAAAATACCAAAAAAGTGCCGCCATAAGGAAGAATCGCGCCGTGAAGTGCCATACCATTCATACATGCTGCCATAGCGTGCTCTCTCACTCCATAGTGGACATAAGAGCCACTATAATTATTGCTATTTATTACCTGCATGTGCTCATATTTAGTGCAATTTGACCCGGTAAGATCAGCAGAACCGCCGATTAATTCCGGCATAGACTCAGTTAAAAGTTCCATTACTCTGCCGAAAGAAGATCGAGTAGCTTCGTTTGGCATTAGCTCACATATTTGTTTCTTCAGGTCAGCTAAAACACCAGCGATATTATCTGGTAGATGTTTATCTAACCGTCTTTGAAGTTCTGCATGATACCATGTCATCCCAGCATTCTCTTCTGTCATCCCAGTACTCTCTCTTGTCATCCCAGTGCTTGACACTGGGATCCATTCTTTTTCTTCTTTCCTGGATTCCAGCGTCACGCGCTGGAATGACATCGTGTAGTTTTGTTTTGCTCTCTCAACAGTTTTCTTCCAGGCATTTTTCACATCTTCTGGTACATGGAATGGTTCATAATTCCAGTTTAATTTCTCTCTCATCTGTTTTATGTCTTCCTCCGAAAAAGCACCACTGTGAACAGAGGATGTGCCAGCACGGCTTGAAAATTTTCCGATAATAGTTTTGCAGCAGATCATTGTAGGTTTATCAGACTTTTTTGCTTGCTCTATTGCAAGGGATATGGCATCAAAATCATGGCCATCAATTTTGTCAACATTCCATCCATACGCTAAGAAGCGTTTCTCTACATCATCAGAACAGGAAAGGCAAGTAGCGCCATCTATAGAAATATCATTATCATCAAAAAGAGCTATAAGCTTATTCAATTTAAGATGCCCAGCAAGTGATGCTGCTTCATGGCTTATTCCTTCCATAAGACAGCCATCCCCTAGCATCACATAAGTGTAGTGATTGATTCTAAACTGCTTTTCAAGTATCGATTCAGCAAGTGCCATGCCAACAGCAGCGGCAAACCCCTGACCGAGCGGGCCTGTTGTTGCCTCTACCCCGGAAGTCAAGCCGAACTCTGGATGACCTGGGGTCTTGGATCCCATTTGTCTGAAGTTTTTTAGCTCATCTATGCTAATATAACCTGTCAAATATAATATTGAGTATAGTAACATTGACCCATGACCGTTTGATAAAACAAAGCGATCTCTATTGAACCATTTAGAATCATCAGGATTATGATTCAGATATTTAGCAAACAAAACAGTTGCAACATCTGCCATGCCAAGTGGCATACCTGGGTGTCCAGAGTTTGCTTTTTGTACTGCATCAATTGATAAAAAACGGATGGCGTTTGCCATAGATTTTAAATGTGAATGATTCATGTGTTAATAGAAAAACTTAAAAATGAAGTATAAAAGATTATATCAGCAAAAACAAGTTGACACTGAGTGCTAAAATCCTTAATAATCTAAAGTTAAATCGTGAGAGTTTTTATATGACAACTGTTATCACTAGAAAGTATAGGATTAGCCGTAGACTTGGTGTAAATTTATGGGGTAGAGCTAAAGACCCAGTAAACAAAAGGAAATACCCTCCAGGTCAACACGGTATTCTTGGATTCAAGAAGTTATCCGACTTTGGTAAGCAGTTTGCTGCGCATAAGAAATTTAAGTTTTACTATGCGATTTCAAGTAAGCAGCTCAGACGTACATTTTTAGATGCTTATAACAGAAAGGGTTATACGGCTGATAATTTTATCGGTATCTTAGAATCGAGATTAAGTTCTGTTTTATACCACTCTGGTCTTGTTCCAACAATTTACTCAGCAAAGCAGCTCATATCTCACAAGCACGTTACAGTTAATGATAAGGTGGTTAACATATCGAGTTATCGAGTGAAGCCAGGTGATATAATAAAAATAAGAGAAAGGGCAGCAAAAATCCCTGTAGTAGTAGAGGCTGAACAAAAACAAGAGCGCAAGGCTCCGGATTATTTAGAAGCAGATAGTAAAGAGCATTCAGTGAAGTATTTGAGGTCACCTCAATATTCTGAGGTTCCTTATTCAGCAGACATGGAAGTCAATTTAGTAGTAGAGTTTTACTCTAGATAGATAAAAAAAGCCCGTGTGGCGGAATCGGTAGACGCAGCGGACTTAAAATCCGTGGGTTTTGCGACCTTGGGAGTTCAAGTCTCCCCATGGGCACCAATTTAACTTAGCAGATAAATACAAAAAAGTATGAAATGGCTTGATATAGAAGATATTGTGGAAGCTCTGGAGGAAAAATTTCCAAATGAGAATATAATTAGTATCAGATTCACTGAGCTTAAAAAAAAGGTCTTGAGTTTAGAGGAATTTGATGATGATGAAAAACGCTGTAACGAAAAAATACTCGAAGCTATTCAAGCAGCTTGGATTGAGGAAAGATTAACCGCATAGCAATAAACCATACGCAAACGTGATTTCTATTACAATTTGCATATTGATTATGCTATTTTTTGGATCTAGCCTGGCAAGTTAATAATAATTTAACTAATTACAATTAAAACAGCTATAAGGTTAATTATGAGGCAAAGATGACAGCACAAAATTTGGTAAATGGAACGATCTTGGCAAGTGCTACGTTGAGATAAGTTTTGCATAAAAATACTGCTTTTACGGTGTGAGGCCAGATGGTAGAGCCTTTGTAAAGCAGTTAGAAGGTTGTCATCTAAGTAGCGTGACCAGAGCTAGATTCCGCGAACACGCCGCGGAATGACGACTATGCAATATGCGTTGCGGAGTGACGATTATGGTCATACCGTCACGGTATCTCACAAACATGTAGCAGTAATGACAAAATCTCAAGTTATATGTATACTTTTATATTATCTACCTACTAAAAAAACAGAAAAATGCTCAAACGTAGCGGTCCAAAAAAATTAAAGTCTATAATTGAAAACTATGCATTAAAATGCATGAAAAATAAGATTAGTAAAAATGAAATACGTCTTATTTTAAACTGGCGAAATATAGTAGGGAAAGAAATAGCAGAGTGTACAAAACCGAAAAAGATCTCATATGCACAGAATATAAATTCGGGTGTATTGCATCTGGTAGTAACAAATGGCAGTAAAGCATTGGAAATTCAGCATATGATTTCTCTTATAATAGAAAAAATTACGATATTTTTTGGTTATAAAGCAGTATATGGTATAAAAATTAAGCAAGAGAGTATTGACTATTTGACTATATAAGGTAATCTAAGTACATAGAATAATTTGGTATATTGAAGTGAGTAGAGTTTGTGAATTAACAAATAGAAAAAAATCTTTTGGTAATAAGGTATCACATTCGAATCGTAAAACAAAGCGTACCTTTCTTTTAAATTTACATAAGGTTACGTTGACAAGTGATATATTGAATAAAAAGTTTAGATTTCGTGTGGCAACAAGAACTTTGAGAACTATAGATTACAAAGGTGATTTAGATGCTTTTTTGCTCAACACAAGAACGATTAAACTAAGTGAGAAAGCGCAGAAGATAAAAAGAAGGTTGAAAAAAGTTTTAGTAAAGCAAGAGGTAGAGTTAGCAGTTTCAGATGCATAGCAAACCTCAATGGCTCAGAGCAAAAGCTCCGACCGGTGAAGTATTCAATGAGACCTTAAACATCGTTAAACTGCATAACTTGCATACAGTGTGCGAAGAGGCTGCATGTCCAAATATTGGTGAATGTTGGAATAAACGTCATGCTACTGTGATGATTCTTGGTTCTGTTTGCACTCGTGCTTGTGCATTTTGCAACGTTGCAACTGGCATTCCTGATAAACTAGACCCTCATGAGCCAGAAAATTTAGCAAAAGCGATAAAAAAGTTAAACTTAAAACATGTTGTCATTACTTCTGTTGATCGTGATGATTTGCCAGATGGTGGCGCAAATCAGTTTATACAGTGCATAGAAGAAATTAGAAAGATAACTTCAGAAACAACAATAGAGATTTTAACTCCTGATTTTTTAAATAAGAAAGGAGCATTTGAAGCAATTGCTGTTGCATCACCTGATGTCTATAACCACAATATTGAAACAGTGCCGAGATTGTATGCAAAAATAAGACCACGAGCTCGCTATTTTCATTCACTATATTTGCTGAAGATGGTAAAGCAGATTAATCCTAAAGTTTTCACAAAGTCAGGGCTTATGGTTGGTCTTGGAGAAACAAAAGAGGAAATACTGCAGGTTATGGACGATTTGCGCAGTGCTGAGGTTGATTTTATTACAATTGGTCAATATCTACAACCAACTCCAAAACATGCAAAACTTGATAGGTATGTTACCCCAGAAGAGTTTGAGCATTATAAATACATTGCTTACTCCAAAGGGTTCCTAGTGGTTGCATCAAGCCCACTAACTCGGTCATCATACCACGCTGAAGAAGATTTTAACAGGCTCAAGGCCTATCGTTGACATTTGTGTTAATTCAAATTAATTTTTACTAATTATAAAGGAGTTTTTACGTAATGTCTACTATAAAAATCGAGAAGAAATCACAATTAGTTAAAGAGGTATTCGATTCCGTGGCAAGTCGCTACGACACCATGAATGATATAATGAGCCTCGGAATGCACAGATTATGGAAAGATAAGATGGTAAATAGTGTGCATTTTACAAAAAACTCTAAGGTTTTAGATGTTGCTGGAGGAACTGGAGATATAGCAATAAGAGTAGTAAGAAAAGAGCCAAGTGCTAAGGTTACAGTATGCGATATAAATCAAAACATGCTAAACAGAGGACGTGATAAAGCTATAAATTCAAACCAAATTAATTTTGATTGGGTATGTGCAAGTGCAGAAAGTTTACCATTTGAAGACTCCGAATTTGATTATTGCACAATAGCTTTTGGCATTCGAAATGTTTCTGACCGCAAGAAGGCTTTAAATGAGGCGCACAGGGTATTAAAACCACATAGGAAATTTATCTGCTTAGAATTTGCCCCTATGCACTATCAAAATGAGATATTTACCAAACTTTATGACTTATATTCATTTAAAGTAATTCCTAAAATTGGCAGCATAGTTGCTAAAGACAAGAGTTCTTATGAATATTTAGTGAGGAGCATTAGAGAGTTTCCAACTCAGGCTGATTTTAAAATGGAAATTGAAGAGGTAGGCTTTAAGAATGTTGAGTTTCATAATATGAGCTATGGAATAGTGGCATTACACATTGGAACAAAATGAATATTAAACTCTGGTATAGAACGCTGGATTATTATCTCATCCTTCCAGTGTTTTTTTTGCTCACTATAAGCTTCATTCTTGTTTATTCAGCAAGCCCTGTAATTGCGCAGCGTCTTTTTCTGCCACAGGATTATTTTATACGGCGCCATACAATTTATATAGTCCTGTCACTAATTACCTTGGTGACATTTTCTTTTCTCAACACAAGAACTATACTTAACCTCTCATTCGCAGGTTTCATTTTATTTACTATTCTAGTAGCAATTGCGATAATACTTGGTATAGAGGTAAAAGGTGCGAAACGATGGTTACATATTGTCAAAATTTCTGTTCAACCATCTGAGTTCGTAAGGCCATTTTTTTCTGTTGTTATAGCTAGTATCTTGGCCAGCGAAATGAGGTTTAAAATGCACATATCAATCATAATATTTCTGTTAGTTTTTGTGTTGTTACTTTTGCAACCTGATTTCAGTATGTCCATGCTTTTAACATATTCTTTTATTGGTCAAATGTTTATTGCATGTATACCATTTTTATACTTTCTATGTATAATAGGAGTGGTCACAACTGGAATTACCACGGCTTACTTATGTCTCCCGCATATAAAGCAAAGGATTTACAATTTTGTCTTTTTTGCGCAGCGCGATAACTTTCAAGTCACAAAATCATTAGAAGCATTTAAAAGAGGTCAATTAACTGGAGTTGGACCTGGTGAAGGTAGCGTAAAAGCCTCTCTTCCTGATTGTCATACAGATTTTGTGTTTTCTGTTTTAGCAGAAGAATTTGGTTTGATTACGTGCTTAGCCACATTGATGTTATTTGGTATCATTTCCGCCCGCTTGCTTTACGTTGCATATAGGGAAAATGAATTATTTAATCTGTTAGTGATTCTCGGTATCTCAATTCAATTCATCACACAATTCATAATAAACATAGGGGTAACATTGAGTGTTTTTCCAACCACCGGCATAACCCTGCCACTACTTAGCTATGGTGGTTCTTCTCTTTTATCTTCGAGCATCGCACTTGGCATAATGCTGTCTTTTAGTAGAAACCAAGCTATCGCATTAAAGTTTCGTGAGCGTGTTATGCTTGGAAGGTATATGGACTAAACTTGTACCGCTCACAACTATTATTGGTATCCCTCCAAAATGGGTATCTGTTCAGATGAGTGGCAAGAGATATTATGAAATCTGAAAGAGTTATGTGGAAATTTTTCAGAAAATATTCCACTGACATGCTGAACAACAAATACATCACTATGTCGTTTATCGCAAAAACTTATATTTTTCGTAACCATTCACACTTAATTCTGCAATTCTTTGATCTCACTCATAGAAAGACCAGTAGTTTGAGCTATAATATTAAAAGAAACACCTGCTTTAAGTAGATTCTTTGCGACTTCAATTTCCCTCTCTTTTCTACCTTCCTCTTTAGCAAGATCAAGTCTGTATTCAAGAATGGCTTCTTCTTTGCGCAGATCCATTATTCTTTCTTCATAAGCTATTAGATCTTTTTCATTCCAGTGAAACTTATCTAATTCATCATATGCTAGCTTTATTATTGGTGATTTTTCCGCAATTTTTCTGAGATCTTCGTCCGTTGTTTCATCTGCATATTTGAAAAAAAATAGCCAACGGTCTACTACACTTTCTAGTTGTTCTGCTCTACTCTTAGGAAATTTTGGCAGCTCTATGAAGATAAATTGAAAATCTTTTAAGTCATGTTCATTGGTTTTCTCATCTCTTATGGTATGGCTAGATATATAGTCAAGCTTATCAGGGAATAAGGTACAATTTGAAATCGCGATAAAGAAAATCTTCTTTAAATCAACGTATTTACCAGATTTATCAGCTTGTCTTGAGTAAGCCTTAGCAGCATAAAGTTGTGCACGTTTTTCAAAGCCTTTATCACGAGTGAGCTGCATCTCAATTATATACCTGTTCCCACTAGAATCCCTGCAAAGAACATCAACAATGCTTTGTTTATCAGAAGCAATTTCAGGGTCCATAATGGTGCTTAAGAATTCTACTTCTTGTATAGTGTTGACTTCAGTACATCCTAAAATATCGTTCAAAAAATGAATAAGAATATTCTTATTTCTCTCAGTACCAAATATTTTTTTAAATGTTAGGTCCAATTTTGGATCGAGAAATTTAGAAAGAGCCATAGTAAAAATACTGAGAAAAGATTAATAATTATACACTATTATTAACAACTATTCAACCATATTTTTAAGTATAGCTATACCGCCGCGGCGCTAACACGTAGCGGGATGACGAGCTTATCGTCACGCCGCCACGAACCGTCATACCGCCGCGGCGCTAACAAGAGATCCCGCTAACACGTAGCGGGATGACGAGCTTATCGTCACGCCGCCACGAACCGTCACACCGCCGTGGTATCTTTAGATCCCGCTAACACGTAGTGGGATGACGAGCTTATCGTCACGCCGCCACGAACCGTCATACCGCCGCGGTATCTCTTAACATAGATCCCTTACTTAACCGTCATACCTTAACATAGATCCCGCTAACACGTAGCGGGATGACGAGCTTATCGTCACGCCGCCACGAACCGTCACACCGCCGCGGTATCTCTTAACATAGATCCCTTACTTAACCGTCATACCTTAACATAGATCCCGCTAACACGTAGCGGGATGACGGTTGTCGTTTAGCCATAAACATTAAGAAATTTACCAAATGAAAAAAAAGGCAAAAGAAGCCCCGTGGTTATTATCCGCTTTAAAATATTGGCGTTTTTTATGTTTTAAACGCTTGAAAAGCGAAATTCAGCTGCTTTTAATTGCAACTAACTTACGCTGCAAATGTTTAAGAAATTTACTAAGCAGAAAAAAAGACAAAGAATCCCCGAGTTAGCTAGTCTTTTACTATCTCTGTCGAGTATTGGCATTTTTTGATGTCTTGTAACTCTTTATAAGCGCGTTCAGCTTATTTAGATAAAAATCTAGATGTAGATGAAGTTTTGTAAAGACATACAGTATCTATATACTGCAAAAAATTGAACATAAGACGCCGATACATTAAGTAATCCTTACCTTTTAATCTGCAGATTGGCGAAAGCAAATACAATAGCTTCACTATCATGATAAGGGAGCTGGCGGAGTTTGTCAAGTAAGTTTTTTGTTTCTGCGAGCTACTACCCTTTCTTGGTGGACTAAAATCACAACAGCTGCAGAACCTAAATTGCTTCATACTACACCTTTCCCCTTTCCCCTGAAACTAAAATCTATATACTTAACTTTAGAAACTTTAAAATAAGATGCGATCTAATATTAGGCAGTTATTTTACTATATAAAGCCTAATCTATCTTATTTCATCATAGCTTTTATTGCAGTTTTATTTTCAGCCTTAACGATCCTCCTCTTTGGCAGAGGCTTAAGCAATATAATTGATTCTGGCACAGAGCACGATTTTACTACCAAACTATTAGTTGCAATACTTATAGTTTTAGCCATTTCTCTCACTGCATTTACTCGGTTATATTTCATTGGCATTGGCAGCGAGAAAGTTATCGCAAGAATCAGATATGACTTATATAGCAGTATCACTAACTTGCAACCAAGTTTCTTTGAGAACACAGGCGTACAAGATGTTATCTCAGCGTTAATTACTGATACCTCTGTGCTGCAATCAATAATAAACAGCAGCTTACTAACCATATTACGAAATTTTGTGATTCTGATTGGCAGTGTTGCTATGTTATTATATACAAATATACAACTAACTGCGTATGCAGCCGCAATAATACCTATACTACTCATTATCATGACCTCACTTGGAAAAAAAGTGCGTAGCTATGCACGCTTTGCTCAGGATAAATTAAGTGAGCTTGCGTCATTTAGTGAGGAAAATTTTAGATCTATAGTGACTATCAAATCGTTTGTACTCGAGGAAAACGAAAAAATCCGTTTTAAGGAACATTTAAACTCAGTATCAAAATCATACGTAAAATTAGTACTCTTGCGTGCTATTTTAGTAACTCTAGTTATCACGTGTGTGATAGGTTCACTAGTTGTTTTGCTCTTTTTTGGTATTAAAGAAGTCTTAAGCAATAATATAACTATTGGAGAACTCTCCTCATTTGTGTTTTATTCAGCGCTCGCAGCAGGAGCTATAAATAATTTGAGCGATAATATCAGTGATTTACAACGAGGTCTTGGAATAGTAGAGCGTTTATTTGAATTTAAAAATATGAAAAGCTCTATAGCAGATCCCGATGATCCTATAAAAATTTGTAGTGTTCAAAAGGGAATTTCGTTTAATGGCGTAACATTTTTTTATGCTGATAAGCCAGCATTAGATAACGTATCATTTTCTATAGAGGCAGGTCAAGCAGTATCAATTGTTGGACCATCTGGCAGTGGTAAAAGCACCATTTTAAAGCTTCTGCTCCGTTTTCATGATCCAAACAAAGGTAGCATTACTATCGATGGGTACAATATTAAGTCAATTGCGCTAAATGACCTCAGATCGTTGTTTGGCTTAGTGCCACAAGATCACATGATATTCTCTTGCTCAATAATGGAAAATATACTATATGGCAAACCAGGTGCCGAATATGAGGAAGTGAAGCAAGCAGCCATCAGCGCTTATGCGATGGAATTTATTGATAAGCTGCCTGATAAATTTGATACATTTGTAGGAAAAAGAGGATTAAAACTTTCTGAAGGACAAAAACAACGTATTGTAATAGCAAGGGCCATACTCAACAATCCTCAGGTTTTAATACTGGATGAAGCAACCTCTGCCCTTGATTACAAAAGTGAGAACCTCGTGCAAAAAGCATTGAGCAAGTTAATGCAAAACAGAACAACAATCGTAATTACACACAGGCTATCAACCGCACTCAAGACTGACAAGATTATAGTAATTAATCATGGAAAAGTAGAAGAAGTAGGCACTCATGACTCTCTAATAAGTAAAGACGGGCTATATGCAAAACTGGCGAAGATACAGTGGAATTGAAAGAAAATTTAAATCATACCGTTAGTTGATATGCTAGATTTATAATTAAAATTATTAAATTTTTAATTTTATTATTTTATAATGGTTCCATAGTTATCCGGAAATTTCGTGATCTGTAGTTTCTTTCATTCACGTTATATTCATAGCTTGTTCTATCTTAATGTAATTCCAATTTTGACTGTATAGGAGGTCTCTATGTTAAAACATAACTATAGTGATAAAATCAATAATCGCTATTCATATACTAACAAATTTTCTTATAGTGATGAGGGTGTAGACGAGACGATCAAGGATAAAATCACAACTGAAGATCAGGTAGTAACTGATGATGTTGAAGAGCCTGATGCTGGTAATGATGGTTACAGCGAAGGTATGGCTTTCTCTTACCATGGTTACGGCAACGACTTAATATAAACTCTGATCCAGGAAGATAAAATAGTTAAGATAAACCTTCAACTAGTCCCACTTATTCACTATACTGCTATAGATTTTATAGCAATATAGTGAATGAACATTTTTAAGCAGATTTCTTCTCTAATCTTTAGTAAATTGAATGAGTTGAAACAAAGGGGTGTTATAAGCACAAGTGCAGCAAACTTTATCATAGAGCCTCCAAGCAATAGAGTCCATGGAGACATTTACACAAATGTTGCTATGGTGCTTGCAAAGCATGAAAAGAAGAATCCCATTGAAATTGCAGAGGTTTTAGCCAAAGAATTTGAACTTTTTGATGAAGTTGCAAAAGTGGAAATAGCAGGCTCTGGTTTCATCAACATGCACTTAAAAATAGAAGTGTGGCATGGAATTTTAAAACAAATAAATGAGCTAAAAACAGAGTTTGGCACCCTAGATATAGGGAACAATCAGGCCATTAATGTTGAATTTGTATCTGCAAATCCAACTGGTCCACTGCATATTGGTCATGCAAGAGGGGCAGTATTTGGTGACGTTCTGGCAAATTTATTGAAAAAAGTTGGTTATAAAGTTACTAAGGAATACTATATTAATGATGCTGGAGCGCAGATAGATACGCTAATTCGGTCAGTATATTTGCGGTATAAGGAAGCTCTGGGAGAAAAAATCAGCATCGAAAAAGGTTTATACCCAGGTGAATATTTAAAACCAATAGGGACTGGGCTGGCCAAAAAATATGGCGCAGAGCTTCTAGAAAAGCAAGATAATCAAGTGATTAGAGACTATACTTTAAGTTCTATCTTAGAAATCATAAAGGAAGACATGAACTTACTTGGAGTAAATCATGATGTTTTTACTTCAGAGTATGAGCTACAAAAAAGTGGCAAAATTGAAGAGAGTATAAAGATATTGTCTGACAAGGGTCTAGTGTATGAAGGGTACCTGGAGAAACCAAAAGGCAAAGAAAGCGAAAATTGGACTTCCAGAAAAGAGATGCTATTTCGCTCTACAAAATTTGGTGATGACGTTGACCGTGCATTGAAGAAAGAGGACGGCAGTTGGACTTATTTTGCCTCGGATATCGCTTACCATTTTGATAAGATATCGCGTGGTTTTAACAATATGATCGTAGAGCTTGGTAGTGACCACGGCGGTTATGTCAAAAGACTCAAAGCAGTCGTCTCTGCGCTCAGTGATGATCAAGCAAAAATAGAGGTAAAACTGCATAATATTGTGAATTTTTTCGAGAACGGCAAACCTGTTAAGATGTCCAAAAGATCAGGAAACTTCCTAACAGCAAGAGATGTAGTGGAAGAAGTTGGCAGGGACATAACTCGTTTTATAATGCTAACACGCAAGAATGATATGGTCTTGGACTTTGATTTTGCTAAAGTTAAAGAACAGTCAAAAGACAACCCTATTTTTTACGTGCAATATGCGCATGCTCGTGCTCATTCGTTAATGCGTAATGCTCCAAAAGAGCTCCCAACAGCAGATCCTTCACTTTTAAGGACAGGTGGAGAGCTCTTCCTCATAAAAACCTTAGCAAAGTGGCCAGATGTGGTAGAAATTGCAGCAAGGCTTTGTGAGCCACACAGAATTACTTTCTACTTACTTGAAGTTGCAGAAGCGTTTCACGTTTTATGGGGGTATGGCAAGAGTGATTTAAACATGCGTTTCATACTGGAAGACAACTTAAACCTCACCGCTGCAAGAATGTTTCTCGTGCAGGCCTTAGCACACGTCATCGCTTCTGGACTTTCTATCTTCAATATAGAGCCTTTGGAAGAGATGAGTTGATTTTTTTATGCAAGATTGTTTTTTCAACGAATAGAGAAGTTGACAAAATTAAGTAAAAATGTTATAGTTTATAGTAGTATTTTCTGGTTAATATATGGCTCACAGTCAAAAAAAGCTCAATGTTAATGTAAGTTTTGACAGTAAATTGGCTCAGTATCTTACAGAAATGGCAGAGACTCAAAATAAAACTATTCCTGAAGTTTTAGTAGATTTAGTGGAAGAAGAGTTCGAAGAAGATGTAGAGCTATCCAAAATAGCTGACGATCGCCTCTCTGAAGGTGAAGAAGAAGTAGAGGATGATGAAAACATCTGGAAATAAAACTTACACTATAAAATTCTTAAAAAATGTTATTGAAAAAGAAATTCCAGCTCTTCCGGCAAAGATTAAATTAATGGTTCAGGAGGCCATAAAGAAACGCCTTACAGTTGATCCTTTTAATCTAGGAAAGCCTTTATGTCATAGCTTTAGAGGGCAATATAGGATAAGGGTTAGCAACTACCGTATAATTTACATCATAAATCATTCAGAACGTAAAGTACTTATTACTGCAGTGGGGTATAGAAAAAACATTTACAAACACAGAAGATTACACAATTAAAAATATAAGAAAGATCTCACCGCTGCAACTTGTCCAAGCCTTAGCACACGTCATTGCTTCTGGACTTTCTATCTTTAATATAGAGCCGTTAGAAGAAATGAGTTGATTTTTTTTTGTTACAATATGTAATGATCAAAATATTATTCAAAGTAGGGTAAAGTTATGACAATCAGTTTTAGGGAGTATTCAACTGTATTCACTGAAGTTGCGGAACAGACAGATTTAAATGGAAATAACATAATTGAAAGAATAAAAGGGCATTAGCATAGATCCCGCTAACAAGCAGCGGGATGACGGTTGTCAGGGTGTCAGGCTAGTACCTTCTCTTGTCATCCCAGTGCCCAGACACTGGGATCCAGAAAAGTTTGCTTGTGAACAAGCAAACTAGCATGGAAAGTGGTTACAACATTTTCGATGAGATTATATGGAAAACTGTATTCCAGTGTCAAGCACTGGAATACATCACAGGGGCACTGGAATGACACCCTTTACGGGCTCTTAAATTGCAACTATAAATGTTTAAGAAATTTACCAAATGAAAAAAAAGGCAAAAGAAGCCCCATGGTGGTTGGCTATTTACTATGTACTAAAATATCGGCGTTTTTTTTATTCTAAAACGCTTGATTAAGAGCGATTTAGCTGCTTTTAACTTGCAACTAACCTACATCGCAAGTGTTTAAGAAATTTACTAAGCAGGAAAAAAGGCAAAGAAACCCCGTAGTAGCTAGCATTCAAATTCTCCCTTGTCAATTTGACGTTTTTTGCTGTCTTAAACGCTTTGTAAGCGCGTTTCGGCTTATATAGGTAAAAACCTAAAAATTTTTAAAGACATGCGATGCACGTAGTGCGAAAAATTAAACATGAGACGCCAAATACCCTAAGTTTTTTGTCATTAACCTGCACAGATTGCGAAGATAAATAAATAGCTTCAGTTTCATGATAGGGGGGTTGGCGAAGGGTGTCAAGTAATTCCGTTCCTTATGGGTAAAAAAAGAGAAACTCTAAGTTGCAGCCGCACAATGTTTCTCTTTTCTGCTGTTGATGATTATTTCGCCTATTGTAACTGCCGCTAGAATAAAGCAATAATATACCTGTGTTAATAAAGAAATAGGTGATACAGAGGCGATGCTACCTGCTAGCAATAGTTGGGAACCATAAGGTAAGATACCTTTTGTAGCACAAGCAAAAACATCTAATAAGTATGCGCTGCGATGTGGCGCAATACTGTGTTTTTGTGCAAGCCTTTTTGCAATGCCACCACTTAGTAAAATAGCAATGGTATTATTGGCAACTAAGGTAGTAAACATAGACGCAATTCCTGCTATCACAAATTCAGCTTTAGTTTTTGTGATATTGCTTTCATCGATGAGTTTATGCAACGCTTTTTGACCTTGCTTGTACATTATATGGCTCAATCCACCGATAAATAGAGCAAATATCACTATTTCGTTTACTTTTTTGAAACCGTCATACACGTCATGAGGAAATTGAATGATAGCATAGTCAAAAAAAGTTATTCCTAGCACACCAGCAATAATTATGTTTATAGTTATTGTTACTAAAGTGGCGACTTCAAGCAGCCCCATGATTATTAAAGAAATGTAAGGAATAATTTTTATTATAGAATAATAATCTAAATTTGATATAGAAATAATTTTTGTACTATTTGAGGCAACTGCTAGGTAGATGAGTGTTATAATGCTGGCAATAAGTGCAACTTTAGAGTTCATTTTAAGTTTATCTTTTGCTGAAGCTTCCTGTGAAGAAACAGATGCAATGGTGGTATCAGATATCATCGAAAGGTTATCGCCAAACACGGCACCACCTACTACAGTTGCAGCTCCTATTTCGAGACCAAAAGCTCCACTTTTTGCCAGATTAACAGCTATAGGTACCATCAGCGCAACAACTCCCATAGATGTGCCAATTGCAGTTGAAATAAAAGCAGAAGCCAAAAATACTCCAGGCAGCAGTAATCTTGCTGGAAGGAAATTAAGAATTAAATTAGCAACAGTGTCTGCGCTACCGATTGATTGAGTCACCGCAGAAAATGCTCCAGAAAATAAAAAAATTAAACACATAGTAAGGGTGTTTTTGTCACCCATGCCCTTGATAACAGTATCGATGTTATGCTGAATTTTATTTGTACCACGTGAGACAGCAAAAAATAGTGCTGGTAATAAGCAGATTACTGGTGAAACCTGATGAAGTGGATTATCAGTTCCGATAAAAGAAAAATAAGCACCACTTCCAAGATACAAGATTAAAAAAATAATCAAGGGGACAAAAGCTGTCATTTTACTGTACCTAAACTTATAACTATAACTAATTAAGTGGTTTTAAGCAAGTTTGGTTTTCACTAGTTCTACAGGAAGTCAATAGCAGAGTTTTAAACTTCATATTTAATCTACTAAATAAATAGCACATGTAGCTTATTGCTTGACAATAGGATCTAATTGTTGTCTAGATTCCAGCATCACGCGCACAACTGTACGAACATTTGTTTGCGAAGAAATGTTATAGCTGGTTTTGCCTCAAACACAAAGATGTCATCCGAGTAGCTGACTACTTGGATCCAGAAAATTTTGCTGCGAGTAAGCAAATTTGTTTGGTGAGCATAGAAAGTGGAATGTGTAAGCGCAGCCTCAACAGGTTGTCATCCAAGTAGCTGACTACTTGGATCCAGATTGGATACTGAGTTGGTGAGTATAAAAGTATAGCTAACGCGAGCTCTACGTCATACCGCCGCAGAATAATTAACCGTCATACCGCGATTCATTCGCAGTATCCCTTCGCGGTATCCCTTAGCCGCTAACAAGCAGCGGGATGACGGTTGTCGTTTAGCTATAAATGTTTAAGAAATTTACTAAACAGAAAAAAAGGCAAAAGAAGCCCCGTAGTTGGCTAATTACTTACATTATACTTTCAAGTATGGCGTTTTTTTATTCTAAACGCTTAATAACCGCGACTCAGCTGCTTTTAAATGCAACTAACCTTAGCTATAAATGTTTAAGAAATTTACTAAACAGAAAAAAAGGCAAAAGAAACCCTAGGGTAGCTAGTTATTCACTATCCATTTTTTAAGTTGGCGTTTTTTTATGTTTTAAACGCTTTATAAGCGCGTTTCAGCTTATGTAGGTAGAAGTTTGATAAAGACATAAGGTGCACATAGTGCAAAAAATTAAACATGAGACGCCAGATACGTGAGTTTTTTTGTCATTTAATCTGTACAGAGAAGATAAATAAATAGCTTCAGTGTTTATGATAAGGGGGCTGGCGGAGTTTGTCAAGCAAGTTTTTTATTTCTAGCGGTTGTTGCCAAAAACTATACAAGAAGTCTATTGAAATTACGTATATCAATCGTTGTAAAATCACACAATTGCTCTGTAGAGCTATGCCCTGTAATAATTACTATACCATTTTGCTCAGAGCGTATTGAGATTAGGTTCAGCACTAATTCACACGTTGCACTATCAAGATTACAAAATGGTTCATCTATCAGCCAAACGTTTGCATTAGAAATCAAGAGGCGAGCAAGCGCAACTCTCCTTTTCCAGCCTGCAGAAAGTTCGCCATATCTAATATTAAGTACAGGTTGCAACTGCAAGCAACAAATAGCTGCCACAATCAATTCTCTAGTATTTCGTATTCCTGCCCAGAATTCTACGTTTTGAGCAACAGTTAAGCTATCTTTACAGGCATTCTTATGGCCTATATAGACCATAGAAGATATATAGGATTTTGGATCATCATATATATCTTTTCCGCAGTGCCTTATATTGCCTGATACCGGCGGTAAAAGTCCAGATAAACTTCTAATTAAGCTGGTTTTACCACTACCATTTGGACCAGTGATTAGAATCTTTGATTTTAGCTCAGCTTTAAAACTGAGATTCTTAAATAGTACCTTATTATTACGAGTGCAGGATAAATTTTCACATTCAAGCATGGATTATCTGCCCTTTCCCTTATGTTTACCTTGAGTTGAAGCCTGAGCTTTTACAAACAGCTCCCAAAATCCTTTCTGTCCGCCTTCTCTATGTATCAATTGTGCAAAACGCTGCATTAAACCATTACCCATCATAACCATCTTTGTCCATTTACCTACCGGTTTTGCTATGTCAACTATTTCTGGATCTTCTTTATAAACTTGCACATCTTTTTGTTTCTCGCGTAGCGTTTCTTGTTGTTTCATCAACTCTTTTTGCTTATTTTTTTGATATAATTCATTGAATTTTCTGTCTTCTTCCCACTCTTCTTTAAAAACTTTTCTAGGAAATATGATTTTTCTAATGCGATTTTTGTATATTTTTCTCAAAAAGAGAAATACTGCAGCTACAGCAAGTAATGTTACGCTATATAATATGATCTGTGTAAGTGGCATTTCCTGTATCTAATTCATTAAAAATACCCTTACTATTATACCATAATTATAGAAATTGTGCAATTTTTTTGCGGGTAAAGACAGTATAAAAGTAATACTGCTCTATTTCGTAAATTGGACAAATATCTGAGAATGGGCTTGTATGTAGTAAGGTTTATTTCTATACTTTTTAAAGAATTTAGAAGTGAAACAAATATGAACTGCTACAAGACTCACACGTGCAATGAATTAAGGAAGAATGATGTAGGAAAGGAAGTTACCCTCTCTGGATGGTTATACCGTAAGCGCGATCACGGTAACCTAATCTTTGTTGATTTAAGAGACTTCTATGGAATCACTCAACTAGTATTGAATAATGACAAAGACTTTTTTGATGAGATATCAAATTTAAAATTGGAGAGTATAATTACTGTTACAGGAATAGTTGAAGCTAGAACTGAAGATACGGTAAACACCTCTATCGCAACTGGGGAAATTGAGGTTGTAGTTAGCAATTTGCACGTTGAATCGGAAGTCGAGTTCCACCGTGATGAAGAAATAGCGAAAGAAGAAAGAAGTATATTAGCGAGCATTGCTGGCGAACAAGAATATCCGGAAAATATGAGATTTAAATATCGTTTTCTTGATTTAAGGCGTGAAAAAGCCCGCAACAATATTATTCTGCGCTCACAAATTATTGCAGAACTCCGCAAGCTCATGATAGAGCGAGGATTTTTAGAGATTCAAACTCCAATACTCACTGCTTCCTCTCCTGAAGGAGCACGCGACTACCTAGTGCCAAGCAGGCTAAATCCTGGCAAGTTCTATGCATTGCCACAAGCTCCGCAGATTTTCAAACAGTTGCTCATGGTCTCAGGGTTTGATAAATATTTCCAAATCGCACCGTGTTTTCGTGATGAAGATGCAAGGGCTGACCGTTCTCCGGGAGAGTTTTATCAGCTAGATCTTGAAATGTCTTTTGTAACTCAAGAAGACATCTTTCAGATTATTGAGTCTACCTTATATAGAGTGTTTGCTAAATTTTCTCGTAAGTCTGTTGATAAAGATTTTCCACGTATTACATATAAAGAAGCAATGCTTAAATATGGTTCTGATAAGCCAGATCTGCGCAATCCACTATTAATCAGCGATGTTACAGAAATTTTTCGTGATTCAGGGTTCAATATTTTCAAAAGCAATATTGAGCGTGGTATGGTAGTGAGAGCCATCCCTGCACCTAAAACAGCAGAGGAACCACGCAGCTTCTTTGATAAAAAGATAGAACATGCGCAAAAAGAATTCGGTGCTAAGGGTCTCGGATATATAACGTTTGATAAAGATGGAACTGCGAAAGGCCCAATTGCTAAATTTCTTGATGAAAATAGGCTAAACCACATAAGAGAAGCAACAAACATAGAGCCAGGAGATAGTGTATTTTTTGCTTCTGACAAAGAGAATGAGGCGGCAAACATTGCAGGAAAAGTACGCACTCTTTTAGGGTCAGAACTCAGTCTTATAGATGATAATATCTTCAAGTTTTGTTGGATCATTGATTTTCCATATTTTGTATATGACGATAAAAGTAAAAAAATCGATTTCTTTCATAACCCATTCTCCATGCCACACGGTGCTCTGAAAGATTTAGAGGACAAAAATCCACTGGATATCCTTGCTTACCAATATGATCTTGTTTGCAATGGAATAGAACTGTCAAGTGGGGCGATTCGTAATAACAAACTGGATATCATGTATAAAGCTTTTGCCATTGCAGGTTATAGCCGGGGAGAAGTTGATACAAGATTCGGTGCACTTGTACGTGCATTCAGATTTGGTGTTCCTCCTCATGGTGGAATAGCACCAGGAGTTGATAGAATAGTTATGCTGCTTGCTGATGAGCCAAATATTCGTGAAGTAATCTGTTTTCCTATGAACCAGCAAGGTGAAGATGTTCTAATGGGTGCTCCTTCCAAGGTGGAGGATAAGCATTTACGTGAATTATCCTTGAAGGTTATTGAATGAAAAATTTTATAGCAAGGAGCACCGGTTAATGATATATTAGGTTATGTTAAATTGAAAGACCATGAATAATATCCAAAAAGCAATACTATCGGGCATGATCTGTAACATGATTGTGTGGTATGAACTCACTCTTTTTGGAGTATTAACAGATACAATCATCAACGTTTTTTTCCCATCAGAAGATCATTATTTGAGTACACTCAAATTCCTTGGTGTTTTTGCAATTGGTTTTGCGTTTAGACCAATTGGTGCAGTAATTTTTGGTTATATGGGAGATAAGTATGGCAGAAGAAAGACTTTACTTACTTCAGTAATATTAATTTCAATATCATCCACAATTATGGGAATTATACCTGGGTATAAAGAAATAGGGTTGCTTTCACCTGTATTGCTTGTGTTTTGTAGAATAGTGCAAGGAATAACTGCAGGAGGTGAAACAAGCATTAATACAGCATTTACGATAGAGCATTCAAAAGATAAAAAAAATCTAGGTTTCTTAGGAAGTATGAAGCCCTTTAGCGGAGCCCTTGGAACGCTCTTATGCATAACAATGATATTTATCTGCAAAAGAGTTACAGGTGAGAACTATGAAATATGGGGATGGAAGTTGCTTTTTTATTTTTGCTTTTTTTTGGGGACAATAGGTTTTTTAACTAGGTACATATTAAAAGAAAGCTTAGCATATAAAACTAATAAGTACGCTAATAATTTAGCACATTCACCATTGTTAGAACTAGTAAGAAACTATAAAAGACCGCTTATTATTTCAATCAATCTGGGAATTGCTCAGAATGCAATTGTCTACGCAGCAATAATGTTTTATAATATATCAATAAAAGAGCTAGTTATTTTATCTATTAGTGTTAAAGATTTAATGAGGATAGTAATACAGGTTGTATTTGCAGCATCTGCGGTACTTTTTGCAATTTTATCTGATAAAGTTGGAAGAAAACGCGTAATGATTCCTGTACTGATTATGCTATCTCTGATTGGTACATGTGTATTACCATTATTATCTTCCGTTAACCACTATGTCGTAATAATAACTTACTTATTGATTACTATACCAGTAGGTGCATCTTTTGGAATATATGGTTCTGTTATTTGTGAACTGTTTCCAACAAAAGTAAGATGCACTGGCGTAAGCTTAGCAAATAATATATCTGCAGGAATTTTTGGTGGCCTTTCTCCATACATATGCATGTGGCTTATAGAAAAAACCGAAACAAAACTTGCAGCAGGCATTTATCTTACTGCCTGCGCATTAATTAGCCTAATATCTGTGCTTCAAATTAAAGCCAAAGACAGAAAAGTTGATTGGTGAAATCGTTTCAGTCGAAAAATAGCGCTTCAATGGATTTTTCGATGTGTTTAGTGATAGGAGCGGTGATAGTGATTTCTTTATTGTTTGGCAGTTTTAAAGATAAAGAATGCGAATGAAGGTGAATTTTATTTGCTATCCCATCAATAAAAGCTTTTTTACCACCATATTTACCGTCACCAAGAATAGGGCAATTTATATGAGCTAAATGTGCACGTAACTGATGGGTTCTGCCGGTAATTGGTTGTAATTTTAAATAAGCAACATTGTGTTTGGATTTTGCTATAATTGAAAAATGCGTAGTGGCATTCTGAGGTGAATTTTCATCAACGACCACTTTTTCTTGACCTGAAACATATTTTTTCACCAATGGATAGTCTATTGTTCCACTATCCTTGCTCGGTATGCCAGAAGTTAATGCTAAATAAGTTTTTTTTACTCTTCGTCCTTTAAATTCTTCCATAAGGTATCTGGCAACATTAGCGTTGCGTGCGAATATTATCACTCCACTCGTATCTCTATCTAGCCTATGGACAATTTTAAATGTTTCTCCCTCTCTTATTTGGTCAAGCAAATCACTCATGCTAATCTTTACTTTTACGCCACCTTGAACGATGACCCCTGCGGGTTTGTTTATAGCTAGTATATATTCGTCTTCATATAATATGTTCTCTCTTAGTAGATTCACTAACTTTTCATTATATTTGCGATCAGAATTAGCGTTTTCAATATAATTCAAGTGCTTCAGCGTTATAGTTTGCCCAGAATTTACTCTATCACTGGACTTTGCTTTGCAATCATCAACTTTGATTAATCCTTTCCTTAAAGATTTTTCAATTACAGATTGCTTTAGATCAGGAAAGATTCTTCTGATGTACCTATCCAGCCTAACGTTATCGTCTTCTATTAATATGGTTTTTATACTTTGTAGCATTCCATTATTTATAATGAATATCTAGTGAAATGTCAATTATTGGTGTCATTCCAGTGTCAAGCACTGGAATGACACCGAAGGGGCTACTGCCGTCATAAAGGAACCAGTGTCAGCTACTCGGATGACAGGAGAAGGAGACTACTGAGATGACAGCTAGCCTGACAACCGTCATCCCGCTGCTTGTTAGCGGGATCTAGAGATACCGCGAATGAATCGCGGTATGACGGTTCGCGGCGGCATGACGTAGAGCTTGCGTTAGCTATACTTTTATACTCACCAACTCAGCTGGATCCAAGTAGTCAGAGCACTGGGATGACAAAAAAAGGAGGGCACTTGGATGACGGGAGAAGGAGCTATTTGGATGACATCGTTTACTATACAATGTTTGTACAGTTCTGGATAAAAAAATTAGCTAACAAATTTATAAACATCAGTATACAGCTCATCAACGCTTGGTTCTTTACTATTTTTGGCAAAATCTTCCGACTTTTTTACTAAATCACGTATTTCCTTATCAATTACTTTGCACTCTTCTTCTGAAGCCATTTTATTATCTGTCATGTATTTCTTTAAAGTGCTTATAGGGTCATGATTTTGCTTCATATCTTCAACTTCTTCTTTTAAGCGATAAGTAGCAGGATCTGACATTGAGTGACCGCGATATCGATATGTCTTCATTTCAAGCAGGATAGGCCCTTTTCCGCTGCGTGTGTGTTCCGCTGCTTCGCTTGTAGCCTCATAAACAGAGAAAAAATCCATTCCATCAACTTGTTTTCCAGGAATACCAAAACTTTCTCCTCTTTTATATAACTCTGTTACTAAAGTTGACCTTTGCACGGAGGTTCCCATTGCGTATTCATTATTTTCTATGATGTAAACCACAGGCAACTCCCACAAAGATGCCATATTAAACGATTCATATACTTGTCCTTGATTTGCAGCACCGTCGCCAAAATATGTAAATACCACATTATCTTTTTTCTTATATTTATTAGCAAATGCTATTCCTGTGCCAATTGGAACTTGTGCTCCCACTATTCCATGCCCGCCGAAGAATTTTTTTTCAACGTCAAATACGTGCATCGAACCACCTTTACCTTTCGAGCATCCTGTTTCTTTGCCGGTAAGCTCTGCCATTACAACATTTGGATCAGAATCACATGCGAGCATTAAGCCATGGTCTCTATAACTTGTGATAAAAGCGTCACCTAATTTTGATGCAGCTTGAGTTCCAACTGCAACTGCTTCTTGTCCTATTGATAGGTGACAGAACCCGCCTATTAATCCCATCCCATATAATTGTCCTGCTTTTTCCTCAAATCTGCGTATGAGTAGCATTTTCCTGTAGAATCCAATTATCTGTTCTTTAGTGAAATTTTCTGCTTTCATATCGATTTCTTTTTCATTAAACTAACACAATACCAGGAATTTTAAATTTTTGCTAATGAACTATTACCACTGGCTTGAGGCTTTTCACGTTATCTCTGTTATCATGTGGATGGCAGGTATGCTTTATTTACCCAGGCTTTATGTCTACCATGCAACTGTAAAACCGGGATCGGAAAATGATAGCTTGCTTCAAACAATGGAAAAGAGGCTACTTAGATATATCATAAACCCTGCAATGCTTTTCTCACTTGGTCTTGGAATTACACTAATGGTTATTAGGGAAGCATATCGTGAAGGATGGTTTCATGTAAAAGCATTTGCAATACTTTTGATGTTAATTATTCATATGCTACTTGCAAAATATAGGAAAAATTTTGCAATGGGTTCGAATAAGAAGTCACATATTTATTTTCGCGTTTTAAATGAAGCAGTTACAGTATTGATAATAGTTATAGTTATTATGGTTGTTGTAAAACCTTTTTGACTGACCTTACCCAAAAAAAGCAGAAAGCTCGTATCTGTTCAGATGCATGGCTAATGTACAATACTGAAATAAAAATTCCAGTGCTCCCTTTCTTGTCATCCCAGTGCTTGACACTGGGATCCAGCTTTCTTTACAAATTCACCAAAAGTGCTTCATTCTATAACGCAAAACCCATACTCACCAAACTCAATGCATTACTTGCAATTAAGTCTCCTGGATGCCAGTGTCAAGCTACTCGGATGACACCATTCTTTTTCCTGGATCCCAGTGGGCTTTGTTGCATCGCTAGCTATGATGGATAAAGATAAAAAAGGTAGAGAATATCAGTAGCTTATTATTCTGGTATTTATAACAAGAACGGTCAGTGAATACCTAAATTTGAGTAAAAGAAATTTCACTACCATTTACCAATCCGGCTAAAATTCAAGAATTTCAATGCTTTAGCTATTTTCAATAGAATTAAATTTATTAATATAAATAACAAATTACTATTCTTAAATTTGATCAGATTGATTGCAAAAAAACAAGATTTTCAATAGGTTGCTTATAATCCTAACTATAGTTAGCCTTTCATAAGTAGCGATGCAACAAAGCCATCCCAGTGTCAAGCACTGGGATGACAAGAAGAGGGCACTGCCCTCTTGGATGGAAGCCAGTGTTAGCTACTTTCATGACACCATGACAACCGTCATCCCGCTACTTGTTAGCGGGATCTAGAGATACCGTGATGGTATGACGTAGGGGTTGCCGAGAACTTGTCATCCCAGTGCTTGACACTGGGATCCAGTTTTTCGTATAATTTTGTCAAAATCTATTGTGCTAGCAAGTTCACTAGCGTCACGCGCTGGTCTGTTAGACATTTACGTGTAGGGTGAAGAAATTTTGAAAAAGACATACCAAATATGAAAGGCCTATATATTAAAACTTACGGCTGTCAGATGAACGTTTATGACTCCGTTTTAATGGAAAATGTAATTAAACCTTTGGGGTTCAACGTTGTTAGTGATGCAGGGAAAGCCGATTTAGTGATACTGAATACTTGTCACATTAGAGAGAAGGCAGCAGAAAAACTTTACTCAGAGCTTGGGAAGATTCATTCGTTACGAAAAGAAATGACTATAGTGGTGGCTGGGTGTGTAGCGCAAGCAGAGGGAGAAGAAGTGTTCAGAAGGGCTCCTTTTGTTGATATTGTTGTTGGTCCGCAGAGTATCGCTACCTTACCGGAGCTGATAGTCAAAGCAAGCAGAAGTAAAGGTCATGTAATAAACACTGATTTTCCTGAAGTTGCAAAGTTTGATAAATTGCCAGATGAATGCTATGGCAATAGCCAGGGGTCTTCTGCGTTTCTTGCCATACAAGAGGGTTGTGATAAATTTTGTACGTTTTGTGTAGTGCCCTATACTCGTGGAGCTGAGTATTCACGGCCAGTGAATGAAATATTTCGTGAAGCATTGAAATTAGTTGCAAATGGGGCAAATGAGATCAATTTGCTTGGTCAGAACGTCAATGCTTACCATGGGGAGTGCGAAGGGGAAGTGTGGGATTTAGGAAAATTAATTAGTCATATTGCTAAAATTGAAAAGCTAGAGAGGATTCGTTATACAACTTCTCATCCAAGAGATATGCATGAATCTCTCTACTTGGCACATGCGGAAGAGCCAAAGCTCATGCCGTTTGTTCACCTGCCTGTGCAGTCTGGTTCGAATAAAATATTGCACGCGATGAACAGGAAACACACTGCAGAGGAGTATTTGGAAATAATAGACAGATTTCGCAAATTGAAACCTGAAATCGAATTTTCTTCTGATTTTATTGTTGGTTTTCCTGGAGAAACCGAAAAAGATTTTGAAGAAACTATGAAATTAGTAGAAAAAGTTAGATATGCTCAGGCTTATAGTTTTAAATACAGCCCAAGACCAGGCACACCGGGAGCGGAAAGAAAAGATCAAGTACCAGAAGAGGTTAAAACAGAGCGCCTTCTTCGTTTACAGAAATTAATTAGTAAGCAACAACTTGAGTTTAACCAGAGTATGGTAGGTAAAACTATACCTGTTCTATTTAGCGATAAAAAAGGTAAACACCAAAACCAAATTATTGGTAAAAGCCCATATATGCAATCAGTGTGCATTGATGATTCTGAAGATAAATACAGGGACAAAATAGTAAATGTGAAAGTGTTGGAAGCTCGGCAGAGTAGTTTGCTGGGGTGTGCATTTCACTGATTTTAAGCAGCGTTAAATATAAATCTTAAGCAAAGAGTATTGAAAAAATGCAATCATAATCTTTTTCAAAAGTTACAAAGTTTAATTGCTACCTCTGCTGAACGGGTACCTTAAACCTACAAATTTGAGCTTACCTATATCAATTTTTTGTACAAGATGAGTTAGTAACAACTTTATGTATAAAATTGAAGAAGAATAAAAATACAATAACGAGCATTAAATTAAATATTCCCACCTTTAAAAAACCCTCTTTATATATTTCTAAAGATTCTAAATAATTTATTTTACCATTTACTGAAGGAACTGACATAAATTTTGATATTGCAACTCCGGCTAGGTTAGAAAACGCTAATGACAGCATTACTATACCCATCACTACTCCTCTAAGGTTTTTGGGGGCTAGTGTAGTTGCTTGTTCTTGGACTAATGGAGCAATACATAATTCTCCCAGTCCCATAAAGGAGATAGCAATTATTAAATATAAGTATTCTACTTTACCTTCAATGTTAGAGTTTAAACATCCTATGTACAGTGTGAAAAAACACATAGCCATTGTCAGAAGGCCAAGGGTAAACATGGAAGTTGCATATTTTTGCTTAAACTTCATGTATGTTCCAAAAAGAAAGCCAAATATTATAATTGACAAAGGATTTATGGCTTGAGAAACTGAAGCTGGGATTGTTATACCTAATACATTGTTAATAACGTTTCTTTCGGTGAATAAGTTAACCAAAGAGCCAAGCTGCATTTCTAAAGCAAAAAAACACAAGAAAAATACCACAAGAATAGATAATGCCACTAATTTTCGTCTTTGTTCTGCTGATAATTTAGATATTATATAAATAAATATGCCCAGAGCTGTTATTCCAATAAATATGAGCATATTAGTAAAAAATTCACTATGTATAAGCATTTTAGCAATTATTGATGATGACAGAAAGCTTCCTATCAATACTATACCAAAAATTTTAATCCCTAATATGCGCTTATTCATAAGCTCTGGATAAGGAGAAAGGCCGCTATCTCCTAAAAGATTCTGAAATTTGAGAAAAAAGATTAGCCCTATAGACATCCCAATACCAGCTAAACCAAAGCCGTAGTGCCAGCCAAACAAGTGGGCTACATAACCACATGAAATAGAAGCCAATATTGCTCCAATATTCACACCTACGTAAAATAAAGTAAAGCCTCTGCTACGTTCAGGATCGTCTTTGCCATAGCATGAACTAAGTAAGTTAGTTACGTTCCCTTTAAACATACCAGTACCTATGGCTATTAGAGATAAACCTAAATATAATAAACCTGGTTCAAACTTAACCAATGACATGCAAGCATGACCTGCTATCATCACTATCCCTCCAAGCAACACCATGTTGCGGAATCCCATCAACTTATCAGCTAAAAAACCTCCAAGTATTGGTATAGCATAACCTGTTGCAGCAAATAATGAGTAAATAGTAAAGGCCCTCTCATCAGTGAAACCTAAGTGAGAAGTCAAAAATAGGACCAAAAGTGCCCTCATTCCATAGTAAGAGAAACGTTCCCACATTTCAACAAAGCACAACATTTTTAAAAATTGTGGAAACTTATCTGTCTTCTGATCCATAAAATACCCCTAAAGCTTGGGTTAATGTTAAGTAAAACAATAAAAACTGCAAGTAAAACTTAAAAAAAGGTATTGGAAGCTCGGCAGAATAGTTTGTTGGGGTGTGAGCTACGGAAATATTTTTGAATTTGTAATTTTTCAGAAAGCCCTATATTCTTTAGTTTTACATAGCGAACATGAAGTCAAAGCATTATCCTGATACAGTAAGTAGTCCTGATTTTTTATCGTTAGAAAAGGAAATCATAAAATTTTGGCAGGAAAACAAAGTTTTTGAGCGGTCAGTTGAAGAACGTTCCAAGGATAATTGTTTTGTCTTTTACGATGGGCCTCCGTTTGCAAATGGACTTCCGCATTATGGACATTTACTCACTGGTTTCATCAAAGACGCATTTGCAAGATATCAAACTATGCTTCAAAAAAGGGTTGAACGTAGATTTGGCTGGGATTGCCATGGATTGCCGGCTGAGATGGGTGCAGAAAAAGAACTTGGAATATCTGGTAGAACTGAGATAGAGAAGTTTGGTATAGATAAATTTAACGATCATTGCCGTACTTCTGTGATGAAATTTTCATCAGAGTGGGAGAAGTATGTAAATAGGCAAGCAAGGTGGGTAGACTTTCACAATGACTATAAGACTATGGATAAATCATTCATGGAGTCGGTCATGTGGGCATTCAAGCAGCTTTATGATAAGGGTCTGGTGTATGAATCAGTGCGCGTTGTACCATATAGCTGGGCATGCGAAACTCCATTATCTAATTTCGAAACAAGGCTTGATAACGCGTATAGAGAAAAAGTTAGCAAAGCTGTAACTGTTGCATTTGAGCTTTTAGAAAACCCACAGCAATTTAAAAGTGTTAAACGAAAGTGTAAATTACTTGCTTGGACTACAACTCCTTGGACGTTGCCGAGCAACTTGGCTTTAGCAATAGGAAAAGATATTAAGTATTGTGCAGTGTCAGTCCACCCTTTGATGTCATTCCAGCGCGTGACGCTGGAATCTATTTCTGGATCCCAGTGTCTGGGCACTGGGATGACAGGGAGTAGTGAAGGAAGTTCAATGAATGGTGAAATATACATTTTTGCTGAAAGCTACTTAGAGAAATTTATCAGCCACTCTGAACAAAACAATATTCCATATGAAAACTGCAATATAAAACTTAAAGCGAATGATCTTGCAGGTCTTTCTTACAAACCACTGTTTGACTATTTTAAAGACACAAAAAATGCATTTCGCGTTTTTATTGCTGATTATGTGACGGAAGAAGACGGTACTGGCGTTGTGCATACTGCTCCTGGATTTGGTGAGGAAGATTTTTACCTTTGCCAAAGCCATGATATTCCAGTTATTTGTCCAATTGATAACAGTGGAAAATTTACTGCTGAAGTTTCAGATTTGGCAGGGGTTCATGTTTTTGATGCCAATGATACAGTAATAAAAAAATTGAAAGGGCAGGGAAGTTGGTTTAAGACTGAGCAATATATTCACAATTATCCACACTGCTGGAGAACTGACACTCCTTTGATCTATCGAACTATGCCTTCTTGGTATGTTGCTGTTACAAAATTCAAAAGCAGAATGGTAGAGCTAAATAAGAGAGTTAATTGGATACCAAACCACATTAGAGATGGTCAATTTGGAAAATGGCTTGAAGGGGCACACGACTGGTCAATTTCACGCAATCGATTCTGGGGTACGCCAATCCCTGTATGGAAATCAGATGATGCGAGATATCCAAGAGTAGATGTATATGGTTCAATAGAAGAACTGGAGAGAGATTTTAATGTTAAAATAGACGACTTGCACAGACCATTTATCGATACTTTAACAAGACTAAATCCTGATGATCCAACAGGAAAATCAGTTATGCGCCGTGTACCTGACGTGTTTGACTGCTGGTTTGAATCTGGCTCGATGCCATTTGCGCAAATCCACTATCCGTTTGAAAATAAGGAGTGGTTTGAATCTGCGGATTTTATCACTGAATACATAGCGCAAACCAGGGGGTGGTTTTATACGCTCTTTGTATTGTCCACTGCTTTGTTTAATAGGGAACCATTTAAGAACTGCATATGCCACGGTGTTGTTTTGGATGTAAAAGGGCAAAAATTGTCCAAACGTTTGAATAACTATGCAGATCCAATGGAGGTTTTTGATAGATACGGTTCTGATGCACTGCGTTTTCTTATGCTTTCTGGATCTATTGTTTGTGGTGGTAATTTGCTACTCGATAAAGAAGGAAACTCAATACGAGATGTTCTGAAAAACGTAATAAAACCTATTTGGAACAGTTATCACTTTTTTACTATGTATGCAAATGCAGATGGAATTAAAGCTGAAGTTTGTAAGGATTATCAAAGCACTATTGATCGTTACATGATTTCCAAGTGTTTTGAAGCTGTAGAAGGTATCCAAGCTTCTATGAACAACTATAACTCCCAAGAGGCTTGCAAAATTTTAATGAACTTTTTTGAAGTGCTAAATAATTGGTATATTCGTCGCAGTCGCGAGCGTTTTTGGAAAAGTGATTTGGATCAGGATAAAACTGATGCTTATAATGTTCTATATACGGTTTTTTATTACATACTAAGAGCTGCAGCTCCTTTGTTGCCACTTATAACAGAGAATATATGGCAAGGGCTTAAGTATGAAGAAACATCTGTTCATTTGGCTAATTTTCCACAATTAGAGAAGTTTGATAGTCAGCTCATTGCCAAGATGGATTTGGTGAGAGAGATATGCAACTCTGCACTCTCTATTAGAAACACTTTTAACATACGTATCAGACAGCCACTTGGCAGTATGATCATTTATCATCAGTCTTCCTGTAGTTTTCTTGAAGGTGAGCCGTTTTCTGTCATCCCAGAGCTCTCTCCCGTCATCCCAGAGTTCTCTCCTGTCATCCCAGAGTTCTCTCCTGTCATCCGAGTAGCTGACACTGGGATCCAGAAAGAAAAAAGTGCTGGAATGACACCAAGCATGAATGAATATCAAGAGATGATAAAAGATGAGGTAAATGTAAAAAAACTGGAGTTAGTAAACAGACTTGAAGATATTGCATCACTAGAGTTAAAGCTAAGTTTTCCCCTGCTTGGAAAGAGAATACCAGATAAAATTAAGAAACTAGTTCAATATGTCAAAGAGGGAAAATGGAAGCAAGTTGAAAATGAGCAAGTTTTTTTAGGTAATGAGTCAGAAAATTGCATCATAGAAAAAGGCGAATATGAACTATTGTTAAAAGCAAACAGTGAATATTCCTCTGTATTTGATAACAATAAAGGGATTGTCATTCTAAATACTGAACTAAATGATGAATTAATTCTAGAAGGGCTTGCAAGAGATGTCGTGAGGCTCATTCAGGAAACCAGGAAACAAGCTGATTTTCATATGTCCGATAGAATCAGAGTAATAATCAAAACAGAAGATGAGAAAATTAAGGAAGCAATAAATACGTGGATTGAATATATAAAAGAGCAGACCCTTACCTTATCTTTGGACATTAATACAGAAATTGGAACTAACTTTTATTTTAAGGAGTACCAAAATTTGATAGTTGGTATTAGGTTAAATTATTAGTAGTTGAAAGTTGTCATTGTTTATGCTATACTTAGGTTACTTGAGGTAAGGTTATGGTATGCATGCTGTTGTAGATTGTAAGAAAGTTGTTGACTTAAATAACAATAGTGATGATTTAGGTAAAGTAGAATCTATTTCCAATGTTACTTTGGAAGAGGAAGAGTCTTTTGATGCTATGGAAGCTGTTTCTAATGTAGAAGAAGGGAATGATTTAGGTCTTGCTACTTCAGAAGAGGAAGAAGAATTTTTTGATGCTGTGGAAGAACAAGAGCCGTTAGCTAATTTTAACGTTCCACTCAGTATATTTCATTATAAAGATTATAACTCTGATTTTTTTACTTCTTGGTATAATATATCAAGTAGAATATTTAAAGAGGTAAATCGAGCTTGCCCGGAGAAGAAAGTATTAAATTTAGCTCTATCAGTTTTAATGTTTCCTTATATAGTTTTCACTGCGTTAGGATTAGCCGTATATAATAAATTAAAAACAAATGATAAGACACAAATCAGTTCAGAGGAGAATAAAACAAAAAAAAGTGAAGTAAGTGAAAGTACAGCAAAAAGATTGGCATATGGTGTTCTTGCTGCAATAGTGATTCTTGTTAATATCGCTGTGCTTGCAGCATTACTTATTCCTGCAACACTCGCTTTGGCTACTTTTTATCTTTTAAATAAAAAATTATCTCATTTTTTGATTGCTGCTATTAAAATAAGTAATGGGTTATGTCAAAATGAACACCAAAATATTGAGGTGTCTTTTCATGAGATAGAGGCTATTGAAGCAGACATTAAGTGGAATATGGAAGTTAAGTTTCCACCGCAATTTAAACAACTACTTAGAGATTTATACGAAGATAAAGATGGTAGTTGGTTTAATGTTGCACGTGATTCAGAACATAATACCATACTGAAATTATCAGCTAATATCCACTTAAAAAATGGTCTTAAGCCTTTACGTAATGAGATCAAGAATGTGCTTGCAACTTCTATTCAAGAATTTGCGAAGACTATGGAAGAACTGATAAAGCTAGAAAAGAAAGAGATTACATATGATAAATTGAAGGAATTGTTGGACGAATTCAGGTTAAAAGTGGTAAGTAGCATAGATTTTAAGTTGACAACTCACTTAATATACAACGCCTATCAAGTTGCCTTTATACAAGCAGTTAGGTTTCAGCTGGATAGACGGAAAGAAGGTTTTTCACTGGAAGATGAGATAAAAAATTCTTTAGTGAGACAGGAATTAGAGAGTCAAGGTAAGGAATTACCAGGTGAGAAAGAAGTGATAATAAGAGATCTGAAAAAAGCAGGAGCAAAAGTACCGGATGTTTTAGATGATAGTGAGCTTCCTATATTTAAAGCAGAATGGAAGCGGCTTAAAGAAGAAGGGAAGATAGCTAAGAGAACAATTATTGATGTTTATAAATATATACATAGTAGAGAAACAGAGACAGCTCTAGGTAATGCTAAAGAAGAGATTAATCTTTTAAAAAAAGAAGGACAAAAAAGATATATTAGGATACATGAAAAATTGAAAGAAATATATGGAGATGTAAAAAAGAATAATTTAGCAGGTGATGTTTTAAGAAGAAGGTTAGAAGGTCTTTTTAAGTTCGAGTATGATGATCAAGAAGTTGAGCAAAGGCTAGTAAAATCAGTAATGAAAAAAGCCAAGGGTGAGTTAGGCCTATTAGGCATGCTCAGCTTAATAGACCAGTTTCGGGATTTAGAAAAGGAGATAAAAGGTTCTTTGAGTGAGAATTTAAAAGAAGCTTCAGATAAAGTAAATGCTTTTGTAGCAAAGATATATTTAGAAATAACGAAATGCAAAATACAAAATGTACTCAAAGGCCAAGCAAAGGGTATAGAGGATTCATGTAAGCTGTTAGAGGAAAAGGAGCCGGATTTAGTACAGAGGATTAATGCGCACCGAGCGGAAATTGCAGAATGCTTAGAGCAACCTATATCGTTAAGGAAAGTAATAGAAGAAAATGAGGATTTAAACAAATATTTAGAAGGTGAGCGAAATAGGAAAGGAGAACAGCATCCAAGTACAAAATTAATAGAGAAGCATTTGAAAAATAACCAAGAAATTCTCAAAGCATTAAAACAGTTAGAATTAGAAGAAAAAGGATTGTTGATAAATGAAGAAACAAAAAATGATTATATAGAAGAACTAGAATCTCGCGAAAAAATAAAGTTTGCAATAATAGAGGATGATTTACTGAAGGAGTTCGAGCGTGAAACTTTTAACGAAGAAGCAGTTAAGAAGTTGTTAGAGGAAGCGGAACTTGAATACTATTTGGCAGAAAAATGCATAAAAAGTCCTGTGATAAAAACAAAAAATAATATCAAGCACTTTTATCAAGGTTTATTGTCTCCTTTGATAGATAATTTGACAAAAGATATAATAAATAATATACCAGGAAATAGTGAAGGTTGTATACAGAAAGTTAAGAACTGGAGTAAAGTTATGTTTGGTGCAATAAAGATTGGAGCATCAAATGCTTATAAAGAGACTACAGAGAGAAAAGCGTTAAATGTGGCACATAATACTTATAAAGAAGGAGAGACATTTCTTCAATGTTTTCAGTCAAATTATGAAGGTGTTGGAGCCTTTTTAGGTAATTTATTTTCTGATGATGGGGTAACATTTAAAAATGATGTGTGGCCTAAAATAGAAGAGCATTTGCATGGAATGTGGGATAGATTTTTCAAGGATATTGAATTCAATATTGGAAATAAATTGGATGAAGTAAGTGTGACACAGCAACGGCAGGAAACTATGATTGTGACTCAACGATAAGTTCTCAAAGTTCCTCCGGTATTTTCACATACTAAATTAACTATAGCACTTGATTCTTTTTGGATCTCTTTTTCAGTTAAAGTGTGAGTTGGAGAGCAGAAAGTAACTGACAATGCTATAGACATCTTATTCGATTCTATATTATTTCCATGGTATACGTCAAATACTAAAACTTCTGTGATGAGCTCTGAGCTTTTTTTTACCACATTGATTATGTTACCTACTTTCACATCCTTATTTACAATAAATGCAAAATCACGTTTTACACTTTGGTATTTATAATCGATAAATTTCTTTCTACTTACAGGTAAATTTTCAATATTTTCTAATATCACCTCAAAACCTACAACTTTTTGCTTGATGTCAAAAAGATCTAATATATTAGGATGCAACTCTCCAAAATAACCTGCTACTTTATTCTTAAAAGAGAGAGTGCCTGACTTTCCTGGGTGGTAATGTTCTTTTTCTGCTCTCTCTATCGTTAAATTATCGCAATTGACGTTAAAAAACTCCAAAGCTGCTATGCAATCAGCCTTTGCGTCAAAAACATCTACTTTCCTATTAGTATTATAATGGTTTCGCGGTAAATTATTTCCTGTTCTTATTCCACTTAAAACATGTTTAGACTGAGCTTCACCATCGTAAATCGGCCCGATTTCGAAGATTGCAAGATCAGATATTCCATGGGCAATATTATCAGCAGTAACTTGCAATAAATTTGGCATAATACTTGGTCTCATTATATTAAAGTTATTGTTAAACGGATTATCGATGATAAATAACTTATTCGAGTAACCAAATTTTTCAGCTGTTGATTCACTCATAAACGACCAGGTTAGCACTTCATGAAACCCTCTGTTTGTCATCAAAATACGCAAATTGTCGTATGTACTATCTACTTCTTCAACATTATTTGGTAGTGGTTCTTCTTTTATTTTGTCATAGCCGTATATCCTTGTTACTTCTTCAATTAGGTCAACCGGTATTGTCACGTCCGGTCTCCAGCTTGGTACTTGTACATTCCAATTGCCTTCGGTTTTTTTATCAATATTAAACCCTAGTTTCGTCAAGATATCGAACACTTCATCAGGCAATACAGATACACTTCCAAACTTGTTTACATCTTGGTAATCAAAGCTCACCTTGGTGTCAGCCCTATCTAAGCTGCCAGCAGACACTACGCTTGAGGCTTCTCCACCACATAAATCCAGAATCATTTTAGCTGCAAGGTTGAGTCCATCAAAAGTAAATTCGGGATCAACAGAACGTGCAAATCTGTAACTAGCGTCTGTGGAGATGTTTATTTGCCTTGCAGATTTAGCGATAGATATAGGGTCAAACCAAGCAGACTCTAAAAAGATATCAGTAGTTTCAAGTGTACATCCACTGCACTTTCCACCTATAATTCCAGCAACTCCATGAATATTTTTATCACCTGCAATAACGCTCATGTCTTTGTTTAATAAGTATTCTTTACCGTTTAAACCAGCAAATTTTTCTCCGTCGTTTGCTTTGCGTACTGTGAGCTCTCCTTCTATTTTTTTTGCATCATACGCGTGCATTGGGCGGCTGAAAGATATCATAATATAGTTCGTGATATCAACTATTGTAGAAATGGAGCGCATTCCTATCGATTCCAATTTATCTTTTAGCCACTTTGGGCTTTCTTGATTTTTTACATTGGCGATGTATATTCCACTAATAAAACTTTCTCCGTCAGTAACTTCAACATCGATTGGTGAATTTATGGAGCTGGTAAGTTGTGGAATGCTTAAAGTCTTTAATGTTCCAATTCCAGTTGCAGCAAGGTCGCGAGCTATTCCATAAATGCCTAAGCAATCTCCACGGTTTGGAGTAACATTTATATCAATTACAGGGTCACAATTGAAAAATTTATCCCCTACTTTATAATCATCGGAAAGCTCGATTATTCCTTCACTTTCCTCTTGAACCAACGCAAGTTCAGAAGCAGAGCAGAGCATCCCTTCACTTAGCACTCCTCGTATTTTTGTAGGCTTGATTGTGAAATCACTTTCTGGCAATGTGCTACCAAGAGATGCAAGCACAGTTTTCATACCTTCTCTAACATTGTTTGCTCCGCAAACTATTTGTAGAATTTTACTTCCTTCATCTACTTTACATAATTTTAATTTATCAGCATTTGGATGCTGTATCACCTCTAATACTTCTGCAACAATAAAACCAGCTAATTTGGTATTGTCGATCACATCTTCTACTTCTAACCCTATGTGAGTTAATTTATCGGTAATTTCTTCTAAACTAGCATTGGTTTCTAAATACTCCAGTAACCAAGATAACGTGAATTTCATCGATCTAACAAGAAACAAAAAGTTATTGTAATATAAAATGTAGTGCTTTTAAAGCTTGTTGTAGTGGAATACTTCTACATCATTGTTTATGATGTAGAAGCTTTTGTAACTTTATATCTTCTTGCGAAGAGAAAGAATTTTTTCTATATCACCTTTTAAATCTATCTCCAGAAAGAATTTAAGACTTTCATAATCCCAGGCATCCTCATCAATGTTACCATCAAAAAAGAAGTGTATTATTGCATTGTTGAGTCCTATGTAATAATCGCGAGTATCTTCGTCAAGGAAACAATCTACTGATTCGATGTATCCGTTACCAAATTCCTGCTCCAAATTTAAAGGATGATTAGTGTTAATAAAATCTATTTCGTTCATTATATACCTCACTAAAAATTAAATTATAATCAAAATAAGATATTAAGTCAAGATATTGAATAATTTAACAAGATTAGTAAATTTTAAAATACAGAGCTGACTGTAATTAACATTCTAATTACATATTTTGTTAATATGTTAATGTTATAATAATACAGAGCCTTATCTTAATTCTTGACTTTGTCCTATAAAATTCATACTTTATTTACTGTTTATAATTCAGATTAAAATGGCATTAAATCCGCTGGAACAGTTTAAAGTATATACGGTAATAGAGTTACCTAGGTTATTTGGGTATGACGTAAGCTTTACCAATTCATCTCTTTTCACGATGATTTCGGTGATATTGGTGATACTCTTTTTGCTTTTTGGAATAAAGAAGGGGGCAGTAATACCAGGATATTTGCAAGCTGCAGTTGAGTATGTATATGATTTTGTTATTTCAATAATAGAAAATAACACTGGAAGCAAAGGCTTGCAGCACATTCCATTGATATTTACAGTGTTTATTTTCATTTTATCGTGTAATTTAGTTGGTGTTCTTCCTTATAGTTTCACGGTCACAAGTCATGTGATAGTCACCTTCGCTTTATCGATGGTGGTTTTTATTTATATAACGATTGTTGGATTTAAAGAAAGGGGAGTAGAATTTTTACGCATATTGCTACCAAAAGGAACTCCTTCGTGGCTTGCACCTATAATAATTATTATTAAGTTGTTTGCTTATTTAGTAAGGCCGGTTAGCCTATCAATAAGGCTTGCAGCAAATATGATTGCTGGTCATACAATCATCAAAGTGATAGCAGGGTTTATTGTAAATATGAACATATTTTTCACTCCTGCGCCGTTTTTGTTCATAATTGCATTGATAGGATTTGAAGTATTTGTTGCAATTTTACAAGCTTATATATTTACTATATTAACATGTGTATATTTGTCAGATGCAGTAAAGTAATTGACTTCCTTGTAGAATATTTTACAATTATATTATAAAGAAATAATTAAAGGTAATATATGGATTTAGTAGCTTTAAAATTTATAGCAATTGGTTTAGCTGTGTTTGGAATGCTCGGCGCTGGTTTAGGTATAGCTAATATCTTCTCTGCTATGTTAAATGGGATTGCGAGAAACCCTGAATCAGAAGGTAAAATGAAAAGTTATGTTTATATTGGTGCTGCCATGGTTGAAATCATGGGATTGCTTGCGTTTGTACTTGCAATGTTATTAATATTTGCTGCTTAACAGATGCCACAGCTTGATGTTTCAACCTTCTTTTCTCAAGTTTTTTGGTTTTTAATTTTTTTCTCTTCACTTTTTTTCGTAGTAAGTTGTTTATTTTTGCCAAAGTTAGATGAAATAATAAGCACTAGAAGTAAAGAAGTATTGGGTTCTTTTAATAGTTCTGTTCATCTTTTAAGACTTACGGAAGATCAGATTACCAAGTATAACGCAGCTTTAACCCAAGCTAGAATACAGGCAAAAAAAATCATAGATGATGCACTTGCTCAGGTAGAAGAAATGAGAGCTAATGTTAAGAATATATTAGAAGAGGAAGATAAAAAAAAGAGCAAGCTTATTGAAAAAAAAGTGGCAGAATTTAAATCTGAATATACTGATCAGTTAAAACAAATGGCTACTAGTATTGCTTTAATTTATTATACTAAATTGACTAATTCTGAAATTGAAGAGGAATTTATTGCTGACTTGGTGTCCAAAGAATTTTAGGGGTTTTTATGTCTACATCACTGATTATCGGTCTTGCCTTCTTGGTAAGTTTTGTCCTTTCGTATAAATTGCTAAAGAAAGTGATAAAAAATGCGCTTAACAATAAGCGTAACAAAAGCAAATTTTCAAGTGAAGAAACTGAAAAATTCAGGAAAGATATGTTGGAGTATTACAAAAAATCTTCTAAAAAATACAAAGAATTAGATGCAGAAGTTAATAAAATGATGAATGAAGCACTTGATAAAGCTAATAGTATCATTAAGCACAATAGACAGCAGCTAGATCAGACATTAGATGACAATGCCCATTCTAACTTGAAGAAAGTCACTGACCAAGTTGAAAAAGCTCTTGGAGATTTACAGGCTAACACAGCGAATATAGCTGCTGATGCTGTAAAAAAAATAATGCATGAACGTAAAGATGATAAGCGTAGTAGCGAGGTCATATCTTCATTTTCACGTGACTTAAATAAAAAATTGCATTAGGTTCAATGCAACAATTGCCTATACTTCAAGCTGATAATGTAGAAAAAATTAAGTTTGATTCTAGTTTGTGCAAAGAGCCAGAGAAACTTTTTTACTATAAATTTAATATAATTCCTTGGCAAAAATTAAATACTACTACTTTTTTTATGGTTGAAGACACAAGCCGAGATATCAACCGTTGGGTCGAAGCTCATTACGGTATTGACTATGTATTAATAAAAGTGGATAGCGAACAGATTTTAAATCTTCTTAACTCGCACTTTGGTATTTCAGAATTTGCAAGCAACTACTTATATTACAAGAATCCTAATTTTTCAGCCAAAAGCATTAAACTAAGCTCAATATTTTTTGCTTCTTTCTTTATTGTAACTTCAATTTTAACACTAACAGAGAAATATACATATTTTGCTTTGATGTTGATATTTATAATCGGATGTTCTAGCTATTTATTCAAGTTTATAGCTACAATTTTTAACTTATGTGAAACCTCCAACTAAAAAGTGGATTATAGTAAGCTGAGTGAAGAAGATTTTCCTATATATACTATTTTATTGCCTGCTTTTAAAGAAAGTGCAGTGATAGAGCAATTGGTTGAAAGCATTGAAAGTTTGGATTATCCAAAATCAAAATTAGATGTGAAGCTTCAGGTAGAAAGTGATGACCAAGAAACGCTAGCAGCTATAGAAAAGTACACTTTACCGCAGTATTTTGAAGTAATAAAAGTGCCTCATTCTTTGCCTAGAACAAAAGCCAAGTCATGCAATTATGCTATGAGCTTTGCTAGAGGAAAGTATGCAGTAATATATGATGCGGACGATAAACCAGACCCATTGCAGTTAAAAAAAGCACTGATTGAATTTAATAAGGACGACGATAAGCTTGCCTGTGTACAGGCGAAATTAAATTACTACAATTGTGATTATAATTTTCTCACAAAATTCTTTTCTCTGGAGTATATGAACTGGTTTCAATACTTATTGCCTGGATTCCAAAAAATGAACATGCCGATGCCTTTGGGTGGTAGCAGTAATCATTTTTCAGTAAAAATTCTAAAAAAAGTGTTTTTCTGGGATGCTTATAGTGTTACCGAAGATGCTGACCTTGGTTTGAGACTTGCACAAATGGGATATAAAACCAGGATGATTGACTCAGAAACATTGGAAGAGTCACCAATTGCTGTATTTGCTTGGATTAAGCAAAGAGCGCGCTGGATCAAAGGCTATATGCAAACTTATATTGTTCATTTAAAAAATATAAAGTCACTTTATAAACACACTGGATTTAAGGGAATTTTGCTATTGAATCTTTTTGTTGGCTCTGCAGCTTTTATATTTTTTACTACTCCATTTTTACTGCTTTCATTGATATTAACTAAAGTTTTAAATGAATTATTTTTGTACTACTTTGTAGTGGTATACGTTACTAACCTGATTCTTTTGGTAATAGCTGTCAAACAGCAAAAGATGCCTTTTTATTTTTATATAGTATCGATATTTTTTCCGGTCTATAGTCTGCTACATAGTGTTGCAGCTTTTCTTGCCTTATGGGAATTTATTCTTTACCCTGAGCGATGGAACAAAACTCAGCATGGTTTATGGAAGCAAAACCTGTAGCTATTTGGCTTTTTCTCTGCTCGGTCATGGTAATTCTCATGGTAGGGATTGGTGGATTTACCAGACTTTCAAAAGCAGGATTGTCAATCACGGAGTGGAAACCAATTACTGGAACATTACCACCACTGAGTGAACAAGACTGGCTACAAGAAAAATTAAAATACGAAGCTACACCTGAATATAAAGCACTTAACTATGGTATTAGTATGGAGGAGTTTCGCGCTATATACTTAATAGAATATGTACACAGATTGGTTGCAAGACTAACAGGTTTAGTTTTTGTCCTGCCATTTATATATTTCATATTAAGAAGAAAAATATCTAAAAAGGTAGTAATAAAGCTATGTGTGGCATTATTATTTGGAGCTTTACAAGCTTTTGCTGGTTGGTATATGGTTAAAAGTGGTTTAGTAACTGAACCTCATGTTAGCCACTATAGGCTTGCACTTCACTTATTATTAGCATTAATTATCTTTGCATTATTGTCATATCAATTTTTTGATTACCAAATATGGATCCCAGTGTTACGTACACAACTATACGAACATTGCAGTATAAGAGTAATTTTCACCAAGAAAGATGTCATCCCAGTGCCCAGACACTGGGATCCAGAAAACTTAACTTTAAATAAGTGGCTGCATAGTAAAAGCTGGATTCCAGTGTCAGCTACTTTCATGACACCATTTGCTGTGCAATTTATTTTCAAAAGTAAGCGTTCGTACAGTTGTGTGTCAGCTACTCGGATGACAGGATTTCAATCTACTAACAGTAGTATATATTACACAATACTTATTCTGATTCTAATTGTAATACAAATAATTTTCGGCGCATTTGTTGCGGGATTAAATGCTGGTTTGATTTACAATACCTTTCCACTAATGGACGGACAAATCGTTCCAGAAGATTTATTTTTCTTACAGCCTATATGGCTGAATATCTTTGAGAACAGAGCGACAGTGCAATTTATACATCGAGCACTGGCATTGCTAATACTAACTTTGGTAGTAATACTCACAGTAAAAAATGCTAGCATAAAACCGGTATATATTATGCTGCTCTCCGTCGTCATTCAGATCATTTTAGGTGTAATTACTCTATTATTGCACATACCAATAGCCATTGCCATAGCTCATCAAGTGTTTTCATTTATCTTGTTTGGGTCAAGTTTGTACTTCTTATGTTATTTAAGAAAGCAGACTACATCACCAATCTGCACATTTTTTCCTTCTTGAACGGGAATATTTTTTATCACCATTGCTGCTTCAGCACATATGATATTTTCCATTTTCATTCCCTCCACCACAAATAAAGGTTGTCCTATTTCCACCTGATCTCCTACATTTACGTGCAATTTAACTAATAAACCAGATATTGGGGATTTTACAGCATCTGCTGAAATCCCTTCTGTTTCATTATTTAGCATTAACCTACTTAATTCAGCTACATGAGGCTTAAATATACAACACTCAGCTTTCATGCCTGCATGCCTTATGAAGTACTTGCTGCCTTGTCTTTCTATTTTAAGTGCTATATTGGTATCGTCATTAATTGTGATATATAGCAATCTATAACTTGATTTCCACTTGCCTATAACGGAGTATTTATTGTGATTATATACCGTTATTAATATATTATCTTGGTATTTTGCATTTACGGAGTACTCATTGTCATTTATATTCACTATGAATAAATCTCTTGCACGGTCACCTGCCATCCGAGTAGCTGATACTGGTGCCCCTTCTTTTTTACTAGATTCCAGTGTCACGCACTGGAATGACACCTGAGATGTTTCATTCACTGCTTTATGATGGTACCTTTCTTCATTTTCCAAATGAACATATAACGCAGTGAAAATAAATATTTTAATATACTCCTCTGTAACAAAATCGCCGTGAAACCCACTAGGGTAATGATCTGGAATGAATCTCGTATGGAGCTTTGCTGCGATAAAATTTGGGTGATGGAAGATGGATTCTAGAAATTCTATATTATTTGTTACTCCTTCTATATAGCATTCAGACAATGCTTTTTGCATTCTGCTGATCGCTTCTACTCTATCTTTTCCATATGTTATCACTTTGGCAATCATCGAATCATAGAACATGCTAATTTCTGAACCTGCAGCAACTCCATCATCTATTCTTACATAATCATTTTCACCCGGTTTATCGTAATATTTTATTCTTCCGCTGGAAGGGAAAAATTTCTTCGATGGGTCTTCAGCGCAAATTCTACTTTCTATTGCAGAACCAGTAAGTTTAATATCATCCTGATTGAATCTCAATTTCTCTCCACAGGAAGTTCTAATCATTTCTTCTACTATGTCTATTCCAGTTATAAATTCTGTTACTGGATGCTCAACTTGCAATCTCGTATTTACCTCAAGAAAATAGAAGTTTTGGTCTTTATCTACAACAAACTCAACAGTGCCTGCTGAAAAATAGCCAACTTGCTTTGCCAGAGAAACACATTGAACATACATTTTTTGTCTTACTTCTTCACTAATGAATGGGCTTGGCGTTTCTTCTATTATTTTCTGATTATTCCTTTGTATCGAGCATTCTCTTTCTCCAAGACAAACTATATTGCCATATTTATCTGCTATGATTTGTATTTCAATATGTCTTGGCAACTCTATATATTTCTCTATAAAGATACTGCCATCCTTAAAACTTTTCTCTGCTTCATTTGTGGCTGATGTAAATGCTAGTTTAATTTCTTTTTTGGAGTTTACAATTCGCATTCCTTTGCCACCACCGCCTGATGCAGCTTTGAGCATAACGGGAAAACCGACCTCTTTAGCAACTTGAGCTGCGTGGGCAGCATCGCTGATCTTACCCATATATCCTGGCACTACATTCACTCCAGCTTTTCTTGCAGCTTCTTTTGCTGTTATTTTGTTGGCTATAACTTCTATTGTTTCTGCACTGGGACCGATGAAGTCTATATTATGTTTTTGAAGAGCACGTGGAAAATCTGGATTCTCTGCTAAAAAACCATAGCCAGGATGAACTGCCTCAGCACCTGTTTCAACTGCTACTTCACATATTTTTTCAATGTTTAAATAACTGAGGCAAGATGGCGAAGGGCCGATATATCTTGACTCATCTGCTTGTCTTACATGCACAGAATTTACATCTGCATCCGAGTATATGCACACACAAGATATACCCATCTTATGGGCAGTTCTGATAATCCTGCAGGCAATCTCTCCTCTGTTTGCTATTAAAATCTTACTGTACTTCTTTTCTATCATCGTATGAGTATACTTTCTGAAGTTAAGAAAGTAAATTTCTATATCATTGCCTGCAAGTAATTTCTAGCTTCATCAAACACCTAAACTTTCTCCTGCAAGTTGTACATTAGCATTTTCCACTAAAGTGCTTTCGTTATGCAAGGCATGTATCTCGCTACATGCTTTAACTGACAGGTATGTGACTCCGCCAGAAGCTATTGCAACCATCGAGCTTAGTGCAAAAGATTGAGAAACTAAAAATAAAAAGTATAAAGACAAACATAAAGCAGCGATACATGCTATCGCTCCTATTATATATAAGCACAGGTGAAACTTCTGGTTACATATAAAGCTGTCTTTTATGCCTGCGATTTGCTTAATTTCTTTCTGTTGTGCAGCATTTAAGTAATAAAGAGGAGTTTCCCTCTTCTTATTAAAAGCATAGCCTTTACTGCAGAGCGCATCTTTAATATATTTTTTATTACATTTGAGTTCCTCTTTCAATCTGCTTACTTCTTTCCGATCTCCAGCTTCTTCTGCTTTCGTAATTTTGTTATTAGCTTCCTTCTCTAAGTCATTCACAATCTCTTGTACTGCAGGCAGTAAAATTCCACTTCTTGCTGCTTCATGAAGTGGATTATCTCCATATTCATTATGCGCAGTTACAGAAGCAATGTTCTTCTTACAAATGTCTACAAATTTACCTTTGTTTTGTATTCTTGCAGCTAAATGCAGGAGATTACCTGCCTGTACTCTTTGTTTTGTTTTATCAAAAGGGCCGGTGTAACGCCAATTGATATTAGCTTCATTATCTGAAAGCAATTTTGCTATATCTACAGGTCCATCCATAACTCACCTCGCTATATTCAACCAATACTAAATTATACAACACAATTTATGAAAAACAAGTAAATTTTATCTCTCAGAACAAATAAATTCTAAATTGTTACAAACATAAATTTTAGCTATCATCATTTACATTACTGTAACAGACAAATATGCCAGGTATAGTCACGAGATTTGCTCCATCACCAACAGGATTTTTGCACATTGGAGGAGCTCGTACTGCGTTATTTAATTGGCTCTATGCAAAGCATCATGGTGGCAGGTTTTTGCTAAGAATTGAGGACACCGACAGAAAACGTTCAACACAAGAAGCAATTGATGCAATTATAGAAGGGCTAAGATGGCTCGGTATGAGCTATGATGGGGAAATAGTATATCAGTCAAAAAGAATAGAGCGGCATAAAGAAGTAGCAAACCTTTTAGTTGAAAAGGGTAGGGCGTATCACTGTTACTGCCCTGAAGATGAAGTTGCAGAAAAGAAGGCAAAAGCAAGAGAAGAGGGCAAGATATACAAGCATAAATGTACTACAAAACCTCCTTCTTGTCATCCAAGTAGCCGACACTGGAAAAATATGTGGTCACGCGCTGGAATGACATCGGGTGTGAGGTCAGTTGTCCGCTTTAAAGTGCCAGATTCGCAAGAGATCGTCATTGATGACAAAATATACGGCCAAATCAAAGTAAATAGCGACCAGCTTGATGATATAGTGATCTTACGCTCTGATAACACTCCAACATATATTTTTGCCGTGGTAGTTGACGATCATGATGCTGGAATAACTGATATAATACGTGGTTCTGACCATCTCACTAATACCTTTAAACATCTGCTAATATACCAGGCTCTTGATTTTGACATTCCACGCTTTGCACATGTGCCGCTTATCCATGGGGAAGATGGGAATAAGCTATCCAAAAGGCATGGTGCCACAAGCGTTTGCGATTATGAAAAGATGGGAATATTGCCAAAAGCGATGCGTAATTACTTGCTGAGACTTGGCTGGAGTCACGGCAACGATGAGATTATTAGCGATGAGCAAGCAATAGAGTGGTTTAATTTAGAAAGTATTGGTCGTTCACCTGCACGGCTCGATTTCAAAAAACTGGAGCATTTGAATAACCACTATATTAGTAATATGAGCAATGAAGATATTCTGACTCTAATGCTTAGAGAAAATACTCTAACTGACAAAAAAAAGGGCTATTTACTGCAGGGACTGACAGAGCTAAAAAAAAGAGCAAACTACCTGACCGAATTATTGGATTTAGCAAAATTTTATATTCAAGATCCGCCACTTGATTTAAGTGAAGAGGCTGAGCAAATTGTCAAATCTAACCTCGATATAATCAAGTTACTCGCGTCATTTCTGTCAAAGATCGGTGATGAAAATTGGAATAAGGGTTTTTTATCTTCTCAGATCAAGGAATGTGCAAAATTGCACGATATGAAAATAAGCGATGTATACCACTCATTACGCGCCCCTATAACTGGAGTAATGGATGCACCTGGAATCATTGATATCATGGTGATTCTTGGTAAAGATGAGTGTATAAGAAGGTTACAAGCAATTTAAATGAAATAAGAAAATTACTTGACATCCTTCGCCAGCCCCCTTATCATGAAACTGAAGCTATTGTATTTGCTTTCGCCAATCTGCAGATTAAAAGGTAAGGATTACTTAATGTATCGGCGTCTTATGTTCAATTTTTTGCAGTATATAGATACTGTATGTCTTTACAAAACTTCATCTACATCTAGATTTTTATCTAAATAAGCTGAACGCGCTTATAAAGAGTTACAAGACATCAAAAAATGCCAATACTCGACAGAGATAGTAAAAGACTAGCTAACTCGGGGATTCTTTGTCTTTTTTTCTGCTTAGTAAATTTCTTAAACATTTGCAGCGTAAGTTAGTTGCAATTAAAAGCAGCTGAATTTCGCTTTTCAAGCGTTTAAAACATAAAAAACGCCAATATTTTAAAGCGGATAATAACCACGGGGCTTCTTTTGCCTTTTTTTTCATTTGGTAAATTTCTTAATGTTTGTGGCTGAACGACAATCGTCATCCCGCTGCTTGTTAGCGGGATCTAGAGATACCGCGAATGAATCGCGGTATGACGGTTCGTGGCGGTATGACGGTTCGCGGCGGCATGACAATAAGCTCGTCATCCCGCTACGTGTTAGTGGCTGAGATACTGCGGCGGTATGACGTAGGATTGCTGTCATCCCGCTACTTGTTAGCGCCGCGGCGGCATGACGTCTTAACTATAGAAAACTTGTATAGATTTTTTCTACTTCTGTGATATCATAAGCCTGTAATGATAAAATAAGTAAATATGGATAAGTCAGCGTATGAGATCATAGAACATGAGTATGACGTGGTAGTAGTAGGTGCAGGTGGAGCAGGGCTCAGAGCAACGCTTGGGATGGCTGCAACTAATTTTTCAGTTGCCTGCATTTCTAAAATTTTCCCTACACGAAGTCATACAGTTGCAGCACAAGGCGGAATTAGTGCAGCTTTAGGTAATATCGGTGAAGACGATTGGCGCTGGCATGCATATGACACAATAAAAGGTTCAGACTGGCTTGGTGATCAAGATGCAATAGAATATATGTGTAAAAACGCTGCTAAAGCTGTTATTGAACTTGAAAATTTTGGCGTACCTTTTTCTCGTACAGAAGATGGCAAAATATACCAGCGTTCCTTTGGTGGAATGACAACTCACTTTGGTAAAGGAAAATCAGCGCAGCGCACTTGTGCGGCAGCAGATAAGACTGGGCACGCAATCCTTCACACTCTATATCAGCAGTGTCTTAAATTCAACGCTGAATTTTTTGTTGAATACTTTGTGATTGATTTAATTATGGATAGCGAAACATGCTGCGGAGTTCTTGCTTGGTCGCTATGCGACGGCACATTACATAGATTTCGTGCGCATAGAGTGGTGTTAGCAACAGGTGGATATGGACGTGTTTATTTCTCTGCAACAAGTGCGCATACCTGCACAGGTGATGGTAATGGCATGGTAGTAAGAGCTGGATTACCACTTGAAGATATGGAATTTGTGCAATTTCATCCGACAGGAATATATGGCTCAGGGTGCTTGATGACAGAAGGATGCCGTGGCGAAGGGGGATACCTTGTTAACTCTCAGGGCGAGAAGTTTATGGAACGTTACGCACCAAAAGCAAAAGATTTAGCTTCCCGTGATGTGGTAAGTCGTGCAATAACAATTGAAATTAGAGAGGGAAGGGGAGTTGGACCTAAAAAAGATCACATGTATTTAACTATAGCGCATCTTGATCCGGAAGTAATAAAACTCAGATTGCCGGGCATTAGCGAAACCGCAAAGACCTTTGCAGGAGTTGATGTTACTAAAGATCCAATACCGGTCATTCCGACTGTTCACTATAACATGGGTGGCATTCCAACCAATTATCATGGAGAAGTGATCACGCTGAAGCAAGGTAAGGAAGAAGTGGTAGATGGAATATTTGCAATTGGAGAAGCTGCGTGCGTCTCTGTGCATGGTGCAAATCGACTTGGTTCTAACTCGCTTCTTGATCTTGTGGTTTTTGGCAGAGCTGCAGCGCTCAGAGCAAGAGAGAAACTAAAATCCGGTACACCACATAAAAAATTGCATTCAGACTGCACAGACTGGATAGTAGATAGATTCAATAAAATGCGATTTGCTTCCGGTGGGCTAAAAGTAGCAAAAATACGCAGTGAAATGCAGAACACTATGCAAAAGTACGCATCAGTGTTCCGTGTTGCTGAAGTTTTAGAAGAAGGCAAAAAAGCTATAAAAAAGGTAGCAAAAATGATGCCTGATATTTCACTTGAGGATCGCAGTATGATGTGGAATAGTGATTTAGTTGAAGCACTGGAGCTTGCTAACATGATCCCACAAGCGGTTATTACCATGGAATGCGCAGCTAATCGCGAGGAAAGCAGAGGTGCCCATGCTCGTGAAGACTTTCCTGAACGTGATGACAAAAACTGGATGAAGCACACTATAGCGTGGCTTGAAGAAAAGAAAGGGCAAATTAACGTAAAAATTGATTATAAAAAAGTGGCTGAAAAAACTCTGAGCGGTGAGATTGATTTCATAGCGCCAGAGAAGAGGGTTTACTAGTTACACTATCCCTACACAATTTTTCAACGAGTTCATTATTGATACATCGCTCATTTTGGTAGCTGGGTTTTCTGTATGCTCTGATTGATTTTGTTGTCTTTTTGCTGCTAGGTCTTCAGAATCATTTCCTAAATTCTGTTGATCATTGTCAATAGGGTTCTTCGAAGCTTGATTCTGCTCTGTTGTTGAATTAGAGCGGTTTTTGTCGTTAAATATGTCCTGTGCTTTGTTGGTTGATTTTTCAAAAAATTTCTTAATACCACTAAATCCTAAAGTTAAAGTAAGACATATAACTCCAGCAGTAGCTATGATAGGAATGGCTGCTCCAATTGCCATTTGACCCTGAAAGAAAGCAAATGTTACCATTGCAATAACAGTAATCGTTATCGTGATTGCTAACAGTTCGCGGGTCCTTTTTGCTGGATCTATGAATCCTGCTACAGCAGATACTCCTTTTTTTATACCAGAACCTGCTTCTTTAATGCCAGACTTGCATTTTTTTGAAGCAGTTTTACAGTGGTATTTTTCTTCAAGCTTCTCTTTTAGTTCTTTAGCTTTCTCCTGTGCTTTCTGTGGAGTCCCTGAATAATCTTTTAGATCTCGTAAAGTTAAATAGTACTTTTTAGTATGGAATTTTGGATCTTTCAGCTCCAGAGAACAGGGATCAGCGCCTATTTCTAGCAGCATTGTACAAAATTTTGTTGTATTGTCATAAGCAGTTGCTGTATCAAAAATTGTTCCTTGCAATAGGTGTTCGATACTTCTTTTTTCTGCTTTTTTCTTTAATGCCAATTCTAGGGGTGTGTTCCCTTCTCCATTAGGTGCATTCACAGCCTCTCTTAATTGATCTTCAGATATTTTTCTTTCTTTTACTAAACCTAATATTAATTTCAAGCATGTAACTTTTTGTTTTCCTTCGAATAAAGCAATATAGTGCAGAGCATTTTTTTCATCTTTATCTTGCACAGTAATATCTGCACCGTTTTGTAGAAATAACTCTAAGGTTTTATACCTGCCAGTATCCTTAAATTCTTTTTTTATTACATTCTTTATTTTATTTTTCAATGAAGGTTCTTTACTCTTTTCTTGTATGCGCTGGAGTACCTGATGGAGCGGTGTTTGCTCTTTCCCGTTAACAGCATTTATAGCCTTACTAAATTCATCCTTACCTAAAGTCAACTTCAAACATGCAACTTTTTGTTCTCCTTTGAATGAAGCAATATAGTGCAGAGCATTTTTTTCATCTTTATCTTGCACAGTAATATCTGCACCGTTTTGTAGTAATAGCTCTAGGGTTTTATATCTCTTAGTTTTCTCAAATTTCTTAAGTGATCGGTTCTCACTCTTCTCTTGTATGCACTGGAGTACCTGGTGGAGCGGTGTTTGCCCTTCTTTTTTATCATTTACAGCTTTTATAAATTGTTCTTTTTGGCTTGCTTCTAGCAATATATGGAGAAGTTTAAGTTTTTGTTTTGTTTCAGGTTTAACAATCAAGTGTAAAGCATTATTATCATCTGTGTCTTTAAGGCTAATATCTGCCCCTTTTTGCAATAGTTCTTTAAAAAGTTCTTTATCATTATTTTTAATTGCTAAATGTAATTGATAATTATCATTACTATCTGGAGTATTTATGGTACGTGGTATAATTTCTTTAATTTTTGCTTCTGTATTGATTTTTATTTCTGGCTTTAATTTAGAGTTCTTTCCTTGCTCTGCTAATTTTTCTAAGAAATTACGATAGTATGTCTTTTGCTCTTCTTTTAAGTCTTGTAATTTTTTTGTAGATAATCCTAAATTATCAGAGCTGGCCCCATGCTCTAACAATTTTGTAAGAAACTTAAGTGTGTTATCGTTATCTTGGATTGTATGAGACTCATGTTTTTCTTTTGTTATCTTGTTAATTAGTGCCACCTGAAGAGGAGTTTTTTCGTCCTGATTTTCACTATCAACAAGTTGTGCTAAATCTTCCTTGGTGACCGTTTTTATTAGGGTACCCAGAAACTTGCATTTCTGTTTCTTTTCCAACGACGCAATGAGGTGTAAAATATTTTTCCCTTCTTCAGCTTTTATGCTGCTAATATCCGTACAATCTTTTAGATATTTTCTAAATTTCCTGTTATTTCCATTTTTGATCGCTTTTAGTAGTAGAGCATTGTTATTTGTTATTTCGTTGCTTATTTCTACTTCATGATCATCTTCAACATCACTGCCGTAGCCACTCTCTGTTTCGCTGTCCCTACGGTTGTGGGTAAAACAATATCTGCTATTATAAGTAATTTCTGAAATTGCTTGTCCTATTTCCTCTTTTTTTATAGGGTCTAGTTCTTTCGATATTTTTCTATTCAATACCGGAAGAAAGCATTGGACATAATACTTATAATATTTTTCTTGTTCTCTAAGTGATTCTTCTAATTTAGTTAGTACTTCAGAGCTAGCACCTTCCTCAAATAACCTTTTACACTTCTTGAGGGTTCCATCTTGACCTCTTGGTTTTTCACGCTTGTGTTCTTCTTTTTTTACCTTTCTCTCTATAATGCCATATAATTGTTCGTCTTTTCTATCCTGCTCTTGCTTTTTATTTTTATCTATGCATTCACCTAATTTATCTGCATTAGTAGTTAGTGCAGTTATATCTATACCCATACTAAAACCTCAATATTAAAAGCTATTTAAGTTGTCAGCACTAAACTAACAACCAAGAAGTTTGACTTTTAAATTGAGCTAAACGTTGTATATGTATAGGTGGAAAGGCAGAAAACTAGTTTCTATTAGAAAATCTGTTGTCATAGTCAAATCCTCACTTGAACAGTTGCTACTATTTTAACCATTTAATCTTAAAAAATAATAAATATAGCTAAACTGTGAAATGTGCTATTGGCTAAAATAGGATAAGAAACTATAGCTGCAAATATCCAAATTGATTTTTTATAAATCTTCCAGGCTTGGTTTTTCTTCTGATTTTTTAAGTCTTTCTTTATTTAGTATGGAGCTTATCTCTTCTACACTTTTATCAATATCATCATTGATTATTACATAATCATATTTATCACGTTTGCTTATCTCTTTTTGAGCTTCGGCTAATCTGCGCTCTATTTCGCTTGCATCATCACTATTACGCTTTTGCAAACGCAACCTAAGCTCTTCCATTGAAGGGGGAAGTATAAAAACACTTACAACTTTTTTTCTCATGAGCTTGAATAAGTGAAATGCTCCTTGCCAGTCTATGCTGAGTAAAACGCTTATTCCATTGCTTAAGTTTTGCTCTATAAAATTTCTTGGTATACCATAAAAATTCTCAAAAACTTTGGCGTATTCAAGCATTTGGCCAGCTTTGCATAACTCGTGAAATTTTTCTTCGGTAACGAAAAAATAGTCTTTTCCATTTCTTTCGCCGGGGCGAGGCTTGCGTGTAGTCATAGAAACAGACCTAACTAAATTAGTTGATTGCTCAAGTAATTTTGCTGATATAGTAGTTTTTCCAGCTCCAGAAGGGGAGGATAGAACCAATAATACGCCCTCACTTTTTACGGTCATTTTTCTTTGCATTTTTTAACATGGTGCTTTTTGGATCAGAGTTTAAAAAGCTAGAACCTTCTAAATTAGAATTTGATAAGTTGGTGCCAATAAGAGAAGAGTTATCAAAGACAGTATAGCGCAAATCGGTCTTTTCAAAATTTGCCTTATTCAAATTAACGTTTACAAACTTTGCTCTACTCAATGTTGAATTAGAAAAATCGGCATTTTCTAAATTCATATTCTTAAATTCAAAGTAAGAATAATTTACATTAAATTTTTCACCCTGTGATATTTTCTCTTGCAAATCTTTAATCGAAGTTATAGCATTTTCTGAACCTGCAAGTTTTTTCTGTCCTTTATTGTCAATCAAAATTGAATTATCAAATTTGCAACCTGTTAAGTGAGCATCAACAACTGAACTTTTATATATGCTTGAAGAGAGAAAAGACATATCACTAATTGTTGAATTACTCAAATTGCTAAGAAAAAAGCTAGTTTTCCTAAAGGCATTAGCGTGAAGCAAAGAAGATCTGAAATCGCTTTCAATAAAATTTGAATTAGTTGCTTTTAAATTGGACCAGCTCGAATTATCAGCTAATAAATTAAAGAATGTTGAATTTTCTATTTCACTGGAATCAATATTATGGCGAGAAAGTGTACTGTTATAAACTTGAGAGTCTTGGATTTTTATCTTATACATTGAAGTTGTAGAAAGGTCTGAATCTTCTATCTTCACATAGGTGAATAGTGAATGGTCAAAAAATGAGCCATTCATGTTAGAATTTGCAACTTTAGTATTATGAAACTTTCCGTGACGAATGTCAGCATTAGAGACATTAACTTGATGCAGTTCACTAAAACTAAAATCAATATTGGATAAATCAGCATCATGAAGATTTGCTTCAGAAACATATGCATGTTTTATCTTGGAACCATTTAGTATAGATTGAACAAAACTTGAATTATCGTCATTCACATAGGAAATTTGTGTGTTGCTTAAATCAGTTTCGTCGAAGTTACTGTTAATTATGATAGAAGAATTAAGGCAAGCATCGGAAAGATTGCTACCTGTAAAGTCTGATTCTTTTAACTCTGCACCATATATGTTAGCATTTTTTAATGAAGAAAATTGTATCTTTAATTTATATGCATCCACTCCAAAGAAACTTGCATTATCAAGGTTGTTTTTCTGCATAACAGTATCGTTTATTTCACTATCACTAAAATTTACGTGGCTAACATTCGAGTTTGATAAGTTGGAGAAATTCATTTTCACATTCGAGAAATTAGTATGCAAACCAATTACGTTGTGCATACTTACTTTTTTGAGATCGGAACTGATAAAATCAGCATAACTAACATTAGACTGATCAAATACGATATCTGTTAAGTTTGCAGAAACAAATTTTGTAAAACTCAAATTTGTACCTTTTATTTTAATGCCATGTAAATTAGCATTGGAAAAATTAGCACCACGTAAATCAACATCAATGAAAGACACATCGGATAAATCGGTGTTAGAAAAATCGGCACCAATCAGACTTACTCCATCAAAAACAGATTTACTTAGGTACAGTTGGTTAAAATTAGCTCCATTTAAGTTAGAACCAAAACCTCTCTTAAAATCTTCTGGCACGCCCTCTTTGTGGCACTGCACCAAAAATTCAGCAAAGTCTTTTTTACTGTAAGATACGTATTTTGCATCACGCAAAGCGTTTAAAAAATCACTAATCTGATTTTTTTCATCATTTGTTTCGTTTCCATAACATAAATGACCAACTAAAATTAATATCAAAAATCTAATCATCTTGCTTATCGCACTGTATTTCTTTCGTTTTCACAGCCCAATCGTACATTGCTGAGCTTTCTTTATTGTCTATTTTTCTATCCTCCAAAAGATGTGGCATCATTTCGGCAATCGCATTTATTATATTAATCTGCTTTTTTTCGATTGCTATATCAATTGGGGATTGAAAATTATTGTTAACTACTCTAAGATCAGCACCTTGTAATAAGAGAAAGCGCACTATGTCTACCTCACCTTGTTTAACTGAATAAATGAGAGGAGTATCACCCAATTTATTTCTAAACCTTAGTATCTCTTGAATTGTTAATCCAATTTTTTCTAGCTTACTTATTACTCCTCTTAAGCAAGTTAAGTTGTTCTTCTTAATGCAGTAAAAAAATTGCTTACTGTAATCATCAATAAACACAGTTGTAGGAAGATGCTCATTAAGGCTATCATATTGTCGTTTATATATTGACTTGCTTTGTATGTCTTTATGACCCCATTCTTTTATTGGTTCTCTGTTTAGCTTTGTCCATTTTTGTAAACTTTTCTTTTCACTTTGCTCTTCTTCATCTTTTTTAGTTATAGGTTTTACTCTATTGCGGTCCTTGGAATTACTGTTTGTTTCTTTCACTTTTTTTTCTTCAGACTGATTCTCTACTTTTTCTTTTTTTCCCTCTAATAATTGACTCGCATCACTTTTTGAAAGTTCATTATCTTTTATATCAATCTTCTGATCAGCTTGTAGATTTTTTTGCGGGTTAGCTGTATTCTCATTTAAATCAGCACTTAAAGGCAAAGGCTCTGGTTTCAAATCTTTATTCACTTCTTTATTGGCCACATTTGGTAAATTTTGAGCAAATTTGTCTGTGCTTCCTTCTAGCTGGTCATTTGGCAAATCTTTATCAATCCTTTCACCTTCACTTATAGTTTTTTCAACCACGAAAGCTTTGTTCTCGTTGTGTTGCAGTTTCTCTTTATCGGTAGTGCCGTCTAATCTTTTGCTCTCAGCCTCTTGTGTTTGTTTAGCATCGACGTTGCTTTTTAACTCATCTTTTTGATTTGTGCTATCTTGCTTCCTTACACCTACATTTTCGTTTTTATGAACTGATTCAATTTTCTTTTCTTCAAGCTGCTCTACGGCAAACAGGATGGGTGATCCGAATACGACAGCTAATAATATAAAATATAAAATATTCTTCATAAATATCCCAAGCATAAGCTTAATTAAAATGATACTATAATCAAATGATTAATCTACAGTAAAAAATGCCTTAGGATTTAATTTATAAAAAAACAATAGATTTTTTGTATCTGTTCAGGGGCATCGCAAATATTGAAGCAAAGTGGTCAGTGCTTACTGTACGAACATTGTGATTTGAGAGCAATCTCCGCTAGGGAGGATGTCATCCCAGTGCCCAGACACTGGGATCCAGAAAACTTAACTTTAAATAAGTGGCTGCATAATAAACTACACATTAAACCTAAAGTGCATTATATCGCCATCTTGCACGATATAATCTCTGCCTTCAAAGCGAATTTTTCCTGCGTCTTTGCAAGCTGATTCACTTCCATACTTTATGTAGTCTGCAAAGCTTATTGTCTCTGCTTTTATAAAGCCTTTCTCAAAATCAGTGTGGATTACACCTGCTGCTTTATCGGCTGTTGACCCTATTTTTACTGGCCATGCCCGTGCTTCTTTGGGGCCCACAGTAAAGAAAGTTATCATACTCAGCACTTCATACATAATACGCGCTACTCCATCAAGGCCTGATTCTTGTAAGCCAAATTCTGATAAAAAACTCTGTTTTTCCTCTTCACTATCAAGATTTGCAATATCTGCTTCGAGTTTTGCTGAAATGCAATAAAATTTGCTTTTATTTTCCTCCGCCATCCTCTCTACCTTTTTAGATAATTCATTGCCAGTTATAACATTTGTATCTTCAACATTGCAAACGTACATAACGGGCTTTGTTGTCAGCAATTGAAGCAACTTCATCTCATCTTCATTGATATTCTCCAAACTTCTTGCAGGTTTACCTAATTTTAAAGTAGCTAATACCTCTTGCATTAATTCAAGTTGTCTCTTTAGCTCTTTATCACCTTGCTTTGCTTTCTTTTCCAATTGAGGAAGCCTTTTTTCTATGCTATCAATATCAGCTAGGATGAATTCCATTTCTACCACTTCAGCATCTGATATTGGATCTATTTTACTGTGTATATGGCTGATATCGTCATCCGTAAAGCACCTGAGCAGATGAACGATGGCATCAACTTCTCTGATATGGCTTAAAAATTTATTGCCAAGCCCTTCGCCTTTGCTCGCACCCTTTACCAGACCTGCAATATCTACAACTTCTAATTGGTTGTAGATTACCTTCTCTGAGCCTGCAATTGCTGCGATTTGTTTCAAACGTTGATCTTTTATCGAAATCTTGCCTATATTTGGCTCGATTGTGCAAAAAGGATAATTTGCAGCTTCGGCTGCACTTGACTCTGTAAGCGCATTAAATAAGGTTGATTTTCCTATGTTTGGTAACCCAACTATACCGCAGTTAAAACTCATATTTGCTATGTAAAATTATAACTATTGCATAATTTAAAAATTTCTGCTATACTTAATTAGTCGCTTATTGACAATTTTGTTGGTATAGTAATATATAGCTTAAATTAAGGTAAAACTATGACTACAGCTAAGAAACGGAAACTACCAAGTGACTTTCATGATGTTGAGGTTGGAATAAAAAGGCCCAGGATCTCAGGGCAAGAAATAACTCTTTTAAATAGTAACCCTTACCCTGACAATTTCTATGTAGGACAAGCAATTGGTAATGGAAGCTGTTTTTTTGACTCGTTCAGGCAAAGTCTAGAACAACAGACAGGAGAGCAAGTTACTGCCGAAAAATTAAGAAATGATTGTAGGGAATTTGCGCAAAAGAATCCACCAAAGTGGTTTACAAATGCAATTGTCAATAGTCATGATAACAATGGCCAGCACCGTAGTGAAACTGTAGATGATTATACAGCAGACATTATGCGTAACAGTAGGTGGGGTGATCCTGACGTTGAAGGCAGAATACTTTGTGAAAAGTATAAGGTAAAGCTACATGTTATAGAGAACCAGACTGTTGATAACCAAGATCTGTCTTTGCATGAATTAATAGACAATTCAGGTTCAAAAAGTGCAGGTGAATACAATAAAGTTGATTATGATGATAGTAGTATTGTGCATATAATAAACAAAAGCGGATTGCATTTCGAACCATTGCTTGATAGAAATAAAAGTTTAGCAAAACAACTGCAAGAGGAAACCAAACTTAAACAAGAGCAAGAACAAGAAGATTTCCTATTAGCAAAAAAACTGCAGCTAGACGAGATCTTAGAATATTGTAACCTTTCAAAGGATATCTCTGAGAGAGCAGAGGTTGAAAAGGGATTTGATAAGTTATTGGCAGAAAATGCTGATGGAAAAATTGGTGATGTTGTAGAGCAGTGCGTTAGTGAGATAAAGCAGCGCATAGAGTGCTCTGAAGAGCAAAACCCTTCAAGTTTACCAAGATGTAGTATGGAGGAATCAAGAACAGAAAAAACATTTCATCAACAACAAATATCATAATTGGAAGTGTAAAATAAATCTTCATAGCCCTGTATATTTTTATATAGGGCTTTTGCAAGCATTTCATATAATATGAATTTGCAGTACGTACTAACCTAAATGCAAGTTGACCATGAGACTAGTTTAATTATTGATGCCATAGAGGAATTTGGTGGTGAGGCTAGGCTTGTCGGCGGGTGTGTGAGAGACTCAATTTTGCAGCGTGATGTCCACGACATCGATTTAGCTACTAATTTGCTTCCCAATCAAACGATTAAAGCGCTAAAACTCCGTAATATTAAAACTATTCCAACTGGCTTAAAACATGGAACTATCACTGTGGTTCTAAATCAAAGATCTTTTGAGATCACAACACTAAGGCATGATGTGAAATGTGATGGTAGGCATGCAAAAGTAGAATTTACCAATAATTGGCAAGCGGATGCTTCAAGGCGCGACTTTACATTTAATGCTCTGTATGCAGATAAGCATGGCCATATATATGACTACTTTGGTGGTATAGAGGACTTAAAAGCGCGAAGGTTAAACTTTATAGGCAACGCTGAAGATAGAATTAAAGAAGACTATCTACGTATTTTAAGAGCATTTCGTTTTCATGCAAAAATATGTGTCGGAGATTTGAGTGATGAAATACTAAACGTATGCAAAAAGCATTCGCATATGATTCAAAACCTCTCTGGAGAGAGAATAAGAGATGAAATACTTAAATTGCTGGAGTGCAATGATCCTTTTCCAACACTTAAGAGCATGCAAGAATCTGATGTTTTGCAAAAGATTATCCCAAAAGAAGTAAAATGCGAAATTCTGTCTTCGCCACTTCTTTTGGGCACTGATGCACTAGTAAAATTAGCGTTACTCCTTAGGACTACTAAAAAAAATGACAGGCTAAGTCTTGGAGAATATGTAAGCAAATTTTTACGTCTTTCAAACAAGCAAAAGAAAAAGCTGCTATTTTTACTATCCAACGATATCAAAACAGAACTCTCAGAAAAAGAGCAAAAAAAATACATATCTTTATTTGGTAGAGAATTATATTGTGATTTAGTGAAAATTTGTGGTGTTGAGTCTGGAGAAAATGTTGATGAATACATTTCATTTGCTAACACATTCAATATTCCAAAATTTCCTTTATCTGGCGATGATTTAATAAGTATAGGTCACCAGCCAGGAAAAAGTTTAGGTAGAAACTTGGAATTGCTAAAACAACATTGGGAAGATAGCTCCTACACTTTAACAAAAGAGGAGCTGGTGCTTTATGCTAAGAGCCTATTCTAACTGCTTTCTGACTGTTCAATGAATGTATGCTTGCAATATTAGGGGAACTCATAGAGGAATTAGGTATATGTTCTTTTTTAGCTTTTTCTGTTAATTGATATTCGTTTACTCCTCCTTGAGTTTGATTACACATTCCCTGATCTGGAGATAAAAATTTATCTCTTATGCTTAATGCCAGTTGTAACTCTTGAATCTTATTTGAAAAACATTTCATTTTAGCCTCTGTTAATTTTCCTGTAACAATTTCTTTAAGCAATTCTCCTGAGTCGTTATTATTATTATTCTTGCTATTAAAGCTGTGCAAGATAGAGTCTACAATCTTATTTACCCCTTCTTGTTTGTTAAATTCTAATTTTTTTACGCATTTTCTAACAGAAGGTGACAACTTGGCTTTTAACGTGTCATCTCGTAGTTCTTTACCCATATTTTTTCAATGTTACAATGTTCGTTGACAACTTCTTTAACCTTAGCTTCTATGATCTCCCTTGCGGATTGTTTCAAATTACTTTCTAATAATTCAAGCAGCTTACTGCTTTCAAATTTGCCATCATCTTGATTTGATAGAGACTTTATAGTTTCATTAAGCACGTTATGGCAAAAGTGTTTCTTTTCAAATTCAGAAAAACTTTTTTTCAACTCTTTATTTTTATCAGATAAAAATTTATCGCAATTCTCATTCCCACGAAGCTTAGATAAACCCTTTGGAATTTTTGACTTCATAGAACCAGTAGTTGATTTTGCAGTAGATACTGTACTCACTGTATCTGCCTTTTTAGCCAATTGACCTTCTTTTGCTTCCTGTAGTTTCTTAGTGTCAGCTTTCAATTGACCTTCTAAATCAATCTCCAATTGTTGTTTAGATTCTTGAACACTTTGTAATTGCTTCCCCAAGTTCTCCATTTCACCCAATTGAGCAGTCAATGTATTCACACTTAATCGTAGAGCTTTGTTTTCATGACCTAAGTCACTGACTTTATTTTCTAATTCAGTATTTTTGTCTTTAGCCTGACACAATTTATCAGTCTGTGATTTAAGTAAAGCCACTAATTTGCTAGCTTGCCATTGTTGATTCAATTCAATTAATTTATCCTCCTTGTCCTTTAACCTACTCTTAAGTTCTATTATTTGTGCTTGCAGACTTTCATTATCTTTCCTAGTAGCTTCAATTTCTTCTCCTTGCTCTCTTATTATCATGTATTGATCAAATATAGTTTTCTGTTGTTCATCAACTTTATCCTGCATTGCTTTTTTATCTTGTTTGTATTTGGTTAGTTCCTCTTCTCGTTCGCCTGCATCTTCTGTAAGTCCCTTATAACTCTTTTCAAGTCCTTCAATTGCAGATCGTAATTCTCTATTTTCTTCTTTTAAGGAAGCATTTTGTAAACGTTCAAGTTCTAATTCCTGATTTATGCCCTCCAGCTGTTCTTCTAATGCTTCATCATCTTCCTCTGTTATCAATACTACTCCATCAGTCTGAACCCCTCCATCTTTGTTTATCACTACACTTTGGCTCTCTTTCTCTACAACTTCAGGTTTTAAGTCAACTTGAACACTTCCATCTATTGTCTTAAAAGCATCAGTTTGAACTTCATTGTTTGCAGTAGTTTTATCGTAGTACAAAATATTTTCTGCCCATCTATTCCATCTCTTGGGCAATATTCGTCCAATCGTTTTTAGATATAACCAAGCAAATACAGTAGACCAGCTGTATTTTTTTTCCTTTCGCTTAATATTAATTTCATAATTAACCTTATTATTAATATTTAGCATAAAATTACCTTATTTTTTAACTTTAATTTACAGAAAATTTTAATAGTAATAAAGTTATATATATTAGTATAAATGTTAAACAAATACTAACACAGGTGTCAAATTATGGTAAAGTCTTTGCCCGCCTAATACACTTTAAGCAGAAATGTACATGTCTGCAAGTACAGCATTTGCTTTTTCTATCGCTCTTGCTAACACTTCCTGTTCATTGTTCTGATTTTTCACATTGATTACCTGAGCAGCCAAGTTTGCAGGAAAAGTGACCAAACTGACTTCCCATAATTCCACTTGTTTTAACACTCTAGCTCCACTTTTATGATCAACATCATACTCTATAGGTATATAGCCGATGGAAAGTCCGTTAATTGCCCCAGTTTTGAGCATCAAATACACTTCTTCTGCTTTCTGAATACCCAAAAGTAAATGTGCGGTTATATACAGGCCAACATCATTTTCATAAATATCTATGATACTACCTATAGGTTCGTCAGGATTATGCTGCCAAAGGAGTTTTATTTTATTTCTGTTTAAATTTTCCTTAAATGCTCCGGGCAATATCAGATCATTTTGTTTATCAACTATGTTAAAAACGCTCGCATAACCAGAAAATACACCGTTTTCTCCTATACTTTTTATTGACAATGGTGAATAGAGAAATTTCTTATTCATAAAGCCTCCTGTAGTATTGGGAATTTTGTTTCGCAATGCACTGCGATATAATTCTATTATATGCAGTGCTCTAAAAGGGGGAAGCACTTTTCTTAGTTACTAAAAACGCTAAATTGTAATATGGTACAATGTTACAACGATGTCATGAAAGTAGCTGAAACTGGTTCCTTTATGACGGCAGTACCTTCTCCTGTCATCCGAGTAGCCTCCTTTTTTTGTCATCCCAGTGCTTGACACTGGGATGGCTTTGTTGCATCGCTACTTATGAAAGGCTAACTATAGTTAGGATTATAAGCAACCTATTGAAAATCTTGTTTTTTTGCAATCAATCTGATCAAATTTAAGAATAGTAATTTGTTATTTATATTAATAAATTTAATTCTATTGAAAATAGCTAAAGCATTGAAATTCTTGAATTTTAGCCGGATTGGTAAATGGTAGTGAAATTTCTTTTACTCAAATTTAGGTATTCATTGACCGTTCTTGTTATAAATACCAGAATAATAAGCTACTGATATTCCCTATCTTTTTTATCTTTAATCCATCATAGCTAGCGATGCAACAAAGCCCACTGGGATCCAGAAGACTTAATTTCAACCAAGTGGCTGCATAATAAAGGCTGGATTCCAGTGTCAAGCACTGGAATGACATCACAGGGGCATTGACCTCTCTTGGGCTCTTTTAGCTATAAACATTAAGAAATTTACCAAATGAAAAAAAAGGCAAAAGAAACCCTGGGGTTATTATCCGCTTTAAAATATTGGCGTTTTTTATGTTTTAAACGCTTGACAAGCGAAATTCAGCTGCTTTTAATTGCAACTAACTTACGCTGCAAACGTTTAAGAAATTTACTAAGCAGAAAAAAAGACAAAGAATCCCCGAGTTAGCTAGTCTTTTACTATCTCTGTCGAGTATTGGCATTTTTTGATGTCTTGTAACTCTTTATAAGCGCGTTCAGCTTATTTAGATAAAAATCTAGATGTAGATGAAGTTTTGTAAAGACATACAGTATCTATATACTGCAAAAAATTGAACATAAGACGCCGATACATTAAGTAATCCTTACCTTTTAATCTGCAGATTGGCGAAAGCAAATACAATAGCTTCAGTTTCATGATAAGTGGGCTGGCGGAGTTTGTCAAGCAAGTTTTTAGCCCTGTCTCCTTGCTATAATGTTCATATCGATAGAAAAGCAAAAGAATAGAATGAAATATCAAGTGATATCCTCTATAATTAAATTTTTTGAATGAAGAGATGACGGTTCGCGTAGGAATTAATGGTCTGGGTAGAATAGGCAGAAGTGTATTGCGTGCTATTTATGAAATAGAAAAGTATAGTGAGCAAATAGAAGTTGTAGCTATCAATGGATCGCTCGGTGCTGAGCAGCATGCACATTTGATTAAATATGATTCTGTTCATGGCAAATTCAGTGGTGATATTGATTTTAATGAGTCTCAAAATTGGATTTCTATAAATGGCAAAAAGTTTTCTTTATATAGAGAACGGAATCCTGAAAATATTCCTTGGAATGTTGATGTAATACTTGAATGTACTGGTGCATTCAATAAACGTGAAGAAGCAATAAGGCACAATGCAGAGAAAGTAATTGTCTCTGCTCCAGTTCCGGATGCTGATGTCACTATAGTTTATGGTGTGAATGACGATATGCTCGAAAAAGAGCATAAAGTGATATCAGCAGGTTCTTGCACTACAAATTGCCTTGCTCCGATTGTGAAAGTCCTACACTCCAGTTTAGGTATAAAAAGCGGTTTTATGACTACTATACATGCCTACACGAATGATCAAAATGTTCTTGATGGTAATCATAAAGATTTGCGTAGAGCAAGGGCTTGCGGATTATCTATGGTGCCAACTACAACCGGGGCAGCAAAAACAATTGGTTCTATAATTCCTGAATTAAAGGGCAAGCTAGATGGCACTGCCGTCAGAGTTCCGGTTAGCAATGTTTCTATGGTTGATTTTACATTTACGACTGATAAGAAAGCGACCGTTAAAGAAATCAATGAAATGTTTAAGGATGCAGCTCTCTCGTCTACGTCATTCCAGCGCGTGACGCTGGAATCTAATCCAGTGTCAGCTACTCGGATGACATCAGAGGGTACTAGGATGACAGAGGGTTATCCAATGTCAAATGTACTTTCTATATGCGAGGAACCTTTAGTCTCAATAGATTTTGTGCATAACCCTTATAGTGCAATTGTGGATTTAACTGGTACATATGTTACAGGTGATATATGCAGGGTTGCAGCGTGGTATGACAATGAGTGGGCTTTTTCGCTGAGAATGTTAGACATAGCATTATTGAGCTATAGTAAAGTATGAACTGGAACTCAAACAAATACGCCTCATTTTATGAGCACTTTGCGGAACTCAGAAAAAGAGTTATCTTTTGCTTTCTATTTTTTTGCGTTGCTTTTGGTTTTTGTTACTACTTTAAGGAAAATATATACCGTTTTTTACTTGCACCTTTAATAGAAGCAACAAAAGGTAGCAAAGGTTTTTCTTTGATTTACACAGACTTAACAGAGGCATTTTTTGTATATCTTAGGGTTGCTGTAATGAGTGCACTTTTGCTCTCTTTTCCTGTGTTTGCATGGCAATTCTATATGTTCTTAGCACCTGGGTTATATAAAAGTGAAAGGGCAGTGTTGTTGCCATACTTAATTGCAACACCGGTTTTATTTGTAACGGGAGCTACTGTAGTCTATTACTATATATTTCCTTTAGCCTGGAAGTTTTTTATCAACTTCGAACACAGTGGTAAATCCTTCGATATACCGATAGAGTTTATGCCATCAGTTAGCGAATATTTAGACCTCGTTCTCCAATTTATGTTTGCTTTTGGCACTGCATTTCAAATTCCAGTAATACTCACATTAATGGTGAGAGTAGGGTTACTCACTACACAAAGTTTGTCAAATAAACGCAGAATCGCGATAGTGGTAATTTTTATTATCGCTGCAATCTTAACTCCACCTGATGTATTAAGCCAAGTAGGGCTTGCAATACCTATGCTGATTCTATATGAATTGTCCATTCTGATATGTAGGTATATTGAAAAAAAGAAGACAAAGATTTAAACAAAGAAATCCCTCTTATCTCCTTTATATCACATTTTTAACTTACAACATTCTTATTCAGGACTTAAATATGGAAATGTTTCATAAATTGATTGTAATACTTTGTTAAGTTCAGCCTTACTTTTGATGATCAATAATACTGTATCATCACCTGCTATAGTTCCTATAATTCCTATGTTTTTGCTATTATTTAATGAATAAATAACATACTTCTGATCTAGAAAGTAAGCTAGGCTGCTAGCTTGTCCTGGTTGAGTGTGTAGTACTATTAAACCAAAATCCGAAATTTGCATATTAAGTATTAATGGTAATCGATATTGGTTGATGTCAATTACTTTATACATACCAGCAACTTTGGCAATTTTAAGTTTTTTTAATTTTCTTGATAAAGTAGCCTGAGGAATGTTGTGCCCTCTTTCTTTAAGCAAGGTCTGTAAATCGCTCTGCTCTAAAATTTCGTGATTTTGAATAATATTTAAAATATGTTCACCTAGTGTGTTGTCATGCATTATGCATTTTCCTCATATTGAATATGTAATAAGTATATTTGAAATTATATTCATTATTTCTTGACTATTCAATTTTTAATGTCTATATTCATAAGATGAATAAAATATGAATATAAATTAGTAATATGAAAAAATATATTTTAAATGCTATTATAGTGATAAGTATTCTATTAACAGGATGCAAGGAAAATAAACACGATAATATCATTAGATTTGCAATTTCTGCAGATTATCCACCTTTTGAATATTATGAAAATGGTAAATTTACTGGCTTTGACATTGAGCTTGCTCAATTAGTAGCAAAAGAGTTAGGTAAAGAAGCGATATTTAAAGATATGCAGTTTAGTGCTATATTTGCAGCATTGCAAAGTAATTCTGTAGATGCTGCTATATCTACTATTGGTAGCACAGAAGAGCGTGAAAAAAATTTTGATTTTTCAAATAGTTATTATACAGGGGAATTTGGTATTCTATATCACAAAAATAAACCCATAGCCGGTATAAACAACTTAACTCACAAGAAGATAGCCGTTCAACTAGGAACTGTCATGGAAATTTGGCTAAAAGAGCATGTTCCTACAACAGCTCAAATTATTGCTATAGACAATAATAATCAAGCTGTAGAAACATTAAAGTCTGGTCATGTTGATGGCGTCCTAATTGATGAATTCCAAGGTAAAGTATTTAGCAAAAAAAATCCTGGTCTATCATGGTCAGCCACTGCCAAGTTAGATGGTGGTTATGTTATTGCTGTGAATAAAGGATCTGCTTTAAAGGATAAAATAAACGAGGCATTAAAAAGTTTAGAAAGTAAAGGTGTAATACAAAAAATAGCAGAAAAATGGCTAGGAGATAACTGATGCAGGAATTAATTTCTAATTTCTTGTTTGTTGGAACAGGCCTTGCCTTTACTTTAAAATTATTGATTGGAGGACTGCTTTTAGGTGTGAGTCTAGGGGGATTATTGTCAGTACTCAGATATAATAAGATCTGTATTCCATTAATTAATGGAATTATATCTGTAATACGTGGCACCCCCCTTATATTACAGTTAAGTGTTGTTTATTTTATGACCCCAACCATTGCAGGAATTAAATTAAACATATTTAGTGCTGGCATTATAGCATTTGGTCTAAATAGCTGTGCTTATATTGCTGAGATTTTACGAGCTGGTATTGAAACTATATCAAAAAACCAGTTTGAAGCAGCTAAAACTTTACAAATACCTAGTTTCTATATGTGGAGAGATATTATATTACCACAAGTTATTAAAAATATTCTTCCTGCAATGATAAATGAGATCATTGCACTCCTTAAAGAAACGGCATTAATCTCTACTATTGGTGGTGTTGATATTATGCGCTCTGCGCAAATGCTTGCAGCAGAACAATTTACTTATTTTATACCACTTTGTCTTGCTGGGGCTTATTATTACGCTCTTGTATTACTAATTGAATATATAGGCAAAAAGATTGAACAGAAAGGTATATATGATAAAAATGCATAATGTTTGTAAATTATTTAATAATATTCCAGTACTTAATAATATTAACCTGATTATAGAGCAATCTATAGTTGGTCTTGCTGGTCCTTCTGGTAGTGGTAAATCAACATTGTTACGTTGTATACAAAAACTCGAAGTTTTAGATTCTGGTAGCATTGAATGCAATGATAGTACTGGTTTTGTATTTCAGGATTTTCAACTTTTCTCACATATGACTGTCTGGGAAAATCTTACATATGCTCCCAAACTTAAAAACAAAACTCAGGATCAAAGTGATTCACTACTTGAGTCTTTGGGTATTGCCTCTAAAAAAAATGATTACCCTAGTAATCTATCCGGTGGGCAAAAACAGCGGGTTGCGCTTGCCAGAAGCTTAATGATGAATCCAAGGATTCTATTATGCGATGAGCCAACGTCTGGTTTAGATGTAGCAACAATAGTCGACGTTGTGGAACTATTACAATCAGTTAGAGATATGGGTATTACTATGATTATCGCTTCTCACAATTTGGATTTTTTAACAAAAATATCAGATCGGATTATTCTGTTAAAAAACGGAAAAATAATTGTAGATATCAATCCTAAAGAAATTGATGAACCAACAAACTATTTAAAAAATAATTATTAAAAGAGAATCACTCATATCATACTGAGAGCTATAACAGATTTTAGCATCGAAAATTACATAATATACATTATGGAAAACAAAATTACATAATGTAAGAAGCAATGCTAAAAATAAAATCACATAATATAGCAAACTATAGCTAACCCAAGAAAGGTTTTCCTACGTCATACCGCCGCGATATCTCAGCATAGATTCCGCTAACAAGTAGCGGAATGACGAATTTTTGTTTTTCAAACTGTCGGTAAATCTAAGTCAGTTTAGCTATATGTGTCAAGCACTGGGATGACACCCTCCTGATGGGCCAAAATCACAATGTTCGTACAGTTATGGAATGAATCGCGGTATGACGTGTTGCTTTGATCAGCTATAAAGATGATGCTGCGGAAGTTTTTAGTACTTGCTCGCAACTTTCAACAATTTAATAGCACTGGTGTTTACAACCTCTCCGCCGACACGCTTAGTGACAAAAAACCTCACATAAGGTTTATTCGTATAAGGGTCTCTTAATATTCTCATTCCTCTGTTATCTACAATCTTATAAGCTTGTTTGAAATCTGCCATCGCAATTACTGGTAGCTGATTGTTTGGCGCTGGTGGCATATCGGCAGATTGATATACTGGTATTCCCATTAAAGTATCTGGAGCTTCAAGCGACAGACTTGGCTGCCAGAGATACTGACCTGTTTGAGATTTTAGCAGCCTGATATCCTTCAACGTACTCCTGTTCATCAAAAATGACGCATTTTTGGAATAATATTCGTCCAGAGAGTAATACAACATCATTATTGAATCACTATCTAATTTTTCAGTTTTAACTTGCTCTATTTTATTATAACTGTTTCCATTTTCATAAGCTAAAATTCCTTTTGGTTGAAAAGTGCCCTCACCCTTAATGAAGGCTTCGCTTTCTTCCTTACTAAAAGTCTCGGCAATCTTTTCCACCAGCCAACTCTCAACATCGACAAACGCATCATCGAGTAACTTTTGTGATATTTGTGGTTGAGCATATAACTCGTAAGTTGTGACGGAAATCTTTTGGATTTTGGGCGTGTCCGTATCTTTTGCAAAATCATACTTAGACTTATTGCCACCGTCCTCATCATCTACTGTTTCACTGCTCCAACCTGCACCGGCGCGGTCAAAATCTTCTATAATGTAATCCAATGTTTCAGTAGAGATTCTTTGACTGGAGCATATTTGTCGCATTGGGGACGAATCAGTTACGCGCTTGTTTATGCGTTTTACAATATGCGGAGTAACTAGATAACCCCCGATATCACTGTCATCTCCACTGAGGGTTTTGTGTGATAAACCGCTTTCCATTCCCTTGCGGATATAATCAGAAAAATATTTATCGCTTGTGCTAAAATCTGTATTTACTTCTGGGCGTTGAGCTGCAGTTTCGATCAAGTCTAAACGCTCTTTGCAACTATCAATGGCATTATTTACCTTGCATAGCTGCTCAATTGTTGCAGAATCAGCACGCCCTTTGCTTTCAATTTCTTTTAGTTTGCGATCATTTATTAATTTAAATTGCTCCCATGATGAAGCGAGTTCATTGATACGGTGAGCGATATCGGTAAGTGACATAATAGCCTCCTTTGAAAATGAAATAAAAATGGAAATAAGGTAATAGGAATGGCATCCATAGATGTTTCCCACAGTTGTACGAATATTGCAATATGGTACATAGTAAACGATGTCATTCCAGTGCTTGACACTGGGATCCAGCTTCTATGCAACTTAATTAAAAACGTTTGTTTTAGCGTAAGACAACTACCTTTAGCTCATCAGCTCAGTTATAAGCAAAATTTCTGGATTCCAGTGTCAAGCACTGGAATGACATCATCTGTTGTGCAATTTACCTTTAAAAATGAATATCCGTACAGTTATGTGCTTGGCACTGAAATGGCATCATTTTTTATCTGTTGAAAATGTAAACCGAAAAATAGCGTGGCACTTTGTGCCACGCTTAGTACTGTAAGCTTAATCCAGTAATTAAATTAAGCGAGGTAAAATAAAAGATAATGACACTATATAATGTTCGTTCTTTTATGTCAAGCACTTTTTTGAATTTTTTTGGTGATAATTTTTATCCAGTTATTTTATTATTGTAGTATAATTTCAATGCCAGATACTATCATTATGATCACTATCTAAATTTAAATCGTAATTATCATCAAATTTATATCCCCTCCATCTCTTCTCTATGCAATTCATGTGAATCACCTAAAGCTTTTTGATTAGAAACGTCAACACAATACTGTAACAGTGCTCTTAATGCTCCAGCACTATCTTGATCTAAATTAAAATTGCTAAAATCAAATTTCTGCATATTCTCCACATGTCCTTCTCTACATAACCTACATATCTTAGCAAAAGCCCTTTCACTTTCTCGACTCCAAGCATTAAGAAAGTAAGGATCTACTACTTTGCTAAATTGTTTCTCTATCTCTTCAAGAGAGCTCTCTGGATTAAGTTCTAATATTACTTTGAAAATCCCACTGCCATGGAATCTATAAAATTTACTAGATAAGCTATCTTTTACAAAATTAACTGCATCATCTATTGTAACACCAGAGCGAGATTCAAATATCATCTCAAATGCTCCATAACAACTATCAATACCAAAATTAATTACCTCTTCTAAGGAAATTTGTGGCTTATTCCTCAAGATAACTTCTAAACTCTTGACAAAATTATGCCCATGCTGACCCATAGCATGGGTTTTCCCATTTATTGTATAATGATATAGCTTCTTATTTTCTATTATATGCTTATTGCACTGGTAGATATGTAGCTTATTCAATTTGCCAGAATATTCCTCTATTTCCTTATCTGGTAATTTTGAGCGGAATTCCTTGATTACTTCGCGTATTATTCTATTGATATTACTCATGCTTATTCCTAATTAATATGTTAGTATTTTTATAAATTAAGTTATTATATTAAAATTCTTTCATGGATTTCAATATTAGCTCCGCACTACTTGTAGTTTTTGTAATGGGTCTGCCAATGACGATATAATCAGCTCCTGAATTTATTGCTTCTTTTGGTGTTGCTGTTCTTTTTTGGTCGTCATGACCTGGATCTATACGAATTCCTGGAGTAATAATTTTAAAGTCTTCACCGCATTCTCGGCGCACTTCCTGAGCTTCCAATGCAGAACAGACTATTCCATAGAGTCCAATCTTTTTTGCAAGCTTTGCAAGCAAAATTACCTGTGATTTTACTTCTCTTGCTACTCCAAGCTCGTTTAAATCCTCATTGCTCATACTAGTTAGCACTGTCACCCCAATCAGCTTTATTTTTGTGCCTTGCACTACACTTAGCGCTTCTTCAAGCATTTTTGTTCCACCGCTGATGTGCAGAGTTAACATTTCAATGTTCAGAACTTTTATTACTTCAACTGTTTTGGCTACAGTGTTTGGAATGTCATGCAATTTCAGATCTAAAAAAATTGGTACATTGCATTTTGCAACTTCTTGCACTCCAGAAAGACCTTGAGCAGCAAAAAATTCTAATCCCAGCTTTACCATGCCAACTTTACCACGCAGAGCATTAGCTAGAGAAATAGCCTTATTTAAGTCTTGTGTATCCAGTGCGCATATTATTGGGTTCATTATCTTGCATGATTTATCTTATAATAAGACTCATTGTTGTGTTTTGCAAATACTTTCACTCTGATTGAACTGACTGCGTTCATAAGATTCTGTCAATAGTGAATTTGGCAACTTGGTCGGGGTGGATGAGCGACTGACAAATAATGATTCATATCCAAGATCTTCCAGCGAAGAAGAAGGCGTTTCCTCTGGCAAAAGCCGTGCAATTTCTCCTTGTAACGCAGACTTTAATATTTGAATCGTATCTAATATTGCTTTTCCATCATTATTTCTTATTGGTTCTTCTATATTGTCTGTTACGCATCTTATCAACAGTTGCGCAAAATTCACTTGTTTTTCTTTCTCTTTCAAAAAATCTTCTATTTGACTGTCTCGTTCTAAAAGTGAATTTCTTAAACTTTTTACTTCATTATTACAATCTTTTCTTATCTCATCTAACTCAAAAGATTGATTTTTAATTAAACCATTTGCTTCATCTAACTCTTCAAATTTCTCTTTTAATTCTTTAGATAAATTTTTCTTTTCTTTGTTGACCTCTTTAATTTTACATTGTAGCTTATCTAAGTTTGCATGCAGCCTTTCTTGTTCTTCACGTAATTCCTCTACTTCTTTAGAAAGTTTATTTTTTTCCTTATTCAATGCCTCTACTTCTTTAGAAAGTTTATTTTTTTCCTTATTCAATGCCTCTACTTTTTCACTAAGTTCATGTTTTTTCTCACGTAGTGCCTTTTGTACTTCACGTAACGTTTCTATTCTATCATTTAACCCCTTATTCTCTAGCTCTAAATGTTTATTATCATCCACTTCCATCTTCAGCTTTGCAATAAATCTACTTCTTTCTTCCAACTGTTTCTTTAAACATGAGATTTCAAGTTTTAATTTCTCTTCCTGCTCATTAAGCTTACCTATTTCCTTTCTTGTTTTGTCCAATTCATTGTCTATTTCAAACGTACGATTCTTTGCTGTTTCTAATTTTTTCTCTAAAGATTTTTTTTCTTCAAGAAGAGATTCTCTCTCAACTTCTGACTCATTTACTTTCTGATCCAATCTTTTTGCTCTCTTGTCTAAATTTTGCTTTTCTCGAGTTAATTCATGTTTTAATTTTTCCACTTCTTTGTTTGCAGCTTTTTCAGCTTCCTTTCCTAGAGTTATTTTATTTTCTAACTCTTGCTCTTTCTGAGCGAATTTATTTCTCTCAACCTCTATTTTTTTATTATTACTAATTATTTTATACGAAAGTGCAAGCACCAAAACAGATAATGTAGCTAAAGCAAGAATTAGAGGAAGAGGCACATTAGAAGTTACAATAAGCGCTAAAGATGTAAGTAACGTAAGAGTAGCTAAGGAACTAGCTATAAAATAAAATGTGTTAGCCTCACTAAGCAAATTGCTCATTACTCCCCTCCTCCCCCCACGTTCAGCAGTCTTGTATATATTTATTAAAATTCTCTTATCTGTGGAGGAATTATAGTGCTGCACCTACAACAAACTTTCCTTTTTCAGTCTACTAGCTAAAAATGGCTAAGGTTTTATGTATCCAGTGTACAACTGTACTCAAAATGTCTAGTGGCTATTGATCGGGGTAGAACATCCACTGGTATATCCAGGATCTTCCACAAATGAAGGAACAGACGTTTCGCCTGGCAAATATTGTGCAGCTTCTTCTACTAACACAGACTTTGTTGCTTGAATCACTTGTAATATTACTTTTTTATCATCATCTCTGATCACTTCATTTTCCCTTACTAATTTTTCTACCTCATCTGTTACATATTCTATCATCCGTTGCAAAAAAAGCACTTCTTCTTTTTTCTTTTCCAATAAAGCTTTTTGAAGTTGTTCTATTTGAGAGGATTGCTTCAAAAGTGAACTGTTTAATTCTTTCACCTTATTATCGCGATCATCATTCACTGTTGTTAATGTGTTATCAGATTCTTTCTCTTCTTTTTGTAAAGATAATGACTCCTTTTCCAGCTCCTTAATTTTAGATAAGTACTCTTTCTCCTTTGTACACAATTTATCAACTTTACTTTCAAGATCAGTGCGCTTTTGACGTTCATCACTAACTTTACCTTCTAATTCTTTCTTTTCCTTTTCCGACTGGCATAACTTCTTCTCTAATTCTTCTATGTCGCTTTCTGAGCTCTCATGTTGTTCTTCCGATTCTAAAGTTTTTAATTGTTTTACTTCTTCTACTTCTACTTTTTTTCTTAACATAGTTAATTGAGTACGCAGAGAAGAAGCTTCCCTACTTTTATGTTCTAATTCCAAGTTTAATTCATCTTCATATTCCAATCTTAAGCGTAACTCATCTTCATATTCTGACTTTAAACATAACTTATTCTTTTCACTTTCTAATTTGCATTGACACAATTCCTCCATTAAAGAATCCACTCTTTCATTCAATCTTGTATTTTCATCACGTAACTCTTGGTGTTCAAGAGAAAGCATCTCCTCCTTATGTTCTAACTGACCTTTTACTTTTGCTTCCAATTCTACATTATTACTAATTATTTTACATGAAAGTGCAAGCACCAAAATAGATAATGTAGCTAAAGCAAGAATTAGAGGAAGAGGCACATTAGAAGTTACAATAAGCGCTAAAGATGTAAGTAACGTAAGAGTAGCTAAGGAACTAGCTATAAAATAAAATGTGTTAGCCTCACTAAGCAAATTGCTCATTACTCCCCTCCTCCCCCCACGTTCAGCAGTCTTGTATATATTTATTAAAATTCTCTTATCTGTGGAGGAATTATAGTGCTGCACCTACAACAAACTTCCCATCTTCAGTCTGCTAGCTAAAAAATGACTTAGACCTTGTGTATCGAGTGTACCATTGTACTTATAAGTCTAGTTAGCTATTGATCGGGGGTAGAACATACTGGTATATCCAGAATCACATAAAGCGTCATTCAGCTTATGTGATGGTCTGGATGTGTATTGCTGTGATTCTCCTATAGAATTTTCAATTTTCCTGTTAGTCTGCTTATTCGACACCTCTCCAATATTATATTCAATACAAAAATCTTTAATTATAGTATAAGCAGAAGTTCCAATCTTGTTGTTTAACTTTTCAACTATATAATTTATAAAACATTCCACATCTGCTGCTGAGATAGAGAGTGTTGTAAGTCTTGTTTCGTTTAAAATTCTTAAGATAGCATGCTTGTACTTTTTATTTTTTAATTTTTCATTCAGACCATCCTTCAGTATATTCTTAAGTATACTTCCTTCTATCATAGTAAACTTGAGTTTACTACTCAAACGACTTCCCCTAACAAGTGATGCATCTAAATCTTGCAGACTAACATTAGTTGTAGCAAACACCGTCACACCTTTATCAGCTTCATCGAATCTAGTGAAAAAATAATTTAAAGGTACTCGATTGGCATCAGTGCGTCCCTTGCCAAAGCTGTCGATTTCATCTATAAGAACTATACAAGGAGCGTTTTCGTTTGCTTTATTAAAAAGCTCATTTATATTTGATTTTTCAAGCAAATCAGCTCCAGAAACTTTTATAAATGTAGTTAGAGATATCAGCTGATCCCCAATCGCCTCAACAATTGAACTCTTACCAGTTCCTCCTGGACCGTGAAAAATGAATCCTCTTTGTATTTTTTCTTGCTCTTCTTCTGAATCACCTGATTTTGCTGAAGACACTATATTAATATTATTTTTTATTGATTCATAAATATTTACTAATTTTGTTTTTATCTCTTTTATAAATATAAAATCCTCAAATGCTTTCTTCCCTCTTTTTTCACCTTTTGCGCAAAATTTCATAAAAATCTTTTCTTGTGTTTTACTTTCTGCTGCAGCACTAGCAATCTTTGCCTTTAGCTCTTCCATTTCATCTTTTGTTGCAGCACTACCAATTAGCTTTTCAACTTCATTACTAAGCTTATTTATCTCTTCTTTTGTTGCAACACTAGCAATCTTTACCTTTAGCTCTTTCACTTCATTGTTAAGCTTATTTAGCTCCTCTTTTTTTGCAGCACTAGCAATTAGCTTTTCAATCTCATTGTACTGACTACTAAGCCTCTTATTTAGCTCTTTGATTTGAGGCTCTAAGCTTTGTATTATATTTTCTTGCTCTTTAGCTAATCCATTTTTTTCATTAGGTTCTGCTTTTTGTGCATCAAGCTTTTTATTCTGGCTGATCATTTTACATGAAAGTACAAGCACCAGAACAGAAAGTATAGACAAACTCAAAGCAACAGGAAGAGCTACATTAAAGGCTGCAACTGAAGACAAGAACTCAACATAAGGGGCAACGGCAAGTGTCCCAGACGCAAGCAATACCAAAGTAGCAAGAGCACCAGCTATAAGATACGGTGCATTGGCTTTATTATATAAACCCCCCATTATTATTCCCTCATACTAATAATGATTACAATAGCATGGATATTAAAGGAAGTAAAGCTATAAAAATCAATATAAATCTATATTCACTATGTATTTCTCGTCTTCAGTTTCAAGCTCAGACTGCATCCACTCTATCGTTTCCGCATTGCAAACTGCCTGCAAATCATTCTGTGCGGATTGATCCAACTTATCCTCTCGTAGATCTGCTTTTATCATCAACTTTTTTATCAGATGCTTAACTGATACATTATTATCTGCCTTTATCTTTCTGATAATGTTTAATATCTGAATAACATTATCTCCCATTTCCTCTGAATATTTATCGTAGATAAGTTCTTCTTTGCTTGGCCAATTACTTTGATTGTGTACAGAATTATAACTATACAACTGGTGGTATATCTCTTCTGTAATGTATGGCAAGAAAGGTGCAAATAACCGCAAAATAACATTTAACACATACGCCAAGCTTTGTTTTGCACTTAAGGTTGCTTCACTGCTTCCGTACGCACGTTTTTTTACTAACTCCAAGTAACTATCACAAAAATCCTTCCAAAAAAATTCCTCTATTGCGCCCAAAGCTTCGCAGTATTCAAACTGTAATAGGTTATTTGTTGCTCTTTCTATAACTTTGTATAACTTAGACAATATCCACTTATCCATTGTCTCGTGAGCAGAATTTATGCTCATCACTTGATGCTTTTCCATGAACATGGAAACGAACTTGCTAGCGTTCCAAAGTTTTGTAACGAGGCGCTTGCCAATTTTGAATGTATTTTCAGAGTAGACTGTATCAACTCCAAGCCTTGAGTTCGCTGCCCAATAGCGCACTACATCAGCTCCATAAGTTTCAAGTATTACATGAGGAGTGATGATATTACCTTTTGATTTACTCATCTTTTTCTTATCATCTGCTAAACACCAACCGCTGATCATAATGTTTTTCCAAGGTAAAGAATTTGCATGATAATGTGCCTTTAAAATAGTATAAAAAGCCCAAGTTCTTATTATCTCATGGCTCTGGCTGCGCAGATCTGCAGGAAATATCGTATCATAGCGATGATTTGGTAAGCTAAACTCACTGTTTACTGCCAGTGCACTCAGTTGAGGAGTAATTGAACTTGTGGCCCAGGTATCCATTACATCTTGATCTGGGATAACCTCTTCTTTGCTATACCCTTTTGGCAAATCTTTCAATGGATCTATAGGCAGGTCCTTTATCTCAGCTAGAATAATTTTACCTTCTTCTCCCTTACGGTTGGAATACCACGCTGGAAATGGCACACCAAAATAACGTTGCCTTGAGATGCACCAGTCCCAATTTAGCCCTTCTATCCACACTTCCATGCGTTTACGCATAGTAGCTGGATGCCAATTGCATTCTTTTACTTTATCTAATACTTGAGCTTTTTGCTCTAAGGTCTTGATAAACCATTGATAAGTAGGCAATATCTCAAGTGGTGCACCAGATCTTTCTGCACACTTAACAGAATGAGAAATGTTAGTGCTTTCTATCAAAAGGCCTCTTTGAGTTAGGATTTCGATTATCCGCTTTCTTGCTTCTTTAACTTTCAATCCATTTATTTCACTATAGATTCCAGTGTCAGCTACTTGAATGACATCATTCAGGTTCATCCTCCCATCCTGATCGATGATAATTTTCATCGGCAGATTATGCTTTTGCTGCCAATATATGTCGAGTTCATCACCAAACGTACAGCACATAACAAGCCCAGTGCCTTTATCTATTTTAACCTTATCATCAGCTATGATTGGAATTTTTTCCTTTGTTATTGGCACTATGGCTGTTTTTCCGATCAGATGAGTGTAGCGCGCATCCTCTGGATGACAAAAAACTGCAACGCATGCTGGAAGTAACTCAGGTCGCGTAGTTGCAATATTGATCTGCTCATTTTCTTGAGTAGAGAAAACTATCGTGTTTAAGGATGACTCAAAAACTTTATCTTCTATTTCTGCTTGCGCAATTGCTGTTTTATCAACCGGGTCCCAAAGGATGGGCTGCATTTTTCTATATGCATACCCTTTATTATATAGATCAATAAACGACATCTGTGAAAGCGTCACAGTTTCCTTGCTGATCGTGTGATATTCCAAATCCCAGTCATAACTAATGCCGACTGATTTAAATAGTTCCTTGAATTCTTGCTTTGATTTTTCAATAACCTCATGGCACATCTCTATAAATTTTTCTCTGCCAACTTCTTTTGCACGGGTTTTATAGGTTTGTTCAACCAATCTTTCAGTGGGAAGCCCATTATCATCAAACCCAATTGGGTAAAACACATCTTTTCCCAGCATGCGCTGAAACCTTGCAATAAAGTCCGTGTGGCAATAGCTAAATATATGGCCAATATGGAGTTTTCCCGATATTGTCGGCGGAGGTGTGTCTATAGTGAAAGTGTTATCCTTTTCACCATTCCATTTATAAACTTTACTTCCTTCCCACAATATGTTGCATTTGTCTTCAACTTCTTTAAAGCCGTATTTTTCTTTTAACATAAATATTTCTCAATTTTAAACCTTAAGCTAGCAACGTCATACCGCCGCGGTATCTCTAGATCCCGCTAACAAGCAGCGGAATGACGATGGTCGGTAAACCTAAATTACTTTAGCTATAGCACAATTACGGCAATTTTACGCCAAAATTTTTTGTTTACGAACATAAATTTTCTATGCTATGATAAAAATATTACTTGACCTTAGGTTCTAAGGGTATTATGTAATGTTAAATTATAATTGAGGTTCGTTATGCTAAGCTTAAAGAATGGTACAATACAGGTTGCCGATGATAAAATAGTCCTTGTTATAAAAAAAGATGATTATGAAGAATTTAAAAAGTATAAAAACGTAGATAAGAGTGGTGCTATAATTGATGACAAGTTTTATGTGGGCTGTACGCTAAATGATCAACAACTATATATTACTGGTTCTTATCCTCAAGAAGAACTAGGAGATAATACAATCATGAATGTAAAATCCGTTGGGAAAAAGGGTGGCAAATATTTTAGTCGCCTAGAAGAAATGAAAAATCTGTTAGGCTTTAACGATGGGAAAGAGGAGATTATGGTAAAAGCCCTATCTTGCCATCCCACAGTACAATTGTTAGAAGAGAAAAATGTTAAAACAACAGAATTGGAAGCTGCAGAAGAGCAGTTAAAGGGGAAAAATGAAGAATTAGAAGCTGCAAAGAAGAAAGCTGAGGAGGAATTGAGAATTAAAACACAAGAATTACAAGATCAATTGGACACAGCTCAGCAGGAAAAACAAGACTTAGAAGCTGAAGTGGAAAAACTAAAGGCAATAGATTCTACAGCGTTGCAGCAGCAGTTAGAAGAGAAAAATGCTAAAATAACAGAATTGGAAGCATTAGATGCTGTGGCGTTACAGCAAAAGTTAACAGAGAAAGAGAATGAAATGACAGCATTAAAAGCTCAACCAGATGCTGCTGTTACGAAGTTAGAGGGTGAAAAAACAACACTAACAAATAAAATAAAAGATTTAGAAGCACAGTTAAACAACCAACCAAATGCTGCTCAGTTAAAAGCCAAAGAGGATGAAATAAATAAACTAAATGATGAAGTTGCGCAGTTAAAGGCAGCACCAAATGATACTGCTGCTCAGTTAAAAGCCAAAAAGGATGAAACAAAAGACTTACAAAATCGATTGACTGAAGCTGAGGAGAAAAATAGAAAACTAGAAGATAAAAGCAAAACAACTGAGCAACCAAAACAAGGCAATGGAGCACGGTACACTGCTACTGTTGGTATGGGTCTTGCTGCTGGACTGATAGCATTTACTGCACTTGAACGTACAGTTAAGTTAGAGATGTTAGTAATGATTGGTATAGCAGTAGCATCTGCACTCGTAGCCGGTGGTATTACATATGCAGTATTACCTAGTACTCAAGTAGATGGGGCAAAAGCACAAGAAGTAAATGAGAATGGGAAAAAGAAGTAACAAGGGTTAAGCCGAAATGTACGTGTCAAGCAAAACACTTGACGCGAACTTCAGTTTTTATATTCCTTCATTAGCATAATATAATTTTGTGCTGATTGTGTAATATGTTTAATTTCTTCATTCGACATCTTTTTGAAGAACTTTGCTGGCCTGCCAGCCCATATTTCCCCACTTTTTATCACTTTTCCGTGTGTTACCAGTGAGCCAGCAGCTACCATAGCTTCAGGCTCCACAACTGCATGGTCCATCACGGTAGAGCCCATACCAATAAACGCCTTATCATGCACCGTGCATGCGTGCAACACACAAAAATGTCCCACTGTTAACATGCTGCCAATAATTGTGTCACCACCTGGGTTTCTATCCACATGAATTACCGTTCCATCTTGAATATTTGTTCCATTACCTATTTTTATTGATCCAACGTCCCCTCTGATTACACAATTAAACCAGATGCTTGCATCTCTTCCTATTTCAACCTTGCCTATGATATGCGAACCACCTGCGATGAAAGCACTTTCGTCTATTTTTGGTTCATAATCTTTGTATTTTAAAATGTGATACATATTAAGCCCAAAGTCTTATGCATATGTTAATCAAAATAAGGTAAGCAGTAAATACATACTTAGATTTCAAACTACTTGGGTGACAGATGTTCTTGACTTACGTGCTTTGTACTGCTAAGATTTTTATTTTCAGCCCTATCTATAATGTCAGTAGCGGTATTAAGTATATTTCAAATAATATTGGTTGTTGTGTTAGTAATTTTAGTGCTCTTGCAGCCGCCTGGAAGTAGTTCGTTAAGTGGTTTTAGTAATACACAACAGGGGGTCAATTCGATGATTCCGGTGAAATCTTCTGAAAACCCGCTCAGCAGAATAACGGCTATTGTTGCTGGATTGTTTATTATAAACACATTGCTATTGTCAGGATTATGTTCAAAAGACGTACATAAAAAATCGATCGCAGAAAAAATTATATTAGAAAAAAAGCAAGAAAGTGAATCTACTTCTGTTCCATTTGAAAATTAATGAAGGAAGCTAAATTTATCTTTGTCACAGGTGGAGTTGTGTCATCGCTTGGTAAAGGCTTAGTTGCTTCGAGTGTTGGTGCGCTTCTTCAAGCTCACGGTTTTAAGATCCGTATCAGAAAACTTGACCCGTATCTCAACATTGATCCTGGGACAATGAACCCAACTCAGCACGGAGAGGTATTTGTTACCGAAGATGGTGCTGAAACTGATTTGGATCTTGGGCATTATGAGCGTTTTACTGGAATTAAAGCAACAAAAGATGACAATATAACAACTGGTAAGATATATCATGAGTTATTGAAGAAAGAGAGGCGTGGTGATTATCTGGGCAAAACTGTGCAAGTCATTCCTCATGTAACAGATTTGATCAAATCGTTCATTTTTAATGGTACGGAAGGTTTAGATTTTGTAATATGTGAAATAGGTGGAACTGTAGGTGACATTGAAAGCCAACCATTTTTGGAGGCTATACGCCAAGTTAACTACACATTAGGAAAACAAAAAGTTATCCTTATTCACTTAACTTTAATACCATATCTTACCGCAGCGCAAGAATTAAAGACAAAGCCAACGCAGCATTCAGTTCGAGAGTTAAATTCCGCGGGGTTACAACCAGATATTATATTATGCCGCAGTGAGAAAGAAATTTTCGATAATCAAAGAGAGAAAATAGCTAAGCTTTGCAATGTTTCTTTATCCAATGTGATACCTGCTCCTGATGTGAGTCATATATATGAGTTACCGGTGTTGTATAGCCAATGTGGGCTTGATACGCAAATTTTGGAGCACTTTCATTTAAGTAAGCCAAGACCAAGCTTGACTGAATGGGATCAAATAGTGCATTCCATAAGGCACCCAACACAGGAAGTTACTGTGTCTATAGTGGGAAAATACACCGAATTCCCTGATGCGTATAAATCACTAGTTGAAGCATTAAATCATGGTGCGATTAGTAATAAAGTCAAAGTAAGGATAAATTGGGTTAACTCAAGAGAGAAGGAAGAAAAACCTATAAATGAAAAACTTATAGGAGAGAAATTACAGAATTCTCATGCAATCCTTGTTCCAGGGGGGTTTGGTGATGACGGAGTAGAGGGTAAAATATTAGCAATAAATTATGCCCGTACAAATAATATCCCATTTTTCGGAATTTGCCTTGGTATGCAGCTTGCAATTATTGAGTTTGCTCGTAATGTTGTTAAGCTTGAAGATGCACACTCTGAAGAATTTCGTAACTGTAAACATCCAATCGTTAAGTTAGCTGGCGATCAAGATGACGATCTTGGTGGAACCATGAGACTTGGGGCATACAAATGTAATATAAATGCAAACTCTAAAATGATGGATGCATATAGTAACACTACTATTTCAGAAAGACACAGGCATAGGTACATAATCAATTCAGATTATAAAGATGACTTAGAAAAAAATGGGCTGTTATGCAGTGGCATATCAGAAGATGGAACGTGCATAGAGGCAGTGGAGTTAGAGAGTCATCCGTGGTTTATTGGTGTGCAGTTTCATCCAGAATTTCAATCAAAGCCGTTTTCTCCTCATCCTCTTTTCGTGTCGTTCGTTAAAGCAGCAATTGATAAGAAATAAGTGCCTAGTGTTTAAGTATCAATATATGGAGCTTGCCATAGAGCAAGCCAAACTCGCTCAAAAAAATGATGAGGTGCCCATAGGTGCTGTAATAGTGAGTGGAGACAATATCATTTCTTCTGCACACAATATATCCAGCGATCCAACTGCACATGCAGAGATGTTAGCGATCAGACAAGCATTTTCAACTCCCACGCTTTGTGATGCTGATATGTACGTAACATTAGAACCATGTCCGATGTGTGCTCAAGCTATTTCCTTTGCCAGAATTAAACGATTGTACTTTGGAGCTTATAATCCAAAAGGTGGAGGAATTGAAAATGGTGCTAAGATATTTCAATTTTGCAGCCATATACCTGAAGTTTATGGTGGGATATTAGAAACAGAATGCTCTTTTTTGTTAAAGGATTTTTTTGAGAAATTGAGAACATAGTTTAAGTCTATCAATTGTCATTTGCTTGCTTATCTCTGAAACTATCTTCACTTTTTTCCATATAGCCGCCTCTAGTCTAACTGTGCAGATCGATTTGCTGCCACGTGCGTAATAAGTACAACATTAGAGTTGCTAGATAAATTATTATTAGTACCAGCTTCAGCGGCCAAATAACGACCATCTTCAGTACATGTGAGTATATAATTTAATAGTGTTGCGGCTGCTTCCCTATCATTCAGTTTTGGGTCCAAACAATAATCTATCAATTTACTAATTGACTGTTTATTTGTAACTCGACCCTCAAACTCCCTGAGAGATCCTACTCTCTCTCCTAAGTTTATAACGAATTGCTGCGTTTCTTCAGGTGTAAGTTTACCTACTCTGTAATCTAACTCATTTGCGGTTCTTGCACGTTCTACTTCTTCGTGTCCATAGCAGCCTAATAGGTTACTTATTGCCTGTACCATACCATTTAGACTATTTGCAAGTTCTACTCCTAATATCCTATACAATGACTCTTGTACCGATGTCGTATAAACTTCATCAATCACTTCTTTCAGGCAGACCAGAGTATAGATTATAAATTTTCTTTCTTCTCTTGATTCTGATAGGCTCTTTAAAATATCAGTAAGAGTTGGTACTATAACATTCCGCACAACTTCTTGATTTCTTATTAAGTTTGGTACTGTATTTTTTAATACCTTAGCCCACTGCTTATCTTCAGGCAATTTTCTTTCACTTATGGCAGTTAAAATTGTACTTCCAAGAGTTGGATCAGTTATTGCCTGAAAAATAGCATATGATACTTCCAATGATAAATGGTAAACAAGCGATAATAGATGTAAATTGGAAATAGGAATGCTGGAGCGTATCTTTAGAACATCTTTAACAGCAGCATAGAATTTCTTTAAAGTACTAGAATCTCTAGCACCTTGAAGTTCTTCAAAATTACTTAACTTATTAATGAAATTTTCTTGTATATTTTGAAATCTTGCTTCAATTCATTCCTTTTTGGATGTCATTTTTTTAGCTACACTTTCAGTCTTTTCCTTTACTTCCAGGTATAGTGCACCTGCTTCTGCTCCTCTTTCTGCTATAGTTGATAACCCGCTAAACAAATCATTAGCTGCTTCTTCTAGACTTATGTTAAATACAGCATTATTAACAATTACCTCGTGTTTGCGTTCCCCTTTTACTTTTTTATATAATACAAACAGAGACATAGATGCTATTGCAGTCAAAAAGAAGGTCACGGCTACTATTACTAACACTAGCGGAGACATTTTAATTAGAGTAAACGTGGCTGCAGCTCCCATACCAAGCGAAAACATCGCTACACATCCAACCGCTACTTGGAAATACAACTTACAGTTTTTCTTATTATTTGAAATGTTTGCGTTATTTGGAATGTCTGCTCTGTTTCGTAAAAGAAACCCGATACCTTCTATATCTCGATTCTGAAGAGCTTGTATCAGTAAAGATGACCCATTATGCGAAACATTTGCTCCTAGATCTATACAAGATTGAGCACTATCAAATAATTTATTGTTGAAAAAATACTCCAATAGTGTTTCACCAGAAGGCAATTTGAAATTTTTTACTAACTGCATGTTTTCACTCTGATCACCTCTTTCTATATATAGCTTGAATAAATAAACAGCTTCCCTAGGAGCTATTCTTGCGTGAAAAGCATATTCAAATGCTGTAAGGTTATCATGATTTTTGATATAGAGATCTGCACCATTCTTAAGAAAATCATAAAAAGTAGCGTTAGCTGTATAGGTTTCATCACATTCAATTAAGCGCTGCTTAATAAAATTGACAACAGCGTAGTGTAGTGAGCTATTTCCATTATTATCTGGTATATTAACGTTAACTCTTTGTTTTATGAGATATTTTGCATGGCCCAACTTATCTTGAATAATTGCATTTAGTAATAACGTTCTTCCTTCAGCATCTTGAGAATTTACTCCTTCATGTGCTCCCCTTTCAAGCAATAGCACAGCATTTTCAACATCACCTTTTTCAGCTGCAACACTCAGTAGGGCTTGATCACCTTTATTAACATTAATGTTAGCACCATTTTTTAGCAACCAATCTATAACCTCTTCCTTTTCGCATCTGTCCTCAATCTCTAATGCTTTTGTAAGCACATCAAAGCAGTAGTTATGGTCAGAAACAAGTTTATTTAAATCTAATTCCCCTATATTAAGGTTGCGTGAGTATAAAAACTTTTCACTATGTTGTGCTCCATATTTTTGCAGCAAGCTATACATTTCACTGCCATATTGAGCATAATCCAAAGCAGTACAACCATCATTATCCTTAGCATTTACTTCTATTTTTTGACATAACATAGACAATGGCAAAAACCTTGCTACCAGGTACTGAGACACTTCTTTTTCATTAACTTCTAAAAACAACTCAACAACTTTTCTATTTTCATTCCTAACAGATCTATGCAGTACAGTACGATCGCTAGCATCTATAGTATCAATCCTACTGCCATTGCTTATTAATGAACTTATAACTTTTGATGAGCATTTTTTTTCTATAGCAACGTCTAGAATAGTTTTGCCATTTTTTGTAGCATTTATATCTAAATCTTCCTTGATAAGCTGCTTAATTCTGTTTTCCCTATCGGTGCTGTTTTTTATTCTCAACACATCTTCAAAGTACTCAAAATTAGACCACGCATCACACAATGCTTCATTTTCTACTGATTTTTGTATTCTTTCTGAGTAAGCAATATCTGAATGAACAGCATTTCCTGCTTGTTCACGTACTATATTAATTCTATTATTATTTTCTGTATCTGTTGCCATATACCCTCTATAAAGCCTAACTTATATCATACTATATTTGTGACGCTTGTAAAGACTTAAATTTACAGTTGGAAATACTGTTTTTTTAGACGAATAGAATAAGAAATTAGTGTTACGCATAAAAAAGTTTATCATGGCATGTGTTTTTGATCGTTCTAATTTTTCCGCAATAAAATTTTCTCATTTAGCGAGATTAGCGCATTTTTCACACCTTTTTTCAACTTAGGAGAATACACACTTAAGAGAAAACTAAGACCAATCAAATTTCTTATCTTGCGGTTTTATTTGCAATATTGCTACCACACTGATCAACAAGCAGAAGACTATATAAAGCCCAGCAGCAAGGTTTGTTTGAGGAAATGTTACAGTCAACCAAATACAAACCATAGGAGTAAATCCTCCATGTAACGCATAAGAGATATTGCGTGATAAGCTCACACCACTAAATCTAACATTGGTAGGAAAGAGTTCAGATGCAACTATTCCTATGGGAACTATACCCCTTTCTATTATAGAGAGAACCATTACGCTCAACGCAATCACAAGATAATTTTTATAGTAATATGCAATAGATAACGCAGGACAACACAGTGCCATTGTAATTGCTATAAATAAGATTGCAGTGCGCTCTTTTCCAACTTTATCAGCCAACATTCCAAACGCTATTGAAGATATCGGCATTAATACACTGGTTATAATCAATACAATTTCGTTGATATATGTTGTTACATAAACATCCACTGATGCTATTTCCTTTGCGAGAGTTCGAAGAAATATGGTAAATCCAACAGCAACATTAACAGGTACAGATATTAAAATAGCAAGTATAAGAGCTCTCTTGTGGCGTTTTATAAGCTCTATTATTGGCAAATCAGGTAAATTTCTTTGTTTTCGATTTTTTTCATATGCTGGAGTTTCTCCCAATGTGTATATGCTATACGCGCTAATTAATCCTAAAATAGCTGAGAAAATAAATGGCAATCTCCAACCCCAGGTACAAAAATCAGTAGTTTTTTTGCAGATAATCACTATTACCGCAGAAAGCAAGACGCCAATGGAGCGACCAAAACCCATCATTCCAAAATACATCCCTAAGTTCTCTTTCCTACTGGATAAATGCTCTATAAGATAAACAGAACTTCCTTGTTCACCACCAAGTGCAATTCCTTGTGTTATATGGATTGCAAGAAGCAATATAGTAGAAATTATACCTACTTGATTGTGACTTGGAATAAATGCAATGAGACTTGATGGTATCGATATTAGCAAGATAGTAATTATTAATGCTATCCTCCTTCCATACCTGTCACCAACGTGACCAAATATGAATGCACCAAGTGGCCTTACAATTGCACCTAGCCCTACAATTCCAAATAATTGCAGTATGTTACTGTAGACATCTTTTGCAAAACAAAACTCTCTGCTGATTATGTTAATCAAATCAATAAAAAGCATGTAGTCATACCATATTGCGATTCTGCAGAGTATGGTTGATATCAACACCCTTGTTTGCACTAAATTCAATTCGTAAATGTTTGCTTATTCTATTCTGGCTGCTTTTTGGGATTTTACAACCTAAACATATGGAGTTGACTTTTTTATTATGGTGTGTGATAATTGCAATGAATATAGCTTATTTAGCAGCACTTATAGCAGCAGCTATAATAAAAATAGCAGCAGTAATACTTTGTGCTATAATGTGTATAAGCATTTTCTTTATATTATTTAAGGAATTAAAGAACTCTCAGATTCAAAAGGATTTCTATCTCTTCTGAAAACAGTAGGTGTAATTTCTATAATACTATCAATTATATCTCTCCCACTTATTATATTAAGCCTTACTACTCCGTCACCTCTGGTAGTAGGTATAGTAGGTGGTATCGTTGGTGCTATTTCCATAATACCATTAATAGTAGCTTACATTTTGCTTGTGGCTATATCGAATATCTTTATTACCAAGTCTTTATAAATTTGAGCTAATGTTACTGTCTTCATTTCTTCTTGGTTGTAATATTGCTGAAAGTTATCTATTTCCATAGGTATAACATATAATCTGATTTTATAAGATATTCTACCGGGATTAAAATATCGTAAATCTTAGGCGTTATAAACAAAATTTACAGGAAAAATAAGATGATACTACTCAAAAAGGCAAACAAGACGGTATTTTTCTGGCATAAGTTAGCGTTCAGCTTTACCTTTCCTTGCAAGACATTTTAGAGCTATTATGTCTTACTTCTTGAAGATACAAGTTAGCGTTTTTAACCCGAATTCTGGATTGGAGATTAAAAAAAACAAGAATATCAATAGCTTATTGTTTTAGCATTTACGATAAAGCAGTAAGCATTTTAAGACTAGTTACTAATTTAGTAAAATTCAAGACTTTCAATAATTTACCTAAAATCTAATCCAGAATTCGGGTTAATAATAAAATCTTGTTTTTTGAAAATGAATTTGGTAAACTTTAAAGATGTATGTGACAATATGGTGATATATTGTTTTTAGTATTTAATAAATTAAAGTACGTACTTGATAATTTTTCTGAACACTCTAATCAAGCTAAAATAGGTAAGCTAGATAAAATTATTCTTAGTTTAAAATTGGTATAAGGTATTAAGATGAAAAAAATTGAAATTTCAGAATTACTAAAAAGAATTTCAATCTGTTTACTATGCGTGGCAACTATTATCTCTATCGCTTTTTTGTTTGCCTATATGCATACAATGTTGCTTAGTAAAGGGTATGAGTTAGCTGCACATTATGTTAGTGAAGCTATGCCTTGTGTGTTACTTGTCGTTCTCCTTTTTATTGTTTGGTTTGTATATGATCAAGTATTCAGCAAACTAAAGGAAGTAGAGCTGCCTATATCGATAGAATTAGCTAATTCAGATGATAAAAGAATAACATTTGCTGATGCTATAATTGATGACTCCTTAAGACAACGGTTGCAGATGATTTGCTGTGACCAAATGACAGAAGAAATGCGCAAGCTGTTTGGAAATAAAAGTATTAATTCACTAAGAGGTTACATATTATATGGCCCTCCTGGAAATGGTAAAACACTTATCGCTCGTGCAATTGCAGGTGAATCAAATATGAATTTCATAAGCATCTCAGGTCCTGAACTTATTGGAGTATATATTGGTCATGGTGCACATGCTGTACGCGAGCTTTTTAAAATAGCAAAAAAATATTCTCCTTGTATAGTCTTTATAGATGAAATAGATGCAGTTGCTCAAAAAAGAAGTACCGCTAATAACTCAGCTTACCATTGTCGAGAGAGTTTAACACAGTTGTTAACTGAAATAGATGGATTTAAGAGCAGAAAAGATATAATAGTAATTGGTGCAACTAACCTTATCGGTGGTATAGATCCAGCACTTATTAGACCTGGACGTTTAGGTCAGAAGGTTTATGTCCCTAATCCAAACATAGAGGTGAGACAAAAGATATTGGCACTTTATATGCGAGGTACAAAAACTGATGAAAAGCTAAGCCTCCAAGACATTGCAGACAAGACTGAAGGCTATTCTGGGGCTGAGTTAGAGCAATTAGTGAATGAAGCAAAAATTAGCGCTGGTGCGCAAAGACGGCTTATAGTGAGTGAGGAAGATTTCAGTTACGCGCTTCACAGGTTAAGTCCAGAACAAGAAAGAGATAGAATAAAGTTAGTTTCAAACGCGAAGACACAGATAGAAGAAACTTCTTTTATACGGTAAACATAAAAATTGAAATTATAGAAGTGTAGCTGAGCCAACCTTCGTTATTCTTATTATTACCCACAAATAAAGACATGGTATTGCATTTACTCAAATAATTTAATTTTATTAACCTGAAAGCTTATTGGATTAAAATTATTAAATTAAGAGTTATAATTTTAGCAACTAAAAGCTGTAAATTGCACCATATAAACAGTTATTTCAAGCAAAAGTTATACTGACCTTAGCCAGAAAAAGTGGTGGAAAAGTTAGGAATGTTTTTTACAAAAAAAGACAGTATCAATAAAAAGGATTTTATTCTATTTGAAATATAAAATTATCATGTATTTTTCTGTTATTCCCAAGTGAATTATTATTAACTTAGCAGTATATATTATTAAAAACACAAGCAATACAATCATTTTTAGCAACCAAAACCAGCAAGCGTGAGAAGATTTTTTTTTGGAATGAGTTGGTCATGATGTTTGTAAAACTTAATTTGTACACTTTACTTACCCCCAGTAATTCTGATATAGTTACTTTAGTTAAAGTCTATAAAAGTTTATAAATGGCAACCTTAAGTGTAAGAGAAGCTTTATGCACAGCAATTAGAGAAGAAATGCAAAACGACTCTGATGTGCTTATCATGGGTGAAGAAGTTGCAGAGTATGATGGTGCTTATAAAGTAACGAAAGGATTACTGAAAGAGTTTGGAGAAAACAGAGTAGTTGATACGCCTATTACCGAACATGGATTTGCTGGCCTTGCTGTTGGAGCGGCATTTGCTGGATTAAAGCCAATAGTCGAGTTTATGACTTTTAATTTTTCTATGCAAGCTATTGACCAAATTGTGAATTCCGCAGCAAAAACAAATTATATGTCAGGCGGACAACTTGGATGCCCTATAGTATTTCGTGGACCAAATGGCGCTGCAGCAAGAGTTGCTGCACAACATTCTCAATGCTTTGCAGCTTGGTATTCGCATATACCGGGGTTAAAAGTAATAGCACCCTATTTTGCCTCAGATTGCAGAGGTCTGCTTAAAGCTGCAATTCGTGACCCTAATCCGGTAATATTTCTAGAAAACGAAATAGCTTATGGACATAAGCATGAAGTTTCTGACTCTGAGCTATCAAACAAAGATTATCTACTTGAGATAGGCAAAGCTGCTGTTATACGGGAAGGAAAGGATGTAACTATCACTGCTTTTTCATTAAAATTAATGGATGCCTTAAATGCAGCAGATTTACTTTCGAGTAAAGGTATAGAAGCTGAAGTTATTGACCTCAGAACCTTAAGACCACTTGACACTCAAACTGTTATTAACTCTATTCAGAAGACTAATAGGTTAGTTAGTGTAGAAGAAGGATGGCCATTTGCAGGAATAGGAGCAGAGCTGTCAGCCGTTGTTATGGAACAAGGATTTGACTACCTTGATGCTCCAGTTGTACGTGTAACTGGCAAGGACATCCCCTTACCTTACGCTGCAAATCTAGAAAAAAAAGCATTACCGCAAGTGGAAGATATAGTTGAAGCCGTGCATCAGGTCTGTTTTAGAAAAAAATAGTTCTTTTTTGTGTCTCCTGTTCCGCATTGGTCCATCAAAGAAGTATTTCCAGTGCCGCCTATACCACCCATTACTTTTATGACGATAGTTTTAGCACCGAAAAATACAGCACAAAATATACCGAGTGCAAAAAGAGCTGGCCATGGCATTCTACCAAATATCGCAAGCAAAGCTGCACCTATTATCACTACGGTCATAAGCGGTCCGCCTATTCCCCAAACGTAGCCAATAATGTTACATATTACTTGAGCAGTTGTATCAGTATTAGTGTCAGCGGCAGCACTCCCAACATGAGAAAAAGAAATAAATAATACTATAAAAAGAATATTAAAAACTTTCCTAGGGTTCATCTCTATACCTTAAATTTAGATATTGCAATTATACCTAAAAATACTATAATTTTTAGTAAAACTAGCATAAAGATTGAATAACAAACGGTGCCACAAAAGTAGTTGACACACAACTGCACAAATATTGTAATATAGACATAGTAAACGATATTATTCCAGTGCTTGACGCTGGAATCCAGACTTTAATTGTTATATTTATAAATAAGTCTGGAACGTTCATCTCAAATGCAGTATTTTTGTTGAAATAGCTCAACTGGATCCCAGTGGGCTTTGTTGCATCGCTCTTCGGATAGTAGGTAACGCACAATAAATTTATGAAGCTATCTCAAATTTAGCCATACCAATATCAGTGAACTTATTGAGCAAATAGCATTTAACAAGTAGTTCCTTCTCTCTATTTGTCTCAGATTTATTCCTAAAACTAAACCCGAATGTTTGTTTCAGTCGCGAGAAAAAACTTTCTATATAAGATCTTTTTCCATAACTCATCTCTTTTTTCCACTTCTTTATACCATCTTCATCATATGACTTTATGAGCTTGACTGCAGAATTTCTCTCAGCCATATAGTCTAACTTTGGATGCTCTGCTGCGTTGTTTTTCGGAGGAATTTTCGTTTTTATACCATATTGATTACACAGCTTATAGAGCTTTTCTCTGTCATATGCCCTATCTGCATATAGTACTTTTATGACATACTGAAAATCGACTTCTTTTAGCAAATCACAAGCTCCATAGTGATCAGAGTAGACACCGTTACTGTATTTTACAGCTATGGCTTTTTTGCTGTTTGTATTCAACATTACATGCAATTTTCTTGTCTGTTCATAGCTGCGATACTTTCTATCTTCGCTATTTTCTTTGCTATGACCAGGAGTGTTGTTGTATATACTAATTCCTGTACTGTCTATAGCAATTTCGATATCTTCCATATTATTTTTATCAATTCTGCAATCATTGATCTTAATATTGAGTTTCTTAAACCTTCTTGATGATTGTGAATAGCTGATAACTTGCAAATTTTTCCCAATTTGCTCAAGGTATCCTGCTATAAACCCAACTGTTTGCCTCAGGCCTATTCTAAATAAACAAGTTATTATGTGCACCAAAATTACAACTTTATCGCTATAAATATTGTTGCCACCTGGTATTTTTGGACCATTCTCGTACCACTTTTCTATGGCTTCGTTGATATAATGAAAAATATTTCCTCTTTTTTCTAGAAATTTGTTATATTCGCTATGGTTACTGACCCTCATTTTTTGTGGCATATTTTTTCTTTCAAGGTTAAATGGCTATTTTATAATGAATTTTGTCAGTAGCCACCAGATTTTTTCAGTTGCTATGCAACAAAGCCATCCCAGTGTCAAGCACTGGGATGGCAGCAGTCCTACGTCATACCGCCGCGGTATCTCAGCCGCTAACAAGTAGCGGGATGACGGTTGTCGTTTAGCCATAAACATTAAGAAATTTACCAAATGAAAAAAAGGCAAAAGAAGCCCCGTGGTTGGCTAATTACTTACATTATACTTTCAAGTATGGCGTTTTTTTATTCTAAATGCTTAATAACCGCGATTCAGTTGCTTTTAAACCGCAACTAATCTAAATTAGAAACATTAAGAAATTTACTAAACAGAAAAAAAGGCAAAAGAAACCCTAGGGTAGCTAGTTATTCACTATCCATTTTTTAAGTTGGCGTTTTTTTATGTTTTAAACGCTTTATAAGCGCGTTTCAGCTTATGTAGGTAGAAATTTTATAAGACATAAGGTGCACATAGTGCAAAAAATTAAACATGATACGCCAGATACGTGAGTTTTTTTGTCATTTAATCTGTACAGAGAAGATAAATAAATAGCTTCAGTGTTTATGATAAGGGGGCTGGCAGAGTTTGTCAAGTAAGTTTTTTCGTTTCTAACGGTTGTTGCCAAAAACTATACAAGAAGTCTTTTAAGATCAATCACTTATCTTCAAGGCTTGAATAAAAGCATTCTGTGGAATATTTACGTTCCCTATAGAATGTAACCTTTTTTTACCCTTCTTTTGCTTTTCAAGTAGTTTCATTCTTCGCGTTACATCCCCACCATAGAGTTTAGCTGTTACATCTTTTCTGTATGGGTTAATCGTTTCTCTGGCAATGATTTTTCCGCCCACTGCCGCTTGAATCGCGATTTTATATTGCTGACGTGGTATTAAATCCTTCAAGCGTGCACATATTTCACGCCCCCTTTTTTCTGCCCTACTTTTGTGAACGATACAAGCCAGTGCATCTACGGGCTCTCCATTAATTAAAAAGCTTAATTTATCTATTTGGCTTACCAGATAGCTGGAAATTTCCCAATCCAAACTTGCATATCCTTTGGAAATTGATTTTAATCGATCATAAAAGTCAAAAACAACTTCAGACAGTGGTAATTTATATCTTAACAATGCTGTTGTTGTGTTACCAATGTAAGATAAATCCTCCTGTTCTCCCCCCCTTTCTTCACATAGAGATAGAATATCACCTAAGTATTGATCAGGGACCATTATGGTTGCGGTAATCCACGGCTCTTCTACCATTTCAATCTTTGTTGGATCTGGCATATCACTTGGGTTATGAATATTCAAAACTTCACCACTTCGTGTTGTAACCCTATATATAACACTCGGTGCAGTTGCTGTTAGGTCTAAATCAAACTCTCTTTCGAGTCTTTCTTGAATAACTTCAAGATGCAACATTCCCAAAAAACCACAACGAAATCCATAGCCTAGTGCATTTGAAGTTTCAGCCTCGAAAGTAAAACTTGCATCATTTAAATGTAACTTTTCTAGAGCTTCTCTTAGATATTTAAAATCATCCGTTTTATGAGGAAAAATGCTACAAAATACCACAGGATGAACTTCTTTAAATCCAGGAAGTGCTTCACTACAAGGTCTCTTTTCCTCAGTGATAGTGTCCCCTACCTTGCAGTCTGCTACTTCCTTCATTGAAGCAGTTATAAAACCAACTTCACCCGCTGAAAGTTCACCCGTCATCACTTTTTTAGGGGTGAAAATACCGATATTATCTATCTGGTATGTAGCATTATTAGACATCATAACAATTCTCATGCCTTTTTTTAGCACTCCATTTTTAACTCGCACTAAAATTACTACTCCTAAGTAAGTGTCATACCAACTATCAACCAAAATTGCTTGCAATGGAGCATTTACATCACCTTGAGGAGCTGGAAGTTTTGCTACTATTGCTTCCAGTACATCTTTTATTCCAAGTCCAGTTTTTGCTGATATTAAAACTGACTCACTTGCATCAATACCGATTATTTCCTCAACCTGGAGTTTTACCTTTTCTGGATCTGCAGCAGGAAGATCAACTTTATTGAGCACAACTATTATTTCATGGTTGTTGTCAATAGCTTTATATACATTTGCAAGGGTTTGTGCTTCAACGCCCTGGCTACTATCTACCACTAAAAGTGAACCTTCACATGCGGCTAAGCTTCGGCTTACCTCGTAAGAAAAGTCAACGTGACCTGGGGTGTCCATGAGATTTAGGCAATATTGATTACCGTCGTTTGCCGTATAATTGAGTTTTACCGTCTGTGCCTTAATTGTAATCCCACGTTCGCGTTCTATATCCATTGAATCGAGTATTTGATTGATCATTTCTCTTGCTTCAAGGCCGTTACATTCCTCTATTAAACGGTCAGCAAGCGTTGACTTACCGTGGTCTATATGCGCTATTATTGCAAAATTTCTTATGTTGTTCATTTATGGCTATTTTACTTAAGTAGAACCATTTTACATTTTAAGTGTTGTGAGGGCAATCCTTTATTAAGAGACTATTTACTCCTTCAACATAGACGACACTTTTTTCGAGCAGGAAATCACTTTATTAACCATATAGTTTTCATGATTATTATCTATTTTAGGCAACTCATATAGATAATTTACCATCATCCCGGCTGACTGACTAATACCCTTTTCAGAAGTATCCGCCATCCAGTTTAATTGTTTTATTGATGCGCCATTGCTTAAATGAAAATGCGCCACCGGGTCATAAGTATTTCCATTACTATTATTCACTTTTAGTAAATAATATGCACATAGTTTAAGCATGTATTGTTTAGTTTCATTTGTACATTCAACATTAGTTTTTAATTGCTCTGCACTTTCTAAAATTTCTGCACTAGATTGTTTTATATTTAGTTTGCCCAATAAAGTGACATCTTGGTTTAGATTGTTTTTTAGCCATTTCGTAAAGCCAGGTATTGGAGAAAGAGTTGCATATGTTTTTATACTTTTAAACTCCTGTGATAGCTTTTCTACAACCCTTTTGATCAAAAAATTACCAAGGCTGATTCCAGATAACCCTGCTTGAGTGTTTGATATTGAATAGAATATAGCAGTGCTTGCATTACTCGGATCATTTGAAGGTACTGACTCATCTAAAAGGTGTTGAATGCTATCTGCAATCTTATCCACCAATGCAACCTCTACAAAAATTAGAGGTTCGTTTGGTATCTTGTAATGAAAAAAAGCAAAACAGAGACCCAGCCTGTTTTTTAAGTCATCCCAAGAGGAAATTTTATGCACAGCTTCATATTTTATAAGTTTTTCTAGCAATGATGCAGGTGAATCCCAGGTGATTTGACGAAGATCAAGTAGATCAACATCAACCCAAGTATAGAGTATATTTTTTAATTCGCTTTCTAGTGGATTCAAGCTTCTATATTGGTTCTTTAGCTTAAGCACGTCAGAACGCATATCAACAATAAACTTAAGGCCTTCTGGTAAAGAAATAAATTGCTTCAATATTTTAGAACGCGGTGATTCAAGAATTTTTATTAAATCCTGTTCAAATTTATAGTTTAACTCGGGATCTTGGTTTTTCTTATACTCTCTAATTTTCTCATCTATTTCCGCTTTATTCGGATTAAATTTTTCTGCCAGGGTTTGTAGAAATTTTATTTTACCTTTCTCTGATAAGCTCAAGTACAGGTTACCAAGAGATACAGCGTTCTTACGTGCTGAAACCTCCCCTCCCTTTGGGTTTAAGCACTCGTTCATCTTCAAGACTAAACTATCGATATCGCGACTGTTGCTTAAATCAGGACTGATGTTACCAATCCACGATCTTACAGCATCTGCCACTCCACCTAGTATTTTAAAAAAGCTTCTTACCGCCTTTTTGTCTTCAACTTTCACTATATCAGTTTTTACCAATGATTCTTTTGTCATAGATTCCCTTTATTATACATAGCTAATGCAAGTCAGGGTCATACCGCCGCGATATCTCTAGATCCCGCTAACAAGCAGCGGGATGACGGTTGTCGGTAAACCCAAGTTATTTTAGCTACATATAGCTTAAGTTAAAGGAAAATTTTAGCTACATAGCAGGCACTATTACTGAATTATTAATAATTCAGTAATACAATAGACTTCTTGCACTACCTCCCAAGCCACAACTGTCATTCAGTAGAAACGAAAAAACTTGCTTGACAAACTCCGCCAGCCCACTTATCATGAAACTGAAGCTATTGTATTTGCTTTCGCCAATCTGCAGATTAAAAGGTAAGGATTACTTAATGTATCGGCGTCTTATGTTCAATTTTTTGCAGTATATAGATACTGTATGTCTTTACAAAACTTCATCTACATCTAGATTTTTATCTAAATAAGCTGAACGCGCTTATAAAGAGTTACAAGACATCAAAAAATGCCAATACTCGACAGAGATAGTAAAAGACTAGCTAACTCGGGGATTCTTTGTCTTTTTTTCTGCTTAGTAAATTTCTTAAACGTTTGCAGCGTAAGTTAGTTGCAATTAAAAGCAGCTGAATTTCGCTTGTCAAGCGTTTAAAACATAAAAAACGCCAATATTTTAAAGCGGATAATAACCCCAGGGTTTCTTTTGCCTTTTTTTTCATTTGGTAAATTTCTTAATGTTTGTGGCTGAACGACAATCGTCATCCCGCTGCTTGTTAGCGGGATCTCTTGTTAGCGGCTGAGATACCGCGAATGAATCGCGGTATGACGTAGGACTGCTGTCATTCCAGCGCGTGACGCTGGAATCCAGCCTTTCACGCAATCCCATCAAGAACGTTGTATTTTACATAACACTTTTATGCTTACCAACTTAATAAAATTCCTGGATCCCAGTGTCTGGGCACTGGGATGACAGGCTAGCCTGACAACCGTCATCCCTGTAAAGATCAAGTATCCCACTACGTGTTAGCAGCTAAGAGATACCGCGGCGGTATGACGTAGGACTGCTGTCATTCAAGTAGCTGAAACTGGAATGACACGTCATAAAGGAACCAGTGTCAGCTACTTGGATGATACCTTTTTTCTACTTAGTTTGGGTTATGCAAGAAGTCTATTTACTTCTTAACTTGACGCACATGATGTCTTGCAGCATCATCTACTGTCTCTAAATAAATCATTGCTAGGACATATACCACTGTGTACTTCTACGGATACCTTATTGCCTAAACTTCGATTAAAGCAAGAATTTTTTCCCGGAAAAGCAAGATTACTAAGGTGCAGTTCCCATTTTAATCCTTTAGTTGATATTTGAGCTCTCGGTATACCAAGTAAAGATATTTTAGTATTTTTTGGCAAAGAAAAAAAATGGGTAATACCTTTTTGTAAAGTGTAACCTACCATGGGAGGTGAAGGTGTGTAAAAGATACTGCCCGTACTTAGAAAAATGTTAATATTCTGTAGTATGTGATCAATTGCTCCTCCAGTAATACCCGTTACTATTGATGGCAATAACTTTACTGTTTTTAAGTGAGCCATTGCTTTAGAAAAGTCGCAATAATCTTGATCAGGTAGATATATCGTATTCAAATTAGCACGTAAATCCAGATTTACGCTATCCAAATCTCCTACTACAAGATCAGGTTTTACGCCAATTGATAGAAGCTTGTTTGCTCCTCCATCTACAGCAATAATAGGTATATCTCGTTTAAAAAACGATGAGCTCGGTATTTTTCCATTTAGCACTACAATAGAACGATATTGTTGTTGTGTACTGCAGTGCAGCACATGATCATGGTGCAGGTTTTGCATCGTAGTAACATTTTTGAATAATTGATATTATGCTAATCACTAATCCAGCAATATTGCTAAGCACCACAAAAATTGAGCTCTGGTAAAGACCATAGCCAATCCAAGACAATGAACAAATAAGATAGTTTACTAACATTAACATCGATACATCACGAGTAACTTTAGTGATATATGCTTTATATACTTGAGGTGATAATCCAATTAGAGATGCAATTAACGCAATGAAGCCGAAGCATTCTTCAATATTTATATACATACATTTTCCTACGCTTGCTTTAACAATATCAGGTTCAAAGGGTTGTACTTTATGTACTCTCAGCTTTTCTAGAGCACCCCTAATGCGTGTAATTTATAACATCATTTAGTCTATTAATCAAGAAATTAATAGTGACTTGCATTTATGAAACCCAATCGGCTTCTATGCTAATTATTATCTAAACTAATCGTCGGTTGTGCATCTTGCTCAGAGATTAGGGCAACCAACAAATTATTTATCAATTGAACCTTTTGCTTGCCATCTAATTGTAAGCTTTTGTTTTTTTCAAAATGAGCTATTACTTCCTCGACAATTCCTATTGCATTTTGCACTATATGCCTTCTTGCCGAAGTGATAGCATGTGCTTGTTGACGCCTTAACATTGCTTGTGCAATCTCGGACGAATACGCCAAATGCGATATTCTTGCTTCTGTAATCTCAATTCCTGCAATATCTAATCTTTGTTGTAACATTGACCGCAATTCATCTGAAATTTTATCAGAATTTTTACGTAAAGACTCCTCATCGCTTTCGCTATCATACGGATAATTGCTCGCCAATTCTCTAATTACCGAGTCACTTTGTACAAAAACAAATTCGTGATAGTTGTTAACATTATAATACGCCTTTGCAGGACTGCTCACTCTCCAAACAATTACTGCAGAAATCTCTATTGGACTTCCATTTGCATCATTCACTTTTATTTTTTCTGTGTTGATATTTTGAAATTTTAGAGAAATGACATGTTTGTTTGTAAATGGGATTGTGATAAACATTCCTGGTTTAAAATAAGTTCCAATATAATGACCAAAAAATTCTATCACTCTTGCTTCATTAGGATGATTGATAAAAAACCCTGTAGGTAAAATTATGAATAGGATCACGAATAGGATCACAAATGGGATTATTAATACTAAAGCAGTACCATCCATTGAAACCAGGCTATTGTGTATTAAAGCCAGAGTATCATACATCGCAAGTAGTGATAACGGTATTGCCATTAGTATTACCGCTAGTATTAATGCAGGAAAAAACCGAATTTGACTCAAATTTCTATCGTTTATCGTATTCTTATCCATATTGTCTTTAAACTTCTTTTTCACTTGAACCCTCTCTGTTGATCGTTTTATTTATCTTATTTACAAATAGTTTAAACTCTCTTAATTCATGATCAGGCAATTTTACTTTAGTTTTATGTGCTATCGTAAGCGGATCAATGTGTTTGCCATTATATATAACTTCGTAATGTAAATGGGGTCCTGTTGCAACACCAGTGCTACCAACATAAGCGATGATCTGCCCCTGCTTTACTTTAGAGCCTAACTTTATATCGCCACTAAATCTACTTATATGCGCGTAACAGGTTGAATATTCATTTTTGTGTTTTATTTTGATGTAATTTCCATAGCCACCATTCTTTCCTATATATTCTATCACACCCTCTGCAGCAGCGTATATGGGAGTGCCAAGTTTAGCTGCATAATCCACTCCTTTGTGAAAAGCAATTTTACCGCGAACAGGATGCTTTCTATTGCCAAATTTTGAGGATATGCGATAATCTCCATTTAAAGGATTTGCAAAAATTTCGCCATTTTTTAAGCTTATTCCTTCTTTATTAAAATACCTTTCTTTGCCGTCTTGCGATTTATAATGATATAAACTAATAGCTTTCTTGTTTATTGTCAGTGAAGTATATAAAATTTTTTCTTCAGTCTTCTGATTATTAGGCAATCTCTCAAAAAGAACCTCCAATTTACTCTTCGGCACAATGTCTTTTTTAAAATCAACACCGAAATCTTTATATATGTTGATCAATTTCACCACTGTATTTGGCGCCAACCCTTCCGTGGCAAAAAAGGAAGATTTTATGGTACTGGATATGAATAACAACTTTCTATCACTTTCTGTCGTCAAAGTAGCTTTTTTTTTTCTGATTCCATGCTGGAATGGCTGTGCAAGATCTGTTGATGTTTCAGCGGTATATAACGGTAAGATAAAGAGCAGCATAAATACAATCAGCTTCATCATTTAAACAGCATCAACAAAAGTAAAATTACCTTCCACATACTGTACATCATCATTATCTTCTAATTCTTCAACCAATGCAGATAATTTATCAATCAACTCTTTATCGCTAATTTCAATCAGATCTTTTGGCTGCCATGAAAGACGAGCAAGTTCTGGTTCTCCGAATTTTGCATAAAAGGCATCGCGTACTTTACCAAAATCTTTTATTTCACAAGTTATAACGTGTAATCCTTCTTTGTCATTTTCCTCAACATTCAATACTTCTAATTCGATTCCATGACTGAATAAATCATCAAAATTCACACCCTCTGCTTTATAGACGATTAAGCCTACATGATCGAAAAGGTAACTAACACTTCCTGTTTCTCCTAAATTTCCACCTTTACGAGAAAAGATATAACGTACCTCAGAAGCAGTACGGTTGCGGTTATTAGTCAAGGCATGGACAATGAGTGCAGTACCAGAAGGCCCATGACCTTCATATTGTATTTCCTCGTAATTTTCTCCAGCAACGTTACCAGTTGCATTTTTTATTGCTGTTTCTATTTTATCTTTTGGTAGATTTTCCTTGCGTGCAGCAAATATAGCAGAGCGAAGGCGCGGGTTGAGTTCGGGTAGCCCTTGCTTTGCAGCAACTGCTATTTCTCTAATCAGCTTCGTAAATTTTTGAGAGCGCTTTGCATCCTGAGCACCTTTCCGGTGTTTTATATTTGAAAATTGTGAATGACCAGCCATATTCAAATAGTTAAAAATCTAAATTATATATAAAAGCATAGAAAAAGCTAAAGCAAATTTTCAAGCCTCCGGCTTGGCATCTTGCAGGTTTTCTGCTAATAACATACTTTCATACTGCTCAGCTTCTAAGTCAAGGCCAATAGCTGAATGGGCTGCTATTAAATAGTTAATAGATTTAGAAAAATATTTAGAATCCTTATAGCTTGCCATATTCTGGAAACGCTTAATTGCTGCTAAATATTCACCACGCCTCAGGTAAAATTTACCGATAGAATACTCTTTTGTTGATATATGTTCTGTGATTAATTTTGCTCTTTCCTTTATCTCGTCTACATATTCGCTGCCTGGAAAGAGATTAATGTACTCAGTGGCTAGCTCTAAAGTTTTATATGCAGTTTGCTGTCCAAGTTGCACTTTATTAATTTGCATGTAATAAGATAATACTCTTAAGTAGTATACATATGGTAAATCTTCACCATTTGAATAAACATATATATAATCATCCATATCACTTGTAGCACTGCTATAGTTACCCATATTATAGTGAGAGACCCCAGATAATAATTTTGCTTTCATTGCCCAATAAGAAAAAGGATACAAATCCTCTATCTTATGAAATGCCCTAATAGCTTGTTTATATTTTTTCTGGTCAAAAAGTTCAACTGCTTCTTCATATAGTTCAGTTTCAGTTTTTTCAAGATCATCCGCATACGATTGTGTAAAGGAGCAAATTAGGAAAATAAAGCACGTGATTAAAGTCTTATACATAAGATTTTTTTCGATCAAAATAAAGTATAGACCTAAATATTACTTAAATAAATAAATTTCTTAGGCAACAGCCGGTCCTTCTTCTTTATAACTACGGTCAGAACTACCTGCATTTCTTGATTCACCTCGTCCTTCCACTTTTGGATCTTTCAGCGTCTTACTGTAGGAATGTATAGTTAAGACCTGTACAGCCATAAAAATTGCAATACCTACCAAGCCTAAAGTAGGTCCAACAGCAGGATTTAAGGACGATGCTAATGCTATTAACATTATCCTTCTTATTAAAAATACAGAAGAACCAGCAAGCGCCAATCCGGCTACAGATATATTGCTAGTTTTCTTGCTAGATTTCTCATCAAGATCAGACTTTTCTGTTTCCTTTTTCTTATTTTTTTCATGCTTATCAATATAAGAAACAAGAGTTGCAAGAAAAGCAATTGCATTGGCAAGAAATAAAATTGCATCCTCTGCTGCTTCAAGTGAAGATGTTTCACCCATTATCATACCTACAATAACCAGTGCAGTTGTTATAGCCTCAATATAGATCAAACACTGACCTATATCAGAAATATTGTGCTCTTTTTCCTTTACTTCCTCTCCATTTTCAATAATCTCCAACTCTCGTTCTTTTTGTGCTATCTTCCTATTATTGTAAATTAAATATAGCGTACAAATAAGAGATAAGACTGTAAAAGGTAATATAGTGTGGCTTAGCGCGCCACTTATCACGCCAAGTAATACCTGATCGCTATATGTTTTTTCCAGTTCAATCGCCATCAGCAATGTAAATGGGACCATTGTTGCCAATGATGCACATTTTCTATATAGCTCTCTTTTTTTTAGTGCTAATAGTTCTTGTTCTAGCCTTTCTCTTTTGACTTCTTTATCAACTGTTGGCCAAAAATCCCAAAAAACTCTTCTAATGGTTCAAAATCTCTTTTTTTCTTATTCTTTCCTGGAACCTTTTTAGTAGAAGAAAATTTGCCACTAGGTATTTTCATAATATTAACCTAATTAGTAGTAAGTTAATACAATTATACACCTTTTTGCTTTCTGAGTCAATATCACTAAGATATTAACTACTCTTGTCTATTAACTATTTCCTAGGAGATTTAATCAATCTATTTGATGCCGGCTAGGATATAATTATAGCCTGACCACATAGTTATAATAGCTGCAACCCATAAACAAATCGCACCTGTATATTGAATCATATAATAATCGTTCATTATTAGCGCTACTACAGCAACCATCTGCAAAAATGTTTTAATTTTTCCAGCTTTGCTTACAGGTAGACTAACATTTGTAGCTATCAGAAACTCCCGTAAACCCGAGACTAATATCTCCCGACAGATGATGATAATCGATGGTACTATTGTAAAATCATTTATCTTATGCTTATAAACTAGCATAATTATCGTTGAAACCACTATTAATTTGTCAGCAATTGGATCAAATAGCTTGCCAAACTTTGATTGGACTTTCCACGCACGCGCCAGGTAACCATCAAAAAAATCCGTAATGCACGCAAACACAAAGATTGATATTGTTATCAGGCCTGCATATTTATTTTCTATATAAAAACTTAATATTATTGCTGGTATTGCAAGTGCACGAGAAATTGTAAGCAAATTAGGCACGTTTTTTTTAAGCATGTAATATCATCTTACGTAATAGGTAAACTTATACAGAAGTACAACAGAGTTCACAAGTTAATAATTTACAATTGAACATTTATAAAAACTCCATATACTTAAAAAATACAAGCTTAAAATATAAGGATGTAATGATGAACGATGATTTAGATAGTACCACAAAACAAGAAGCGCTTAAGTATCACAGCAGAGGTGGTAACCCTGGTAAAATTTCAATCATGCCAACAAAACCTTTATCTACCCAGTATGATTTGTCACTTGCTTATTCCCCTGGTGTTGCAGCTCCGTGCCTTGAAATAGCTAAAAATCCTGAGGTTGTTTATGATTATACAGCAAAAAGCAACTGTGTTGCTGTCATTTCAAATGGCACTGCAGTGCTTGGACTTGGTAATATCGGTCCTCTTGCTGCAAAACCTGTCATGGAAGGCAAAGCTGTTTTATTTAAGCGTTTTGCTGATATTGATGCAGTTGATATAGAAGTTGGTACAGAAAATATAGAAGATTTCATCAATGCAGTAAGGTATCTTGGGCCAAGTTGGGGGGGGATAAATTTAGAAGATATAAGATCTCCCGATTGTTTTATAATAGAGAAACGCCTGAATGAACTGATGGATATTCCAGTGTTCCATGATGACCAGCATGGAACTGCGGTGGTTGTTGCAGCTGGCATAGAAAATGCTCTTGATATTGTTGAAAAGAAATTAGAGGACGTTAAGATCATTATGAATGGTGCTGGAGCAGCCGGTATTGCATGTTTAGAAATACTAAAGTCCATGGGCGCTAAAAATATAGTGCTGTGTGATAAGCAAGGAGTAATATACAAAGGTAGAAACGAGGATATGAATGAGTGGAAGGAAAAGTATGCAATTGATACTTCCGAACGTTCTCTACTTGATACAATAAAAGGCGCTGATGTATTCATCGGACTATCTGCAAAAGATGTGTTAAATGAAGAGATGTTAAAGAGTATGGGCAAAGACCCGATTATTTTTGCTCTTGCCAATCCCGATCCAGAAGTAAGGCCTGAGTTTGCAAAATCTGTGAGGCCAGATGCAATAATTGCAACTGGTAGGTCAGATTACAACAACCAAGTCAACAACGTAATGGGTTTTCCTTATATATTTAGAGGGGCACTTGATGTACATGCAACAACAATAAATGATGAAATGAAAATTGCAGCTGCAGATGCAATAGCAAAGCTTGCCCGTGAGCCAGTACCAGGTGAGATATCTGCAGTCTATGGCGGTCGTAAAATGGGCTATGGACGTGAATATATAATACCTACTCCATTTGACCCAAGATTAATTTCTATAGTAGCTCCTGCTGTTGCAAAAGCCGCAGTTGATTCAGGTGTTGCAAGAAAGGCAATACAAGATTGGAGTAAATATGAAAATCAATTAAAATCTCGTCTTTCTAATGTTCTCAGCACGCTGAATTTACTATCTTCACATATGTAATTTATTGGATAAAGTTAAAAGTGATAAACCAACCCAAACTCTAAGCCATATATGCCAAACCTATTGGTAATGGTTGCAGTTGTTGATTCAACACGTGCAGTTTCATCAACTTTACTTCCTCCACCGGCAGGAATATATCCTTCACCAGCTAGTATCTTTATTCCTGGTACAATATCTTTAAATTGGTTATCAAGGATACCAAAATAGCGTAAACCAGCAAATGCTTGAGTTTGTGCTGTAAGTTGGTGATTGATACCAAGTTTTGCTTGGTAAGCCAAGGCATATCTGGTTTTTCCTAGAAATTTAACCCTAGTTACACCTGCACCAATACCAACATATGGGGTGAATGGCATTTTTGCTATATTAAAATCACGATATACATTGACCATTCCAGCTAAGTTATTAAAACCTTCATTTTTCATCTTAAATGCAGCTCTGAACTCTGCTTCAACACTACAATTTTCTTGAATGTGAATATCAACCTTTCCACTTCTCCAAGGTGAATTGCATTCCGCTCCAGTAGACGCATCATTGTGACGACGAAGTTCAATATATCTTGCTTTTTTCTTATCTGAATAATCTTCATCATATAAGTTAGTCTGAGAATATAAGCCTTCAAACTCAACTCTCATATTTTTGAATAAATACCCTATTGCAGCACTACCGGCAAACCCTGGAACATATTTAGGACTGTATCCAGCTTCAATTCGCTCCTTCTTATTAAAACTAAAAACCCCCTCTGTTATATTGTCACCTGCATCTTCTTTTCCTTCTAGAGAACCTATTGCATTGAAGAATGCTCCAAAATAGTTAGCTTTGATGTAAACATTCTCTAAGTTATTTATTTTATCATCGTAAGATAAGCACCTAAATGAAAAGTTAGCAAAACCAATAGATATGTGAATTTAAATCTTTCGCCCACCACAAAGCCTCCCTGCATAATTTGTCATTCCATTATTATAGTATGCTTCTATTTTTTATGATAGCAACTTTTTATTGCGCTCAATCGTTTTAGATTTATAATGAAAGTATTGTAATTTAAAGCAAATCAATGACTATTGCAATTCACGAATTAGAGAGGATCATCAAACAATCGTTCCCCGACGCTGATATAAAGATTCATGATCTTGCTGGAGATGATGACCATTATCATTTAAAAATAAACTCCAAGTGTTTTCTTGGAAAGACAAAAATAGAACAGCATAAAATGGTATATAAAGCTCTGGAAGGTCAGTCTATACACGCCTTGCAACTGGAAACTAATACTTAAAAATAAGGTGAATTTATGAGCAATTTTGAACAAATAAAAAAAGATATAACAGAAAATGATGTGGTATTGTATATGAAAGGCACTTCTGATTTTCCTCAATGCGGATTCTCTGGACTCGTCGTGTCAATCCTAAAAAAATTGAACGTGAAGTTTAAGTATATTAACGTGTTGGAGAATGATGAAATACGTGAATCTATAAAAAAGTTTTCTGATTGGCCAACAATTCCACAATTATATATAAAGGAAGAGTTTATTGGTGGTTGCGACATCACTCGCGAGATGTACGAAAAAGGCGAACTGCAAAGTTTATTGAAGGAAAAAAAAATTATTGCGGAATAAGTACCAAGAAACCAGTGCCCAGACGCTGGATAACGTAGTATAGCTATGAAAAAGGATCTTATGTCTTAAACCGTATCCGTTCAGGGGAGCGGCAAATAAGGTAGACAAAGCAAGATAATAATGTTGATGTTAACACTATTGTCAAGTTTACTGGCCTTTCTATTAGTGAGATTGAAGAATTAAGTGTGAGCGGTTACAAATAATTTACCATTTCTTCTGGTTTCACTATCCTTTCAAACTCTTCCTCAGTGAGCAGTTGAAGTTTTGCTGCTGCTTCTTTTAGAGTGATATTTTCTTTATAAGCAAGCTTCGCTATTTTTGCTGCATTGTCGTACCCTATATGCGTATTTAATATAGTGACCAACATCAACGACTGATTCAGTAAATCTTTTATCCTCTCTTCATTTGCTTTAATACCAATTACACATTTTTCTGTAAAATTTAAACTTGCATCAGCTAAAAGTCTTATAGACTGCAAAACATTGTAAATTATCACTGGCTTAAACACATTCAATTCAAAATGACCGTTTGAACCACTAATGGTTACAGCAACATGATTTCCCATAACTTGAGTGCATACCATAGTCACCGCTTCACACTGAGTCGGATTCACTTTACCTGGCATAATTGAAGAACCAGGCTCATTTTCCGGTAACATTATTTCCCCAATTCCGCATCTTGGACCAGAACCAAGCAACCTTATATCATTTGCAATTTTCATTAAACTGACTGCTACTGTATTGAGTGTTCCACTGAGCTCAACTAAAGCATCATTTGCTGCTAGCGCTTCAAATTTATTGCCTGCTGAAGTAAATGGAAGGTTAGTAATTCCTGCAACTTGCTTTGCAAAATCTTCAGCAAAACCCTTTTTAGTATTGAGTCCCGTGCCAACCGCAGTGCCACCTTGTGCAAGCTCGTATATACCACTTAAAGTTGATTTTACTCTCTCTATCCCCTTTTTAATCTGGACTGCATAGCCAGAGAACTCCTGTCCTAGTGTTAGGGGCGTTGCATCTTGCAGATGAGTACGTCCTACTTTTATTATATCTTTAAATTCCTGAACCTTATTATCCAGCACCTTATGCAATTTTTCAAGATTTGGAATAAGCAAGCAGTTTATTTGCTCTGCTGCTGCTATATGCATTGCTGTTGGAAAGGTGTCATTTGACGACTGACCATAATTCACATGATCATTTGGATGTATTGGAGATTTACTACCCAAATTACCACCTAAAATCTCTATTGCACGATTGCTGATCACTTCATTCATATTCATATTAGTCTGCGTTCCGGATCCGGTTTGCCAAACAACAAGCGGAAATTCATTATTAAATTTGCCATCTATTACTTCCCTCGCGGCTGTGCAAATTGCGTCCCCTACCCTATCATCTATAACACCATGTTTCATATTAACACGCGCTGCTGCAAGTTTTACTATTGCTAATGCTTTAATCAGAGGCTCTGGCATTTTTTCTGTGCCAATCTTAAAATTTTCTAAAGAACGCTGAGTCTGTGCTCCCCAGTAATGTTCACTTGGTACTTTTACTTCCCCTAAGCTGTCTGATTCTATTCTCGTCTTTCTATCCATATTTTCCTCCTGGTGTTATGCAAACTGGTTCACTACATAATTTTTTCATGCCTACTTCTTGGTTAATTAAATCATACTAGATCCAAGTAGTCAAGTGTACGAACATTGCAATTTTCAGTTAACTTGCATGGTAGATGCAAGTAGCTGACACTGATTCACTTTATGATGGTGTCATTCCAGTCTGGAATCCAGCCTTTTCATAATCATCAAAACGTTGTATTTTAACATAAAACGGCTACTTTTATGCTTACCAACTTAATAAAATTCCTGGATCCCAGTGTCTGGGCACTGGGATGACACCCTTCTGGTGGACTCAAATCACGATGTTTGCACAGCTGTACGCTTAGTTCTGGTTGCACGCTACCATTCTTGTACATCCATAAATAGAAAATTTACGCTTTAAAAGGATCATATACATCGATTTCCTTAGAATTACTCTTTTTCAATTTTTCACTTAATAATCTTAAAATAGGTTGTAAATCACCATTAATTGATAAGCACAGCACTTCTTTATTGAGATAATTAGCTAGGTGATTCTTCTTTTCCAGAATTTCTGCTTCCCTCAATAAGTCGCATTTGTTTAATACTACAATCTCTTCTTTTTCAACAAGATCACTATTGTAAAGTTCCAATTCATTATGGATACAACTATAAGCCGAAACAACGTCATCGTGAGTTACATCGATTAAATGAAGTAAAATTTGACACCTTTCTATGTGCTTTAAAAATTTATGCCCGAGCCCAACTCCAAGGTGAGCATCAGTAATTATTCCAGGAATATCTGCTATTACAACTTCGCTATCATCCACTTTTACCATGCCTAAATGAGGTCTTACGGTGGTAAATGGATAATCGCCTACTTTTGTATCGGAATTTGAGCAGCGAGTCAAAAATTTTGATTTACCTGCGTTTGGCATGCCAATAATTCCAACATCTGATAAAACTTTTAGTTTTAATAATACATGTTTTTCTTCGCCAGGCTGACCGTAAGTAAAATGTCTTGGTGCCTTATTAGTAGAAGATTTAAAATTAGTATTTCCAAGTCCACCTTTTCCACCCTGTGCTACTTGAAATTCCATACCAGGCTTGTCAAGGTCTACTATTATCTCTTCACTTTCTTCATCAATTATTTGTGCACCGACTGGAACTTTAAGTATAACGTCTTTCCCTGCTGTGCCAGATCTATCCCTTCCTGCACCATTTTTTCCACTATCTGCTTTAATGTGTCTTCTATAACGAAAATGAAGCAAAGTGTTGAGATTAGCGTCGCTGATGAAAACTATGTTTCCACCCTTTCCTCCATTACCACCATTTGGACCACCAAATTCAACGAACTTTTCTCGACGAAAACTTGCACAGCCATCACCACCGTCACCAGCTTTTAAACACAATTTTACTTCGTCTATAAAACCCATGCTAACCCACGATAATATTTAGCATCCTTTCCTAATGCGCTTTCTATTCTGATTAGCTCGTTATACTTCGCGAGTCTATCAGAACGCGATAGCGACCCGGTTTTTATTTGCCCGCAATTTGACGCAACTGCTATATGAGATATTGTTGTGTCTTCTGTTTCACCTGAGCGATGAGAAACAACAGCTTTATAGCCATTTGATTTTGCCATTTCAATAGCAGCAAAAGTTTCTGTTAACGTCCCTATTTGATTTGGCTTGATCAGTACAGCATTTGCCATTTTTTCCTCTATTCCTTTGCATATCAGTTCACAATTTGTAACAAACAAATCATCCCCAACCAATTGAATTTTACTCCCCAATTTTGCAGTAAGTAATTTCCAACCTTCATAGTCGTCTTCACTCATTGCATCTTCTATAGAAATTATTGGATATCTTTCCACAAGATTACAATAATATTCAGTCAACTCTTCTGAAGTAAGATCTCTATGTTCAAATTTGTAAATTCCATCTTCATAAAAAGTAGATGAAGCAACATCAAGGCCTAGTGCAAAATCACTTTGCGCTGAATAACCTGCTGATTCTATAGCGTATATGATCAAATCAAGTGCTTCTTCAGTACTTTCAATATTTGGTGCAAAACCACCTTCATCCCCTACATTTGTGCTATAACCTTTTTTCTTAAGAATGCTACGTAAGTTGTGGAATACCTCCGCAGATATTCTAATCGCTTCGCTGAAAGTCTCAGCACCGACCGGAAGAATCATGAATTCTTGGAAATCGAGCTTATTGTCTGCATGTACTCCACCATTAATTATGTTAATGAGTGGAACCGGCATAACACTCGTCTGCTTTCCTCCCAAATATCTATATAGCGGCATTTTGAAACTGTTTGCTGCTGCTTTTGCAACTGCAAGAGACACACCCAAAGTTGCATTTGCTCCAAGTTTTGATTTGTTTTTTGTTCCATCCAGTTCAATTAATGCTTTATCAATTGCATTTTGGTCCGCTGCATTCATTCCAATGATTTCATCTGCTATTATCCCATTTACAGCTTGAACAGCTTTCAGCACTCCCTTACCACAATACCTTTTCTCATCTTGGTCCCTGAGTTCCAAGGCTTCTAATTTACCGGTTGAAGCTCCAGAAGGTACAGATGCCCTGCCTATTGCACCATCACAGAGCTCAATTTCTACCTCAATAGTGGGGTAACCCCTGCTATCTAAAATTTCTCTTGCAAATACGTTATTGATTATCTTATTCATTACATTAAACCTTAACTTCCGCAATAAGTGCTGCAGTTTCCTTTGCCAATTTAGCTATATTACTACCAGCACCAATAAATAATACTATATCACTTGGACTTGTCGAATCACTAATAAAATGTGAAATGAGCAAAGCATCATTCATAATTTTTGTGTTATTAAATCCATTACTGATTAAAGCTTTTTGTATATCATCAATCCCACAACCAGGAATAGGCTTGTCTTCTGGGGGATGAACAGGAGTGAGGATGACATAATCAAACATCATGAAAATTCGTATGAATTCATCAAAAAAATTACGAATGCGGGCAAAACGAAGTGGTTCGATAATTCCTATTACTTTTCCTTTAGTAATCGAACGTGCAGCCGTTAAAGTTGCATATATTTCATTTGGATGATGGGCATAATCCTCAATTAACTTAACACCTTTAATATCGGCAATCAAAGAGAATCTTCTTGCTACTCCTTGAAATTCCAAAAGGCCTTTTTTAATATCTGCATCGCTAATTCCGAGCTTTATCGCAACTGATATTGCAGCTAGGGCGTTGCTTACTTTGTGAATTCCAATTGCATTTGATAGTACTATGTTTTTTAAAGGGCTGGATCCCAGTGTCACGCACTGGGATGACATCTCTGTACACTTTCCTTTTGTCATTCCAGCACGTAATGCTGGAATCCAGTTGTTCAACACATCAAATTCTATGCTGTTAGCATGCTGTTTAATGTTGCTGGCTCTTATGCTACCATTCTCAAACCCAAACGTTATAGAATTACCCGCATCATAATCGATGTCTACAGAATCAGGTAAAACTGCAGAACCTGCATTATTCACGAATTGGGAAAATGCATTTTTGATATTATCAAATGTGCCGTAATAATCTATGTGGTCATTGTTGATACTTGTTATGACAGCAATCTTTGCAGGGATTTTTAGCATAGTTCCATCAGACTCATCAGCCTCGATCAGAAAAGTGTCACTCCCTCCAAGTTTGAAGTTGCTCTTATAGGAATTTAATATCCCTCCTACAGTTACAGTCGCATCAATGCCAGAATGATCAAAAATGGAAGCAATCATAGCGGTTGTTGTTGTCTTTCCGCTTGAACCTGAAACCGCTATCACATATTTACCTTTCATAATTTCAGCAAGTATGTCTGATCTATGCAAAACGGTTTTATTGTTATTTTTTGCCGCAATTAACTCCACATTATCAGATTCTATTGCAGAAGAATGTACAACTATTTGAGCTTGGCTTATATTATTAGCATTGTGACCAATAAAAACCTCTATACCTAGCTTTTGTAACTTATTTATATTGTCGTTTGATTGTGCATCACTGCCTTGAACTTTGCAATTGGAATTGTGAAGAATTTCAGCAATGGCACTCATTCCGATTCCACCTATACCAATAATATGTATTATTCCTTTTTGAGTTTTGTTAATATTTAGCAGTAGATGTTTACTCATTACTAAATTTATTATAGTATAATTTAAAATCCTCATAGTATCGAACCCTCTTACCGAATACAATGATAAAAAACCTAACCTTTCTATGTCTAATATTTGTTTTGATAAGTAGCTGCAGTTTTAGCAACAGGTTTAACTGCACTGCAGGTCATTATAAAATTGGCAGCAGCTACACAATAAATGGTATAACTTATCACCCAAAAAACTGTAAACACTATGAAGAGATAGGGATAGCATCGTGGTATGGAATAGAAGATCATGGCACACTTACAGCAAATGGTGAAGCGTTTAACCGTCACTTGATCTCTGCAGCGCATAAGACTTTGCCCTTACCCTGCTTTGTTCTTGTCACTAATTTAGAAAATGGAAGAAAGCTTGTTACAAGGGTTAACGATAGAGGGCCTTTTATTGAAGGCAGAATAATAGACTTATCAGAAAAAGCAGCTCAAGTCTTAGGATTTCATAAATCTGGGCTTGCAAAAGTAAAAGTTCAATACCTAAGAAAGATGTCAGAACAATTGATACAAAATACTCCTCATTACAGAAAGCAATATGAAAAAGAAATGCAGAAACGTCACCCGAAACAAGACAGTGCAGAAAGTAAGGGATATGTTGCATTTTTTAAAAGTGCTCAGGCTGCTAAATCAGCTGCATCAAAGCTTCGCAATCAAGGAATAAAAAATGTTAGATTGCTTTTTAAGAACGATCAATATTGCGTGAAAGTGAGTTATAGGTAGTGGTGAGTGCAGAATTTGAAAGATTTGGTTAATGTAAGGAACGCTGGCTAACTATTGTAAGTTAAAAATGTGATATAAAAAAGATATCAACAATTTATAGCTATACCACCGCGATATCTCTTAGCCGCTAACACGTAGCGGAATGACGAGCTTATCGTCACGCCACCGCTAACCGTCATACCGCGATTCATTCGCGGTATCTCAGCCGCTAACAAGTAGCGGGATACTTGACCTTTACAGGAATGACAGTTGTCGTTTAGCTATAAATGTTAAGAAATTTACCAAATAAAAAAAGGCAAAGAAACCCTAGGGTAGCTAGTATTCAAATTCTCCCTTGTCTATTTGACGTCTTTTACTGTCTTAAACACTTTATAAGCGCGTTTCGGCTTGTATAGGTAGAAACCTAAAAGTTTTATAAAGACATGAGGTGCACATAGTGCAAAAAATTAAGCATGATTTACGCCAAATACATTAAGTTTTTTGTCATTAATCCACTGCAGAGATTGCGAAGATAAATAAATAGCTTCAGTTTCATGATAGGAGGGCTGGCGGAGTTTGTCAAGTAAGTTTTTCGTTTCATCCAATGCGCTGCCAAAAGTTTGTTATGCAAGAATGCACTAGCCATTTCTCACAGATTCATTTAAACTTAATCAAGTAGGAGTATTATTAACGCGAAAAGAGTTTAATTAGAGATTTAAGTGATATGGCGCGTGAGGAAGATATAAACCAATTAGTAGAAAATGGATTTGATATTAACTCAAAAGATGCAAGTGGAATCACTCTCTTGCATAAGTTCACAAAAGAAGGCGATTTAGTTGGAGTAAAGTCATTACTAGAGCACGAAGCTGATTTCAATGTCGTAGACAACGAAAATAGAAACCCTCTGCATTACGCCATTATGCATGGACACAAGAAAGTTGCTAAACTTTTTGTTAACCAACTGACAATTAATTCCAAGGATAAAAATGGATTCACTCCACTGCACCTTGCTGCACTACAAGATGACACGGAATTAATAGATTTTTTGATAACAAAAGGCGCAAAAATTAATGAAAAAGATGCCAAAGAGGGCTATACTCCTCTTCATATAGCTTCACTATACGGTTCTAAAAAAAGCGTCCAAATTTTAATTGATAGCGGAGCAAATCTCGAATGTGAAGATAACAATTTTCGTACTCCTTTGTTTTTAACCATTTATCAATGCACCGCACATTATGACAGCAGAGCAGAAATTATAGAATATCTGATAAAGAAAGGTGCAAATATAGAAGCCAAAGATGCAGAAAATAACACTACGCTTTTCCTAGCAGCGTATAACAACAAAATGCAAATAGTAAAACTTATTGCAAAAAAACAGCAAGCAAGTAACGATAAAATTAAACTTAAAGAGTTTTTTTGCACAAAAAACAACCATGGTTTTGATGCGTTAGATTGCGCTATTGAGCATAATAATAGAAAAATGGTAACATTTCTTGTTTCAAAGGGAATAGAAGCAAACGATCAAGATTTTAATGGTAACGCTAGGCTGCATAAAGCTAGCCATAATGGTAACACTAAAACAGTTAAGCTCTTATTGAAGCTTAAGGTAAACGTTAATGCTGTTACTAAATGTAACAGAACTCCCTTGCTACTCGCAGTTAAAAAAGGCCATACACAAATTGTGAAAATGTTATTGGAAGTTAGAGCCAATATGAACATTTGTGAGCAACAAGGTTTTGCACCTCTACATCTTGCTGTTCAAAAGGATTATTTTGATATAGCTCAGTTGTTAACAGAAAAAGGTGCAGACCTTAACATTAAGTGCAATAACGGTCATACCGCAATAGATATGTTCATTAGCAAGGCTCATAGCAAAAAAAACATCGAAGAAAATTACAAAAAATTTTGTAGATTTTTGATGCTTTATCTGAAAGAGCTACATAGTAAACACAAAGCCTGTTGTATACTTTCAACCCTAGCTCTAAGCTTAACAATTATAGGCTTACCATTTATTTTCAAGCCTATTATTAAATACAGAGAAAGAAGTACAATATATAAAAAAATTAGGGCTATGCTGGTCTACATTTAAGTACAAGAAGAGTATACAAAAAATACATAGCCAAAGCTAATACACGACAATTATCTGCTCGATGAAAATGAGATTAAATACATTTTTAATATTTTTATAGAAATCTATTAGTATAGATTTTGTATGCTGTTCTAATGGCTATTTTTAAATGCTTAATACTCCTCTTCATTATTTCTTGCACACATCTACCTACCAAGCAATATCCTATTAACATAGACAATTATAAGCACGATTATCCGTTGCAACAATATAACACCTCTTTGGAGATTAATGAACCGTCAATACCAGAAATTATGCCTTTACCAATAGAGTTTCCCGATCTCACAATCAGTAATCAGCTTATTTCTATTAATGTTAGTGAAGAAGTATCAGTAAAGGATTTGCTGATTGAGATAGGAAAACTTTCTGACGTTAACTTGGATATGGACCCAAAAATATCAGGTAATATTATTTTAAAGCTAAAAGATAAGGATATAAACGAAGTAATTCAGAGTATAGCAAATAGCGCCAAACTGCGTTACTCAACAAGTAATGGTGTAATTAGAATTGAGCAGGACTTGCCATACGCACAAAATTATTACGTAGACTTCATCAATATTCAACATTCTGCTCAAAGCAGTTTCGTCATTAATAACAATATTACTAACAGTGATGGAAGTAACGTTGATAGGGACTATAACAATGTTATGAAGTCTCAATACAGTAGTGACTTATGGAATTCATTAGAAAAAGGCTTGAATGCAATAATGGATGTTAACGGGGTGGATGATGGCGAATTCCTTTCATCCAACAGAGAAGCTGGTGTTATTATTTTGAATGCTAGAAAAGATATCCACAAAGCTGTTGAAGAATATATTAATAAGGTTAAGAAGTTAGCGTCTTCTCAAGTAATGATAGAGGCAAAAATAGTTGAAGTTGTGCTAGATGACAAATACCTTTCTGGTATGAACTTAAATGACTTACAAGATGGAACTAAGTCTATAATAAATCAAGATAACTCCATTATTAACCTAGCAATGAACTTTGGTGCAAATGATCTAGGAGATTTAGTAAAAAATTTAGACAAATTTGGCACTTCAACTGTAATTTCAAGCCCCAGAGTACATGCTATAAATAATCAGCAAGCGATGATTTCATTTACTAAAAACCATATTTATTTTACCTCCGATATACAAAAAGATACTAGAAACTCTAATCAGACCTTAATTACCAAGATGAATAGCGTCCCAATAGGTGTTGTGCTAATAATCCACCCAAGCATTAACATTGATACTAGTGAAATATTCATGGATATACATCCAACTTTATCAAGAATTAACGGCTACACTAAAGATCCAGATATAGAGTACGTCGCACAGCAGAGTAAAATGAAATTAAATAGCGACATTCCAATTGTTGAAATCAGAGAAATGAACTCTATGTTAAAAATTAAGAGCGGTGAAATTATGGTAATCGGCGGGCTTATAGAACATAGAGAAGATAAGCAAAGCTTATTGCATCAGAAATCAAAAAGGCTAGCGAATAATATTAGAACAGTAGAAACTGTCATTTTTTTAAAAGCAACAATCGTACCAACATTTGGTTTGTTAGATAGAAAAGATAAGAATTTATATATATATTAAATTATCACTAAAAATTAAATATCAAACCAACTTCAATATTGTGAGTAGATATGTCATCTGCAACAGGTATCGGAACGCTAAAGTAACGATAGCCGAGAAAGGTTTTGATTTCTGGGATTATTGAATAATCAACACCAAGTTTTATTTGATAAGCAAACCAAGGAACATTCAGTGGCATTGAATTTTGGGGTGACCCATTAATCCTTTTTAATCTAAAAACTGTTGGTCCTATACCAAGACCGATGTACGGAGCAAATTGTGTATCCTGAACGCTGGGATTATAATAGAAGTTTAACAAAAACGCAAATATACTTGCTGATTTATCAAATACCGGAGGAGAATTACTATCTTCAATATTGGCTATAGAATACGCGGCTTCAAAATCAATTTTACCATTTTCTCCAGCATAGTAACCTAAAGACATGCTGCTAAACCACTGGAAATCAATTTTACCATCAAATTGCTGTATACTTTTAATTTCATCTGCCACTATATTTTTTATTATAAAACCATAATGACTTTCAACTAAAGTTAGGACTCTCTCCCCTATTGCCTTTATACCCTTTACAAATATTTCTGAATTATCATGGTATACCTTACCACCGTTAGCGCTAACATAAAAATCAAGTTTTTTTGATTTTTCTTTTGTAGGCTCAGCTTGATCTGCAATACGTGACCACATATTTTTCTGATCAGCTACTTGGAAAACAGAAGGTGGACTACTTTCAAGTTCTTGATATTTTATTGGTATTTCTTTTGCAGTAACCTCCTCAGAACGTATCACACTTTTATTATTGTCTGTTTCTAATTTTAAGGGTTGTACTTGCTCAATGTGTGTATCATTACTAATATAAGTAATAAAAAAATAGACACATGAAATGAAAATCAAAAATAAAGTAATAGATATTCTAGTTATCATAAATGAATTCACAATTATCATTTACAGTATAATTACTATATCGTATATTTCTTCAATGTACAAAAATTAAGAAAAAATATTTCCAATTAGATAATTATTTTCCACTCCTTTAACATTAACTTCCACAATACTCTTGGCTTGAGCTTTTGATTCAAGCTTTATTAATGCAAAATTTTCTGCTCTACCGACATTATTTTGCTCAACCAGAACACTTTGCTTAGTGTTGATCAAGGATTGACAAAAACTGCTCATAATTTCTTTATTTACTTCTCTTAAATTTTTTACTCGTTCTTTACGCACATTCTCTGGTACTTGTGGCATTCGTGCAGCAGGTGTATTTTTCCGCTCTGAATATGGAAAAGCATGTAGGTAAACTATATTTGTTTTTTTCAGTAAATCAACTGTATCCTGAAACATTTCATCAGTTTCTGTTGGAAATCCAGCAATAATATCAGCGCCAAATGCTATATTAGGCCTCAAGCTCTTCATTTTATGACAAAATTCTATCACTTGTTCTCTGTTGTGACGACGCTTCATTCTCTTTAGTATTAAATTATTACCAGATTGTAGACTCAAATGTAAATGAGGCATAAGTCTTGACTCATTAGCTATTAAATCCATTAATTCGTCGTCAACTTCAGCAACATCGATAGAGGAAAGTCTTAGCCTCTTCAACTCTGGTATATCCTTTAAAACTCTCCTAATCATTGAACCAAGTGATGGCTTACCCAACAAATCTGTACCAAAGTCAGTAATATCAACCCCTGTAAACACTACTTCTTGATATCCATTTTCTACAAAGATCCTGATTTGCTCTATAATACTGTTTATTGGCACAGATCGATTATTCCCTCTTGCCTCAGTAATTGAACAAAATGTGCAGCTATGATTACAACCATTTTGAATTTCAATAAATGCCCTTGACTTATCTTCAAATCCATTAATTAGAACAGGTTCTACTTGGTTATCACTGACCAAGATTTTATCGTCATTTAGTAAGTAATTTTCAGCTTTTAGCTTATCTTGATTACCGAGCACTTTACTTACACCAGGAATGCTACTGTAAACTTCTGGATCCAACTGAACAGCACAACCAACTACGATAATTTCTTTATTTGGATCATTTTTGTAAATCTTACGTATCTTTTGCTTTACCTGACGTTCTGCTTCGTTTGTCACTGCACAGCTATGCACCACAACAACATTTTCTCTCTTTGCTTTTTTTAATGCTTCTTTGATTAACTCGCTCTCGTAAAAATTTAGACGACAACCAAATGTTATCACTTCATTCATGTTAGTATTTTTTGCTTTAATAGACCTAAATTATATCAAATATCCAAGCAAAGTCTCTTGCATGACTATTTTTTTGTAAATAAATGCTATGCAAGCAGCAGACACTGGGATCTCAACGATTTTCACTCAGACACAGTATCACTCCTTTGCTTATTATAGTCTTTTGACCTTTTTAAGATACAATCCGGATTGGATACTGAGTTGGTGAGTATAAAAGTATAGCTTCTACGTCATACCGCTGCGGTATCTCTTAGCCGCTAACAAGTAGCGGGATGACGATTGTCGGTGAATCTAAGTTACCTTAGCTACATTTCTAGCTGTAACTATAAATGTATGGATTTTTTATCGTGCCATGTTATAATTAACGTCTTGCTAAAAATTAAATATTGATGAATGAACTAAGAAAGTTAAGTATTACACAAATGCATGACGGGCTCAAAAAAAAGAGTTTTTCTGCCGTTGAACTCGTAGAGGCGCACATCAGTGCGGTTGAAAATGAGAAATTAAATGCATTTATAACAAAAACCCCAGAGATAGCAATGAAAGCTGCTAAAGCTGCAGATGAACATTTCTCTAGGCAAAAGGATGATTTAATCTCGCCGCTCATGGGTGTACCAGTTGGCATCAAAGATCTATTCTGTACAAAAGGAATAAAAACAACAGCATGCTCAAAAATGCTGGAAAATTTCGTTCCGACTTACGAATCTACGGTGTCTGACTTGCTTTTAAAAAGTGGAGCAGCCATGCTCGGTAAGCTTAATATGGATGAATTTGCTATGGGTTCTGCGAACACAAACAGCTATTTTGGCCCTGTCGAAAATGTGTGGATTAGAAAAAGTGATGGGGAAAAAGTTGTTCCTGGTGGATCATCTGGTGGATCTGCAGCATCGGTGGCTGGATTTTTATGCGCTGGAGCACTAGGGAGTGACACCGGTGGATCTGTGCGCCAACCAGCAGCTTATTGTGGAGTGGTTGGAATAAAGCCAACTTATGGAAGATGCTCGCGTTTTGGTATGATTGCATTTGCGAGTTCTCTAGATCAAGCAGGAGTCATTACTCGTTCTGTCTCTGATTCAGCATTAATGCTGGAAGCAATCTGTGGCTATGATACAAAAGATTCAATATCAAGCGAAAAGCCAGTGCCTAAATTTTCTAGCTTTATAAATGGTGATGTCAAGGGTAAGCGTATTGGTATACCAAAAGAATATAGGATGGATGGAATTTCAGAGGAAATAGTCCATAATTGGGAGAAAGTTGCTTCCTATTTAAAAGAAAATGGCGCTGAAGTTGTTGACGTTACTCTGCCACATACTAAATATGCAATACCAGTCTATTATTTAATTTGTTCTGCTGAAACTTCATCCAATCTTGCTCGTTATGACGGTGTGCGTTATGGGTTCAGGGTTGATGCTGATACCCTTGAAGAAATGTATTCACTAACAAGAGCAGAAGGTTTCGGTAAAGAGGTGAAAAGAAGAATTTTAATTGGCGCTTATGCGCTTTCCTCAGGTCATTACAATGAATATTACGAAAAAGCACAGTGTATCAGGGCATTAATCAGAAATGATTTTATAAAAGCGTTTGAAAAAATAGATTACATACTTGTGCCATCTGCTCCAACAGAAGCTTTTGGCTTAAATGAAAAGCCAGATCCGCTAATTATGTGCATCAATGATGTGTTTACTGTGCCGGCAAGTCTGGCAGGATTGCCTGCTATTTCTGTTCCTGTTGGGCTCTCCAATGAGGGTTTACCACTTGCCTTGCAAGTGATTGGAAATTATTATGATGAAGCTGGAATATTAAATGTGGCAAGTGTGATAGAGCAAAATTGCGGCAGAATAATTAGACCTCTTGCATAATCTATTTTTTGATAGTAATTTTTGCATTAAAATTTGCTTACGCTCCTCAACGTACTCTATGGTTCCATTTTTAGATGAATAGCAAAAACAGGGTATATTAATCTGTTTACAAAATTTTCGTGTAACAGTTCACACTTAATTAAACAGACTGAATTCTGTAATTTTGGGATGTTGAAAAATTTACCTCACGTTGTCATTCCAGCGCATAACGCTGAAATCCAGATTTATAGAAACGAAAAAACTTGCTTGACGTCTGGTAGAGACTCATGACCTTGAAACCAGCGATTTGGTCTCATAACCATAGTCTCCCCAAAAGAACCGTGCTTGCGGATTTCCCGCACACGGCTCCACAATACAGCGTTCACACTAGTGCTCCTGTGTATAAAGAAACATATACCTTTGGTTTTGGTAATGGATTTACTTTTAAATAGTGTATAAATTGTTCCCAATCCATACTTTTCTTTTGACTACGTCGGTTTATCCACTTAAATGCTAACTTTGTTACCGGTCGATAGAATTGAATCAAACACCGATAATTTCCGCTAACTCCGAAGTAGCTATAGTGTCCTGTTAGTTTGGCTTTAAGTTTCTGCCACCAATCTTTGAGACAGATACGACTTCGTACCATCTTCAACCATTCTTTGATTTCTTTAATCTTTCTGGCTAGGCTTATTTTTGAAGTTTTCTGCTTCATCATAAGTTTACCATTACGACTTTTTCCACAATAATGTGTAAATCCTAGAAAGTTGAAGCTAGCCGTCCTACGTTTCTCTCTTTCTGCTTGATACCATTCTTTCTTACCAAACTTTACTATTTTTGTTTTATTTTCAGCTATTTCCAACCCAAATTTACTTAGTCTTTGTTTCAGTAATTCTAGAAATTCTTTTGCGTCTTCTTCCCTCTCGCAGCCAACTACAAAATCGTCGCAAAACCTTATTAGCTGTAAATATCCTCTGGCTTTTGGCTTAAATTTCTTTTCAAACCATAAGTCCAGCACATAGTGTAAGTATATATTAGCTAATACAGGGCTTACTATACCACCTTGTGGTGTGCCTTGATCGGTTGCTTTATAACATCCAACTTCGACTATTCCTGCCTTTAGAAATCGTTTTATTAACCACAATAAATTTGGGTCAGCTATTCGTTCCCTTAGACAATTCATTAGCCATTTATGTTGAACATTATCAAAGAACTTCTTGATATCCACTTCTACAATATAGTTAATTGGTTTGTGCATAACTGCTTTATCTAGAGCGTTTATCGCCTGATGACAATTTCTTCCTGGTCGAAATCCATACGAGCTGTCCATAAAGTTTGCTTCATAAATATTTTCTAATATCTTCTTTAGCATTACCTGTACCAACTTATCTTCCGTTGATGGTATTCCGAGACCGCGCTTCTCTTTGCTCCCGGCTTTGGGTATGTATACCCTTTTCACTGGTAGCGGTTGATATTGTTTTCTCTTCATACTATCCACTAGTGTTTTAAGTTTCTCTTCTAGATTTTCTCCATAAGCTTCCACTGTCACACGATCTATACCACAAGCCTTGTTGCGTTTTAGTTCCTTATAACACTCTGCAAGATTCTCTTCATTAATCAAATGAACTAATGATGTAAATTTTACTCGCTTATCTTGCTTAGCCCTTACTGCTATCTGGTTTAGTTTTCCTTGCATACTCCTCCAATCTCTGTTGTATTGGTATAGCAATCCCTATACCAGTCACTATATTGCTAACCGCTTCCCCTTGTATGTGCCTTTCCCACACTCCGAGTACTATCAGTTAGTCCGACTTCCTTTGCATCTTCCTCCAGTCCTCGCCTTTATTGACTTGTTCCAGAGTACCCTTACAGGAATACAAAGGATCTCCCAAGTTCACGTAAGGTCCATCTCAACACATGACGCGGCCTTCGATCCCGATGAGGTGAGTAATATCTTGCCTTAGCGTTATTACCCATGTTGCCTTCCACCAAATGTAAAGTGTCAGCCCCCATGACGCGTGAATTACGGGACTCAATACCTTCACTTTCGTTGCACCCTATGTTGTCCATTCCATTAGCTTTACTACGCTCGTTACCTTACGCAGCATAATGGTTTGTTCCAGGTTGCCGGCTAAGCTTTACCCGTGTTGGATTTTCACCAACTGTTCCTTACGCACTTCTTGGCGCACACATTTTGCCAACCCCCTTATTATGATGTGTAGTACAATGATACAAATTAAGAATTCCCCCATCCTGTGCTGGTTCTTCGATCTGAAATCCTACTTCTACCTGATCACAACCAATGTTAATTTGTCCTATTAATGCTTTAATAATGCCGCGCTTAGTTTGCCAATCTAGCTGTTCCAGGTTCGATTTTACACTAGAATAAAAATTCTTTATGCTATTTATAATAAGACTTATTCCTTTTTCTACTGCCTTCTGATCAACTACCTTTTTTTCTCTTCTTCTATCCCTTGTAAGCGTTCTTTCATTTTTCTCATTGTCTGTTTAAATTCTTCCTCGCTTATATATCCTTTCTCTCCTGCATTTTCTTGACTATAATAATCTTCCATTAATTTTTCGATACCTTCTTTTATTTGATTTTCTCTTCTTGCAAACTTTTTCTCTGATGATTCATCATTTTTATTTTCTAATACTCTACGTTGGTATTCCTTTTTTATCATCTCTGGGTTTTTTAGTACATCTTTCACCTTTTCCCATACTGACCTTACCCAGAAAAAGTGGAGAGAAAGAAAAGAGTTTTTTCGGGTAAAATAAAATTTTGGAGGATTAGAAATGGTAAGAGAATATACGGCAGAATTCAAATTGGAAGCTGTTAAACTGGCAAATGAACAAAGAAAGGCAGGTCAAACAATTACAAAAATAGCAAGAGATTTAGGAATAAAGGGTGGTTTATTAGGAAAATGGATGAAGAAATATAACGAAAAAAAGTCAGCGGCAAATGCATTTCCAGGTAGAGGTAACATGGCTCCTTACGACAAAGAGAGGTTTGATTTACAAAGCAAGAGTAACAAGGGAAAGAGACATTTAAAAAAAAGCCCTGGCCAGTCAAAAAGAGTAAAATATTTTTTTATATAGTAACTGCTATAAAGTACAGGAATTATGTAGGATTTTCTGCTAGTGGCTACTATAAGTGGACCACAAGAAAAATAAGCAGTAGAGAATCAGCAAATAAAGAGCTACTCGAAGCTATTCAAAAAATATATCAAGTTTCTAAATGTAGATATGGAGCTCCTAAAATTCATGCTGAATTGAAGGCTTTGGGTAAAAGTTGCAATTTGAAAACGGTGCAAAGTATTATGCAGAAAAATGACATCAGGGCTATACTGAGAAGAAAGTTTAAAATTAAAAAACAACAAACAGATAATAGAGCTGTAGCTCCCAATATACTAGATCAAAACTTTATTGTTGATCAACCAAATAAAGTATGGGATTACTTACATCAAAACCAAGGAGGGATGGCTATATTTGGCAGCAATAATTCTCACGTATGGTAGTTAATGAGTAGTGCAATAAATAAACAATTGGTTATGAACTCTTTATTAATGGCCATTAATAGGCGTAAACCTGTTAAAAATCTACTGCTGCACAGTGACCAAGGTTCACAATATACTGCGCAAGGGTATCAATATCTCTTAGCTGTAAAGAATATAGATGAGTAATAAAGGCTGTTGTTACGACAATTCTGTTGCAGAAAGCTTCTTTAGCTCATTGAAAAGAGAAATACTTATTGATACTTCACAACACTCTGCTCAACACACTAGAACTGCAATATTTGAATACATAGAAATTTTTTATAACAAACAACGTCACTATTAACTATTGCATTCCAGAACAATTTGATGCATCATTCTTTTTGTGAAAAACATTCCACACTTTCTCTCCACTTTTTCTGGGTAAGGTCAGTTTCCATTTGGTTCAAACTCGGATACAATTTCCCCAGAGCTGGGTAATCTCATACCAGAACCATCTGCTGCAATAAGTCTATAGCCTCTCCAACTCAGGTTCATCCTGATAGGCTGTTTGGATGCTTAAATTCTTGAAAGCCTGTATGGCAAATCTTATATCTTGCTTTAGAAAAAGCTTGCTTTGAGGGTACATGTCAATGGCTCCATAAGTTCACATTCTATTCCCAAACTTTTTTTAACTAACTTTAAAATCATAGAAAATACTGTCGAAAAAGGAAGTTTTCTTGTTCGTGTAAAACTCAACACAATGGATTTTCTGAAAAGTTTTCGAGTATATTATATTTTTAATTTGTAGAATAAGGTTTTTTCCTTTTTGCATATTTCACCTAAAAAGGACACATTTTAGACTTCTTTGTTGAAATAAAACAGAAACAAAAGTGCTGTCCCTTGCACTCTTTGGATAATTTAATGATAAAAAATTTGGAGAGAAATTTTATACACTATCGCTGATATTTTTCCTTAAGTTGACGCCATTGCCTGAACGGATACATGACAAATCTATCGTTTATCAAATCGTCGGTAAGCCTAAAGCTATAGCCATTAAGCACGATAAAGAAAATCATTCATAATCGCTATAGCAACTAGTGTAGACACTTGACGTTCCTTGTGATTTGATAAATAGAGGTTTTTATCTGACTTCACAACAAGGGCTTCTGGATGACTTTGAAAGTGAACATTACCATGCTTATCTTCAATAGCCTCTATTACCCCCTCACTGGAAAATGCTGCAACTTTATATCCAAGTGACTCCAATTTTCTTCTATTTTCTGGTGTATTACTTACTGCTCCTGAATGAGCATCTGGAAAATATGTTGAAAACCAGCCATTTTCATTAGGTATTAGGAATTTGGCTACTACTTCTGCTAAACGACTATTTGGAACGATCTTTATCTGCTGGAGAGGTACATCCTCTTTCTGTGGATTAGGTGCTGATTTTAAATGAGATCTTCGTTTCTCTTCATCACTCACAACACTCACTATTTCAATTCCCTTTGCATTCATTATGCCTTCACATATGCCAAGTAAATGAATTGCAGGGTTATCATCAACTATTTTTACAATTGCTTCAGTAACAAGCTGGCGATAAGGAGTGGGTGCTGAGTGTAAATTATCCGGAATAAATATTCTATTTATTTTGTGCTCTTTAACAAACTTTGCAACTTCAACTTTTATTCGGTCTAATGTTAGCTTCTTTGCCAATGTTTCATCTTGTTTTGCGAGATTAAGTGACTCTGTCTGAATTTTTTTAAGGCTAATTATCTTATTATAATCAATCAGTACAGTCTTAACCACAAAGTTATTAAACATCTCATAGATATTTTGAGATAGCCCAAGTTCATGTGCTTCTTCCGTTTTCAACAAACCAACAACTACGTCATTATTTACTGTATTTTCTGCCGTCAAGACAGTTGACGCTGGTTCTTCTTTTCTGGTTACATGTTGAGATGCCGGTTTTTCACTAACGCCAGCATAAGTAATATTGCTTAATAATAGAACTATAATTAATAAGATATTAAATAGTTTATTATAATATTTATATACTATGACTTGCCTCCCTAATATTTATATTACGATATAGAGTATTTTATAACAAAAAGGCAAGTTTGCCAAGAAAGAGAAGGTGGCCTGAGCAGGAATCGAACCAGCGACACAAGGATTTTCAGTCCTTTGCTCTACCAACTGAGCTATCAGGCCAACTGTATACTTTTATTTTTAGATAAAAAATGTTATTATGTCTATCAAAAGTTTTTAAAGTAGTTTATAAAAATAAAGGATGAACATTAATGACAAAATAGGAATCTACCCTGGCACATTTGACCCTATAACTTTTGGGCATCTTGACATAATCAAAAGAGCGTGTAAACTAGTCGATAAATTAATAATAGGAGTTGCAGAAAACGTTAATAAGCATACTGCCTTTGACACAAAGCTACGCACAAGCATGGCTGAAAATGAAATCAAAGGGCTAGGAATTGATGCAGATGTTATATCTTTTAATGGGTTGCTAGTGAAGTTTGCCAAAGAGCAGAATGCTTCTGTTATTATTAGGGGATTAAGAGCAGTATCGGATTTTGATTACGAGTTTCAAATGAGCTGGGTAAATTATAAACTTCTTCCTGAAATCGAAACCATATTTCTTCCTGCTTCTGAAGATACTCAATTTATCTCATCAAGCTTTGTAAAGGAAATAGCAAGATTAGGAGAAGATGTTAGCAAATTTGTATCAAAAGGTGTTCAAAACGAATTGATTAACCTGAATAGGATAAAAAATGGAGAATAGTGCTTGTTGTTTTTTATTTCTGAATGGGTATATTCAATATATAAAATGTTATAAGCTAAAGGAGCAGCATGTCAAAAGTGAGGGTTAATAATAGAAAAGTTTGTTGTTATGGTGATGAGAATGATGAGGGTTCCGGCCATCCATTAATATATTTAGATATGGGAGAAGAAGAGGAAATAGCCTGCCCTTATTGTGAAAAGACGTTTGTCCATGACTGCACTGTAGAAGCGGTTGGGGAGCTGACTAGGGATGAGCTCTAATGGCACTTCTGCAGACTTAGCTTATGTAAATAGCAATAAGAGGGGCAGTAAAAATGAAACTGTCCATACGGTCGAGCACTCCCCCATGGCCAGGTATCATATTTCCACTATCTTTAACACCGTAAGCTCTTTTAACAAGCGACTCAGTGAAATCGCCAAGTTGCGCTAGAATAGCAATTGCAAGGCCAATGATTGGAGAATAAAAAATTGAAAATAGACCAAAAAATATTGATCCAAAAATTGTGCACACTACTCCAGCTAAAATCGCACCAAGAAGTCCTGCCCAAGTTTTTCCAGGGCTAATAATTGGGCAAATTTTAGCTCCACCAAAATTCTTGCCAAACAGGTAGGCAGTAACGTCAATTCCCCAAATGGTTAAGACGAACCATACTAATGCGTATTTTCCCTGTGGTAGATTATATAAATATATTAATGAGGCGCTTGGTAGTGCAATCAATAATAATGCAAAAACGTATAAAATTTTGTTTCCCTGGGTTAGATTATACCATTCAAAAGAAGATAAAACTGCTATCGAAAAAATCAATAGGTAAAACGATAAATCACTGAAATATGTAGCAAAAGAAAATATGAATAATATTACTATTGAGGACAATATTCTAACTATAAAATTATTATCTACCATATTTCTTCTCTCTTTTTGTATAATCTTCTAATGCTTTGCTCAAATCTTGACAAGAAAAATCAGGCCACAAAGTATCACAAAAATACAATTCAGCATAAGCTGCTTGCCATAATAAAAAGTTGCTTAACCTTTTTTCGCCACCAGTGCGAATTAATAAATCCAATTTTGGCAAATCTTTAGTATATAGAAACTTTTCAAATTCCTCTTCTGATACATAAGCAATATTTTCTTTTATAATATTGCTTATAGCTTGTGTAATTTCTTGCTTTGCTCCGTAACTGACTGCCACAGTGAGTAATAAACCATCGTTCTTATGTGTCATTTCTTCTGCTTTTTTAATTTGATCCAATATTTTACTGGGTAACAGACTTAAATTGCCAATAAAATTCAACTTAATGTTACAATTGTAAATGAAATTGACTTTATCTTCATTAGTTAAAACGGAGTAAAATAAATCAAATAGACAGTCAGTTTCGTTTTTAGGTCTAAGCCAATTCTCCATAGAGAATGCATACAAAGTTAAGTAGGGTATAGTTAAGTCCGTACAATACTTGGCAATATCGTATGCAACTTCACTGCCCTTTTTATAACCATCAATTTTTACCCTTCCTTGATTGTTCGCCCATCTACCATTACCATCCATAATAATTGCTAAATGTTTCGGTAAAGATTCTTGATTCAACATTTAAATTTAACCTAATTTTGACTTGAGTGAAATTTTTTGGATTTCAATGGACACCTGGAAGGTGTCAGCTACTTGCATGACAGGAAGAGAGTTACTGTAGTGACACCAATAGTTGATACTTGAATGCAAAATTGGTGTCATCCCAGTGCTCCGACACTGGGATCCAGGAAATTTGATTTCAAACAAGTGCATCAGATAGTTGTATAGTAAAGACTGGATTCCAGTGTCAAACACTGGAATGACATCATTTGCTATGTAAGCTTTCTCCATATCATTTAGTGATTCAGTATATCCTTTTCTTTGATGGACAATTCACCATCAATCTTTTTTATATTATCATCAGTAATATTTTGTATTTCCTTCTTAGCACCATGAAAATCATCTTCTGAGATTTCTTTATTTTCCTTCATTTTTTCTGTTTCTTCCATAATATCTCTACGTATATTTCTAATGGCAATCCGTGCATTTTCAGCAAACTGATGCAATAATTTCACTAATTTTTCACGGGTTTCTTGTGTCAAGTCCGGAAGAGCTATACGTATGGTGCTACCCTCGACAACAGGATTTAAATTCAGGTTAGCATTTAATATAGCGTTTTTCACTTCACCTACAACACTAATGTCCCAAACTTTAATTGATAGGGTTTTGTTATCTATAACCGAAACGCCTGCAACTTGATTTAACTTTTGATGCCCACCATAGATGTTTACAACTATACCATCAAGCAAAGATGCACTAGCTCTACCAGTGCGTACGCCTTTAATATCATCATGAAAGGACTGAATAGTTTTTAGCATTCTTTCTTTTGTTTTAGCTTTTATTTCATTTAACATAAATTACCTACTGTTTACAATCTGAAACTATAGTATAAGTACCTTGACCCTTAATAATATTGACTATTTTTTCTCCCTTCAAAGAAAAAACTATAATTGGAATAGAATTCTCACGAGCAAGTGAAATTGCTGATGCATCCATAACTTTTAAATCACGAGTCAATAAATCCGTGTAAGAAAGCCTATCATACATTACAGCATCCTCATTTTTTTTCGGATCAGCGGAGTATACACCATTTACTTGCGTACCCTTTAGAATAACATCACAATTCATTTCAACAGCACGTAAGGCTGCAGCTGTATCTGTAGTAAAAAATGGGTTGCCTGTGCCTGCTGCAAAAATTACCACTCTACCTTTTTCTAAATGACGAATAGCTTTCCTTCTGATGTAAGGTTCGCATACAGTGGCCATGGGTATTGCAGATAATACCCTAGAAGCTACTAAATTTTTTTCTAAAAAGTTTTGTAAAATTAAAGCATTGATTATAGTTGCAAGCATTCCAATATAATCACTGCTTGCTCTTTCACAACCACTTAAAGACGCAGATGTGCCACGAAAGATATTACCACCACCAACAACAATACATACCTGAACTCCAAGATTACAAACTTCAACTATGCCTTTAGATAACTCACCTATAGTCTCCATATCGTGACCAAATTGCTTTGATCCCATCAAAGCCTCACCAGAGATTTTAAATAACACCCTGGAATATTTTATTTCGCTTTTTTCATTTGTTGAAATAAACATTTTTTGCTATTTAATCTGCATCACCCAAAACAAGTAACTTGTAATTAGAGAGTTTAACAGCACTCAACTCGCTTGATTTTATAAAATCAGAAATCTTCATCTTATCATCCTTTATAAATTTTTGCTCCAGTAAAACAACTTCTTCATAGTACTTAGCCATTCGTCCATCTACTATTTTTTTTGCTACTTCTTCAGGTTTATTTAAGCTCCTCACTTGCTCTTCAATTATAGAACGTTCGTTGTTCAACTTCATTTGATCTAAATCATCTATAGACAAAGCTTCAGGCTTCATAGCAACTACATGCATAGCTATTTGTTTCCCAATCTCTTGTAGCTTCGCCTTATCACCAGATGATTGCAATGCAATTAAAGCACCAATCTTACCTAAGCCACACACATCACCATGTACGTAGCCAGCAATAACTCCATCCTTAGCTTCTAAGTAACAAAGCTTGCTTAACTCTAGCTTCTCACCAAGAACTGACGTACCATTCATAATAGCTTCCTGCACTGTGCCAATGCTTTCATACTTGGCATTTTTTAACTCATCAACGCTAGTACAGCGTTCTTGATGAGCAATTGATGCTAAATTTAAAACTAACTCTATAAATTTCTCATTCCTTGCGACAAAATCGGTTTCGCAATTGAGTTCAATCAATACACCACAATTTTCAGTCAAACACATAGCAACGAGCCCATCTGAAGCTACTCTATCAGATTTTTTGTCAGCTTTAGCAAGACCTATTGTACGTAACTTATCAACGGCTTTCTTAATGTCACCATCACATTCTTCTAATGCTTTTTTACAGTCACTTAAGCCAAGCCCTGTTCTATCACGTAATTCTCTTATATCATCTGGATTCATCTTCATTTGTTACTACCTCCCTTTCTTCTTCTTTGTAAACTTTACTACGTCTCCTTTTAGTTTGCACAATACCATCTTCTTTTTCTTGAATAAACTCATCACCCCTTATATCATCAATCTTAACTCCAGATTTTGCTAGACTAGACTCTATTCCAGCTAATATAGAGTCGGTAGCTAATTTACAATAGAGCTCTATTGATTTTCTTGAGTCATCATTTCCAGGTATTAGATAAGTAATACCATCTGGATCAGAATTAGTATCAAGTATTGCAACTATTGGAATTCCTAACTTCTTAGCCTCCTTAACCGCTATATGCTCTTTATTAGTATCAATGATGAATAAGATATCAGGAATTGCTCCCATTTCTCTAATACCGCCAAGCGCCTTATCAAGCTTTTGCTTTTTCTTTTCAATGTTTCCCAATTCTTTCTTTGTTAAAATGCTATCCTCGTCATTTAATATTTTCTCATATTGCATCAAGGTTTTTATCGAAGAAGAAACAGTGCCCCAATTAGTAAGCATACCACCAAGCCAACGATGATTCACATAATATTGACCACAACGAATCGCTTCACTTGCAATAATATCAAAAGCTTGAAACTTTGTACCAACAAATAGAATGCGACCACCTTGAAATGCAACGTCATATAAAGCCTTCATGGCCACCTGTAGCAATGGTAGTGTTTTTCGCAAATCAATTATATGTATACGATTTTCTTGATGCACTCCATATATGTATGGAGCCATTTTTGCGTTCCAGCGACTAATTTTGTGACCAAAATGTACACCAGATTCAGCTAAATCACGCACAGTGACTTTAGGCAAATTTGTCATATATCATTCCTCCAAATAGTTTATCTTCCATGGCATAACCCTAATGGGACTACTTGTATAAGCCATGTGTGAAATTAAATTATTTACATAGTAATAGAAAAGACAGCAAAGCGCAAACAAAAAATATTGACAAAGGGCAACATGTTTATTAGCTTTAAAGTTGAAGCCCGAAAATGCTAAAAAGAAATTAGGGGGGTGTAGCTCAGTTGGTTAGAGCGCATGCCTGTCACGCATGAGGTCGTGAGTTCAAGTCTCATCACTCCCGCCATATTAGTTTTAGCATAACTTAGAATTCGCAGTATTATTGCCGGTATTGAGAAACGCCTTCACCAAACTTGACATGGCATGGTATTGTAATTAATACTTAAATAGGTTTGTTTTTATCATTAACAATTAGGATTAAATATGCTCATTTCTGAAGTTTTTGCAGCAGATGCAACTAGCAATACATCAAGTATCGGCGCATCTTTTGCTAGTTTTATTCCACTGATTTTAATATTTGTGGTATTTTATTTTCTCATTATTCGCCCGCAACAAAAAAAACTAAAAGAACATAGAAAGATGATAGATCAAATAAAACGTGGTGATACAGTCATTACTTCTGGTGGAATAATAGGTGAAGTTAATAAAGTTGATGAGGCAAATGCACAATTTATAATAGAAATAGCACCAAAAGTTGAGATAAAAGTTCTAAAGTCCGCTATATCTGAGGTTTTAAGCAAAGAAACTCAAAAAGTAGCAGCTAAACCAATTAAAAAGGTAAAATCGAAAGAATGATAAAAAGAATATAAATCAACCAGTAATAAAGGCAAAAATGCTTAACATGTTTAGAAAAAAGTTTGTTTGGTGATCCATTTGTGTGCGGAATATTTGGTGTAGTAAGTAGCGGTGATTCAGTAATACCAACCTTACTAACTGGGTTACAAAAATTGGAATATAGGGGATATGATTCCTCAGGTATAGCAATCATAAATAATGAAGGCGAGATAGAAGTCAAAAAATCAGAAGGTAAAGTCGAAAGGTTATGTGAAGTTGTTGATGACAGCAAGATGTCTCACAGTACAGTTGGTATAGCACATACTCGCTGGGCTACACATGGAGTCCCAGGCCTTAAAAATGCTCACCCCATTCGTACAAATAATGTTGTTGTTGCTCATAACGGCATAATTGAGAATTACAATCTGCTAAAAAAGGGTCTAGAAGAAAGGGGCATGTCATTCCATACTGACACTGACACAGAGATCATACCAAACATGCTAACCTTATATCTTGATGAAGGATTGTCGCCAATTGATTCTCTATTTAAGTGTTTAAACAACTTACATGGCTCATTTGCCTTGGTCTTATTATTTGCAGAATATCCAGACGCCTTATTTGTTGCGAAGAGAAATTTGCCTTTAGCAATAGGCTATAACTGTAACACAGTGTTTGCTGCATCTGACTCTAATGCTTTAAGTGCATTTGTGGAAAGAATATCGCATTTGGAAGATGATGACATTGCAGTGATAAAATCTAGTGGAGTTAGTATATACAACAATGGTACACAAGTTAAACGCAGTATAGAAAATAGTAGTCCAAGTGATTTTCTAATTAGCAAAAATGGTTACCCTAGCTTCATGTTAAAAGAGATTTTTGAGCAACCGCGTGCATTAAACAAAACAATAAATCAATTTTACAAGCAATATAAAGAGGTAATATTTGCTAACAAAAAATTGTTTTCTGAGCTGAGTTACATTACTATAGTTGGATGCGGGTCATCTTATTTTGCTGGGCTAATAGCAAAGTATTGGCTGGAAAATGTCGCTCAAGTTCGAGTATATCTAGAAATCTCATCAGAATTTAGGTATAGCAACGTCAAGCTGGAAGAAGGCAGCATTGGGTTATTTATCTCTCAATCTGGTGAAACTGCAGATACCATAGAAGCGCTGCGTTATGCAAAATCACAGAAGCAAACAATCATTAGTATAACTAATACATTTAGCAGCAGCATTGAAAAGATCTCAGATATTGTGTTACATACTCTTGCTGGGCCAGAAATTGGTGTTGCTTCAACAAAAACCTTTTCTGCGCAACTTGCAACTTTAGCATGCTTTGCCGTGGAGCTTGGAAAAATAAAAGGTGTACTGGGTGGAGAGAGAATAAAACAGCTAAGCAACGCTATTAACTCTATTCCCGAGTATGTTGAGCACGTTTTGAATGTGATGAAAATACAACATATATCGGGCAGTATATTAGAACACAATAACGTTATTTTAATCGGCAGAGGAAGTTCATACGGAGTTGCAATGGAAGGCGCATTGAAAATAAAAGAGCTTTCATATATCAATACAACTGGTATTGCAGCGGGAGAAATGAAGCATGGTTCTATTGCTTTAATAGACTCTACTGTGCTTGTTATAGCAATTATCCCTTATGATGATTTATTCTTTAAAACGCTATCTAATATACAAGAGATTATTGCAAGAAAAGGCAAAGTAATTGCCTTCAGTGATAAACAAGGAGCGCCATTCCTAAGGGGAGTTTGCGCAGATGTGGTGCAACTTCCAGACACTGATAATTTTATCTCTCCAATCATCTACAGTGTTGCTATGCAATTCCTTGCTTACTTTACTGCAGCAAAAAAAGGGTTAGATGCAGATTGTCCAAGAAATTTAGCTAAGTCTGTCACGGTTGAGTAGTCCATTTAAAGTTAAAGCTAAACTTCTAATTAAGGTAACCAGACTGCATTCTGTGATTTTTAGCAAAACACGATACACAATCGTCATTCCGCTACTAGTTAGCGGAATCTATGCCGAGATACCGCGAATGAATCGCGGTATGACGGTTCGCGGTGGTATGACGGTTAAGTAATTCGTCATCCCGCTGCTTGTTAGCGGGATCTAGAGATACCGCGGCGGTATGACGGTTCGCGGCGGCATAGCTATCTTCAAAAATATGGTTGAATAATTGTTAATAATAGTGTATAATTATTAATATTTTTAAGCACTTTGGCTATGGCTTTATCTAAGTTTCTCGACCCTAAGCTGGATTTAACCTTCAAAAAAATATTTGGCACTGAAAAAAATAAGAATATTCTCATACATTTTTTGAATGATATTTTAGGGTTTACCGAGATAAATACTATACAAGAAGTGGAATTCCTCAGTACTATAATGGATCCTGAAATTGCCTCTGATAAGCAAAGTATAGTTGATGTTCTTTGCAGGGACTCTAGTGGGGCTAGGTATGTGATTGAAATGCAGCTCACTCGCGATAAAGGCTTCGAAAAACGAGCTCAACTATATGCTGCTAAGGCTTACTCAAGGCAAGCTGATAAATCTGGTAAGTACATTGATTTAAAGAAGGTTTTCTTTATTGCTATCTCTAATTGTAATTTATTTCCTGATAAGCTTGATTATATATCCAGCCACACTATAAGAGATGAGAAAACCAATGAGCATGACTTAAAAGATTTTCAATTTGTATTTATTGAACTACCTAAATTTCCTAAGAATAAGGAAGAACAGCTAGAAAGCATAGTGGATCGTTGGTTATTTTTCTTCAAATATGCAGATGAAACTACGGAAGAAGACTTAAGGAAAATAGCAGAAAAAGCACCAATAATAAAGTTAGCCTACGATGAATTAGACAGGTTTAGCTGGAATGAAAAAGATTTAGTAGCTTATGAAGAAAGAATAATGGATCTACGGAAAGAAGAAGCCATTCTTGAATACAGACTTGACCTTGCTACTGAAAAAGGCATCCAAATTGGCGAAGAAAGAGGCATCAAAATCGGTAAAGAGGAAGGGAAAATTGAAGGAAAAATCGAAGGAAAAATCGAAGTCGCAAAAGCAATGCTGGCTAACAATGTTGATGTCAACACTATTGTCAAATTTACTGGCCTTTCTATTAGTGAGATTGAAGAATTAAGTGTGAACGGTTACTAATTAAGAACTTTAATTATCAATCATAAATCACTGAATTTCGCTAGTAAATTTGTTGCCATTGTCCATATTGCACAATTGTATATAAGATATAGTATAACAATAGTGTCCGTTCAGCTAAGAGGTTGTCCGGAAACAAGTAAAAGGCTATAATATCTGAAATTTTAGTACGGGGTAAAGATGAGAAAAAAGTATCCAACAGATCTAAGCGAAAGGGAATGGGCAAGAATAGAAAAACACTTCAGAGTATCATACAAGAAAGGAGGAAGGCCGCCAAAGTATAGCAAAAAAGAAATATTAGAAGCAATTTTCTATGTATTGCGTACAGGGTGTCAATGGCGGTATTTACCAAATGATTTTCCGCTATGGAAGACTGTGTATGAGCAGTTCAGGCAATGGAAGAAGCAGGGAATTTTTGAGAAAATGAATTATGAAATTACAAAATATAGTAGAAGAAAAATAGGAAGGAATGAGCAGCCGAGTGCCTGTATAGTAGATAGTCAATCTGTAAAGACTACAGAAAAGGGGGGATCAAAGGCTATGATGGAAGTAAAAAAGTAAAGGGTAGAAAAAGGCATATAATTACAGACACTCAGGGTTTTATACTAGGTTGTTACGTAGGCGCTGCTAACGAAAATGATAGAGATGGTATTAAAATAGCATTAAACAATATGAGAACAAAATATACTAAAGTTAAAAAAATGTGGGCTGACATGGGATACCAAGGAAGAAATTTAAAGAATCACATAAAGGAAGAATATGACATAGATATTGAAATTGTTAAAAGGCCTCCATGTAGATTTTGGGTGCACAAAGATACGCCACCTGAGCTACTACCAACAAGAGAACAAGGGTTTAAAGTACAGCCAAGAAGATGGGTTGTAGAAAGGACTTTTGCTTGGGTTAATAGGAATAGAAGGCTATCGAAGGAGTATGATTTACTCACAACATCCACTGAGAATTTCATATACCTAGCTATGAGTAGGGTTATGTTAAAGAGGGAATATGCTTGAATTTACTAGTTTCCGGACAACCTCTAACTTTGCTATTTTTCTCTCTAGATTCTTGCAAAGTTCTACAAGATTAACCACATTACCTCACGGTTTCTCTATGATTATTTTTTTAGATTACTTGTTTACCTTATTTGCCGTTCTCCTGAACGAATATACATAAGCTATAAAAACTATCTAATAGCTACCCAAAACCCTTATTTCCCACTCAAGTTCAACATTAAATTTATCCTTTACTGCATCTTTTACTTTGTTGCCAAGGTTTTCCAAGTCAGATGCAGTTGCATTATCGTAATTGAGCAAGAAGTTACAATGTTTCTTAGAGATTCTAGCTCCACCAATATTTAACCCTAGGCAGCCAGATTTATCAATTAACTCCCATGCTCGGTAGTTTTTTGGATTTTTGAATATGCACCCAGCAGTTTTTCCTCTTATTGGCTGGCTTTTATTTTTCCTCTCAATAACTTCCTTTAACCTTTGCAGTATAAGCTCATACTCTGAGTTTACTCCTTTAAACTCAGCTTCAACAAAAATCCAATTTCCTTTTAGGCTATGTCCACGGTAAAAATACCCCATTTCTTCGTTGGAGAACTCATATAGGTTTCCATCCTCTAGATTCACTGCTTTTATGGATTGTACAACACTTGCGATATCACTACCATATGCACCTGCATTCATTTCTATTCCGCCACCAACTGTTCCTGGAATTCCAACTAGAAACTCCAACCCACTAATCTGCTGATTTCCCGCAAAGTGAGCAAGGTTGCTGAGCAGCACAGCTCCCCCAGCTACAATAGAGTTGTTACCCTTACTTTTAATATATGCAAACTCCTTACCTAATTTTACTGTTATTCCTCGAATGCCACTATCTCGCACTATTATGTTGGATGTTGCACCAATAACGCTAACTGGCAGTTCAGTATTTTTAATCAAGTATGTTAAATCTTCAATATCACATGGTTTAAATAATACATCAGCTCGTCCACCAACATTTAACCACGTCGCTTTAGACATTAAGACATCATAACGATAGATTCCACGTACTTTAGGTAAGCTTATAAGCATTTTGATTTCAACTCTAATCCTGCATCCATACCCATTTTCTCCGCATCTTCTATAAATGAAGTGCGCTCAGTGAAGTATATATTTTTTCCACTTGCTAACATACAACGAAGGTGTAGCATATTTTCGCTCACATATTCAGCCAAAGCTGCAAGTGGTGTAAAACATGAACCATTCACTGTCTTCATAAAACTGCGCTCTGATTTCACTCCTATAAAAGACATATTATTATTAATTTTCTCTAAAAGATCGATAATTTTTACATCATTCCTTCTACATTGAATACAAACCGCCCCCTGCCCCACTGCACTTAACATAACTTTTGGTGGCAATACCTCTGTAATCAAGTGATGTTTTTCTAATCTTATGAGTCCTGCTTCAGCTAGAATTATTCCATCAAAACTTTGATTTTGCAATCTGGTTGTTACATTTCCACGTAGCGGTACTATATTTAAATCTGGTCTAACATTTAACAACTGAACTTTTCTTCTTATTGAAGAAGTGGCAATAGTAGCCTGCTGTGGCAAAGACTCAAGGCTATTGTGTTTATGAGAAATAAACGCATCGCATGAACTTAGCCTTTCTAAAACACAAGGAATTGTTAAACCCCCTGAGAAAAACGCAGGCATATCTTTTAGCGAATGAACTGCCATGTCTATATTATTTTCGAGCAATTCAGTCTCAATTTCTTTAATGAATAATCCTTTGCCTCCTATTTCAGCAAGATTTGCGTTTGCATACTTATCTCCAGAAGTTTTTATTTTAACAATTTCAATAGATAAGTTAGGAAAAGAATCCAGCAACTTTTGTTTTGCTTCCAAAGCCTGGGCAACTGCAAGCTTGCTTCCTCTGGTACCTATTTTGACTAGCATGTGTACGATTGTTTGTCTGATGTCATTCAAGTAGCTGACTACTTGGATCCAGTTTAATTCATTATATAAACCTTTGCATTTATTGTACTTTAACTTAAAACCAAAAGCAACTTTGACTTTACAAAATAATAACCTTTTATATGCATAAATAAGCTTACTGGATTCTAGTACTTGCATGACAAGGTATAAACCTTATCGTCATACCACCGCGAACCGTCATACCGTCACGGTATCTCTAGATCCCGCTAACAAGCAGCGGGATGACGGTTGTCGTTTAGCTATAAATATTAAAAAATTTACCAAGCGAAAAAAAGGCAAAAGAAGCCCCGTGGTGGTTGGCTATTTACTATGTACTAAAATATCGGCGTTTTTTTTATTCTAAAACGCTTGATTAAGAGCGATTTAGCTGCTTTTAACTTGCAACTAACCTACATCGCAAGTGTTTAAGAAATTTACTAAGCAGGAAAAAAGGCAAAGAAACCCCGTAGTAGCTAGCATTCAAATTCTCCCTTGTCAATTTGACGTTTTTTGCTGTCTTAAACGCTTTGTAAGCGCGTTTCGGCTTATATAGGTAAAAACCTAAAAATTTTTAAAGACATGCGATGCACGTAGTGCGAAAAATTAAACATGAGACGCCAAATACCCTAAGTTTTTTGTCATTAACCTGCACAGATTGCGAAGATAAATAAATAGCTTCAGTTTCATGATAGGGGGGATGGCAAAGCTTGTCAAGGAATTTTTATGGCCTAGCGTCACGTGCTGGAATGACATTTGGGAATATGTTATCCGTTTGTCACTTCTAAATGATAAGAGCCTCAATGAATTTATTAGTTTATTACATGTCTCTTTTCATGTATAAATCTATAGAAAGTTTTATACGGAAGTTGTTTTATGAGCAAAATTATAGAAATCAGAGCACCAAAAACTCTTGGTGGTGAATCAGTTACAGAAGGTATAGTAAAAATAAAGAAGGGTATTGGAGAAGCAGTAAAAGTAGATGACTTGATCTTTGAAATTGAAACTGACAAAACAGCACTCGAATTAACTGCAGAAGCTTCAGGGCAAATAACTGAATTTCTTATAAAAGAAGATGATGTAATAAGTCCTGATCAATTGTTAGCGAAGCTTTCCATGGGAGAAGTAAAAGAGGAAGCGAGAAAAGAAGATAAAAGCGAAAGTGCTGCTAAAAAAGATGCTCCATCAGCTCGTAAAATTATGGAAGAAAATGCAATCAGTGCAGAAAGCGTCAAAGGAACTGGCATGGGAGGCAGAATAACAAAAGCAGATGTGATAGGCCATATGAACAAAGCTGAACAACCTGCAATAAAACAATATGAATTGCCAAAAAGTGTAGTAAATGGAGAGCAAAGAGAGGAACGAGTAAAAATGAGCAAAATAAGGCAAGTAATTGCCGCTCGTTTGAAAGCATCGCAAAATACTGCTGCAATACTGACCACGTTCAATGAAATTGACATGAAGAATGTCATGGATCTAAGAGCAAAATATAAGGACGCCTTTGAAAAAAAATATGGAATAAAACTTGGTTTTATGTCGTTTTTTATAAAGGCAGCGGTGCAAGCATTGAAAGAAATTGCTGAAATTAACGCTGAAATCTCAGGCGATGAAATCATATATAAACATTACTATGACGTAGGTGTTGCTGTTGGCACCGATAAAGGTCTTGTTGTACCAGTTATTCGGGGTGCCGATCAGATGTCATTTGCAGAAATTGAGTTGACTTTAGTTGCTCTTGGCAAAAAAGCTCGTGAGGGTAAATTACAAGTATCAGAAATGGAAGGTGCAACATTTACCATCTCAAACGGTGGAGTATACGGTTCACTTCTTTCCACTCCGATAATAAACCCTCCGCAATCTGGAATACTTGGAATGCATTCAATACAAAACAGGCCAGTTGCTGTTGGTAATGCAGTAGAAATCAGACCTATGATGTACATTGCTCTCTCTTACGATCACAGAATAGTTGACGGCAAAGGAGCAGTAACTTTCCTCGTTAAAATAAAAAATTATATAGAAGATCCAAATAGATTAGTTTTGGAAGTGTAGCTCAAATGAATTGTTGTTAATCCAGTATTGCTAAAAACCTAAATGTCATCTAGTTCTGCCAGCAGTTTAGCAACTTCCGGATGATCAGGGCCATAATGTTTCTCAAAAATAGGCAAGGCCTGTTCAAGCAATTCCTCTTGTTTCTTGTGATCGCCCAAAGCGCCATAGGCAATACCAAGATTTGCCAGTAGTTTGGCAACTTGAACATGACCAGAGCCATAATGTTTCTCAAAAATAGGTAAAGCTCGTTCAAACAACTCTTTTGCTTTCTGATGATCGCCAAAAGTGCCATAAACGATACCGAGGGTTGCCAGTAATTTAACAACTTCAAAATGGTCGAGGCCGTAATGTTTCTTTCGAATTGCTAGAGCCTGTTCAAGCAACTCTTTTGCCTTCTGGGGATTACCTAAAACCCTATAAGAATTACCGAGGTTTGCCAGTGTTCTAGCAACTTCAAAATGGTCAGGCCTGTAATGTTTCTTTTTGATTGCTAAAGCCCGTTCAAGTAACTCCTTTTGTTTTTTATAGTCACCTAAATCCACATGAGAGATACCAAGGTTTGTCAGAGTAATAGCGACTTCAAAATAATCGGGGCCATAATGTTTCTCAGAAATAGGTAAAGCCCGTTCAAGCAACTCCTTTTTTTTCTTGTGATCACCTAAATCTCCATAAGCATTACCTAGATTTATCAGTGTTTTAACAACTCCAGAATGACCAAAGCTATAATGTTTCTCTTGAATTATTAAAGCTCGTGCAAGCAACTCCTTTTTTTTCTTGTGATCACCTAAATCTCCATAAGCATTACCTAGATTTATCAGTGTTTTAACAACTCCAGAATGACCAAAGCTATAATGTTTCTCTTGAATTATTAAAGCTCGTGCAAGCAGCGTTTTTGCTTTCTTGGGATCGCCTAAAACTATGTAAACGCCACCTAAGTTTGTCAGTAGTTTAGCAACTATAAAATGATCAGGGCCATAATGTTTCTCTTGAATTATTAAAGCCCGCACAAGCAACTCCTTTTTTTTCATGATTACCTGACGCACCATAGGCAATACCAAGATTTGCAAGTGGTATAGCAACTTCAGGATGATCAGGACTGTAGTGTTTCTTAAGGACGGGTAAAGCCCGTTCAAGCAACTCTTTTGCTTTTTGAGGAGTACCTAAAGCCCTATAAGAGTTACCAAGGTTTGCCAGTGTCCTAGCAACTTCGAAATGGTCAGGGCCATAATGTTTCTCAGAAATAGGTAAAGCCCGTTCAAGCAATTCCTTTTGTTTCTTATGATCACCCAAATCCCCATAAGCGATACCGAGGTTTGTTAGTGCTATAGCAATTGTGAAATGATCGGGGCCATAATGTTTCTCAGAAATAGGTAAAGCCCGTTCAAGCGACTCCTTTTGTCTTCTAGGATTACCCAAGTAATAATATCCATCACTCATTCGTATTAACAAATCCACAAGATAATCCTTCTCTATTGTTTGCTTTTCTAAAGGATTTTTTCCTAGCCAATCATCTATATGTGATAAGAACGTTTCTAAATGTGGTAACAACTGTCGTTTCTTAGCATAATCTTCTAATTTGTCACTGTCGTCAGGGAAGCTTTCTTTTAATAATTGAAAAACGGTTTTTATATCTTTTTTAATTTTTCCACTTTCCTTTGACTTTAGCCTAATTACATCTTGTACTAAACAGTGAATAGAAACACTACTACTCTGCTCATTGGACACTAGCATCGAATATCTCAATAATATACCTAATACTTCTTCAAAAGGTTTTTCTTCAGAATTGTTCTCTACAATCTCAGGAAATATTCTTAACAAATCTTTAGGAATATCATTGTCTAAATATGCACAAGCTACTAACAACTTGCTTGCTAGTTTAGACTCATTACGAATTGCGTCCATTGTAATATCCCAAGTAATAAACACAGGCTCATGGTTAGAATCCTTAGGTAGTGTTTTATGAGATAATAAATAAAGCTTCCTTTCTGCATAAATTTCTAAGTAACGTGAGATAGTCATTTTGTTTTCTTTGATGTAAGCGCAAGCCTGAGCTAATGCCAAAGGTAATCTACCTAACTTTTCTGCCAATATACCTATATTTGGCCTATCGCTTTCTGAAACCTGGCCTAGAATTTTCTTAACATATAATTCTGATTCTGGGGGAGTAAAAACGTCTACACCTATACTCCCTTGTGGCCATTCAGTATTACGAGACGTAACTATTATTTTGCCGCCTTTTGTAGGTCTGAGCTTAGAAATGACTTCATAATTTGATACATTATCATAAATCAACAACCAGCCTTCACGTTTAGAATCTTCTAGCCAGTTTTTCACATAATAAGCTCGCTGTGCAATAGAAATGTTGTCTTCATCGTGAATAATATTTAATTTTCTTCCTAAATTAACATATTCACTGAGTAGTTGATCTTCATCTTTTGCATTAAACCAACATATTGCCTTGTATTCTTTCCCATGTTTTTGAATAAAATCTAGCACTGACTGTGTTTTACCTACTCCACCTAACCCGTACAAAGCAGTTAATATAACTGGCTCATTTTTTGTCTTTAGATGATTTACTATTTCTTCATTGAGATATTCTCGTTCAATGAAATTTCCACTAGCTATTTTAGGTGGAATGTTCCACCGTTCAAATAGATCTTCTCTAGGTTTGAGACTATAAAGATGTTCTATAACTTCCCTAAAATAATCGTCTTTTCTTGTTAGATAAGAAACTTTGCTACCCTGTTGTGCCCACCATTTCCCTACCTTGTCATATACACGGACAAAAACTGTATCAATATCTTCTTCCCCTGATATTTTGTATATATTCCCTATTTCTTTCTTAATAATATCATCTAATTTTGAATGATTAGGTTGATCAACTACAAACCTTATTCTAAGTAAAAAATCTTCTATTTCATCGTCACTACCACAACTGAAGTATTTTTTCAGTTCAGTATGATTTTTTATTTTGTAGCACGTTCCTTTTTGACCTTCATAAATATTTAAAGTGTTATCATTTGTTAACTTTGACTCTTCCAGATACTTCTCTAATGTTTCTACGCTTCCTTGTTTCTCTGTACCTTTTTTTAGGTTCACATTGACATTAGTATGAATGACAAGCGTAATATCACTGTTCTTACACTCAGGGTTTTGCTTAATCTCAGGATGAGATTCAAAATATTTGTTTAACCCGAAATCTTCTTTCTGTTGCTTTCTATCATTTCCATCAATAAACAAATCTTCAAAAGTAATATTCTTCGAAGAGCGATGTGTATTGCAGTACTTAGCTTGAACCAAGATAATTCTCGATTTGTTCTTCTGATCTTTATACTCAAAAAAAATATCATCAAAGGCTCCAAAACCTTCTATGTTTGATGCTAACCAAAAGTCAATTTTACTACTTAACCCATGAAGTAGATACAGCATTAATAATTTTACTTCATACTTGCGACCATGATCACCTGTTGATGTGCCATCTCTCTTCTTAAATGTACGATTACTAAGTACTTCAGACTGTTTGTTTTCTACATTCATACCCTACTAAACCTACGAATAACTTCTTTCTATAAAAAATTAAAGTCACCAAGTGCCTAAGATAATGCAACAGATTCTTTAACATTGTAATAACAGTGCCGAACAGGGTCAATTTTGTTTGCTGTCTTAAGCATAAAGATTCCCCGAATCTAATATGTCATTGCTGTAGGCTGCATTTAGTAATATAATCTCATATTAAATAAGACTTTACTTAAGTTTATGCTAGATTCTCCGCTAATTTTGACAGCCATTCTTATATTTTTTATTTTTACGTTGTCATTCTTTTTTATAAGAAAGATATTTGGATCAACAAACAAGAAGATAATAAAATCCTTTAGGAAAATTGTTCAGCAAATAAATGCATTAGAAACAGAAATGCAGAGCTTATCTGATGAGGAGCTTGCTGGTAAAACTGAAGAATTCAATCGAGAATTGAAAAATGGGAAAACGTTAAATGATCTTCTCGTACCTGCATTTGCAGTTGTGCGTGAAGCCTCTCGAAGATTTCTTAACATGAGGCACTTTGATGTTCAACTGATTGGTGGAATGGTGCTCCACAATGGCATGATATCAGAAATGAAAACAGGAGAGGGAAAGACACTCGTTGCAACTTTAGCAGCATATCTAAATTCCTTAGAAGGGAAAGGCGTACATGTCGTAACTGTTAACGACTATCTTGCAAAACGAGACACAGAGTGGATGAGCAAATTATATAATTCTCTTGGGGTTTCTGTTGCGTTTATTACGAATAACTTGACAGACGAAGAGAGGAAAGAGGCTTACAGTGCAGATATCGTGTATTCCACAAATAACGAGCTTGCCTTTGATTACCTGCGAGACAATATGAAATTTTCTCAAGAAGACATGGTTCAGAGAGGCTTTCACTACGGAATAGTTGATGAAGTGGACTCAATACTCATTGATGAAGCTCGCACTCCGCTTATTATTTCTGGCCCGGTTGAGGAAAACAATCAGATATATAAGCATATCAATAAAATAGTAACCAAATTAGTTGACTCCGATTATGAAGTAGATGAAAAAGGTAGAACGGTATTCTTGACTGAAGATGGTATTTCACGAGTGGAGGAACTACTAAGGTCATACAATCTCATTCCTGAAAATTCCTCGCTCTATGATACTGACAGCATGATAATGACTCATTATATAGACCAAGCATTACGTGCATATAAGCTGTTTACTGCTGATAAAGATTATATAGTAAAGGATGGCAAGGTAGTGATTATTGATGAATTTACTGGGCGTATGATGGAGGGCAGAAGATATTCCGATGGTCTTCATCAGGCACTTGAAGCGAAGGAGAATCTTGAAATTCAGCATGAAAACCAAACTTTAGCATCGGTCACATTTCAGAATTACTTTCGTATGTACAATAAACTTTCCGGAATGACGGGAACAGCAGCAACAGAGGCAGAAGAGTTTCGTGATATATACAGATTAAATGTAGTAAAAATTCCAACCAATGTACCTGTAAAAAGAGTTGATATTGATGATGAAATTTACGGTACAGAAAAGGAAAAATTTAATGCTGTGTTGAAGTTTATAGAAGAATGCTACAAACGCCTTCAACCGGTCCTTGTTGGCACGGTGAACATCGAAAACTCTGAGAAGCTTTCTGCGCTTTTGCAAAGCCATTCTCTTAAGCATTCAGTATTAAATGCTCGTTATCATGAACAAGAGGCGTACATAATAGCGCAAGCTGGAGTGCCAGGTAGTATCACTATAGCAACTAACATGGCAGGACGTGGAACTGATATTCAGCTTGGTGGAAATGCTGAAATGATTGCAAAGGTGGAGCTAAAGAAGATAAAAAATGCTGATGAAAGAGAAAAAAAATACCAAGAAATAGTTGAAAGAGTAAAAAAAGATAAGGAAATTGCTATAAAAGCTGGTGGTTTATGTGTGGTTGGAACCGAAAGACATGAAAGCAGGAGAATAGATGATCAATTACGCGGCCGTTCTGGTCGTCAGGGGGATCCTGGACTTTCTAAGTTCTTTTTATCGCTCGAAGATGACCTAATGAGAATATTCGGCTCTGATAGAATGAGAAGCTTTTTACAAAAAGTAGGGTTAAAGAATAACGAAGCTATTCATCATCCATGGATCAATAAGGCACTCGAGAAAGCGCAAAAGAAAGTTGAAGCTAGAAACTATGACGTGCGGAAATCTCTACTTAAGTTTGATGACGTAATCAATAACCAACGTAAAGTTATTTTTAAGCAGAGAAACAATATCTTAGGCAACGAAATTAATGATATATTTGAAGTGTATAGCGAAGTAAATGAGAGCGTAGTAGAAGGTATAATCCAAAGTGGCTATTACGAAGATTATGTTGAAGATATAGCCAAAGAATTCCATACAAGGTATGGAATAACGCTTGATAAAGAAGACTTGGCAAAGTTTTTGAATAAACAAGAAGCTTTGAATTATATAAATGATAAGATACAAGAATTTTTTACTGAGAAAGAAAAATATTTCAACAGTCAGCACACTACAGATTTGTGGAATACGATCGTGAAGCAAATGATGATAATGACACTTGATCATTTATGGAGGGAACACCTTTCAGTTCTAGAGAGCCTAAGACAAAGCATAAGCTTACGTGCTATGGGGCAGAAAGATCCACTGAATGAATTTAAACGCGAAGCTTTCTTGATGTTTGAGTCAATGCTTGAAAAATGGAAGGAACTCACCATTCACCGCTTAGCACACTTTAAGTTGGCAGACAACCAAGAGATAGGCAATAGGTTACATTCTGCTAGAAATAGCAGACTTCCCAAAGTCTCAAGAAATGACAAATGTCCTTGCAACTCCGGAAAGAAATACAAACACTGCCATGGTGCGGTTACTGTGGTGAACTAATAATTATGGTTATACAGTTTGTTTATTTCCATCAACATTACTGCAGCTAACCTCACTTAGCTTACTGTTTAATGAATGCTCTGATGACTTATATGCAACTCCATAGGTAATACCACCAACTATCAGTACAGATGCTACAGTAATTCCAATTATTGCTAGTGCAGGTAATGCAGTGGCATAGGCAAGTACTAGTGGAACTACAACAGCAGATATAACACCCACAGTAATTCCTGCTGTTATAGCTTTAGGTCTATGGATGCATGATGGATTTGCACCATAATTTAGCAGGAGTTTTGCCATCCTTGGACTAGGTTTGTAAGGTTCATAAAAATTACCTAGTAAAGTTGTGTCACAATCTAGTAGCAGTTTTCCTCCTAACCTTATATTACGGTAACTATAATTAAGAGTAGCATAGTATAAAGGTGCCCTTCCATCCTTGTCTTTTATATTAGCATCTGCACCTTTTTTTAATAGCATTTCTATTGTTTGTATAAGTTCATAACCAATAGCATAATGCAAAGGAGTTTTTCCATCCTCGTCTTTTATATTAACATCTACTCCTCTTTGTAATAAAAGTCCCGCTATCTTTGCTGCACTATCATCCTTCATAGGAGTACATATGTTAGCATTACATGTAGCATAGTGCAAAGCAGTTCCTCCAGATTTATCCTGTAGATTAACATTTGCCACTTTCTCCAATAACATTTGCACTATTTCTATATCTCTTTTGCCAGCAGCTACATGTAAAGGAATCTCTTTATCTTCATCTTGTGCATTAACGTCTGCTCCCTCTTCTAGCAAAACTTCTACTACTTGCGTATACCCATACTGAGCAGAATAATGTAAAGAGGTTTTTTTCCATACATCTTGTACATTAACATTAGCCCCGCTTTTTATTAGGTGTTTTACTACTTTTCCACAACCATTTTTAGCTGCTATAAGTAATAAACCACAATTAAGTACTTCAAATGTGTGATTTATATCAAACTGGTTACTTTCCCACTCACTGTAGATATCTGGAAGCTTCTGCTGTAGTTCATCTTTGATTTTCTCAACTACATTTTCTGCACTCAGGTCTGGACTACTGTTGACTTCTTGTAGTATTAACCTTAATGTCATTTCCTTCTCCAAGATATAAAATTTTATTATGGCATATGGAGTGGATTATGTCAATGAAGAACTAAGAAACTGGTTCTTCTTTTTTTCTATAGCTTTAGGTTTACCTACAATTTGAAAAACAACAAATTCGTCATTCCGCTACTCGTTAGCGCCGCGGCGGTATGATGTAGGGAAACCTTTCTTGGGTTAGCTATAAAGTTAAAATTCGACCAGGGCAGCCGCAATAAGGTAGCAAACGCCATCATGTCTTTAGGAGAGTTTGCTAATGAAGGCTCTTAAGTTGACGCCATTGCCTGAACGGATACGCCAATTTTTATGTTCATTTGTAACCGTCTATTATTTTACACCCCAGTCTTTTTCAAATATTGCTAGCCCTTGGTCAGTAAGTGGGTGATTAATTAATTGTCTAAGTACTTTTGCTGGCACAGTAATTGAATCAGCACCAAGCCTTGCAGCTTCTATTACATGCGCTGGGCTTCTCACTGATGCAACAAGAACTTTAGTATCAAAACCGTAATTAGAATATATAGTACATATATCTTCTATTAGCGATAAGCCATCATAGCTTATATCATCAAGGCGACCAACAAAGGGGGAAATAAAACAAGCACCGACCTTAGCGGCAAGCAGTGCTTGTCCAGGAGAAAAACATAATGTGATGTTAACAGGTATTTTATGCTCTGTCCATAACTTTTTACAAGAAATTAATCCTTCATGTGTAAGAGGTAATTTGATCACAACATTATCAGCAATTTTTGCTAAATTCAGACCTTCTGTGATCATCTCTTCATGGCTATCTGCAACAACTTCAACACTAACAGGCCCTTTTATAATAGAGCATATTTCACGCACTAAATCCTCGTATTTATCTTTACGCCCGGACTTTGCTATTAAAGAAGGATTAGTTGTTATGCCGTCAATGAACTCCTTTAGTCCTTTAATTTCATTTAAATCAACGCTATCAAGAAAAATTTCCATATTAATCTCCTATAAAAAAAATACCCTTGCAAAATCTTGTCATCCTACCGCTTGACTTACAACCGTATGAACTTTCTGCGTTGTAAACATCAAACAGCCGATAACACAACTGTACAAATATTGAGACATAAGAGTAATTTGTACCAAGAAAAAAGATGTCATCCCAGTGCCCAGACCCCTTAGACAATGTACCATCTTTTGATTTTGTCCATTCTGGGCGGGGTTTTCAAGTTCTTTGATCTTAAATACTACATCTACTTTATCAAGATCAATGTTGACTTCTTTTACTAATGTTCTAATAAGACTACGTTTGGCTTGCCAATCTAGGTCCGATTTAACACTAGAATAAAAGCCCTTTATGCTATTTGTAATAAGATTCATTTTCTGCCGTATTCCCTTTTACCTTTTTCTTCTCTCCTTCAATCTCTTTTAAACGTTACTTCATTTTTTTTATTGCCTGCTTAAAGTCTTCCTTACTTATAGTTAGTGCATACTTTGTTGCCGTAAAAACTTCTGGTACCCAAACAATTGTAATAAGTATACACAATCTTTGTCAACTATTTTCGGCACTGGTATATTGACCTTACCCAGAAAAAGTGGAGAGAAAGAAAAGAGTTTTTTTGGGTAAAATAAAATTTTGGAGGATTAGAAATGGTAAGAGAATATACGGCAGAATTCAAATTGGAAGCTGTTAAACTGGCAAATGAACAAAGAAAGGCAGGTCAAACAATTACAAAAATAGCAAGAGATTTAGGAATAAAGGGTGGTTTATTAGGAAAATGGATGAAGAAATATAACGAAAAAAAGTCAGCGGCAAATGCATTTCCAGGTAGAGGTAACATGGCTCCTTACGACAAAGAGAGGTTTGATTTACAAAGCAAGAGTAACAAGGGAAAGAGACATTTAAAAAAAAGCCCTGGCCAGTCAAAAAGAGTAAAATATTTTTTTATATAGTAACTGCTATAAAGTACAGGAATTATGTAGGATTTTCTGCTAGTGGCTACTATAAGTGGACCACAAGAAAAATAAGCAGTAGAGAATCAGCAAATAAAGAGCTACTCGAAGCTATTCAAAAAATATATCAAGTTTCTAAATGTAGATATGGAGCTCCTAAAATTCATGCTGAATTGAAGGCTTTGGGTAAAAGTTGCAATTTGAAAACGGTGCAAAGTATTATGCAGAAAAATGACATCAGGGCTATACTGAGAAGAAAGTTTAAAATTAAAAAACAACAAACAGATAATAGAGCTGTAGCTCCCAATATACTAGATCAAAACTTTATTGTTGATCAACCAAATAAAGTATGGGATTACTTACATCAAAACCAAGGAGGGATGGCTATATTTGGCAGCAATAATTCTCACGTATGGTAGTTAATGAGTAGTGCAATAAATAAACAATTGGTTATGAACTCTTTATTAATGGCCATTAATAGGCGTAAACCTGTTAAAAATCTACTGCTGCACAGTGACCAAGGTTCACAATATACTGCGCAAGGGTATCAATATCTCTTAGCTGTAAAGAATATAGATGAGTAATAAAGGCTGTTGTTACGACAATTCTGTTGTGGAAAGCTTCTTCAGTTCTCTAAAAAGGGAGTTACCAATAGACACCTCTCGGCACTCTAAACAGCATATCAAAACTGCTATATTTGAATATATAGAAATTTTTTATAACAAACAACGTCACTATTAACTATTGCATTCCTGAGCATTTTGATTCATCATTCTCTTTGTGAAAAACATTCCAAACTTTCTCTCCACTTTTTCTGGGTAAGGTCAGATACTATAAACTATAAAAAAATTTCTCCGATAGTTCATATAGCAAGTAAATTCACAAAATGAAGACTATTATTTTTATTACAGGTGTATCTACGGTTGGAAAATCAAGTTTGGCTCATATATTAGGTTCAAAGCTTTTTATGCCTAGAAACTTTGCAATTCCACTAACTATAGCTAACCCAAGAAAGGTTTCCCTACGTCATACCGCCGCGGTATCTCAGCATAGATTCCGCTAACGAGTAGCGGAATGACGAATTTGTTGTTTTTCAAATTGTAGGTAAACCTAAGCCACTTTAGCTATACTTGTAGAGAAAAAAGAATAGATGATGATCCTAAATATTTAATAAATTTGACTACTGAGGAATTTCAAAAATCTCAATTTTTTATTAATTGTGATATGGTACATTCTATCTTCATATAGCTTTCCTCTTCATACCTCAACTAATGAAATCAGAAGCATCAACTCCCTTTTGCAAGCAAGCAGCAATAACAGTGTTCATCATTAGAAATGCAATGGTCATTGGGCCAACGCCCCCGGGTACTGGGGTCATAGCTTTGGCTTTCCCTTTTATTCCTTCAAAGTCAACATCACCTACAAGCTTTCCTACGTTAACGCTATTTATGCCAACATCGATCACTATTGCACCTTTCTTTATCCAGTCTGCTTGAACAAAATTTGGCTTTCCGACTGCTGCAACTACTATATCCGCTTTAGAGCAATATTCAGCTAAATCCTTGCTTTGTGAATGCAAGATGGTGACAGTGCAGTTTTCTTGCAATAGCAGGTAAAACATTGGCTTGCCCACGATATTTGACCTACCAATTACCACTGCGTTTTTACCGGAAAGGTTCTCTTCAATTGACTTAATTAAATGCAAAGAACCTTTAGGAGTGCAAGGTATAAGGCAGTTTTTTTCACCTTTAACTAATTTGCCAACGTTTTCATCATGAAAGCCATCTACATCTTTTTCAACACTTACTGTGTTAATTACTCTGCTTGCACTAATATGATTTGGTAAAGGCAATTGCACTAAAATGCCATGCACAGATGGATCTTCATTTAATTCATTGATTTTTTCAATTAATTCATCTTCTAAAATATTATTAGGCAAAACAATGGTCTCAGAACTTATGCCTATTGATTCTGCTTTTTTCTGTTTGTTGCGAACATAAACCTGACTTGCTGGATTGCTACCCATGAGAATTACTTTCAGGCAAGGAAAAATGTTATACTCTCTCTTTAAAATATCAATTTTTTGTGATAGCCTCTCACATAGGTCGTTTGCTATTTTTTTACCATCAATAATAATTGTCACTTCCTTGCCACTCCTTAAAGTCGGGTAATTTGATATCAAATAAATCCAATACTTTGCCAACAGAATGATTAATAATATCATCCAACGATTTCGGTTTAATATAAAAAGCAGGCACTGGTGGAGCAATAATTGCTCCCATCTCCGTTAATTTTAACATATTTTGTAAATGCCCAAGATGCAGTGGTGACTCTCGCACCATAAGAACTAACTTTCTTCTTTCTTTTAGCGTTACATCTGCAGCCCTTGTCAATAGATTGGAAGTAACACCTGATGCGATTTCAGACATTGTCTTCATAGAGCATGGTGCTACAATCATCCCTGAGGTTTTAAATGAGCCGCTTGCTATTTTTTCTCCAATCTTTTCTTCAGAATAGTAAAAATCTGCAAGTGATGTAATATCTTCAAGTTTTTCTTTAATCTCGTGAGCTAAAGTTACTTTCCCAGCACGACTTATCACTAAATGAGTTTCATAATCGACGTCTTTCAACGCTTCTAAAATACGCACACCGTAAATAGAACCAGATGCTCCACTTATTCCAATTACAATTCTGCTATTCACTTAACTCTTCTTCGTAGCTCATTCCCAATGCACGTTTATAGGTATCAAGCAATATTTCTTGTTCCTCTCTGTCATCATCATCCATCTTCCTCAGCCTAATAATTTGTTTCATCACTTTTATATCCCAACCTTCATCTGCGGCTTTTGCATATACATCACGAATGTGATCTTGCACATCCCTCTTTTCTTGTTCAAGTTTTTCGATTCTCTCTATGTAACCCTTCAACTCTTCAGCCGTTATTTTTACTGTATCTTCCATGAAACTCCACTAATTAATTGCTGCCACTAATATTACCAATTTTTACTTGCACTTCAACAACAGTAATAATATTTTTATCTTTTTTTAAAATCTTAAAGCGAAAACCATACATGGAAAACTCCTCGCCTTCGTCAGGAATGCGCTCTATTTCATTCACAATCATACCTGCTAGAGTTGTAGCTTCTTCATCAGGGAGATTCCAGTATAACTGCCTGTTAATGTCCCTAATAGTAGATTTTCCTTCTATGTGATACATATTATCAGATATTTTCTTTATAAAATTCTCCGTAATCAAATCATGTTCATCCGAAATTTCTCCAACTATTTCTTCCAGTATATCCTCAAGAGTTACAATTCCCTGCAGTGCTCCATACTCATCAATAACAAATGCAAGGTGTTTCCTGTTCTTACGGAAGTTGTGAAGTTGCACGCTGAGCGGTGTACTTTCTGGTATGAACCAAGGCCTTGACATAACTTGGGTAATGTCAACTTCTTCCGCTTTATTATTCTTTTCACGCAAAGCATTTATTAGAGCTTTCACGTGAATTACACCTACAATGTTATCTGGTTCCTTCTGCCATAAAGGTACTCTACTGTGACTGCTGGTTAAAATCTCTCTTATTAACTCTTCTTTATTCCGATCTATATCAAGAGAAAATAGGTTTCTTCTATGGGTCATAATTTGTGATATCTCTGTCTCAGCCAAATCAAGTATGCTGCTTAGCATATCTAAATCCTGTTGCAACATAGTTCCTTCACTGCGGTGAAGAGTAATCATATTACGCATTGCATCCGCTGCAGATATCACTTCCTTATCTTTATGCAGCCCACATAATTTTAGGATGAGGTTAACAATAAATTGAATACCTAGTGTCAATGGAGAAAAAATCTTTACAAAAAACAATACAAAATAAGCAGAAAATGATGCAAATTTTTCAGGATTTTGAATAGCATAAGTTTTTGGTAGAACTTCGCAGAACAATAAAATACAAAATGTCATTATAATTGTTGATAGGAGAATGCCCTCATTTCCAAAAAGATTGATAAATATTGCTGTAAATAAAGCAGAGCAAGTAATATTAATAATTGTATTGCCGAGCAATACCGTTCCTATTGTCAATTCTTTCCTATTTAATAAGCGATCTATTACCCTGGCTTTTTTGTTACCGTCTAGCTTTAGCTTATTAACTCGAGAACGGCTAATTGAGGTTAAGCCTATTTCTGCTCCTGAGAACAAAAACGATAAAACTAACAAAACAAAAATTGCTGATGATACTAAGACCAATAACCAATCCATTAAAGTACGATGTTATTGTGATAAAAAATAAAATTAATTTTACATGTTATGAGAGGCATTTGCAAGCCTGAATTTATATTGCCGAATTTTATATACCTTTAATCTTAAAAAACAAATCATAAAGCATATTACACGCTGCGTTCACATGCTCATCCTCAATGATAAGTGGTGGGGTTACCCTTACTACTTTGTTGTTTAAAACCCTAGTTATTATTAAACCTTTATCAAGAGATCGACTAATAATTTTATCAGCTACAAGAGTTGCTAGTTCTATTCCCATTAGTAACCCTTCTCCACGAACTTCTAAAATCATCTCAGGAAATTCTTTAGCTAAAAGCAACAGCTTTTCTTTTAAATATTTACTAATTCTTTTAACATGATCAAAAAAGCCTTCTTTTAGCATTATATCGAGCACTGCATTACCAACAGTCATGGCAAGTGGATTGCCACCATAGGTTGATCCATGAGTTCCTGGAGTAATTGCTTCTGCTATATAATCTTTCACTAAACATGCAGCTACAGGAAAACCGTTACCCATAGCCTTCGCACAGGTTAGCATATCAGGTTCAATGCCGACATTTTGATAATGAAATAAAGAACCGATGCGTCCATATCCGCACTGCACTTCATCAAAGCACAAAATTATTCCTTGAGCTTTTGTTATTTCCCTTACTTTTTGAAGATATTCTACGTCTAGTGGATATACTCCACCTTCGCTTTGTATGGGCTCTAAAAATACAGCAGCTATTTCATTGTTGATTTTTTCTTCTAATGCTTTAATGTCATTTCTTGGCACTTTATCAAAACCAGAAAGGAGCGGAGCAAAACCTTCGCGTGATTTTTCATTGCCTCCAGCAGAAATTGCAGCAATACTGCGGCCATGAAAGCCTCCTTCAATTGTAATAATACGATTACGTTTTGCTTGCCCTTTTGAATAAAAGTAACGACGAATAAACTTAATTGCAGCTTCTGTTGCTTCAAGCCCACTTGAGCAGAAAAAAACTTTATCTGCAAAAGTAAGGGTTGTTAAACGCTCGGCAAGCCTTTCTTGCTCGGGAATAGTGAAAATGTTAGAGCAGTGCCATAATGAGCTCGATTGCTCTTTCAGCTTATCTGTAATGTATGGATGACAATGCCCTAAAGAAGTTGTAGAAATACCTGCAGCAAAATCTAAATATTTTTTACCATCTTTATCAAAAAGATATGCCCCTTCTCCCCTGACTATAGGAGTGTCAAGTCTATTATACGCATTAACAACATGATCCATTTTATAAGTATTGTGGTATTATCTATACTATACCTGAAATGAATCCATTAACACAAAGCTTTTCCTTTAACCTCTTATGCTACTTCAACTAAAAATTTGGCTAATGCAAACCTTTTTTGTCATTCTATAGCTAAAGTGACTTGGTTTTACCAACACTTATTAGCCATTGTAAAAGTTTTTGTTTCTATTGAATGATAGTTGTAGCCTATGCAAGAAGTTTATTGACTTTGAGCGCACTTTAGCCTATACAATTTTAATATCTTAAACTACTGGACATGCCCGATCTAAAGACAATGATGTTAAATTTTGGACCTCAGCACCCAGCTGCACATGGAGTGTTGCGTCTTGTTTTAGAGATGGATGGTGAAGTGATCGAGAGGGCAGATCCCCATATTGGGCTTTTGCACCGCGGTACTGAAAAATTAATAGAACATAAAACGTATCTTCAAGCTTTGCCTTATTTTGATCGCCTTGATTACGTATCACCAATGTCACAAGAGCATGCATATTCACTTTGTGTGGAGAAATTGTTGCAATGTGAAGTGCCAATTAGGGCAAAGTATTTACGTGTCTTGTTTTGTGAACTGACGAGAATACTAAATCATTTACTGAACGTTTCTTCTCAAGCACTTGATGTTGGAGCAATGACCCCTCTTTTATGGCTCTTTGAAGAAAGAGAAAAAATACTGGAATTTTACGAAAGAGCTTCAGGTGCAAGGTTTCACGCAGCTTACATCAGGCCAGGTGGAATTGCAGCAGATGTTCCAGAAGATTTGATTGAGGATATTGCAAAGTTTATAGAGCAATTTCCAAAATATATAGACGATGTTGATGAACTTTTAACAGAAAATAGGATATGGAAGCAACGCACTGTAGGAATTAGTGAAATATCAATTAAACAGGCACTTGATTGGGGCTTTAGTGGCCCAATGTTGCGCGCTGCTGGGCTTGCTTGGGATTTGCGAAAAAGCCAGCCATATGAGATATATGATCAACTAGATTTTGATATACCGATCGGCCAAAATGGCGACTGTTATGACCGTTATCTAGTTAGAATGGCAGAGATTAGGCAATCTATCAGTTTGGTGAAGCAGTGCATAGAGAAAATGCCTGAAGGGCAAATAAAAACTGAAGATAGAAAAATTTCTCCACCGTCAAGAGCAGAGATGAAAAAATCTATGGAAGCTCTGATTCACCATTTTAAGCTCTATTCAGAAGGATATCACGTACCAGAAGGTGAGGCTTACGCAGTTGTTGAGGCACCAAAAGGTGAGTTTGGAGTGTATATAGTTTCAGATGGTACCAATAGACCTTATAGGTGCCGAATAAGAGCACCTGGCTTTGCGCATTTACAAGCCTTAGACTTTATGGCAAAAGGACACATGCTTGCTGACGTTGCAGCAATTATTGGCTCACTCGATATAGTTTTTGGTGAGATTGATAGGTAATCATTGGTACCCGTTCAGGCAATGGCGTCATGCAAGTAGCTGACACATAACTGTACGAACATTTGTTTGCAAAGGCAGTATGTTAAGTGTTATAGCCGATTTTGCCTCAAACACAAAGGCAGTGCCTTGACTACTTGGATCCAGAAAAATTGATTGTGTACTATACAACATTTTTGATCAAAAGCGTAACCGTTCACTGTTAGACTGCATTCTGTGATTTTTAGCAAAACATGATCTTTCATTTGAGCTTCCTTCAATTTAAAATAAATACAGAAAATTGCTGCCTATAGCTAAACTGACTTAGATTTACCAACAATCGTCATCCCGCTACTTGTTAGCGGCTAAGAGATACCGCGGCGGCATAGCTATCTTCAAAAATATGGTTGAATAATTGTGTGTATAATTATTAATATTTTTAAACACTTTGGCTATGGCTTTATCTAAGTTTCTCGACCCTAAGCTGGATTTAACCTTCAAAAAAATATGTAGGGTCAAGAACTGGCGCGCCTACTTTAGGGTTTGGTGGCTGATCCATTGTTTTCACAATAGGCCTCAATCCAAATTCCCATGTTAACGTTTCCAGCTCCCGCCTCGTCAAACGCAGCATCCGCACTACGCTTTCCTAGCAGATTCTTTACCAAAGTTTATAACATATTGTGCTGGTGATGCTTTCGGTTTGTAATACCTTATTCTATAGTCTGAATATAGACCCAGCGTTTTGTATATCCATTCGCTACTCCACTTCTTCCAACCAAACCCTCTCTTCACTTTCAGCTAATAAGTGATTTTCTATTTCACCTTCCAAACTTGCCTCCAGCAGCTTTTTTATAAATGGTGTAAATGCTCCATCCCTTCCTGTTAATGGTCTGCCTTCCCTTATTGATGACAGTATATTTGCTTCCAGTTCTTTGTAATCTACCAAACCGGTAGTTCTGTTTACTACTTTCTGACTCATTGTCAAACCTCCATTTTTTTTATATCAATTTATTACTTTTTTTTTTGGTTTGACACACTTTTTTGAACATTCCCTGTTAAGATGCCTAATCTACTTTCAGCTCCTCAGTATGTAAACTGCGTGGTAAAGACTCTAATTCCTTTGCAGCACTTAAACTTTTATTTTTTGCATGTATACCAAGCTTATTGAATTCTCGAGCAGCAGGAAACACCCTTGCTTCAAGAGAGCCAGCAGTTTTATTATAATGATCAACAGCACTTTTTAAGCTCCTGCGCAAATTATCAAAGTTTTCACCCATTGTGCAAATGCGCTCATATAAAATATGACCTAGTTCACTGATTTTCTTTGCGTTTTCAGCTATCATCTCTTGCTTCCATCCATACGCTATTGCTCTCAGCAACGCAATTAGAGTGATCGGTGTTGCAATGATCACTTTTTTTTCCACTCCAATCTCTATCAAAGCAGGCTCATATTCCAGTGCTGCGCTAAAAACCCCCTCCCCTGTTAAGAAAAGCACCACAAGTTCTGGCGTATTTTCAAATTGATTCCAATACTCTTTTTTACCCAAATCATTTATGTGTTTTTTTATTGCCAGGGAATGATTCTTTAATTTCTCCTTTTGTATTTGCAAATCATTTTGTGATATAGCATCCATGTAAGAATCAAGCGGCACTTTAGCATCTATTATTATTTGCTTTCCAGATGGCATTTTGATTATTAAATCAGGACGCAATAAATTATCCTCGTTTTTATCAACCACTGACGGCTGAGTAAAAAAATCGCAATATTCAATCATTCCCGCCATTTCTACCACCCTTTTGAGTTGCATTTCACCCCACTTTCCTCTGATGTGAGGCTTTCTCAAGGCATTAGCAAGGCTGGAAGTTTGGTTCATCAGCGCTCCAATTTGCTCCTTTAAACCTTCATAGGCCCCTACCCTCTCTTTTTCCAGCTCGCGTATTTCATTATCAAATTTTTCTAATTTTTCTTTTATTGGAGTTACAACTTCGTTGATCGTTGCTTGTCTTTTTTTGAAATCGCTTTCCGTTTCTTTTAATTTACTATCGATTACTTCCTTTGCTAAGTTCAGAAAATTATTGTTATTTGTCTGCAAAGCATCAAGAGAGAGCGCTTTAAAAGTGTTTGTTAATCTCTCCTCTGCTTTTGTTAGTAATTCTATTTCCTTTTTCTTTTCCTCACGTTCTTTTTGCAGAGTTACTTCAAGTTCTGCTTTTTTGACCCTTAAATCAACTATTTCTTCATTCTTCGTAAGCAAAGTTTGCTTTGTTTCTTGAAGTTCTTGCTCTAATTTACATAAATTACCCTCAAGGTTTGCTTTCTTTTCGCTCAGTTTTTTTACGATAATGTAGAAAAATAGTAATAGAGAGACAACCAGAGCTATAGAATTGAAAAGCATCAGAATAAAAAAGCTGTATTTACAATTCTATATGATTTTTGTGTGTATAAGAAAGAAAAAAGGAGCACCTAAAGAGGTGACCTTACCCAGAAAAAGTAGAGAGAAAGTTAAGACGTTTTTATCATGAGAATAAATTGTGCAGGAATGCAATAGTTAATAGTAGAATGTCTACGTTATTTGTTATAAAAGATTTCTATGTATTCAAATATGGTAGTTCTGGTTTGTTGAGCGAGAAGTATCAATAAGCAGCTCCCTTTTAAGTGAACTTTTCTGCAACAGAGTTATCGTAACAACAGCCCTTATGGCTCATGCTGGAAATGATGTTTTTTGTATTCAATAGAAATTGGTAATTTTGAGAGGTATACTGTGACCCTTGATCGCTATGTAACAGCAGATTTTTATCGGGTTTGCGTTTATCAACGGCCATCAATAAAGAATCTATAACTAATTATCATGTTACTCATTAACCACCATGCGTGAATATAGGTCAATTATTGCCGCCAACAACCTTCTTTAGTTTTTATGTAGGTAATCCCAAACTTTATTTGGCTGATCAGTAGTAAAATTTTGATCCAATGTGTTCGGAGCCACAACTCGGTTGCTTATTTGCTGTTTTTTATTTTTGAACCTTCGTCTAAACTTGGCTTTAATGCCATTTTCTTGCATAACACTTTGTACTGTTTTAATTTTTGCCTAAAGCTTTTAATTCAGCGTGAATTTTAGGGGCTCCATATCTGCATTTAGAAGCTTGATGTATTTTTTGAATATCTGCTAGAAGCCCTTCTTTTGCTAATTCTTTACTGCTTTTTTCCTTAGCAACCCATACCACCAGTACAAAACCCTACATAGTTCCTGTGTTTTATAGCAATTTCTATATAAAAGAATACTTTACTCTTTTTCTTTGCCCAGGGCTTTTTTTAAGATGTCTCTTTCTCTTATTAGCTCTTTTTTTAGATCAAATCTTTCTTTGTCATAAGGAGCCTTTGCCTGGAAATGCGTATGCTCCAGACATTTTTCCATTATATTTTCTTACTTAACATACTGCCATCTATACCTAGATCTTTTGCTATTTTTGTACTTGCTTGACCTGTTTCTTTAACCAGCTTAACAGCTTCTAATTTGAATTCTGCTGTATATTCTCTTCTATTTGTCATATTTTGAAAAAACGTTTTATTTTACTCCAAAAACGTCTTAACTTTCTCTCTACTTTTTCTGGGTAAGGTCACTACTTGGATGACAGATAGTAGTGCGAAAGTCTCTTACAACTTACTTTTAATTAGTCTAACCCATGCGTGCCAATCCCTCTCACCAAGATTGCTTTCAAAAGATAGGAGATCCTTTACAGCTTTTGAGCAAATTTCTTCACTTGGAATTGATAACTCCTTATTCATTGCTAACGTTAAACATTGAGTTTTGCACGCTTGTTCTAAATGATACGAGTAAAACATTGCTTCTTGTATAGTCCGACCACACGTTATAGATCCATGATTACGCATTAACATGACAAAATTTTCTTTCAGATCAGCTATTAACCTCTTTCCTTCTGTATCGCTAAGTGCTAGGGAATTATAATTATGGTAAGAGATTTTATTGTAAAAGTGCAGTGCCCATTGACTTATAGGAAGCAGCCCATCTTTGAGAGAAGAAACCGCTACAATAGAAGGTGTATGCAAGTGAAAAATTGCTTGAATATCTTTCCTTGCTTGATAAACAAAACCATGAATTATATAGCCAGTTCTATTATATTGATATTCTTTGCCTTCAATTACATCTCCATCAAATGATACTTTCATTAACGAACGTTCATCTACTTCATCAAAACGCATACCAAACGGATAAATATAAAACGACTTTTGATCTTCAGAACGCACTGAAAGGTGAGTATATGTATGATCATCGAACTTAAGGTAGGACAAAATCTGATAGGCATAGACTAGATCCCTTTTTACTCTGCTCTTTGTTAACAACACAATCCTCTGTTAGAATCTTCTGAAGGTTTATACGCGAAAAGAGACTTGTAGTAAACTAATAAGTCTATGCCACTCTGTCTTGCTTTCTGAATACCAAACACTTTTGTGTTGTAGCTTGCTTAAAAATAGTTATCGTTATTATAGAGTTTATATACAGAATTTATGTTTTTAAATTACATAATATCTTAACTACAAAAATAATTTTCTATATAATATTTCATATGTTTTAAAGCTTCATTTTTATGTTATTATAAATGTAAGTTTCAAGATTGAAAATAATATGGTAAATATTAACACAAAAAAACAGCCAGCAGGATTTTTCATATATCTCTCTGGTCTTTCGGGAAGTGGTAAACTTTCCACAGCAATAGAATTATCTAATATGATAAACGCATTAATTGTAAATAGTAAGTTCTATAACAATGTTCAAGCTTGCTCTATATACGATGGTGTCTTTGAACGTGATCAAATACCTAAAGAAGTTCAAGATAGAATATATGGCATTATGCAAATTATGCTTCAGGTAATAGAAAATTATCCGATTCACTCAAAAAATTACATATTTATTGATGAGTTGATGGAAAATAATGACCAGAACATGAGGATGTATGATTCAATAGTAAGGCTTAGTAAAAAAATGAACACAGAAATCCTTCCTGTGGTACTTAGGTGTGATCTACCGACATTACAAAAGCGTATTGCATTAAAAAGGCAAAAAAAAAATAGGAAGGTGATTAATCTAAATAGCATTGTAGAGAAATTTAGGACTGACGATTTATTTATACCACCAAGTGCCATAGAGATAGAAAATTCAGATATGAGTATAAAAGAAGTAGCTCAAGAGATAGTAAACCAGATGCACAAGCTTAGTAACATTGCATGTACGCGAAAGAATAGTCTATAATGATTTCATATACTGAGGCTCATTTAAATATAGAGCTTCAACTTCATTTAATTTTTGCTTGTTCTCTAATCTATAACGGACTAATAGCCCTGCATGGCTAGCATTTAAATTGCAATCCATATGTGTACTGCTTGTAGCGTGACACTGGGATCCAGGTGCAGATAGTGGCAATAAATTGAAATCAAATAACTGCGTATAAAACCCTTGAGCATTTTTGACTATAGCTCTGATATTTTTTTTGTTATTCGTACAAAGCAAAGATATTGCGTAGGCTTGAACTTCCAGCGCACTAACTCCGTATAATGGCTTATTTGTGGCAAGATTTATACCTTGTGCAGCTGATATACCAACTCTAATTCCAGTGAAACTTCCTGGTCCAACTACTACCACTAAATGATCTATTTTATCATAATTATAGTTGTGCTTATCAAACAAAGTATTCAGAATTTGAAAAAATGATTCTGCATGATTGTTGCTGGCGGAATTGTGCTCTACAAAACAGTTACCATCATAATCAACTATTGCTATTGAACTACCAATACCTACAGTATCAATCGCTAAAATAGACATTACTTAAGCTTATCATAGAGTTTTGTAAACATTATAGCAAAGGCACCATTACCTATAACGTTTGCTGAAGTGATTATTGGATCAAACACTATATACAGTGCTGTGATTAACGAAAGCATTTCTGGAGAAAATTTGAGGTATTTCTCAAGAATAGGTAGCATTACCATAATTCCTCCTGCCGGAACTGCCACGATAGCAAACTTAAATAACAAAAAATAGAGAAGGAAAGTTACATAGTCTGTTGTGCACAATGAATAACCGGAGGCAATTATCATTGATAATATTATAATAAAAAAGCAATCACCTACTAAATGAAAGCTAGCAGTTATTGGCACAACAGACGATGCTATGTCAGGTTGCTTTACATTTTTTTTGCTTCCTTCAAGAGTAAGCGGCATAGTTGCATTACTAGACATTGTGCTCATTGCAGTAATAAATGCCGGTATCATATTGCCTATACTAGCTATCCAGCTTGTGATCTTGAATGAATTTGCTGCTCCATATAAGAGGAAAACATAAAGGTAGGTTGCAGATGCTATAATAATGAAAATTATTGAGTAATCCTTAAATATTATAGATAAAACTTGATCATGCTGCATTTTTAAAGCAAGCCCAAGTACAAATATTGGAATAATCGGCGTCAAAAACGTCTTCAAAATAAAGAGAGTTAAATCTAACATTTTGTTCGAAAGCTCTCTGCTTTTTTTGGGTAGCAGTGTGGACACTACTATGCTGGACACAAATCCACAAGCAAGGGCATAAAAATTAGAAAGCAATGCAGGCAGTCTAAACGACCATAAGGGAACAATTGTTTCTTCATACGTTATATCTTGTATTGAATAAGTGTTTTGTATGATAAAGTGCCCAACAGAATAAGCTATTAAACTTGAAGCCAGATTCGATAAGAAGATCATTATAATAAGTAACAATATGAACTTTATAGCTGACTGCTTAAGATTGTTAACACTGCTAAAGATTAACGCAAAAATAATAAAAGGCATTATAAATAGCAAAACCTCTTTTATACTAAGGCTCGTTGAGTACAAGAAGGTTTTTACTTCCATTGGAACTAAATGACCAAAGAATGCAGCTGAAGTGATGACCGTGAGTAAGATTAATAGTTGTAGCACGTTCTTATATACCAATGTCCTATGGACATATATATGGTAAGTTAGTTGTTAAGTAAAGCAAAACTGTCTAAACTGCACAGCAAATGGTGTAATGAAAGTGGAATGACAAAAAAGAGTGAAATTAGCATTCACTTATTATTCGTGTCATTTTCAGTAAAAGCTTCTTCCCACGTGCCTTGAGTTGCTGCGCGGCTATACTCTGTTACTCTATTTTCAAAGAAATTCGTATGTTCAACGCCATTTAGTATTTCATCAAGCCACGGAATAGGATTATCATTGACATCATATATGGACTCAAGACCTAATTGCATTAACCGTCTGTTTGCTACGTAGCGTATGTAATTGCGCACTTCTTCTGCGGATAGTCCTTCAACATCTCCTAAATCAAAGGCAAGCTTTATGAATTCGTCCTCAAGTTCAACGATGGTGCGACATGCAGAATATAATTCCTCTTTAAACTCGTTGTCCCAAATTTCATTATTCTCTTTAATAAATGTATTAAATAACATGATAATTGAATTGGTGTGCAAAGTTTCATCACGGGCTGACCAGGCGATTATCTGCCCCATTCCTTTCATTTTTCCAAAACGTTGGAAATTGAGCAAAATTGCAAATGATGCAAATAACTGCAACCCTTCAGTGAATGCACCAAACACTGCTAGAGTTTTAGCTACATGTTTTTTATCGTGTTTTTTGCTTTCCTCGAATTCCAACATATATTCATATTTCTTTCTCATAGCATCATACTTTAAAAATGCTTGATACTCACTTTCTGGCATGCCAATTGTGTCTAAAAGATAAGAATAAGCTGCAATGTGTATGGTTTCCATATTGGAAAAGCTTGCAAGCATCATGCATATTTCTGTTGGCTTAAATATATTTGAATAATGCCTCATGTAGCAGTTATTTACTTCAATGTCTGCCTGAGTAAAAAATCTAAAGATCTGGGTTAGTAGATTTTTTTCTACACTTGAAAGTTTAGCTTTCCAATCCTTCACGTCATCAGCGAGCGGAACTTCTTCAGGTATCCAATGGATTCTTTGTTGCTGCAGCCACGCATCATACGCCCAAGGGTAATTAAAAGGTTTGTATATTGGATCTGCTTCTAACAATGACATAAGACACCTATTATTTTCTAAAGTAAATATTATATTAAGTGATATTGAGAATCAGTCAATTTAACTTTTTTGAAATTTGACGGCAGATAATTTATTAGTGTATTATAGCTTCAAGTAATTTATCAACAGAAATGCGAGTATTAATATCTTTTATTTTATTATTTACAGTGAGCTGCACTCACACTATTCACAATCACGGAGCTCCTGGCATTAGTGTTGAATTGTGGAGCAAGATAAAAGTAGGTGACGATAAAGAAAAAGTGGTTCACACTTTAGGATCACCAACATTAGTATCAAAGTTCGATGACAATGTTTGGTACTATGTCTCATATAAAATTAAACAAGCCAATTTTTTAGGAAAAAGGAAGTATAGTAGTAAGTCTCTGCAAATTTCATTCGACCAGGACGGTAAAGTTGAAGATACAAAAGAAACTGACATCTTAGAGAGATCTTTGGCTGTTTCTGATTGAAAGTTTGCTCAGATCTTCCTACGTCATACCGCGGTTCATTCCATAACTGTACGAACATTGCGATTTGGGCCTACCAGAAGGGTGTCATGAAAGTAGCTGACACTAGTTCCTTTATGACGGCAGTGCCCAGACTACTTGGATCCAGGAAACTTAATTGCAAGTAATGCATTGGGTTTGGTAAGTATGGGTTTTGCGTTATAGAATGAAGCACTTTTGGTGAATTTGTAAAGAAAACTGGATCCCAGTGGGCTTTGTTGCATCGCTAGCTATGATGGATTAAAGATAAAAAAGATAGGGAATATCAGTAGCTTATTATTCTGGTATTTATAACAAGAACGGTCAATGAATACCTAAATTTGAGTAAAAGAAATTTCACTACCATTTACCAATCCGGCTAAAATTCAAGAATTTCAATGCTTTAGCTATTTTCAATAGAATTAAATTTATTAATATAAATAACAAATTACTATTCTTAAATTTGATCAGATTGATTGCAAAAAAACAAGATTTTCAATAGGTTGCTTATAATCCTAACTATAGTTAGCCTTTCATAAGTAGCGATGCAACAAAGCCATCCCAGTGTCAAGCACTGGGATGACACCATTTGTTGTAAACTCACTTTTACTCTATGGTTATACTACCTTGCTGCTATCCTGAACGGATACAGTGGGCTTATTAAATTATAGAATTACTTTAGCTATAGAATAAAATCTAGTGTTACTTCACGCCAAATGTGGTGGTGCTGAGTAGGCAAGCCGGTCAATGGGCTACATTTATATACTGCACGCATTGCATTATCTGCTATCGACCTGAAAAGTGGATTATTTCGATAGGAATCACTGTCTGCTACATCCGCCATAATTATCTCGCCTTGACTGGATAACAATAAGTTAATTTTTATATTAAAATTTTCTTTGTAAGCTATGCTTTCAGGAATGCTCCAGCATTTTGTGAGCTTGTCTCTTATAGAGTTAATAATTTCTGTTACAACTAATTCATCCTTTTTGCTCTCAACGCTTTTTTCGTTTCCTATTTCATTTTTTGCCCCTCTAACATCCCTTCTTAGTTTTTTCTCTACACTTTTTTTTCTTTTTGGAATTGGAATGAATTCTTTACCCTCGTTAATAATGACTTCTTCTTGCATTTCGATAATTTGCCTCGGTTGTGCTACAACAGTGTGCTCAACTATTTCTTTTTTCCTTTGTGGTATAGGAACAGCTAACGTATCATTCGTTTGGGCTTTTGTTGAAGATAACGAAAAAAGCAAAAAACAACATAAAGACAAAAAAAGAATATAATTCGAATAGAAAAAACGCATATGTTAAGCAGCTTGTTTTACTGGTTTAAAGCTAATATTGCACGTAAAGTCAATATATTTTAGTTGATGGACGAGTTTGAAGTCAATAAGGAATCCCTTCAAAGCTGAAGGCAAGCGGAAGATTGTCTTCTCGACAGACAAAGGAATTGTATGATGGATTAAAAGGAACCGTATGACAAAAATTATAGCAAAAGAATATACAGAATTTTTAGAGCAATTGAAGGATCATATTGCAACAAACCGTTATAAAGCAGCACTTGCAGTAAATAGTAAGCTTATTTTGCTTTACCACCATATTGGTACAGAGATCCTAAAACGCCAAAAAGAACATACCTGGGGAGCTAAGGTAATTGATCAATTAAGTAAGGATTTGAGAAGTACATTTCCAGAAATGAAAGGCTTTAGCATGAGAAATCTGAAGTATATGCGTAAGTTTGCCGAAGAATATCCTGATGTTGAATTTGTGCAGGAGCCTCTTGCACAATTAACTTGGTATCACAATATCACTCTTTTGGAAAAAATAGAAAGTCATGAAATAAGATTATTTTATGTAAAAAAAGCTATTGAACATGGCTGGTCACGTAACATTATGGTGATGCAGATAGAACTTGGACTACATAAACGTCAAGGAAAAGCAATAACTAATTTTAAAGAAAAATTACCATCTCCACAATCCGATCTAGCACATTACACATTAAAAGATCCGTATATTTTTGATTTTTTAAGTATAGGTAAGGATGCTCATGAAAGAGAAGTAGAAAAAGGACTCGTAGGGCATATGGAAAAATTTCTGTTAGAACTCGGTGAAGGATTTGCATTTGTTGGTAGACAATTTCATTTAGATGTTGGTAATAAAGACTTTTATATTGATTTATTATTCTATCATTTAAAGTTACGTTGCTTCGTAGTGATTGAACTAAAAGATAAGGATTTTAAGCCGGAATATGCTGGTAAAATGAATTTTTATCTTTCTGCAGTTGATGATTTACTGAAGCACTCGACAGATCAACCTTCTATAGGGTTAATCTTATGTAAATCTAAAGACGATGTACTTGCTAAATATACACTCCGAGACATGAACAAGCCAATAGGGCTAGCAGAATATCGAATAACTGAAAATCTACCAGAGAACATAAAAACAGCTTTACCGACGATAGAAGAATTAGAAGCTGAATTATCCAAAATTTCAGACGAGGAAAAGTAATGTTACTAAAATCATTCAAACAATTATTTAGCAAACCAAAAGCTCAGTATGAAATGCATCAGGCTCAGGAAGAAGAGTGGCAGCCAATAACTTACTCTCTCATAGCCTTGAAACTTTGGAAGCAAACAGTAACGGAGTAAGTGATTTTTATGGATTACACGCTCTAGGTGCACTATCCTATATATCATACGGTCAATACACTCTAAATGAGATGGAAAGATGAAGGCATCATTATAGCTGCTAAAAAATACGGCGATAAAAACTTAATTCTTTCTCTGTTTACAAAAAATCATGGAAAGCGCAGGGGATTAACTAAGCTAACAAACAATAGCAATTATAAGTTTCAGATAAGTAATCTATTACATGCAGAATGGAGTGCTAAGTTACCTGAAAATCTAGGTTTTTTTAAGTGCGAATTAATCGAATCTCCATTCCATCATTTCTTTCAAGATAGGTTAAAAAGCATTACTATTGTTTCTTTCTCCTCTATTTTAGAAAAAGTGCTTCCAGAAAGTGAACCCTGTGCCATGCTGTATGACAATTTTCGATATTTCATCGATGTAATTAAACACAACAATCAGTCTTGGCAAAGCCATTATCTTAACTTAGAGCTTCTGCTTCTTACGCAATTGGGATTCAAGTTAGACTTATCCAAATGCGCTGTAACAGGTGTTAAGGAAAATTTACAATTTATTTCTCCAAAAACTGGTAGAGCAGTGTCAAAAAAAGTAGGAGATTATTATGCAGATAAACTCCTACCTTTTCCACAAATGTTACATGATGTATACAATAATAACCTACAAAACAGCTACTCATTCCAAGAATTTCAGTTAGGACTGAAAGTCACAGGATATTTTTTAAATAAGTATCTATTTTTGCAGTTAAACGTGAAATTTCCAGAGCTGAGAAACCTCATGTTGTCGCTTTAATTTTAGCAGTCCTACGTCATACCGCGATTCATTCGCGGTATCTCTTAGCATAGATCCAGCTAACAAGTAGCGGGATGACGAACTTATCGTCATGCCACCGCGAACCGTCATACCGTGATTTATTCACGGTATCTCTTAGCATAGATCCAGCTAACAAGCAGCGGGACGACGGTTGTCAGGGTGTCATCCCAGCGCCCCTATGATGTCATCCCAGTGCCCAGACACTGGGATCCAGAAAAGTTTGCTTGTGAACAAGCAAACTAGCATGGAAAGTGGTTACAACGTTTTCGATGAGATTATATGGAAAACTGGATTCCAGTGTCAAGCACTGGAATGACAAGGTATAAACCTTATCGTCATGCTGCCGCGAACCGTCATACCGCGATTCATTCGCGGTATCTCAGCATAGATTCCGCTAACTAGTAGCGGAATGACGGTTGTCGGCAAACTTAAGCCACTTTAGCTATAGCCAGTAACCACTCTATTTCTACCACTGTTTTTTGCTTTATATAAATATTTGTCGGCACGTACTATAAATTCTTTAATATTGTCAAGGTCAGATTCTTGCATTTCTGCAATTCCAATGCTCACAGTTACATCGTGGGTTGTATTTTTATCCGCAAGTATAAAAGGTTTTTTAGCAATAATTTTTCGTATTCTCTCCGCAATAGTATACGCATCTGATACATTGGTATCTGGCATTACAACAACAAACTCCTCACCACCAAACCTAGCTAGTAAATCTGTCACTCTGATATTTTCAGAAATTCTTTTCTGTATTTGCTTTAAAAGTTCATCTCCAGCACTATGCCCAAAACTGTCATTCACTATCTTAAAATAGTCTATATCAAGTATCATAAGAGACAACCTTCTATCCTTTTCCACAGAGTCCTTAACAATGTTTCTTAAGTGTGCATCAAAATATCTTCTATTATAACAGTTAGTTAATGGGTCCTTTATAGACATTTCCGCATTATTAAATAAATTCATTCTCAAGGCATCTTGATATCTTTTGCGTTTTACTTGCGAATTAACCCTTGCTATTAGCTCACCCTCATCCAAAGGTACTGTTAAATAATCATTAGCACCTACATCAAGTGCTTTTACTAAATTGTTTTTATCATAATCCTCAGAAAGAATCAGAATTGGTGTATAACGTGTTTCCACCTTACTACGAAACTCAGAACACAAACGCAAGCCGTCAGTTTTTGAAAATTGCATATCAGAAATGATCAGGTCGTAACCATTCTCAATACCAACCTTCAATGCTTCCATTGGATCACTCAGTATTTTAATTGACCTAAAGCGTTGCTTTAATATATTATATATCTGCTCTACTTGATGAACATCCTCATCTATAACAAGTATGTTAGCATCAAAAATCTGATTGGAATAATCCATAATACTGTTTCCTGCGACTCCACCAATCTCAGCGTTAGTTTCTCCTCTCAAACGCAATTCATCGATAATCATCTTTAAGCGTGTGAGAGACTTAATTCGTGCAGATAAAGCAGTTTCGTTTATTGGTTTAGTCAGAAAATCATCCGCGCCAGCATTAATACCTTGCACTCTATCATGAGTATCATGCAGCGCAGTTACCATAATTATTGGAATATGGGTTGTCAAGGGATCATTTTTTAGCTCCTTACAAACTTCAAAGCCATTCATCTTTGGCATCATGATATCAAGTAATATAATATCAGGCTGCTGCTTTGCTACTAAATCTATAGCTTCTTCACCATCATGAGCTACGATAACCGTATAGTACTCTGCTTTTAGTCGAGCTTCTAAAAGCTTGACATTAGATAGTACATCATCTACTACCAGAATCTTTGCTGTCATTATCTTTAGATGTATTATCTATATCATAAGTAGGATAAAGCTTACCATTTTTACCAATTATGTAATTTACTTTCTCAGCATTACATTCTTTATATAAGTCTTCAATTCCGGCATCCTTCAATAACCTCCTAGCTTTTAACTTTACAATTATAAAATACCTATATATAGTCTTAATAAAATCAATAAATACAGGTACCTTATTTTTATCAAGAACAATTATGCTCACTAAAGCTACAACTAAAATTTCTGAAAGACCTATATTGAACATTTTCCTATGAAGCAAGTACTTTAATCCTTCTGATTATAAATATTAATTTGCTTAAATCAAGTTTAGAAGCAACCATCTCATCTAAAAAACTATTATAACGTTCTATGTAGTCCTTATCATTACAAGCCCAGGTTTGAACCTTATCTTCGGGGTTATCAGTAGCTTTTATGACTTTAACAGTTAGCTTGTGATGGTAATTGCTTAAATCGTCCAATAAATCATTAACTAAGCTGCGATCCCAATAAGAAGAGCGGCTTTTCATCTTGATGGCAATTGTTCTAATCAGATCGAATCTTAACAGCGACTTTAACTCAAAGTATATTTTACCAGCATCAAGAATGGACAAAGATGTCTGTTCAGCAACAGATATAATATCCAGTGCATAAGTAAGAACGCACAGGTCAGCAATTTTTTTTGCTAGATCTTTATCTATATTAAGTTCCACTAAAGAAGTGTATCCATGATTATAGACCTTTAACAGGTGTTCATCTAAAACATCATGGCCTAAAGTTTCAATTGCATCTTTAAATTTTGTAACATCATCCAATTCTACAAAGCTAAGATTTTTTACTAACCAAAACGATACTCTGCCAATAAATTTCTGCACGTTCCTCACTATTTGTAAGTATGAGTTAACATCAATTTTTCCATCCAATTCATCAATTTTCTGCCACAGGCTGTTTAAATCATACAGGTGGTTAACAACAATATATATGTTAACCGCTTCTTGTATCTTAATTCCAGTGTTCTCAGCCAAATTATTGATGAATATACAGCCCATTCTATTCACTACATCATTTGCAATGCAAGTAGAGATAATTTCTCTACGAAGTTGGTGTTTTAATATGAAATCCTTAAACTTTGTTACCATCTTTTTAGGAAAATAACCTAGCAAGTAGTCATGAGATATAAGATCTTTTTCAGACAGATCGGAATGTATAATTTCATTTTTTATTGCTGTTCTAGCATAAGACATTAGAACAGAGAGCTGAGGAGAACTGAAACCTTCTGCACCAGTTAACATCCTTGCTATCTCTTCTTCAGTTGGAAGAAATTCTACGCTTCGGTTTAACAGCCCAGATTTTTCTAAACTGAGCAGTAACCTGTGGTGCTGCTCCAATCTCTCTTTAGCTTGCAAACACTCAAGAAGTAATGCTTTTGTTTCAATTTTGTTGTGGTTCTCAAGCACTTTGGATGCAACTTCATCCACCATACTTGCCAGTATTTCATTCCTTTTTTCTAAAGAAATACCCCCTGCTTTCATAGCTGAAACAAATGCAATCTTAATGTTAACTTCAAGGTCTGAACATATCACTCCGGCTGAATTATCAACAAAATCTGCATTGATATATCCACCTCTTTCAGCATATTCTATTCTTCCAAGCTGTGTACAACCAAGATTTCCACCCTCTATAAACATAGAAGCTCTAATATCCTTACCATTTACTCTCAGCTCATCGTTTGCTTTGTCACCGACCATGCTATGATTTTCACTCTTTGCCTTAACAAACGTGCCAATTCCTCCATTCCATATGAAGTCCACTTTTGCTTTCAACAGATATCTAATCAAATCACTTGGAGGTAGCATATCTTCTGTTATATCAAAGCATTTTTTCATTTCTTGAGAAAGATTTACTTGCTTGCTGCTACGCTCAAATACCCCGCCACCCTGAGAGATCAAATCTTTGTTATAATCCATCCAGGTTGAAAATGGTAACTTAAAGAGACGTTTACGTTCTGTGAAACTCTTTTCTGCATCAGGATTTGGGTCAACAAAAATATGCATATGGTTAAATGCGCCGATTAAATGTATATTTTTTGAAAGCAGCATACCGTTTCCAAATAGATCGCCAGCCATATCTCCAATTCCAATAACAGTTGCATCCTGGTAAATATCCTTATTCATTTTCCAAAAATGCCTTTGTGCTGCAATCCATGCACCTCTTGCTGTAATACCCATTTTCTTATGGTCGTAACCTACTGATCCACCAGATGCAAATGCATCGCCAAGCCAAAAGTTATATTCAGAGGCTATCTGGTTGGCATAATCAGAAAATGAAGCAGTTCCTTTATCAGCAGCAACCACGAGATATGGATCATCTTCATCATACCTAATCACATTCTCTGGTGGAATTATTTTACCATCAACCACGTTATCAGTAATATCAAGCATTCCTCTGATAAAACTCTTATAGCACTCAACACTTTTCTCTCTTAAAATATTCTTATCTTTATAAGCTTGCTTTATTACAAACCCACCCTTTGCACCAACAGGGACAATAACCGCATTTTTTGTCATCTGAGCTTTCATGAGCCCCAAAACTTCAGTGCGAAAATCTTCCGTCCTATCCGACCACCTTAAGCCACCACGGGCTAATTTCCCTCCTCTTAGATGTATTCCCTCAAAAAGGTTTGAATAAATATACAATTCACGATACGGACGAGGATCAGGTAAACCATTTATTTTACTTGAGTCAAATTTTGTAGATAAATATGGTTTATCGTCTTGATAATAACTGGTCCTTAAAATAGCCATTATCAAGTTAAATATCGAGCGCAAAACGTAATCATGTGAAACATTGCTGATCTCTTTTAGAAGTTCCTCAATTTTTTCTCTGACAATGTCCGTAGTTTCTGCTCTATCAATGTCTATGTTAGGATCAAATCTTGCATGAAATAGTTGTATCAAATACTTTACTATTTTTGGATGCTCTGAGACTACCTTTTGGATATATTCTGGATTGTAGTTAAATGACGTCTGCTTTAGGTAAGCACTTAACGCTCTAACCAGAAGCACTTCTTTCCACTTGAGCCCAGCAATAATGATCAAACTATTGAAATAGTCATTTTTAATTTCCTTGCTAAACACTTTCGCAAGTGTTATTTCAAATTGCTCTTTTAGAGTAATGTTGTCTATTAATTCATCGACTCTTGACAACACAAAATGGTGTATCCATATTCCGCCGTTAATTTCTATGTAATAGCCATTATGAGATAGAATCTTAGCTCCCAAATTCTTAGTAATTCTTAATATCTTCGATAATTCAAGACCTCCATTGCTCGAAGTGTAAACCTTTAATTGATAATTAAGATTGTCACGAGTAAGTCTTAAATCGACCTCGCTAACTCTTTTTTTCCTCACTATCTCCAATTTTTTCATATCGTAATATGCGTCATGAGGTTCGAAACTCTCTTGATAGCTTATTGGAAATGCCTTGCAATAACGGATGAATATATCCTCAACAGTGCTAAAAGTATTATATAAATTGTCTATAAAACGATCTTCCCATTTTTCCGTAATGTTCCTTAATTTGTTTTCGATACGCAAAACTTTATCATCAGGAACACTAGCGTTTTTAGCCTTTAGCACCACGTGCAATTTCATTAAGTCATATTCGTTTATAATGTGGTGGTTATAAATATCTGAACTTTCTGCATTTATCTCATCCTTCAATATATTGCTTATCTTGAGCATTAGCCTGGAGCTAGCATAACGCATCGGTATCAGCACTATACAACTAGTAAACGCTCCCTTACTTCTTAAGCATAACTTGACTCTTGGTCTTATTGCAAGGGACATAATAGAAGTACAAATTTGAAATAATTCTTCCTCATTAGACTGGAACAATTCATCACATGAGAATACTTGTAAAATATAAATTAGAGCTTTGTTATTGTGGCCCCCGGTTACAAACCCTGCATTTTTTTCTATAACTTTAACTTTATCTCTTATTATTGGAATAGTTCTAATATCTTGGACCTCCGCTACAGAAGTAAATAGCCCGAAAAAACGCCGTTCCTTTACCACATTACCCTGGTCATCAAATTCTTTTACTCCTATACAATTCATGTATGTACGCCGATGGACTATTGAGATTAGATCTGATCTCAATATGTATAGGGAATCAAGGTTTGCAGAAGGAATCAACGTACTTTGACCTACTCTCATCAGGCCAAGGTCCTTTTTGCTGTCACAGACGAGTTTTTCATCTTTACCAGCAATATATTCTTGATAACCTAGAAATACGAAGTTATTATTCTTTAACCAAACTAGAAAATCTTTTTGCTCTTGATTTCGGTCTGGTGTCATTCCAGTGCGTGACACTGGAATCCACGTGTCCTTTTCCTGGATCCCAGCTGGGATGACAGAAAGACTTGCCTCATCAAGTTTCTTGAGCATTAAGTGCCAATCTTTCACAACGCAATTAACCGCTTTCAGCGTTTTCTGTAGAGATTCTTTTAATGTATCAACAAAGCTGTCACTTATACCTTTGATAATTACATATATGACTGACTCTTTGACTCCATTGCTTTCTTCCAAAGAGTAAATCTCGTCTATTAGGCCATCTTTTCTTTTAATGTTAATTATGCTGTTGCTGTAATAGCATATGGTTAAATCGTGCGACTTAATAGTTGCAATAACGGAGTCAACCAAAAATGGCATATCATCGTTTGTTATCTTAATCGTGGTAAAATCGCCTTCTATTCCTGGTATATCATCTATATTGCTTACTACTAACTTACTTTCATCTTTCTCTTTTTGAGAAACAAAATTGTAAGCATCGTTTACAATATATAGCAAAAACTTATCATTGGCTTTTAGGTCGCTTTTATAAACAAAACTATAAAAATACTTAATAAATTTTTTAATTTTTTCTTTATCTTGCTGATTTTCTTGATCAGCTAACTTAAATAAAGACTCAGTGTCAACATTATGATCTATACACATTTTTTTTAACAAAAATACACAGTGAACTTAAACCTTTTTAACTAAGATTTCATTATCAAGAGCGTACACTATTAGCTCATCATTTTCTACTACTTCCCCTGATAAAACTAATTTAGCTAAATTATTTTGAATACACTCTTGTATAACCCTTTTTAAGGGCCTTGCTCCATATTCAGGGTCATAGCCAGTTTGTGCTATTAGTTCTTTAGCTTCCTGCAACAAACTTATACTCAGTTTACGCTTAGCAAGTGTTTTTTGTAAATAAGAAAATTGAACATCTATAATTTTATAGATGTCATCTCTGGTTAAACTGTGGAATATAATAATTTCATCCAGCCTGTTTAAAAATTCTGGACGAAATGCTGATTTAACTATTTGCATCACTTCATTTCTTACAGAATCAACATTCCCTTTTAGCATTATCTCAGCGCCAAGGTTAGAAGTTAAAATCAGTATGGTGTTGCGAAAATCAATTAATTTACCATGACTATCAGTGAGTCTACCCTCATCCAAGATTTGCAGCAATAGATTAAATATATCTGGATTTGCTTTCTCGATTTCATCAAACAGAATAACCTGATATGGCCTTCTTCTTACCGCTTCAGTTAATCTGCCACCTTGTTCATAGCCAACATACCCTGGAGGCGCGCCAATTAGCTTTGAAACAGAATGTTTTTCCATATATTCTGACATATCAAAACGCAGAAGCGCTGATTGATCGTCAAACAGAAATTCAGCTAAGGCTTTCGCAAGTTCGGTTTTACCAACCCCGGTTGGGCCTAAGAATAAGAATGAACCAAAAGGTCGATTAGTATCTTGCACCCCAGAGCGGGAGCGCCTAACTGCATTACTTATCGCTTCTATTGCATCTTTCTGCCCTATTACTCTTCTTCCTATTTCATTCTCCATGTTAAGAAGTTTTTCCTTTTCACTGTGCATCATGTTATCAACTGGAATTCCTGTCCACTTTGAAACAATGTTTGCAATATCATCTCCAGTCACTTCTTTCTTTAAGAAACTATCAGTAACCTTTTCCTGATTTTTTAATTCATTCTCAAGCTGAGGGATCACACCATACATCAGCTCTCCTGCTTTTCCTAAATTTCCACTCCGCTGAGCCAATTCCAGCTCTTTTCTAGCGTTATCTAATTTTTCGGCTGTTTCTTGTATTCTAGCTATTTTATTCTTTTCCATCTGCCATTTGCTGTTCAAGTCAGCAAATTTGCTATTTAGGTTTTCAACCTTCTCATTTATCTTTTTTAAACGCTGTTTAGAATTTTCATCACTTTCTTTTTTTAAAGCCTCTGCTTCAATCTTTAGCTGTATAACCTTTCTCTCAAGTTCATCAATAACTTCAGGCTTGCTATCCATTTCAATTCTCACCCTACTTGCTGCTTCATCAATCAAATCAATTGCTTTATCAGGTAAAAACCTATCTGTTATATATCTATTGGACAACGTTGCAGCAGCAATTATTGCACCGTCTGTAATTCTTATACCATGATGCACCTCATATCTTTCCTTCAAACCCCTGAGTATTGAAATGGTATCAGTTTCAGTTGGTTGAGAAATAAACACAGGCTGGAAACGCCTTGCAAGCGCAGGATCTTTTTCTATATGCTGACGATATTCATCTAAAGTTGTGGCTCCTATACAGCGAATTTCTCCACGCGCAAGAGCAGGCTTCAGCAGATTCGAGGCATCCATTGCACCACTTGTTGCTCCTGCTCCAACTAAAGTATGAAGCTCATCTATAAACAAGATAACTTTTCCCTCCGCTTTCGAAAGCTCATTAATAACTGCTTTTAACCTTTCTTCAAATTCTCCTCTAAACTTTGTTCCAGCGATTAATGCACCAAGATCCAAAGCTAAGACCTTTGCATCATGCAAACCAAGTGGTACATCGTTTGCAACAATTCTATTTGCAAGCCCCTCAACTATTGCAGTTTTTCCAACACCAGGTTCACCGATCAGCACTGGATTATTTTTTGTCCGCCTCAGTGATACCTGCATAGTTCTTCTGATCTCTTCATCACGACCAATTACAGGATCAAGCTTTCCTTGCATAGCAAGCTCTGTAACATCTTTTGTATATTTCTTTGCCGCGTTTAATTTTTCCTCACTGTTTGGCGAGTCCGCACTGCTGCCCTTTCTCATTTCTGCAACAACTGAGTTCAGTTTTTGTGGAGTCACACCATTCTCTGCCAGAATTTTGCCTACAGTATCATCTTTTTGTGCAGTGAGGCCCTGCAGTAAACGCTCGACAGCAACAAATGAATCTTTATTTCTCTTTGCAATACCAATTGAATCTTCAAAAACTTTTGCTATTTCTCTTGAAAGTTGAAGGCCACCACTTCCTGGACCTTCAATTACTGGCAACTTTTTTATTGCGCTATCCACAGCATCAGAAATACTTTGCACACTTCCACCACAAGCGTTTATCAAATCCTGAACTAAACCTGATTCATCTTCAAGCATCACTTTTAGTAAATGCTCAGGCATAAAAATCTGATGCCCAGCTCCCAACGCTTTCATTTGAGCACTTTGAATTAGACTTTTTGCTTTTTCGGTAAATTTATTTAAGTCCATAACACCAGTTAAATTCGTATTTGCTGATGTATATAACAACTGATTTCATAAATTTAAACCTAAAGTTGTTTATTGTTAGGTATGAAATTTAAAACTTTCTTAAAAAAGGAACTATCATAGTAACCATACAAATATCTTGTATCTCAAGACCTTTGGTTTTTGTTGCTGAAAATGGTTGTATTATTTAAGTTATTAACAATATACAATACTAAGTTAATGCAATTTATTTGGAGATGACAGGAAAATTTATTGTAACTTTATATTTTAAATAGAATAAAGTTCTTTTGTTAGTATTGTCCTTTTTGTAAAAAATATTCCTAATTTCTTCATCATTTCTGTGGGTAAGGTCATCTGCTTCTCTACCTCAAGTGGTTAACAAAGTTTCTTGTCACGAGGGACCAAATGGAAATCTGCTCGTTTTCACGCGAATTAATGTTACAAATTCTATACATTTCGTTACAAAATGGCATTCGCTTTCTCCATTATCCTTTACCTGCATTTTCATCAACGTTCCTTGCGGTTTGCTTGCCATATAGGCGGAAATACAGGCTTACCCTGTTCCTTCTGTCATACAACAGTGGGTTAGGTGACTTCTCTATACCGGTGATTTGCGTACATCCAGAAATGAAAAATGTCACATTACCTTTTGGTCGGAGCTTATCAGCATCTTTAGCTCTTTAATCGTTACGATACTTATGAAGCTTCACTTACATTCACCATACCACTAAGCCTAGCTCTCCAACCACATGATGCTTGTAGTTTATGCTCCTTTCACGATTGAGCATCTTCTTTTTCAAGAGGAGGTTCATTGTCCGCATCGCTTGGCACCAACCGGTTACCCGATTCGCACTGATGCATAGACTCAGATGGCAAAACATCTGGTTTAATAAGTTTTAGAACTCTTTTAGTTTCTTTCTGAAGGAATTCCTCTCCTTTTAAACAATATGACCGAAGACTTTCAGGTCGCACCATTTCAATAATTAGCTGGGTTCCAGCAGAATCAGTACAGAAAACATCAACAATACTTTGTTTTTTAGAGGCAATCTCAGCATCCATGATAGTGCTGAGAAATTCTATTTCTTCTATTTCATCTTTGCCAGCGAAGCCCAATATATCATTGAGAAAGTGAATGAGAATATCTTTATTTTTCTCAGTGCCAAATATTCTCTTGAACGCGAAATTGTTTTTTGGATCGAGAAATTTCGAAAAGGCCATAATTAAATACAATTAGGAGACAAATAATTATACACTATTTTTCGCAAATGTTCAACCTCTGATTACTCCTTATTCTTTGCCCTTCCTGCACGCTTACGTTCATTTGGATCAAGGAATTTCTTGCGTAAACGTATAGATTTTGGAGTTACTTCCACCAATTCATCATCATCTATATACGCTATCATATCCTCCAGTGTCATTATCTTTGGTGGAGTGAGCTTTATAGCTTCATCACTACCTGAAGCTCTTACGTTTGTTAATTGCTTACCCTTTAACACATTTACCTCCAAATCATTGTCACGGCTATGCTGGCCGACAACCATGCCACAATATACCTTATCCTGTGGCTTAATAAACATAATTCCCCTGTCTTGCAAATTGAAAATTGCATATGCCACAGCCTCACCCTTATCTGTAGAAATTAAAACTCCATTGCGCCTTCCAGAAATTGGACCTCTATGTGGAGCATAACTGTGAAATAAACGGTTAATTATGCCTGTGCCACGAGAATCAGTTAAAAACTCTCCTTGATAACCGATTAATCCTCTTGATGGCACTAAAAACGTTAATCTTGTCCTGCCATTACCAGAAGGTCTCATGTCAGTTACTTCACCTTTACGGAAGCTGAGTTTTTCCATGATGATTCCACTATATTCATCATCTACATCAATTACTACTTCCTCTATAGGTTCAAGTTTTTTACCGCCTTCTTCTTTAAATAACACGCGAGGGCGTGATACCGAAAGCTCAAAACCTTCTCTCCTCATATTTTCAATTAACACTCCAAGCTGTAACTCACCACGCCCACCTACTTCAAATGCTTCACCGCTTGGTGCCAAAGTCACAGTAATTGCAACATTTGTTTCTGCTTCCGCATATAAACGATCCTTTATAGCAGTTGAAGTAAGCTTTGTACTTTCTTGCCCAGCAAAAGGTGAATCATTAACGCTCAGAGTAATCGCCATTGTTGGCGGATCAACTGGAGTTGAGCTTACTGCAGTTGTAACTTCTGGTGCTGCTATAGTATCTGAAACCGAAGCTTCCTCAAGTCCTGCAATTGCAATTATGTCTCCCGCCACAGCTTGTTCTACTGGAATGCGTTTCAAGCCAGAAAATGAGAGCAACTTAGTTAATCTTCCTCGTTCAATTACTTTGCCATCGAGGTCAAGCACCTTAAGATCTGAATTGACTTTTGCAATGCCCTGATAAACCTTTCCTGTCAATATTCTGCCAAGAAACTTATCAGACTCAAGTAGAGTGACCAACATAGCAAAAGGTGCATTTTGATTATAAACAGAAGGTTTTATATAATCTATAACCGTTGAAAATAATGGGCTTAAATCTTTTCTTTCATCAGAAAGCTCCTTAGCACACCAGCCATTTCTACCTGAAGCATACAACACTGGAAAATCTAGCTGCTCGTTGGTTGCATCAAGGTTAAAAAATAACTCATATATTTCATTTAATACTTCATCAATTCTGCTATCTGGTCGGTCGACCTTATTGATTATCACAATTGGCTTCAAATTTGCTTTTAGTGCTTTTGAGAGCACAAATTTTGTTTGTGGCATGGGACCTTCTGCAGCGTCAACCAGCAGCAACACACCATCTGCCATGCACAATACCCTTTCCACTTCCCCACCAAAGTCCGCGTGCCCTGGCGTGTCAATAATATTGATCTTTTCATCGCCCCACATTATTGATGTACATTTTGCAAGTATTGTAATTCCGCGTTCACGCTCTTGATCACCACTATCCATCACTCGTTCTTGAACTTCTTGATTCTCGCGGAATGTGCCACTTTGTTTTAACATGTTATCAAGTAAAGTAGTTTTACCGTGGTCAACGTGTGCGATTATTGCTATATTTCGGATCGATTTAAATTCGTTCATTTTCTATCATTTCAAAATTAATTTAGTAATAAGTATACATAAAATACACTTGGAGTAAATAACTAAAGCTGTGTATAAATGCTGTGTTTCCAAGATATTATAGGATTACTTTGTTAAATATTCCCTACTCCCAGGTTTTGTTATGGGTAGTTGTTTTAATTCACTTGGAAGTTCTTCCTCGCTGTAGTTTTTGATGTTCAGTTCAATCAAAGATATGACAGGAAAAGGCAGTTTCGTTTCACTATTTCTCTTTATCAAAGAAGCTTCAGCAACAACTTTACCTCCTTCCCCTTCTGCACATTCCACTGCTTCAAGTGAAGATTTACCTGTGGTTATTACATCTTCAATGAGCAATATTTTCTCACCCTTTTTGATCTTAAATCCACGGCGTAATTCAAACTTACCATTAACGCGCTCGCAAAACATTGTCTTTATTCCAAGCTGCCTGCCAATCTCATAACCCACAATTATTCCACCAATTGCAGGAGATAATATTAAATCTATGGAGCTATTTAATTCTTTTTTTATTTTATCTGCTAATAATGCGCAAACTTTCATGGCTCTGCTTGGATTTTCAAAAATCTTCGCACACTGTATGTATGTGTCACTATGCAACCCGGATGATAAAACAAAATGCCCATGCAAAATTGCTTCTGCTTCTTTAAATTCTTTTATTATTAGGTTATTTTCGTCTAATATCATTTTTTAAGTTTCACTATTACATTCTTTATTAATTATCTGAGTGATACAAACATCAGACCACACATTTATTGCAGTTTCAAACATATCGATGATTGTATAAATAGGCAAAATCAGTCCCATAATATGCAGAGGAACATTCATCGACATGAGATAACTGGTTGCCATAAAATAGCACCCCATCGGCACTCCAGCGTTACCAATTGCAGCCCCTGTAGCTAAAAAAATCCATATCAACATTTCGCTTAAGGAAAATACGTATCCGTTCATTTCTGCAACAAACATTACAGTGATTAGTATAAATGCAGCACATGCATTCATGTTAATTGTTGTGCATATTGGTAAAATAAAAGACGATAATTTCTTTGGCACCTTTAGCTTGTTCTGCACACATTCTATAGTTGTTGGCAATGTTGCACTGGATGATTTAGAAAAAAACGCAAGTGTGAGTGCTGGCATAACCCCTTTCAGCGTTTGAATTGGTGATATGCCTTTATACCACATAAATAGCGGTAAAATCAGAAATGCCTGCACAAAATTTGCAGACATTATGCAAACAAAATACCATAAAAGATTGTAGAACTCACTACCGCCTTTTAATTCATGCAAAAAACATGTAATAAAAGACCAAACAGCAAGCGGAATAAATTTTAATAACCCTTGAGCAATTTTAAGTAGCGTATCAAAAAGTGCAGAGAATACTTGATATAATATATCCTGCTTTTCTTTTGAAAGTGAAACAATAGCTCCACCCATCAAAAAAGCGATTAATATGCTACCAATCATATTATTTTCAAGAAAAACTTGCACAAAATTAGAAGGAATGAGTGATTTTAAATATGAAAAATAACTGTGGTTATTGCTGTTAATACTCCCTATTGTATTACTTATGAAATTTTTTCTTGCTGGATCTATTAACAAATAAAACGATAATGCAACAAACGCAGCTATAATAGTTGTAAGCAGAGTATAAAATAGTGTTTTCTTAACTAAGACTTTGATTTCAATTGAGTCTTTGAGCCCGGAAATTGTGGAAACTATGGATAAAAAAACCAGAGGTAAGCTTATTAATTTGAGCAAGCTGATAAAGATATCACTAAATAGCTTTGCTATTTCAAATATGATTTCATTGTTTAGGTAGTAAGCAACTATTGCAAGCAGTATAGAAAAAAGTATTGCAAACTTGTGCATTGAAAATAAAACTTCAAAGTAACATTATACAATAATTTTGCTGTTTTGGAATCAGATTGATAGACAAAATAACTTTACAGATTAGGGAAAGATAAGAGGATGTGTTTATTCGGAGACAGTGTAAGATTTCTTAATTTAAATTTAGGTGCACTTAGCCCATTCTGGTGATAACAAATTGGAATAGATAAGATATGATAACTAACTCTTCTGCGAGTATATAGTTTTGCCGGACACAACAGTACGTACTACGTGTCCTTTTACTTTGCGACCATCGAAAGGAGAATTCTTTGATTTACTAGCAAAGTTGTCAGTTTTAATTTCCCATTCATGATTGAGGTCAACTAAAATTAAGTCTGCAGCAAGGTTTTTTTGTATACGACCACGTGGTATGTGTATTATATCTGCAGGCTTATATGTCAATTTTGCAAGCACATCAAGTAGACCCATTTGCCCACTGTGATAGAGTTCAAGTGAAAGGGGCAGCATTGTTTCAAGACCAACAATACCAAATGCAGCATTTTCAAGTGGTAGATCTTTAGAACTACGATCATGCGGAGCGTGATCAGTTGCAATGCAATCAATCACACCTGTCTTTAAACCTTCAACCATAGCTAAACGATCTTCTTCAGTGCGAAGCGGCGGATTCATTTTTGCAATTGCTCCATGTTGTTTTACTATATCTTCAGTCAAAGTGAAGTGATGAGGGGTTACTTCGCACGTAACATTTAATCCCAAATCTTTTGCACGTTTAATAGCATCAAGTGAATCTTTTGAAGAGACATGTAGAATATGGTAGTGCACATTTTCCATATCCTTCATTAGCAGTATATCACGATTTACCATAACCGATTCTGACGCACTCAAGATCCCCTTTACTCCCAATTCTTCAGAAATTTTACCTTCGTTGATTGCGCCACCAGCAGATAAATTTAAATCTTCTGCATGTTGAGCAATAGGAACATTCAGCATACTTGAATAAAGCAGCGCCTGTCTCATAATCATTGGGTTCATAACTGGCATGCCATCATCGGTGAACCCAACCGCACCTGCTTCCTTTAAAAGTGCCATTTCAGTCAGGTGTTCTTCCGAAGTGGTGATTTTAGCGTAAAATTCAACGTTTACATGTGAAGTTTCAAGTGCTCTATATTTCAAATATTTAGCCAAAATAACGCTATCAATTGCTGGAACAGTGTTTGGCTGACAAACTACAGTTGTAACTCCCCCCGCAGCTGCAGATTTGCTGCCTGTATATATAGTTTCTTTATGTTCCTGGCCTGGTTCACGAAAATGTACGTGAATGTCAATAAGGCCTGGCATTAGAACAAGCCCTTTACAGTCTATTGTTTCATCAACTCCACTTGTTGAAAATAATGATTCACCAAAGTCAACAATTTTATCCCCTTCAGTCAATAATGAACCTTTTATATCAAGTTTAGTTTCCGGGTCGATAATACGAGCATTAGTATACGCAATTTTATAGCCTTCCTTTTGCCCTGTTTGCAACAAATCCCAAGTTTGAGTCATTATATTTGAGTATCGATTATAAAATAAATCTAAAGTTTTTTTAATAAAACACAACCAAATTAAAACACAGACTAAGAGCTGTCTTGAATTAAAGTGCTTTCATTATCCTAAAGATTTGGTTCTTATAACCTAGTTAGCTCAGTTTTAACGTTAATGTGTGAAGCTCTGAGTTCTGTTGAAGGATTTTCCAGCTGAATATCTAGCTCATTCTGTATGTTCGATAAACAAATTAAAGCTGAATCAAAAATTTCATCACACTGCTTTGCTTCATGTATATCATCAATTATTTCCTCGAATTCTTCCACATCATCCATTTCTTGCGGCGCACTTTTTAATATCGCTTTTATTTGGTTTAAGTTTTGACGAATTTTCTCCTGATATCCAACAATTCTCTCTTGATATATATCAATCATTTTTTGACATGCGTTGCCTCTAAATGGATGTTCTTTTTTCTCTTTTATGTAAGAATTTTGAAAGTCTTTACAGTTAAGGATTGCTTCTCTATGTTTTTTTATGTCATTAATTGCGCTGATTATCGACTTATCTATTTTCTTTAAATTTTCTTCCCGTTCTTCTCTTTTAATTATACTTTTGGATTCATTTTTTATCTGGTTCATTTTGTCATACAGGTTTCTGCATCCTTTGTAAGATGCCATTGGTTGTAACATTCCTTCTTTTACACCTTTATTGTAAAAATTCTTCAACTCATCACTTGATAGTATTGTTATAGCATCTTCCCTTTTACCTTGTGATTTAGGATACTTTTTATTCAATAAACTAACATGATTTAACAAGAAATCTCTAACTAGCCCTTCTTTTTTTACTTCGGATAATCTTTCTAGTGTTTCTATATATTTCAGAGTTTCCGCAAAGAGCTGTCCACCAGAGGGAGCAAATCCTTGAAGTGATTTACTCTGTGCTTTACAAAAATCGGTTTGTAAAAAATCTTCAGCTTGTTTTTTTATTACTGAAAGTTCATTAAAGGCTTTTTCTGGATTGATTTTTCTCAAAATACTAATAGCTTTTCTAATCGCTTTTTCTCTCTTTTTATTATCTTGCTTTTCATTTAATATGAGATGTTCAGTTTTGGTAAAAGCATTACCTTGATCACTCTTTGCAATGTTACAAACGATGTTTTTTACAACTTCTTCGGTTGCTGCATAATCTATTTCTTTTGCAAAGCAGTCAACAAATGATTGCCAAACTTTTTTATTAACAAGTTTACTTGTCTTATTTTCAAAATCTTCTATATCTTTGAATCCTAAAATAGTATAGAGATTTTTTTCGATTATTGGTTCGGCATGTTGTTTTGCCACTTTACCTTTTATATTGAATGGAAATTTACTAATCTTAGTTGTACCCACAATGTTACCTCAATATTAACGCTATCTATAAAAGTATAAAGATTTAATATTTAATTTTTAATTAATACTAGCACAGCTAACTACGGGAGCATTATGCTAGCATCAATTAACACTTTAACTTCTAACTTGTCATCAGTAATATTGTTTATATAAAAACTATAATTTTTTATGCCTGAACTTGGGAATATATTGCTATTGCTAGCCTGCTTATTGTCTTTGACATATTTGTTTTTACCGCTTAGTTCTTGTCGGTTTATTACCACTGCCATATTTTTTTGTGTATCAGCGTCAATGGCTATTTTGATCTACTGCCACATTACAAATGATTTTTCACTTGAAAACGTATACTACCACTCACACACAACAAAACCTTTGATCTACAAGATTTGTGGTGTTTGGGGAAACAAAGAAGGGTCCATGTTGCTTTGGACCTTAGTGCTTGTCATGTATTTATTACTAATGGATATTTATATACCTTCTGTCATCCCAGTTTCCCCCTCTGTCATCCCAGTCTCTTCTTCTGTCATCCCAGTGCCCAGACACTGGGATCCAGACAATTTAATTGCAAATGAGTACATCAAATGGCAGTGTAATAAAAACTGGATTCCAGTGTCAAGCACTGGAATGACACCAGAACGAACTAATGGTAGTAAATTAAAAAAAATATCTCTTATCACTCATGGGCTGATTTGCTTTTGTTTTTTGCTGTTCACTTTAATTGAATCCAGCCCCTTCACTAAAATGCCAGGCATTGAAACAGATGGATTGGGTTTTAATCCGATATTGCAGGATATAGGCCTTGCTATTCATCCACCGATATTATATTTGGGGTACCTTGGATTTAGCGTTCCTTTTTCGCTCTCTATAGCTGGATTAATTTTAAATACTGAAGGAAATGTTTGGGCTAAAATTGTCAGGCCTTGGGTACTTATTTCTTGGTCGCTGCTCACTTTGGGCATCAGCTTGGGTAGCTGGTGGGCATATCGCGAACTTGGGTGGGGTGGATTTTGGTTTTGGGATCCAGTGGAAAACGTTTCTTTGATGCCGTGGCTAATTGCAGTAGCGCTGACACATTTGTTGCTCGTGGTACGGAATTTCAATGTTTTAAGGAACTTTGCTATTTTACTTACGCTTACAACTTTTATATTGAGTGTGACTGGAACATTTCTAGTCCGCTCAGGAATACTTACCTCAGTGCACACGTTTGCAGATGACCCAAGATATGGACTATATATATTAGCTCTACTTGGTGTAATTACAGTCAGTAGCTTAGTAATATTTGTAGTATTTACGAGAAAAAATCACACGCCTGCGATGTCATTCCAATGCTTGACACTGGAATCCAGAAAGAAACTTGCTACTCAAGTGACAGAGGGTAGAAGATTCTTTTCACGCTTTACGATGATACTGATGAACAATTTATTATTCATCACTGCCTTTTTCATCGTGTTCGTTGGCAATTTATACCCTACAGTGCTTGAGTATTTAACCGGTGAATTAATTTCAGTTGGAGCACCATATTACAATTCTTTATTTAACTCTATTGCACTAGCTATTCTAGTGCTCACCATGATCGGGCAATACTGCAGTTGGCAGGGAAATAGTCTATTGCCAATATTCCGTGAATATAGATTTTCATTCTGCAGTGCTGCAGCTATTTTGCCGTTTATCTTTCACATGGAGCTAATAATTGTGCTATCAATTACTATCTCCATAGCATTATTAATCTTTGTTTTAGAAGCATACAGTAAAAGAATTCGTTTATTTAAGGTAGCATTTGGTGAATCAATTTTATTAGCAAGAAGAGTTTCTAAGTCCTACTATGCAATGATGCTTGCTCATGCTGGAGTGGCAATTCTAGTGCTTGGTATAGCTTATTCAGTTGGTTGGCAGGAGAAAAAAGAAAATTACTTAAAAATAGGGGATAGCATAACAGTCAATAAATTTAAAGTTACTTTACGCAATATTGAGCTAATAAAAGAAAAAAATTTCCATGCAGTGAGGGGTACAATGGATATCAGGAATTTGCTGAATAATAAGATATTAGGTGAAGTAACTCCTGAATATAGATTTTACCTTGCGGAAGGTCAGAAAAATGTTGAAAGCAGTATCTACCACAATTTGCTTTCTGATATTTATGTTGTAATTGGAGAGATTGATAAGAGTAAGAGCAAAATCGCAGCCAAAGTGCACTATAAACCTGGAATGTCTATAATCTGGCTTGGATCCTTTCTTATCGCTTTTGGTTCGCTCCTTGCTGCTTTTCCTTTTAGTGGACGAGCAAGGATTGTCTAGCTGTCGTGGATTTTATTAACAACGCTCCTAGGTCCAGAGTGCAACGTATGAGAAATTACCGAGCTATAGATACTGATTTGCAAAGGTTAGAACCAAAGAAAGTTATATTTTTTTATTGACAGACCTATATATTACGATATTCACTAAGGGATTAGTGGGTAATGGTTATACAATATGAATGGTGGGGTATCAGGCAAGGAAAAAGTTATACGCACTCCTTTCGATTTTAGGAGCCTTACAGCGATTGGCGTCAAATTTTTAAACGTCCTAATCAACAGTATAACCCTTCCAACTATGATTCGTCGAGCGAAATAAATGAACACGATATAGAAACTCAAAAGATTGAAGAAGGTGATGGCCATGATTCAGGTATTAGTTCCGATGATGAGGATGACCGGACAACTTATACAGCAGTACAATTAACTAATGATTCTCTTGATAGCCAAAGATATACAGGAATATGCATTCCAACACCAACTGATGGTTGGGTAGGTGAAAATAATCATCAGACTGGTTTATCAGGTGATTTGCCAGACGTGAGTAATAATCCACAAATTTTTGAAAGTACTGATTCAGTACAGCTAGATAATATTGTTTTTAGCAATCTAATTCAGCTTTCCTTGATTAGTCAAGAGCATAATTCTACCTGCAATGATCATGTAATTTGTGATTCAGGTCACAATTCTGACGATGAGGATCAGATTCCAGAGGACTTTCCTTCAAGGAAACGAGTACGATCGATTGAAATTGATCAGTTTGAACCGTTGTACAAGAAGAGGAAAATAGAAGCACAAAATAATCAAAAATATACAGAAAATGTATGTAATCCAACAAATGGTGGTTTGTTAGGTGAAAGTGATAATCCACAAACTTTTGAAAGCGATCCTTTACAGCATGGTAGTAATGGTTTAGGTTATAACTTCAATGGTTATAGTCAAGCAACTTATAGTAAATTAAGTGCTTCAGATCAAGAAGAGGGTCAAGGCTATTCTTTAGGTGGTTCTTGTGAAAATAAAGAAAATTTGACAAAGGGCGCTGGTGGTAGTAATCAGACTTTTGAAGGTGAACAGAAAAGCTCAGAATTTCCGAAAGTTGACAATTGGTCAGATAGTGATGGGAACTCAGAAGATAGTTCGGACTCAAAAAAGGGTTCGTACTATAGTTCAGGTAATCTTGATTCAATGGAGTTAACAGATGATTTGGATTCAGAAAATGATCGGGACCTAGAAGATGATAATCCTTTTCTAAAAGACTCACTTTTTATGAAACTAAAAATGTCGTTAACTCAAAGTAAACAGGATCTGATTGATAAATGCTGTGGGGAGGTGAGAGGTATAACAGAACAAAATGAACAAAAAGATATAAAAATACTCCAGAAAGTATTAAGTGCATAGTAGCTAAATACTTAGAAAAAGAAGTAATGTTAAATTTAAAATGTAGTTGTTGTAACAAAACTGTAACAAATACAGTATTGAAGAAATAAAAGATCTTACTAGTGGTAGTCATATAAGTAACAGAAGTAACACTTTTGTATTTGATAACTTTCCCTATCAAAGTAAAGATAAAAACTGTAACAAAGAAAGTAAAGGTCAAAACTGTAACAAAGAAAGTGAAGATCAAAACTGTAACAAAAAAAATGAAGTGTCCGAAGAGGACATTATCAAAAGCATTGTTAGTAATTTATTGTTAGAAGGTGGGAAAGTAAAACGCCATAATTTTTTCGATGGGAATGAGTTTGAGCAGATAGTTACTTGTAATGGATTTGATGATGGTCTTTCTGAGAAATGTAAGGAAATTGAAAGCAAGCTAAAAGGTTTAGCATATGAAAGTATTGTAAACAAAAGCAAGCAGACTCAAAATGTATTAGGAGTAGACAAGGATAATAGATATTTTTGTATAGAGTACTCGCAAGATAGTATTGTTGAAGTTGCAGAAATCCTAAACAATGAAAAAGCCAAAGACTTAAATTTAAGAGTTGGCATACTCAAAATTGGAGAAAGTATAGTAAGAGTTGAAAATGTAGAAGAAATAGGGGGAAAAAGAAATTACATGGATGTCTCAAAAGGTGGTATTGAAATGTCTTTTACTACTGAGGTAGGAGAGATAAGTATTTATCTAAGTCCTAGTGAGAAAGGCAGCAATAAAATAAAAGTGGAGATTGATGGGGAAAACAGAGCAAGGCTTAATGAGTTAAAAAATAGGGGAAAAAGTTTAGGGGAAAACTGTCTTTTAGGAGGAAAAAGTGTTGAGGAAGCTATAGAGCATGAAAGTTTTGAAAGATATGGCAGTGTACCTAACACTGCTATGAAGGAACCTAGCTTAGGTTGCGTTGCTAACATAGCAAGGGGGGGATAAGCTTGCAGAGATAAAATGATGGGCCAAATTGGCAGTATTTCGCTTTTGTAATGTACTTCAAAATGGTAGTATGCAAGCTAGATAGAACTTAATTGACAGACAAGAATTAACTGATGGAAAAATTGACATAATCAAACAATCACAGAATAAACTAGTGAATTTTTTGAAAAGTATATAAAATTCAAGTTTAAGTAAATAGCATGGCACTTAGACTCATTCCAGACAACCTCGATATCAAGTTTAGTAAATATAGGGATTTGACTGCATTAATTAGCATTATTCTTATCATCTTTTCAATATTCACTGTTGTGCTGCGTGGAGTGAACTTAGGCATAGACTTTGCAGGCGGAATTTTGATAGAGATAAAATCTTCAGATGAGAATCACTCTATTCTCGATGCATTAAAAGAAAATGGTTTTACAGTGCAGAGTTCAAAAGCGGGTGATAATTTAGTCATGCGTTTTAAAGATGAAGGAGATGAAGATAAAATCAAAAAGATAAAAAGCATACTAGAAGAAAAGCTGGGGAGCTCAATAAGCTATCGTAAAATAGACTATGTTGGCCCACAAATAAGCTCAACACAAATATTTGAAGGAATGTTATCCATGTTGATCGCGATTGTTGGAATATTTTTTTACGTTTGGTTTAGATTTAATTGGCAATGTGGATTCAGTGGAATAACAGCACTGATTCATGACGTGATTTTAACTGTTGGTTTTATTAGCCTAACTGGCATTGAGTTTAATATTTCATCAGTTGCAGCTCTCCTTACTGTCATTGGTTATTCAATCAATAACTCAGTAATTATATATGATCGGATTCGAGAGTATCGCAGGAGTGGTAAAAGTGGGCGGATGAGTGAGGTAGTAGATGCAAGTATCAACGCTACATTATTTCGCACTATATTAACTTCTGGTACAACCCTTCTTGCTGCTCTTCCTTTGGTATTAATCTGCACAGATGCAGTGAGAGACTTCAGCTCGATCATTTTTTTTGGTATTTTGATTGGCACTTGTTCTGCAATATTTATTTCTGCTCCTATATTGACCTACAGAGCTTTGATAAGTAGATTGTAGAAGTGTTTAGTCGCGGTATAATATCAACTTATTATCTCTTATAGTGAAATGAAAATACCTTAAAAAGCTCATTCCAAGTAGTGAATGAGACATAGAATGAGTGTTAACGCTTGCCTGTACATCATTAATCAAAAAATTTCCTATTTTAACTTGAGGTATTTGAACCACTCCAGCTTTTATTTGACCTTTCGCAGTTTCATATATTTTAAAATCCTGAACATTTTGTAAGTTAATACCAACATGTAATGCGTCTTTTTGTGATAGAACAATATCGGTTGCTCCAGTATCAAGCAAAAACGTTATATTGCGATCATTGACTTGAGCCTGAATATAAAAGTGTCCATCATATGACTTCGTAAATTCAATACTTCCACTATTCTGACCGCTATTTTGAATTCTTCCTTTATATGGTAAAAAAGTACTGAGAAATCTGTCGCTTAGTTTGTCCCTTTGTGAATCAATAAGCATTGCAGTAGTGGCTATTATTAGCAACCAAATAACTAGATTTTTCACCGCGTTCATATTGTTAAAATTTGAAGCTATTAAAATAAATTTTAAAGATCAGCGTTAAAAGTTATTATTAAAAATAAGTAAATTTCATTGTTTTAGTACAATATTTAGTATACACTTTAAGAAGATATGTTTGATTTAATTTCATGTCAGAAGCAAAAAGTTTAATTTTGGCAGCTATCCTTTCCATGTTAATCATGGTGTCTTGGCGTATTATTTATGATAATTTTTTTAGTACAAACCAAAACCAGCCATTGATTGAAAATATTGAACATATCGAATCTTTTAACGACCTTGCTCCTATAATATACCAAAATCGTTCTGAAATTATTAATTCTACTCGAGAACAGAGGGTTAGTTTAACCAATAACATGATTAAAGGATCAATTTCTCTGAAAGGTGCAAGGTTTGATGACTTAATTTTAACTAATTACCACTTAGAACCGAGTTCTTCTTCTCCACAAGTGGTGTTACTGTCACCTGCAGAATCAAAAGATGTATATTTTGCAGAATTTGGGTGGCTCGATCCGAGTAACAAGATTAAAGTTCCAGATTCTAAAGCAGTCTGGCGAGCAGATAAACTTAATCAAAAAGAGGTCAATTTATCTTGGGACAATGAGAATGGCATTTTATTTAGAATGAAAATTAACCTCGACGATAATTACATGTTTAAAGTTGAGCAAGTTGTTGAAAATAATACAAAGGATAATGTAGTTTTGGTTCCTTATGGTAAAATTAACCGTAAACGTGACAATATCAACGAATCTTATTGGATATCCCATGAAGGAGTACTGGGTGCATTTGATAATAAACTAGAGGAGTGGACATATAAGGATATTTCCAAAAAACATTTAATAAAAGCAAGCACGAGTGAAAAAAATTGGTTTGGTTTTGCTGATAAATACTGGCTCACAGCCATCATACCTGAAAAATCTGATAAAATAAATGTAAGCATTAAACACACAAACGTTAATAATACTGATAAATTCCAAGTAGATTTTGTCAAACCTTACAAGAGCATACTTCCTGGTGCAAGCGTTTCTAATGTGAATTATTTTTTTGCTGGAGCAAAAAAGTTGAATTTACTGGATTCTTATAAGGACACTCTCAATATACCCCTGTTTGATAAAGCTGTAGATTTTGGTGTTCTTTACTTTATAACTAAACCAGTGTTTTTACTGCTTGAATATTTTAACTTCGTTTTAAAAAATTTTGGCTTAGCAATATTATTGCTGACTTTAGTAATCAAACTTTTGATGCTTTCCTTATTTAATAGATCATATATTTCGATGTTTAAGGTAAAAAGCCTGCAGCCTGAATTAACTCGTATAAAAGAGTTGTATAAAAATGACAGCTTAAAGCAGCATAAAGAGACAATTGCATTGTTTAAGAGAAACAACGTAAATCCAATGTCGAGCATTTTTCCCATGCTAATACAAATACCGGTATTTTTTGCTCTATATAAAGTATTATTTGTTACTATAGAGATGAGGCATGCTCCTTTTTTTTTATGGATTAAGGATCTTTCAGCTCCTGACCCAACGAACATCTTTACATTATTTGGGTTGTTTAATTATAACTTTCCTATTTCTATAGGCATTTTACCTATAATTTTCGGTGCCACCATGATAATTCAGCAGAAGCTAAGTGAGAAAGATCAAACCAGTAAAGATGATATTCAAGTAAATGTTATGAAGTTTTTACCTTACATTTCTGTCTTTATTTTTTCTTCTTTTCCTGCCGGCCTGGTAATATATTGGATATTTAGTAATATTATAACTCTAATTCAACAGTCATTAATAAAGTTGTTTTTAACAAAAAAAGTGGTAGTAAATGTCGAGAATACTAATAGTTAATTCGATTTATTATACTGAAATAGCGAACCTTTTGCTTGAAGGTGCAATTGATAAATTAAAAGGCAGTAATGCCAGTTACGATGTAGTTGAGGTTCCTGGTACATTTGAGATACCAGCTACAATTCTTTTTGCAGTCAAGAGTGGGCATACTAATTATGATGGTTATTTAGCTCTTGGGTGCGTAATTCGCGGTGAAACCGATCATTATCAATATGTTTGTAAAGGAGTAATTGAAGGCTTAAATGAGGTTGTTATGCATTATGCAATACCCCTTGGTATGGGTGTAATTACCGCTGACAGCAAAGATAAAGCACTAGTTAGAGCTGATAAAAACAAAAAGAACGTTGGTGGCCATGCAGCCTCAACTGTTTTGCGTATGATAGATTTACACAATAAATTAAAATAATGGAGGAAAAACCAGTAGATAAAAAGTGGCGCATAAAAAGAAGCACGGCAAGATTTCTTGCTGTACAAATTGCTTATTCAAATATTTTCGTAGGTTACAACAAAAGCACTTTTAAACTGGAAAATTGTGAGCTTAAGGACTACATAAATAAGTTGAAAGATATATTTGAATGTGAAGAATTTGAACATCAGTTCTTAGAAAACTTGTTATATAAGGTTATAAAAAGCAGTGAAGAATATGATAAAATAATAGAGTCTTATTTACACCCAAGTTGGTCCCTTTCACGGTTAAATCTTATAAGCTTATCTATTTTGCGTGTTGCAATATGTGAGTTAGCTAATTGTGATACGCCAGTTCCAGTTGTCATTAATGAATATACTAACATTGCATCTGATTTACTTGATAAACCAAGCGAAATTGGTTTTATTAATGGGTTATTGGATAAGGCAAAAGATGCAGTTAAATTAAATAAAAATCCTTAGCAATTATAGCCAGCAAGCACAAGGTGTCATCCGAGTAGCTGCTGTATGAACATTGTCTACCAGATCCCAGTGCTTGACACTGGAATGGCTTTGTTGCATAGCAACTGAAAAAATCTGGTGGCTACTGACAAAATTCATTATAAAATAGCCATTTAACCTTGAAAGAAAAAATATGCCACAAAAAATGAGGGTCAGTAACCATAGCGAATATAACAAATTTCTAGAAAAAAGAGGAAATATTTTTCATTATATCAACGAAGCCATAGAAAAGTGGTACGAGAATGGTCCAAAAATACCAGGTGGCAACAATATTTATAGCGATAAAGTTGTAATTTTGGTGCACATAATAACTTGTTTATTTAGAATAGGCCTGAGGCAAACAGTTGGGTTTATAGCAGGATACCTTGAGCAAATTGGGAAAAATTTGCAAGTTATCAGCTATTCACAATCATCAAGAAGGTTTAAGAAACTCAATATTAAGATCAATGATTGCAGAATTGATAAAAATAATATGGAAGATATCGAAATTGCTATAGACAGTACAGGAATTAGTATATACAACAACACTCCTGGTCATAGCAAAGAAAATAGCGAAGATAGAAAGTATCGCAGCTATGAACAGACAAGAAAATTGCATGTAATGTTGAATACAAACAGCAAAAAAGCCATAGCTGTAAAATACAGTAACGGTGTCTACTCTGATCACTATGGAGCTTGTGATTTGCTAAAAGAAGTTGATTTTCAGCATGCCATAAAAGCACTATATGCAGATAGAGCATGTGATAGGCACAAGTTTTATAAGTTGTGTAACGAATATGATATAAAGACAAAAATTCCACCAATAAACAATGCGGCAGAACATCCAGAAATAGATTATATGTCTGACAGGAATGCTGCTATTAGGTTAATAAAATTATACGGTGAAGATGGCATGAAAGAATGGAAAAAAGAAGTAAATTATGGGAAAAGATCTTATATTGAAGGGTTTTTCTCAAGATTAAAGCAAATATTCGGATTTAGTTTTAGGAATAAATCTGAGATAAATCGAGAAAAAGAACTAAATGCTATTTGCTTAATAAATTCACTGATATTGGTATGGCTAAATTTGAGATAGTTACATGAATTTACCATAAATCACCATCTCATAAAGTGTGATGCAACAAAGCCATCCCAGTGTCAGCTACTTGGATGACAAGAAAGGGAGCACTGGAATGACATTATCTGTTGTGCAATTTACCTTCAAAAATGAATGTTTGTACAGTTATGTGTCAAGCACTGGGATGACAAGAAAGGGAACACTGGAATTTTTGTTTCAGCATTAGCCATGCATCTAAACAGATACGTTGCCTTGAGAATCGCAACATCCATGCAGTTATGCGCGTAACACTAAAAATCAAAAAAAACAAAGAGGCAGACTTAATCTACCTCTTTTATTTCACTTGGCTATACTGTCTGTTGTTGAGAAGCAACTTGTTCAACAATAAGTGAGCCTAAATAAGTGTTAACCCCTTTAGCACCATCTTTGTCTAAACCTAATGTTTTATTCCACTTTGTTTCATTTACTGCCTCGAACTTACCTTCATCGTTTTTCTCTTTTAGTGAACCTATCTCGAAGAGTAAAGTATTGCCTAGCGTATTGGTAAGCTGATTAATATCAACAATAATACGGTAGTTCTTGCCTTCTAAGCTGAAGGCTATATAATGTTTACCCTTTTCTACCTTACCTTCTTCATCTTTAACTTGGTTATTCCTTGCCATTTCCTTAAATGTGTCTTTTGTTACTAGCAATGCTGTTTCTTTACCGTTTTTTCTATCGTTATTAACAACAATCTTCGGAGCTCTCAACTCAGATATTTCATTGTTTTTGCTGATAGCGTACATTGCTGAACTAACCAGCGCAACAGCAACAATTGCTAATATACCGATTCCAAGTGGTGTAGCTGCAAAAGCTGCAAGTGGAGCAAGCGTGCAAGTTGAAGACACCCAATATGGTGCTGAAAGTGCTACTGCTGCGCCTATGACATACAAAGAAGTAAGTGCAACAAGTGCAGTATTTGTTTTGTGGAATTGACCACAGTGATTTTTGAAAGTTAGCATAAACGACCTCAAATATTAATATGCTTAAATAAAAAAACTGTCATAGTCAAGCTTTTTCGTAAGCTACCTGCCGCTTGAGCCAAAGCCCCCTGCATTGCGACCGGTTTCTTCTGCGCAGAATTCTTCTCTGTCATCCCAAATTACCTGAGATACAGGAGAAATAAGGATTTGTGCGATTCTATCTCCTCTTTTTATTTCGTATGGCTGATTACTTAGATTAATTAGACAAATTTTAACTTCACCTCGATAATCAGAGTCTATAGTGCCCGGAGAATTTAAGACAGTGATTCCATGTTTTGCAGCAAGACCAGAACGTGGGCGGATTTGCCCCTCAAAACCGTTTGGTATTGCAATCACAATTCCAGTTGGAACAAGTAATCTTTCAAGTGGATTTAAAACAGCAGAATCATTCAATGCAGCATAAAGATCCATGCCAGCACTCTGCGTAGTTGCATAACATGGAAGAGACAAGTCTTCTCCGTGTGATAATCTTTTTATTTCTACTTTAATTTTACTTCTTTGCACTCCAATTTACCATCTATGAAGACTCAATTATAGCATGTAAATTGTATCTGCAAAAGTGATAAATGTAAATGATGTCATTCCAGCGCGTGACGCTAGGCCATAAAATTCCTTGACAAGTTCAGTGCTCCTTTTTTTGTCATCCCAGTGCCTCTATGATGTCATTCCAGTCTGGAATCTAGTCCTTATTATGCAGCCACTTGGTTGAAATTAAGTCTTCTGGATCCCAGTGTCTGGGCACTGGGATGACATCATAAGGGCGCTGGGATGACACCCTGACAACCGTCATCCCGCTACTTGTTAGCGGGATCTAGAGATACCGCGAATGAATCGCGGTATGACGTAGATTGTTGTCATTCCAGTGTCAGCTACTTGAATGACACCCTCTTGGTATTCGTGTAGTTGCAAGCAGTATAGCTATAAATCACTCACAATCGATATGCTTGAATTACTCTCAGTAAATAAATCAAGCATAATGTTAGGTATTCTACCATCAACTATGTGAACAACTCCAGCACATTCCTCCGCCATTTTAACGTATGCCATAAGCCTTTCAATAAATTTTTCCCCTTTAATTTTCCCACAATCAATCGATGCATTTAAATTTTTAACAGATATCTTCCTGCCACCAATTTTATCTATTTCTTCATCTGTGTCACTCAAGATTATCATTTTAGATGCAGAAACTGCGATTGCGATTGCGCTTGCAGTGCTATCGGCATCAATATGATATGTTTCCCCATCTTTTCCATGACCAATTGGTGCAATAACTGGTATAAAATCTGATTCTTCAATAAAAAATAATATATCAGGATTGATTTCAGTGGGTCTACCGATGAACCCCATGTCTAATATCTTTTCGATATTATTTGATCTATCTTCTCTAAGCGTAGCGGTTATTTTTTCGGCTTTAATTAAGTTACCATCTTTTCCACATAATCCAATAGCTGAACCACCAGCAGAATTTATATACTGAACAATTTTTTTATTAACTGAACCACACAGTGCCATTTCAATGATTTTCATAGTGTCTTTGTCTGTAAGTCTGATACCATTCACAAACTTACTGTTCATATCCAGCATTTTTAACACTGAGTTAATTTCATATTCTCCGTCATGAATTATTACCGGATTTATACCAAGCTGCTTCAACAAGACAACATTATGCACAAAAGTATTAAATAGTGTTTCATCTAAGATTATTGTACCACCGCATTTAATGACAAAAGTCTCGCCTACAAAGCTAGGTATGTTAGATAGCACTTCAAGTAATATTTCTGCTTTTTGTTCAAATGATACCTCACCCTTTAAAAATTCACTACTCTTCATTTTTTTATCTTGTAAACTTGAAAAACTCATCTCTTACCTTGGTTATTTTATGCTTAACACGGATGCTCATTTGATGAATTGACACATTCTCATTATTAATCCATTTTTGAATATCTTCTATAACAGCACCTAAGCTTTTTTGACTTACTTTATCTATTTTTGTTAGCACAATGTTAAAGTTAATGTTATTATATATTAACCAATAAATGAAGTCTTTGTCTATTTCTTTTAATCCTACCTTGCTATCTATCAACACAAACACTCTTCTTAGATTTTCTCTTTGAATTAGATAATACTCAATTAAGTTTAAATATTGTATAATTTCCTCCTTGCCTGCATGAGAGTAGCCATACCCTGGTAGATCAACAAGTCTGAACTTATCATCGTACATAGAGTAAAAATTTATTTGTCTAGTGCATCCAGGTTTAGAGGAAACTCTGGCAGCTTTTTTGCTGTTTATCAGTAAGTTGATCAGACTGGATTTTCCTACATTTGATCTACCAGCAAACGCAATCTCTGGAGCCGACTCATTTGGTAATGATTTTATATCCGAAGCTCCAAATATGAAATTGCAGTTTGATGTTATCTGTTTTGCCATTATATTCAACTAGAAGGTAGTAGGTATATTATAGTGTTATTGCTTGATATAAGAAATTTTTTATTTCAGTATATATTACTTAGCTAGATCTGTGCTATATGGATATGGAAAATAATTTACAAGACTTAAAGAAAAAATTTAATGATATAGAGAGGAATTTGGAAAATCCTACCAATTTAAGTCAAAAAGAATTCATTACCCTTTCAAAGGAATACTCTGAGCTCAGGCCAATAATCAAGATAATTGATGAATATAACACGCTGAAAGAGGAAATTTCAGACTTAGAAGAAATAATGAAAGATGAAAACAGCGAAGGTGATATAAAAGAGTTAGCAAAAGAAGAATTTTTCGAAAAGCACAAGGTATTATTACCAAAAATAAAAGCAAAATTAAAGTTAGCATTATTGCCCAAAGATGAAGATGACTCAAGAAATGCAATATTAGAAATTAGAGCAGGTACAGGCGGAGAAGAAGCAGCATTATTTGCAGCAATGTTATTTCGTATGTATCAAAAATATGCAGAAAGAAGAAATTGGAAGTTCGAGCCAATAAGCATTTCTAATACAGGTATAGGTGGATATAAGGAAGCTTCTGCACTCATTAATGGAACAGAAGTTTTTGCAAGGTTGAAATTTGAATCAGGAGTGCACAGAGTACAGAGAGTGCCAGAAACTGAATCTTCAGGAAGGTTGCATACCTCTGCCGCTACTGTTGCGATATTACCTGAAGTAGAAGAAGTTGACTTTAAAATAGAAGAAAAAGACTTACGAATAGATGTTTATAGATCCAGTGGTCCTGGAGGGCAATCAGTGAATACAACTGACAGCGCAGTAAGGGTCACCCACTTGCCAACAGGGATAGTTGTGATACAGCAAGATGAAAAATCGCAGCATAAAAATAAAGCTAAAGCGCTCAAAGTATTGAGGGCAAGGCTATACGAAATTGAAAGACAAAAAAAAGAAATGGAAAGGTCAACAATGAGGAAAAGTCAGATTGGCTCTGGTGATCGTTCCGAGCGCATAAGAACATATAATTTCCCACAATCAAGAATAACAGACCACAGAATTAATCTAACTTCACATCGGCTAGAGCAGATTATAAAAGAAGGCGAACTAGATGAATTTATTGAGGTATTAATCTCACGTAATGAAGCAGAAAGATTGGCAGGGGAAAGTTAGCAGCCTACAATGGAATATCTTTATTAATTACATAGGATCTTTTAAACGCAATAGATAGACAGTAAAAACAAGTTCTAGTACTATCGCGGATAAAACAAGAACAGCTACACTAATTGTTTGACCATTGTAAATGTAGCTTGTTAAGCCGATAAAAATAGCCATGATAAAAGCTCTAATGAACGAGACTGCAGAAGAAGCTGTGCCTTTAATTTCAGGGAAAACATTTATTGATGCATTAAAAATCACTGGCTGGAAAATTGCACAACCGATAGAAAAAATAATCATAGACAGTGTTACTAAGTAGAAAGAGTGGGGTACAATTATACTGAATATTACAAGCAATAGAGACCCAATAGCACCCACGCTCGTACCAGAAATTACACACTTTATTGCTCCAAGTTTCTGCAAGATTTTGCCAGCAAATAGACTGATGAGTGAGAAGCACCCAACTATTGCACCTTGATGTAGTGCATAAATAGTGCTAGATAAACCAAAAGTCTTCATATACAGAAAAGGTCCACAAGTAATGAATGACATATACGCAGCAGAAAAGAGGCTTGACATCAAAGACAACGTAACAAACCTCGGATTAGATAGTAGTTTTCTGTAATCTTTCATCGTTTTTTTTCAAACTGAAAATATCGCGGTTCTTTTTTGTTTCTGGTAACGCTAAAAGCAGCAAAACCCAAGAGATCAAACAAAGTATTGCAACAGTTGCATAATTACCACGCCATCCTACAATTTCATTGATGAAACTGCCTAACACTGGCGCAATTGCCATGACAACTGTAAGAACCTGTTAAGGATCTCGAAAATATGAGGTAAAATAAGCATAGTTAAGAAAGAGGTATATCTATGCAAAAAAGCTATCCAAGCGATATAAGTCAAGAACAATTTGAAAAAATTAGACCAATACTGGAGAGTAGCAGAAAGAAAACAAAACCAAGGAAACTTGATTTGTATGATGTATTTTGTGCAGTGCTATATGTCCTAAAAAGCCCCTGCCAGTGGAGAATGCTGCCAAAAGATTTTCCGAGGTGGGAGAACGTGTATTACTATTTTCAAATGTGGAATAAAAAGAATGGAGCAGAACCAAGCTTGCTGGAAATAGTCTTAAAAAAAATTAGTTGGAGAGGTTCGTATCAGCAATGGTCGGAAAGAGAAAACCAGTTTCTGTATAATTGATGCCCAAAGCGTTAAAAACACAGATACTGCTGAAAAAAAGGGCTATGATGCAGGTAAAAAGATTTCAGGCATAAAGCGTCATATTGCAGTTGATACGCAAGGCTTGCCACACGCAATTCATATAACAACAGCAGAAGCAACTGATCGTAGCAGTGCTGTGGAAATGGTGGGAAAGGCTGAAAAAAACCTCTCTGAAGTTGAAAATATACTGGTTGATGCTGGCTATACAGGAGAAAATTTTGCAACTCAAATAAAAGCTACTATTGGTGCAACTGTTGAGGTAATAAAGCGGAGTGAATTACATTCTTTCGTTGTATTGCCAAAAAGATGGGTTGTTGAGCGATCTTTTGCTTGGTTGGAAAAATGTAGGCGTTTGTGGAAAAATTGCGAGCGGAAACTCAACACTAGCTTACAAATGGTTGTTCTTTCCTTCATTTCTATTCTATTGAGGAGATTTTAAACAGGTTCTAAGAACAGAATTCATGATTCCAATAAATTTCACCGCTTCGTCGCCTTTGTAGCTGTCTGCAACGATTGCAAACACAACTACAGATGTGCTAACACCAATGCCCTGAACAAAGCGAGAGATTAAAAGCCAAAAAATCGACGGTGCAAAAACACAACCAACAGCGCCGATTAATAACAAAGTGTTACCTATGATCATAATTCTCCTTCTGCCATAGCATTCAGACAATGGACCAAAAAACAACCCTCCTATGCAAAAGCCTAGGAAATTATAAGCAATAGTTAATTGAATTATGCCTTCCGGTACGTTAAAATAGTGCACCATATCAGGAAAACTAGGTACGGAAATGTCAATTTCAATGAACTTGGCAATGAGAGACAGGATTAACAGAAATGGTAGTAACATTTGAGATTTTTAATTAATGAATAAAAATATCACATTTAAAGCGTTGAAAGAAAACATTTTTTACTGTTATTAAAATGGTTAGAAACACCTCATGTGAAGGAATGGTGGATAAATTGGACACTAGGGTTAATTAAAGAAAAATATGACAACTATGTTAAAGCTCTTACTCTCTGTCCTAACTTTACTTATTTCCTCTTACTTTTTCAACAGTCCGTCTAAATTACTACAAGCAGTTTAATTTTTAGTAAATATGTCATTATTCAAAAATATGCAAGAAGCTTTACAGAAACTTAACATAATTTTATCATACAAATGTCATTCTTAAGTCCTATGTAAAAACAAATTTTGGCACTAATTTAATTAACTATGAGCTGGATAAATTGGAAAATAAATTTTGTTTACTTTTACAACACCTTAAGATCTAATGTCACTTTATCAATCAAAAATATTACAATAGGCTAGTATGTTCCTTACTCTTTTTCTCAAAATATTACCTATTTATATTACAATATTTATTGGTTACTTAGCAGGAAAATATCTTAAAATTGATAGAAACACTATATCTCAAATACTTTTTTATATAGCTAATCCAATAGTGATTTTATATGGAGTCTCTCATACAGAAGTTAACTTAAAAGTAATTTCTCTGCCGATTTTGATATGGTTTATAGGTAGCACTATGTCCTTATCAGTGTATTATCTTTCTTCTTTTTTATTTAAGGATAACACAAGAAACATATTAGCATTTAGCTCGGGCAGCACAAGTATGGGTTATTTTGGCCTGCCGATTGCCATGGCTTTATTTGATGAAGATTCAGTATCTGTATATGTTGTTTGTTATATAGGAATGGCGCTATTTGAAAACAGCTTAGGATTTTACATAGCTGCAAATGGTATTTATACCGCAAAAGAATGCATATTAAAGTTGTTCAAACTTCCTTCGCTTTATGCGATGGTTCTGGGCTTCTTTTTAAGTATATACGATATACAAATACCTACTTTTTTAACAGATGTTATGATGAATATTAGAAGTACATTTGTCACATTAGGAATGGTGCTACTTGGAGTGAGCATTGCGAATATTGCAAGCTTTAAAATAGATTGGAAGCTTGCTTTGATCACTATTACAGCAAAGTACGTATTCTGGCCACTGTTTGTTTTAGGAATTGTCCTTTTAGACAAGCATGTTATAGGTATATACGATGAGAGCATATATAAAGCACTGATGTTGCTGGCTATTATTCCAGTTTCTGGGTCCAGTATAATACTTGCTAATATTTTGAATTATCAACCAGATAAAGCTACTCTGTTGCTTCTAATCAGTACTGCAGTGGGACTGTTTTATGTTCCACTAATAATATCATTATTTTTTACTAAACTTGTTCCTTTTTGATCAAAAAATTAAGCGCTTGCACAACCATTATTTGGGTAACAACACAAGACATTGATAAAACTTGAATTTATAGCTAAAGCAACTTCTACAATTTGGTAACCCGTCATCCCGCTACTAGTTAGCGCCGCGGCGGTAAATTGACCTTACCCAGAAAAAGTAGAGAGAAAGTTAAGACGTTTTTGGAGTAAAATAAAACGTTTTTTCAAAATATGACAAATAGAAGAGAATATACAGCAGAATTCAAATTAGAAGCTGTTAAGCTGGTTAAAGAAACAGGTCAAGCAAGTACAAAAATAGCAAAAGATCTAGGTATAGATGGCAGTATGTTAAGTAAGAAAATATAATGGAAAAATGTCTGGAGCATACGCATTTCCAGGCAAAGGCTCCTTATGACAAAGAAAGATTTGATCTAAAAAAAGAGCTAATAAGAGAAAGAGACATCTTAAAAAAAGCCCTGGGCAAAGAAAAAGAGTAAAGTATTCTTTTATATAGAAATTGCTATAAAACACAGGAACTATGTAGGGTTTTGTACTGGTGGTATGGGTTGCTAAGGAAAAAAGCAGTAAAGAATTAGCAAAAGAAGGGCTTCTAGCAGATATTCAAAAAATACATCAAGCTTCTAAATGCAGATATGGAGCCCCTAAAATTCACGCTGAATTAAAAGCTTTAGGCAAAAATTAAAACAGTACAAAGTGTTATGCAAGAAAATGGCATTAAAGCCAAGTTTAGACGAAGGTTCAAAAATAAAAAACAGCAAATAAGCAACCGAGTTGTGGCTCCGAACACATTGGATCAAAATTTTACTACTGATCAGCCAAATAAAGTTTGGGATTACCTACATAAAAACTAAAGAAGGTTGTTGGCGGCAATAATTGACCTATATTCACGCATGGTGGTTAATGAGTAACATGATAATTAGTTATAGATTCTTTATTGATGGCCGTTGATAAACGCAAACCCGATAAAAATCTGCTGTTACATAGCGATCAAGGGTCACAGTATACCTCTCAAAATTACCAATTTCTATTGAATACAAAAAACATCATTTCCAGCATGAGCCATAAGGGCTGTTGTTACGATAACTCTGTTGCAGAAAAGTTCACTTAAAAGGGAGCTGCTTATTGATACTTCTCGCTCAACAAACCAGAACTACCATATTTGAATACATAGAAATCTTTTATAACAAATAACGTAGACATTCTACTATTAACTATTGCATTCCTGCACAATTTATTCTCATGATAAAAACGTCTTAACTTTCTCTCTACTTTTTCTGGGTAAGGTCAATTTGGGTCTGCACCATTTTTGAGTAATAGTTTTACTTCTTGTGCATTACCATCTTCTACAGCTAGGAATAATTGTTCTTCCTGTGTTTTTACGCGTGTTTCCACATTAGATATAAAAAATAACAATACTAAACATGCAATACCAATAATGCTAATATATTTTATAACTTTTCTCATAAGATATTTTACAATGCTTCTAATAATATTAGATATCATCTATAAAATTAAAAAATCCATGAAAGGGGATGAAAATATGTAAAAAAGTATTATTGATTAATTAAAAACAGATTTTGATTTGATAATACTAATAAAATCGATTTATCTTAAATTTACGTTGATTTTTACCTGTTATTTTTTGTAGTTTATCCAACGTAAATTCCAGGTAAAACAAAGTCGTTATCTCCAACCGTTACAACCAACTCTCCTTCTTTAATTTTTATTTGATTAGGTGTATGGTCCCATACCATCACACTCTGGGATCATACACCTAAAGTACTCCGACACTGGGATGACAAAAAAGAGCCCCCTGAGCAAAAATCTTATAGCCACTTGAATGATAATTGACTTTTTGCCTAAAATAACTAAGAAAGAAACTTCTCATCAAGATAACTTAAATATATACTAATTCTCTTATTTTTAAACGATTTCTCATCATGAATTGCACGATCAAAAACCTGAATTTGACTTGTTATAATGCTACAATTATTATTTGCAACTTCTAATACGCCACTATCAATTACAACCTTCTTTTCTGTTTGGTTACTCATTTTAACAGTAATCATACCAGGCAATAAATAAATTAAGTAAGGAGCATGGTGAGCTAAAATCATAAGCTCCCCTTCGAGCCCAGTTACTGAAAGAGAAACCACTCCACTGAATGAAATTTGATCATCAGGAGAGAAAAATTGCACTTTAAAAGTATTCATAATCTTTAACTTTTATTTAGCTTCAGCTTGTATTAATTCAGCCTTTTTTATTGCTTCATCTATATTCCCCACCATATAAAAAGCAGCCTCTGGTAAGTGATCATATTTGCCTTCAACAATCCCTTTAAAACTGGAAACAGTATCAGAAAGTGAAACAAATTTACCAGGCATGCCAGTAAATATTTCTGCAACGTGAAAAGGTTGAGAAAGAAATTTCTGAATCTTACGAGCCCTATCAACAATAATTTTATCTTCATCAGATAGCTCATCCATACCAAGTATTGCGATAATATCTTGCAGTGATTTATAAGTTTGCAATATACGTTTCACCTCAGAAGCTACATTATAATGTTCTTCACCAATGATTTCAGCAGATAAAGACTGAGAAGTTGAATCAAGTGGATCAACAGCAGGGTATATTCCCATTTCAGCTATTTGCCTTGACAACACTGTGGTTGCATCAAGGTGAGAGAATGTAGTTGCTGGGGCTGGATCAGTCAAATCGTCCGCAGGAACATATATAGCTTGCACAGAAGTAATAGAGCCAGAAGTTGTTGAAGCTATTCTTTCTTGCATTGCACCCATATCAGTTGCAAGGGTTGGCTGATAACCAACAGCTGACGGTATTCTTCCAAGTAAAGCAGAAATTTCAGAACCAGCTTGTGTAAATCTAAAGATATTATCCACAAAAAATAGAACATCTTGGTTTTCACGGTCACGAAAATACTCTGCCATAGTAAGTGCTGTTAAAGCAACTCTAGCCCTTGCTCCAGGAGGCTCATTCATCTGACCATAAACCAAAACAGCTTGAGATTTTTCATGCTCATTTATATTTATTACATTTGAAGTGATCATCTCGTGATAAAGATCGTTACCTTCACGCGTTCTCTCCCCTACCCCGGCAAACACAGAAAATCCTTTATGAGCTTTTGCTATATTATTAATTAATTCCATTATTAGGACTGTTTTACCAACACCGGCTCCACCAAATAAGCCAATTTTTCCTCCTTTAAGATAAGGTGCAAGAAGATCTATAACTTTTATTCCCGTAACTAAAACTTCTTCCTGTATTCTCTGTTCAGTAAAACTTGGAGGTGCTCTGTGTATAGGCTCTAAGTTATACTTTCCCTTCAGTGGACCACACTCATCTATAAGCTCTCCAACAACATTAAAAATCCTTCCTAAAGTTGAACGCCCAATTGGCACCGATATTGGTGCACCTGTATCAACAAATTCATCCCCCCTTGACATGCCATCTGTGCTATCCATAGCAATACAACGAACTATATTGTCACCTATATGCTGCGAAACTTCTAAAACCAGCTCCTTATCCTTATATTTTAGTTTGCTTTTTAAAGCATTAAATATTTTAGGCAATTCACCTTCAAATTTTATATCAACAACTGCTTGAGTTACCTTAATCGCTCTACCTATATTCATCTCTTTATTTTTATCACCTAACACTATAATTCCATAAAAGAACTTCTAAAGAAAATAAATTTTATATTATTAATAGAAATTTTGCAACATTAAAACGCTTACTAGTTACGCTTCATTACAAACAATGCAAATGCATTTAATAGCCAAGTAATAATAAACAATACTAAACTAAGCGCATAAGCAGCAAGAGTTTGTACACTATTGAAATCCTGATCTCCGGTAAGTAATGTAGCGATCTGCACGGTAATGGTAGTAACTGAATTAAGAGGGTTAAAAGTCAAATTTGCGTTGATTCCCACAGCCATTAGCACAATCATTGTTTCACCTATCACTCTTGAAATTGACAATAAAATTGCACTTAAAATTGTAGGCATTGCATAAGGTATTGTTATATGCCATATAGTTTCCGCTGGAGTTGCACCAAGTGCCATGAAGCCATAACGCAAGCTTTTTGGAACAGATCTTATGGCATCTTCGAGTAAAGAAATAATAAAAGGAAGAATCATTATCCCAATCGATAAACCGGCAACTAAGGCACTTTCTGAGTGTATACTTAAACCAAAAAAATTTGCTACCTGCTTTATAAAGAAAGACAAAAACACAACCGCGAAATATCCATATACAACCGTAGGAATAGCAGACAAAACTTGCAAAGTTGTATTAACAATATAACGCACTTTCTCACTCGCATATTCACTAATATATATTGCAGAAAATAAACCAAGCGGAACGACAACTAACATTGCTATAATAGTTATAAGTAATGTACCAACTAAAAGCGGCGCTATACCAAAACATCCTATCTTCTCTTCATTGATAGTGACTACATTGTGGCCCCATTTCAAGCAAAACAAGAATTCTGAAATAGCTACTTTATTAAAAAAACTAATGGATTGAATAAAAATAGACAGCATTATAAATAAAGTGATAAAAAATGATATGGCCAAAGCCACAAATAACGAAAGTTTTATTATCTTATTTCTTTTATTTTTAAAGATAAAAGCAAGCATGAAAAAAAGTAACGCTATAGAAATAAAAGTTACAAAACAATTATTATAGAATACTAACAACCAAGTTAGCATCCATACACAACTAAGATATAGATAAGATTTAACCTTATTTACTTCTTGAAACCTACTAAAACAAAATAAAAGGATTAGTAAGACAGGTATGACTATCACCGAATTCATTCTTCCATGCATCAAATTTTATTCTACGAAAATGTCATACAAGTTCACCATTATTTGACAATAAAGTAAAACAATTTAAAATAAATAATTATATTAATATAAAAACAATGAAGAGAACATTTCAACCAAAAAATTTGATAAGAAAGCGCAGACACGGATTTCGTTCACGTATGGCAACAAGAGCTGGAAGAAAAATCCTTAATAGGCGCCGTTCATTAGGGTGTAACAAATTATGCGCATAGTAAGTATAAAAAAAAAGATTTTTCTTCTGCTTTCAAAAATAAGTTAGCACTCAACAGTCTTTTTTATCGTGGGCTTTATATATCACTGTACGCTATAAAAGAAAGAGAACCTGAAAAGTACATTCATACTATTAGAGTAGGTCTGGCTATCAGTAAAAAAACCGGAAAAGCAGCAAAAAGAAATAAAATAAAAAGGCAACTACGAATGCTTGCTAAAATTAGCATTTTAAATATAAGTAATATAGGGCACTACTACATAATACTAACTCATAGAAACATTATGCAAGCAAGTTATAAAAATTTACAAAAAGATCTAACTATTTGCTTAAAAAAGATAAAATAAAAAAAAATCTCAATTAAGGTATTTACAACTATATTTTTTATGATAATATAGGTAAAATTTTTAAAAATAGTTAATGGGTGTGGTGAATGGTAGAGCATATAAAAGAGGTAAATAACACAGGCTTTGGTCAGATGTATCAATTCTTATTTCTTCCTAAAGGAACAGGAACAGATTGGAGGTCAGCATTTCGCCAACAAGAAGAATTATTTAAAAAAGTGGGAGGTAATGTAATATTACCAGAAATCAGTAATTCTCCTTCAAAAGGGAATCAATTAGGGGAAGTAGGAACAATGCTAAATAATGTAGAAAATGACCAAGAACATATAAGAAAAAAAAGATATCGTAGTTAAAGTAAAAACTTAAAGAATAGTAACAAAACAAGAAAGTTAAAATATAAGTATACCTACTGTCTAATTAACAAAGAAATTTTTATAAACTTGGCAGCGACCTACTCTCCCTTTTCAAGTACCATCAGCGCTAAAAAGTTTCACTTCCGAGTTCGAGATGAGATCGGGTGGTTCATTTTTGCTATAGCCACCAAGTCAATAAAAATTTCTAACTTAACAATTTTAACTTAATATTTAACACTGCATACACACATATAGAAAGCAAATAAATCAATCAGGCTATTAGTACTAGTTAGCTTCACATGTTACCATGCTTCCACACCTAGCCTATCAACGTGGTAGTCTTCCACGGCCTTAATTGGGAAATCTTTTTGAAGAGGGTTTCTTGCTTATATGCTTTCAGCAATTATCCCATCTATACATAGCCACCCAGCGATGCTATTGGCATAACAGCTGGTACACCAGAGGTATATCCATCTCGGTCCTCTCGTACTAGAGTCAGACCTTCTCAAATTTCCTTCACCCACGGCAGATAGAAACCGAACTGTCTCACGACGTTCTAAACCCAACTCACGTATCACTTTAATCGGCGAACAGCCGAACCCTTGGGACCTTCTTCAGCCCCAGGATGTGATGAGTCGACATCGAGGTGCCAAACGGTGTCGTCGCTATGAACGCTCGAACACCATCAGCCTGTTATCCCCGGCGTACCTTTTATCCGTTGAGCGATGACCCTTCCATACAGAATCACCGGATCACTATGACCGACTTTCGTCTCTGCTTGGCTTGTCAGCCTCGCAGTCAGGCAAGCTTATGCCATTATACTATCAAGCTGATTTCCGACCAGCTCTAGCTTACCTTCGCACGCCTCCGTTACTTTTTAGGAGGCGACCGCCCCAGTCAAACTACCCACCATACAATGTCCTAGTTCCAGATAATGAAACATAGTTAGATATCAAAAGTGTAAAGGGTGGTATCTCAAGGTTGACTCCATTATAGCTAGCGCCATAACTTCAAAGTCTCCCACCTATCCTGCACATCACACTTTTAATAGCAATGTAAAGCTATAGTAAAGGTGCACGGGGTCTCTTCGTCTAACCGCGGGTACCCCGCATCTGCACGGGGAATTCAATTTCGCTGAAGTGATGTTGGAGACAGTGGAGAAATCGTTACGCCATTCGTGCGGGTCGGAACTTACCCGACAAGGAATTTCGCTACCTTAGGACCGTCAGTGTTACGGCCGCCGTTTACTGGGGCTTCAATTCGGAGCTTGCACCCTTCCTATTAACCTTCCAGCACCGGGCAGGCGTCAGACCCTATACTTCCACTTACGTGTTTGCAGAGTCCTGTGTTTTTAGTAAACAGTCGCTACTCCCTATTTTGTGCCACCTACTCATAGTTGCCTAAAAGCAGGTTACCCTTCTTCCGAAGTTACAGGTATAATTTGCCGAGTTCCTTCAACATCATTCTTTCAACACCTTAGTATACTCTACTCATCCACCAGTGTCGGTTTGCGGTACGGCCTCATAAATATAAGTGCTATTTCCTGGAGCTTCTTTTAAGCATAGATCAATCCAATAAGATCTATACAAATACGAAACCCGTCACACTTAAGAGGTTTAGGAATATTAACCTAATTGCCATCGACTACTCCTTTACGGACTCGCCTTAGGAACCGACTAACCCTACGCAGATTAACTTAACGTAGGAACCCTTAGATTTTTGGTGAGAGTGTTTTTCACACTCTTTTACGCTACTTATGTCAGCATTCTCACTTCCGATATCTCCAGCAGTTTTCACAAACCACCTTCACAGACTTACGGGACGCTCCGCTACCGCGCCTATTGATCGAAATCAATAAGCACTCACATCTTCGGTATACAGCTTTAGCCCCGGTACATTTTCGGCGCAGAAAAACTTATTTAGACAAGTGAGCTGTTACGCTTTCTTTAAAGGATGGCTGCTTCCAAGCCAACCTCCTAGCTGTAATGGTTTTTCTACTTCCTTCCCCACTTAGCTGTAATTTTGGGACCTTAGATAGTGATCTGGGTTGTTTCCCTCTTCACCACGGACTTAGCACCCGTAGTGTGCCTGCTGTATAATTAATTGTTGGTATTCGGAGTTTAGTTAGATTTGGTAAGACGGTGAATCCCCCTAGTCTATCCAGTGCTCTACCCCCAACAACATACATACAACGCTCTACCTAAATAGATTTCGCGGAGAACCAGCTATTTCCAAGTTTGATTGGCCTTTCACCCCTAATCACAACTCATCCAATAATGTTGCAACATTAACTGGTTCGATCCTCCAGTGTGTTTTACCACACCTTCAATCTGGTCATGACTAGATCACTTGGTTTCGGGTCTAATCCATAAAACTAAAACGCCCTATTCAGACTTGCTTTCGCTACGCCTACACCTAACGGCTTAAGCTTGCTTCATAGATTAACTCGCTGACCCATTATGCAAAAGGTACGCTGTCACTCTAAATATCAATAAATTGATATAGAGCTCCAACTGTTTGTAAGCACTTGATTTCAGATTCTATTTCACTCCCCTCCCGGGGTTCTTTTCACCTTTCCCTCACGGTACTTGTTCACTATCGGTCGTTAAGGAGTATTTAGGCTTGGAGGATGGTCCCCCCATATTCAAACAGGATTTCACGTGCCCCGCTCTACTCAAGGATTTAAAAACTTTCTACTTATACAGGACTATCACCTTCTATGGTTACTATTTCCAGAGTATTCTAATTCTTATTCTTAAATCACTAGCCTTTTCCGCTTTCGCTCGTCACTACTAACAGAATCTCGGTTGATTTCTTTTCCTTTGGCTACTTAGATATTTCAGTTCACCAAGTTTGCTTTACATACTTAGTACGTAATAACTAGCTAAACTAGTTGGGTTTCCCCATTCGGAAATCTGCGGATCAAAATTTGTTGACAATTCCCCACAGCTTATCGCAGCCTGCCACGTCCTTCATCGCCTCTTAACGCCAAGGCATCCATCAAGTGCTCTTAATAATTTATTTATCCGACTATATGCAGAATATGCAGAGTTAAATATTATTAAAATTGAATTGAGATTAAATTAATCTCTACCATAAAACTTGTCAAACATCTAAAAACTAAATTAATCTTTTATATGTTATAACCTAATAAATAATATGTCAACGCCTTTTTGCACAAAACATTTACTTATATTATCAACAACAATATACTAGCAATCCTAAACAGTATAATCTGAGAAATATGTGGTAAACTTATATATACAGTAAAAATTAATAAAAAAGATATTTTGTAAGATAAAATGTGTTAAAATCAATTGCCTAAAAATGATAATAAACATTCGGAGTATTTCTAACGTATGAAAAGTAATCTCTCTTTTATAAAAAACGTTGCTTTAAATTGTATGTCTAAGCTCATTGGCGTATTAAATATTAAGAAAGTAAAACACTTCATTGTGAATAAATATAATACTCTTCATAAAGAAATGACAGTGCTTCTTAAAAAATCTAAGAACCTGTTAAACACCAACATTGAAATCGGTTTATATCACTTTTATAAAGGTAGCATATCAGATGCAAAGTTACGATTTTGGTTAATTAGCATATTTTACCCCCATTTACCTATAGTCTGGTATAACATCGGAAGGTCTCATTTTGCGGTAGGGAATACTAACAAAGCTTATAATTATTTAACAAGGGCACTAAAATTAGATAATGACCACGAGGAGGCGTCTTACTATATAAAAAAAATGACAAACTCAGCGCCTATTACAGAATTGCCAAAAAACCTCATAAGACAATATTTTGATTACACAGGTGAATATTTTGTTGAGCATTGGTTGATTGCCAAACAATATAGAGGGCATGAACTTGTACACATGATAATTACAAAAATCTTCAACAACTCCACTTCTGAGCTCAATATACTCGACCTTGGTTGTGGAACTGGAATATGTGGTCATTTCTTGAAAATAAATAGTATTGGAAACCATATAACAGGAATTGACATTTCAAGTAGAATGCTAAATATCGCAAGAGGATGCTTTATAAAAGGTAAGCCTGTTTACAATGAATTAATACATATGGAAATGAAAGAGTTTCTTAAACAAGAGAAAAACCAGCAGTATGATGTAATTATCTTTGCTGAAGTGCTACATTATCTACATGACTTTCAAGAAGAGTTGGAATTAGCAAAAAGATCTACGAGCAAAAAAGGAGTTATTGTATGTTTAATAAGAAGAAAGGAAGGTGAAGGTATTGACTTTGTAAACAAAGGAGACTATTTTCGTCACTCAGAAAGTTATGTTCAACATGTTACAAAAGAAATAAATATGCAAATAAGTTATATGAGTTACTGTAAAATATATGGCAGTCAGGTTGACGGTATCTTGTTTGCATTACAGCATCAACAAAAAAATCCGAAAAACCTAACTTAAAAATCGCTCAAAATGACTTTTAAGTACCTATATATAATAAAAGAATAAAAGGAACTTTATGAATAACATTACCATTAATTACGCAAAGGACAGCAAATTAACCGACTTTGGAAAAGCAGTTCTATCAGACAGGTATTTAATAGAAAATGAAAGTTATCAAGACCTCTTTGCACGTATTGCTAATTACTATTCTGATAATAAAGAACATGCGCAGCGTCTTTATGACTACATGAGCAACTTGTGGTTCATGCCTTCAACACCAATACTCAGCAATGGTGGCACTAAGAGAGGGTTACCTATCTCTTGCTTTCTTAATGAAACCGAAGACAGCTTGCAGGGAATAGTTGATCTATGGAACGAAAATGTTTGGCTTGCTGCACGTGGAGGAGGCATAGGTAGTTATTGGGGAAATTTACGCTCAATAGGCGAAAGCGTAAAGGGTAGCGGCAAAACATCAGGAATTGTTCCATTTATTGTAGTGCAAAATGCTCTAACGCTTGCAATTAGTCAGGGATCCCTAAGGCGAGGAAGTTCAGCAGTCTACCTTCCTGTATCTCATCCGGAGATAGAAGAGTTTCTAGATTTACGCAAGCCAACAGGCGGTGACCCAAATCGCAAAGCGTTAAATATACATCATGCTGTAATAGTAACAGATAAATTTATGCAGGCTGTTGAGAATGATCAAGAATGGAATTTAATAAGCCCTCACAACAATAAGGTTATTTCAACTGTAAAAGCGCGGGATATATGGATCAAAATATTAACAGCAAGAGTTGAAACTGGAGAACCTTACATTATTTTCCTTGATGCAACAAATAACAATAAGCCAGAATCTTACAAAAAGCTCAACTTAGACATCAAGATGTCAAATCTATGCAGTGAAATAACTTTAACCACAGGTTATGATCACCTGAATAAGTCACGCACTGCTGTGTGTTGTCTATCATCCGTAAACCTTGAGTACTACGAAGAATGGAAAGACAATAAACTCTTCATAGAAGATATAATGCGCTTTCTTGATAATGTATTGGAAGATTTCATAAATAAAGCACCGAATGAAATGCAGCGAGCAAAATATTCTGCAGCCAGAGAACGCAGTATTGGTCTTGGTGTGATGGGCTTTCACTCATTTTTACAAAGCAAAATGGTTCCTTTTGAATCAGTAACAGCACAACAATGGAATAAAAAAATATTTAAGTATTTACGCGAGCAAGCAGATATAGTTTCTAAAAAATTAGCAGAAGAAAAGGGAGCATGTTCTGATGCCAAAGAAGTTGATCTAATGGAAAGGTTTACACACAAACTCGCTATTGCTCCTACTGCCTCGATCTCCATTATTGCAGGTAATACCTCCCCTGGAATAGAACCATACGCAGCAAACGTATTCATACAAAAGACACTTACAGGCTCATTTGTAGTGCGAAATAAATTCTTGCAAAAACTATTAGCAGAAAAAAATCAAGACAATGATAAAATATGGTCTTCAATTTCAACAAACGAGGGTTCCGTTCAGCATTTAGATTTTCTTAGTGAGCATGAAAAATTGACATTTAAAACAGCGTACGAGCTTGACCAAAGATGGATTATAGAACATGCAAGTAATAGAACTTCGTATATTTGTCAATCTCAATCAGTAAATCTGTTCTTACCTGCCAACGTACATAAACGTTACTTGCACAAAATACACATGCTTGCTTGGAAAAAAGGATTGAAGAGCTTATATTACTGCAGATCACAATCAATGCAGAGAGCCGATAAGGTCTCGCATGACATATTCAAAAAAAGTGAAATATTGCAACAAAAAACAGATATTGACTACGATGAATGTCTGTCATGCCAATAGCGGCCTTACTCAGAAAAAGTAGAGAGAAAGTTAAGCAAATGGGTAAATAGACTTCTTGCATAACCATATAACGCACTTTTATTGGGAATAGAAACGAAAAAACTTCCTTGACAAACTCCGCCAGCCCTCTTATCATAAAATTGAAGCTATTTATTTATCTTCTCTGTACAGATTAAATGACAAAAAAACTCACGTATCTGGCGTCTCATGTTTAATTTTTTGCACTATGTGCACCTTATGTCTTTATAAAACTTCTACCTACATAAGCTGAAACGCGCTTATAAAGCGTTTAAAACATAAAAAAAACGCCAACTTAAAAAATGGATAGTGAATAACTAGCTACCCTAGGGTTTCTTTTGCCTTTTTTTCTGTTTAGTAAATTTCTTAAACATTTATAGCTAAGGTTAGTTGCATTTAAAAGCAGCTGAGTCGCGGTTATTAAGCGTTTAGAATAAAAAAACGCCATACTTGAAAGTATAATGTAAGTAATTAGCCAACTACGGGGCTTCTTTTGCCTTTTTTTTCATTTGGTAAATTTCTTAAACATTTATGGCTAAACGACAATCGTCATCCCGCTACTTGTTAGCGGCCGAGATACTGCGGCGGTATGACGTAGATTGCTGTCATTCCGCTACTAGTTAGCGCCGCAGCGGTATGGTGTAGGAAAATTAGCTATATAGCTAACTTGTACCACGCGTTAAAGCTTTTAAACAGGTCTTGGTTTACTTACTCCATTATTTTCTTTATTATCAGATATCATTTTAAATAATATGGAGGAGCAAATTGTCAGCAATTGCCATTATTGATTTTGGTTCACAGTTTACACAGCTTATCGCAAGACAAGTAAGAGGAATGGGTGTTTATTGTGAGATATTTCCAAGCAACATCAGTTTTGAAACAATATCAAAATTCAATGGGTTTATTCTCTCTGGAGGACCACAATCTGTAAATGATGATTGTTCTGAAACAAGTAGAGTAGTACATGAAATTATAAAACTTAATGAGGCAACAAGCGTTCCTATACTTGGAATATGCTATGGACAGCAACTCATTTGTCATTATTTTGGAGCAAAAGTAAAAGAGAGTTTCAAACAGGAGTTTGGTAGAACTAAAATCAAGATACTAAAAGAATCCCCCATTGTAAAGGATACCTGGGATGTTAATTCTGAAGTGGATGTATTAATGAACCATGCGGACAGTGTTGATACTATACCACAGGGATTTACTGTTATCGCATCAGGTGTGATAAATCAAACAATTGCAATGATTGTCAACGAACAGCGGAAGATTTACTGTACTCAGTTCCATCCTGAGGTTAAGCCCACAACAAATGGCAGTAAATTGCTCTCTAACTTCTTGGATATTGCAAATTGCAAAAGAGACTGGACAATGAAGTCGTTTATTGAGGAGCAAAAGGAAAAAATCAAAAATGTAGTAGGAGAGAAAAAAGTAATCGCTGCAGTAAGTGGTGGGGTTGATTCAAGCGTTGCAGCGGCTCTCACACATAAAGCTATAGGAAAACAATTGAACTGTATTTTTATCGATACTGGGTTGTTACGCAAGAACCAAACCATCGCTATGTTGAAAGAGATTCCGATAAATTACGTTGATAAATCAAATTTATTTTTGAGTAGGTTGAAGGGAATAACTGATCCAGAAGAAAAGCGAAAAATTATCGGTAACACTTTTATTGAAGTGTTTGAAGAAGAAGCAAAAAAAATAGGTGATGTGGATTTTTTGATGCAAGGTACCATCTACTCTGATGTAGTTGAGTCAGGGCATGCCTCAGACAACACTAGTACAATTAAGTCTCACCATAATGTTGGTGGGTTGCCAGAAAAGATGAATCTGAAGTTAGTGGAGCCTTTACGTTACCTCTTTAAAGATGAGGTAAGGCTACTTGGAAAAGAAATTGGGCTTTCAGACGAGATAATATTTCAACATCCATTTCCTGGACCCGGACTTGCAGTGAGGATTATAAGTGAAGTCGATAAAGAAAAGGTGCAAATATTGCAAGAAGTAGATGAAATATATATTAATACGATGAAAAATTACGATCTATACGATAAGATATGGCAAGCTTTTGCTGTATTATTACCAATAAAAACTGTAGGCGTTATGGGAGATGGTCGTACGTATGGATATGTTTGTGCTTTAAGGGCTGTAACATCATCTGATGGTATGACAGCCGATGCATTTCCATTTGAAGATAAGGATCAACACTTGCTAGTATTTTGGGATTTTTTACGCAATGTCGGCAGTATAATTGTTAATAATGTTCCCGGAGTAAATAGAGTTGTTTATGATATCACTTCTAAACCACCCGCAACTATTGAGTGGGAGTAAATCAAAAAGATCCCGCTGCTTGTTAGCTGGATCTAGAGATACCGCGAATGAATCGCGGTATGACGGTTAATTTTCTTTATTTTGCTTATAATTTCCACAAGCAGTGCAAACATAAATGAAGAATACAAATATCCTTTTGGTAATTCTATATGAAATCCATGAAGTATGAGGTACACACCGACAAGTAAAATAAATAAAATGGCGATTATTTTTAACCCTGGGTTAGATTTGATTAACTGGGCGGTATAACTTGATAAAAACAGCATTGCTAGCATGGAAAATGTAAATGCTGTAGCAATTATTACCATGTTATAAGTTAGTGCTATAGCAGTTAATATCGAATCAACCGAAAAAACTAAATCTATTAATATAATTTGTAGCACAACTAAAAAAAATTTTGATTTAACGTTTGCTTTCTTTTTATTTTTCTTACATACAAAGATGTCATCCCGTAACTCCATAGAGCTCTTAACAATAAGGAATAATCCCCCTGCGATCATAAGTAAATCCCTTGCTGATGCAGTGTGAAATATAGGTTTTTGCATTGACAATATAGATGATGTAAAAAATAGTATTACAAAACGCATTAATAGTGCTAATCCAAGGCCCATAAGGCGCACTCTTTCTCTCAGCGCATTTGGTACCTTATCTATTGCTAGAGAAATAAAGATTAAATTGTCTACACTAAGTATAGTTTCAAGTAGTGTAAGTGTCAGTAAAGTCCAAGCATCAGTTAGCATTTTTGTTTCAAATTCGGTTCTTCTTACTCTACAATAGATGTGTAAAAATTAAGTGACTTCACTCAGAAGTTTTATAGCAGTTCTCCAGAAAAACAGGATATATAAAGTTCAGCAGCTTCTTCTATTTTCGTTTTTGAGCAAAATCAATAATAAGAGAGTTTCTTATTTTCATGCACGCAAATAAGAACCTGTTTAAAATCTCCTCAATAGAATAGAAATGAAGGAAAGAACAACCATTTGTAAGCTAGTGTTGAGTTTCCGCTCGCAATTTTTCCACAAACGCCTACATTTTTCCAACCAAGCAAAAGATCGCTCAACAACCCATCTTTTTGGCAATACAACGAAAGAATGTAATTCACTCCGCTTTATTACCTCAACAGTTGCACCAATAGTAGCTTTTATTTGAGTTGCAAAATTTTCTCCTGTATAGCCAGCATCAACCAGTATATTTTCAACTTCAGAGAGGTTTTTTTCAGCCTTTCCCACCATTTCCACAGCACTGCTACGATCAGTTGCTTCTGCTGTTGTTATATGAATTGCGTGTGGCAAGCCTTGCGTATCAACTGCAATATGACGCTTTATGCCTGAAATCTTTTTACCTGCATCATAGCCCTTTTTTTCAGCAGTATCTGTGTTTTTAACGCTTTGGGCATCAATTATACAGAAACTGGTTTTCTCTTTCCGACCATTGCTGATACGAACCTCTCCAACTAATTTTTTTTAAGACTATTTCCAGCAAGCTTGGTTCTGCTCCATTCTTTTTATTCCACATTTGAAAATAGTAATACACGTTCTCCCACCTCGGAAAATCTTTTGGCAGCATTCTCCACTGGCAGGGGCTTTTTAGGACATATAGCACTGCACAAAATACATCATACAAATCAAGTTTCCTTGGTTTTGTTTTCTTTCTGCTACTCTCCAGTATTGGTCTAATTTTTTCAAATTGTTCTTGACTTATATCGCTTGGATAGCTTTTTTGCATAGATATACCTCTTTCTTAACTATGCTTATTTTACCTCATATTTTCGAGATCCTTAACAGGTTCTAAGATAAAGCCTTATTTTCATTTTTGACTTTATTTGAAAATAATATATACTATAAAAATAGTGTGCTAGGTTGAATGAATGTATATTAAAGGATCACCATCAGGCAAAGTATTCGCTGGTTATCAGGCATTTATACCAAGCCCCTTGCCACCAAAATTTGAATGGGACAATGATTTAGTTAGTAGTCTTTAAACCCTTACTTTACTATAAGGAAAGTGGTTGAAAACTTAGGTGTCGTATTTACAACAGCCCAAAGAGCAATCGTAAAGCTTGAAGATTTAGGCATCGTTTCACAAACTTCTCAAGGAAAGAGAGATCGGGTTTATTGTGCAACTGATATTTTGAATATTCTAGAAGAACCAACTAAGATTACAGAGAACTTCGATAGCACATTGTAGCTATTGCGATGAATAAATTCAGCAAACAGCAAGCTTAAAGAGTCTGATCCAATGGACATGCTGAACAAAAAGTAAGGAGCTCCTTTTGGAGGATTATATTAACTTATTAATTAATTGCTTGACTTTTAGCAGGATTTATTATATTATTTATTAATGAGTAATGCAATCAAACCAAGGAGGATAGCATGATAAATAATTTGGATTCAATAATTCTTGGAATAAAAGATGGTGAAAAGGCGATTGAAGATTTAAGGGTTGTTCTTAAAAAAAGAAAAGAAGAAGTTATTACTACACAGACATTTAATTACGCTTTACAATGCCCACAAACTACAAAGGAAGCGATAGCACACGAAATTCTGCTTCATTTTATACAAAATCCTGGCGAGCAATCACTAGAACAAGTAATACAATACTTAGATGGAGCAATACAATCTGGGATATATGCAAAAAACAACCCAATAAGAAATCTAGATGAAGAATTTCGTACTCATATAAACTTTAAAGATGAAGAGGGAAATACATTACTACATCATGCAGTTATAGGTAATAAAACTGAAGAAATAACCACCCTGCTTGTTACATATAGTGCAAATCCTTTGATACAAAACGCGGATAATAAAATTCCTTCAGATTTAGCTCAAGGAAAAACAAAAGAAGTGCTTATTAAAAGTATGAAAAAACAAGCTAATACGAAAAAAGAAAGCGCTATGGTAGGCAGTTTGGTGCCTGGCGTAATAATTGGTGGTTTTCTTGGTGTTGTACTTGGAGCTGGTGTGTGTGTTGCAGTAAGTCTTTCTGGTGGTATGATACTAGGTGTAATGATAGCATCTTCTCTTGTTGCTAGTATAGCTATTGGACTGGCCATGTATTTTTTGAGTCAAGACTATGAACAGGCTAAAGCGATAGAAAAAACTATTAGCACTGTTAGCTCTGAAATATCTGTTGATGATACAACTGTCGCAAATGGTAAAAAGGGGCCACAACTTACATAGAAAAAGCTATAGTATTTTTCAAACTAAATAATAAACCTTGTAATTAGGATATTCTGGATTCCAGCGTCACGCGCTGGAATGACAACTGTGTTTTTGTTTTTTTGTCATCAAATACTCCTACTCTTTATGTCATCCAAGTGTCCTGACTACTTGGATCCAAGAAATTTAATTGTTTTAAATTTTCCCCTCTATACACCTATTTAAAATTTATGTTATTCACATGTGCAATATAATCTATAATAACGTTTATCAATACAATATATTAAAAAATATTATGAGCTTCGTAAAAGAAAAAACACCCCTGTGATGGAGCAGTATTTGAACCTGAAAGCTCAATACAAAGATCATCTGCTATTTTATAGGCTAGGAGATTTTTATGAATTGTTTTTCGATGATGCTATTAAAGCTGCGAAATTGCTGAATATAGTGCTCACTAAGAGAGGTAATTCGTGTGGGCAAGAAATACCAATGTGTGGAGTGCCAGCACACAGTAGTGAATCTTACCTGCACAAGCTAATAGATTTAGGATTCAAAGTAGCAATCTGTGATCAATTAGAAACTGCTGATGAAGCAAAAAAGAGGGGCTATAAATCCATAGTAAAACGTGATGTAGTGCGAGTTGTAACTCCAGGTACAATTATAGAAGATTCACTACTGGAGGATAAAAGCAATAATTATCTCGCATCCATAGTTGAACAAAATGACGAATATGCTATTAGTTGGCTTGAATTATCGACGGGAAAATTTTTTCACACTTTAACGAGTTTGAAAGCTCTAGATAGTGATTTATTGCGTATATCACCAAGAGAATTATTAATTTCTGAAAAATTCACTGAGGATGAAAAAATTAGATCGATTTTAAAAAATTATAAAATATCAATTACGCAACACGCACAGAGCTTTTTTGAGTATAGTAAATCTCACAGAACATTATGCGAGTTTTATAAAATCAGGGAACTTGGGAGTATAGGAAATTTCAGCAAAGTAGAAATCATGGCGTGTGGTGCACTGCTTGAATATGTCAGAGTAACACAAAGGGGCTCTATTCCAAGGCTTGAATTCCCAAAAACCTATAAGCAACAAAATTTCATGCTTATTGATGCTTCAGCAAGGAGAAATCTTGAGTTGTTTTCAACTCAATTTGGTGAAAAGAAAGGTTCACTAATTTCAGTTATTGATCATACAGTTACAGCTTCTGGTGGACGCCTGCTCAAACAAATGCTCGCTTCACCCCTTGCTTGCTCCAAGGCAATCAATTTGAGGCTCAGCACCGCTCAATTTTTTGTAAATAATCATGATTCACGCAGAAAAATACGAGAGATATTATCTAACATTCCGGATATTGAAAGGTCTTTATCGCGCTTAATACTAGGGCGTGGTTCACCAAAGGATATGAACCTATTGAAAATAGGCCTAGGAAAGACTTTAGAATTGTCTGAGTTCTTATGTAAAATTGAATCAGGTGAAAATGGATCTCTCCCACAACAATATGTCATCCAAACTGAGATCCAGCCAGCGTCACGCGCTGGAATAGCAGTAAAATCAGACGAGAGTGAACTAAGCACAATACATAAAAGCCTTGGCAATCATAAAGACCTATTTGAACTGTTAAATAGTGCTATACTCGATAATAACCTCAGTTCCGTGAAAGAAGGAGGATTTATTCACTCAAAATACAACTCAGAATTATCTGAGTTATCTTATATATTGAACAACAGTAACAAGTTGGTAACTAAGCTCCGTGAATCTTATCGCGATCTTACTGGCATTGCCGCACTCAAAATATTACACAACAACATACTTGGTTATTACGTTGAAGTGTCGGCAAATCACAAAATAACTTCGGATATATTTATTCATAGGCAAAGCTTAGCAAATAGCATGCGCTACACTACTAATGAATTGAAAGAACTAGAAAATAAAATTCTTACGGCACGTGATGCTGCAATCGGCTTAGAAATGAAAATTTTTAGTGAACTGTGTAGTGAAGTCGCTAAAGAATCTGAAAAAATTGCTCTTGCTGCAAATGCTTTGGCAAAACTTGATATTAGAACCGCATTTGCAGAGCTTGCAGTGCAAAATAATTACGTAAAACCCATTATTGATGACAGCAAAGAGTTCAATATCTGTAGCGGAAGACATCCAGTGGTTGAAGTTAACGATAAATTCATTGCAAATAGCATCAATTTAGCTGGTATACATCTAATTACTGGTCCTAATATGGCTGGAAAAAGCACTTTCTTGAGGCAAAACGCTCTCATTGCAATTTTAGCTCACATGGGGTCATTTGTGCCAGCAGAGAGTGCACATATTGGAGTGATTGACAAGATATTCAGCAGGGTTGGCGCAACGGATAATATAACAGCTGGTTATTCTACCTTCATGGTAGAGATGATCGAAACAGCAACGATAGTAAATCAGGCAACGGACCGTTCCTTGGTGATACTTGATGAAATTGGTAGGGGCACAGGGGTGTATGATGGATTATCTATTGCACAGGCGGTGATTGAACATATTCACAATGTAAATAAGTGCCGCGCCATTTTTGCAACTCATTATCATGAATTAACTAAAGTAAGCAAATACTTGAAGAACGTGAAATGTTTTTGTGTAAAAATAAGAGAGTGGAACGGAGAGGTTATTTTTCTACATGAAGTAATTGAAGGCATTGCAGATGAGTCATATGGAATACATGTAGCAAAACTTGCTGGTTTTCCTGATTCTGTTTTAAATAGAGCAAGTGAAGTGTTTGAGGAGCTGAAGGCTTGAATCATTATTATAAGTGAAGAATTACCTATACAATCGTGGTAGTAGCTATAGAAACGAAAAACTTACTTGACACCCTTCGCCAGCTCCCTTATCATGATAGTGAAGCTATTGTATTTGCTTTCGCCAATCTGCAGATTAAAAGGTAAGGATTACTTAATGTATCGGCGTCTTATGTTCAATTTTTTGCAGTATATAGATACTGTATGTCTTTACAAAACTTCATCTACATCTAGATTTTTATCTAAATAAGCTGGACGCGCTTACAAAGCGTTACAAGACATCAAAAAATGCCAATACTCGACAGAGATAGTAAAAGACTAGCTAACTCGGGGATTCTTTGTCCTTTTTTCTGCTTAGTAAATTTCTTAAACATTTGCAGCGTAAGTTAGTTGCAATTAAAAGCAGCTTATACCAATTCTCATTATTAGTGAATCAAATAAGCGATATTGTAGAGTTATTTAATTGTGGAGTGAGAAAGAAAGGCAATAGTATGGCTTTTTTTTCCATTGTTATCTATCCGTTTATTGTGCAGTGGGAATTGGTATTAATCTTGCTTGTCAAGCGTTTAAAACATAAAAAACGCCAATATTTTAAAGCGGATAATAACCCCAGGGCTTCTTTTGCCTTTTTTTTATTTGGTAAATTTCTTAATATTTATAGCTAAACGACAATCGTCATCCCGCTACTTGTTAGCGGGATCTAGAGATACCGCGGCGGTATGACGTAGGACTGCTGTCATCCCAGTGCTCCTTTTTTTGTCATCCCAGTCTGGGATCTATTTTGCATGTAACTCCAATTGTGTTTTGGCATAAAACGCGACGCGTATTAGACTTATTTGCAAGCAAAGCTTGCTAGATCCAAGTAGTCAGGGCACTGGGATGACAGGAGAAGGAAGCACTGGGATTGGGATGGAAAAGGCTATTTGTGTGATGCCAATGAGTGATAGAAAGTTCTGCAAGAAGTCATTAATTGCAAAAATTTAATATAAATTATAAAATAAATCCACTGAATAAAAAATATATGCTAATTAGTACAACATCAGAACTGGAGAATACATGTGAAGAGTTAATAGCAAAAAAGCCGAAATTTATAGCAGTTGACACGGAGTTCATTAGAAATAATTTAATCTACTACCCAAAATTATCGTTAATTCAAATTTCTTACGGAGAGAAGAGTTTTATTGTAGACGCATTAGTGCCAGAAATTGATTTATCATTCATTAAGAAAATAATGCTAAATCAGGGGATAACCAAAGTGTTTCATAGCTGCCGGCAGGATATAGAATCCTTACTCACTGTGTTTAAATGTATTCCCACTCCCATTTTTGATACCCAAGTTGCTGCTATGTTTTGTCATTATTATCATGACTTTATTGGTTACTCAAAAGTAGTGGAGCAATATCAAGGAATAGCACTGGATAAAATTAAAGCTAAAAATTCAGATTGGTTAAGGCGTCCGTTGTCCGAAGATCAGTTAGATTATGCAGTAAACGACGTGGTACACCTATATGACCTATACCAAATATTGTGCAATAAACTTGAAGAAAATAATAGGATGGGTTGGTTTCAAGAAGAGATGGAATCAATAGTTGATATAAATAAGTATTTACATAGCCCAAAAGATGCATGGAAGAGGATTAAATTTAATTATGAAGTAAATCCAAGATTGATACTAACTGTTAAAGCAGTTAGTGAGTGGCAAGAAACCTTAGCACAGCGCTATAATATGAACCGTAATAAAATAATCAATAATGCTGTAATAGCTGATTTTATTGAAAAAAATGTAGAGCATGTTGATGAGATTTTAGATGATCTCAAGAGGAATACAAAAAATATAAAAGATGCGGATTTACTAGAGTTTGTGAATATTTTTAATGAAAATGAGAGAAATTGGATGCAGCAAAACAACACCTTATCGAGTAATTATGACAAATCTGTACTTGATATACTCTCAATTATTTTAGATAGTAAATGTAAAGAAAGTAACATATCAAGGAAATTAGTTTCTTCAAAAGATGAGTTAACCGGGTCAATATCTGGACAGACAGATAAATTATTCAAGGGATGGAGATATGATTTTTTTGGCAGGTCAGTTGAATCATTTTTGAACACAAGCTCAAAATTTGAGATTTCAGCAGTGAAATCCGCAAATAATATAACCAAAATTCAGAGTAATTTAGTGGAGAATAACTGTTGCTAAAGTAACTTAGATTTATCGACAATCGTCATCCCGCTACGTGTTAGTGGCTAAGAGATACCGCGGCGGTATGACGGTTAAGTAGGGTGTTATCCAAGTAGCCCTGACTACTTGGATCCAGGAAAATTGATTGTGCACTATACAACATAAAAGCTAGATTCCAGACTGGAATAACACCACCTACAAATTGCAATGTTCGTATAGTTATGTGCTTGACACTGAGATCTAGAAAATCTAGTTAATATATATAGAGAAACCTTAGCTATAGTTTCAAAAGAAGTCGAATGTATTTTGTTATATGATTATAAGTCTAACAGGCGGAATTGGGGTAGGAAAGAGCTTTGTAGCTAATTGCTTTCAAGAGTTTGGTGCTGTTGTATTTGATGCTGATTCTGTTGTACACCAACTTTATAAGGTGGATAAAAGCATAATAAGTTATGCAGAGAAAAATTTTCCTGGAGTGGTAGTAAATGGTGAAATAGATAGAACAGTACTGTCTAAATATTTCTTAGCCTACGATGAAAATTGGAAACAATTTCAATCTTTGGTTCACTCTGCTGTGCTGCGTGAATTAGAATTTTTTATTGCCAAGGAAAAAAAGATCGATAGAAAACTTTTAGTTTTAGATGTGCCACTTCTATTAGAAACAAAATTTTATTTATATTGCGACCTTATTGTTTTTGTTCATGCAGATAGCGTTGTGCAAGCTCAAAGACTTAACGAACGCAACATAGATAAAGAAAAGCTTAATCTAATCTCCGATGTTCAGTTATCTATTGAGGAGAAAAGGAAGATGAGTGACTTTATTATCGATACCAGTGTAAGCAAAGAGTATGTTTTTTCTCAAGTAAAAGATATAGTGGATTCATTAAACCTAAACACGTAGCTCTACGTCATACCGCCGCGGTATCTCTAGATCCCGCTAACAAGCAGCGGGATGACGGTTGTCAGGATCCCAGCAGCCTCCCTCCCCTGTCATCCAAGTAGCCCCCTATGGTGTCATCCCAGTGCCCAGACACTGGGATCCAGGAAAATTGATTGTGCACTATAGCAACATTTTTGATCAAAAACTGGATTCCAGTGTCAAGCACTGGAATGACACCCTTCCGATGGGAACTGCTCTCAAACTACAACAGCATGAGTAGCTACAGAAGCTTTAATGATACAAGAAAAAATAAACAGCTATCATTTTTTTAGTAATTAAGTAAAATAGAGTGAAAGATTGCGAGGAAGTTTTGAAAAATAAGATAAAAAAGATAGTAATTTCAGGAAAGGAAGTGTGGCCAATCATCGAAGGTGGTAAAGGCATTGCAGTTAGTGATGGGAGATCAAGCGGAGCATTTGCTGCAGCAGATGCTGTGGGTACATTTTCTGGTGCAAATGCTAAGCTTATTGATGATAATGGCGAGTTAGTGCCACTAATTTATAAAGGCAAAACAAGAAATGAAAAGCATAGTGAATTGATTGAGTATAGTATTGAAGCTGGAATTAGTCAGGCAAGAATAGCAAATGAAATATCAAAAGGTCATGGAAGAATACACATGAATGTACTTTGGGAGATGGGAGCAGCAGAACGCGTACTTCATGGCATATTAGAAGGAGCGAAAGGTTTGATTCATGGTATTACCTGCGGTGCTGGTATGCCTTATAGGCTTGGAGAAATTGCAGCTAAATATCAGGTTTATTATTACCCTATTATCTCATCGGTGCGTGCTTTTAAAGCATTATGGAAGCGTGCTTACCAAAGAATATCTTCCTATTTGCTTGGTGGAGTAGTGTATGAAGATCCATGGCTTGCTGGAGGGCACAATGGACTGAGTAACAGTGAAGACCCAGAGCTACCACAGGCTCCATTTGAAAGAGTTGCAGAGCTTAGATCTTTCATGAACGAGATCGGTCTTTCAGAAACACCAATTGTTATGGCAGGAGGAGTGTGGCATTTGAAAGATTGGGAACATTGGTTTGACAATCTGCAAATTGGACCAATAGCTTTTCAGTTTGGCACTCGTCCACTTTTGACGAAAGAAAGCCCAATTTCTGCAGAGTGGAAAAAGAAGCTACTCACTTTAGAAGAAGGTGATGTATTTTTAAATAAATTCAGTCCAACAGGGTTTTACTCATCTGCGGTGAGGAATAATTTTATACGTGAGTTACAGGAACGAAAATTACATCAAGTAAATTTTTCAGAAAATGCCAGCGAAGAATCCAATAGTGAATTTGCAATGGGTAGCAGAGGTAGGAAGATCTACCTTACTGCAAAAGACAAAGAACTGGCAAATACATGGACTAAAGCAGGGTACACAGAAGCAATGAAAACCCCAGATTCAACTGTTATTTTTGTGACGCCAGATAAATTTAAACAAATAAGAGAAGATCAAATCAATTGTATGGGATGTTTGAGCCATTGTTTGTTTAGCAATTGGAAAGATCATGGTGACCATTCAACAGGACGAAAGCCAGATCCGCGTAGTTTTTGCATACAAAAAACACTGCAAAACGTTATACACGATGGTGATATTGAGAACGAACTCATGTTTTCCGGGCACAATGTGTACAAATTTAAGCAAGATCCATTTTATGAGAATGGCTACGTACCGGCAGTAAAAGAACTGGTGGAAAGGATATTGACTGGGTATTGAGTCAGTGACCTTACCCAGAAAAAGTGGAGAGAAAGTGCGGAATGTTTTTTACAAAAAGAATGATGCATCAAATTGTTCTGGAATGCAATAGTTAATAGTGACGTTGTTTGTTATAAAAAATTTCTATGTATTCAAATATTGCAGTTCTAGTGTGTTGAGCAGAGTGTTGTGAAGTATCAATAAGTATTTCTCTTTTCAATGAGCTAAAGAAGCTTTCTGCAACAGAATTGTCGTAACAACAGCCTTTATTACTCATCTATATTCTTTACAGCTAAGAGATATTGATACCCTTGCGCAGTATATTGTGAACCTTGGTCACTGTGCAGCAGTAGATTTTTAACAGGTTTACGCCTATTAATGGCCATTAATAAAGAGTTCATAACCAATTGTTTATTTATTGCACTACTCATTAACTACCATACGTGAGAATTATTGCTGCCAAATATAGCCATCCCTCCTTGGTTTTGATGTAAGTAATCCCATACTTTATTTGGTTGATCAACAATAAAGTTTTGATCTAGTATATTGGGAGCTACAGCTCTATTATCTGTTTGTTGTTTTTTAATTTTAAACTTTCTTCTCAGTATAGCCCTGATGTCATTTTTCTGCATAATACTTTGCACCGTTTTCAAATTGCAACTTTTACCCAAAGCCTTCAATTCAGCATGAATTTTAGGAGCTCCATATCTACATTTAGAAACTTGATATATTTTTTGAATAGCTTCGAGTAGCTCTTTATTTGCTGATTCTCTACTGCTTATTTTTCTTGTGGTCCACTTATAGTAGCCACTAGCAGAAAATCCTACATAATTCCTGTACTTTATAGCAGTTACTATATAAAAAAATATTTTACTCTTTTTGACTGGCCAGGGCTTTTTTTTAAATGTCTCTTTCCCTTGTTACTCTTGCTTTGTAAATCAAACCTCTCTTTGTCGTAAGGAGCCATGTTACCTCTACCTGGAAATGCATTTGCCGCTGACTTTTTTTCGTTATATTTCTTCATCCATTTTCCTAATAAACCACCCTTTATTCCTAAATCTCTTGCTATTTTTGTAATTGTTTGACCTGCCTTTCTTTGTTCATTTGCCAGTTTAACAGCTTCCAATTTGAATTCTGCCGTATATTCTCTTACCATTTCTAATCCTCCAAAATTTTATTTTACCCAAAAAAACTCTTTTCTTTCTCTCCACTTTTTCTGGGTAAGGTCAGTCTTTAGGCACCCAAACAAAGGGAAATGCTGGATAAAAATAAAATACTTTAAAAAGTATAATAACGATAACTGGCGTTTTATGACAAGTAACAAGATACATTTTATTATACACAGCGATCATGTTATTAAACGACATATCAAAGTGCAAAAAACCAGATCTCCATATGATGGTGATTGGGTTTATTGGGGTAAACGTCTGAGAAAAATACCAGATAAGCCATTAAGAGTAATAAAACTATTGAAGTTACAACAAAGTAAATGTGATAATTGTAGACTATGGTTTAAAAGTGATGATACAATAGAAATACATCACAAAGACCGGAATAGACGAAACAACATGATCAAAAACTTATCTTTGTTACATGGACATTGTCACGATGAATTACACAGGAGGTGTGCATGAAAAGCTCCAAATTGGAGAGAAGCCGTATGAGGCGCAAAGTCTCACGTACGGTTTTGAAGTCGAGTGAGGAGGGGCGACCTTCTTCACTTAGACAACAATATGCAGATGAAACTACGGAAGAAGACTTAAGGAAAATAGCAGAAAAAGCACCAATAATAAAGTTAGCCTACGATGAATTAGACAGGTTTAGCTGGAATGAAAAAGATTTAGTAGCATATGAAGAAAGAATAATGGATCTGCGGAAAGAAGAAGGCATCCTCGCTAAAAAACTTGATGAGGGAAAGATTGAAGGAAAGATTGAAGTAGCAAAAAACCTACTTAAGGCTGACATCTCTATTGATATTATCTCTCAGACAACCGGCCTTCCTCAAGCTGAGATTAAACGACTTCAGGAAGAAATCACCTAAAAGGCTAATGATCAACGAAAAAATTGTAAGAGAGAACTTAAAAAAAGTCATAGAGCAAAAAAGCGGTAAAGATGTGATCGCTCTTGGCATAATATCCTCAATTATTATTAAAGGTCAAGATGTTGGTTTTGTGCTTGAAGTTGCCGGTAACACGCAAGCAAATGAAGAATTAAGAAGAAATTGTGAGCAAGCTGTTAAAGCTATACCGGGGGTGACAAAAGTGACCGTGGTTGCTACTTGTCAAAAACAAACTGGGCAACAAAAAGCTAAATTACATATCGAAGGAGTGAAAAATATAATCGTTGTGGCCTCTGGTAAAGGCGGTGTGGGCAAGTCCACAGTTGCGCTAAATCTTGCTCTCTCATTAGCAAAGTTAAAACACAAAGTTGCGCTGGTTGATGCAGATATATATGGTCCTTCAATTCCTAAAATGCTTGGCGCTGAAAAATTAAAGCCAGAAATACAGGATAGTAAAGCAATGCCTATAGAAAAGTATGGACTGCATACTATTTCAATTGGCTATTTTATCGATAAAGATCGTGCAGCAATATGGCGCGGACCTATGATTACAAAAGCACTTTATAGTCTGCTAATGGGAACAAAATGGTCCGATATAGAGTATTTGATAATTGATACACCACCTGGAACTGGCGATGTGCATTTAAGTCTTATGGAAAATTTTAACTTAACTGGGGCGATAATAGTTTCAACTCCACAGGAGCTCTCTTTAATCGATGCTCGCAAAATTTATGATATGTTTACAAAGCTCAGCGTACCGGTTATTGGCATTGTAGAAAATATGAGTTATTTCATTCAAAGCGGCTCAAAAATATACATATTTGGAAAAGACGGTGCAAAAAAAATGTCTGAGGAGCTGGGCATCAAACTTCTAGGCAGAGTTCCTCTAGATCCACAAATATGCCATGCTTCTGATTGCGGAAATCCTTTAATGTTAAGTGAGGATTTGGCAGAGATTTATGAAGACATTGCTCAAAGTATAGTTAAACAATAGAATAAGCGTGAGAAACATGCGAATCAAAGTCCTCTTTTGTTAGTTACAAAATAGACTGCTTGCATAACCATTATTTACATGAAAAATTAGCAGCTTTTGTCATTCCAGCGCGTGACGCTGGAATCCAGAAAAAAAGAAGAATGGATCCCAGTGGGCTTTGTTGCATCTCTCTTCGGATAGTAGGTAACGCACAATAAATTTATGAAGCTATCTCAAATTTAGCCATGCCTATTTCAGTAAATTTGTTAAGCAAATAACATTTGAGTAGCAGTTCCCTCTCACGATTCATTTCAGATTTGTTCCTAAAACTAAATCCAAATGTCTTTTTTAATCGCGAGAAAAAACCTTCTATATAAGATCTTTTTCCATAACTCATCTCTTTTTTCCACTTCTTTATACCATCTTCATCATATGACTTTATGAGCTTGACTGCAGAATTTCTCTCAGCCATATAGTCTAACTTTGGATGCTCTGCTGCGTTGTTTTTCGGAGGAATTTTCGTTTTTATACCATATTGATTACACAGCTTATAGAGCTTTTCTCTGTCATATGCCCTATCTGCATATAGTACTTTTATGACATACTGAAAATCGACTTCTTTTAGCAAATCACAAGCTCCATAGTGATCAGAGTAGACACCGTTACTGTATTTTACAGCTATGGCTTTTTTGCTGTTTGTATTCAACATTACATGCAATTTTCTTGTCTGTTCATAGCTGCGATACTTTCTATCTTCGCTATTTTCTTTGCTATGACCAGGAGTGTTGTTGTATATACTAATTCCTGTACTGTCTATAGCAATTTCGATATCTTCCATATTATTTTTATCAATTCTGCAATCATTGATCTTAATATTGAGTTTCTTAAACCTTCTTGATGATTGTGAATAGCTGATAACTTGCAAATTTTTCCCAATTTGCTCAAGGTATCCTGCTATAAACCCAACTGTTTGCCTCAGGCCTATTCTAAATAAACAAGTTATTATGTGCACCAAAATTACAACTTTATCGCTATAAATATTGTTGCCACCTGGTATTTTTGGACCATTCTCGTACCACTTTTCTATGGCTTCGTTGATATAATGAAAAATATTTCCTCTTTTTTCTAGAAATTTGTTATATTCGCTATGGTTACTGACCCTCATTTTTTGTGGCATATTTTTTCTTTCAAGGTTAAATGGCTATTTTATAATGAATTTTGTCAGTAGCCACCAGATTTTTTCAGTTGCTATGCAACAAAGCCATCCCAGTGTCAAGCACTGGGATGACACCTTTATGTTTGAGGCAAAACCGGCCATAGCATTTAACACACTGCCTTCGCAAAATGTTCGTACAGTTGTTCGTTACGTGCTGGAATGACAAGGTGGAGTGTCTTTAGATGTCATCCAAGTAGCTGACACTGGGATCTAAAAAATTTAATTTATATATAAAGTTTGTTTAAACTATTTTCAAAACAGATAAAATATAATTTTACAATTAGCGTAAATAAAATGAATTATGATGTAATCATTTCAGGTGGTGGGTTACTTGGTCTTATTACTGCCATTGGCCTCAGTTGTGACTCTGTGTCTGTAGCTGTGATTGAAAAAAATAGTCTACCACGTGTAGTAGATGACAACCGAGCATTTGCTATTTCTCAAGGTTCGAAAAAAATATTGGAAAAATTAGGGATTTGGCAGTTTATAGAAAGCGAAGCTGAGCCAATACTTGATATATGCATATTAGATGCGGTTACTGTGCATTACAATCATAAAATGGTTGGTGAAGAACCAATGGGTTATGTTATTAACAATGCCACTATATGGAATGCAATCAACAATAATTTTTTGAATAAACTAAATATATACTCTCCACATTCCTATAAAACAATTGCTTGTGATTCAGGATATGTGGAAGTTATTCTTGATAATAACCAGGAATTAATATCATCGCTACTTATCTGCGCTGAAGGCAAGAACTCTAAACTACCAGAGTTATTTTCTATACCGACAGCGAAATTTGATTATAAACAAAGTAGCATAGTATTTAATGTAAAGCATGAACTGCATCACCAAAACTTAGCTGTAGAGCGTTTTTTTCCTGGCGGTCCATTTGCAATTCTACCGATAAAGGATGGCTATACTTCTTCGATAGTTTGGACAGAAAAATCTGGAATTTCAAAAATGCTAATGGATCTGTCTGAAGAAGAATTTATTATAGAGCTTAAAAAAAGATTTGGTTCTTATTTAGGAAAGATAAAACTAGAGGGTGAAAGAAAACTTTATCCTTTAAGTTTTGTTTTCGCAAAAAAGTTATATAAGGGTAGAGTTTTGCTTATCGGCGATGCAGCACATTCAATTCATCCAGTTGCAGGTCAAGGGCTTAATCTTGGAATTAGAGATGTAGAAAGTATTATAAAGCACGTAGTTGCCGCAAAAGCATCTGGTATTGATGTTGGCAGTAGTTATTTATTAAAGAAAATTTCACGTAACAGATACTTTGATAATTTTACAATGGCGCTTGCAACTGATGGATTAAATAGGATGTTTTCCAACAGAATATTCTGCGCTAAAGCACTAAGAAATCTTGGCTTGATTGCAGTTGAAAATTCAAATTTCCTCAAAAAACGCTTCATTCGGCATGCTATGGGATTTATATAAATCACTATTTTATAGCTAATGCAAGTCAGGTTTCCCACGGCATACCGCCGCGGTATCTTGGCCGCTAACACGTAGCGGGATGACGAATGTATCTGTTTAGCAGTTGTGTTAAAAGTCAATAGAAAAATTGATGTAGCTGTGGATAAGTACTTTTATCTGTATAAACGTGCTTATCCACAGCTATACTGGCTCTTAGATAGAAACAGACAGAGAGTTATATTTCTCAGTAAAAACCCTGTCATCTCTGACTAAAGAGTTAGCAAGAATAAGCAATTTCCTCATGGCAGCAGTGGAAGCAATTTTATATGGCTTTTTATATTGACTATATAATCTAGTAAAGAAAGGTTTGATATAGGAATTAGGGGGGGAGGGGGGGGATGTATGGTCCCAGAGTGTGATGGTATGATAAAATATGAGAAAACAATACCATCAAAGGAGGAATTATGGGACAAATATTACATGGGTGCGCCAAAACAACAGAGACAATTCGTAGAGCAATACAAAATAGTAAAGAGAGCATAGCAAAACTCTCCAGGTACTATAACCTTAATCCAAAAACTATCATTAAATGGAGAAAACGGTCTTTTGCCAAAGACGCTGATATGGGTCCGAAGCATGCAAGATCAACTGTTTTAACTTTAGAAGAGGAGGCTGTAATTGTTGCATTTCGTAAGCATACTCTATTGCCATTAGATGATTGTCTCTACGCTTTGCAAACCTCAATCCCACACTTGACTCGCTCTAGTCTACATCGTTGCTTACAGAGGCACAGCATTAGCAGACTACCAGATGTTGATGGCGAAGTTAAACCAAAAAAGAAATTCAAACAATATCCTATAGGCTATTTCCATATTGATATTGCAGAAGTCAGAACAGAAGAAGGAAAGTTATATTTGTTTGTTGCAATAGATAGAACATCCAAATTTACGTATGTTGAGTTGCATAAAAGTGCTACAAAACCTATAGCTGCTGAGTTTCTACGTAATTTGATTAAAATTTTACCATATAAAATCCACACTATTTTGACAGATAACAGTGTACAATTTACCAACCAAAAACGCCATAAATACGCTTTTCAACATATATTTGATAGAGCTTGTGAAGAAAATGACATTGAACACCGTCTAACAAAAGTTAGCCATCCTTGGACAAATGGGCAAGTTGAGCGTATGAACAAAACTTTAAAGAATGCCACTGTTAAGAAGTATTACTATCAGTCTCACCAGCAACTCAAAGAGCATCTTTATGACTTTGTTATGGCCTACAATTATGCTAAAAGACTCAAAACTCTTAAGGGTCTTACACCTTTTGAGTTTATATCTTTACAGTGGACAAAATCTCCTGAATTGTTCATACTAAATCCACACCATCACACTCTGGGACCATACACTTCCTGTGTTTCGTAATATTATACAATCAAATTGATAAAAGCTGTATTATCTCCTTGCAGCATTAAGTGTATATTTTTTGCTATTTTTTCCACTAAGGGAGTAACATTATCAAAATTTGAAAATTTTGATAACACATAATCTGCTAAGCTTCTTTGATCTTCAGGTCTACCCACTCCAAATCTCAAGCGCCAATAATCGTTGCCAATAAAACTATCTATGGATTTAAGTCCATTATGTCCAGCAGAGCTACCACCTTTCTTTATTTTTATTCTTCCAAGTTCCAAATCAGCGTCATCGTGTATGACAACAATATTATCTAGCGATAATTTGTAAAAATTTCGTATTTTTGCAACAGGGATGCCTGAATTATTCATAAATGAATAAGGCTTTATTAACATGATTTTATTATCATTAATTATGCCAGAGGTTATTAGATAATCGGCTTTTTTAGAGAACGACTGGAAATTCCAATATTTGCAAATTGTATCAACTACGATGAAGCCGATATTATGATAAGTTAACTCATATTGACCACCAGGGTTACCAAGCCCAACTATCAGGTGCACTATTCCTCTGTTTCTGCTTGAGGTTCTTCAACGTCACTATCGGCAGCAGAAATTGTAACAATGGTAAAATTTTCTTCTTCATGAGCTACAAACTTAACACCTTCTGGTAATTTTACATCATTAATATGTATAGACTGGCCAATCATTTTACCGGATAAATCAACTTCAATAACCTGAGGTATTTTATCAGGAGAGCATTTAACAGCAATAGAACGACACAAAACATTAAGCACTCCACCTAATTTGATTCCTGGAGCTTTACTTTCATTCACAAATGATAGAGGTATGTCTATTTTAATTTCACTGCCTTTATCAATAAACTGAAAATCAACATGTTGCACAGTATCCTTTACTACATGCAATTGGATATCGCGAACAAGAGCATATTCCTTTTTGCCCGAAATATTCAGCTCTATCAAATGTGCAGAAAGAGAGCCTGACTTATATTGCTTTGTGAATTCCTTTGCAGACAATGTCAAATTTACATTATCATGGCCCTTTCCATATATGATTCCAGGGATGTTTCCTTTCTTCCTTAGAGAATGCATCGCTTTTGTTTTTGTTATATCACGTAACTCTGCATTAATTGTTACTATTTCCTGTTGCGTCATCGGTTACTCCTATTCAGCTAATCCTTTTAATATAATTTAACAATAATATAACATAAAAATATTTATTTCAAACTTCATTCTTTCATACTAATTGTTTGTGAAAGGATTTATTTAGATATATATTTAAGCTTATTTAACAAGAACTATGGGCATTGACGATAAAGTAGTTTTTAGGATTTATAGACCAACAAGAACTGCAACACAATCTGGTTTAGGTAATACAAATTTCTGGCACCTGAAAATTGAATCTGGCTCTTACTACATTGAACCTTTAATGGGGTGGGTTGGCTCAAAAGATCCAAAAAAACAGATTGTATTAAAGTTTGATTCTCTTGAAAAAGCAGTATTCTACGCAAAAAAACGCAACGTTAAATACATAATTGAAATGCCAAAAAATGTTAAGAGGCTGCCAAAATCTTACGCAAGCAATTTCATACTAAAGTAAGTTGCACAACAAATGGTGTTATGCAAGTAGCTGACACTGCTCTCCTTTGTCATCCCAGTGCCCAGACACTGGGATCCAGGAATTTTATTAAGTTGGTAAGCATAAAAATAGCTGTTTTACGTTAAAATACAATGTTTTTGATGATTATGGAAAGGCTGGATCCCAGTGTCAAGCACTGGGATGACACCATTTGTTGTAAACTCACTTTTACTCTATGGTTATACTACCTTGCCGCTATCCTGAACGGATACAAAGTAAGTTTTATTGTGATGTGCTCATCTGTAAAAAATAAGACTTAATCTCACTGTTGATCATGGATTTTAAGTTGTGCTAACACACTGCGGCCATTTAAAGAGTCAAGATTTTTAACCTGGCTAGCCAGTATTAAAGAGTTATTTTTCAGGTATTTCTTTACAAGACTTGCAAGTCTTTTTGGATTATTTAAATAGCTCCACTCTGCTTGTAAAACTTTTATATCACTTTGTACTAAATTAATTTCACTTTTTATTTTTATTAGCTCTCTATTTAACGACTGAACATGTAATTTTACCTTAAATAGTCCTACAATGCTAAGAAAAAACATAACTATTGAGATGATGCAGAAAGTTCTCACGACAACCTCTGTATAGCTCTTAGTTTTGCTGAGCGTGAACGCGGATTTGCACTTACTTCTTCTATACTTGCTTCGATCACTTTTTTATTTAGCAGAGAGAATGTCTTGCAATCAGTAGCACATAAATCTTTAAAAAAAGTTTTGACTATACGATCTTCTAAGGAATGAAAGGTGACGACAATTAATTTGCCATTCTCACTTAAAATCTCAGATGCAGCTTTAATACCCTTTTCAAGTTCTCCCAGCTCATCGTTTACCCATATTCTGATTGCCTGAAATGTTCTGGTTGCAGGATCAATTTTGCTTTTTCCACGGAACACCACAGAACGTACAATGTTCGCAAGCTCAAATGTAGTTTTGATAGTTTTCTTCTTCCGTGCACTTACTATTGCTCTTGCGATTTTGCGAGAATGATGCTCTCCTCCGTAGTTATATATAGTATTTGCGATTTCTTCTTCGCGTAAAGCATTAACAAACGTTGAAGCGTTTATATAAGAAGAGTTATCCATACTCATATCGAGTGGACCATCATGTAAAAATGAGAACCCTCTATCTCCGTTATCAAGCTGCATAGATGAAACTCCGATGTCAAAGACCACTCCATCCACTCCGTTTGATGTCATTCCAGCGCGTGACCAGTTATTTTTTCCAGTATCAAGTACTGGGATGACAGGAGATGGCTCAACGCTGCTTAGTATACTTTTAATATTACTAAACTTCTCAATGAATAGTTTTATTCTATCGGGATATCTAACGCTTAAATCATCATAAAACTTAGTTACCGTTTCATCTCTATCAATTGCATATACCTTGCAATCAGCTGACTCCAATATTGCTTTGCTATACCCTCCAGCTCCAAATGTGGCGTCCACGTATATGCCACCATCCTGCGGTGATAGTAGTGATAGCATCTCTTTTAACAAAACTGGAGTGTGTGTCATATCAAAAAATTTAAGTACAGTTGGTGTAGATATCCTACTCTACTCTACTCTACTCTTCACATCAATTTTATTTATGTACATAGATTTTCTTGCCAAAATATGGTATCTTATCGGAATATATGAGCAATAATATTAAAATCAAGGTTTAATATTGTTAATATAATATTCACATAACGTTCACATTTTTTTTTATATATAAGATCAAACAGGCTATAGGGAAATTATGCAGCAAATAACAAAAGTAATATTTTCAAGTTTGATTTGTAACACTTTATTGTGGTATGACCACATGCTTTTTGGCCACTTAATAAACATAATAGGTGGTGTGTTTTTTCCATCGGATGATCAACTAACCAGCGTATTGAAGGCTTTTGGAGTGTTTGCAGTGGGTTTCTTAATGAGACCAGTCGGTGCTGCTATATTTGGTCACATTGGTGATAAACATGGCAGAAGAGTTGCCTTATTGCTCTCGATTATATTAATGACTTTATCAACCGTATTAATTGCTTTTGTTCCAGGTTATCAAAGCATTGGAATACTAGCGTCAATGCTGGTAGTGTGTTTAAGATTATTGCAGGGTATATCTCTTGGAGGAGAAGCAGGAAATGCACCATTTTTAATAGAACATGCTCCTAAAAACAAAAAAGGATTTTTTGGCAGCATTGAGGTATTAAGTGCAATTCTTGGTTCAATATTAAGCCTGATAGCGGTACTCATATGCAAAAAAGTATCTGATTTTGAATCTTGGGGGTGGAGATTACCTTTCATTTTCAGTTTAGCAATGGGATTAATTAGCATATATATGAGATATATACTTGATGAAAGCCCAGAGTATAAAAGACAAAAAAATCCGTCTAAATTGCCACTAAAAGAGTTATTAAACAATTACAAAAAGCCTGTTCTAATATCAATAGGTATTGACTTGGTTGAAAATGCGTCTCTCTATATATATTTGGTATTTTTCAATGTGCTTACGAATAAAATATTAACAGTAAATACTCATTTTAATCATATAGTGGAAATACTGAGTCAAATTGCGCTCGGAGGATTGACAATATTATTTGCTATACTTTCTGATAAGGTAGGAAGAGAAAAAGTTATGAAATTTGCATTTATAGCTTTTGTAATAGTAAGTTATCCAGTTTTTTCAATGTTATGTAGTGGCAATTACTTGCTGGCACACATTCTTTTATAATTCCAATAGCTGCATCGCTTGGTCCTGTCAGTGCACTTATGTGCGAATTATTTCCAACAAAGGTTCGGTACAGTGGATTTGGTTTATCAAGAAATATAGCTGCTGGATTTTTTGGCGGCCTTGCACCATTTATATGCACAACAATTATCAAGGTTACAGGACAAGAGACTTCAGCTAGTTTTTACATGATTTTCTGTGCATTAATTGGGCTAGTTGCTATATCGCAAATTAAGGGTGAGCTTTCTTCAAAATCACCCAAAGTAAACCAAGTATAGTTGCAGTATAGCAGAATTTAAAAAAATCTAATTATAAGGTGGGAAATGCCAATTCTTAGGTGATAATGTGAATATTTCAGCACCATCTTTTGTCACTCCAAGTGTATGCTCAAATTGAGCAGAAAGTGAAAGATCGCGTGTTGTTACTGTCCAGTCATCGAGTTTACTGAGCAGAGTCTCATGTTTTCCAGCATTAATCATTGGCTCTATTGTAAAAAACATACCTTCCTTTAAGACAAGATCTTCATCTTGATCATAGAAATGCACTACATTTGGTGGAGCATGAAAGACTTTTCCTATACCATGTCCGCAGTAGCTGCGTACGATAGAATATCCAAAATCTCTAATATATTTCTCTATAGCAAGCCCTATTTCATTTAACTTATTGCCGGGCTTAACTTGTTTGATTGCTTCCATCAACGCATTATAAGTAGCATCACATAAACGTTTTGCTTTGATTGATGGTTTGCCAACCCAAAACATGCGACTTGTATCACCATGCCAACCATTTAAAATCACCGTGACATCAATATTTAAAATATCTCCATCTTTAAGCGGTTTATCATCGGGAACACCATGGCACACAACTGCATTTTTTGAAGTGCAAATTGATTTTGGATACCCCCTATAGTTTAGTGGTGCTGGAATTGCACCTGCATTAATTATAAAGTCATGGCATAGATCATTTAATTCATTGGTTGTCACCCCTACCTTTACGTACGGTGCAATGAAATCAAGAGTTTCAGCAACAAGCCTGCCAGCCTTGCGCATAAATTCAAAATCTTCTTGTGAGTGTATAGTTATGTTCATATTTTCCATGTCTTATTGTAATTGGTACGCTTACTCGCAAGTACATAAACATAATAATTTTACATATTATAAAAATAAGTCCTATGGATCCTAGTGTCAAGTCATTTGTATGAAAGGTGGTAAAACAGAAATCTAGACTGTAACTTTTGATTTAACCCAATTATACAATTTACTCATTTTACCATCCTGACCTAAAATACCAGAATTATTTTTATAAAAAGTGTCAACTATTAGCTTTATAGAGCCTATAGCAGCAGAAAATACAGGATTTTTATCATATTCGCCATCAAGACCGCTACAAGACTCAGGGCACCCAATTCGAACTTGCTTATTGAATATATAGCCTGCAATTTCCTTCATGCTTGTGAGTTGACTAGTTCCACCTGTGATCACTACTTTATTAATTGGATCTTTCTGCTCTTGAAATTGCTCTCTTACCATTTCAAGTATTTCTTCAACTCTTGGTCTTATGATGTTAATAAGCTCAGATTTGAATACTTGAGTAGGTTCATCATTTTTGTTGTTTTGCATTGTAATGTACTCATTCTCATCTATTGAAGTTACGATAGTGCTGCCATACAGTATTTTTATATACTCTGCACGTTCTATGCTTGTGCATAGCCCGTAAGCAATATCTCGAGTGATATGAACACCACCAATTGGAACGCTGCTTGCATACACAAGTTTCCCTCTTTTGAAAATTCCAATTGCAGTGCACCCACCGCCTATATCAACAATAGCAGTCCCGAGCTCTTTTTCATCTCCACTCAGACAGGCAAGACCTGCAGAATATGCAGAAGCAATACAACCTGCCATATTTAATCCACCATTATTGGTAATACAGTTTTCAATATTGGTAAGCGCTGGACGCGAAGCAGTGACAACATTAACATCAGCAGATAGTCTTTTTCCGTACAATCCACCAACTTCTTTTATGTCAGTCATGTCATCTAAGTGATATTTTAGTGGTATATTGTGAATGATAACATTGTCTTCAATATATTTCTCAAATGTTTGAAAAACTACACGTCTTATATCACGCTCAGAAATCTCATGGTTAGCTGCAATAATTTCATTATGTACATTGAAAGATGAGATGCCACATCCAGCAATGTTCACATATATCTGATCTATGGTTTCTTCTGATACTTGCTCAGCTAAACCTATAGTTGATGAGATGGAGTAATTTGCGTGTTTTACATTAGTTATCGACCCACCGTTTACACCTTCTGCAATCTTATAGCCCGTTCCTGTTACTTTATAGCTGAAGTTGCCATTTATTTTAACGATTAGACAAATAATCTTTGTTGTACCTATGTCTAAAACAGCAAAAACGTTTCTCTTTGGTTTTGCTATTACTGCAGAGTACATTAGTTAACCTTATTACGCAATTTCATTTAAATTGTAGCTTCCTTTAATAATTTATATTTCTATTATAGATATAGCAACATTTTAATATACACTAAATTCTGGACAAAAGGAAAAGCAAAACATAGAATTATAATTTTTATGTCCATATTACCAATTGTAATTGCCCCTGATGAAAGACTAATCACACGTGCCAGTGAAGTAACAGATATAAACGATAAAATTAAAGAATTAGTAAACGACATGTTCGAAACTATGTATGATGCAGAAGGTCTTGGCCTTGCTGCAGTGCAAGTTGGAGTGTTAAAGAGAATTTTTGTTATGGATATTCAGCTAGAAACGATTGAAAATGAGCCAGCAGGATATGGCTCAACTGGCAAATTTTACATGATTAATCCTGAGATTACAGAATTATCCGATGAACAAGTAATTCTCAAGGAAGGATGCCTTTCAATTCCAGAGCAAAGTCATGAAATTAAGCGTCCAAAGTATCTAACTGTGAAATACAGAGACTTAAATAACGAAGAACAGACGCTAAAAGCTAGTGGTTGGCTTGCAAGGTGTATTCAGCATGAATTAGATCACTTAAACGGCATATTATATATTAGACATTTATCTAAATTAAAGTATGATATGGCCATGAAAAAAGCACAAAAGGTTAAAAAGCATTATGAGCAATAAAGACCTAGAATTATTAAAATTTTACCATGAAGTGGGCGTTGATTGCACACTAATGGAGGGTGAAGAGGAAAAAAAATTGGAGAGCAAAGAGAGTGTACAACCCTCTGTTATCCAAACTGGGACCAAGAAGAAAGATGCAGATATGCGCTGGAATGACACTAAAGATGGAAAAGACATGTTTCCAAGTGATTGGATAATTGAAGCAAGGAAACTTGCAGGTAAATGTGGTAGTGTGGATGAATTAAGAAGTGCAGTTGAATCATTTGAAGGTTGTGAGATAAAAAAAACTGCAACTAATACTGTCTTTTCCGATGGTAATCCAAATGCAAAAATTATGCTCGTTGGTGAAGCTCCAGGAGCAAATGAAGACCTTCAAGGCATACCATTTTGTGGTGCAAGTGGAATGTTGCTCGATAAAATGTTAAATGCAATCAATCTTGATCGCACTAAGGTATACATAAGCAATACTGTATTTTGGCGCCCACCTGGCAATAGAAAGCCAACCGACCTAGAGCTTGATATGTGCAGACCATTTGTTGAGAAGCATGTTGCACTGGTTTCACCGCAAATTCTAATTTTAGTCGGGGGAATCGCATGTTATAGCCTTCTTGACAGCACAAAAACTATATCGAATTTGCGTGGCAGATTTCATACGTACACTAACCAATATTTGTCCAATTCAATCACCACAGCCGCTATATTTCATCCAGCTTACCTACTTCGCCAACCGGCACAAAAACGTTTAGCCTGGGAGGACTTGAAGAAGATTAGGGAGTATCTTGATAACACCAATAACTGCACAAATACCTAATAAAGTGGTAGACCTCTTGCATAGTTTTTTGCAGCATGTTAACAATCGTTAGAAACGAAAAAACTTCCTTGACAAACTCCGCCAGCTCCCTTATCATAAAATTGAAGCTATTGTATTTGCTTTCGCCAATCTGCAGATTAAAAGGTAAGGATTACTTAATGTATCGGCGTCTTATGTTCAATTTTTTGCAGTATATAGATACTGTATGTCTTTACAAAACTTCATCTACATCTAGATTTTTATCTAAATAAGCTGGACGCGCTTACAAAGCGTTACAAGACATCAAAAAATGCCAATACTCGACAGAGATAGTAAAAGACTAGCTAACTCGGGGATTCTTTGTCCTTTTTTCTGCTTAGTAAATTTCTTAAACATTTGCAGCGTAAGTTAGTTGCAATTAAAAGCAGCTTATACCAATTCTCATTATTAGTGAATCAAATAAGCGATATTGTAGAGTTATTTAATTGTGGAGTGAGAAAGAAAGGCAATAGTATGGCTTTTTTTTCCATTGTTATCTATCCGTTTATTGTGCAGTGGGAATTGGTATTAATCTTGCTTGTCAAGCGTTTAAAACATAAAAAACGCCAATATTTTAAAGCGGATAATAACCCCAGGGCTTCTTTTGCCTTTTTTTTATTTGGTAAATTTCTTAATATTTATAGCTAAACGACAATCGTCATCCCGCAGCGGGATCTATGCTTTGAGATACCGCGAATAAATCGCGGTATGACGTAGAGCTCGCGTTAGCTATACTTTTATGCTTACCAACTCAGTATCCAATCAAAATCCTGGATTTCAGTGTCAAGCACTGAAATGACACCAAAAGGGCTACTGCTGTTTTGGATGGAAACCAGTGTCAGCTACTTGAATCTGCCACGCAAATTGCCTGCAAATTGCAATGTTCGTACAGCTGTGCGTCATGCGCTGGAATGGCATCAAGGGGTAACTTTTTATTTAAACAATGATTGTAAAATGATTATAATAAGAGATCTATTGAAATTTTAAAGTTATTAAATATTGACGCTATATACTTAAGTGTTAAAATAGAATGAAAAGTTTTTAGGAGTTTATATGGCAGCAGGTGGGAAAGCAAAGACAGCTAGTAAAAATAACCCTACTCAGCGTAAGAAAGCTGAGCAAAAAATGTATAAAGATAAACCGGTAAAACCTGTTAGATATATAGATCGTGATTCGCGCATGAATTATATGTCTGCTCAATATGACAACGGCAATCTGGTTGAAGATGAGGTAAGCGGCAATCCTATAAAGTGGGAAGCTGTATAATAGTTGTGGTTAAAGTTACTATTAATTCTAAGGAATGTGAAGTAGAGCATGGGCTCACTATAATTCAAGCTTGTGAAGTCGTGGGCGTTGAAATTCCACGTTTTTGTTATCATGAGCGTTTAGCAATTGCTGGTAACTGCAGAATGTGTTTGGTTGAAGTGGAGGGTGGACCTCCAAAACCAGTAGCCTCTTGTGCAATGCCAGTTGCAGAAGGGATGGTTATTCACACTGATACCCCTAAGGTTAAAAAAGCACGTGAAGGTGTGCTTGAGTTTTTGCTAATTAACCACCCGCTTGATTGCCCAATTTGCGATCAGGGTGGTGAATGCGATTTGCAAGATATCACGATGGCTTATGGGAAAGGAACCAGCAGACTTGATGAGCATAAGAGGGCTGTGCCAAAAAAACACTTCGGACCACTGATTGAGACCGCGATGAATCGATGCATTCATTGCACTCGGTGTGTTAGATTTTTGTCTGATGTTGCAGGTACAAATGAACTTGGAGGAATCGGAAGGGGAGAAAATGTAGAGATTAGCACTTACATAAAAAGGCATATTAGTTCTGAATTATCCGGAAATATCATAGATCTCTGCCCGGTAGGAGCTTTAACTTCAAAGCCTTACTCCTTTACAGCGCGTCCATGGGAGCTATCACATTGCGAAACTATAGATGTACTAGATGCTGTGGGAAGTAGTATTAGAGTTGATTATCGTGGCCCGGAAGTTATGCGAATATTGCCAAGGCTGAGCGAAGAAATAAATGAAGAATGGATATCAGATAAAACCCGCTTTGCCTATGATGGACTAAAAGTTCAGCGTCTTGATCGACCTTATATAAAAAAAGATGGTAAATTAGCCCCAGTTGATTGGAATGAGGCATTAACTGTTGCTGCAAAGAAATTAAAGAATACAAAATCAAATAAAATAGCTGCAATTGCAGGTGATTTAGCAGATTGTGAGTCTATGCTTCTACTTAAAGAAATGATGCAGAAGCTCGGCTCGGGAAATATAGATTGCAGGCAGGATGGTGCAAAACTTATACCAAATAATCGTGGATCGTATGTGTTCAATACCACTATTGAAGGTATAGAGAATGCGGATTTGTGTCTGCTTATAAATACAAACCCAAGGATAGAAGCACCGATCATTAACGTAAGATTGAGAAAGAGATATTTACAGGGCAACTTTCCTGTTGCAAGTGTTGGTCCTAACATTGAATATTTGTATCATGTTGAGAAATTGGGCGATAATCCTGATATTTTGAGTGAAATAGCAAATGGAAATCATAAGTTCTGTAAGCTGCTGAGTGCTGCTCAGAGCCCTATGCTGATTATCGGTCAAGATGCATTAGTAAGAGACGATTCTGAATCAATTCTAATTCTAGCTGGCAAAATTGCAGAAGAATTTAACATGGTCAGAGATGACTGGAATGGCTTTAATGTGCTGCATAAAGCTGCAGCAAGAGTTGGTGGGCTAGATATTGGGTTTGTTCCTAAAAAAGGCGAAAGGGATATTAATCAAATATTGGAACATGCAGAAAGTGGTGAAATAGAAGTTGTTTATCTTCTTGGTGCAGATGAAATTGACACATCAAAGTTAGAAAACACATTTGTAATTTATCAAGGTCATCACGGTGATAAGGGTGCACATGTGGCAGATGTTATCTTGCCTGGTGCTGCATATACAGAAAAATATGCAACTTATGTAAACACTGAAGGTCGAGTGCAAAGAACAAATTTAGCTGTATTTCCTCCAGGTGAAGCAAAGGAGGACTGGTTAATTATTAAAAATCTCTCGCAATATTTGGATCTCTCCTTACCATATGATAGTTTATTTGACGTGAGAAAAAAATTAGATACTATCGGTCCACAGTTTAGAAATGCTGATCAAGTGATAAAAAATACATGGGTACCAATCAGCAGTGGTGAAATAAGCTTAAGTAATACACCTTTTACTTTAAAGGAGTGTAATTTTTATATGACGGATTCAATAAGTCGCGCTTCAAAAATAATGGCGGATTGTACTAAGGCTTTTTATGATAACGCTAGTTAATGTTTTATTTATTTTAACGCCTTTTTTACTGCCAGTCTTGGTTTACTTTGAGCATAAAGCCAATTTAGTAATAATGAACAAGGATCCAATTTTAGAATGTAAGCCTTATACGTTGCTACAATTGCGCGCTGATATTGTAACATTATTTGTTCATGTACTGATATTGGCAGGTGGTATATTTCCTGGAGTTATTTTCCGTTAATAATAATCATGATTTTTTTACTTTCATTCATATTAGGTGATGATGTTAAAATTAAAGATACTAGTTCATGGAATATGTTTAACCTTTTTAGGCAAATTATTGTGGCAGCTGTATGTGGTGCTACAGCTGGTATAGTTTCACGCGGGGTGTATGATAGTTCTAGATTATCAATAATTATAATTGTTATTATTATGTCATTTATATTGTTCAGTTGGTACGTATCGCGCTACTACGCTAAATCGGAAAATGGTAGGTTGCGGAATATGGTTGCTGCTCTTACTCTAATAACATCATCTGCTTTATCTACTGCGCTTGCTATATTCTTCATTTTGGCGATTATGAATTACTTTTTTGGTTTAGAGTTGTATGCCTTTAATATTTAAAATTATTTTTCTTCTCATTCCACTTTTGCTTTCAGTAGCATATTTGGTGTACTTTGAACGTAAAGTTATTGGTGCAATTCAACTAAGGCACGGCCCGAGTGTAGTTGGACCTTTTGGGCTATTGCAGCCATTTGCAGATGCTATTAAGCTCCTGATTAAGGAGCCGATAATACCATTTAGAGCGAGCACCATACTGTTCATTATGGCTCCAATGCTTACCTTTATCTTGGCATTAATTGCCTGGGCAGTTATACCGTTTGGTGCTGAAGTAATTGTAGAAAATGGCCAGCAAGTAGTTATTCCTAAGGTTATAGCAAATATTAATGTTGGAGTGCTTTATGTGCTAGCTATATCGTCGCTGGGAGTATACGGCGTAATTATTGCAGGCTGGTCAAGCAATTCTAATTATGCATTTCTTGGCGCTATACGGTCGGCTGCTCAGATGATTTCATATGAAGTTTCAATAGGCTTAATAGTTGCTACAGTTGTTGTTACGACTGGCACGTTGAACCTCGGAGAGATGGTGGTAGCGAAACACAATATGCCATTTTGGGTTGATTTGCTACTAATGCCTATAGGAATAATATTTTTTATTTCTTTGCTTGCAGAAACTAATCGTCACCCATTTGATTTACCAGAAGCTGAAGCAGAGCTTGTCTCTGGATATAACGTTGAATATTCATCCATGCCTTTCGCTCTCTTTTTCTTGGGAGAATATGCAAACATGATTTTAGCAAGTGCTATGATGACAATATTCTTTCTAGGAGGGTGGTATCCTCCGTTAGAACTTGGTTTGCTTTATAAAATTCCAGGTTTAATTTGGTTCGTTTTGAAGATAATTATACTTTTATTCGTATTTATTTGGATTAGAGCAACAATACCTCGTTATCGATATGATCAGCTAATGCGCCTTGGTTGGAAAGTGTTTCTGCCAATATCGGTGCTTTGGGTGGTACTCATTTCAGGAGTGTTGCTCTTTACTGGGAATTTACCTGGATCCAATGTTTAATTTTCCAAATACAAGATTAAGACGCAGGCGCTCGAGCAAATGGGTTCGCAATTTAACAAGTGAAAATAGCTTATCAGTAAATGATTTAGTTTTTCCTCTATTTGTTCACGACAGAGAAGAAACAACTGAACCAATTTCTGGCTTACCAGGCGTAAAGTGTTATTCAATAGATGGATTAGTGTCTATAGTTAAGGAAGCTAAAGATTTAGGAATTAATGCTGTTGCAATTTTTCCTGTAGTTGATAGTAAACTAAAATCTGAAAACGCTGAAGAAGCGTATAATTCTGACAACTTAATCTGCAGAGCAATTTGTGCTGTAAAATTAAAGGTACCTGAAATTGGTATTATTGCAGACGTTGCACTGGATCCATACACTATTCATGGCCATGACGGCATTTTAAAAGATAATCAGATGGATGTAGAAAACGATGAAACTATATCAGTACTGTGTAAGCAAGCACTTGCTTTAGCGAAGGCAGGATGTGATATAGTTGCTCCTTCTGATATGATGGATGGTAGAGTAGGAAGAATCAGAAAATCATTAGATGATAACAACTTTCAAGACGTATTAATATTATCTTATGCAGTGAAATACTGCTCTAGCTTCTATGCTCCATTCAGGCAAGTCGTTGGTTCATGTGGGCTATCACATTCTATAGACAAAAGTGGTTATCAAATGGATTATAAAAATGCGCGCGAAGCAATGTGCGAAATTGAAATGGATATAAATGAAGGTGCAGACTTTATTATGATTAAACCAGGTATGCCATATTTAGATATTATCAAAACAGCAAGTGATAAGTTTAATTTTCCGATTTTTGCTTACCAAGTAAGCGGTGAGTACGCAATGATAAAAGCTGCTGCAAATAATGGCTGGCTAGATTATGACAAGGTGATTTATGAATCTTTGATTGGTTTCAAACGTGCGGGTGCAAGTGCAATATTCACTTACGCTGCACTTGATATTGCAAAAAATTTAAGTGCATAAGCCCTATAAAATTATTAAATTTTTGGCGCACGTTCTTCTACTGTTGCTGCATATTACTTAAAGTTTTCCAATACATGTTTTAAGTTGTTGATAAGTCCGTTACAATACAGTATTATAAATAATATAAACCAAGTGTTACTTAGAACATGGGGATTTTTTTTAAATTTTTGGGAAAGATGCTAGGCAAGGTTTTTCCTGCTAAAACAGTAAGCTCTCTTTTAGGAATAGGATATTTACCAAGTTGGCAGAACTATTGGTCTTCTTTTTTAATATTATTTATTGTCGATGTTATATTAATTCTTACATATGGAGGCGAATACTTACTATATAAAATGCCAGACTCAGGAATAGTTGTAGCTGCTGTTTTTACAAAATTGGCAATAGTTATGTTAGTAATGCAATTAATTGGAATATTTATTTTTCATGCTCAAGACCCTTCAGCAAACAGTGGTGAAGAAATAGTAATACAAATAGCGTCAGGGCAAGTACTGACTGTAGCACTTTCAATGCCGGCAATGATGTCGATTTATTATGCTGTAAGTAAACTCTATGGGAATATATGTAAGCAGATGTTTCAATGCCCATTTTGGTTTAATGATTTTATGCACTTTTTCTTTTTTCTTATGATACCTTACGTATTTTTTAATGTCGTAGAAGTGATAAAACCATGGCCAATAAGTTCAATACAGCTCAGCTATAATAATGCAATGTCAATTACATTTGAGGGGATTTTTCACACATTTTATGCGGTGATTTTACTGTATTTAACAGCATTTATATTCTGCGATTTAACTATGCATGATGCAATTGTCCTAAATAAAAGCATAATTCAGTATGTGAGGGAAAGTTCAGCAGTTTTAGGTGATTATTTACATGATACTGTTAAAAAAATAGGTATTGAATAGTACTTATTTATTTATATATTTAGTATAAAAAGTGTACAATTTGTGTGAACTTACAAAGTATAATAAAAGAGTTACAAGATTTTTGGGCTAGTGAAGGATGTGTTATACTTCACCCATACACATCTGAAGTTGGTGCTGGCACATTACATCCTGCAACAATTATGTCTGCAATTGATACAAAACCGGCAAAAATTGCATATCTACAACCAGTAATTAGGCCAGCAGATGGGCGCTATAGTGATAATCCTAATCGTTTGTATCAACATCACCAATATCAAGTTATAATAAAGCCATCTGGTAATAATTTACAAGACGTCTATTTAGATAGCTTAAAAGTTCTTGGCATATCTACAGAAAAATATGATATTAAGTTTGTTGAAGATGATTGGGAAAATCCAAGTGTTGGTGCATCAGGACTTGGTTGGGAAGTTACATGCAATGGAATGGAAGTAACACAGCTTACTTATATACAGCAAGTTGGAGGGATTGACTGCAAGATGATTCCTGGTGAGGTGGCATATGGGTTGGAACGTTTAGCAATGTGCATACAAGGTGTAGATAATGTTTACGATATAATTTGGAACGATAACGGTGTAACTTACGGAAATATTTTTAAACAAAGAGAATATGAATTTTCTTATCTAGCGTTAGACTATTATGATACTAAAGTGGTACAGCAGCAATTCGAAGATACGGAAAAATTGTGTAAGTTCCTTATTGAAAAGGAGCTACCAATGGCAGCCTATGACCAATGTATTAAAACTAGTCACCTACTTAATCTGCTTGATGCAAGAGGTGTGCTTGGTGTGAATGAACGTACAGCTTATATTGGTAAAGTTAGAGAGCTAACAAAAAAATGTTGTGAATTGTACATGAGTAAATAGCGTATGTCGTTGCAGTTATTATTTGAGTGCCTTTCAGAAGAAATACCACCGAGAATGCAGAATGTAGCTGCAACTCAAGTTAAGAGCTGTATTGCCAATGTTTTTAACAAAAATAATGTAAAATTTACATCAATGGAGGTTTTTGTAACGGCACGTCGCATTACCCTATTTGTCGACAACATAAATGCTTTGGAGCTAAAGGATTCCAATAACGAAGTTAAGGGACCAAACATTAACGCACCAAAAAGTGCTATCGAAGGTTTTTTAAGAAAATATCAGAAAAATGAAGAAGATTTGCTCGTTCGAAAAGTAAATAATGAGGATTTTTACTTCATTAAAAGAGAAAGCTGCTCATTTAACATTCAAGAGTTTCTTAAAAATCAACTAGGAGAAATATTAAAAAATTTCTCTTGGCCAAAAAGTATGAGATGGGGCAAAGGAAAAGAAAGGTGGGTTAGGCCAATTAAAAACATTTTATGCATTTTAAATGATGAAATAATACCTGTATCTTTTGCAGGGATTACAGCATCTAACACAACATATGGCCATCGATTTCTCTCAAGTGGTACGGCGCTTACTGTTAAAACACCTAAAGACTATTTTGAATTGCTAGAAAAAAACAGTGTAATTCTCCAAATGGACAAAAGAAAGCAATTTATACTAGATCAGATTAATAAATTCACAAAAGAGCAGAATTTACAACTTGAGAAAAATGATTATTTACTAAATGAATTGACAGGGCTTATAGAGTGGCCAATCGTACTGTTTGGTGAAGTGAATCAAGAAAAGTCATTTGGATTACCGAAGGAAGTAATACTTAGTATAGTTAATACACAACAAAAATACCTTGCTTTAAGTAATGGAAAGAGAATTTCACACTTTGTCACTGTTGTCAACGTCAACAATGGTGAAGTTGTTAAAGGACACGAAAGAATATTAGAAGCACGTCTTGCTGATGCCCAATTTTTAATATCTCAAGATAAAAAGGAAAATCTAGATTATTATGTCAAAAGATTAGGTTCAATATTATTTCATGCTTCACTTGGCAGCGTGGGGGAAAAGGTGAAGCGTATTACGGCTTTGTCAAAGTATATAGCTATATTTATTCCACATGCTTCGCTGATAAAAGTTGAACGTGCTGCATATTTGGCAAAAGCTGATTTGGCAACATCGATAGTAAGAGAGTTTCCAGAATTACAAGGAGTAATGGGTGGATATTATGCTTCTTATTTTCAAGAAGATAGAGAAATAGTGGAAGCTATAACTGAGCATTATAAGCCAATCGGGCCAGAGCAGGAGTGTCCTAAATCTCCTTCTGCAATTGCTGTGTCAATTGCAGACAAAGTGGATAGCTTAGTTGGTTTAATTGCAGCAGGTGAGAAAATCTCTGGTTCGTATGATCAATTTGGTTTGCGGAGAATGACAATTGGTATAATTAGGACAATACTTGAAAATAATTTGCATGTTCCAATTAGGCTAATGATAGACAAGTCAGTATCTTTATATTCAAGGCTTCTATTTAATAAAAATACAGCGTCAGTTGATAAGCCGAATAGAAAACAAATTTCAGAACTAGTATTTAGATTTTGCTTAGAAAGATTCAAGGTTATTTTAAAAAATAGAGATATAAGGCAAGATGTTGTAGATTCAATACTATATAAAATCGATATTAATGATCTGCTGACAGCAGAAAAGCAAACTGTTATATTGGATCGTTATCTTAGTACTCCAGAAGGTGAACAAATTCTAAGCACTTACAAAAGAGTCAGTAACATGATGAGCAAAGCAAGGAAAAGTGATGGCACTACTTATAGTGCATCTTACGGTAAGAGGTTTTTGATTGAAAGTGAAGAAATTGCGCTATCAAATTGTGCTATAACTGCTTGTAAAAACATAAAACAAGCGATAAAAAATAACCACTTTAATGTAGCACTTGATGAACTTGCTGGTTTTGCTCCGTTTATCAATCAGTTTATGGACAGTATAAAGATTAACTGTGATTCTGATAAGCTGAGAAGAAACAGATTATCTTTGCTTGAAAATGTAGTTTCCATCTTTCATTTAGTAGCAGATTTTAACCTCATACAGGTTAAACAATGGATAAATGCTCAGGCAATATAAAGAACAAATCAAATCATCTCCACAATCCTGTGGCGTGTATAAGATGGTTGGAGATAAGAATAAAGTTTTATATGTTGGAAAAGCAAAAAACTTAAAGTCAAGGTTATCCGACTACCTTCAATTCGAAAACCTTTCTGAACGAATTAGAGTTATGCTCTTACAGGTTATTAAGGTTGAAATATTCATCACTGAGAATGAAATCGAAGCACTGCTTCTTGAAGCACAGCTAATAAAATCATTGAAACCACTTTATAATATTGTGCTCAAGGATGGAAAATTTTATCCTTATATAACAATTTCCAAGCACGATTATCCAAGAATAGCAAAATATAGAGGCAAATTTAAGAAAAATGAGTTTCATTATTATGGTCCCTTTACATCTGCCGCTGCTGTTAAGCAAACTATATTGTCATTGCAAAAAGCTTTTCTCCTAAGAGTATGTTCAGATCAATACTTTTCCTCAACAAAAAGACCATGTATTGAATATCAAATTAAGCGCTGCTCAGCACCATGCATAAACAAAATCACAAAAGACGACTACTGCCAATCAGTAAAACAGGCACGAAATACATTGCTTGGAAGAAATAAGGAAGTGAAAGAACAGTTACTTTTCACAATGAGAAAGTGCAGCAGTGAAGAAAACTATGAGCTTGCTGCTATATATAGAGATCGGGTAAAGTTTCTTGAGCAAATTCAAATACAGCACACGGATTTTTCTTTTGAAAAAGATGCAGATTTCTTCAGTATTGTACGTGAAGAGGATCTAGCATGTATTAGTGTGTTATCGTTCAGAAATAAAGACAACTACGGCAGCACTCCTTACTTTGCCGAGAACTGTGGTGATCACTCAAATGATGAAATTTTATCCACCTTTTTGGTCAATTTTTATAATTCAGCTAACATACCTCCAATACAAATTTACGTTCCAGATTCTATTGTGGATAAGGAAATTATAGAACAAGCACTATATAAGGTTGCTCAAAAGCCAGTAAAAGTTCTGCATGCAAAGAATAAAAAAGAGCGTGATTTATTGAAATTTGTTTATGATAACTCTCAGCATAGCTTAGAGCAGAAGCTTATCGATTATAGAAATAACCTAGAAAAGCTTGAGGAGCTTAGCAAAATCTTCTTGTTACCAAATATTCCAAAGCGTATTGAGGTTTATGACAATAGCCATATATTTGGAAACCAACAAATTGGTGTAATGGTTGTTGCAGGGCAGGAGGGTTTTTTAAAAAGTGAGTACAGAAAATTTACTATAAAGGAAAAATTTTCAGGCGATGACTATAAAATGATGAGGGAAGTGCTAACCAGACGTTTCTCCGGCAATATAAAAGGCATAATACCTGATTTTTTACTGATTGATGGTGGACCAGGACATGTTTCCATAGTACAGAATGTACTGGAAGTATTGAATATAAACGTTCCTTTTGCTTGTATGGCAAAAGGTCCTGATCGTAACGCAGGAAATGAAAGATTTTATATGCTGGGCAGGGAAGAATTCAGTCTGGCAAATGACAGCAAAGTCATGCTTTACTTACAATCGCTGCGTAATGAAGCCCACCGTTTTGCGATAACTTCACATAGAAAAAAACGCGATAAACAGTTTATAGTTTCACAATTAAGCAAAATACCCGGAATTGGCAACAAAAGAAAAAAAGCGTTGATGTCTTATTTTGGTTCAGTGAAAAATATAAGCAAAGCTTCTCTGGCTGAAATTCAAAACATACCTGGAATTAGTAAAGGTTTAGCAGAAGTTATTCTTAAACACGTAAATTATAAGAGAGGAGTACTGGAATGACACAAAACCCGTTTTATTATTAGGGAATTTATATCTTAAAACCGCAAAAAAAGGTGTGCGTATTTGTGAAAAAAAATCTCCATAAAATTTGTGAAGCAATGTGGTGGGACTAGTGCGATTCGAACGCACGACCTTCAGATTAGGAGTCCAACGCTCTATCCTGCTGAGCTATAGTCCCGTATTTCCTACCATTCATGTAAAGTTATAGCAAAAAATCCTTTCTTTTCTAGATTTCTTGCATAACCAATTTATGACGACAAAAAACATTTCTGTACTTCTTGAGTATAATGCTATTATATTTAATAACATGGTTTAAGTAAGATTAATGCTAGTTAACAATATTGGTTATTTCTATAACAATCAAAACGACTTTGCTTTAAGCAATATAAACATTAAAGTAAAGAAAGGAAATGTTGCATGTTTATTGGGGCATTCTGGCTGTGGCAAGTCAACAATTTTGAAATTAATTGCGGGGATAGAAAATCCAAAATCTGGAACTATTTTTATAAATGATAGGTTAGTTGCAAGTAATAAGGCATCAGTCGCTATAGAGCATAGAAATATCGGATTGATTTTTCAGCATTCTGCATTATTTCCTCATAAAACAGTAGTAGAAAATATAACCTTTGCTATCCGCAGCTCTTCCAAGAGAGAAAAGCACCTAATTGCATTGGAAATCTTGAAGTTACTCAATATAGAAAAATATGAAAATATGTACCCTAACGCCTTATCTGGAGGACAGCAACAATTAGTTGCAATAGCAAGAGTGATGGCACAAAACCCTGATGTTGTGTTGTTAGATGAACCATTTTCTAATTTAGATATACTGCTCAAGTGCCGAATAAGACAACATATATTGTCCCTTTTTAGAAGTAAAAATATCCCTGTGCTAATGGTAACTCATGACCCGCAAGAAGCATTGAAAGTTGCAGATTTTATCTACGTAATGAAAAATGGTAAAATTATTCAATCAGGAGTTTCTAGCGATATATACCATAAGCCTAAAGATGATACGCTAGCAAAGTTTTTTAGTGAGCTCTCTTCTACTCTACAGTTAAGCGAAAAGTTTCCACTTATTCGCTGCAAGAAAATAATCTAGTTTGGGATTGTTATAAAATAATTAAAAAACCTTGATTTATAATTAAATAAAGGTGATATAATCTATGTGTTACTTGACTTCAGTCAAGTTTTAATATTTAAAGGTCAATATTTTAAATGGAGGTGAAAATGAGTTTAGGACCATGGCAATTGTTTCTAGTCTTAATAATAATTTTAGTTCTGTTTGGTGCAGGCAGATTACCGCAAGTTATGGGTGATTTAGGAAAAGGCATCAAAAACCTTAAACAGGAGCTTAAGGACTCAGAAAAATTATCGTCTAATGAACCAGATCGTTAGCGTCCTCATACTTCGTGACATGCACCTTAGTGCATGTCATCTGTTTAAAAACTTAGTCAGGTTAAAGAATGAAAGAGATGAAGTGTTGGTATGAAATAAATAACAAATATTGAAATACAGCAACAACTATGTTAGCTTAAGAGGAATATTTTATTAAAGGATAATTGTGCAAAAAAGTGAGAAACTAACTAAAGATAAAAAACTAGCTTCTGATATTCTAAAAGAGGTTGCAGATACCAATAACAATGATAGCAATAAAGTAACTTTGTTTGACATTAAAACAGCTTTGCATGAGCGCGGTTTTGGTATTTTAATAATCATCTTCTCCTTGCCGCTATCGGTGCCTATACCGGTTCCACCTGGTTATACAACTATTCTTTCTATACCTTTAATCTTATTCTCACTGCAGCTTCTATTTGGATTTGATTCTCCTTGGATGCCCAGTTGGCTAGAAAGAAGATCTTTTCAGCGTTCAACACTAGCTCTTGTGGTAGAGAAAACTTCCCCTGTATTAGAAAAAATAGAAAAATTCATGAAGCCAAGACTGTCTTTCATTTTCTATGGGCCTGGTGAGAAGATTCTGGCTTTTATGATGTTGCTTTGTGCAATAATAATAGCTCTTCCATTACCTTTTACTCACTTCCTTCCTGCAATTGGCACAACTCTTATTTCACTTAGCATTATGAGTAAAGACGGGTTTCTATCCATATTGGGAGTTTTAGTATCATTGTGCGCGTTGTTGCTTACTCTTGTTGTAATAGTCAAAGGACCACAACTTATAACCGGAGCACTTTCTCTTCTTAAAAGCTTTACAACACTTTAACAAAAGAACGAATTACTAGCGCAAAATGAATAATGCATATTGAAATAAAACAATAATTGTGTTAAGAATTATTTTTATCAAAGGTTTTTCGTGTCAAAAAATGATAAGTTGACTAAAAGTGATAAATTAGCTTCTGATATTCTAAAAGAAGTTGCAGATACCAATAACAATGATAGCGATAAAGTAACTTTGTTTGACATTAAAACAGCTTTGCATGAGCGTGGTTTTGGTATTTTAATAATCATCTTCTCCTTGCCGCTATCGGTGCCTATACCGGTTCCACCTGGTTATACAACTATTCTTTCTATACCTTTAATCTTATTCTCACTGCAGCTTCTATTTGGATTTGATTCTCCTTGGATGCCCAGTTGGCTAGAAAGAAGATCTTTTCAGCGTTCAACACTAGCTCTTGTGGTAGAGAAAACTTCTCCAGCATTAAAAAAAATAGAAAAGTTCATGAAACCAAGAATGTCTTTTATTTTCTATGGGCCCGGTGAAAAGATTTTAGCTTTTGTAATGTTGCTTTCTGCATTATCGATAGCTCTTCCATTGCCTCTTACTAACTTCATTCCTGCAATTGGTACGACTCTTATTTCGCTTGGCATTATGAGTAAAGATGGGTTTCTATCCATATTGGGAGTTTTAATATCATTGTGTGGGCTATTGCTTACTCTTGTTGTAGTAGTCAAAGGGCCACAACTTATCATTGGGGCATTTTCTTTTCTCAAAAGCTTCGTATATGGTTAGGCTTTACAACACCTTAACAAAAAAAAAGGAGCTTTTTACACCTATCGATAAAGATCATGTGAAAATGTATGTTTGCGGACCAACAGTATATGACACAGCACATATAGGCAATGCACGGTCTGTTGTTGTGTATGATGTGTTATTTCAGCTACTTAAGTTTTGTTATGGCAAAGTTACCTATGTGCGTAACATAACCGACATTGATGATAAGATAATTAATGCAGCAAGTGAGAAAAATAGCAACATAGAAAGTATAACCACATATTACATTAAAGCTTTTCATGATGATATGGAAAGCATAAATTGTAAAAAACCAACATACGAACCAAAAGCAACGGAAAACGTAGATTATATTATAAAATTAATTGAACATTTGCTGCAATCAGGCCACGCTTATGAATCTGACAAACACGTGTATTTTAATATAGAATCTTACCATGAATATGGTGCTTTATCAGGAAAAAAAACTGATGAATTGGTTCCAGGTAGCAGAGTTGAAGTTAATGAAAATAAAAAGCACCCGGGAGATTTTGTGCTGTGGAAGCCTGCAAGTGATATTGACTACAAACTTTCAAGTTATTGGGATAGCCCATGGGGAGAGGGCAGGCCTGGATGGCATATAGAATGCTCAGCAATGTCATATGCTTACCTTGGCAAAGATTTTGATATTCATGGTGGCGGCATAGATTTACAATTTCCTCACCATGAAAATGAAATTGCACAGAGTAAGTCTGCATTTGCTGGATCAATGTTTGCAAAATACTGGATACATAACGGCTTTCTTACAGTAAATGAAGAAAAAATGAGCAAGTCCTTATTTAATATAGTCAAAGTAAGAGATTTGCTAGATAGTGGAATAAAGGGTGAAGTAATACGCTATGCACTGCTCAAAACTCACTACAGAAAACCACTTGATTGGACAGAAAACGTTATTTCTGATGCACAGGAAACCTTAAACAAATTTTATCGGTTATTACGTGGTTTAGATATAACGAATATTGATGAAAGTAACGCAGAGATTTCTAAAGATTTTATAGACGCTTTAAAAAACGACTTAAACATTCCTGAAGCTCTAGCTATATTACATGAAATGGCTGCAAAAATTAACAAAATGAGTAATGAAAGTGAAAAGCTTAAATTAACTGAGAGTTTTGTTAAGAGTGCCAGATTTATTGGTCTTCTTGAGTCAAGTTATCAAGAGTGGTTTACTGCTGGTGTGAGTCATCAAGAAATAGAAAGATTGATAGATTTAAGAAGAGCAGCAAAACAAAATAAAGATTATAATACTGCAGACAAAATAAGGGACCAGTTGAAACAAATAGGGGTTACAATTTCTGACAATGAAGATGGTACAACAACCTGGTAAATTCATATGGAAAACTACTTCCTGTTATTCACAGATAGTCTAGTATCATCATTAGTCTTACCCATACATCAAGGTTTTGTGTTCAATACCATGCTTTATTTCAGGTCGTATCACACTCCACTACTGATGTTATTTTTTGGAGTACTAGGATCAAGTCTTGGTGGAATAGTTAATTGGTACTTAGGTAAAATAACAATCTCTATACGAAAATCATACCACAAATTAGAAAACGGATATACAATGCCAAAAGTTACAAAAAATTTGCTAATTTTTGCAACTTTATTACTTTCGTGGGTGCCAGCACTTGGAAGTGTGATTCAAATTTTATCAGGTTATTTCAAGTTAAACCTTTATATTCTTGCCCCTTTAATCATTCTATCTAATTTCTTCTATTTGTTATATCTAATACTTACTTTTGGAGTATAACAGCTATAGTACTACAGTTATTAAAGCCCACTTCTGTCATCTTATGCTCTGACAGAAGCGGAGTTATAAATTAAATGCAAAATTTCTAGTAGTCATAGGATGCACCATGAGCTAAAAGTAATTCCACAAGCTCTTGGTGATTATATTTAGCAGCATAATGTAATGCTGTTCTTCCTTCATTATTTTTGGTGTTAATGTCTGCGTTGTGTTTTAGTAGCACCTTAGCTATGTCAACATTTCCCGTCATAGCAGCTAATACCAACTCTCATTGTTGGCCAGTCAAATAGGAGACATTGCAGAGTTGTTTAATTGTGGAGCTGGCAAGAGAAGTAATAAATTTGCACAAAGCACCCTCAAGCAGAGCAATTGTATCGTATATTTTATTGCGCAAAATGTTCTGTTTTATATATAACCAAAGCCTCTCAACAGGATTTAGCTCAGGTGAGTACGGAGGTAGGTATATAATATCGATATTTTTAGGTACCTTTAAATTTTTTGACCTATGCCAACTAGCACAATCCATAACAAGAAAAGCCTCTCGTGTTTCTAGATATTGCGACATCTGCTCAAGAAATATGTTCATGCAATCAGTGTTGACATTTGGTGCAAATAAGCTAGAACTCTCTCCATTTCTAGGATTAACCGCACTATAGAGATAGAAATTTTGCCTACCTAATTTTGTTTTAACCTGTGTTCTAATCCCCTTTTTAAACCACCCATGTCCAACCTTTGAATGTGTGCCAAACCGTGATTCATCAAAGAAAAATAGCTCTTTTTCTGGATACTTGCTAATAGCTCCATTGAGATTTTTTTTTGAATTCCTCTTGTTTGCTTTTATCTTGTCCATTATGAACTGGTCTTGGTGTAATATATGAGAATTTCATCTTTTGCATATAGCGGTGTACTGTAGATTTGCTGATATTTAATCTGAACTTTTCCTGGATTCTTATTCTCATTTCTTTAATGGTAATATTAGGATTTTCTTCTATCCACTCTTCAATTTGCTGTAGTTGAACCTGATTTAATTTAGTTTTTCTACGGCGTTGTGGAGGAGCAAACAGTTTTTCTTCTCTGCCAAATTTCAAGAGTTTTACCCACGAAGTTAGTGCGCTTCTTGAAATGCAATATATTTTTGCTACAGCCGTTATACTGTACTTTTTTGCTGCAATTACAGCATTTAGTTTTTTTGAAACATATGCATTATTCCTTACTTTCTTCAGCATTTCTTTTGCTGATTCTACTACTTTTTCATCCAATAATTTTGATCTTAATGCCATTTATACCTCAACTATTTTACTTACTTCATTATGGCTTTTCTTCCATCTTTGTCCATCTGTTTGCCGTGTAATGGGAATTGGTATTAGAGGTTGTCCGGAAACAAGTAAAAGGCTATAATATCTGAAATTTTAGTACGGGGTAAAGATGAGAAAAAAGTATCCAACAGATCTAAGCGAAAGGGAATGGGCAAGAATAGAAAAACACTTCAGAGTATCATACAAGAAAGGAGGAAGGCCGCCAAAGTATAGCAAAAAAGAAATATTAGAAGCAATTTTCTATGTATTGCGTACAGGGTGTCAATGGCGGTATTTACCAAATGATTTTCCGCTATGGAAGACTGTGTATGAGCAGTTCAGGCAATGGAAGAAGCAGGGAATTTTTGAGAAAATGAATTATGAAATTACAAAATATAGTAGAAGAAAAATAGGAAGGAATGAGCAGCCGAGTGCCTGTATAGTAGATAGTCAATCTGTAAAGACTACAGAAAAGGGGGGATCAAAGGCTATGATGGAAGTAAAAAAGTAAAGGGTAGAAAAAGGCATATAATTACAGACACTCAGGGTTTTATACTAGGTTGTTACGTAGGCGCTGCTAACGAAAATGATAGAGATGGTATTAAAATAGCATTAAACAATATGAGAACAAAATATACTAAAGTTAAAAAAATGTGGGCTGACATGGGATACCAAGGAAGAAATTTAAAGAATCACATAAAGGAAGAATATGACATAGATATTGAAATTGTTAAAAGGCCTCCATGTAGATTTTGGGTGCACAAAGATACGCCACCTGAGCTACTACCAACAAGAGAACAAGGGTTTAAAGTACAGCCAAGAAGATGGGTTGTAGAAAGGACTTTTGCTTGGGTTAATAGGAATAGAAGGCTATCGAAGGAGTATGATTTACTCACAACATCCACTGAGAATTTCATATACCTAGCTATGAGTAGGGTTATGTTAAAGAGGGAATATGCTTGAATTTACTAGTTTCCGGACAACCTCTGAGTATCGTTTAAATTTTTCAGTTTTATTTGGTGTAATGAGGCAGAAACTCTATCAGGTACTTATTGCGCCAAAAAACTTTCAAGCCCTTTTTAAGTATACGCGCTAAAGTTAAAATCCGACCGGGACAGCCGCAATAAAGTAGATAAGCCTAAACGCCATCATGTCTTTAGGAGAGTTTGCTAATGAAAGTTCTTAAGTTGACGCCATTGGCTGAACGGATACGGAATGACACCATCCTTTTTTCTGGATTCCAGACTGGAATGACACCTCTGGACACTTCCGTCGTAAAGGAACCAGTGTCAGCTACTCGGATGACACCTTTTTTCTACTTAGTTTGGGTTATGCAAGAAGTCTAATGAAGTGAAAATAAATTTATTTACCAAAATAGAGTTGCCTTGGTCTACAGATCTTAGTTTCTTTATCATTTATCATTTCATACCACTGAGTAACCCAACCAGTGGTTCTTGCAAGTGCAAAAATAGGCGTGAACATATTTGAGGGGATATCAATAGCATTCATTATTATACCTGAGTAAAAATCAACATTTGGATATAACTTACGCACGATAAAATATTCATCCTTTAAAGCTATTTCTTCAAGTTTTTTTGCAATTTTAAGCAGTTCATTATTTTGTTCTAGTTTACTTAGAACCTCATGGCAAGCGCCTTCCAATATACGCGCGCGCGGATCATAATTTTTATAAACACGATGTCCAAATCCCATCAATTTAAATGGATCTTTATCATCTTTAGCTTTTTCGATGAATTTATCTATATCTCCACTTTGCTCTATCTCTTTTAGCATATTTATAACTGCCTCATTAGCTCCACCATGTGCTGGTCCCCAAAGTGTAGCAACTCCTGCAGAGAGGCTTGCAAACAGATTAGAACCAGCCGATCCCACCAATCTGACAGCCGCCGTAGAAGCATTCTGTTCATGATCAGCATGGAGAGTAAATATTTTATCCAGAGCTTTTGCAAAAAGGGCGCTTTTATCATTATCAACAGCATCGCCAAATATCATCTTTAAGAAATTTTCACTGTAACTTAATTCATTGTTAGCATTTATGAATTCCTGATTGTTGATATGCCTATAAATCATTGCAATAATTGTGGAAACTTGCGCTATTGCAGAAATTCCAAAATCTAGGTCTTCACCATTGACATTGTTGCCATGCTTTTCATGATAAGATGCTGACAAACTTGCAAAACATGCAACTAAGATTGACATAGGGTGAGCAGTTTTTGGAAATGCTTTAATTACATTTGTAACTTGCTCTGATACTTTGGATGATTCTTGTATTTTGAGAAGAAATTTTTTGTGTTGCTCTGAACTGGGTAATTCACCATAGAGCAATAAATAAATCACAGCAGTAAAATTATTATTCTCTGCCAAATCAGCTATATTATGTCCCCTATATTTAAGAACTCCTTCATCTCCATCAATGAATGTAATTGTAGAAGAGCATGAAGCTGTAGAAACAAACCCTGGATCGTAAGTGAATAATCCTGTCATCTTATATAAATCCTTGATATTTAACACATCAGGACCTGTTGTTCCGCTTAATACAGGTAGCTCGATTTTTAATCCATTACTTAGTTCTAATAGCACTTTTTTATCCATCACTTAAGCTACTTAAATTTTATACAGAATATACAAACTGAGGAGTATATATTAATACAGTTAACTTTACATTAACCGTATTAAGCGGTCATCAATGCTTTTACTTTTGCATTTAAGCGACTTATTTTACGCGCAGCAGTATTCCTATGAATAACACCTTTATTCACACACTTGTGTAAATTAGATTCAGCATTCCGAAATGCCAGAACAACATTTTCTTTGTCGCCAGACTTGATTATATCAACCAATTTTCTAATAGAGGTGCGAGTTTTACTTTTCCGCATCTTATTTATTAAAGTGCGCTTTGCTATTACCTTTATCATTTTTTTAGCACTCTTATGATTTGCCATATATTAATACCTAAAATACTGTACTTTTCTTTTAATTATAAAGTTTTTTTGTTAATTTGCAATATCAGTTTTTCCTATGGTTAATCTACTGCTTCTCTCTTCAATAATTTTTTCTAAACTTTGCAAGAATTCATTTTTGTTTAACCCAGGATATATTGGGGGCAATATTTCTATTACTGCCTTTCCGGGATTCTTTCTCAGAGAAAGTATGCTTTTTGGCCAAAACAAACCAGTGTTTAAAGCAACCGGTAACACAGGAACAGATAATACGCTATATAAAGCAGCAATACCTGGTTGATATTTTATATTTTGGTTTATAGTTGTTCTTGTACCTTCAGGAAATATTATTATGCTTCTATTTTCTTTTATACGCATTTTTGCTAGTTTGATTATATGGCGTATAGAACTGATACCATCTGAACGGTTAATAAAAATCATTTTCAGCGCTATAAGATGCAAACCAATGAATGGAATCCATTTCAATTCACGTTTTAAAATAAAAACCGCTTTTCTAAATAGTAGTATAAAAATAAATGTTTCAAATGGAGATTGGTGTTTAGATGCAATGATAAAAGGTTGCTTAGGGATGTTTTCCATTCCCCTCACTTCATATTTAATGCCACATAATAAACGCAGCATGAATAATACAACTCTCACCGAACAGACGAGGAAAATGGTTATTACACACTCAGAAAAGAAAATTACAGGGAGAGTAATGAAAGTATAGAATACCTCCCATAATATAAGAAAGAAATTAAACAATAAACTTGAAATCACAAACTCACATAAATTTATTTAAATTTAACTTTATTACAAATTAAAAACAATAAATTTAATTATTGATCATCTGAGTAATAGGATGCGAATCAGCTAATTTGTCCTTTAACTTTTCGTTAGCAATATGAGTATATATTTGTGTTGTAGAAAGGTTAGTATGGCCAAGAACTTTCTGTATCAACACAATATTTGCTCCGCTATTTAGTAGATGGGTAGCAAAAGAATGCCTAATCACGTGTGGAGAGATCTTATTTTCATCAATATTGCATTTTCTTGCCAACTCCTTCATTAATTGACCGACCCTCTGCCTTGTAATTGGTTTATTAGGTTTATCACCTGGGAATAGCCAATCGGATTCCTTTTCTTTAGAGATCAGATTATCACGAACTGATAAATAATTTCTAAGGCTCTGCAATGCTTGTTCATTAAAAAGAATTTGCCTCTCTCTACCACTTTTTCCTTTTATTATTATATAGCATTCTTTGTTATTACTGTTTATTAAATGTGACACTTCACATAATTTCATACTAATTAGTTCAGAAACACGCATTCCAGAAGAGTAAAGGATATCTAAAATCGCACATAGCCTTTTACTGCTTATCTCTTTATTCGATTCGCTTGCTGATTTTCTCACTGTGTCCATTAGCAAAAATATTTCTTCGACACTTAAATACTTAGGCAAAGGACGAGAAACTTTTGGATTCTTTAATTCAGCATCATTAGCCGGCGCTGGATTAAAATCTATTATTCCGTCATTAAATAGACACTTGTAAAAATTTTTCATAGCGGATATTTTTCTTGATATAGAGCTACTTTTATATTTTTTTTGTGTACATAAAGATTTCACATAATCTTTAATATTGGTTTTGTTTACACCAACCAAGGTAGTGCCGCTTTCCAATAAAAATTCTTCAAACTGGTGTAAATCCGAACGATAACTTTCCAGAGTATTTTGTGCAGCGGACCTCTCTGAAGCTAAAGCATCTATGTAATATGTTATGTAAAGATTTTCTTTTTTATTTTGCGACTGTTTATTTTTCATTATCAGTTCCTATATTTATTTCTTTGGCTATAATTTGATTAGAAGTGTTCCCTGTGTTTCTTATGAGAAAATATGAGACAAATAAAGCATTTATCAATAGAGTGAACATCACAAACTTTTGCTTTAACCTTTTTCTTAAATTTAATCTTACTCTTATCATAGTTAAATTATAACGTTAAATCTATAAAAAACACCTTATAAAGTGAGCTCTACTATAAATATAGAATACTTCTTAGCTGTATCTATCTATATTTATTATAACATAACATTGATTATAATTCTAACATGGACAGATAGAGATTCCAATTACGTTAGTGTTATGGGTGTTAATAAATTTTTAATATACACCTTTACAAAAGAAGAAATCAAATGGCATCTTTTTTTAATAAAGTGCTAATAAAAGGAACGGTCACATTTGACCCTATAGATTCATTATCTATCTTTTCTATAATTTTATCAATGCTATAGAAAGAACGTTCTATTCTTGCTAAAATATAATTAATCACTTTTAAATCAATTTTTAACTGTTTATCTGAAAATCGTTTTATTAGCATAATTCTTAATAATTCCTCGCTTGCAGGCAAAATTTTTACGCTGATAGTTGATAATATTCGAGAACTTAAATCTCTTAGTTTGAAGTTAAGCTTTTTTGGTGAAATTGAAGAAGTGATTAGCAGCCTCTTGTCGTTTTCTTTCATGTAATTGTAACAATGTAATAACATTGCTTCATCTTTAATGTTTTGTACGTCTTCTAAAATAAAAGCATCGCTATACCTAATCTCGCTTACGAAGTTATTCACATTGATAAAGATTGCATCGTTTATTGATTGCCAAATATGAGCAAGATGAGTTTTACCGGAGCTTTTAGGTCCAAAAAGAATCAGACATTTCCAAGATAAATCATTAACTACCGAATTATATACGTGCTTATTTTCATCTAAGATGATGTAATTTTGCCGGCTATAATCAGCTTGATTGTTGTTAAATAAATTTAATTGCACGTTGAACCTCTTACGTAACCTCTTTCTGGTAGTAATTTTTGCGCAGAAATTTACTTACGCTCCTCAAATGTGTCAGGTATTCTGGGCTCATTTCTCCTCTTACCATAAATTGATTATGCAAAAGGTCTGTTAGCCGTTTTTATAAAGCTCACTTTTAAAATATTTATTGATTGCATATTCTACTGATACATTGAACATTGCTATTATTGGAATAAAAAGTAATATACCTGTAAATCCAAAATATGAAGCGCATATAGCAATTCCCAGAATAATTACAGTTGGATGTATATGAACTTTTTTTCCTATTAATAAAGGAACTAATATGTTTGAATCTATTAATTGTCCAACACCAAATAATAGCAAAACAGCAGCACTTTCAAACCATCCACTAAATTGAGTGATAGCGCTCAAAAACCCAATAATGGTATATAATAATGGCCCTACGTAAGGTATGAACGTTAACATTCCTGATAAAATTCCAATAACAATAGAGTGTTCCAATCCAATTATGCTCAGACTCACAGAGTAAAAGACCATCATGACAATACATACATTTACCTGCCCCTTTAGATAATTAGATATAATGAAATCCACTTTGGAAAAATAATCTGCAATTTTTCCTCTGTAAGGAATAGGGATTAATTTACTAGCTTTTTCTATAATTAAAGGCCAATCACGTAATATATAGAAAAACACTACAGGAGTAATCACCATTAATGATACCGTGTTAAAGCTTGAACTTAACACTTGGATTATAAAGTTACTAGCAATATCAAGAGCATTCATGAAATAAGATACATAGTTGCTGTAATTTTCTGCTAGATTTTTAGATAAATGATCAAATAAGCTATCCTCGATTTTCATATTAAGAAATTCTAATACAGAGGGGATTACTTTAAACTTTAATGAAGGCACTTTACTCACTAAGAAATTTAATATTGAAGTAATTTGAACATATATAATAGGTAAAACAAATGTTATGACTAGTATAAAAGCTATTAATAAAATAAGTATTATAAAAATTACAGAACATGAACGTGGTATTCTATACTTTTCAAACTTGACTACTAGCGGATTAAACAAATATGCAATAATAATAGATATTAAACATGGAAAAATCATAGGACGCATCAGGAATAACATCCCTATTATAAAAAGCAGTATGAAACAAATAGTTATATGACGTTTTTGCATGTGTTTAGCATAGCTAATTTACTGAAAAATATGCAATTTATTTTTCCTATGTTGAAAGTATTTTACGATTTGTAATACTATCATTTTTTACTAAAATTTAGTTGTTTAATCCGCAGGCAAAGATAGATTTTGAGCTCTCTAAATATCTCTTTTGCTATTATAATTATGCTAGTTAATAGGGGAAGTAACTTTTATATGATGTCAGAAATTTTATTTTTCGGAAAGAATCTTGGATAGAGAGGAAAGCTTCTACAAAAAGAAATATGTGCGCTAAGAAATACAAAATAGCAGCATTAATAGTTGCAGCGGGAGTAGGCAGTAGATGCAATTCTACGATTCCTAAGCAATATATAAAACTGGCAGGTAAATCTGTTTTATTTCATACAATTAAAAGATTTCTGGCTAACCAATATATAGATTACATAAGAATAGCAATTAATAGAGACCATGAAAGTTTCTATGAGAAAGCTATATCACTAATTACAGACACTAAATTACTAAGCCCTGTATACGGAGGAGAAAACAGGCAAAGTTCAGTTAAACTAGGGCTTGAAAGCTTACAAAAAATTAACCCAGATTTTGTAGTTATACACGATGCTTGTAGGCCTTTTGTGTCAGATGTTCTGATAGATAACTTGGTTGAATCTATGATTAATGATCAATATACAGGAGTAGTTCCAGCAATAGAAGTTGAAGACACTATGTCATTGGTGAGTAATAGTTTTATTGAATCTACGATTTCAAGAGGAAAGCTCAGAGCCATACAAACCCCTCAAATTTTTAATTTCAAAGAATTATTATCATGCCATCAATCAGTCAAAGAATTTACTGACGATTCATCACTAATGGTAGAGCACAAAAAACATGTTGCGATTATTAAAGGTGAGAAAAGCAATTTTAAGTTAACCACAAAAGAGGATATCAATATGGCAAAGCTTCTTTTTGAAGAGCCAAAATTTCGTGTCGGAGCCGGTTATGATATACATAAGTTCATTAAAGTTCAAAATGGTGCTGAAAGCTTTATAAAAATTTGCGGTGTGAAAATTGAACACAACATGGCAATAGAAGCGCACTCTGATGGTGATGTTGCAATACATGCAATCGTTGATGCAATACTCGGAGCACTGGGATGTGGCGACATAGGAGAGCACTTTCCTCCTAGTTCCTCTGAATGGAAAGATTGCAATTCATCTCACTTTCTTGACTTTGCTGCTAAAAAAGCAAAGGAAAAAGGGTACAGCGTGTCTAATTTAGATATTACTATAGTTTGTGAAGAGCCTAAAATATCGCCTTACAAAGTAGAAATGAAGAAATTCATATCAAAAGCATTAGAAATTGATGATGAATTTGTAAATATCAAAGCAACCACTGCAGAGAAATTAGGTTATATTGGAAGAAATGAAGGAATAGCAGTGCATGCTTCTGTGTTATTGCATACAAACTTTTATTGGGAATAGAAACGAAAAAACTTACTTGACACCCTTCGCCAGCCCCCTTATCATGAAACTGAAGCTATTTATTTATCTTCTCTGTACAGATTAAATGACAAAAAAACTCACGTATCTGGCGTCCCATGTTTAATTTTTTGCACTATGTGCACCTTATGTCTTTATAAAATTTCTAGGTTTTTACCTAATATAAGCAGAAATGCGCTTATAAAGCATTTAAAACATCAAAAAACGCCGATTTAAAAAATGGATAGTGAATAACTAGCTACCCTAGGGTTTCTTTTGCCTTTTTTTCTGTTTAGTAAATTTCTTAATGTTTATAATTTAGATTAGTTGCGGCTTAAAAGCAACTAAATCGCGGTTATTAAGCGTTTAGAATAAAAAAACGCCATACTTGAAAGTATAATGTAAGTAATTAGCCAACCACGGGGCTTCTTTTGCCTTTTTTTTTATTTGGTAAATTTCTTAATATTTATGGCTAAACGACAATCGTCATCCCGCTACTTGTTAGCGGGATCTAGAGATACCGCGGCGGCATGACGTAGGACTGCTGTCATTCAAGTAGCTGACGCTGGAACCCAGCCTTGCTGTAATCTCATCAAGAACGTTGTGTTTTAACATAAGATCAGCCACTTTTATGCTTACCAACTTAATAAAATTCCTGGATCCAAGTAGTCAGGCTACTCGGATGACACCCTCATAAAGTAAAATGAGATCCCGCTAACAAGCAGCGGGATGACGGGAAAAGAGGTGCTAGAATGACACCGTTTACTATGTAACATCTCATCATATCACAATGTTCGTACAGTTGTGGCGGTATGACGTAGAAAAACTGTTAACTTAAATCTATATTGACATGTCCCATTTTACGCTTATCCCTAACCTCTTTTTTCCCATATATGGTTAAACTAGCTTTTTCGTTGCTCAAATACTTATGAGAATCATATATATCATTACCTATTATATTTTTCGTCATACAAGGAAAGCGTAATACTACTTCCTGCATAGGTAGCCCGCATATTATCCTAACTAGCTGTTCAAATTGACTAACGTTACATGCATCCAAGCTCCAGTGGCAAGAATTGTGAGGTCTGGGAGCTAGTTCATTAACTAACAATTCGTTATCCTTAGTAACAAAAAATTCAATAGCCAGAATTCCTATTACATCAAGCGCATTTGCTATTTTCTTTGCAGCTCGTTGTACCTCTTGAGTTAATTTACTATCTATTTTAGCTGGCACTGTTGAAGTATCAAGTATTCCATCAACGTGGTAATTTTCTGCTATAGGAAAAAAAGCTACTTTACCGTTTTTATCTCTTGCAACGACTATTGAAACCTCTTTCAGTAAATCAACACTTGCTTCAAGAATGTACTCTGTATTCCAATCAAAGGAAGCAAATTGCTTCACTTCAGAATCATTCTCAAGCACATATTGCCCTTTTCCATCATAACCCATTTCTGTTGTTTTCAGCCTTGTTGGATAGCCAAAAGCTCTACTGCTTTTCAGTAGCTCATTATAATTTTGTATACTTTTGTATTCAGCAGTTTTTATACTCAAGCTTCTAATGAAATCTTTCTCTCTAAGCCTATTTTGCGCAATGTGTAACGCTTTTTTACCCGGATAAAAATTTACATCGATATCAATTGCACTACATGGAATATTTTCAGACTCAATAGTGACCAAATCCACACTCTGTGCAAAAGATTCAAGCGCTTTCTTATCAGAGAAATCTGCTATTGTGAAATCATCAGCAATAGAACAAGCTGGATCGTCTTTAGCACTGGCAAAAACATGTATTTTTTGTCCAAGTTTTGTTGCAGCGATAGCAGTCATTTTACCTAATTGTCCACCACCTATTATTCCTATTACTTTTTTGCTCAGCGCATCTGGTTCATTCATACTATAAATTGATATTTCCTAATTAAAGTATACTTGAAAAATCTATGAAAAAAGTATATAATTAAAATACTATTTTCTTATCATGAATATTTTATAATGATAGAATACACACTAACTACCAACTTTGTTGAAGTTACAGTTTTACCAATTTATATTGAAGAGCAATCCATTCCTTATGAAAATTGCTATGTATGGATGTATAACGTTAAGATAAAAAACAAAAGCCAATCAACTATTCAATTGTTAAGTCGTCATTGGCAAATAATAGATTATAAGGGAAAAGTAAATGAAATTGCCGGAGTTGGTGTTATCGGAGAACAACCTGTGATAAAATCTGGAGAGGTATTTAAATACACAAGTGGAACATACTTAAATGTACCGTCAGGAATAATGCAGGGTAAGTATGAATTTCTGAATGAAGAAAGCATAAAAGTTTTTGAAGTTATGGTACCACCCTTTTCTTTGGATAGTCCATACATCAAAACTAGACCCCATTAACTGTCAAAATAGTTTATTTGTAACCAGACTGCATTCTGTGATTTTTAGCAAAGCACGATCTTTCATTTGAGCTTTCTTCAATTTAAAATAAATACAGAAACTAGCTATCTTCAAAAATATGGTTGAATAATTGTTAATAATAGTGTATAATTATTAATATTTTCAAGCATTTTTGCCATGGCTCTTTCAAAATTTCTCGATCCTCGCAATGATTTGTGTTTCAAAAAAATCTTTGGAACGGAAAAAAATAAGAATATCCTGATCCACTTTTTGAACGATATTTTAGGGTTTACTGAGATAAATGCAATACAAGAAGTTGAGTTTCTTAGCACTATTATGGATCCCGAAGTTGCCTCTGATAAACAAAGTATTGTTGATGTTCTCTGCAAGGATTCTCACGGAAATAGATATATAGCAGAAATGCAGCTCGCTAGAGACAAGGGCTTCGAAAAACGCGCTCAATTATATGCCGCTAAAGCCTACTCAAGACAATTAGATAAATCTGGCAACTACATTGATTTAAAGAAAGTCTTCTTTATTGCTATATCAAATTGTAACTTACTTCCTGAAGAAGTTGATTATATTTCTACTCACAATATACGTGATATAAAAACTAACGGCCATTACTTAAAAGATTTTCAATTTATCTTTATAGAATTGCCCAAATTTTCAAAAAGTAAAGTAGAGCAGCTAGAAAGTACAATAGAAAGGTGGTGTTTCTTTTTTAAATATGCAGAAGAAACAACAGAAGAGGACTTAAAAGAGATAGCAGAAAAAGCACCAATAATAAAGCTGGCGTATGATGAGTTAGACAAGTTTCGTTGGAACGAAAAAGATTTAGTAGCCTATGAAGAAAGGATAATGGATCTACGCAAAGAAGAAGCCATTCTTGAATACAGACTTGATCTTGCTACTGAAAAAGGCAAAAAAATTGGTAAAGAGGAAGGGAAAATTGAAGGGAAAATTGAAGTCGCAAAAGCAATGCTGGCTAATAATGTTGATGTCAACACTATTGTCAAGTTTACTGGCCTTTCTATTAGTGAGATTGAAGAATTAAGTGGAAATCTGTGAACGGTTACGTTTATTTTTTATCCTTATCATCAAGTGTAAATAAGGTTATTGTAGAGATTAAGCCTATTATAACTATTATTAACGAAAATGGGGCAGCTTCTCTATAGCGCTCATCGCTTACAAGTTCATATATTCTAGTTGATATAGTTTCAAAATTAAATGGTCTTATAATAAGTGTTGCTGTGAGCTCTTTGATAGTATCCATAAATACGAGCAAAAATCCCGATAATATACTCTTCTTGATGAGAGGGATATGAACATTCAAACATGTGGAAATAGGTCCATGACCCATAGTATATGCAGTCCACTCAATTTCATTTGGTGTTTTTTTGAGCCCTAACTCTACCGCCTTGAAAGATATAGCAAAAAAACGAAATAAATATGAGTAAACTAATGCGCCAATAGTTCCTACCAAGCTAATTTCCACAATATATTGAGTAATGAAAGAGGATATTCTGCTTAAAAATATTATTATGCTAATTGCGATAATTGCATTTGGAATTGCGTAGCCTAAAGAAATGAGACGTGCTACATTATTGATTACCTTATTTTTACGCGCCGTATATCCAATAATTATTGCAATGCTAATTGAGATTAGTGCAGTGATGAATGATAAACTAACGCTATTTGCTATTATGTTATAGAATCTTGCTTCATATATGAAAAACCCCTTCTCTATGCTCCAATATATGAGCGGAATCATTGGCAAAATAAAACCTATTAATATCGGCAATACACACATAAGATAAGCAAAGATCAATGGTATAGTGCCACTTATACTCCGTTTGTTGTGATAATCTGAATTGGTATTGATTGAAGAGTAGGATATTCCTTTTTTTTGTAGTTTTTTTTCGATAGCTATTAGTGTTGCAACGAAAATCAACTCTGCAACTGCTAAAACAGTAGTTGAATATTTGTCATGCAGTAAAAACCAGGTGCGATATATTCCTGTTGTGAAAGTATCGATAGCAAGAAACTGTGGTGTGCCGAAATCTGTAATTACTTCCATTAGTACCAAAGACAACCCAGCTATAATTGATGGGCGTATGGAGGGTATGATGACAGAAAACAGGCTCTTCAATGAGGAGAACCCAAGTGTTGACGCAATAGTGACTGAGTTACTAACATTCTTTAGACTTGAGCGGACTAACATATAAACGTATGGATATAGGCTGAATCCCATTACTAATATTCCACCACCTAGGGATTTTATTTCAGGAAACCAATAGTCACCTTTGCTCCACTCTAAAATGTCTCTTAATGAGCTCTGCACCGGACCTGAAAACTCTAGTGTATTTACATAGACGAACGCTACTATATATCCAGGAATCGATATTGGAAAGAATAAAGCAATCTCAAAAATTTTACTTCCAGGAAATGAAAAAAATGTGGTGAGCCAAGCTGGAATTACTCCAAATATGAAAGATATTCCCCCTACTCCTACCATCAAAATTAACGTACTCAGTATATATTCAGGAAAAAGTGTACTGATTACCCATTCGGAATTCGCTGAATCTGTAAATAAGATTGATATTAACGATAGTATAGGACAGACGAATAATATACTTACTAAAAATAAGAATATATTTTTAAATACTCTTAAAAACATTAATTTGAATCTATATTTTATATTAAAATGTTATATGTAAAAACTGAAGATATCCAGTAATTAACAGCCGTACTATTGAATATCTTTATAATTTTGTATATCATGTTTTTAGTTGATAAGTGAATAATCATGAGCTTCGTCATTGCAACTTTCTATCACTTTGTAGAACTCTCTAATTATTATGACATGAAAGACGAAATAAAAGCTGCATGCAACAACGTTGAGTTAAAGGGCACTATACTCCTTGCAGAAGAGGGTGTTAATGCAACAATATCTGGTGAAAGAAACGCAATTGATAAAATATTCGATTTTCTACGTTCTGATTATAGGCTAAGGGACCTTACATGGAAAGAGAGTGCAGCAGAATATCAACCATTTAGCAAGATGAAGGTAAAATTAAAAAGAGAGATTGTGAATCTTGGTGTAAGCAATCTTGATATTTCCCTTAAGGGTAAATATGTTGATCCAGAGCATTGGGATGATTTTACTTCTCAACCTGACGTTTTAGTAATAGATACACGAAACGAGTATGAAGTGAAATTAGGCAAGTTTAAGGATGCAATTAATCCACACACACAATGTTTCCGTGAGTTTCCTCAGTGGACAGAGTCATTTTCTGAGAGTAAAGACCTGAAAGTGGCTATGTACTGCACTGGTGGGATTAGATGCGAAAAATCTACAGCATATATGAAAAGCCTTGGATTTAGTGATGTTTACCATCTTAAAGGCGGCATTCTTTCTTACCTTGAAAAAACTTATAATAAAAATGGTAATTGGAAAGGAGAATGTTTTGTTTTTGATGATAGAATTGCTGTTGATAACTCACTTACTCCAAGCAACACAATAAAATGCATATTCTGCTCAAATCAAGTTTCAACTGATAAACTGAAATCAGTTCCACGTGGCCAAGTGGTTTGTTCTGATTGTAAACTTCAGTGTTATAGCTATAATAAATAAAACATCATACTGCTGCAGTTGTATGCACGTTGTGATTTGAGAGCAACCTCTACCAGAAAGAGTGTCATGCCAGTGCCCAGACACTGGCATCCAGGTTCTTTTTTTCTAGATTCCAGCGTCACACGCTGGAATGACAAAAAAGCTGATTTTTAACGTAGATAATGGTTATGCAAGAAGTCTACTTCTTACCCTTAATCAACTCTAAAGCCTTCTCCAGATCTATACTCTCAATATCTGCACTCTTGCCCAAAGCAACGTTTGTTTTACCGCATTTTATATAGAATCCGTACCTACCGTTGCAGATAAAAACTTCTTTTCCCTTTTCATTAACCCCGAGAGATTTTAACTCTTTGCGTGGACTGTTTGCAATAATTTGTACAACTTCGCTCAATTCTGTATTCAGCACCTCTTTGGAGCTTTTCTTAAGAGAAAAGTATTTACCATCATAGAAAATATAGTACCCAAATCGTCCAAGGCCTATTTTTACTTCCTTTCCGGTTTCAGGGTGTTCTCCGATTACTTTTGGCAAGGAAAGTAACTGAGTAGCGGTGCTCAGATCAATCTCATTAACATTTATATCTTTTGGTATGGAAACCGTTTTTTTCTTTTTTAACTCGTTATTAAACTCCAGATAAAGTCCAAAAGGACCCTTTTTGATCATCACTTCTTGGTTTGTTATATCATCTATACCTAAACTTTTTGGATATTCTGAATTGTCGTTACTACCTGTAATTTCTTTTGTATGGTTGCATTCAGGATAGTTAGAACATCCAAGGAACACCCCGGCTTTTCCAAAGTTCAATTTCAATATGCCACCTAAGCAAGCAGGGCATTTCGTATTCACCTCTTTTCTTCCTTCTTCTGAACAAAACCAATCGATTACCAAATCGTGAATGCCGCTGAAAACTTCATCATGCGTCATTTGCTTGACAGAGTTTACATGACCAAAAAATGGCACCCAAAAGTGGCCTAATTCTTTTTTCCAATCTGCATGTCCATTTGAAATTAAATCAAGCTTCTCTTCCATTTGTGCTGTGAAATCATACTCTACACAACGCTGAAAAAAAGTTTCTAAAAATATAGTAACGATTTTACCGCGGCTGCTTGGAATAAACCTTTTGCTATCCAATGAAACGTACTCACGATCTTGTAATACCGAAATAATTGTTGCATAAGTTGATGGTCGACCTATACCGATTTCTTCCATTTTTTTTACGATACTTGCTTCACTATAACGAGGTGGCGGTTGAGTGAAATGTTGTTTTGGCTCAACTGAAATCAGCTTACACGCTTCCCCTTCCTTCATGGCAGGTAGCAGGCCTTCATTTTCGGCTTCTATGTTATCTTGGTAGACTCTATAAAAACCATCAAAGAATATACTTGATCCACTTGCTCGCAGAATTACTTTCTGGTCAGTAGAACTAATTTCGACTACCACTTGATCAAGAATCGCCGACTCCATTTGACTTGCAATGGTCCTTTTCCAGATTAAATCATACAATTTAAATTGCTCTGGCGTTAAGTAATCCTTAATACTACCCGGCGTTCTATTGATATCAGTTGGACGAATTGCTTCATGTGCTTCTTGAGCATTTTTGACCTTTTTTACATATTTACGAGGAGACTGGGGTAAATATTTATCACCATATAATGACTTAATTGACCCTCTAATTGAGTTTATAGCCTCATCTGCAATATGAAACCCATCTGTACGCATGTAAGTTATCAACCCTACAGTTTCACCACCAATATCGATACCTTCATATAAATTTTGCGCTATGCGCATAACACTTTTCACATTAAAATACAGTTTATTCACTGCATCTTGCTGAAGACTTGAAGTAATAAACGGAGGAAGCGGGTTTCTCTTAACTTGCTTGCGTTCTACTGTGCTTACAGCATATTGCCTTGATTCAATCTCCCTGACTAAGTTCTTTGCTTCTTCTTCATTCTTAATATCAAATTTTTCTAGCTTTTTATTGTCATAGTGGCTTAGCATAGCAAAAAAAGCCTCATCTTTGCTATTTTGCATTTCTGCTTTTATGCTCCAATACTCCTGTGTTATAAATTTACTAATTTCATCTTCTCGTTCGCATATAATCTTTAATGCAACAGACTGCACTCGCCCTGCAGACTTGCTTCCCGACAATTTTGTCCACAGCAGTGGTGACAAACTAAATCCAACTAGATAATCCAAAGCTCTACGTGCTTGTTGTGCACGCACTAAATCCATATTAATTTCACGTGGATTTTTTATTGCTTCTTGTACTGCTCTTTTTGTTATCTCATTAAAGACTACTCTATAAATGTTGTTTTCATTACTGATTGCTTTCTTTTCTTTTAATGTCTCTATCACATGCCAAGCGATTGCTTCCCCTTCTCTGTCTGGGTCTGTTGCAAGATATATATCTGATGTTTTGCTTGCGGCTTTTACTAGCTCTTTTATATACTTTTCTGCTTTTTCAATGGTTTCATACTTTATAGCAAAATCATTATCCGGATCGACAGAACCGTTTTTTGCTGGAAGATCCCTCACATGTCCAAAGGATGCAGCTACTTTGAACTCTTTACTCAAATATTTACCTATTGTCTTTGCTTTCGCAGGTGATTCAACTATTAATAATGCCATATTGTTAATTATTTTAGTACTTAAAGATAATATGTTGAGAAATATACAATGAAAAGTAAAAAAATATTTTAATGGTTCTTGTAAATTTTACAAAGTAGACGGTGTCATGAAAGTAGCTGACACTGGAATGACAGCAGTCCTACGTCATACCGCGATTCATTCGCGGTATCTCATCCGCTAACAAGAGATCCCGCTAACAAGTAGTGGGATGACGAGCTTACCGTCATGCTGCCGCGAACCGTCATACCGCGATTCATTCGCGGTATCTCATCAGCTAACAAGCAGCAGTTCTACGTCATACCGCCGTGGTATCTTTTAGCATAGATCCCGCTAACACGTAGCGGGATGACGGTTGTCAGGGTGTCATGAAAGTAGCTGACACTGGTCTCCATCCAAGAGGGTGTCATCCCTAGTGGATTCAAATCACAATGCTCGTATAGCTGCAACCCTGGAGGTACTGTTTCTCACCCACTGCAAATATTGCACGGTACTATCCACTTGATCATCGTGTCGAGTTTCAGGAAACATTAAAATCTCATACTCAAAATCGTTCAGCCATACTGCTTGGTGCGGCAGAAAAACCTTGCCAGACTCTATAATCGGAACAATTTGATGAAATCGAGTGAGCTTGTCATCATGTGGCACTATTTCAATAATCGGTAAATCACTGTTTGTCTTTAGCTCTTGCACCAATTGCTGACCACTCGTTTTTGCTTCAATCAAAATTGCGTGTGGTGACCATCTTGCAGCTAGTGACAAAACCTGTTCTTTAAGCTTTGGATACTCAAGCTTTGCGCGATATACATCAAGTAAATAGAATTTATTATCTATTTTTGCCCAGGTGGTGCAGACACTAAAGTTGCTCATGTCGCTTGTTGAAACCGCAGTATCCCAACTTTGTGTTACATGCGAGAGATTATCAGGAACATTTTTATAGCGCTTTAGCCACTCTCGTTTAATTATACCACTTGAAAGTGGCAGAGGGTTCTGTTGATATTGTGCAGCAAAAGCGTAACTCCCAAGTTCGACTTTTATCATCTTAACTTCTTTTTTTCCTCCATAGAGGGGATATAATAGCTGGCCTTCTTCTCTTGAGTATAACATCTTTGCAGGTCTAGCACGCGATGCTGTTTTATTACTGGTTGTAGTTACTTGGATGACAGAAACAGGATGCGCTGGCTTTTTGATTGAATAGATAATCTTCTTATTTTCAGAAATCATCGGTAAGCAAATATGATGCCATATATTTTTTGGCTTGGAGAGAAGGTGTCCGGTTAAGTCCTCCTGGTGTAGCCTGTGCATTACAAGAACGATGACTCCTTTTTTTCTATCGTTCAGCCTGGTTACTAAAGTCTGATCAAACCAGTTTGTGGCACGCTTTCTAAGCGTTTCACTCAAAGCTTGAGCAGAACTGAGCGGATCGTCCACAATGATAAAATCACCACCTTCACCAGTTAGTGTTCCACCAACTGATGTTGCGATTCTGTATCCTCTCTGCACTGTTTGAAATTTATATTTGGTATTCTGGTCTTTGGATAGTTCTATCTCTGGAAATAGCGCTCTATACCAACTAGACTGCATCACGCACCTGGTGTCGAGCGAGTGCTTTTCGCTGAGCCGCTGAGAATAACTTGCAACTATTATTCTCGCAGTTGGTTGGTTTCCCAGTATCCATGCGGGCCACGCAACGCTTATGCACATGGACTTCATCGAGCGCGGAGGCATATTGAATATTATTCGCCTCATTTTGCCAACATTTGCCGCTTCAAGTCTGTCTGATATGACTTTTATATACTGATAATCATTATACTCACACCCCGGCACTACCGTTTGAAAGCATAACTCAATGAATTTTAGAAAGTTCATGATATAATGTTGAAACCAGCGCGTGACGCTGGGATGACAAAAAAAGGAGCACTGGGATGACACCCTACTTAACCGTCATACCGCCGCGGTATCTCTTAACATAGATCCCGCTAACACGTAGCGGGATGACGGTTGTTGTTTAGCCACAAACATTAAGAAATTTACCAAATGAAAAAAAAGGCAAAAGAAGCCCCGTGGTTATTATCCGCTTTAAAATATTGGCGTTTTTTATGTTTTAAACGCTTGACAAGCGAAATTCAGCTGCTTTTAATTGCAACTAACTTACGCTGCAAACGTTTAAGAAATTTACTAAGCAGAAAAAAAGACAAAGAATCCCCGAGTTAGCTAGTCTTTTACTATCTCTGTCGAGTATTGGCATTTTTTGATGTCTTGTAACGCTTTGTAAGCGCGTTCAGCTTATTTAGATAAAAATCTAGATGTAGATGAAGTTTTGTAAAGACATACAGTATCTATATACTGCAAAAAATTGAACATAAGACGCCGATACATTAAGTAATCCTTACCTTTTAATCTGCAGATTGGCGAAAGCAAATACAATAGCTTCACTATCATGATAAGGGCGCTGGCGAAGGGTGTCAAGTAAGTTTTTTTGTTTCTGCGGGCTACCTGGTTTTTCTACTGAAATTTTGAAAAATGTAATCTACTCCTATATTCAAATATATCAAGCAGTAATTCAAAATCAGCCATTGCGCCTTTTGCGTTATTATACGCGAGATTGAGCAGCTCTTTGTCCTGATATAAATCAGCAAATTTAAATTCCATACATCCTGATTGTTTTGTGCCTAAAATATCTCCACTGCCTCTTAGCATCATATCCCTTTCAGCAATGTAAAATCCATCTTGTGACTCACACATGATCTTTAACTTTGAAGATGAGCTTTTACTTAAATTATCGTATAATAATACACAAAAAGATGGCTTGTTTCCTCGCCCTACTCTGCCTCTTAACTGATGCAATTGTGATAACCCAAATTGCTCTGCATTTTCTATAATCATGATGGTTGCATCTGGCACATCTATACCAACTTCTATCACAGTGGTTGCAACAAGCAGAGAAAATTCATTCCTTTTGAAGGAAAACATAACTTGATCTTTCTGCTCCTGAGTCAATTTTCCGTGTATTATCCCGACTTTATCAAGAAATGTTTTTTGTAATTCCTGAAAACGCATCTCTGCTGCAGCAATATTGGTCTCTTCGTTTTCTTCTATATATGGACAAATCCAATATGCTTTTTCGCCCCTGTTTATAGCACCTTTTAGCTTTTCAATAACATCTGGCACCCTACTAATGTTCATAGTTACAGTTTTTATTGGCAATCTGGATTTTGGTTTTTCTTTCAAAATTGAACATTCAACATCACCATACATAGCTTGCTGCAAGGTTCTTGGAATGGGAGTTGCAGTAACGAAAAGTATATCGGCATTTTCTCCTTTTCCTACCAAGCGATTTCTCTGCATCACTCCAAATCGCTGTTGCTCGTCTATGACTGCAAGCCCTAAATTTTTAAATGTAACGTTAGCTTGAAATAGTGCATGAGTGCCAATCACTATATTTAAAACACCACTTGCAAGTTCGTTCATGATAATCTTTCTTTCCTTGCGCGAAGTTTTACCAGTAAGCAGCGCAACTTTTATATCGGTACAGGATAAAACTTCCTCAATCCAATTATAATGTTGCTCCGCCAAGATAGTAGTCGGTGCCATTAGAGCTGCCTGCATGTTGTTTTCTACCACATTTATCATTGCAAAAAGTGCAACTACGGTTTTGCCACTACCAACATCACCTTGCAGCAAGCTTATCATGCGATACTTGGATTTTTGTCTCTCTGAGATCTCATCTATTGCACGAGTTTGATCATTTGTTAATTGAAACGACAATTCATTTAAAACTTGCTCTTTGTATTTACTCAATATTATAAATTCTCTTCCCCTTTCTTTCACATGATTTTTTCTTGCAAGTTTCAGCGCTAGCTGATACGCAAACAATTCATCATAAGCAAGCCTTTTTCTACAAACCTCAGCTTCCGCCAATGAGCTTGGTCTGTGCAACTTTATGATGCTTTCCCTCCAACTTAACCATTTTTTTTGCTTGATTAATGTATCATCTATCCACTCTGGTAAATCAGGCAATTCCTTTAGATTAGAGCTTATTATGTTCCCAATGCGCTTATTGGTAATGCCACGGCATAATTGGTAAACTGGCTCTATGCAAGCTATTTCTTTAAATTGGTTGATGTCAAGCGACACGTAATCTGGATGAGTAATTTGCCAATGTTCAGCAAATTTTTCGAGTTTGCCACTGATGATCACATTCGCTCCAATTGGAAATAGTTTATATAAATACTTAACTGAGTAATTAAAAAAGACTATGAATATATACTGACTCTCACTTTCAACGACTATTTTATATGGTCTACCTCTAAAAGTGGGCGACTGATGTTCATAAACTTTTGCAATGAAAGTTGTAAATTCTCCAACTCGAGCATCAGATAGTAACTTGCTTCTATCCACATAACTAAGTGGCTTATAAAACAGCAGATCCACCACCTTGTCCCCACCACAAAGTTTAGGTAATATTGCGGAATGAAATTTAGGTATATTCTCCAGCCTGCTATTTAGAAAAATCTGATTGCTCATTGAGATTCATACATGTGTAAAACTGTTATAGAGCCTTTTTAAAATCTTGTCACCTTATGGTCAGGTATGCACTATAGCTAGCACAGCTCTCTAACGTTATACCGCGATTCATTCGCGGTATCTCAGCCGCTAACACGTAACGGAATGACGAATTTGTTGTTTTTAAAATCGTCGGTAAGCCTAAGTTACCTCTAACTATATTTGCTATCATAGGGCTTATAGTAGGTATTTTATTAACTTATTAATCATTTTTATGTATTATTATACCATTAGCAGTCTATATCAAGGTATTAATGATGAACAGCTCTACACCAAAAGAAAAGGAAAATCCAATAGTTACACTAAGAGCTCAAGCAGAAAAGTTTGGTTTTAGCAGGTTGAGGGCTGGTAAAGATAATGCTGAAGCGAATTCTGGTGCAACTATGTACGTAGATCTTCCAAGAATGAAACTTGTTACTCAGAACAAAGTTATAACAAAAGAGCTTGTTGATGAATTATATAATAAACATACCAACCTCATTTCAAATGACAAAAATAAGTACCGCCAATTTGTAAAACAAGTTTTTACAGAGCTATTTGAATATGCTGAAGCAGAAGTTCCAAATGATTCTATTCTAGAAGAACTAATCACTAATTGTAACCAGGCTGCTTATGTGGGTGCATTGTATGGTAAAGGAGGACCTATCCTTCATTTAGCTGAAACATATGGGTTATTGTTTCAGTCTAATCATGTAACACATATTAATTGTAGTGATCCAAGTCATGCGGCAATCAGAATTGAAGAAAAAATTGCAGTTCGCACTTTTGCAGAACTGGAAGAAGAATTATGTAAATTGGATAGCTCGCTAGAATTCACACTTAAGTCTCAAGGTGACAAAGATGTAACATATGAAGATGGTAAATTGTCGCTCACTGTTCCTCGAAAATTGAGAGATTACAAAATTGATGGCAGAAATTTATTTGATGTCATTAAGGAGTATTTTTACGAATTCTGCGAGAAGCTAGGATTTAAGTTGAAAATAGAGCATGACTTGGATAAGCAACTGAAAGTGAACAGTGTAGAGTCACTTACCCACGATAAGGGTAGGACTTAGCCTTGATAATGATTAAGATATCTCAATCTCTGTAAGCTTATTTGCACAATCAATTACTTTAGAACTCGGAAATTGATTTTTAAACCAAGTATACTGACGTTTCGCGTAGTGTCTTGTATTGGTTTGAGCAATCTGTATCGCTTCGTCTAAAGTAATCTCACCTTTCAAGTACTTTATAATTTCTGGCACTCCGTGTGCTTTCATAGCTGGCAAATGTGGGGCTAGGTTCATGTTAAGTAGCTTTTTTACTTCATCAATTGCTCCATTTTCAATCATTTTGATAAAACGAGAATTTATTTTTTGGTATACATCCTCACGTTTAGGCAAAATTGTATATATCTTAAAATTATTGAATAAAGGAGGCTGTCGATTTTTCTGCCATACGAAAATCGACTTGCCAGTTTCAGTGATAACTTCAAGTGCCCTTGAAAGGCGGTGCGAGTCATTCATGAATACTTTACCTTGAATCCTTGGATCTTTGCTTAGCACTAATTTGTAAAACTCCTCTTTACTTAAATTTTTCCTTAATTCGCTTACATTTTTCCTTACTTTCTGACTTATTTGTGGCATTGATGATAAGCCTTTGATTAAACTGCTGATGTAAAGTCCGCTTCCTCCAGTGATGATAGGTATTTGAGCATTTTCTAATGCGTGATTAACTTCTTTTTCTAAATCCTCTAACCATAGACCCACGGAATAATTTTCTTTTGCTGAAACATAACCATATAATTTATAAAATTCTTCTTGCTTTAGTGGTTGAGCAGTAATTATGGGAATTTCTTTGTATACCTGCTTTGAATCACAATTTATTATACTAATATTTCCATATTTTTCTCTCAGGTTATCGCATAATTCTGATTTACCTGAGGCCGTAATTCCTGTAATAATTACTATATTATTTTTCATTTATATTAATTTAATTAACATATGATAAAGTGTAGTAAAAGTTTGGATTCTACAATCTAAAGTTTGGAGATTTTTATGGCAGAAAACAACGACAATAATTCATTTACTAAGCGTTTCACAAACAGGACTCCTGGCGGTACAGGGGAAGGTTTTTCCAGTAAGTATTCGTCTCAAAACACCAAAGAACGGGCATTAGGGGAAAAAGGGAAAATTTCTGAATTAGCAGGCAAAAAAACCGAATCCAAGGAAGCTTTTTCTGAAAGTGGCGGCATAAAAAGTAAAAGCAGAACTGTCAATGAAAGATCTTTTGCTGATGCAACAAAAAGAAGTAGGTCAGATCTTATATACTTAGTCCGTGGTAAAGATCGTGGAAAATCAGCGTGGCATTATGTATTAGTTGATAAAGAGAAAAGAGAAATGTTTCTAGCAAAAAGCAGAACTGGCTCTATAGATGTTGCAGACTATGGAGAGATTTTGTATTCAGGATGGGGAGAGGATCCACCACAGGCAATAATTGATAAAGTCAATGAAGAGTTTGGGTTGTAGCAAATCTGCATAACAAATGGTAAGCTGCGTTGCATTACGTTTACAAAAACTAGCAGTTACTATATAAGATACAGTGCAACAAAACTGATCTAGTTGTTATGAATAAGTTTTTAGCTATATGGTATCTAAAATAATAAATGCAATACAGAACAATTTATTAGTGTGTTTTCCAACAGAAACAGTGTATGCTCTTGCTTGTAATGCACTAGATAATGAATCTATAGGAAAAATATATCAGATAAAGAAACGCTCTCAAAATAAACCACTGTCTATATTTGTTAGTGATATTTACAATTTGACAAAAATAGCAAAGGTAAAGGAAAGATATATTGATTTAATAAACCACTTTTCTCCTGGACCAATTACCTATATTTTACCACTTAAAAACAACAACATATTGCCAAACGAATTCTTTAAAGATAGTATAAGTATCAGAATTCCTGAGCATCCTATTGCAATTTCAATACTAAACAAACTGAAAGTTCCAATAGTTGCAACTAGTACAAATATTTCAGGAAAAGAAAGTGTATGTAAGGCAAACGATATACCACAATCCATTAAGCAACATTTATCTGTAGTGATTGAAGATGACGAACTAGTTTCTGGTATAGAATCTACTATTATTGACTTAACCGAAGATAAGATTAAGGTTTTAAGGGAAGGTGCAATTTCATTACAAACAGTAAACAACGCATTTTCAAACTAAAATCTATAGGAGAAAGAATGAAAAAAGTAATAGGCCACAACCAAGCCAAAAAAAAAATAATGAACAACTTATCTGTTCAGTCTTGGCTGATCTGTGGTAAAAAAGGTATAGGAAAAGCAACACTTGCAAAATCCTTCTCCAATTGGTTACTCATAAAAAACTATAATGAAGTAGCATTGGACTTACACATTGTTGAAGGTGATACTATCGGAATAGAAAAAGTCAGAGAAATGAAAAACTTTCTACACTTAAGTCCCATTCAATCAGAACACAAAATAGCTATAATAGATAGCTTAGAGGCAATGACTAATAACGCTAAAAACGCAATATTGAAAATATTAGAAGAGCCGCCAAAAAATTCTAAGATATTTATAATTAGCCATAAGCCATATGATATACAAACCACTATCCGGTGTAGGTGCTTTCAGCTAAATTTACTCCCATTAACTTATGATGAAACAAAGCAAGTTGCTTCATCTCAATGTAAATTTGATAATCAAACGTTTGACGAAATGATTACTTTATTTCCTGGAATGCCAGGAATGATAATAAATACAATAAGTAGTGATGCTTATGAAGCATACAAATGCTTTTATAAATTTCTTCATGATTTAAAGAATCCCAATATGATTAATAAAGTAATTAATAGCGAAATCGAACTAGAACTAGCATCATATATAATTCAGGCCTTCATTTTAGAAAGCATAAAGAGAGAGGTAAATGGTGTTGAAATTCTGCTAAGTCAGTGGAAAAAAATAGATGAACTTTTCGTTGCCGCAAAGCAACTCCACTTAGATAAAAAGCATGTTTTAGCTAATGTAGTTAATATCATGACATAAGTTTACAAAGTATAATACTTTTAACATAAATTCATGATAAAATTCTGTTAATTTAATACTCGAAGTATATAATTTGACTGATAATAAATTAACTGTATGGCAATCAATAGAAGTTTTGACGAAAGCCATATTGAACATGCAGAAAAAATTAAGCTTAATTAAGAATATAGCTTCAGATCAAGACATAACCCTAGAAAAAGGAAAGGAGTTGTTAAGTGGCATTTATGAAGCAAATTTTAAGCTAAACAAGACAATCAATATAGCTACTTGCCAAAAATTGGCTATCATATGCTAAATGGTGAGCTTGTTGTACGTAATCATATTACGGAAGAGGAAGTAAAGATTCCTGGAGATTTTCATTACCTTAAAGTCGTAAAATCCGATCATGATAATTATAAATTAACGTTTTGTAATTTTTTAGGTAATGAGTTTTTTGAATATAAAAAGTATGATCCACAATATTCTGGTATTTCAGATGAATATAAATTTGTGGATTTTGGTAGTGTAAAAAAGACTCATAATCTAAAATTTAAGGAATACATTGGTCATGCACCTAAATTTTTTGCTGCAGAAGGGCCTATTGAGCCTGGATCCCAAAACCATGTAATTGATCTATTTGAGCTAGTCAAAAGTGGTAAAGGTAGAAAAGTGGGAACCTTTGCTGATGAATTTGGTTATTTTGATGATCAAAATAAATTACATTAGAGGTTGTCCGGAAACTAGTAAATTCAAGCATATTCCCTCTTTAACATAACCCTACTCATAGCTAGGTATATGAAATTCTCAGTGGATGTTGTGAGTAAATCATACTCCTTCGATAGCCTTCTATTCCTATTAACCCAAGCAAAAGTCCTTTCTACAACCCATCTTCTTGGCTGTACTTTAAACCCTTGTTCTCTTGTTGGTAGTAGCTCAGGTGGCGTATCTTTGTGCACCCAAAATCTACATGGAGGCCTTTTAACAATTTCAATATCTATGTCATATTCTTCCTTTATGTGATTCTTTAAATTTCTTCCTTGGTATCCCATGTCAGCCCACATTTTTTTAACTTTAGTATATTTTGTTCTCATATTGTTTAATGCTATTTTAATACCATCTCTATCATTTTCGTTAGCAGCGCCTACGTAACAACCTAGTATAAAACCCTGAGTGTCTGTAATTATATGCCTTTTTCTACCCTTTACTTTTTTACTTCCATCATAGCCTTTGATCCCCCCTTTTCTGTAGTCTTTACAGATTGACTATCTACTATACAGGCACTCGGCTGCTCATTCCTTCCTATTTTTCTTCTACTATATTTTGTAATTTCATAATTCATTTTCTCAAAAATTCCCTGCTTCTTCCATTGCCTGAACTGCTCATACACAGTCTTCCATAGCGGAAAATCATTTGGTAAATACCGCCATTGACACCCTGTACGCAATACATAGAAAATTGCTTCTAATATTTCTTTTTTGCTATACTTTGGCGGCCTTCCTCCTTTCTTGTATGATACTCTGAAGTGTTTTTCTATTCTTGCCCATTCCCTTTCGCTTAGATCTGTTGGATACTTTTTTCTCATCTTTACCCCGTACTAAAATTTCAGATATTATAGCCTTTTACTTGTTTCCGGACAACCTCTAACTCGTCATCCAGCTGCTTGTTAGCGGGATCTCTTGTTAGCGGATGAGATACCGCGAATGAATCGCGGTATGACGGTGTAGATAGTATCCCGCTGCTTGTTAGCGGATGAGATACCGCGAATGAATTGCGGTATGACGTGTTGAAACAATCCGATAAGGTAAGCCTCGTCATCCCGCTACGTGTTAGCGGGATCTAGAGATACCGCGGCGGTATGACGTGTTGCTTGGGTCAGCTATAGTATTTCTTAAAATTAATAATAAATTTCTTGGCTAGCAAGAAGCTGTAAATTTTTTTGCGAGACCTAAGCCGCTTTTGATATAGCTAAAGGTTTACTGATGATTTGTCTCATTCCACTACCTGCTGACTTACTTTCTGCTTAGCATATCCATCAAATCAGATTCTTTGAGTTTACTATGGTCAACTTTACTGAACTTATTTACCATAGAGCTCATTTGATTATACTGCTTAATTAGAAGATTAATGTCAGTTACAGTTGTTCCGGACCCCTTAGAAATTCTAAGTCTTCTTTTGCCATTTAAAATATCTGGATTTTGCCTTTCTTTTTCAGTCATTGAGTTTATGATGGCTATATATTTTTTCACTTTATTGTCATCTGGCACACTGCTACTTAGCTTTTTTGTAAATGAACTAGGAATGAATTTCATTATGTTGCTAATGCCATCCATTTTACTCAGAGTTTTTAACATTCCCACTAGGTCGTTTAGGTCGAATTTACCTTTTTTCACTTTCTTTTGTAACTTATCAATTTCTTCCTGACCAACAATCTCAGCAGCTTTTTCAACCAATGAGACAACATCACCCATGCTAAGTATCCTTTTTGCAATTCTATCGGGATAAAAATCATCGAGGTCACTTAATTTTTCACCACAAGCAATAAATTTAATTGGACAATCGGCGATCATTTTCATAGAAAGAGCAGCACCACCACGTGCATCACCATCAACACGGGTGAGAATAATGCCGGTTACACCTATTACCTCATTGAATGATTTGGCAATGTTGACCGCATCCTGGCCTATCATTGCGTCGGCTACTAAAATAACTTCTGCAGGTGAAGCTATTTCCTTTACGGCTTTCAACTCATTCATCATATTATTGTCAATATGAAGCCTGCCTGCAGTGTCTAGTATTAATACATCATAATTATCGTTCTTTGCTATTGCTATTGCCCTTTTTGTAATTGTAATGGGCTTCTCATCTATTACTACAGGTAAAGTTTGCACATCTATTTGTTTACCTAGCACTTCAAGTTGTTTCTGGGCAGCAGGCCTATAAATGTCTAAAGAGGCAAGCATCACTTTTTTCTTTTGCTTTTTTAGTTTTAAAGCAAGCTTTCCTGAGGTAGTTGTTTTACCTGCACCTTGTAAGCCCACCATCATAATCACAGCAGGGGGTTTAACTGCTAGATTTAAGTCACTTTTCTCTGATCCGAGAACTGCAACTAAATTATCCTGTACAATTTTAATTATCATTTGTGCTGGAGAAACACTTTTTATGACTTTTTCCCCAATCACTTTATCTTTAATGTCGTTGATGAATTTTTTTGCAACTTCAAGTGAAACGTCAGCTTCAATTAAGGCTATGCGTATTTCACGCATGGCAAGATTAAAATCATCTTCAGAAATGATTGACTTTCCTCTCAGTTTACTAAATACAGAATTTAAACTTTCAGTTAACGATTTAAACATAATAGCATTAGTAGAATACTCATTAAAAAGAGAGAAGAAGCTGAAACAAAACTCACTGAGTTATAACTCAGCACTTCTTTAAGTTTAGTAATATTATTAAAGTATAAACCAACAAGTGGATTAGTCAAGTTTTGCACTACGCTGGCAAACATTTCTCTAGTTTTAGAGACTAACTGATTGAACAGCAAGATAATATAGGGTATGAAAGCTCTAAAAATCCAATCAACATCCATTTTAAAATTTACTCTCGGGTAAAATAACTTGCGTAAAGGAATAAACAATAAAGTGGTACATAGTAATAAATTAAATTGCGACCAAATATTTTTTGTGTTGTACACAAAATCGAAAATCGAAGGTTTATTGTAAATAGGTAAGTAAGGATTGCCAGCGATTACGCATATAAATGCTAAAATAATCATAGTCATTTTGCTTCCTCTCTCTGCTAAAGGTTTTGACTTACTTTTTGCAATAAATAAGTAATAAAGAAACTTTAGCCCCACGCTTAAATGAAGCAGCAAATTTAGAAGCTTATATAAATTTTTATACCCTTTTAAGGCAACAGTGTTCATTTCAATTTCAGCTGTGATATATGATTTACTGATAAATCCAACGGTTCCAGGAAATGCAGCCATTGTAAGTATTGCGATTATAGCACACATGCCTTCCACTGACATCAGTTTACCCACTCCATTAAAACTAATTGTTTTTGTTTGTGAAATAATCGAATTACTGACCACAAACAATAATGATTGATAAACAAGAGAGAAGATTATATGCAGTATCAAAATTGGTATTGCTTTTTCCGAAGGACTGAGCAAACTTCCTGCAATAATCAGCAAGCCCATTTGTCCTACAACGTTATAGCATAAAAATCTGCGAATATTTTGCTCAAGAGAAGCAAATATAATGCTGTAAATTGCAGTGATGGCGCCTACAAGCGCTAATATTTCAGTACAATCTTGCCATAGGTTATAAGTGTGTAAAAGCATCACTAAAAAAGAGACTTTAGTGGTAAATAAAGAGAGATATGTGGTGCCATGTAGCGATGCAGCAGGATATGCATCAACAACCCAAAATGAAAAAGGAAAACAAGCGCAGTTTATCAATAAACCCAAAATTATCAGGTTAGTGCTTTGAAGTGCCAATCCTGCTATTAATATAACTCCAACGAAAAAGTGTACACAAGCGTACCTTATTGCAGGTCCACTATCTCTACAGCTAGCTGCGATAATAAAAAATGCACTGATGGTCATTAATTCACAGAATATTATAACCAATATCATATGTTCAGATAAAACTGCATAAAGTGAACTAATAGTGTAAGCAGCAAAAGATAGCATCTCTGAAAAAGTCAAATTTTGTGCTGGTAGAACAGCTAAAAATGCAACTGATAAAAAAGATATTAGTATGGTACGAAAAGATAAATCAAAATCTAGAATTGGGAGAGACCAATTTACTGCAATGCTCAAATTTTCAGGTAATTTTAGGACTATAACTATTAATACAGTCAGTAGAAGTAACAGTGACGATTTATAAAGTTGCACAATAATTAAAACCAATATGGTTTATGCTATCTCAATATATGAATAAAATCAATTTGCATATTAACCACTAATTAAACTAATTATCATATAATTATATCAGAGTTTAGAGGGTTATAGAGAAACCGGTCAGATTAGGTTTTTAATCTAATCTGACCGATAGCTTTAATAGTGAGGTAAGCTTTAATATAGCACTCCTAATTCATAACGCTACACTCGTGCATAATTTATTTTTAATTTGTGCACGAGCGTTAGTAAATTATTTACTTTTTGAAATAAAATTTGGCATCACTTTAATATTGAGACTTAGTAAACCTCAGTAGGTCTGCCAGTTGGGCCCATAAGAATTATTTGCTCGCCTTCTCTTAAGTGTCTGCATAAATTAGTGGAGCCGCCGATTTCCAGCACAATAGTGGAAATAATTCCTTTTTTTTTGTCTACTTCAGTGCCGGTTACGGCTATACCTTCCATAGCAAGGTTTGTATTATTGGCTTTTCTGCCATTGGTTTCAAAATTTTGCAATCTAAAGAATTGCCCAGGCTTAAAATTCTTTGCCGCAAGTGGTGCTTTGATCACTATTTCCACAACTTTGTCTGTTAAATATTGAACTTTTATAACCTTTGCAGTGAATTGCTCTTTGATTCTATTAAATAATTCTTTATTAGCCAGGTCTTCAACACTTGACCACGCATTTTTTTTCTGGCCCACAACATCACACACTGGAATGACAGAAACGAAGCTATTAACTCCACTCAAAAGCTGAGAAATAATAGGGTAGCCGTTTTTAGCACTTGCCATAGCTTTCACGACGCTGCCACTATACGAAGGGTGAAGATCACCAAAAAAGCTGATTGTTTTATTGCCTTGCTTATACACTAATATTCTATCTTTATTTTGCATTTTAGGAGAAAATATTGGGTCTATTTCTTTTCCTGATGAATTCAAATGAGTAAAATACCCATTACTTAATTTAAAATGCTTTTTATCTTCTGTTGCAATAACTGTATTTGGCTCAGTACCTGCTGCTATAAAAATAGAACGTGCTTTTATACGTTTGATTTCGCCGGATTTTGTGTCTATCAGTTTTATTGACTCAGCATGGTTATATTTATCCGTCACAACTTCAACTGGCTCTAAGTTTTCAATAAAGTAAATTCCTTCTGACAGTGCATTTTGCACCTCTTCGCTATTTAATCGATAACTCGGTGAATCTTTTAGCTCTTTTCTATATATAACTTTCACTCCCCCGAGGCTCTGCATTAACTCTAATATTTTTATTTCTCTATTCTCTTTTTTTGTTAACTTTTGCTTTTCTCGGATCAATTGTGCGTGCGATATAAACTCATTCGCAATTTCGCGCTCTTCTTCTGTCCAATCTTTTTCAACACAGTCCTTTCCATACTTATCAACTAATATCTCATAACGAAGAAGAAATTTTTCTACTTGAATTGGATAATACGCTAAAGCTTCAGTGGCAGTGTCAATCGCAGTAAGCCCCGCCCCTATGACAACTATCGGCATACGAACTTGCAGATTTGCTATAGAATCAAATTTAAGAGCGCCAGTCAGTTGTAACGACATCAGAAAATCAGATGCCATGCGTACTCCACGAGCTAGTATGTTTTTTATTTTGATCATTCGTGGCTTACCAGAGCCAAGTGCTAGGGCGATGTGATCAAAACCCAAGTTGAACGCGTCATCAGCATTAATCGTGCCACCAAAACGAATGCCTCCATAAAGTACGAAATTCTCACGTCTTTCCAGCAGTAATCTAATAATCTTTAAGTAATTCTTATCCCACCGAGAAGTAATGCCATATTCTGCCACCCCACCAAACCCTCCTGCCGTGCGTTCACTCAATTTTTCGTGTTTGAAATCTTTAATTAGCTGGAAATTATCGATCAAAGGCTCAATTTTTAGTCCATCAATGGCAATAACGTTATGCCCATCATTCAACAAATGATGAGCTAAATTAAAACCAGCAGGACCAAGGCCTACAACTAGAACGTTTTTTCCAGTGTTTCCTCTTGGCAATGAACGCTGAAAATTTAAAGGATTCCAACGGCTGAGCAGAGAATATATTTCAAATCCGTACGGTAAACTGAGCACATCATCCAGAATCCTTGTTTCAATTGCTGGCACATTTACGGGTTCTTGTTTTTGATATATGCACGAATTCATGCAGTCATTGCATATTCTGTGTCCAGTAGCCGCGCATAATGGGTTATCTATCATCACAATTGCAAGACTTGCTATGCTGTACCCTTCGCTTTTCACCAGATTCATTTCTGATATTTTCTGCTCTAGTGGGCAGCCGTGCAGTTCAACTCTAAGTGGAGACTTTTTGAAAGTATTGTCATCATTAATTAGCCCCTTTGAGCAGCTATCCTTACTTTGCTTATGACAAAATATGCAGTAGTGAGCATTATCCAATGCTTTATCTAAACTAGCCTTTTCACTTGTTAGGTCAAAACCGTATCGTCTTTTTACTTCATTTGAATACAGCACTTCAACTTTGTCTACTTCTTTTTTAGAAAATGGTATGAGGTTTTCGTGGTCAATTTTTTTATGTATGCTAAATAATATGCTCTGTTTATTTTTCACTCTCCACGCTGCATATTGTGCCGCAAGTTCTATTTCCTCTTTGTGATTTTCTTTATCTTCAAACCAATGCATCACCTGCTCAGCGAAATTTTTTTCTGTTGTTGGCAAAGTGAGAAAAGGACTTAGTTTGTTAGTAATATTTATATTCGCCACATTAGTGTATTTCTTCAATGCATAGCGTTGGACAAATAACCTTTTGCATTTATATATTACAGCAAAGTCGTTGTGCTTTTTCTTTAGCTCCTCTATTTCTTTTTCAATATTGAAAAGTTTTGCAATAAATCCATCAAGTAAGTACGAAAGGTCTATAATGAGCTGGCTATCTGTCATCCAAGTAGCTGACCGTTCTTCTTGTTTTCTAGATCCCAGTGTCAAGCACTGGGATGACGGGGGGTGACACTGGGATGATGGGAGGTGACACTGGGATGACATCGAAGAAGAAGCTGCTTTTTCTCTTGCTTCAATTAATGAACAAAGCAAGCTCTCATCACATGATTTAATATAATTCAAAAATGTCTCATCTAATTTTGTTAATCCATTGCGAGTATATAGATTCGAAAATGAGATTTTGAAATTCAGCTTCATTGCTATACTATAAAGTGTACATGCTGTTTCTTACAGATGAAGATTTTATTTATTTTGCAATACTGCTGAGATTGTTGCTTCTGCAACTTTTTCTTCGCTAACAGATGCAATACACCTAAATTTGTATACACCTAAACACACACTTTGAATGTTAGCTTGAAGAATCAATGTGTCCCCTGGAGTAACTAGCTTTCTGAATTTTGCATTTTCAATGGATCTCAAGTAAACAACTTTATTTTCTATTGTTTCTTTACCTAGAACACATATAGCAGATGCCTGAGCTAGAGATTCAATTATCAAGACTCCTGGCATTATCGGATGACCAGGGAAGTGGCCAATAAAAAATGGCTCATTGAAAGTCACATTTTTGATTGCTTTTATACTTTTACCAGGATCACACTCTATAACTCTATCTACTAAGAGAAACGGATAAGAATGTGGTAGTGTTTTTATAATATCACTGATATTAAATTGCATAAGTCTATTCAATGCCTTTTAAAGCAAATTCAGGTATTTCCTTGTTTATATTGTTTAATACCACATCTGATAAATCAACTTCATCCATGGAGTATAAAACTTGGTTCTTTTTTGAAATAAATAGTACCAAATCTATGTTGTTTTTTTCTGCCGTTTTTTTAGCGACTTCTTTTATCTTGTTAAAAACACTCTCTACTGCTTCTCTATAGCTTTCTTCTAAATGTAACATTTTTTTAGCATAATTATCTCTAACATTTACAGTGTGCTTATTAAATTGTCCTGTCTTTTCCTTTTTTGCTTCTTCTGACAAAAGGTCAAATTCTTCTTTTGATGGCTTAAGTTTTTCTAACTCATTTTCAAATTCTTGTTGTAATCTAGAATTCTGCTCCTTTATTTGTTGTTGTATATTTTGCAGAGCAAGAGATTCATTGATGACTTTGTCACTATCGATAATTGCAGCCTTTGTGTTCTGAGGTTGATATCCTACAAACTTATACCCCACAAATAAGGAAATAATTAAGGCAATAACTGATATAAATAACTGTATATATTTCATTCAAATCCCCGCTTCAATAGAAAATTTAACATTTGGTGATGGTATTATATCATAAGATTCCTTTACTAAAGGAAACCCGAAATCCAATCTAAGTCTACCAAAAGGAGAAAGCATTGAAAAGCCAAAACCTGGTGACACTCTCACAAGCTTGCTATCATAGTATTTCCCTTCATACTTCTTATTTTTATCATCTAAGCCAAAAAGTGTTGCATAGTCAACAAATAGTGAGCCTTTGATACCAGCATAGTCATATAGTTTTGGTAGAGGAAAATCCACTTGCTGTGTTAGATTAAAATAAGTTTTGCCTCCTAATGAGCTTTTATTTTTGTCTTCTGCTCTTGGTCCAATACCGGAAAGGTCAAACCCTCTAATCTCATTACCCCCTTTAAAAAAGTGCTGGCCAATGTTTAGATTTTCATCAGTATAAGAAAAAATATGACCTGCCGCCATCTTAAAGCGTAGCGTTATATCATCGTCAATTTTGCTTAATATAGGGTGCGTATAAAAAGATAAGAATTCAGATTTCAGGAAATTCACGTTTCCTCCCAATCCTGAAATATCCTGACTTAAGCGCAGTAAATACCCTTCTTTTGGAGTATAGAGGTTATCCAGTTTATTATATGCCAACGTGTATCCCACTGATGAAATCTGATGTTTACCTTTTCGGTCCAGTATTATTTCAGAGATATCGCTGTCTTGTCCACCCTTATTATCCATGTGTATATGATTATACTTATAAGAATAGCGAAGGGAATTAGTTAAGTTCTCTGTGACTTTATATGATAACTTTGTAAAAAATCCCATATCGCAACTATCAAAAGTAGTGTTTGGTTTATCTTGTTTTTCATAAAATACACCCATGCCTAGTGACGTATCAGAATCGTTAAAATTATTTTCAACAAACTCTAAATCAGTAGAAAATACGTATTGACTTTTTTCAAGAGCAAAAGAGAGCTCTTTTCCAGTACCAAATAAATTACGGTCTTTGAGGTCAATTTTAATCAATGCTCCACCAGGAAGAGACACACCTCCTCCCAAATACAACGAAGTAGTGTTTTTTTCTTTAACACTTAAGTCAAGATTTACTGTATTATCATTAACTGCATAACTATTTACTTTCACTGTTTCAAAAAAATCACTACTCATTAGTTTTTTACGTGACTTTTGAATCTCAGATATATTGTACGCATCACCTTCTGCTACACTTAGCTTACTTCTGATCACTTTATCTAAAGTGCGATCGTTACCATCAATTGTAATTTGATTTATATAAATCTTTTTACCCGGCAGCACTCTGTAGGTTACATCTACAACATTGTCACGTTGTGCATACTCTGGATTAACTTTTGCAAATATATATCCTTTCTCATTTAAATATTTGTTTATTTTTTCTACTGTATTATTAATTTTAACTCTATTAAATATCTTATCGTTTTCCTCTGTTATAAAATCCAATATTTCTTCTTTTAGGCTCAAATCCTGAATTTCAGTTTCAATATTAACCTCATTATTTCCAAATAAATACTGCTGTCCTTCGTCAATCAAAAAAGTTAACTCTGTTTGATTGTTATTATCAACCTCAACAATTGGTTGAATATTATTTTGAATATATCCTTTAGATGAATAAAAATGATCGAGCAATTCTGTGTTAATCAATAGATATTGCGGTGAATAATGATTTCCGCCTTTAAAAATAGCTCTAAATAACTTACTAAATATGTCATTACTATGTCTTTTGATAACTTGCTCTAGCTCATTTTCAGAAAAGTTTTTGTTGCCTATAAATCTTATATCCTTAATTTTAGAGGTTTTGCCTTCTTTTATTTTAAAAATTAGATTGACTCTATTGCCATCAAGCTTATTCAGGTCATATTCAATTTTAACACCAATCTTACCGTTATTTCTATAAGTAGTGACTAAATTCACTAAATCGTTTTGCAATTTTGTTTCAGTTAAAATAGTTAGCGACTTTGATTGAATCACATTACTTAGCAGCTCTTTGCTGTTAAATAACTTATTGCCTTTTAACACTACCTTGTTAATCAGTGGATTTTCTTGAATTTTTATTACTAAATTTTTTTTATCATCTATGTAAGCATTAACACTAGCAAATAACTTTGTTTTATATAGATCTTTTATAATTGAGTCTATATCATCGTCGTTTATATAATCACCAGATTTTAGTTTTATATAGAACCCTATTGTCTGGTTGCTTACCCTCTCATTACCAATACATTTGACATCTTTCACCTGCACTTTTTCCGCAGTTCCTAAAGCAACAAGCAGGGCAGGAAAAGAAATAAAAACCACTACCAGTATATAAAATAGCTTTTTCATATTTTATTTCAAAAAAGATCCCTAATATCATTTGACATTCCAGTTGCCATAAGCAAAAACAACACTAAAGCACCAAAAATAGCTGCATATTTTTGACATTTCAAGCTTAAATCCCTACGTATAACCGCTTCTATGATATAATGAAATAAATGCCCACCATCTAGCAGTGGTATTGGCAGCAAGTTAATTGCAGCTAAATTAGCTGAAATGATTGCCATAAAATATAGAACCATAATAAATCCCTTTTTAGCTGATTGTCCTGAATATTTTGCGATTTTTATTGGTCCACCTATTTCACTTGCACTCCTCTTACCAACAATAATTTGAAAGATAGCTTTAATCGTTAAGCACATAGTGTGGTAAGTTTCACTTACTGATAAGCTCACAGCCCCAAGAAAAGACGACTGCTTTAATGTATTGACTGAAATAATCCCTATAGTTTCTCTTTCTATTGTGTTGCCAAAAACGTCTTTGTCCTTGATTATTAATGGAGTTAAACTGGTCCTGTGCTTCTCATTATTTCTGCTATACTCAATCTCCATTCTTGTTTTAGGATTCGACATTATCACACGTGAAATATCTTCAAAGTATTTTATTTTATGCTCATTGATTTGTGTAATAGTGTCACCTGGCAACAAACCAGCTTGCTTAGCTGCACTACCTTCGATTACATTTTCAATCACCGGTGGAGTGCGATAATAACCTGCTATGCTAAAAAATATTGTAAAAGCTATAACAGCAAATACCATGTTTGCAAAAGGCCCTGCAAAAACTACTGCTGCTTTTTTATGACGCGGTTTTGTATGAAATGAATACAATTTTTCTTCTTCCGTTAATTCTTGTTGATCAGCTGGGACACTCGCTGCATTAGTATCTCCTAGCATTTTAACATAACCACCCAATGGAACAACGCTTAATTTCCATCTAGTTCCAGACTTATCGTTAAAACCAAAAATTTCAGGACCAAAACCTATGGAAAAAGATTCAACTTTAACTTTGCATGCTTTGGCAACAACATAATGCCCATATTCATGCACGAATACTATGACAGAAATTATTAAAGAAAATGATAAAAAATAATATATTCCATCGCTAAATTGATGGATAAGATTAGAAATTAATTCCACCTGTATATTTAGATCTTAACAAAATGTTAAGTATATTAAAATGCGCCTCGCTTGACAAGTATTTAGTTTAACTTTTAAATTAAAAAAAGTTTAATTGTAATGACAGATACCTCACTACTCAGAAGAAAATTAATATATAGAAGCTGGCATAGGGGTTGCAAAGAAACCGATATACTTTTAGGGCATTTCGCATTGAAATATCTTGATAAATTTTCCTTAAGCGAACTAATCGAATACGAAAAAATAGTTGATCTTGATGATTACGAATTATATTGTTACATAACTCGTAAGACAAACCTCCCTCCTGGCTTGAATAGTCAGATAGTCAATTTAATTGCTTGCTTTATTGAAGCTAATCCTTTACGCACTCAAGATTAGTGATAATCTTATTTACCTTATCTAGTACCTCAGTATATTCTATTCTTTTCTCGTTTCTATACTTTTCGCGCTCTTGATTTACTTCATCTAATCGCTTTGTTAATTCTAAAATTTTATCCTCAAGAATTAGTGCTGCAAGTAAGAAATTTAATGCATCCGAACCCTTACCTCCAGTTTTTTGAGATACAGAACTAACTAACTTGTCAAAACTATTAGCAAGGCGTAATAAATGATTCCCCTTCCCACTTTCGCAAGATATTTTATATGTGTTATTACGTATAACTATTTCTACTACTTGCATATGGTGCTAAAAATTTCTATCGTACAGTATAAACTCAAACCCCTACTTTCATCTTATTTATGGTATAAATTTTTATTCATTTATCAAATCAGATAATTTTTTACTGCTACGAAAATATGTTTTAAAGTATTGATTCTTTGTAAACTTCTGTAACATTAAATGGCTTGTTTCTTTCAAGTTATAACTTCTAACTGAAAAAGAACCAAACCCCCTAATTTCAACTCTATTATGATGTTTCAATGTGCTTGAAAGTATCCCAAAAAATCTATCAACTATAGCTGCTATAACAATCTTATCTAAAAAAGGATGTCTTTTTGCTACCCTCGCTATTATATCAGACTTTGTTGCCATTTATATGAAGCCAAAATAAGTAAACCTTATCACTTAGCAGATAATGCTATGTTATATTCTTCAACACCCAATACTTCAACTTCTATTTTTTCTGATATAGAGAATTTTTTATTCTCTGGTAAATGCTCTTGATCTATTAGAAGGGTTACATCGTTCTCAACTTCAACGACTAGTCCATTATCTTCTCTCTTACCTACAATAACCTGTATTTTATCACCTACCTTAACTTTCTTTATCAGTTCTTCAAGAGGATCATACTCTATTTGTTTTATTCCAAGATAAATTCTTGCCCGATTCACGTTAGCCCTTATTACTTTTGCTTCTATTTTATCACCTACATTATACTTCTTTATCTCATCTGAACCATTTTTAGACCAACTAAAATCTTTCACATATATTGTCCCTTCTACGTTCTCATCTATTTCAGAATCACCGAAAGCAACAGATACATATGAGCCGGTATTATTCTTCACTTCACCAGAAACAATAGAACCAGGAGGATATTTATTGATAAATACTTGCCAAGGGTTGTCTACACACCTTTTCATGCTTAAACTCATCCTACTCTTAGCAATGTCAATACTGAGAATTTTTACATATACTTCTTGTCCCCTTGTTACGAGACTACTAACTGGTAAATTACTCTTAACCCAAGTTATTTCTGACGAGTGCACTAAACCTTCAATTCCAGGTCTAAGCTCAACAAATAATCCATAATCTTCTATGCTTGTTACATAACCCTTATGCACACTATCAACTGGATATTTTGACTCTGCATCTTGCCAAGGGCTATCTTCTAGCTGCTTCACACCCAAGGAAATTTTAGCATTTTCCTTATCTATTTTTATAATTTTAACTTTTATAGTCTGACCACAAGTAAAAACTGCAGACGGATGACTTACCCTACTCCAAGAGATATCTGTAATATGTAACAATCCATCTATAACTCCCACTACATCTGATTCATGAATACCGACAAATACACCGTAATGAGTGATACTTTTTATTTTCCCTTCTATTATATCGCCTTCATTTAAAGATTCTAAAAATTTAATTTTTTCACCAGCGTGCAATTTTTCTAACACCAGCTTTCTTGATACTACAATATTGCCCTGCTTCTTATCCATTTTAAGCACGATGAACTTTTGTTCAGTTTCAATAAGGTGCTTCGCATCTTTTGCTTGCTTCAAATCCACATGACTCAGCGGTAAAAAAGCGCTTATTCCGTCACCAAGATCAACAATAAAGCCACATTTAATTGAGCGTTTAATAACTCCGCTTACTTCAGCCCTTGTAACTGTATCTTCTTCCAACTTATTCCATTTTTCGTCCCTAATTGCTTTTTCACGACTAAGAACAACATTACCATGATAATCTTCAATTCTTTCCACATAAACTCTGATTTTCGAGCCAATAATGACCTCATCATTACAACCGAGTTCCTTGATCAGAATTCTCCCGTCAGATTTTAAACCAATATCAACCACAACGTCGTTAGGGTTTATTCTTGTAATTACACCTTCTACCACATCTCCTTCTTTAATTTTGTTAACAAAAGAATCTTCAAACAAGGTATTATCTTGATCCTCAAATTGGCCTTGACATATCTCTTCTATAAATTTGTTTGATGATAGCTTTCTGATAGTAACCGGTAGATTTACGACTGGATTATTATTATTCATACCTTTAACTTAAACTTTATTAGAACTCATATATTATATAATATTAACAATTATTGACAAGTAATTTTTCATTAACTCATTTCGAGAATTGTTTAAGCTATATAAAATATAGTGAGAAAATTATATATGTATCAAGAATATGCTATTTAAGAATAGCAAGTGGATTAGATCGTTCTCCAGAAGGTCCAGGCTAAAACCTGATGTTGATGAAATATTGGAAAAATATTCTATTCAAAACAGCAAGGAATCTATAGAGAAAATTGTAAATTCACAAAAAAGAATATGGGTAGAAATAGGCTTTGGCAACGGTGAAAATATGCTTTACCAGGTGCTCAATGAACCTGATCTATTATTTATAGGATGTGAGCCCTACTTAAAGGGGGTTTCTCGCTTGCTAACAAACATAGAAATACAGAACATAAAAAATATTTTAATGTGGACAGAAGATGCAAGAGAATTGATTGCAAATTTTCCTGATAACAGTGTTGAAAGATTCTTTATTCTCTTTCCAGATCCATGGCCAAAAAGAAGTCACAATAAAAGACGATTAATTAATACGGAATTTTTAAATTTATTAGCAAAAAAAAATACTTATAACAGGGGAAATATTCATTGCAACCGATCATCAGGACTATGCAGAGTGGATAGCATCACATATAAAGCAGTGTAACTCTTTAATCTATAGGGAAGACGATTTCACAAGTTATACTCTTACAAAATACCACAGAAGAGCGCTCAAAGATCAGCGTAAAGTGAGGTTCTTTAAAGTAAGTGTTATTAATAATTTGCAGACTATGGATCAATAGAGTTTTTGCATATCTCTTTTACGTTAACTATAGATTAAAAATAATAAAAAAAGAGGGAGAAATAGAGTAAATTCCTTTAACTACTTCTCCTTATGAAGGAATAGACTTCTTGCATAACCCAAACTAAGTAGAAAAAAGGTATCATCCAAGTAGCCCCTTTCTCGTCATGCCGCTGCGAATCGTCATACCGCCGCGGCGCTAACACGTAGCGGGATGATGAGGCTTATCGTCATGCCACCGCGAACCGTCATACCGTCACGGTATCTCTTAGCCGCTAACAAGTAGCGGGATGACGGTTGTCAGGTTAGCTGTTATCCCAGTTTTTGACACTGGGATGACAACGAAGGGCTACTTGGATGACAGGGAAGGATGCTGGAATGAAGGTTTTTCAAATTGTCGATAAACCTAAATCTATAATAACTATTTGCCTTTTTTCTAGGTTATGCAAGAAGTCTACTGAATAACAGTAAGATTTTTCAATCCTGTTCCACAGCAAATTTTAGTGCCATGTGAGTAGTTATGGTGCTGTTAACAATCAAAATAACAAAAACTAAGATGGTGATTAGTAGTGTATAAATATTCAAGGATAAATTTTCAAATTGAGTTAGCATTTTAAAATACACAAAGGTTGGCATTATCATTGGCAAAACAAGAATTTGCGATACTCCTGATGCTAAGTTGTTTTGACCAATCATCAATGCATTTCCAGTAGCTGAAATATTAGTGATTATCAGCGTATTAAATAATAAAGACACTCCAACTGCTATTGAGTGTTCAATACTATTGCCTAGAATTGCAAAGCTGAATATGGAAGAAATTACTGAAATCGGTAACCCAAATAATAACCAGTGAGCGAAAATTTTATAAGCAACTATAAGCCTAGAAGAGAGTGGCTGTACAAAGATTTGCTCTAATATTCCATCATGATAATCAGATGTAAACAAATTATTTGTAGAAATCTGCAAAACAAATGTAGCACATATCCATGTTAATGTTAACATAACTTCTTGTTTATTGTTGTTTTTAAGTGTAAATGAAGATAAACTTAACATTATGATAAAAATACATACTATATAGGTAAAGTTCTTATCATCTATTACTATTTTTTTTACTGAGTCGATCATACTAGGCTTTTAAATGTTTATTATAAATTATAGTGTTTACTTTGAGGTAGTATAATTTTTTGTTCATAAATTATATAGGTTTTATTATTTTTTTTGATAATGCAATTATGGAAAAGTTACCAAAAATAAAGTCACCAGAAGATTACACTCCTTCAGAAGATGAAGAATATATGAGCGTAAAACAACTGGAATACTTCAGCTTAAAGTTACAATCAATACTCGCTGAGTTAGAGAAACAAGAACTAGAAGATAATAGTATTGATACATACTATTCTGATGAAGATAGTGGAAACGAGGAATTAATCAAGCGTCGAAAAGATAGAAAAGAAAAAATTAAGGAGGCGTTAGAAAAAATAAAATTAGGCACTTATGGTTACTGCGATGGAACAGGAGAAGAAATAGGAGTCGAAAGACTTAAAGCTAATCCGCTTGCTATATATTGTATTGAAGAGCAAGAGAGAGTAGAAAAAGAAAAGAACGTGTACAACATTAACGATTAATTTACACATAAGTGGTGAGCCCATTGGACTTCAAGAGGAGCAAGAGGCGCTGAAGTATGTTATGCTATAAAGAAAGTGGAAAATTGGACATTCTCAACTTGACTCCTGCAGATTAAAAATTAAGTTGTATCCGTTCAGGCAATGGCGTCAACTTAAGGAAAAATATCAGCGATAGTGTATAAAATTTCTCTCCAAATTTTTTATCATTAAATTATCCAAAGAGTGCAAGGGACAGCACTTTTGTTTCTATTTTATTGCAACAAAAAAGTTTAAAATGTGTCTTTTTTAGGTGAGGCATGCAAAAAGGAAAAGATCTTATCTTACAAATTAAAAATGCAATATACTCGAAAACTTTTCAGAAAATCCATTGTGTTGAGTTTTACACGAACAAGAAAACTTCCTTTTTCGACAGTATTTTCTATGATTTTAAAGTTAGTTAAAAAAAGTTTGGGAATAGAATGTGAACTTATGGAGCCATTGACATGTACCCTCAAAGCAAGCTTTTTCTAAAGCAAGGTATAAGATTTGCCATACAGGCTTTCAAGAATTTAAGCATCCAAACAGCCTATCAGGATGAACCTGAGTTGGAGAGGCTATAGACTTATTGCAGCAGATGGTTCTGGTATGAGATTACCCAGCTCTGGGGAAATTGTATCCGAGTTTGAACCAAATGGAACAACAGGCACCATTGGCAATTTGTTTGTTGATTTGTGTACTTCATTGATTTGCAGTGCTCGTCTTGCAGCTTGGAATATAGGTGAACAAACGTTGGCGGCAGAGCAATTACCCGAAGTTATCACTCAAATGCGTTTATTAAATCAAGAGAAATTATTATTTATCTATGATCGTCTTCAGTAAAATTCATTCAGCAGCATTATAATTTGGAAGTAGATTTTATTTTTCGCTTGCAAAAAAGAAATTATAGTAAGCTATGGGAACGCTGGCGAATTAGATTTTGATTTTATATTAGAAAATGAAAAGCTAAAAAATAAAATGAAAGGACAGAAAGTAAGAGTTATAGTGCTGACATTAGCCAACTGAGAAACAGAGTTTTTGACCGAGACTTTGGAGCAAAGCTTATGTGTTAAGGTGGCACATAGAGGAGTGCTATAAACGACTCAAAGTAGGAGCAGAGTTAGAGAATTTTTCTGGAGAGGCTGTATTACAAGAATTTTGGGCAAACTTGGTCATGTGCAATATATTATCGCTTCATATATGTGATGCACAAGGGCCTTGGAACCCAGATCAAATTACTGATACCAATTCCCACTGCACAATAAACGGATAGATAACAATGGAAAAAAAGCCATACTATTGCCTTTCTTTCTCACTCCACAATTAAATAACTCTACAATATCGCCTATTTGATTCACTAATAATGAGAATTGGTATTAGAGGTTGTCCGGAAACAAGTAAAAGGCTATAATATCTGAAATTTTAGTACGGGGTAAAGATGAGAAAAAAGTATCCAACAGATCTAAGCGAAAGGGAATGGGCAAGAATAGAAAAACACTTCAGAGTATCATACAAGAAAGGAGGAAGGCCGCCAAAGTATAGCAAAAAAGAAATATTAGAAGCAATTTTCTATGTATTGCGTACAGGGTGTCAATGGCGGTATTTACCAAATGATTTTCCGCTATGGAAGACTGTGTATGAGCAGTTCAGGCAATGGAAGAAGCAGGGAATTTTTGAGAAAATGAATTATGAAATTACAAAATATAGTAGAAGAAAAATAGGAAGGAATGAGCAGCCGAGTGCCTGTATAGTAGATAGTCAATCTGTAAAGACTACAGAAAAGGGGGGATCAAAGGCTATGATGGAAGTAAAAAAGTAAAGGGTAGAAAAAGGCATATAATTACAGACACTCAGGGTTTTATACTAGGTTGTTACGTAGGCGCTGCTAACGAAAATGATAGAGATGGTATTAAAATAGCATTAAACAATATGAGAACAAAATATACTAAAGTTAAAAAAATGTGGGCTGACATGGGATACCAAGGAAGAAATTTAAAGAATCACATAAAGGAAGAATATGACATAGATATTGAAATTGTTAAAAGGCCTCCATGTAGATTTTGGGTGCACAAAGATACGCCACCTGAGCTACTACCAACAAGAGAACAAGGGTTTAAAGTACAGCCAAGAAGATGGGTTGTAGAAAGGACTTTTGCTTGGGTTAATAGGAATAGAAGGCTATCGAAGGAGTATGATTTACTCACAACATCCACTGAGAATTTCATATACCTAGCTATGAGTAGGGTTATGTTAAAGAGGGAATATGCTTGAATTTACTAGTTTCCGGACAACCTCTAAGTAATCCCATACTTTATTTGGTTGATCAACAATAAAGTTTTGATCTAGTATATTGGGAGCTACAGCTCTATTATCTGTTTGTTGTTTTTTAATTTTAAACTTTCTTCTCAGTATAGCCCTGATGTCATTTTTCTGCATAATACTTTGCACCGTTTTCAAATTGCAACTTTTACCCAAAGCCTTCAATTCAGCATGAATTTTAGGAGCTCCATATCTACATTTAGAAACTTGATATATTTTTTGAATAGCTTCGAGTAGCTCTTTATTTGCTGATTCTCTACTGCTTATTTTTCTTGTGGTCCACTTATAGTAGCCACTAGCAGAAAATCCTACATAATTCCTGTACTTTATAGCAGTTACTATATAAAAAAATATTTTACTCTTTTTGACTGGCCAGGGCTTTTTTTTAAATGTCTCTTTCCCTTGTTACTCTTGCTTTGTAAATCAAACCTCTCTTTGTCGTAAGGAGCCATGTTACCTCTACCTGGAAATGCATTTGCCGCTGACTTTTTTTCGTTATATTTCTTCATCCATTTTCCTAATAAACCACCCTTTATTCCTAAATCTCTTGCTATTTTTGTAATTGTTTGACCTGCCTTTCTTTGTTCATTTGCCAGTTTAACAGCTTCCAATTTGAATTCTGCCGTATATTCTCTTACCATTTCTAATCCTCCAAAATTTTATTTTACCCAAAAAAACTCTTTTCTTTCTCTCCACTTTTTCTGGGTAAGGTCAAACAATGACTATGCAAAAAACCTAATAACATGTATAATCTATAAATAATTTCTGAGGTAGATTGTGAAACTAGGTGTTAATATCGATCACGTTGCAACCCTCCGCAACGCACGCGGAACTTCTTATCCAGATCCATTGAAAGCAGCAGAAATAGCCATTGACGCTGGAGCAGACTTTATTACTGTACACTTACGAGAAGATAGAAGGCATATTAGAGATGAAGACGTATTTAACCTAAAAAAAAGCATTAGCACTGAGCTAAATCTTGAAATTGCAGCCACGGAAGAAATGCTTGAAATAGCAAAAAAGGTAAAACCCTATTCGATTAGTATAGTACCAGAAAAAAGAGAAGAATTAACAACCGAAGGTGGCCTGGATATCGTGAATATGCACAGTAAACTTTCTAGTATAATAGAGGAAATGCATAGCTCTAGCATAAAAGTCTCACTGTTTATCGATCCAAATATTGATCAACTAAAATATCTTGAAAAGCTAGGGACAAAACCTGACATAATAGAAATTCACACAGGGGATTACTGTGATAATCCATCAGAAAAAAAGTTACAGTTAATTACTAATGCTGCAGAGTACGTCAATAAATTAGGAATAGAATGCCACGCAGGACATGGCATAACTTATAAACACGCTAAGAAGATGACAAGAATACCTCACATCTCAGCTCTTAACATAGGCCACTATTTAATTAGCGAAGCTGTATTTTACGGCTTACACAGCGTAGTAAAAACAATGAAAATGACAATGTCTAACTAACTGCTGCTTTTTCCTTCTCATTTAAAATACTTAAAAGAGTTTGGCTTGCTTTAAATTTTACCCTTGTCTTTTTAGGAACAGTCATGATCTGACCACTTTGGGGGTTACGACATTGTTTTTCCTGACTGATAGCAGTAGAAAATGTTCCTATTCCATGCAAACGTATTTCACCTTTCCCATGCAGCTCATTCTTTATTATTTTAATAAACGCATCATGAATCTTGCTCAAATCAGATTTTGTTATATCTATATTCTGACTAGAACAATCTTCCTTTAATTGTTTTATTATATCTTCTTTACTCATAAATTACCTTAATATTGAAAAAATCACATAAATAGCATATTATGTTGACACCGATAGTCAACTAAATTCATCACAAAAATAGAGGATATCATACATTTTTGCAAATATTTGTATAATACTTACAAAAAAACACCCCTATAAAATAACTATCTCTTAGAAAATTGACACTTTTTCCGAGCTTTATGTTGACCATATTTCTTACGTTCAACAACACGTGAATCTCTAGTTAAGAACTCACCATTACGTAGTATAGAATGCAAATCTTGGCTTACACTACTTAAAGCTCTGCTTATTCCATGAGCTAGAGCACCTGCTTGACCAGATAGCCCTCCACCTTTTACAGTTGCAAATACATCGTATTTATCCAATGTGGAAGTTGCAACAAATGGCATTTTTACTATTTGGCACACTGACTCTCTTTTAAAATAAGAAATTAGATCGCCTTTTTTGTTAACACTAAATTTTCCACTCCCCGGCTTTATCCATACTCTTGCTACAGATTCTTTTCTTCGGCCTGTAGCATATAAACGACCAAGCGAATCAACTGCTGATTTAATTGTCTTTTCTGACCAATCATTGTTATTTATTGTAGAACTCTTCATTTTTACTCCATTACTTTTTATTTTTACGATTCAAAGAGGCAAAATCTATCTTTTCAGGTTGCTGTCCTTGATGCTTATGCTCTGAACCAGAATAAACATACAAATTTTCAAAGCGTCTACGTGCCATAGGCCCATCATCAAGCATCCTTTTCACTGCCATTTCTATTACACGCTCAGGAAATTTGCCATTTAAAATATTATCTGGAGTAGTTTTCTTCAAACCACCAGAATAACCTGTATGCTTATAGTAAATTTTATCTTTAAGCTTCTTTCCGGTGAAATGCACCTTTTCTGCGTTGATAATAATTACATTATCGCCACAATCCATATGAGGTGTATACTCAGGTTTATGCTTTCCACGTAATAGTGTCGCTACAAATGCTGCAAGCCTCCCTACCACTAATCCTTCTGCATCTATGACAAACCACTTTTTATTGATTTGTTTCTCCTTTAAGAAAAAAGTCTTCATTATTTGATCCAACAATAGTAAGCTATGATATACTTAATTTCTCAATAGTGTCAACAATATTAGTTATTGATTATTAAAGTAATTTATGTTAGTAATTGAGCTGCGCAACCAATATGCATAGGAATTAGAATGTTTCGATTGATTATCACACTTGCGATCATTTTTAATACTATAAGTTGCTATGCAACCGATGTGGGAGAAGTGATAAGCAAAGCCATCAAAAATAGCTCAAAAATAAAGTCTCAATTTTACCAATATAAAAGCGCAGAAAAACACTATAAATCTTCTGGGTTAGCTGGATTTTTACCTGACATTAATTTGCAATACAATTTCGATAGTAACTTTAATCTTGATACATCTGAAAAAAAACTTACATTGCGCCAGAAATTAATCGATGGCGGTGGTACCTTTGCCACATTCAGTCGATCAAGCCATCTTCTCAAAGCAGAAAAGATGCGATTTCAGCAATTAAAACAAGAGCTTGCACTTAATGCTGTGAAAGCATATGTTAATGTTTTACAAAAGACAGAAATATTAAAGCTCAGAGAACATAAAGAACGCGTTTCTTTGGAACATTTGTCAGCTATGAAAAAACGCTTTTCCCTTGGAGAGGTAACCAATGCTGAAGTTTTGTTAGCAAAAGCAAAATTTTCGTCTTCTATATCCGAAAGAGTTGATGCTGAAGGTAAATTAAAGTTGGTAAATATTGCTTATTATCATTTGATTGGCGAAGATGCTGATGACCTTTCTGAAGCTAATGATAAACTACCTTCTGTTCCAGAGCTAAATGAATGTTTACAGTTAGCAAAAACCAATAATTTATCTCTAAAAGCAGCAGTTTATCAAAAAAGAGCAGCCGGAATGGAAGTGATTGCTGAAAGCTCTAAGTGGCTTCCTTCTTTAAATCTAAGTGCAAGCAAAAATTTTGGGGAGGATGGTATGAAGGTAGACAAACTATTAGAAAATGTTCATGTAGTTTTTACTCTTGATGTTCCAATCTTTAAGAGAGGAGTTAATGCTTTTGGTGTCAGTAAAGCTAAAATGGATGCAAAAAAATCTACCTACGATTATTATGAAACGGTAAAAAATATAGAACAAGCAGTTGTAAATGCTTGGAATAATGTGTTGACAGCAAAGGCCATTATCAAAGCAAGTCAAGAAGCGGAAAAAGCAGCAGCTCTAGCATTGGAAGGAGTTGAGCAAGAAGTAAACTTAAATTTAAAGAGTACATCTGACCTTTTGGACACTGAAGATGCATTATTTAAAGCACGTTCAGACTTAGTTGAAGCAAAAAGCAATTATGTGATTAGTGTTTACAACTTGCTTTTTATGATAAATAGTATAAACCTCTAAATTTAATGGTATTAGCACTATGCATGATGAACAAGGTAATCAATCTGTAAAAGATATCCTAGAAGATATAAAAAAAGCTATATCGGGTAAAAACGCGAGTAACGATAAAGCAGAAATAAAGGATGAAAATGATGATGTGCTATACCTTGAGGAAGAGTATCCAGAAGAAATAGAAGAAGATGGCAAAAAAGAAAATAATGAAAAAGAGGACATTGATAATGATGACCAAAGTGAGGAAATGGCTTGCAACAATAACCAATTTAATGGCCATAGCTACAATTCAGAAGAAAAAAAAGATATTTATTTGTACGATAATATCCAAATGAGTAATAACAAAGCGAGTAATAGCGGCTTACAAGCGCAAAATAACGATCATCTAATTTTAAAAGAGAATATGGAAGAGATCAAAGCGTTGCTTGGAAAAATGCAAAACGAATTACAGCATAAACAACAAAAAAAAGCGAACCTTACTGTTGAAGAATTAGTTACATCTCTTTTAAAACCTCAGCTCTCAGAATGGCTGAATAAATATCTACATGCACTGGTAAAAGAAGTAGTTGAAAAAGAGCTTAAAGATATAATCAATAATAAGTAGGGTATTAGCAATAAAAACTAGAGTAAAGACGGCTAGAGGCAGAAAACTATCTTCAACAAGGTGGCTACATCGTCATTTGAATGATCAGTATGTGCAAAAAACTAGCAAGGATGGTTATAGGTCACGCTCAGCATATAAGCTGGTAGAAATGGATAACAAATTTAAATTATTCCAAGAAGGGCAAAAAATTATTGATCTTGGTGCTTCTCCTGGTGGATGGTCACAAGTTGCATCTCAGAAAGGTGCAAATGTGGTTGCTCTTGACATAAAACCAATGAACGCAATTAATGGAGTAGAGTTTATACAATGTGATATTATCAATGAGTTTGAAATTTTAAGAGAAAAATTCAAGGATCAAAAATTTGATGTAATTTTATCTGACATGGCGCCCGAATCTTGTGGTTTAAAATCGTTGGATCATATCAGAATTATGCTTTTATGCGAAGCAGCGCTCAATTTTGCAAAGCATTTCTTGAGTCATGGTGGCACGTTTGTAGTAAAAATTTTCCAAGGAGAATCTGACAAAGATTTTTGTAACGAGCTAAAAAAAATGTTTAAAACAGTAAAATACTTTAAACCAAAGTCAAGTAGATCTGAATCTACAGAAATGTATTTGGTAAGTTTAGGCTTTATTGGCAGCAAACCTTCTATATAATATTAATCTAGGTAGTCCGCAGAAACAAAAAACTTGCTTGACAAACCTCGCCAGCCCCCTTATCATGAAACTGAAGCTATTGTATTTGCTTTCGCCAATCTGCAGATTAAAAGGTAAGGATTACTTAATGTATCGGCGTCTTATGTTTAATTTTTTGCAGTATATAGATACTGTATGTCTTTACAAAACTTCATCTACATCTAGATTTTTATCTAAATAAGCTGAACGCGCTTATAAAGCGTTACAAGACATCAAAAAATGCCAATACTCGACAGAGATAGTAAAGGACTAGCTAACTCGGGGATTCTTTGTCTTTTTTTCTGCTTAGTAAATTTCTTAAACATTTGCAGCATAGGTTAGTTGCAATTAAAAGCAGCTAAATCTTGCTTGTCAAGCGTTTAAAACATAAAAAACGCCAATATTTTAAAGCAGATAATAACCCCAGGGCTTCTTTTGCCTTTTTTTTTCGTTTGGTAAATTTCTTAAATATTTATAGCTAAACGACAATCGTCATCCCAGCGGGATCTGGAGATACCGCGGCGGTATGACGGTTCGCGACGGCATGACGATAAGGTTTATATCTTGTCATCCCAGTGCTTGACACTGGGATCCAGGAATTTTATTAAGTTGGTGAGCATAAAAATAGCTGTTTTACGTTAAAATACAATGTTTTGATGATTATGGAAAGGCTGGATTCCAGTGTCAAGCACTGGAATGACACCATAGGGGCACTGCCATCATAAAGGAACCAGTGTCGGCTACTCGGATGACATCATAGGGGCGCTGGGATGACACCCTGACAATCGTCATCCCGCTACTTGTTAGCGGGATCTGGAGATACCGTGACGGTATGATGAGGGAGAACAGTTAGCGGATGAGATACCGCGAATGAATCGTGGTATGACGGTTCGCGGTGGCATGATGTAGGACTGCTGTGACACCATTATAGAATGAACCAGTGTCAGCTACTTGCATAGAAAATGTTTATGACTAATTTTTAGATCAAACATGGAATTTCGACAAACTTAACTTTTTTGTGAGATGGTTCAGCAATAATAAATAAATTGAGAGGAAAGGTTACGGCAATGGAAAAGAAAAAGTTTTTTGAAATAATAAATGAGGTAAGCAAGAGTGAAGGTTTAAATGAGAATAATTTACTTGAAAGAATAGGGAATAAGCTAAAAGATGCAGACTCAATAGTATATAGCACTTATAACAATTTGAAGATAGATAAGATGTTCAGTATATTAGATTCAGACAAAATTGTAAATTATATGTTGGTACATCTTGCTGTGGAATGTAACAGTGTACCAATAGTAAAACTCCTACTAGCAAAGGAAGCAAAAGTTAATGAACCAATATATGAACTTGATGAAGCTAAGTCTAAGCTAACTGCTTTGCACATTGCTGCTTTGCATGGTCATCAAGAGATAGTTCAGCTTTTATTGAATAATGACGCAAATCCTTTACTAAAAGATAGTCAAGGCCGAACTCCAAGGGATATTGTCGGCGATGTAGAAGGTAAAAAGGCTATAATAAAAATGTTAGAGGAAGGAGAACAACGTTATGCTGAGACAAGAGCTACGAGAAGACAACCTTATAGACAAGGCACTTTACTGCAGCCTAATAATAAAACTCCAGGAAATTTAGCTTTGAACGGAAATAACGTAACTGCTGCAGTACAAGCATGGGGTGCAAAACATCAGGAAGAGAATAGTAGAATTACACCAAACAACAAAAAAGTCTATGTACAAGATGAGGATGAACAGACTTCTTCAAACTCAATCGTTAATGAAAACAATACAGACAAAGTAGATGATACATTAGAAAAAGAACAGGCTATAAGAGAAAGAGATGCTATGGCGCAAAAGTTGCAAGAGGCAGAACAAAGACTTGCCAATAATCAGAAGCGCATAGAACATAATGACTTGCACAGTCAACATCCAGAGCAGTATACTACATATAATGGGGAACAGACCTTTTTAAATAAAAGTAATAGTGGCGATAGTGGAATATATTTTGATGCAGATGAATCTGAAGCTTTAGGCCAATCTATATTAGAAAATGGAGAAGATATTAATGCACAAGATAAAGATGGCGTGACCCATTTACATTGGGCTATTGCAGATAACAATAAAGAATCAGTGGAACTTTTGGTAAAATGTGGAGCAAAAGTTGATGTACAGGATAAAGATGGACTGACCCCTTTACATTATGCTGCTGCATATGGTTGTGTAGAGATTGCAGAATATCTAGTAGAAGGTGGAGCAAATGTTAATGCACAAGATAAAGTTGAGCATACTCCCTTATATTATGCTCTTGCAAATGACAATAAAAAATTAGCAAAGCTTTTGATAAAGCATGGAGCAGATCGCTCATTGATAAAGGATGAAGACCTAATAGATAGACTAAACAGTATGTGTGATCAGCCATCTGAGGTTGTACCTAGTACCTTTTCTCATTCCAAAACACACAACGCAACGGAAACTCCAGAAAAAGCAGAAAAGGTTGAAAAACGTAAAGCTAAGTTAAAAGAATTACGTACTCAGCTAAAGGATGAGCAGAAAAAGAATGAATTGCTAAAACAAAAAATACAAGATCTAGAAAGTAAAAACACAACGCTTAATAGTGAATTAGAAAAAACAAAAACTAAAACAGACGAAGTACCATTAGAAAAAGCGCAAAAGGAACTAACAGAATTGAAAAGTTATATCACTGGACATGGAGCTAGGCTGGACACACTGGAGAAACTCAATGAAGAGAATGAATCACTAAGACAAGAAATAAAAAATCTAAAAAATGAAAACACAACACTTAAGGGTGAATTAGAAAAAACAAAAACTAAAAAAAACGAAGTACCATTAGAAAAAGCGCAAAAGGAACTAACAGAATTGAGAAATTGTGTCACTGAACATGAGACTAAATTGGAAGTACTGGAGAAACTCAATGAAGAGAATGAATCACTAGAACAAAAAATACAAGATCTAGAAAGTAAAAATACAACACTTAATAGCGAATTAGAAGAAAACGAAAATAAGCATTCTAAAACAAAAGTGTTGTTAGAAAAAGCGCAAAAGGAACTAGCAGAATCAAAAAGTTGCATAGTTGGACATGAGACTAAGTTGAAAGAATTCAATAAAGAGAATGAATCACTAACACAAAAAATAAGAAGTCTGGAGAATGAAAACACACCACTTGATGGTGAACTGGGCAAAACTAAAACAAATGAAGTGTCACTAGAAAAAGTAGGAAAAAGACAATTTTCCCCAAAAGTTGCCTATGCGAGCCTTGCAGCTATGTTAGCAGTAGGTGCTGCTCTTAGTATTGCTTCCGGATTGTCTGCTCTATTAATAGTTGCAGCTTCTGTGGTATCTGCACTGATAGCTGGTGGCATTACATACACAATATCAAAACCCATCGCTGAACCAAAACCTACCACTGAATTGAAAGAAGTGAATATTCAAGATTCAGCACAACGGTGTTTGTAAAATTTAATTTGTACACTTGCTATAGATTCCAGCGCGTGACGCTGGAATGTAGTAAAAAGTATTTGTAAGTTACACAGTAGTGTGAATTTTTTACTTCGGTAGTTTTTCATTGTCATTATAATCATAATAATAGTTGAGTTTAATTGATATGAAAACTTTTACGAAAAATTTTAAAAATAACGAAAAAAAGCTAGAGGAGTTTAATAAGGAAATTGAAGATATAACAACTATAGCTCAAGATAAATTTGCACATGAACTTGAAAATATCGCATATGACAGTGTGCAAAAATTTCGCAGTCTGCTTGCTAAAGAGTTAAACTCCACCTTCAATAATATTCATTCTCAAAATGTCAATCTACTAAAATCCAGCCTAGTTGAATATGCTATAAGTTCAAATTTTATCAACAAAAAAGGAGAAACAGCTTTAATACGTTCTCTTCTTAATATATTCATACGATAAAGCACTCAGAGTTGTTGCTGCGCCAATTTAACTTAATGTTGCATGCAAGCTGCATAGCTAAAGTAAGTAAGATTTGCCCCACGCTGTCACGAGGTAAACCTTACTTATTCTAGCTATATCAAAAAGGAGGGTTATTATGTCAATAAGATCTACTTCACCAAGAATATCTGTGCAACGTAAATCTAAGCCTGAATCTTTTCCAGTTACTTTAGAAGAGGTTAAATCTTTTTTACGCATTGAGAACGACCAGGATGATAAGTTGATTTCAGATCTAATTTTTATGGCAACTGATTACGCTGAATGGCATATGGAAAAGTCACTGGTGAAACAAACATGGCAAGTTTCATATGAAGATTATGTACCTCGTAGGATCTATTTAAGCTATGGCCCTGTGAGTAAGATAGTATTGGCTACTGCAATGATGTCTAAAAATCAAGAGAAGAGTACACTTAAGTATTATTTTAGTGATGTAGGGGGCTACGTTGAGTTTTTCAATTGTTTGAATGCAATAAGAGTTGATGTTGTATACGAAGCTGGTTATGACAATGTTCCTGAGCAGATAAAACTAGGTATTATGCGGCATGTTTCTGCTCTTTACAAAAATCGTGAATCGGAGGTAAGTAGCCATTTATCTGAAGTGAAGAAGGTATATTCTCCATTTCGCGAACCAAAGGTTGTTTTGTAGCTCTTTCTGGTCATTCAAACTGGGCTACTACGTCATACCGTTACGGATAGATCCCGCTAACAAGCAGCGGGATGACGAGTTTCTATATATCTTTCGAGGGTTAATTATGAAAAAAATTCAAGCTATAAACGAGTTGTACAGTAGCATTTATGAAGCACTAAAAGCAAACTCTGATTTAAGGAAATATGTTACTAACATTTATGACTACTTACCTAAACAGGTCACCATTCCTTACCTGAGATTGCGTGTAGTGAATTATAATAACCTGCATATGCTGTCCAATTTTGCTACAAAGGCAAGATTTTCATGCGACATATATACTTATCATATAGACAGTATGTTTGCCATTATAAGGCATATTCACTTGATACTTAAGAGCATTGAAGGTTTTAATAATGAGGCCATTTTAGAAAGTAATTGTGCTATGGATCAGCACGATGAAATTTTACATTCAACAATTAATTTTGATATTTTAATAAAAGGAGGTGATAATGAGCAAATTACAGCTAAAAATTAAAGATCATGACAATAATTTTATTGTGTTAAATAATATAAGAAACCTAAGGTTTACTTTGCGTAATAACAGAGAAGAGGTGAAAGATATTTCTTCTTTTGGCTGGAGGAAAGTGCTCGATTGTGCTGGAAGCAGACACATTACGATAAAAATTAATGGAATTTTAGACTCTGTATTAGCTGATGAATTATTACGTAATTCTGCTATGCTAAACTCTAATAATGATTATGAAATTAGTTTTAATGCTAAGGAAAAGATAAGGCTTAGGTGTTCAGTTGAATTGTATGAGAGGTATTATGATCCTGTTACTTTTGACGGCTTTACTGTAGTTTTAACTAGTGCTGAAGTTGTAAACGCTTTTCATTAATGTTAATTTAATTTTTTCATATACAATAATAACTGGTGAGAATTTTAACTAAATTAAAAAAAATCATGAATGACGAAAACCTTTTCGAGGAAGACGGTGATAATATTGAAGAAAATAACGATGATAAAAGAGAGAGAAGTTTAGAAAATGAAAATCAGCAAAATCAAGAAGAACAACACAAAGAGGAAGATAAGCAATACATAATACAGTATATTCAAGACTATTTGAAAGTTTTTGAGGATATTCTAAATCAGATCGACGAAGGAATTGATAATTCGGATAGTTACGAAAGGACTATGCAAATAAAGCGAAGCATAGACAGGCTCATAGAGACTTTATATAGTCAGGCTGCGTCCGAAGATATTGATGCAGAATTTGAAACTACCAAACACACTCGCGATAAATCAGAATCTATGAAAAGAGTTAGAGAGAAGAAAGCAAGTGATAGAAGAAGTATTAAGTAGCATGTTTGCCCAGCAACAAAAGGAGCTAATGAACGCTAAACACTTAAGTCATGGACATGAAACAGCAAAAGATGGGGATGTCCACGAAGCAAAGGAAAAAGTGAAGTCTTCAATCAGGGGAGTGTTGTTTTCGGTGATTGCTCATAGGATGGATCCAAGAAGGAGGGCAGGGGAAACTGCTGACGGTAACGAAAAGCAAGCTCATATATATGGCAGGGAAGCAGTTGGTGGAGCTTTAGGTGCATTGTTAAAAACGTTTTTAACAGCAGTTATTGCCGTTGTGCGTGAAATTGCTAAGCCACTTCAGAAACCGGAAACATCTTTTGCAAAACAAGTTGAAGAAAGCAGAAACGCAGATTCACAAAAGGGTCGATCTGTGTAGATTTCTCCTTGTAATAATCTTTCGATTCTACTGTCTGTTAATTCAAATTAGGGTTATAAAATTTTAGAAGCCAGCTCTTATATAACCAATTTATAGCAAGAAATTACGATACAAAAATCAGCGTCCGTTAGAAAATAAACATAACACAGGGTGATAGAGTTGCCCCTATCCATAAGCGTCAGTTAAGCTCAAAATTGTAAGCTTAAAATATGGTTGAATAATTATTAATAATAGTATATAATTATTAACGTTTTTCAGGCATTTTTGTTATGGGTGCGCCAAGTAAGCGTTTAGAATACAGTTGGTGAAAATCCAACTTAGGCAAAGTCTAGCCAACAGCCTAGAACAGACCATTATGCTGCGTGAGGTAACGAGCGTAGTAAAGCTAATGGAATGGACAATATAGGGTGCAATGAAAATTGACCTTACCCAGAAAAAGTGGAGAGAAAGTGTGGAATGTTTTTTACAAAAAGAATGATGCATCAAATTGTTCTGGAATGCAATAGTTAATAGTGACGTTGTTTGTTATAAAAAATTTCTATGTATTCAAATATTGCAGTTCTAGTGTGTTGAGCAGAGTGTTGTGAAGTATCAATAAGTATTTCTCTTTTCAATGAGCTAAAGAAGCTTTCTGCAACAGAATTGTCGTAACAACAGCCTTTATTACTCATCTATATTCTTTACAGCTAAGAGATATTGATACCCTTGCGCAGTATATTGTGAACCTTGGTCACTGTGCAGCAGTAGATTTTTAACAGGTTTACGCCTATTAATGGCCATTAATAAAGAGTTCATAACCAATTGTTTATTTATTGCACTACTCATTAACTACCATACGTGAGAATTATTGCTGCCAAATATAGCCATCCCTCCTTGGTTTTGATGTAAGTAATCCCATACTTTATTTGGTTGATCAACAATAAAGTTTTGATCTAGTATATTGGGAGCTACAGCTCTATTATCTGTTTGTTGTTTTTTAATTTTAAACTTTCTTCTCAGTATAGCCCTGATGTCATTTTTCTGCATAATACTTTGCACCGTTTTCAAATTGCAACTTTTACCCAAAGCCTTCAATTCAGCATGAATTTTAGGAGCTCCATATCTACATTTAGAAACTTGATATATTTTTTGAATAGCTTCGAGTAGCTCTTTATTTGCTGATTCTCTACTGCTTATTTTTCTTGTGGTCCACTTATAGTAGCCACTAGCAGAAAATCCTACATAATTCCTGTACTTTATAGCAGTTACTATATAAAAAAATATTTTACTCTTTTTGACTGGCCAGGGCTTTTTTTTAAATGTCTCTTTCCCTTGTTACTCTTGCTTTGTAAATCAAACCTCTCTTTGTCGTAAGGAGCCATGTTACCTCTACCTGGAAATGCATTTGCCGCTGACTTTTTTTCGTTATATTTCTTCATCCATTTTCCTAATAAACCACCCTTTATTCCTAAATCTCTTGCTATTTTTGTAATTGTTTGACCTGCCTTTCTTTGTTCATTTGCCAGTTTAACAGCTTCCAATTTGAATTCTGCCGTATATTCTCTTACCATTTCTAATCCTCCAAAATTTTATTTTACCCGAAAAAACTCTTTTCTTTCTCTCCACTTTTTCTGGGTAAGGTCAGTTTACTGGCCTCTCCATGAGTGAGATTGAAAAATTAAGTGGAAATCTGTGAACGTTTACCTTGGATAACAGAAAAGAGTGTTGGAAGGAGGCAATATTAAAAACTTAATTTCAGTCCAGCCAAGAACACATAACCAGAGTTGTTATTTTCTATTTTAGGCTCTTTTGTACTAAACTTTACAATATCGAAATAGTATGAAGTACCTAAAAAAAGAGAATTTTCAAGGCTTAAAGCATATGATGTTAACTCGTTTGTACCTTCGCCTGCAATATCCCTACCACTACTAAAATATGTTAAGCTTGATTTGTAAGAATCAGAATGGTAAGCGATACCTGCATTCATATAATACGTATTATTTATTTCAGGATTACGCTTCTCACCAGATTTACCACCATTACCATACGAAAAAATGCAATCAAGATCGAACAATTTTAGCTTCAAACCAAAATTCCAGTGCAGTAATTGATTACGGCATTCATAATTTTTAGAAGTTCCATCTGAGCAATCAGTTAAATTTTCTCTTGCAAATTCACCAGTTAAGGCAGTAGTAAAACCTATATCATCTGACAAGCTGTTTTTATAGGAAAGGCCAGCAGCAATTAAATTGCTGTACTGTAAGTTATTTTTTCCTGGAACATAACTGAATCCGAGTTGAAAGTTATAGATTTCAGGGGAGATGTAGTTAATTGATGATTGTTTTAACCCTAGTTCGAGTTCATTATAATCGCTATAAATATTGGGCTTGACCCAGAACACCTTGTCTTGATCATATCCAGGGTCACCATCTTTTTTATGATCACCGCGCAAATTTGCATAGTTTGTCCAATGACCATTTACTCCTCCAGCAGCTGCATAAATTTTTGAAGTGTTAATTAACATGCTCTGACCAACTAAACTTCTTTTACCATATTCAATTGATCCAAGTTCCTGGTTTTTTATGATAAAATACCATTCCTCCATGTCTAACTTTTCTATGTCTAACGCTTTTAGGTTTGCAATACCAGAAACCCCTGCCTTAACATTAACCCCCATTTGAGTATTTGGATAAACTTGCTGTAAATAAAGAAAGCGCAAGTATGAATAACTTGAAGTTTTATCCTTAGGCTTAGCATTGAAAGAATCTCTGTTGAAGGCGTAGCCGAATCTCAAATCTATTTTTCCGTCTAGTTCTGCATAAAATATTTCCTTATCCAAAATTGTTTTAGAGCTAGCACTATTCTGCAAAAACAATGATGAAAGCAGTGCTACCAGGTAGTACTTTAACTTCATAAATAAACTTAAATCTTTATAAAAATTTAAGTTTAAACTCAATATAAATAAAAAACAACTTTTCAGAAGGCACCGCTGGTAGATTTTGCTGCCTGTTTTTGAGCTATATTCCCATAAATTATTGATACACTTGGTAATTTTCGCTTTAATAACTGCTTATTAATGGCAGAATGTATACGATTAATTATTTTAGATATACTTTTTACATCGCAGTTAATCAAAACAAAAAGCACTTTATTCTCATCAATATACCCTAGAAAATCATCACTACGGCAATTTTTATAAAAATGTTCTATGATAACTTTCAGTGCATTATTTGTCTCACTACAGCTACTATTTAAGCCAATCACTCCTATAGCTGCATTAATTTGATGTTGAAAGGCAAAATTTAATATAACGTATAACTCTAGAATAGTGGACTCATTGCCCGGTATATCGAATAAGTCATGGTTTTTATATTTTTTACCCATTAGATATTTATCTCTAAAGATTCCTAGTTTATGGGACAAACTGATATCACGTATTAATAGCTCATAATTTATTTTATTACTGGCAAATTGTGCAGTGCGGAAAACTTTTACTTTTGTCCTGATATCTTCTCCCTTAGCATCAATTAAGGAAAAATCTATCACTTTAGGTAGTATATCAAGTAAATCGTGTCCATTTTCGGTATACTCTAAATAATTCTTCACGTTGTCAGCTGCTCTTGTGCTTAAGATATTAATTAATGGCTTATTAAGCAAATTCTTCTCTTCATATTTTAACAAATCCCTTGCAACTTGATTGAGCCCTAAAATTAACACGTTTTTTTTCTTATTATCCTGACAAACAGATACCACAGCATCATCTTTTCTTCTTGCAGTTATGAAATCATCCATACTTTCATTCTATACAGCGTATTTATAAGTATAATAAGATTATATTAAGATTTACTTACTTATTAATATGCTTAATTGGGTATAGGCAGAATGTCATATGGAATGGCTTTGTTGTAGAAGAATCAAGATTACTGTTTATAGACTTCAAGTTACTGCAAAAAATATTTTAAAACATAGTGATATCTTGACTTTACCTAGTTAATATTCCAAATTATAAAAAAACAGATAGTTCTATGACGACAAGTCTATTACAAGGCAAAAAGGGATTAATAACCGGAATAATAAATAAGAGATCAATAGCATACGGTATAGCAAAAACTCTCTCAGAGCACGGAGCAGAACTTGCAATCACCTACCAGAATGAAATAATAAAAGAAAAACTATCACCAATAGCAGATGAACTAAATGTGGAGCTAATATTACACTGCGACGTTTCAAATGAAAAAATCATAGATAACGCTTTCGAAATAATAGAGAAAAAATGGGGTACTCTTGACTTTTTGGTGCATGCAATAGCATTCTCCGATAAAAATGAGTTAGATGGTAAATATGTCAATACTTCACTGGATAACTTCCTCAATGCAATGCATATATCGTGCTATTCTTTTACTGCTTTAGCGCAAAGGGCTGAAAAAATGATGTCAAATGGTGGTAGTTTACTTACTTTATCTTATTATGGCGCTGAAAAAGTTATGCCAAATTATAACGTTATGGGTTTATGTAAAGCGGCACTTGAAGCAAGTGTAAAATATATAGCATGTGATCTCGGGCCACAAAATATCAGAGTAAATGCAATTTCCGCTGGTCCAATCAGAACTTTAGCATCTTCTGGAATAAGCGATTTTCACTCCATATCAGAATGGAATAGAAATAACTCTCCGCTCAGACGCAATGTTACAATAGAGGATGTTGGCAAGGCAGCGTTATACTTATTAAGCGACTTAAGTAGTGGCACTACTGGAGAAATTTTGCACGTTGATTCAGGATATAACGTTGTGGGAATGAAGGTGGTTGACTGAGATCTAAATCCTTAATTCAAAGCGCTAGTTCCTTCGGGTTCATACACAACTCTATCAGGAGTTTTGTGACTGTGATTGCAGAAAACATCGAACATAAAATTCCTATTGATAGAGTGACAGAAAAGCCTCTTATTGCTCCACTGCCAATAATGAACATTATTCCTGCAGCAATTAATGTAGTGATATTTGAATCCAGTATTGTCTTTATAGCGTTTTTAAACCCTTCTTCAATAGCACGTTCCACTCTCTTGCCAGATTTGATTTCCTCACGAATTCGCTCAAATATTAAAACATTTGCATCCACCGCCATACCAACAGTAAGTGCAATACCGGCAATTCCAGGTAAAGTTAGAGTTGCTTCAAGCAGAGTGAGAATTGATAATATAAGAACTACATTAGAAAAAAGTGCAACAGAGGCCAATACACCTAATTTGCCGTAAGTGATGATTATAAATAAAGCCACGGCTATAATAGAGATTGTTGCTGCCATTTCCCCTGCCTTTATTGATTCTTCTCCAAGACTTGGGCCAATGTTTTTTTCTTCAATTATTTTAAGTGGTGCTGGCAGTGCTCCAGATTTTAAAAGTATTGCAAGTTCGCTTGCTTGTTTTTCAGTGAAATTACCGCTAATTTCTCCCTCTCCATTTAAAATTGGCTCACGTATTGTAGGTACTGTTAAAACTGTGTTATCCAGAACAATTGCAAAAGGCTTTCCTACATTTTCTTTAGTGATTTTCGCGAATCTTTTACTCGCTATACTGTCAAATTTAAAATGCACTGTCGGTTTACCTAAATTGCCGAATCTAACTGATGCGTTAACCAGCGAATCACCACCTATTTCAGTTTTGCGGAATATTGGATAAGAATTACCTAAAGAATCCTTGAGCATGACAGTGGTTTCATGGTCTATATCCTGCACCTTGGCTATGTTAGTGTTTGCCAAATGAAAAGCTAGCTTAGCAGTTTTGCCAAGCAGAGATTTTATCTGCTTGGTATCTTCTACTCCAGGCACCTGCACTAATATTTTATTCTGCCCTTGTTTTTGAACGCTGACTTCCTTTGTGCCAAGTTTGTCCAAACGGCGCTGGACATTGTTTATTGATTCTGCAGCTACTTCACTGATCAAAGAATTTTTATAATGGGGTTTATACGAAATGAGAATCGAAGAATCTTTTCTATTTAGCTCTAAATTTGGATTTATCGCATTAATCAACACAGATGCTTTTTTATAATCATCAATATTATTTAAAGTTATAACGCTATTTTGTACGTTAGATTCAATATTTTTTGTTAGCAATGTCTCTTTTATTTCGTTAGCTAGCATGCTTAGCTTTTCCTTAAAATAGAAGTCTAAGTCTATGTTTAAAAGCAAAGATGCCCCTCCTTTCAGGTCAAGGCCTAAGTTTATTCTTTTTTTCGAAATAAAAAGCTTATTATCAAAGAAATTTGGCAGTGTTATGTATAAAGCAAATAAACAGATGCATAATACTGAAAAAGATTTGACTATAAGTCTGTTATACATAAGTTGTAGGTTTAAAATTGTAATAATTGATTGTAAGTTAAAAATAGATTTTTGTAAAATTCTCTATTTGACCTTACCCAGAAAAAGTAGAGAGAAAGTTAAGACGTTTTTATCATGAGAATAAATTGTGCAGGAATGCAATAGTTAGAGGTTGTCCGGAAACTAGTAAATTCAAGCATATTCCCTCTTTAACATAACCCTACTCATAGCTAGGTATATGAAATTCTCAGTGGATGTTGTGAGTAAATCATACTCCTTCGATAGCCTTCTATTCCTATTAACCCAAGCAAAAGTCCTTTCTACAACCCATCTTCTTGGCTGTACTTTAAACCCTTGTTCTCTTGTTGGTAGTAGCTCAGGTGGCGTATCTTTGTGCACCCAAAATCTACATGGAGGCCTTTTAACAATTTCAATATCTATGTCATATTCTTCCTTTATGTGATTCTTTAAATTTCTTCCTTGGTATCCCATGTCAGCCCACATTTTTTTAACTTTAGTATATTTTGTTCTCATATTGTTTAATGCTATTTTAATACCATCTCTATCATTTTCGTTAGCAGCGCCTACGTAACAACCTAGTATAAAACCCTGAGTGTCTGTAATTATATGCCTTTTTCTACCCTTTACTTTTTTACTTCCATCATAGCCTTTGATCCCCCCTTTTCTGTAGTCTTTACAGATTGACTATCTACTATACAGGCACTCGGCTGCTCATTCCTTCCTATTTTTCTTCTACTATATTTTGTAATTTCATAATTCATTTTCTCAAAAATTCCCTGCTTCTTCCATTGCCTGAACTGCTCATACACAGTCTTCCATAGCGGAAAATCATTTGGTAAATACCGCCATTGACACCCTGTACGCAATACATAGAAAATTGCTTCTAATATTTCTTTTTTGCTATACTTTGGCGGCCTTCCTCCTTTCTTGTATGATACTCTGAAGTGTTTTTCTATTCTTGCCCATTCCCTTTCGCTTAGATCTGTTGGATACTTTTTTCTCATCTTTACCCCGTACTAAAATTTCAGATATTATAGCCTTTTACTTGTTTCCGGACAACCTCTAATACCAATTCCCATTACACGGCAAACAGATGGACAAAGATGGAAGAAAAGCCATAATGAAGTAAGTAAAATAGTTGAGGTATAAATGGCATTAAGATCAAAATTATTGGATGAAAAAGTAGTAGAATCAGCAAAAGAAATGCTGAAGAAAGTAAGGAATAATGCATATGTTTCAAAAAAACTAAATGCTGTAATTGCAGCAAAAAAGTACAGTATAACGGCTGTAGCAAAAATATATTGCATTTCAAGAAGCGCACTAACTTCGTGGGTAAAACTCTTGAAATTTGGCAGAGAAGAAAAACTGTTTGCTCCTCCACAACGCCGTAGAAAAACTAAATTAAATCAGGTTCAACTACAGCAAATTGAAGAGTGGATAGAAGAAAATCCTAATATTACCATTAAAGAAATGAGAATAAGAATCCAGGAAAAGTTCAGATTAAATATCAGCAAATCTACAGTACACCGCTATATGCAAAAGATGAAATTCTCATATATTACACCAAGACCAGTTCATAATGGACAAGATAAAAGCAAACAAGAGGAATTCAAAAAAAAATCTCAATGGAGCTATTAGCAAGTATCCAGAAAAAGAGCTATTTTTCTTTGATGAATCACGGTTTGGCACACATTCAAAGGTTGGACATGGGTGGTTTAAAAAGGGGATTAGAACACAGGTTAAAACAAAATTAGGTAGGCAAAATTTCTATCTCTATAGTGCGGTTAATCCTAGAAATGGAGAGAGTTCTAGCTTATTTGCACCAAATGTCAACACTGATTGCATGAACATATTTCTTGAGCAGATGTCGCAATATCTAGAAACACGAGAGGCTTTTCTTGTTATGGATTGTGCTAGTTGGCATAGGTCAAAAAATTTAAAGGTACCTAAAAATATCGATATTATATACCTACCTCCGTACTCACCTGAGCTAAATCCTGTTGAGAGGCTTTGGTTATATATAAAACAGAACATTTTGCGCAATAAAATATACGATACAATTGCTCTGCTTGAGGGTGCTTTGTGCAAATTTATTACTTCTCTTGCCAGCTCCACAATTAAACAACTCTGCAATGTCTCCTATTTGACTGGCCAACAATGAGAGTTGGTATGACTACACGCATCAAAGTGAAAGAAAAGCAAAATGATGAAGAAAATGAAAGTTTAAGTTTTCTTCAACGACTCAAGGAGAGAATTTATGCTTTAAAGCCTGTATTAGCAAGAGCCTTAATCACTAAATGAACAATGTCACGCAGAGTTTCATCCTCAATTTTTCTATATTCCCTCACTAGCTTTGATATTTCTTCGCTGCCTACATCGCTATGGAAGGCCTTATCATGTAAGTCTTCAGAGGCTTTGGTAAAAAAATACGACATATCAACCGATAGTACTTCTGCTAATTTATATAACCTATCAACTACAAGCCTAATCTCTCCGCTTTCATATCCTTGTACATGCTGAAATGAAATTTCAAGCTTTTTTCCTAAGTCTCTTTGACTAAAACCACACATTAGCCTTCTTTTCCTTATTCTTTCCCCTATTTGTTTATCGATAGGATGTTGTATAGTCATTTTACGTATCAGGTAATATTAACTATGTATTGTCACTTTGAGAAAAAGATTTTACCAATATATAAACTGCACTACGTAACCTTTTGCTCTTAATTTCGTTATATCCTTTGACTAACTTTAGTATTTCTTCATCATAAGCTTCATGTGAGTCAGTGTGCATATCAGTAAAAAAGTTAGCAACATCTATCGATAGTGCTTTTGCTAAATCATATAATCTACTGGCCAAAACACAATTTGAACCATTTTCGTACTTTTGTATCTGTCTATACGAAACACCTATTCTCTTTCCCAATTCGGTCTGTGTCAAAGCACGATCTAACCTAAGTTGTTTTATTTTTTTACCTAATTGCACTTTTCACCTCTTATTCAAATTTACAACAAATTTTATGAAGTGGAAAAAAAGCTAGCAAAGTAATTGCTTTAATAATTTCTGCCTCTCGCTAATTAAATCGTTTGGCCTTACGTATTTTTTCTCAATTTCCCTCATCTCTTTTTCTCGTTCTGCAATGCTATTTCGTATTACTTCAGCCGAGTATCTGCTTTTGCCACATGCAAACTCTGATCTTAATCTTCTAACCTTATATTCGAGCTCAGCAAATCTTTCATGCTGCTCAAGAAGCTCTATCATGTGTTTGATTTCAGAATTTAGCTTTTTTTCCTCAACATCTCTCACAATAAAAGAAAGCAGAAGCTTATCTATTTGGTAATCAATATTTGGTTGAGTAGCAAATAGATTGATCATAGCTTTTACATCAGTAGGATTTGCAACTAATAAGCTAAAATTACTACATAAAAAACTATAGAACTTTATCGTCTTCACAAGATAATTTTTCATATCTTGTGATAATTGCAATTCTTTGTGAATTCCTGACAGCAATATTTTCAATTCTTCCAAGTATTCTACATCAAAATTACCTACTTCTGTAGGTAAAAGGATCATTAGCAGCTTTTTTACAAGCTCAACATCATTTGATTTTACTGCATTATAAAGAGCTTTATCCTTATCTTCTTTTAAATCATAAAGCTCTGACGAGTTATCTATGCTGAATAGATATTCAGTATTTCCTTGAGGAGAGTAGATTAAAATGTCCACTTCTCTTAGCGGGTAGTCATCATTAAACTTTTCTAGTAACTGCTTATCGGTGGTTTCCTCTATTGCTACAGCAGCTTTACTGATCTTTTTCAGTTCAGAAATATTATCTCTTGAATTTTCAAGTATGTCTTTAGCCTTGTCTAGCAGCTGCTCATATAGAATTATTTTTTCTTCATTATCAAGTAGCTGACAATGCTTCTTCAACTTTTCAGTGGAGTAAGACAAGAGATCCATTTCTTTCAGTTTTACAATCACAATACCCAACTTTGATTGAAATTGAAATAATTTTTACAAGATGTGTTTTTCTAGTGTAAATGCCCGTAAAACTTGTTATTATAATATATAGTAAATTAATAAGTCGTGCAATATTAACAATTAAATAATATTTATCACGATATGATCGAATAGTAATGAAATTAAGTGAGGGTTACAATGAAAAAAATAAATGGTAAAAAATTGCCTAGTAAAATGTTAAAAGCGGTAGAGCGAATAGCAAAAGAAGGGTTATTACCTAATTTTATAAAAGCTGCTCCAACAGCGAATAAAAAGATTAGTAAATTACCTGTCTTAACATATCCTGAGGAGCTCAATCCATTTCGATCAGCTTTATGCAGGACAAGACTAAGTGAGTATGAAAATATGAAACTAAATGAATTCCTGGAAAAAGCTATTGCAGCTAAAAATATAAACGAGTTAAGTAAAGTTATCGATGAAGCTTTGGACTTAGGAATAAGAATAAATGCTGCCAATGAAGATGGCTTTGGCTTCGCTAACGTTACAATGTTTAAGATGTATCGTGATGAATTCAAAGGGAATAAACAAGAGGATATAATCAGGAAGTTAGCATTAAATGGAGCAGATTTTAATGTACAAGTTGATAAGAAAATAACTGAAATTCATCAAAAGGTGCAAAAAGAAATTGAGCCACAAATATATAGTAGGCTCACAAAACTCAGGGAAGTTGGAGAGAACGCTACTATAGAAGGAACTGTTGAAAATGTAGAAATCGATAATAAGACCTTCTATATGGAATTTTCACATAGCTGCATAGTTGATGTTGCCAAAGTTGTAGAAGGTGCAAAAAATTTGGGCTTAAGTAAAGGAGACTTAAACCTTGGTGGCAATATTATAAAAATAGGTGATGGTGAAGTTGAAGTCAAAACTGGGAAAGGCGGTGAAAGAGACTACGTGGATATATCGGATAACAGTGCTTTTGCAGTCACATTTTATACTAGCCTAGGAGAGCTAAATTTAATGGTATATCATGACACAGCAGACTATCATCAAGTACAAATTAAGGTAGAAGATGAAGAAATGTGGAACGAGTTGCAAGAAATAGGAGAAATCGTAGGAAAGGGTTGTTTATTTGGTGGAATGTCTGTTAAAGAAGCAGTAGAAAAAGGCAGTTTTACTAGATGTGGAAGGTGGGGCGACCAAAATTCTAAAAGTAGTGAGACCTTTTCTTGGGTGAATAAATTAAAAGACAACAAAACAACATCCGTAGGACGTTCTTGATTGGAGACAAGTGGCTATGTTTCACATAGCTACTTGTATATCAGAAATAAATGGTTAACTATTACAAAGTAAAGTGGTTTTTAAAACTTAATCCAATTTACCATAAATAATTTACTTTAATTAGTATTGCTTGTAGAAGTGTTTTATATTATAAAGAATACCTGAACTTTAAAATTTGTACTATTTGTTAGCAAGAGCCTTTATCACTGAATGTACAATATCACGCAATGTTTCATCTTTAATTTTTCTATATTCTCTTACTAATCTTGATGTTTCTTCGCTGCCTACATCGCTGTGAAAGGCCTTATCATGCAAGTCTTCAGAGGCTTTGGTAAAAAAATATGACATATCAACAGACAAAGCTTCTGCTAAATTATACAATCTATCAACTACAAGCCTTACCTCTCCAGTTTCATATCCTTGTATATGCTGAAATGAAATTCCAAGCTTTTTTCCTAAGTCCCTTTGGCTAAAACCACATATTAGCCTTCTTTTCCTTATTCTTTCACCTATTTGCTTATCGATAGGATGTTGTATGGTCATTTTACGTATCAGATAATATACTTTGAGAAAAAGATTTTACCAATATATAAACTACACTACGTAACCTTTTGCTCTTAATTTCATTGTATCCTTTGACTAATTTTAATATCTCCTCATCATAAGCTTCATGTGAGTCGTCATGCACATCAGTAAAAAAATCAGCCACATTAATTGATAGAGCTTTTGCTAAGTCGTATAGTCTACTAGCCAAAATGTGGTTTGAACCATTTTCGTACCTTTGTATCTGCCTATATGAAACACCTATTTTTTTTCCTAACTCAGTTTGTGTTAAACCACAGTATAACCTAAGTTCCTTTATTTTTTTGCCTAATTCCACTTTTTATTACTAATTTTAGCTGTTCAAGCTTATATTGAATTTTTTAATTTATGAAGTGAAAAAAAAGAAGGAAAGCTAGAGAACTTTCCTTTCAGTCTACAGATTACAATAAACCACTGTCATAAAAACTAAAATGGCTCTTCTGTGTTACGATTATATGATCTATTAATTTCATTCCTACATTTTCACAGGTTGCAGCTAATGTAAGTGTGTTATCTTCATCCTCTTTAGATGGCTCTATATCTCCACTTGGATGATTATGTGAAATTGCAACAGATGATGCGTCAATCAGTAATCCCTGTTTTATTATTTCCCTCACATATAGAGGCACTCTATCTATAGTTCCACAGTCTTGAACATACTCATATATTAAATGACCACTTCGATCTAAGTATACCACTCGTAAGCTTTCCTTTCTTGACTGTCCTATTGCTGCTTTAAAGTATTTTAGTAGCTCTTCTCTATTATCAAGAATCGACAGCTTTTTTAACTTACCTTTCAATATCCTATCGAAAATCTCTTTCAGGCAAAAGATATTTGCTATTGCTCCATCGTTCATTCCTGTAACATTTTTTAGCTCGTGAAGATCAGCATTAATTACCCTTCCTAAACTACTAAAGAGCTCCATTAGCTTTTTGGCAACTTCTCTTCCTTCTGTGTATGCAGATAGATTACGTTCCAGTAGCTCATGGTCAAGCAAAGACCTACCTCTGCTTGATAGAATACGAGTTTCTAATTTCTCTTTTCTCTCACTATTATTCATAAAAACCTCCAAGATCAACATTATATACAAATTCAACGCCAGCTTTCTGACGCAGTAGTTCTCGAGGAATAACCCTCTTGAACTCTAAATTTGCAATGTTGTCCTTGTTGCTTGGGCACTGGGATGACACCATCATAAAGGAATCAGTGTCAGCTACTTTCATGACACCATTCTTTTTCCTGGATCCAAGTAGTCGAGCTACTTGGATGACAGCTAGCCTGACAACCGTCATCCCGCTACCTGTTAGCGGGATCTATGCTAAGAGATACCGCGAATGAATCGCGGTATGACGGTTTGCAACGGTATGACGGTTCGCGGCGGCATAGTAATTCGTCATCCCGCTGCTTGTTAGCGGGATCTCTTGTTAGCGGCTAAGAGATACCGCGAATGAATCGCGGTATGACGGTGTAGACGATGGTTAAGTATCCCGCTGCTTGTTAGCGCCGCGGCGGTATGACGGTTCGTGGTGGTATGACGTAGAGTGCTTAGAAGCTGTTATTTTGCTATAAATGGCTGTAATGGCATCATCTATTTTATTGCTATCACAGCCTGTTTGTGCAAGTTCAGCATTCCCACCACAGTTCTTTTTAACTGCTATGGATATTAGTTCTTTTGCGCTAATCTTATTGATTAAGTCTTTACTTACTTTAATAATCAAGACTGTTTTATCTTTTTCTGTTGCCGTAAAAGCTATTACCGTTTTTGGTTTTTGTTGCTGCAAAACAAACTCTCTTATTACATTTGCTGGAATATCAGTGAAAGTGTGGCTTATAAAATTTATTCCATTTATTTCGGTGCTTTTTATATTCTCTGCACTCACAAGCTTTTTATATAGGTTTTTTATTTTGGTTTCGGATTTTTTGTGTTCTTGACTTAAAATACTTAATCTGCTTGTTATTTCACTCACTGGCGCTTTTACGAATTCTGCAACTTTTTTTAAGTTAATTTCATTATCACGTACATAATTGATTGCTTCCTGACCAGTTAAAGCTTCAATTCTCCTCACTCCAAAAGCAACAGAACTCTCTGTTACTATCTTAAATAAACCGATTTCTCCAGTATGTTCAACGTGCGTGCCACCACACAGTTCCCTTGAATCTCCAATCTTCACTACTCTTACTTGATCGCTATATTTTTCGCCGAATAACGCCATAGCTCCTTCGTCTATTGCCTGATTCATGCTTTGAATTTTTGTAGATGCGGAAAGATTTTCTCTGATTAGAGAGTTTACCATATCCTCTACCCAAAACAACTGATCTTGAGTCATTTGAGTGTTATGGCTGAAGTCGAATCTCAGTCTATCTGGTGCAACTAGGGAACCTTTTTGAGTGACATGATCACCTAGAATTTTTCTGAGTGTAAAGTGCAGAAGATGTGTAGCTGAATGATTTCTTCTTAAGGCTTGCCTTCTTTCCTTATCTATGCTTGCTGTAACTGTGTCACCTTTACACATTGAGCCAGATTTAACTATGCATCTGTGCAAATATAGGTCATTAACCTTATTGGTATTCTCGACTATAATAATACTTCTACCAGGTTTGATCAGACTGCCAGTATCTCCCACTTGTCCACCTGACTCGCCATAAAAAGGTGTTTTATCAAGTATAATGGTTATCTTTTCTCCCTCCTTTGCAGAATCAATTACTTCATTTTTAGAGGAAACTATAGCTAGTATTTTCGCATCACTTACTTCATTGAACTCATAACCAACAAATTTTGTTTTGCCAAATTTATTGATCAAATCAAACCATACTTGCTCAACAGATTTTTCACCAGATCCAGCCCATTTAGCACGTGCTCTCTCTTTTTGTTCTCCCATTGCATCATCAAAACCCTTCTGGTCAAAATTTATTTTTTTCTCTTTTAAAATATCAAGTGTAATATCCAAAGGAAATCCGTAGGTGTCATATAGCTTAAACGCTGATTCTCCAGGCAAAGTATCGCCCGATTTTAAATCTGTAGTGAATTTCTCCAGGAGATTGATACCTTTCATCAAAGTGTCTTTAAAGTTTTCTTCCTCTGATTTTAACGTCGTTTCTATTAAGCTTTTAGCTCTGACTAATTCAGCTCCCATATAAGCCGAACTCGTGCTATCTATCAACACTGGAAAAATACGATGGAGTAGGGAATCATTATATCCAAGCAGGTGAATATAACGTGTGGCTCTCCTAATTAATCTGCGTAATACGTAATTCCTGCCCTCATTTCCAGGAAGCACTCCTTCTGCGATGAGAAATGCAGCCGCGCGAAGATGATCTGCTATGATCTTATGCGCTATTTTATTTTCCGTTCTTCCACAGTACTCTTGTGATTTACTTATCAGAGCAGAAAATAGATCAATATCATAGTTATCATGGACGTTTTGCATAACAGCCGCTATTCTTTCAAGGCCCATTCCAGTATCGATGCATTTTTTTGGCAATTTGTGTAAATTACCTTCTTCATCTTTGTTAAACTCCATGAATACCAGATTCCAGATTTCAACAATTCTATCGTCCTCTTGTAAATTAGGACTCCCATGGTCATAAAAAATTTCAGAACATGGACCGCACGGACCAGTGCTTCCCATACTCCAAAAGTTATCATCCGTTGTAATTCTTATGATTTTATCACTTGAAAAGCCACTTATCTTACGCCAAATCTCGTACGCCTCATCATCAGTATGGTAGACGGTTATGGATAGTCTGTTTTTATCAAGAGATAACTCTTTAGTGATAAATTCCCACGCAAATTCTATCGCAGTTTCCTTAAAGTAATCACCGAAGCTAAAATTTCCGAGCATTTCAAAAAATGTGTGATGCCGAGTTGTATAGCCAACATTTTCCAGATCATTGTGTTTACCGCCTGCTCTTAGGCACTTTTGACTTGAGACAGCACGTTTCATTTCAGTTTTTTGAGCACCAGTAAAAATATTTTTAAACTGCACCATACCAGCATTTGTGAACATGAGCGTTGGGTCATGTTCTGGAATCAAAGGAGAAGAAGAAACCTGCTCGTGGTCATTATTTACAAAAAATTTTATAAATCTTTCTCTGATTTCGTTTAGCTTCATCGTTTTTATTGAGGTTATCTATAAATAATAAGTTGTAATGGAAATAAAATCAATACCACTCTCTAGATCTCAGAACTTCTAGTGACATGCACCTTGTGGTAAGAAAAAATCAATATATTCACGATAAATTTACCTCATATCTGTGTTTTATATGTGGAAATTGGAATGGAAATTTATGTAGGCAAAGAAAAAAGAATAGCAAATGTGGTGACTCAACACTGGAATGACATAAAAGGATCAGACAGAGATTGGCCAGAAAGGCATGAAATAGACACTGCAGAAATAATGGAATCATGGCAGCATTGTTTTGTCATTGAAGTCAAGGATCAAGGTTATATTTGTGAAAATGCAGGAGAAAAGGCTGTTGAATTCTATGGTTTTGAGAAAAAGACGCGCATTGATAATAAGTATGCAATTGATGCACCATTTTTGCGACTATATAAAATAGATGCAGTTATTGATAAACTTGATACTGTAATAGAGAGTAAATGCCCGATCAATGAAGAGGAAGAAAGTGAAAGTGTTAAAATGAGGCAAGTATTGTTGCCACTTGGGAATAAAGAAGGTATAACACACATATTGGGCGTAATTACTTTTAAACTCCTTTAATATACAATTTTAATTTGATTCTTTAATAAAATTATTTATACTAATGCTTAATTACTATTAAAGAACTCAATAGTAGTGCTTGTAAATTTATTTGGAATATGAAGAAAATAAAATTAAAAACCAAATCTTCTGTGAAAAAGCGCTTTCACCTTACAGCTAAGGGTAAAGTTATTTCTACTCAGTCAGGCAAAAGGCATGGCATGGTAAAGAGAAGTAAATCTAATATTCGTAATCAGCGCGGTACAACGATTCTTGGTAAATCTGACTCGCGTATAGTTAAGCTTCATATGCCTTACGGTATTTAACAAAATGGAGGTAAAATAAAATGGCTCGGGTAAAACGTGGAGTCACTACTCACGCTCGTCATAAAAAAATATTGAAACTGGCAAAGGGTTATAGAGGGCGCGCAAAAAGTTGTTATAGAATTGCATTACAAAGAGTTGAAAAAGCACTGCAATATGCTTATAGAGACAGAAGAACCCGTAAACGTGATTTCCGTAGCTTATGGATAATACGTATTAATGCAGCAGCAAGAGAGCATGGGCTTACTTATGGTAGGTTTATGCATGGTCTTACACTTGCCGGCATTGATTTAAATAGAAAAATTCTTGCTGAGATGGCAGTTAATTATAAGGATGATTTTGCCAAATTAGTAGAAACTGTAAGTGGTAAATTAGCGGAGAATTCTTAAAGCAAAAACACCATGAGAATTATTTTCATGGGATCACCAGGATTTGCTGTTAATTCTCTGAGCTTGTTACTGAAATCAAAGAGCGAAGTGGTGGCAGTATACACCAAGGCTCCAAAACCTTCAGGGCGTGGACAGAAGCCAACGAAATCTCCAGTACATGTTATCGCTGAAGAAAGTAACATAGAGGTATGTACTCCTATCTCTCTAAAGTTCTCGGCAGAGCAGGAAAAATTTAGAAATTTCAAACCAGACGTTGCAGTTGTAGCTGCGTATGGATTGATACTTCCAAGAGAAATTTTGAATATTCCAAAATATGGTTGTATTAATATTCATCCTTCATTACTACCAAGGTGGCGTGGTGCAGCCCCGATACAGCACACAATTTTAGCAGGAGATCAAGAAACCGGGGTTAGCATTATGCAATTGGATGAAGGATTAGATTCCGGCCCTATTTTAAAACAGGAAAAATTTCTTATCGAAAAGAACGATAACTACAAGACATTGCATGATAAATTGTCTGAATTAGGCAGTGATTTACTGCTTGAGGTGTTAAATGAAATTGAAAAACAGGTTCCTATAGAGCAGAATGATAATGATGCATGTTACGCTAACAAAGTGGAAGACTATAAAATTTATGCAAGTGATGCCTGTGAAGTTGCTTATAGAAAGGTTAAAGCGTTTTACCCAAAAGCGTTCATCAAGATAGAGAATAAACGTATCAGGATACTTGATGCTGACTTTGAAGCTCTCGCTTCAGAACAAGGCAAGATCGTTAATGATAATATGCACATAAGTTTAAAAGGTGGCACTTTAATTCCTAAAGTTGTACAAATGGAAGGGAGAAATCCTTGCAGTATTGAAGATTTTATTCGTGGCTTGAAATCAAGCATGGTAAAAAAATTTATAGAATAGGCTGCTTTAAATTAGTGTAGAAATGTAATAGCTAAATTTCCTTTTCTTAGATATAATCTTAAAAAACTTTCCATATAAAAATGAAAATAAAAAGAGCTTTAATATCAGTATACGATAAAACGAATATAATTGATCTTGCATCGTTTTTAACGCAGCAACAAATAGAAATTCTTTCAACGGGCAATACTTATAAAGTGCTATCTAGTGCAGGAATAAAAACACAAGAGGTCTCAGATTACACACAATTTCCAGAGATACTGGGTGGTAGAGTAAAAACTTTACACCCTAAAATTCATGGAGGCATACTTTGCAATAGAGAAAAACACAAAACGGAAATACAAAATCTAGGTATTGAGCCAATAGACCTGCTTATAACTAACCTATACCCATTTTGGGAGACAGTAAGTAGCAGCTCAAATGAAGAGCAAATTATAGAACAAATTGATATCGGCGGGGTGGCGTTAATTAGAGCTGCAGCAAAAAACTTTCGTTTTACTTCAGTTATTTCTAGCATTCAAGACTATGAAGCACTAAAAGCTGAGATGATAAAAAATAACAATGAAACAACATTGGAATATAGAAAATATTTAGCAACCAAAGCATTTGCTCTCACTGCACACTACGATTCTAATATTCACAGTTGGTTTTTATCCCAGAGTAAAAATAATGAGTTGCCAGAGTTTTTCGCACTATATGGGCATAAAGTACAAGAACTCAGGTATGGTGAAAATCCCCATCAAAAAGCTGCATTTTATAGTAATCAATTTACAGAATATCCGTTGGAAAAACTACATGGAAAAGAGTTGAGTTATAATAATATAGTAGATATAGAGTCCGCACTTAACATAATTTCTGAGTTTAAAGAGCCTGCAGCAGTGATAATCAAGCACAATAACCCATGTGGCGCTGCTGTTAGTAATAATGCTTTGGAGGCATATGAAAAGGCTCTATCATGTGATGAAGTAAGCAGTTTTGGTGGCATAGTTGCCTTAAATCGGGAGATAGATTTAAAGCTAGCAGAAAAATTAAACGAGATATTTTTGGAAGTAGTGATAGCACCATCGGTAAACAATGAGGCACTAAAAATTTTACAAAGAAAGAAAAATTTAAGAGTGATTATTCATAAATCTTTCCAACAAAATGTGAAATACCAAATTAAAAATGTTGTTGGTGGGTTTTTGGTGCAAGAAAATAATGACCACACAATAAAAGCAGAACAAGTAACAAAGTGCACTACAACAGAAAAAGAAAAGGAAGATCTTATTTTTGCCTGGAAAATATGTAAACATGTGAAATCCAACGCAATAGTTATAGCAAAAGATGGTTGTGCTATTGGCATCGGCGCAGGGCAAACAAGCAGAATAGATAGTGTGAACATTGCAGTGAAAAAAGCAGGTGAAAAATGTAAAGGTGCAGTGCTTGCTTCAGATGCATTTTTTCCATTCCCAGATAGCATAGTAGAAAGTGCAAAACATGGAATTACAGCTATAATTCAGCCCGGCGGCTCGCTAAAAGATCAAGATGTGATAAAAGCTGCAAATGAAAATAAAATTGCTATGTTTTTCACTGGCGTTCGCAGTTTTTTCCATTAGGCTTTGTGTCTTATCGTCATACCGCCACAAACCGTCATACCGCGATTCATTCGCGGTATCTCTCAACATAGATCCCGCTAACACGTAGCGGGATGACGGTTGTCAGCCAAGTAGCCCCCTATGATGTCATCCCAGTGCCCCCTGTAATGTCATCCGAGTAGCTGACACTGGGATGACACCCTCCTAGTAGAAACGCTTTTGTAATTGCAACATTCGTGCAATCTTTAGCCATAAACATTAAGAAATTTACCAAACGAAAAAAAAGGCAAAAGAAGCCCTGGGGTTATTATCTGCTTTAAAATATTGGCGTTTTTTATGTTTTAAACGCTTGACAAGCAAGATTTAGCTGCTTTTAATTGCAACTAACCTATGCTGCAAATGTTTAAGAAATTTACTAAGCAGAAAAAAAGACAAAGAATCCCCGAGTTAGCTAGTCCTTTACTATCTCTGTCGAGTATTGGCATTTTTTGATGTCTTGTAACGCTTTATAAGCGCGTTCAGCTTATTTAGATAAAAATCTAGATGTAGATGAAGTTTTGTAAAGACATACAGTATCTATATACTGCAAAAAATTAAACATAAGACGCCGATACATTAAGTAATCCTTACCTTTTAATCTGCAGATTGGCGAAAGCAAATACAATAGCTTCAGTTTCATGATAAGAGGGCTGGCTGAGTTTGTCAAGTAAGTTTTTTTGTTTCTATGGGTCAGTTGGACTTAAAGTCTACACAAAAAACGTTTACAACCAACGTTCAACATGGTAAATTAAAAACGGTTTATTCCTCGGTAGCTCAGTGGTAGAGCAGTTGGCTGTTAACCAATTGGTCGCTGGTTCGAATCCGGCCCGGGGAGCTTTTCTCTGTGAAATTCTAGTGTTGATTTTATATGAACATTAAATCAGTGGTTTTATGTATACTAGATGGCTGGGGAAATGGAGTAGAAAGCAGTAAATACAATGCTATTAGCAACGCAAATCCACCCTGTTGGCAATATATTAGCTCTAATTATCCAAAATGCAGTTTATCCGCCTGTGGAACTGATGTGGGGTTACCTGGTGGTCAAATAGGTAACTCAGAAGTTGGCCATATGAATATTGGCAGTGGTAGAGTGGTAATACAAAGCCTTCAGCGCATTAATCAAGAGATTGGAATAATAGAAAACAATGTAAATCTACAAAGTTTTATTAATGATCTAAAAAGTAAGAACGGAGTATGCCATATAATGGGATTGGTGTCCGATGGTGGTGTTCATTCGCATCAAAAGCATATTTCAACTTTAGCAAATAAAATATCACAGCATGGAATAAAAGTGGTGATACATGCATTTTTAGATGGCAGAGACACATTGCCAAATTCAGAAAAAAAATGCATTCAAGAATTTACAAAGAGTATAAAGGGAAATGACACAAGAATTGCTACTGTTTCTGGGCGTTACTATGCTATGGACCGTGACAACAGGTGGAAGAGAACAATCGAAGCTTATGAGGCTATCGCATTTGCAAAGGCACCTTGTCATGATAATGCAGTATCGTTGATTGAGAATAACTATCAAAATAACATAACTGATGAGTTTATCAGGCCCGCAGTAATAGGTGATTATCAAGGTATAAAACCAGAAGATGGAGTGCTGTTGGCTAACTTTCGTGCTGATCGAATGATACAATTAGCAAGTATTTTGCTTGGCAAAACAGATTACGCTAAGGTAGCAAAATTCTCTTCAATTTTAAGTATGATGAAGTATAAAGAAGATCTCAAAATTCCTTATATTTTTCCTCCTACTTCTTTCGCTGATACTCTAGGACAAACAATAGAAGACAATAAATTACGACAATTACGTATCGCCGAAACCGAGAAATACGCTCATGTGACTTTCTTTTTCAATTGTGGAAAAGAAGAACCTTTCTCTGGTGAAGAAAGAATACTCATTCCCTCACCAAAAGTTCAAACTTACGATTTGCAGCCCGAAATGTCAGCCTTCGAGCTCACAGAAAAGCTTGTAGAAAAAATTCACTCCCAAGAATTCGCACTGATAGTTGTAAATTACGCTAATCCTGATATGGTAGGGCATACAGGTAATATAAAAGCAGCCGAGAAAGCTGTGCTAGCTGTAGATGATTGTCTTGCGAAAGTGCTGAATGCTGTTAAAAAGTCAAGCAACACCGCATTAATTGTTACTGCAGACCATGGTAACGTGGAATGTATGTTCGATGAAGAAAATAATACACCTCATACAGCACACACTCTAAATAAAGTGCCATTTATTGTGTCTTGCGATAATCTAAAACTAAGAGACGGAAGGTTATCTGACATTGCCCCTACTATTTTACAGCTACTTGGAATTAAAAAACCAAACGAAATGACAGGCAGTTCGTTGATTTCTTGCATTACCCTCTGTCATTCCAGCTAGGCAGCGTTATGCACCGGAATGACATCAAATAGATGTGTTTTAACTTAATCCAACTTTTAAATTTTTCGCTGTTAGTACTAATGATTCATTAAAGAAGCTGTCAATATCACCAATACTATCTATATTTTTTGTACTGATAGATTGGTCAATTCTTTTGACCAAATTAGATAAAACTTTATTAGGGCCAATTTCAACAAATTTGTTAATGCCACGGCTTGACATATACAAAACCATTTCTCTCCATTTCACTCTGCTTACAACTTGCTTGGCGAGTAAAGTTTTTATAACTTTGGGATCACTCTCCTCTTTAGCTGTAACATTTGATATCAAAGGAACTATAGGACGGGTTATTTTAATACCCTTCAAAAACTCCAAAACTTTTTCATCAGCAGGTTTCATAAGAGATGAATGAAAAGGCCCACTAACCTGTAATTTAATTAGTTTCCTCACACTCGAGTTTTTGAATAAATCGGGTAACATTTCAAGAGCTTCTCTAGTGCCACTTATAACCACTTGTCCGCCACCGTTATCGTTTGCAATTTCACAAATTCCGTCAATTTGAACTGATTTCAATATATCTTCCACTTCATTTATCTCTGCTCCAAGCAACGCAACCATTCCGCCTTTACATTTCAGTGAAGCTTCATGCATTGCTTCGCTGCGAACTTTCAGCAGCTCGATTGCAGACTCAAGCGTTAACGCTCCTGCAGCACACAGCGCTGTATATTCGCCAACTGAATGCCCACAAACATATTTAACATTGTGATCAGTGAAAAGAGATTTGCCAAACACATGCTCCATAACACGTAGCATTGCAATTGATACTGCCATTATAGCTGGCTGAGCGTTTTCTGTAATGGTTAATTCTTCAATAGGACCGTTGAAGATTAAATGAGACAGCTTTCCATCCAATATGCTATCTACTTCATTAAATACTTGTCTTGCAACAGAAAACTCACTATATAAGCTCTTTCCCATTCCTACAAACTGAGAGCCCTGACCGGGGAAAGCAAAAATCATGATAGTTATTATTTATTCCTTATTAAATATACTACTTTATTTATTTTTTGTCAATATTTTAGAATAATGATTGACTTAGTGAATTAAGTTCACTAGAATATTAGCTGACTAAAAGTTTATAAACAACAATGAATTATCATAAAATTATTATAGTTATGACAGACGGTCAAGAGTTTGAAACTCGTTCCACTTATGGAAAGGAGGGAGATAGGGTAAAACTTGATAGAGATCCTCTTACTCACCCTGCATGGACTGGAAGTTTGACAAGCGGGTTAGCAAGTAAAACTAGCAAATTAGCTAAGTTTAACGATAAATATGGAAGCATTTTCTAATTCTCCTCCTCTTTAAGTTTTAGAGAGTTTACTGAAGCATGCATAAATACAAAAATATAGGCTATGTTGCTTCTCCATCACCAAAATCGCAGGAAGTATCTAAACTATTAAAGAAACTTAATTTTATCAATATAACAGAAGAAAATAAGTCCGAAATCGATCTATTGATAGTTGTTGGCGGTGATGGCTTTATGCTACGCACTTTGCACAATTACGTCATAGAAAATAAAAACATGCATGTGTATGGGATAAACACTGGCAATGTTGGGTTTTTGATGAATAAATGCTTTAGCTGCAGTGAAGATTTAATTGATCATATAGAGCATGCAACTTCAACTCAGTTAACTTTGCTAAAAATGGAAGCAACAGACACAAGTGGCAAGAGATATCATTACATAGCAGTAAACGAAGTATACGTTTTTAGAAAAGCGAACCAAATAGTAGAGATGAATATTACTATTAATGATAAGCTAAAAGTAGAAAAATTTAGAGGGGACGGAGTAATATTATCTACCCCCACAGGCAGCACTGCATACAACTTCTCTGCCGGTGGCCCAATCTTGCCGCTAAATTCAAATTTACTTGCACTCACTTCTATCAATAGCTATTACCCAAGGCATTGGAATGGAGCGTTAATATCAAACGATACAATCGTACAAATTGACATTAACGACACAAAAAACCGTCCAGCACTTGTAGTATCAGATTACAAGGAGTTTCATAATATATCACAGATAAAAATACAAAAAGACCATGAAAACACAATAACTTTGCTCTTTGACAAAGATTACCCTCTGAATGAAAGGATCTTTGATAGACAATTTCTATACTAATAATTATCCGTAAACTGGTATTTACTACATCTTAATAACTATAGCGTAATCAATGCAGCATAGTAATTAATTTTGGAGCAGATATGCATGGATTAGAAAACGGAGATAATGTCACACCAACTTCTTATACAAAAAAGGATGAAGATGGCAAGAAAGTACTGCCGACACCAGCACCTAGAAGCACAGTGCCACGAACAAACGATAAAAATGAAATTTCACACTCTACAAGTCCGTTTGATGGCGAGTCTGATGATAAAGAAACAGCAAACTTAAATATGGAAGGATCAGTTGGTGATGGATCAGAAGAACCTATTTATGCAACTATAGACCCAGATACAAAATCTTCGAAAAAGAGTTTAGACAGTGGAATAGATGGTCAAAATTCAATTCTAAGCAGATCCCCTTCTCAAGAGACAGTATTTGATGATCCTGATGATCTTGATAAAACATTAACACGGTTAAGCAGAGAATCAAGTAACAAACTTAGCAATGTACCTTCAACTTCTCCACCATCATATAAGACAGATGACTCTGAAGAGTCTTTGTCACTAAATTCTGATGTAGGTGGCACAACAAATAAAAAAACAAACAGATTCTTGCCAAGAGCAAAGTATTCCATGCAGCAGAAGGGCTTTATAATTTTTACTGCAAGTGCTATTATACTCAGTATATCTGCAGCTTTATTATATTTACAAGATAAAGCAAAATTTATTGCATTTTTTACAAACAGCCCAAAATATATCACTATACCAGTTATCGCACTTGCTGCATTGCTTGCAATTGGTCCAATATTTTTTGCAACAAGGCAATTTATAGATACTGAAGAACATTCCATTCAAAAAAAAGATGCGGATAAAATTTTAGCTGAGGTGTTGGAGCACCAGCCAAAAGATAAAGCTATAAAATCTGTAAGACTGGAATATAGCAATGGCACTCATTCAAATTTTGTACTTAATGCTTGGGAAGCTAAACAAGGCTTCACTAACATTGACGAAAAAGTAATTACTAGAACTAATAAAATAAAATCAGTAATTAACGACAGACCAATATTTACTGCATTATTTACTGGTGTAGTTGCTGCAAATATAGCGTTTCCTCTAGGGCTACTTGCAACACATGGTGTTAATGGTGTACAAAAATTTTACCAAAACCCTTTGACTAATAACATAGGATTATCATTACTTATAGGTTCTGGTATACTTGCATTATCAATTATATGTCTTGGCGTGCATTATTATAGAAAAACAAATTGCACTAACCTTATATATTCTGAAGAAGAGATTGATCCTAAAGATGTTAATGGGAAATTCATTGAGGAAATAAAACGAGAAAGAACAAATGTTCTTGGGGAAAATCACAGTAAAGACGCTAAACGCAGCAGCTTAACGCTTGAGCAAGTTGTGGTTCAATCTCATAATTGTAAGGATATTGTTTATAGTGTCGGTTAATAAAATGCATGATATAGCTAGTGCAGCCCTACGTCATACCGCTGCAGACCGTCATACCGCGATTCATTCGCGGTATCTCTAGATCCCGCTAACACGTAGCGGGATGACGATTGTCAGGTTAGCACCTCCCTCCCCTGTCATCCAAGTAGCTGACTGACCTTACCCAGAAAAAGTGGAGAGAAAGTTTGGAATGTTTTTCACAAAGAGAATGATGAATCAAAATGCTCAGGAATGCAATAGTTAATAGTGACGTTGTTTGTTATAAAAAATTTCTATGTATTCAAATATTGCAGTTCTAGTTTGTTGAGCAGAGTGTTGTGAAGTATCAATAAGTATTTCTCTTTTCAATGAGCTAAAGAAGCTTTCCACAACAGAATTGTCGTAACAACAACCTTTATGACTCATCTATGTTTTTTATGGATAAGAGATATTGATAACCTTGCGAAGTATATTGTGAACCTTGATCACTATGTAATAGTAGATTTTTGGCAGGTTTACGCTTGTTAACGGCCATTAATAAAGAGTCCATAACCAATTGTTTATTTATTGAACTGCTCATTGACCAGCCAACTACCATGCGTGAATATAGATCGATTATTGTTGCCAAATATAGCCATCCTTCTTTGGTTTTTATATAAGTAATCCCATACTTTATTTGGTTGATCGACAATAAAGTTTTGGTCTAATATATTGGGAGCTACAACTCTACTGTCCGTTTGTTGTTTCTTAATTTTAAATTTTCTTCTCAATATAGCCTGAATACCATTTTTCTGCATAATACTTTGCACTGTTTTTAAGTTGCAACTTTTACCCAAAGCCTTCAATTCAGCATGAATTTTAGGAGCTCCATATCTACATTTAGAAGCTTGATATATTTTTTGAATATCTGCTAATAACTCTTTATTTGCTGATTCTCTACTGCTTATTTTTCTTGTGGTCCACTTATAGTAGCCACTAGCAGAAAATCCTACATAATTCCTGCACTTTATAGTGTTTATACCAACTCTCATTGTTGGCCAGTCAAATAGGAGACATTGCAGAGTTGTTTAATTGTGGAGCTGGCAAGAGAAGTAATAAATTTGCACAAAGCACCCTCAAGCAGAGCAATTGTATCGTATATTTTATTGCGCAAAATGTTCTGTTTTATATATAACCAAAGCCTCTCAACAGGATTTAGCTCAGGTGAGTACGGAGGTAGGTATATAATATCGATATTTTTAGGTACCTTTAAATTTTTTGACCTATGCCAACTAGCACAATCCATAACAAGAAAAGCCTCTCGTGTTTCTAGATATTGCGACATCTGCTCAAGAAATATGTTCATGCAATCAGTGTTGACATTTGGTGCAAATAAGCTAGAACTCTCTCCATTTCTAGGATTAACCGCACTATAGAGATAGAAATTTTGCCTACCTAATTTTGTTTTAACCTGTGTTCTAATCCCCTTTTTAAACCACCCATGTCCAACCTTTGAATGTGTGCCAAACCGTGATTCATCAAAGAAAAATAGCTCTTTTTCTGGATACTTGCTAATAGCTCCATTGAGATTTTTTTTTGAATTCCTCTTGTTTGCTTTTATCTTGTCCATTATGAACTGGTCTTGGTGTAATATATGAGAATTTCATCTTTTGCATATAGCGGTGTACTGTAGATTTGCTGATATTTAATCTGAACTTTTCCTGGATTCTTATTCTCATTTCTTTAATGGTAATATTAGGATTTTCTTCTATCCACTCTTCAATTTGCTGTAGTTGAACCTGATTTAATTTAGTTTTTCTACGGCGTTGTGGAGGAGCAAACAGTTTTTCTTCTCTGCCAAATTTCAAGAGTTTTACCCACGAAGTTAGTGCGCTTCTTGAAATGCAATATATTTTTGCTACAGCCGTTATACTGTACTTTTTTGCTGCAATTACAGCATTTAGTTTTTTTGAAACATATGCATTATTCCTTACTTTCTTCAGCATTTCTTTTGCTGATTCTACTACTTTTTCATCCAATAATTTTGATCTTAATGCCATTTATACCTCAACTATTTTACTTACTTCATTATGGCTTTTCTTCCATCTTTGTCCATCTGTTTGCCGTGTAATGGGAATTGGTATTAGAGGTTGTCCGGAAACAAGTAAAAGGCTATAATATCTGAAATTTTAGTACGGGGTAAAGATGAGAAAAAAGTATCCAACAGATCTAAGCGAAAGGGAATGGGCAAGAATAGAAAAACACTTCAGAGTATCATACAAGAAAGGAGGAAGGCCGCCAAAGTATAGCAAAAAAGAAATATTAGAAGCAATTTTCTATGTATTGCGTACAGGGTGTCAATGGCGGTATTTACCAAATGATTTTCCGCTATGGAAGACTGTGTATGAGCAGTTCAGGCAATGGAAGAAGCAGGGAATTTTTGAGAAAATGAATTATGAAATTACAAAATATAGTAGAAGAAAAATAGGAAGGAATGAGCAGCCGAGTGCCTGTATAGTAGATAGTCAATCTGTAAAGACTACAGAAAAGGGGGGATCAAAGGCTATGATGGAAGTAAAAAAGTAAAGGGTAGAAAAAGGCATATAATTACAGACACTCAGGGTTTTATACTAGGTTGTTACGTAGGCGCTGCTAACGAAAATGATAGAGATGGTATTAAAATAGCATTAAACAATATGAGAACAAAATATACTAAAGTTAAAAAAATGTGGGCTGACATGGGATACCAAGGAAGAAATTTAAAGAATCACATAAAGGAAGAATATGACATAGATATTGAAATTGTTAAAAGGCCTCCATGTAGATTTTGGGTGCACAAAGATACGCCACCTGAGCTACTACCAACAAGAGAACAAGGGTTTAAAGTACAGCCAAGAAGATGGGTTGTAGAAAGGACTTTTGCTTGGGTTAATAGGAATAGAAGGCTATCGAAGGAGTATGATTTACTCACAACATCCACTGAGAATTTCATATACCTAGCTATGAGTAGGGTTATGTTAAAGAGGGAATATGCTTGAATTTACTAGTTTCCGGACAACCTCTTATAGCTCTTTCCATAAAAGTCCGGATGTGATAGGATAAGGGTAGATGATGATAAGGAGGTTGAATGCCAGCAGCATATAGTTATGATTTAAGAAAAAAAGCAATGGAAGCGCTAGACGAAGGAGAAAGCAGAGAAACAGTGGCAGCAAAGAAGAAAAGAAACAGGAGACTTTCAATCAAAAAAACTTGGAAATGGGGGTTACAATCACAAAATTACCGACTGGGATACCTTTGCCAAATTTGCCAGAGAACACGGAGGAAAGACTCTATCGGAAATGGCTAAACTTTGGAACAACGTTAGTATCCAAACGATCTATCGAGCCCTTAAAAAAATTGGATTTACGCGCAAAAAAAGACATATGGATACAAGGAAAGAAACGAAGAAAAACGTGCTGAATTTTTGAAAATTATAGCGACAAAAGAACCTAAAAACTTAGTGTATATAGATGAGTCTGGCATTGATAACACCGAACTACGGATATTGCCAGAAAGGACAGCGGTTTTATGCCTTAAAATCTGGAAAGAAGACTCAACGAATCAGTATGGTTGCAGCCTTAAGTGGAAGAAAGATAGTTGTTCCGTTAACCTTTGAAGGCCACTGTAATATGGATGTTTTTAATGGATGGTTTGAGCAATTTTTGACACCGATCTTGGAACCTGGACAGACTGTCATTCTTGACAATGCTACTTTTCATAAGTCTGATAAGATTATCGAGCTTGCTAAAGGGGTTGGTGCAGAAATTTTGTATCTGCCGCCTTATTCTCCAGATTTCAACAAAATTGAGCATCATTGGTTTGCTATAAAAAACAGAGCCAGGAAAAACATTCCTCTATTCGAATCCTTTCGTCGTGCTGTTGATTCTGCCTTCCTATGACCTGTTCGGACTATTATGAGAAATGCTATACTACATAAGGCCTAATTTCCGGAAGATCAACTTTTTGGTGAACATAAGGTTTTTCGCATATTACAAGCTCTCCTCCGCATTCGCAAATATTAGGCAACTCTATTTTTACTACTTTATCCGCTTCCATTGTGGCATGAAAATTTCCTTTATGCCCAACCTGATCGCCAACATTCCTTTCGCTTTTTGGCTTGTCCTTTTTTATTTTGTATAGCTCTTTTGAGCTGGGCAGGGATGAGTTTTTTGAATTTAAACCGAGCCTTTCCTTTAATTCAGCGTTCTCTATCTTTAAAGCTTTATTTTCTGCTTTTAAGTTTTCTATCTCTGCTTTCAGTTTTTCTATTTTTTGCTGTAAATTTTTGCAAAGTTCTCAAAGGTTTACCACATTACCTCACTTTTGCTCTATGATTATCTTTATTATCTTGCTTTGTCTACCTTATTCTACCACTCCGCTGAACGGATACCTTGGGTTAGCTATAGCTAACACCACAATTGTACTAACATTGTGATTTGAGAACAACCTTCACCAGAAAGGGTGTCATTCCAGTGTTAAGCACTGGAATGACGAGAGGTAACGCAAGAAGTTTACTCTTAATAAAAACCTGATGATGAATCATTATTACCAAATTTCGGCCTATTTCTGTTGCTGAAACCAGAACGAGGACGAGGAGGCCTCTTATGGTGACTTCCTCCAGGTTTTCTACTAAATGAATTATTGTAATAATTATCCCTGTCATTTGGACCATCTTTCCTTTCCTCGTTGTAAAGCTCACCTTCAAAAAACTCTCCCGTCTCTTGATCAACCCGACGTCTTGACAACTTTGGACACCCACCTTTTTCGAAGTCAATTACTAGTGCTTTGAAAGTATCATCTTGTTTAAGTACGCTCTCTATAGAATCTATATGTTCATTAGCTACTTCACTTATGTGCATTTTTCCTTTTCTGCCATTAAGAAATTCAAGCTCTACAATAGACTTCTCTATTCTTACAACCTTGACATCAACTATAGAACCTTGTTCTAGTTCTGTTATTGAATCAATCATCATACTCTTTGCAATTTCAGCTTCAGTGCCACTCGTAGCAAAAACAGAAACTTTACCATCATCTCCTATTTCAATTTTTGCATTACTTCTTTCACACACACTGCGTATATTTTTCCCCTTAGAACCTATAGCAGCAGAAATTTTGTCTTTATCTATGTAAAATGATAACATCCTTGGTGCATGGTCTTTGACATCATCACTGTGTTCTGAAATCACTGCATTCATTTTTTCTAAAATATGTAATCTTCCAGCTTTTGCCTGTTCTAAAGATTTTTCAACAATTTCAAAGCTTATACCAGAAATTTTCATGTCCATTTGTAGCGCCGTAACCCCTTCACTAGTTCCTGCTACTTTAAAGTCCATATCACCAAGATAATCTTCATCACCAAGTATATCGGAAAGTATTACATACTCGTCTTTATCTTTGATGAGACCCATAGCAATTCCAGCAACAGGGGCCTTTATTGGCACACCCGTATCCATTAAAGCAAGAGAAGTCCCACAAACTGTTGCCATAGAAGAAGAACCATCAGACTCCAAAATTTCGGACACTACTCTTATTGTATAAGGAAATTCAGACTTATCGGGTAAAACAGGATGAATTGCTTTCCAAGCAAGTTTGCCATGACCGATTTCTCTTCTTCCTGGTGCACGCGCAGCAGAAGTTTCTCCAACAGCAAATGAGGGAAAGTTATAATGCAACATGAAATGCTCACGTCTATCCCCTTCAATATCATCCACAATTTGCTCATCTTGAGTGGTGCCAAGAGCAGTAACAACCAGTGCCTGAGTATTGCCTCTTGTAAATAGTGCAGAACCGTGAGTTTTGGACAGAATATCAACTTCAACTTCTATCTGACGTATCTCATCATGCTTACGACCGTCTATCCTTACACTTTTCTTCCTAATTATTTCACGTACTAAAGATCTTTCAAAGTTTTTTACTGCATACGTAATTAACTTTTCGTCTTTTCCAGTTTCTTTAAGAGTATTCAATATATTCTCTCTGATCGCTTCTAGAGCTTGAACTCGCTCTTGTTTTACTGTTTGCGAATATGCTTTTTCAAAATCTTTACCGTATTTTTCGAGCTCTTGTGTTATATCTGATGCATCAATAGGGGCAAAGCTCTCAGGTTTATTGCCAATTGTATCAGCAAACTCTTTTATGAGCTTAATGACAGGCTTAAGGTGTTCATGGCCAAATTTTATTGCATTAAAAACATTTTCTTCAGAGAGCTCTTTCACTTCTGATTCAACCATTAAAATTGAATTTTCATCACCAGACAAAAACAGATCCAAGCTGCTTGCTTTCATCTCTTGAACAGAAGGGTTGAGTATATAGTTATTATTTTCATCACAACCAACCATCACTCCAGCTATAGTAAAGTGAAAGGGAACACCAGAAATTGCAAGAGCTGCAACAGCACCAATCAATGCTGGCACTTCAGGAGGATTGACTGTATCATAAGTTAATAGATTGCACACCACACTAATTTCATCATGAAATCCTTCTGGGAATAGTGGTCTTATACTTCTATCTATTACTCTTGAGATTAAAGTTTCTCTATCAGATGGCTTGCCTTCTCTTTTAAAAAACCCGCCAGGGATCTTACCCATGGCATAGCTTTTTGCGATAAACTGCACATTTAAAGGTAGGAAATCAACGCTTTCTTCCTTCTTTTTACGTACAACAGTTACTAAAACAGAAGTATCACCGTAATTTACAACTACTGAACCATGAGCTTGGCGTGCTATTTTTCCTGTTTCTAAAGATAAGGCACGACCACCCCACTCTATAGATTTTTTTATAATTTTAAACATATTAAATTCCTCGATTATTTTCTAATGCCTAACTTCTCTATTAATTCCTGATAGGCTTCATTACCAAATTTACGCTTTATATAATTTAAGTGCTTGCGTCTTCTACCTATCAATATAAGTAAACCACGCTTAGAGTGATGGTCATGCTTGTGCACTTTAAAATGCTCAGTTAAGTTACTGATCCTCTCGGTCAAAATTGCACATTGTACAAAAGATGAGCCTGTATCATCTTCTTTAATTGCATATATATTTATCAAACTCTTTTTCTTTTCGGATGTTATCGACATCTAAACCTCATTTTAAATATTAAAAACACGAATAGGTTTCACACAACCATAAATAAAACTGCAGATTGCAATAGGTACACTACCCACCACCGTACAACAAATATCATGATTCTTTAAATTACGCAAGTTATTTAATACAACTTCCTGACCTTTTCTGATTTTCCCCGCATCTTCTAGGGAAATTTCAACTTTGAACATCGATTTTAAAGCCGATTCAATGGGGATGACGAAACTTTTTGTATTACTCCCTGTCACTCCATCATCTCCTGTCATCCCACCCCCCTCTGTCATCCAAGTAGCTGACACTGGGATGGCTTTGTTGCATCGCTCTTCGGATAGTAGGTAACGCACAATAAATTTATGAAGCTATCTCAAATTTAGCCATACCAATATCAGTGAACTTATTGAGCAAATAGCATTTAACAAGTAGTTCCTTCTCTCTATTTGTCTCAGATTTATTCCTAAAACTAAATCCGAATATTTGCTTTAATCTTGAGAAAAACCCTTCAATATAAGATCTTTTCCCATAATTTACTTCTTTTTTCCATTCTTTCATGCCATCTTCACCGTATAATTTTATTAACCTAATAGCAGCATTCCTGTCAGACATATAATCTATTTCTGGATGTTCTGCCGCATTGTTTATTGGTGGAATTTTTGTCTTTATATCATATTCGTTACACAACTTATAAAACTTGTGCCTATCACATGCTCTATCTGCATATAGTGCTTTTATGGCATGCTGAAAATCAACTTCTTTTAGCAAATCACAAGCTCCATAGTGATCAGAGTAGACACCGTTACTGTATTTTACAGCTATGGCTTTTTTGTTGTTTATATTCAACATTACGTGCAATTTTCTCGTTTGCTCATAGCCACGATATTTTCTGTCAGTGCTATTTTCCTTGCTGTGACCAGGAGTGTTGTTGTATATACTAATTCCTGTACTGTCTATAGCAATTTCGATATCTTCCATATTATTTTTATCAATTCTGCAATCATTTATCTTAATATTAAGTTTCTTAAACCTTCTTGATGCTTGTGAATAGCTGATAACTGCCAAATCTCTTCCTATTTGTTGCAAATACCCTTTTTAAACCCGACTGTTTGTCTTAAACCAATTCTAAAGAAACTGACGATTATATGCACCAAAATCACAACTTTATCACTATAAATATAGTTGCCGCCCTGCATTTTTGGACAATTCTCGTACCAATTTTCTATGGCGTCATTGATATAACAAAAAATGCTTCCTCTTTCTTGGAGAAATTTGTTATATTCATGGCAGTTACTGACTCTCATTTTTTGTGGCATATTTTTTCTTCAACAGTTAAATGGCTATTTATAATGAATTTTGTCAGTAACTGCCAGTTCTTTTCACTTGAGCGATGCAACAAAGCCCACTGGGATCCAGTTTCACCTTGTGATGGTGTCATGAAAGTAGCTGACACTGGTTTCCATCCAAGACGGTGTCATTCCTTACTATTACCCACAAATATAAATGGACTAAAAAGTAAAATATTACAATATTAAAGTTTGCAAATATTGAGGGTGTAAAATGGCAAGTAAAAGTAGTGAATGGGCTAAAAATGAATTTGGAGATAAAAGGTTAACTGAGCGATTAGTAAAGATTGCTGATATGTTTGACAAAATTACCTGAAAGTTAGATTAATCAAGCATGTGAAAGTTGGTCAGAAGCAAAAACAGCATAACGTTTTTTTCAAAATGAGAATGTAAAAGAAAGTGATATTTTAGCTACACATATTAATAAGACGGTTGAGAGAACAAAAGCTCACAAGAGGGTTCTTGTCATTCAAGATACCAGTTACATTGTATATAATAACCATAAAAAAACAAGCGGATTAGCAAATTTGTCCAGTTATGATACTGCAAAAGGTATTATAATGCATACAGCTCTTGCCGTTAGTATAGAAGGTTTGGTACTAGGGATACTAGATCAAAAAGTTTATTCAAGACCTGAAGAAACTGAGAACCTTAAAAAAAAGAGCGATCGCATTGAAGATAAAGAAAGCGTAAAGTGGTTGGAAACTTTAAGAAAAACAAATAATATTATTGATCCAACTCAAACTGAGACTATAACTGTATGCGATAGAGAAGCAGATATATATATGACTTTTTTGAGCTTGCACATAATCTTAATTCGGCAGTGCTAGTTAGAGCATGCAGAGATAGAGCAGTAAATAGAAAATCTCGATATCCTGAAAAAGGTGAGCAGAAGTTATGGGCATTTATTAAATCCTCTCATTGTGCAGGTACGGTAGAAGTTGAAGTTCCTGTAAAAGATAATAAGCCAAAAAGAACAGCACGTTTGGAAGTTAGATTTGGAAAGTTTATGATGAATCCATCTAAGAATAATATTAGGCATAAGACGGAAGAACTACCTAAATTACCACTTTATGCAGTTTATGTTGTTGAGAAAACTCCCCTTCCCTTAAAAAAAACCGCTAGAATGGATGCTATTAACGAATCTTTCAGTTAATACTTTCGATGAAGCTGTTGAAAAAATTAGTTGGTATCAACTATGTTTTTTAAAAATTTTTTTATTTGTGTAATTTTGCAAATTATATGGGCAATAAAAACCCGTTTGTCATAGAAATAGAATTTTATATCAAACAGCTACCACAGCAATTTCTGCTTAAGCTAATGAATATGTGCTTTAAGTCTGTGTGGACGCACATATTCATTAGCCAATTTCAGTTACCGTTGTGAAGATTTTTAAGTATGCAAATTAATTGCTTCTTTAAGTCTTGTATTAGCAATTACTATAATTTTACGCATTAGGGCTGTTATAGCCACCATCTTCTTCTTACCACTTTCAACAAGCTTAGAATAAAAGGCGCCAAGTATAGATTTTGACCTTGTAGCAGCCATAGCGGCTGTAAAGAGCTTTGAACGAACGTTACTTCTACCACCTGTAATCCTTCGGTAACCAACAGCTTTACCACTTTCTTTTGGATGCGGTGCAACTCCGGCAAGACTTGCTACTTCTTTTCTATTTAAGTAACCAAGCTCTGGCATTAAACACAAAAAATCTTGTGATAACTTTTTACCTATTCCAGGAACTGTTTTAAGAATTTTTTGGCGTTGTTGTAATTCGCGGCTTTCATCAATAATCTTTTGTATAGTATCATTGAGTTCGTTTATTTGACTATCGAAAAACTCAATGGTCTTTTGACAGCTTTCTTTTATATGATCATTTTCCGGTGCTTCAAGTCTGCATTTTTCTTGAGTTCTCATTTGCGTAATATCATCACGACGTTGACAAAGTGCAGCCAAAGTTGATTGTTCTGTAGAGGTAGGTACAAATAGAGAGATAGTTCTATGGCGTTCAAATCCATATTGAGCAAGAGCTCTTGCATCTGATCTATCAGACTTTGCTAAAGTTCCGTGAGATAAAATAAAGCTTTTTACTTTACGAGTATTAGCTCGATGCACGGCAATATTTTTGTCGGTAAGAAAATGTGATAAGCCAAGCTCATATTTCCCTGTATTTTCTAAAGTCACTAAAGCATTAGGTAGAATATCTGAAAACTCTTGAAATAATTGTTGCCAACCAGAAGCATTATTATCAAATTCGACAGCATTCTTCTGTTTGTGAATTGCAACGACATTTTTAAATTTTCCGATGTCAATGCCAATAAAATTTTGATAAGATGTAACCATAATAAACCTCGATAGTTTTAGTTAATTTAAGATTGTAAACGGGTGCATATATATGTCCCAAGCAACTATTCAAACGTATCGAGAGATAGGGCTAGCGTACCTTGATACCAACGGTTGTAATACCAATTTCCTTTCGGTCGCGCACGCCCGCTATTCCTAGTGAGCAGGGTTATCTTTCTCTCTTATCTCTTTTATATCACGTTTTTAACTTACAATTGCCTTAGATGGAAAATAGAGATATTACATAAAATTTTAAATCCGGTCTCAAAGTTGAAGAATGTAGGCTTGGAATAGCAGAAAGACTAATGAGATATCTAACAGTTATGAGTATTATTGCTTGGAGGATCTTCTTTATTACATCAATTGCAAGAGCTAACCCAACATTACCATGTACTACCTTATTAGCTGAAGAAGAATGGAAAGTTTTATACGTTAAAATACACAGAAAACCATGTCCAAGTGTAGTTCCCAACATAAAAGAAGCTGTTTCATGAACTTGGAGGCCATTTAGCAAGAAAAAATGACCCAAAACCAGGACCAATTACTCTTTGGAAAGGATATAAACGTCTCTTTGATTTAGCAGAAGGATGGCGACTTGCTCACGAACCTCATATTTGTGGGTAATAGTAAGTTGTTAGGGGGATCTGGAGATACCGCGGCGGTATGACGTAGGGAAATCTTACTTATTATAGCTATAGTTCTACATGAATTACAAAAGTAATATTTACTAGATCTTAATATTTTAGATCTATATTTTAATAAATAATGAGCTGTAATTAGTATGAATAATCCATTTAAAAGTGAGAACTATAAAAAAAATCTCGATTCTCTGATCAAAGCTGTAAAGCTAGGAAATGCAGAGAAACAATATAACAAAACGTTAAGGGATTTATCTCATGCATTAGAAGGTTTTACAGGTGAGGCAAAAGGTATAGCTGAGTTTGTTATATATACTGACTTGAACAATTATGTAGAACAGCCATTAGGTCTTTTTAAAACATTAATGAATAGAATTTTGGGAAAAAATTTTCCAACCAAGAACAGTAGTATAAGTAATTTTGTAAATGATGAGTTGTCAAGTTTCACTTTAGAAACAGCAGCTAAGTATACAAGAATTTTAAAAAAAATTGATCTCTTGGAACAATTAGAAAAAGATTTCAGAAAAAATAATATTTTAAAAGATTCTTTAAATTTAGAACAAAGTGAAAAGAGTCAAGGAAAAGATAGATCACACGAAGTGAGTTTGGAAGGTAGAAAGCAAAAGGAAGGTACTTTTGAGCTGCGAAAAGAAGAACAGCCGAAAGAAAAATTAGGTGGTAATCGCATGAGGCAAATAAAGCGACCAACAACAGCACCTCCGGCTGCTCCAGATTCGAGGAAGGTACGCTTTAAATCAGAAATATCCTCAGATGGAGAAAGCAAGGCAAAGTCTACATCTTCTTTACTAAAAGGAGCTAATAGTTTTAGTATGCCTGATGCTAAGGAAAATCCTTCTGAGGATTCAGGCTATGAAAGTTCATTAGATCAGGGGTCTGAATATGAAGACATATCAAATTATCAAGAGAAAAAGCAAAAGGAAAATCCTTTATATGAGCAGAGAGAAGATTCAGGCTATGGAAGTTCATTAAATGAAGAGTCTGTATACAAAGAGATATCAAATTATCAAGAGAAGAAGAGTAAAATTTTAATAGAAAATTCGCAGAGTTCAAAATCGCCCAAAGAAGAGCCAATTTATGCAACAGTTCCTAAAGAACATATAGAAGCAAAAAGAGAACGTAAGCAGAAACAACAACCTCAATCCCTCGTACCACCAAAACCACCGCAAGTGCCAAAAAAATGTTTACTACTGGTCAAGAAGTTAGACAAGAATCGAAAGTGGTAATCAAAGATAAACCTGCAGTACCGCCAAAGCCTAAAAATCTAAGCCGTGCTAATCAAAAAGTAAGCACAGAGCCAAAAGTAGTAGGAGTAATTCTTAAAAAATCAGCTGAAAGAGTACCACTAAAATCTGAAAATCAAGACAATAGGAAATCAGCACAAAAAGCTGCTGGTAAGGCGATACCAAAAGTAGCAGCAGCTACTATGAAAGGAGGAGCTAATCGCGAGATGGGCAGTAAAGTAAAGGCATTAAAAGAAAAATTTGAGCAAAATCAAGCAAAAGGAAATGCTAATGTACAGCTTGCTGAAAGCAAAACCACTCCAGCAGCACAAGCGGATATCGGTGTGAAGAAAAAACAATCTCATTCATTTCTAACAGAGAATAAAAGATCTGCAACGAAACACGTAACAGCAAAATCTGATCCAAAATCTCATGTCAGCAAAAATTCCCTTCTCACGCATGCAAATGTAAAGGAAATGGTTGCACAAATTGAGAAAGGAAAAGGAGGAAGATAGTAACATTTGGGAAAAAACATATGTGTCAAGTCAAGAGATTGTGAGCAAATTTAGGAAATTATAGCTAAACTGACTTAGATTTACCGACAATTTGAAAAACCGTCATTCCGCTAACTATAGTATTTTCAAAAGCGAATGATAAAGGTATAATATGTTTTTTTAAAGTAGGGAAAGCGATGGTATATAGTGTAGATTTAAGGGAAAAAGCAGTGTCTTTGGTAGAAAAAGGAAAGTCAAAGGTTGAAGTTGCAGAGGTTTTTGAGATAGGGATAGCAACACTATATAGATGGCTAAAAAAGAAAGCTACTGGCCAAGGTCTCAAAGCGGTAAAAAGTACTGGTTTTATTCGAAAAATAGATCCAGAAATACTCAAAGAATATGTCAAAAAACACCCAGATCACACACTAGCAGAAATGAAACAAAACCTTGGCTTTGGGATAAGTGCAATTTGGTATAGATTAAGACAGCTAAAAATAACCTTTAAAAAAAGTCACATTCTATCAAGAGCGCAATCAAGAAGATAGGCAGCAATTTATCGATAAAGTCTCAAAAATAGACCACTGTAGCATTTTATATATAGATGAAGCAGGAGTTGATAATAGACTATACCGAGAATATGCACGAGCTCCAAGAGGAGAAAAAATATATGCTGATGTTCCAGGAAAAAAGCGGGAAAGAGTGAGTATAATAGGTGGATGAGAAGTTTATTGCACCAATGACCTTCACAGGAGGGTGTAATAAAGATATGTTTAATGTATGGTTAGAGCGAAGATTACTTCCACAATTACAGCGTGATACAACCATAGTTATGGATAATGCTACATTCCATAAAACTCCCAAAACAAAGTCATTAATAGAGTCTTTTGGCTGTCATTTGCTTTATCTTCCAACATATTCACCTGATCTAAATCCGATAGAGCATTGTTGGCACACCATCAAAAGTTGCCTCAGACCTCTAATGCATCAATGTACAGACTTACACCTTTTAGTTGGTAATACCATTTTAGACGTTTATCATTCGTTTTAGAAAATACTATAGTTGAAATAGCGCAGTTACTCACCCCATAAATTTGGTGCTCTCTTTCAATCAAAGGTGTCTTGCTGCTTGAAATGTTTTCTTTGTAAAAATTTGGCTTATCTTTATATCATCTCATTCAAACAGCATTAACATAACTTATGCCTTTTTTGGATGTAGAAATTTTCTAGGAATTGTCTTTTTGAATTCTATGGTATTTTGTTTAACATTGAAACAAGAGGCCAGTGTCACGCACTGGCATGACACCCATTTGTTCCTATAGTTGTCTTTTCTCGTCTACCTTATTTTGCCACTCTGCTGAACAGATACATAAAGAAAGTGGAAAATTGGACATTCTCAACTCGGCTCCTGCAGATTAAAAATTAAGTTGAATAAAAATTGGATTTGACGCAGTTTTTTCCCATAGTTTAAGAAATTAAAAGTTTAACGATTAGAATTATAATTACAAACCACAATAAAAAATAGACTTTTCCATTTGATTTATTTTTAATTTGGATGTTTTCTAATTTTTTATCAGCTATTAGGTTTAATTTTTCTATAAGGCTAAATATCCCTTGGATTGTTTTTACAGGATAAGAACTTCTAATTTTTTCCCTATACCCTATTTTATTTTCATGTTGACTGCTTATCCACGCTTCAACTACTTTCCACATATTGATTTCTGAGTAGATCTTTCTACATGTCCCTTCCAGTAAAATCATAGTTTTCTGCAGCAATAACAATTGTGTTTGAACTTTCATATCAAAATCACCAGTTATTTTTAATAGCTGAGCAAGTAAACTAGCAAATGAAATCTTCTGTATAGGCTGCCCAATAATGGGTTCACCTATTGCCCTGCAAGCTGTGACAAAATTTCTATGCTGTGATGAAACATAACCAGCCCTAAAGTGCATTTTTGCAACGTGATCATAATCCCGATTTAAAAAGCCTTTGAGTATCTCTATAACGTAATAGCATGTCTCACGATCTATTCTACCCATGATTCCACAATCCAGGGCAATAATATTGTTATTACTATCAACCATTAGATTTCCAGGATGCATATCAGCATGAAAAAAACAATCCCTGTATACTTGATTGCAAAACGATTCTATAAGATTGATAGCTATTTGCTTACGATTATTCAGTTTTTCAACTTCGTATATTGGCGTTGCTTCTATCCATTCTAATGTTAAAACCTTTTTCGAAGTTCTATTCCAATCTATTTCAGGTACGTAAAAACCTCTGTCATTTTTTGTGTTTTCCTTTAGTTCCGAAGAGTGAGCAGCTTCAAAACGTAGATCTAACTCTAATCGGCAAATTTCAGCAAAAGTTTTGACTAATTCAATTGGCCTCAGCCTTTTTGATTGTTCGCTAAATTTTTCTGCAATTTCTGCAAGCCAAGAAAGCATTTTTATATCCCTTGAGAATGTTTTCTCAATATTTGGCCTTAAAACCTTCACAGCAACTTCCTTACCCTCAGTTGTAACCGCTCTATGCACCTGAGAAATCGATGCTGCTGCAATTGGCTTTTCAGAAAAGCTTGAAAAAATGTCGCTCAATTTACAATTAAACTCACTTTCTATAGTTTTAACTGCTATTTTATGTGAAAATGATGGCAATCTATCACATATCAATAACAAGTTATTTGTTATATCCTCATTTAAAACATCAGTACGTGATGAGATAGACTGCCCAAACTTAATGAACACCGGACCTAATTTTTCAAGAGCACACTTTAGCTTGTGGCCTTGTATTTTATTTATTGATTTTTTTGATGGTGGAAGTAAATAAGGTAATATATTGTAACGCGTCAGCACCGTAGTTATGTGCAGAAGACGCAAAATATTTTGAATCATTTCGCTGCGTAACTGCTAAATATTTCATTTAGGGTTCTATTTTTCATAATCTCATCAGGCTTGCCTTGGCAATAGATAGTATTATTTATACAAATTATGTAATCTGAGGATGGTAGAGCAGAGTTAAGATCATGAGAAGTCATAAGAATCGATACCAATCGTTTTTTTGCTATTTTATTTATAATATCATAAAATTTAGCCCGCGCGTTAATATCCATTGCACTAACTGGTTCATCTAGAATGATCAAGTCAGGCTCTGCAATTAAACAACGTGCAAGCAGTAATAATTGTGTTTGCCCTGCAGAAATTTCTAACACTTGATTTTTCAAAATGTTACCGATACCAGCCAACTCTATCGTTTCTGTAATAATGGATTGATTTTTCTTTAGTCTTTTCAAGGAGCTATTTAAAAGAAAATATTCAACTGTTATTGGCATCAAATTACTAATACTAAAATTTTGCGGCATGTAGCTAATTTTTGTGTTCTCAGCTAACACAATATTTCCAGTATAATTTTTATTTATACCAGCAATTGCTTTCACTAAAGAGGTTTTACCTCCACCATTTGGACCAAGTATTGTAATTATGTCTCCTCTTTCCATGAACATATTGATATTGTCAAGGATTCTTTTACCATCATATGCGAGAGCAAGATTTTCTATTTTTAGAACACGATTATTGACATTATTCAATTTATTGACAAAATTTAACTTCTTCTCAACGTTTATATGAGACATTTACTGGCTTTTTTTCTATTACTTTCACTTACACTATACTATAATATTGCCTTTTCATCCAATTTAAAAGTTGTAGCTACAATCAAACCTATCCACTCACTTGTAGCTTCTGTTACAGAAGGGATTTTAGAACCGGAATTGCTTGGCTATGCAACATCTGCACATAATTATATATTAAAGCCATCTGATGCGAGTAATTTAGAATCAAGTGACGTTATATTTTATGTTGACGATAACTTAGAGACGTTTGTTCAAACTTTCGCCAAAAATAATAAAGAACTAGTGCAATTGTCAAAGGCAATCAACCTACTTCCTACTCGGCCACATTCATTTTCTAGAAAAATCACTCACATTCAAGATGAAAAAGATTTACACATGTGGCTGAGTCCCAAAAATGCAAAGAGCATGATACTTTCTATAAGTGCAACATTGTCTGACATAGATAAAGGAAATTCCCATCGATACAGTTCTAATGCAACAAAAGCTATAAAAAAAATAGACCAAGAAGTAAAAGAAATCATGAAAGAACTGAATGATTTTAAAAATCAAAAATACATCGTTACTCATGATGCTTATCAATATTTTGAAAAATATTTCGGTCTAAATCATCCAAGCGCTATTCTTTCCATAGAAGAGGATTCTTACATAGGTATGAAGAGTTTAATGAAGCTAAAAAAGATAATGAAGGAAGAAAACGTTAAATGTATATTTGCTCATTCACAGGAAGATAGCATAAAGCCTAACGCCCTTTCTAATGACGCAAAAATGGTAGTTCTTGATCCTATTGGATCAGACATAGAGCCTGGAAAAGATGCATATCTAGCTATAATCAATAGCATTGCACAAAATTTTAAGTCTTGTTTTGTTGAGTAATAAGTTCCCTTTTAGCTTACTGTTTTATTGTTCTACAAATCAAGAAGAAGTGAGTTTACAACAAATGGTGTCATTCCAGTCTGGAATCCAGCTTTTTCATAATCATCAAAACGTTGTATTTTAACATAAAATGGCTGCTTTTATGCTTACTAACTTAATAAAATTCCTGGATCCCAGTGGGCTTTGTTGCATCACACTTTATGAGATGGTGATTTATGGTAAATTCATGTAACTATCTCAAATTTAGCCATACCAATATCAGTGAACTTATTGAGCAAATAGCATTTAACAAGTAGTTCCTTCTCTCTATTTGTCTCAGATTTATTCCTAAAACTAAATCCGAATATTTGCTTTAATCTTGAGAAAAACCCTTCAATATAAGATCTTTTCCCATAATTTACTTCTTTTTTCCATTCTTTCATGCCATCTTCACCGTATAATTTTATTAACCTAATAGCAGCATTCCTGTCAGACATATAATCTATTTCTGGATGTTCTGCCGCATTGTTTATTGGTGGAATTTTTGTCTTTATATCATATTCGTTACACAACTTATAAAACTTGTGCCTATCACATGCTCTATCTGCATATAGTGCTTTTATGGCATGCTGAAAATCAACTTCTTTTAGCAAATCACAAGCTCCATAGTGATCAGAGTAGACACCGTTACTGTATTTTACAGCTATGGCTTTTTTGTTGTTTATATTCAACATTACGTGCAATTTTCTCGTTTGCTCATAGCCACGATATTTTCTGTCAGTGCTATTTTCCTTGCTGTGACCAGGAGTGTTGTTGTATATACTAATTCCTGTACTGTCTATAGCAATTTCGATATCTTCCATATTATTTTTATCAATTCTGCAATCATTTATCTTAATATTAAGTTTCTTAAACCTTCTTGATGCTTGTGAATAGCTGATAACTGCCAAATCTCTTCCTATTTGTTGCAAATACCCTTTTTAAACCCGACTGTTTGTCTTAAACCAATTCTAAAGAAACTGACGATTATATGCACCAAAATCACAACTTTATCACTATAAATATAGTTGCCGCCCTGCATTTTTGGACAATTCTCGTACCAATTTTCTATGGCGTCATTGATATAACAAAAAATGCTTCCTCTTTCTTGGAGAAATTTGTTATATTCATGGCAGTTACTGACTCTCATTTTTTGTGGCATATTTTTTCTTCAACAGTTAAATGGCTATTTATAATGAATTTTGTCAGTAACTGCCAGTTCTTTTCACTTGAGCGATGCAACAAAGCCATCCCAGTGTCAAGCACTGGGATGACATCGTAGGGGTGCTGGCCTGATAACCGTCATCCCGCTACTTGTTAGCGGGATCTAGAGATACCGCGAATGAATCGCGGTATGACGGTTCGCGGCGGCATGACGATAAGGTTTATACCTTGTCATCCCAGTGCTTGACACCGAGATTGATTTATCTTGTCTACCTTATTTTGCCACTCCGCTGAACGGATACCATATTATGCAGGTTTAGAATTATGCTTTATTCTTACGTTTATGTCTTGGCCCAATACAATCAATAAGTTAAGCAAGTATTCTAAGGAGAACCCTTCGATTTTTGACCTATTGATTTGAGATACTTTAGGTTGATCAATCTTTAGAGCGTTTGCTGCTTTTTTCTGTGTTGTGTACTTCTTACTTATTAATTGTGCAATGACCTTTATTAATTTCAGTTTTGTATCTTTCACATCCCCCAACTCTACTATTATAGGATAACTTAATTGTAAATTTTGCATAATAATAAAATTCCTTATAAAAAAATTACTTTAGTTTTTCTTCTTTAAATAACACATGCCTTCTGACTACTGGGTCATACTTCCTAAACTCCAGTTTTTTGGTGAGCTTTTTTGGATTACGCTTTTTTACATAAAAATAGCCAGTTGATTTTTCTTCACCAGTTTTTGTTATCTTGATTGCAGTGCTGACTAACTTAACGAGCAAAGAAGCATTTTTTTTCGCCATACTTATAATGATATAATAAATTCTATGCGAGTTTATTACGCAAAATACTAAAAGTCAATCGAATAATGCAGATTGCAAAATCCTTGACAATCAACAGTGCATTAAGTAGCATAAAGTTAACTTCAGAATAAAAAGCAAACGGTAAATAAGTGACAAATAGTGGTAAAAGGGTATTATTGATAGAAAATTCTATCTGTTCTAATGAGGTAAGAGTTGCCTTGTCAATTAATAACAAGGTTGTAGAATTTGAACAAGAATTCAAGGAAAAAAAACAATTAAGAGGTAATATATACGTTGCTTATATAAAGCGTATAGAGCCTTCTTTGCAAGCCGTATTTATTGAATATGGGAAAAATAAGCAAGGTTTTTTGTCTTTTTCCGAGATATCTCTAGATTACTTCAACATTCCAGAAAAAGAAAAGGAAACTATCTTTGAGGGCTACTCAAATGACGATTGTATAGAAGAAGCCTCAGCAAATGTTTCTTCAGATTCTGCAGCTAGTAAGAATGTCAACGGATCAGGTAGTGGTTTTGTAAGAGAGGTACCTTTATATAAAAAATACAAATTACAAGATGTTATTTCAGTAAATCAAAAAGTATTGGTCCAGCTAACTAAAGAGGAACGAGGCAATAAAGGAGCTTCATTTACAACATACATAACTTTAGTGGGTAGATACTGTGTTTTCATGCCAAATTCCATGAGCAAAGGTGGAGTGTCCCGCAGAATTGAAGATGCTAATGTCAGAAAGCAGTTAAAGGAGATACTGAGTTCAATAAACTTGCCAAAAAGATCAGGTTTAATAGTAAGAACTGTTGGTTCAGGAAAAAATAAGAAAGAAATTGAGCAGGATTACAATTACTTATCCTCATTATGGCAGAGCATTCAAAAAAATGCCTTCTCTGTAAACGTTCCATCATTAATTTACAATGAAGCAGATGTAATTATGAGATCTGTTCGTGATTTTTGTAGCGATGGTATAGAAGTTATAGTGTCTGGAAAGGAAGCTTTTGAGGCAGTTAGGCAATATGCTAACAATGCACTAAAAGGTAGTAAGTTGCGCTATAGATTGTATAGAGGTTATGCTCCGATCTTTACTTACTACGGAATCGAAGATCAAATTTCTGAGTTATATAGCAATAGAGTAGAATTGCCATCTGGTGGGTCTTTGATAATAACTTTAACTGAGGCGTTTGTTTCAATAGACGTAAATTCAGGAAAGATGACAGGAGAAGATAGCATAGAAGAAACAGCTTATAGAACCAACATGGAAGCAGTACCTGAAATATCAAGACAGGTGAATCTTAGGGGCCTATCAGGATTAATAGTAGTCGATTTTATTGATATGTTGAAATATCAGTATTGCAGAGCTGTTGAGTCTGCTATAAAGCAAGCGTTTAAAGATGATAAAGCTAAAGTTCAATTTAGCTACATAAATGACTTTGGTTTAATGGTATTTTCAAGACAAAGAATTAAACCAAACATACAAGAAATTAATACTACAGAGTGTTTACGCTGCAAAGGTACTGGAAGAGTAAAATCAAACGAAGTAATTGTTTCATCAATACTAAGGGATTTACAACATATTGCTAACAAGAATCGAAATAAGTCTTTTGATTTAGTAGCACACAGTGCAGTTATAGCGCACATTTTTAATAACAAACGCAATACAGTTTCTACAATCGAAAAAGAGTTTAATATTACATTGAACGTTAGTATTGATAACAGTTTAGATGTAAATACATTTGTTTTAAAACAAGGAGATGATGTTAATTTAAACGGTTATAAGCCATTACAGAACTCTGGATACCAAATTGGGGATAGCAGCAATGAAGAAGCTGATAATTCAAATAAACTACGAGGCAATTTTTGGCTGACTAAGTGGCTTTCGCGCCTTTTAAGTTCTAATAACTAATTAGAAACCTAAATTGGGCTTGTAATTAATGAGCCCTATACTTATATATTCTTATATCAGATAATATTTACAATGGGGTACTCATTATGGGAAGAGCAATAGGCATAGATCTCGGAACAACAAATTCTTGTGTTGCAATAATGCAGGGCAAGGATACAAAGGTAATAGAAAATAAAGAAGGGGCAAGAACTACTCCATCTATAGTTGCATTGACTTCTTCAGGAGAAAGGTTGATTGGTGCTCCAGCAAAAAGGCAAGCAACCACCAATGCAAGTAATACCTTTTTTGCTACTAAGAGATTAATAGGCCGTCAATATAGTGATCCTGAGATGAAAAATCTAAGTGTACCATACAAAGTATTTGCAGCAAAAAGTGGTGATGCATGGGTTAAAACAACTGATAATAAAGAATATTCTCCTAGTCAAATTGGTGCATTTATACTACAAAACATGAAAGAGGCAGCAGAAGCTTATCTTGGAGAGGAAGTAAAAGATGCTGTGATAACAGTGCCAGCATACTTCAACGACTCTCAACGTCAAGCAACAAAAGATGCAGGAAAAATTGCCGGATTAAATGTACTCAGAATAGTAAATGAACCGACTGCTGCAGCACTTGCTTATGGTCTTGATAAGAAACATGGGCACACAATAGTAGTATATGACCTTGGTGGTGGTACATTTGACGTTTCAATACTTGAAATAGGTGATGGAGTTTTCGAAGTGAAAGCAACAAACGGTGATACCCATCTTGGAGGTGAAGACTTTGATAATGGAGTAGTGAGTTATTTACTAGATGAATTCAAGAAAAGTAATGGCATTGATTTGAAAAATGATCCAATGGCTATGCAAAGAATCAAAGAAGCTGCTGAAAAAGCGAAAATTGAATTATCAAGTGCAATGGAAACGGAAATAAATCTACCGTTTATTACAGCTGATGCAAGTGGTCCAAAACACTTAAATATGAAATTAACGAGAGCAAAACTTGAAAGCTTAGTGAATGATTTAATCGAAAGAACTATGGCTCCTTGTAAAAAAGCTCTTGAGGATGCTGGTTTATCTGCTAGTCAAATTGGCGAAGTGGTTCTTGTTGGTGGCATGACTCGTATGCCAAAAGTCATAGAGAAAGTTAAAGAATTCTTTGGCAAAGATCCACATAGAGGAGTTAACCCTGATGAAGTTGTAGCAATTGGAGCTGCAATACAGGCGGGGATCATTCAAGGTGATGTAAGAGATGTGTTACTACTTGATGTGACCCCACTTTCTCTTGGTATTGAAACTCTAGGAGGAGTATTCACTCCACTTATTGAGCGTAATACTACAATTCCTACTAAAAAATCTCAGGTGTTTTCAACTGCAGAAGATAACCAAACAGCTGTTACAATTAAGGTGCATCAGGGTGAAAGAAAACTGGCAGTTGATAATAAGCTACTCGGTCAGTTTAGTTTGGAAGGGATACCTCCTGCTCCGCGCGGAAGGCCACAAATTGAAGTGACATTTGATATAGATGCAAATGGAATAGCACACGTTTCTGCAAAAGATAAAGCTACTGGAAAAGAGCAAAAAATACGCATTCAATCTTCAGGTGGTTTATCTGATGATGAAATAAATCGCATGGTAAAAGAAGCTGAAGAAAAAGCGCAAGAAGATGAAAAGCGCAAAAAGTTTATTGAAGTGAAGAATCAAGCGGATAGCTTAGTCCATTCTACAGAAAAGTCTCTGACAGAGTATGGTGATAAAGTTTCACCAGAAGATAGATCTGCTATTGAAAATGCAGTTAACGAATTAAAAGAAGTTAGTAAATCTGATAACATTGATGACGCTGATTCAATACAGCAGAAAGTCACTAATCTTTCTCAATTATCTATGAAACTTGGAGAAGCTATGTATCAAGCATCTCAACAAAATAGTGCTGAAAATGGCTTTTCATCAGAAGGAAATCCAAATGATAAAGAGGAAAAAGTAGTAGATTCTGATTATCAAGACATAGATAATAAAGAAGAGAATAAGTAATTGCGATTGTCATCCAAGTAGCTGATACTGGGATGACAAGAGGAGCATATTGTTGCTTAAAGAAACCATTATGGATATTATTAAAACAATAGAAGAAAAGATACGCGATTCGATAGATGTAATTGATATCAACATTATCGATGAATCAGCAAAGCATGCTGATCATTATTTTGCTTCATCTTCAACATTACCTTCGCACATTAAATTAATATTAATATCTGACGGCTTTATTGGAATGAGCGTTCTAAAAAGACACAAGTTGATTTATGAGTTATTGAAGGGTGAGATAGAGCTAATACATGCAATTTCTCTTCACTTGTATACGCAAGATGAGTACAATTTAAAAAATAAATAATAAAAATGTGAAGGAAGAGTCTATATTAGTTAAAGCAGGAAGAAAATTTAATGACTATAAAGGTTCCATGAACCCGCCAGTTTATCATTCTTCTACCATATTATTCCCTACTTACAAGGACTACTTAAATGCAGCAAATGGAGAAAGTATATACGATGTAATCAATGATGGTGTTGCAAGGGATTATAGCTACAGTAATGTTGGTACTCCTACTGTTCATTATCTTTCAAATGCACTGGCTGAAATTGAAGGGAGTGGACAAGCGCTTATTTATCCTTCCGGACTATTTGCACTTACTTTTGCTATTCTAACTTTCGCTAAAGCAGGCTCGCACGTTTTAATTCAAGATAATAGTTATTATAGGCTTAGGAGGTTTGCAGAAAATGAGCTACCAAAAAGAGGAACAGAAGTAACTTTTTATGATCCAACACAGGATATAACTGATTTAATTCAGAGTAATACTTCATTGATAATGATCGAGACTCCTGGTTCTGTAACGTTTGAGATTTCGAATATAGAGCATATAGTAAAAGTTGCTAAGGAACATAAAATTGTGACCGTTTGTGACAATTCATGGGCCACTCCTTTGTTATTTAAGCCGCTTGATTATGGAGTTGATGTTGCACTATATGCGGTGACAAAGTATCTAGCCGGTCACTCAGATTTAGTGATGGGAGCTATGGTTGCTGAAGGTGAAACTTTTAAATTGCTTTATGAGAGCTATAAAAATTATGGAGTAACCATTCAATCGCACGACTGCTACCTTGCACATAGGGGACTAAGAACACTGCACACACGTATAAAAAGGCACCAAAATACAGCAATGGAAGTGGCAAAGTGGCTAGAAAAACATTTAAAAATCAAAAAAGTTTTGTACCCAGCACTTCCCTCCCATCCTCAACACGAATTATGGAAAAGTTACTTCAAAGGAGCAAGTAGCGTATTCAGTATAATACTGGATAGAGAATATTCATGTGAAGAACTAAGCTGCATGGTTGATCATATGAAAATTTTTAGTATTGGTGCTTCTTGGGGAGGGTGCGACAGTTTGATATTACCAATAGATCGTAGATCTATGTCAAGATCTGTAATGAATTCAGATTATGGTGGAAGTTTCATGCGGATATTTTGTGGACTAGAAGATTCTGAGGATTTGATCTCTGATTTAAATGCTGCACTAGCAAGACTGCCATGTTTGAATATCAAAGCTGGCAGATGAAACTGAGAGAATTACTGCATAACATTATTGATGTTAACTTTGATATTGAAATCAAGGGCGTTACATGTAATCCCAAGAGAGTCAAGGAAGGTTATCTTTTTGTTTGTGTGTCAGAAAGGAGTAAAGAATACGCAACATGCGATACTGGAATCCATATCCTTCCTACTGAATCACAGTGTTACGTACACAACTGTGTAGACGTTGTGATACAAGGGGCCAAGAAAGATGTCATCCCAGTGCTTGACTACTTGGATCCAGAAAATTTAATTGCAAATGAGCACACTAGGCAATTGTATAATAAAAACTGGATTCCAGTGTCACGCACTGGAATGACAGATACTTCGAGCTTTGCAGTGCTTGAACACCCAAACCCTCAAGAAATATACAGCGAAATAGTCAGCAGGTTTTATCAATTCAAACAGCCCAAATATGTTGCTGCTGTAACTGGTACAAATGGTAAAACTTCAGTAGTAGAATTTTGCCGCCAGATCTGGCAAAACTCTGGCTATAATGCTGCGTCTATTGGAACACTTGGAACATGCATCAATAATGGCAGAAAAGGTAATAGCAACAGCCTTACCACTCCAGGTGCAGAAGACCTTTACGCAACATTGCGTGGTATAAGTGTAGAACACTTAGTGTTGGAATCATCAAGTCATGGGATTGATCAATACAGAATCCATGGATTAAAGTTGAGTGCTGCAGCTTTTACTAATTTCTCGCAAGATCATTTAGATTACCATAAAAGTCTTGGTGGATATTTAGAAACTAAAAAAAGGTTATTTTACGAAGTATTACCAGAAGGAAAAACAGCGATTTTAAATGCGGATATAGATGAATACGGCGCATTGCTTAAAATAGCTGAAAAACGCAGTAATAAAGTTGTGACTTATGGAAAAAAAGGCTCTGATATTACTTTATTAGAGCAAACATCAACCCCTAATGGTCAACATCTTACAGTAAAAATTGATAACCAAATTTACAATACATTTTTCCCAGTTTTAGGAAAATTTCAAGCATATAATCTGCTATGTGCAATTGGTATATCTGGATTAAATTACAGAGAAATATGCGTAGAAAAACTCGTTTCTCCACCAGGAAGAATGGAAAAAGTGAAACCTTTTGCATTCGTGGATTACGCTCATACTCCAAGTGCACTTAAACAAGCCCTATTGTCTTTAAAATGGCATATCAACAAAAAAATAATTCTAGTTTTTGGATGCGGTGGAAATCGCGATCAGACGAAACGTTCAGAAATGGGCAAAATAGCACAAATGTATGCAGATAAAGTAATAATTACAGATGATAATTCGCGTGATGAAGATCCGGCAAAAATTCGCCACGATATTTTGCTACATTGCCCTGATGCACTGGAGATAGGAGGTAGGAGAGAAGCTATAGAGAAAGGCGTAGATATTGCCTATAACGAGGGTATGATTCTGCTAGTTGCAGGAAAGGGAAATGAGAAATTTCAAATTATAGGCAACCAAACTTTTGAATTTAGCGATGTTGAGGTTATTAAAAATCATGCCTTAACATACTGATTTTCGCAATGGGCTTACCTCCGCTAATGTGCGAATATTGAAGCAAAAGTGATGTCATCCCAGTGCTTGACACTGGGATGGCTTTGTTGCATAGCAACTGAAAAAATCTGGTGGCTACTGACAAAATTCATTATAAAATAGCCATTTAACCTTGAAAGAAAAAATATGCCACAAAAAATGAGGGTCAGTAACCATAGCGAATATAACAAATTTCTAGAAAAAAGAGGAAATATTTTTCATTATATCAACGAAGCCATAGAAAAGTGGTACGAGAATGGTCCAAAAATACCAGGTGGCAACAATATTTATAGCGATAAAGTTGTAATTTTGGTGCACATAATAACTTGTTTATTTAGAATAGGCCTGAGGCAAACAGTTGGGTTTATAGCAGGATACCTTGAGCAAATTGGGAAAAATTTGCAAGTTATCAGCTATTCACAATCATCAAGAAGGTTTAAGAAACTCAATATTAAGATCAATGATTGCAGAATTGATAAAAATAATATGGAAGATATCGAAATTGCTATAGACAGTACAGGAATTAGTATATACAACAACACTCCTGGTCATAGCAAAGAAAATAGCGAAGATAGAAAGTATCGCAGCTATGAACAGACAAGAAAATTGCATGTAATGTTGAATACAAACAGCAAAAAAGCCATAGCTGTAAAATACAGTAACGGTGTCTACTCTGATCACTATGGAGCTTGTGATTTGCTAAAAGAAGTCGATTTTCAGTATGTCATAAAAGTACTATATGCAGATAGGGCATATGACAGAGAAAAGCTCTATAAGCTGTGTAATCAATATGGTATAAAAACGAAAATTCCTCCGAAAAACAACGCAGCAGAGCATCCAAAGTTAGACTATATGGCTGAGAGAAATTCTGCAGTCAAGCTCATAAAGTCATATGATGAAGATGGTATAAAGAAGTGGAAAAAAGAGATGAGTTATGGAAAAAGATCTTATATAGAAGGTTTTTTCTCGCGATTAAAAAAGACATTTGGATTTAGTTTTAGGAACAAATCTGAAATGAATCGTGAGAGGGAACTGCTACTCAAATGTTATTTGCTTAACAAATTTACTGAAATAGGCATGGCTAAATTTGAGATAGCTTCATAAATTTATTGTGCGTTACCTACTATCCGAAGAGAGATGCAACAAAGCCATCCCAGTGTCAAGCACTGGGATGACACCCTCCTTGGCAAACAATGTTCGTACAGCTATGTGCGTGACGCTGGCGCTGGAATCTAGAAAAAAATAGATCCAAGTAGTCAAGCTACTTGGATGATACTGACTGCTAATTTTTTATGCAAGAGGTCCAATCATTCACCGTTCTTGCAAGTGATAGCACTCTCACTTCTTTTGCACCGGAGTTTAAAATTTCCTGAGAGCAAGATCTTACAGTTGCTCCGGTTGTTACCACATCATCAACTAATATCACGATTTTATTTTCGATAATTTTCTTGTTGCTTGTTTTAAAAGCCTTCTTTAAATTTTTTTCACGCTGTTTAAGTGAAAGACCAGCTTGAGGCGCAGTATGGCGAAGGCGTTTTATTGCAAATGGCGTATAGGATAAATTGGACAACTTACTCAATTCTTTTGCAAGCAGTGCTGCTTGATTATATTTACGTTTAAACAAGCGCATTTTATGTAACGGTATAGGGATTATGATCTCTGCGTTCTGAAATGTATCCTGATTAGCTTGGTGTATCCACTTTGCATAGATTTTTACGTAATTCAAATTATCAAAAAATTTGAAATTTATAATCATGTTTCTACTATGTTGATCATAAGCAAAAACTGATCTTAATACTTTAAACGGTGGAGGATTGATGATGCACTTACCACACGTATAAATATTGTCTAAGATTACTACGCCACAAACATTGCAGTAATGCTTAGTTAGAAAATTGATTTTTTTGTTACATTCACTACACAGATTAAGATTTTCATCAATGATACACTCGCAACTTACGCATACGTTTGGAAATATGAGATTTGTAGCTTTGTTTAGTAAGAGAAGGTTCACAATTCATTAAATATATTATAAAATTTATATAGTATAGCTAAAGTAACTTGTGCTTACACTCTTTCACTTTTTATTTCATCTCAATATAGTTCAAACTAAGCCACTGCTGAAAAAGCAGAACTTATAACTCAGTAGATAAACGCTGATATTTTTCTGGTTCCTGTATTTCACTCAACTTACTTTGCACTTTGTCACAAGCCCACACAAGTGGCGTTATGATTGACGCGGCAGCCCAAACGATAGCAGCGCAAGCATAACTTACAATCTTGTTAAATACTCTAGCTACTGCATTAGCACAATCTTGCCCAGCACTTAAAATGCATTTGAATGATCAACTAATGACTTTGTACTTGCTTTTAAACAATAGTCCCCTGTTATTTTTGACAATCACTTGACTGGAAAGTATGACAAACATGCCACTATCAAAAATAAAGGTTGCAATATTATGTTGGCTGCTAAAACAGCACCCAGTGTACACAATGAATACACTCCCTCTGCTCTGTGGCCCACGTATTCACATTTATCATTATCTTGATAATACTTGTTATAATTGTCTTTACTCTCAACTCCACAAATTACATCTTTCACAGGTCCTAGCACATTATCAACGTAACGTACAGATTTATAGAAACTATTTTCTGGAACTAGTGTGTTATCTTCTGCTTTCTTAGCAGGTACAACTCCATATTCAACGTACCTTCTAAAGTATCGATATTCTTATCTCCAAATCATAAATATGCAACCTAGCCTAATATAATTAAGAAATAGTTTATAATAAATATGTTTTAAGATGCCTGCCTGTAACACTTTCTGGAATTTTTGCCACTTCTTCTGGAGTTCCAGTAGCAATCACTTCTCCGCCTTTTATTCCTCCCTCTGGTCCGATGTCTATTATATAATCTGCAGTTTTTATAACGTGCAAATTGTGCTCGATAACTATAACAGTGTTTCCCAGATTGACTAATCTATGGAGTATTTTTAGTAAGTTATTTATATCTTCAAAGTGTAATCCAGTTGTTGGCTCATCAAGAATATACAATGTTCTTCCGGTAAATCGTTTTGATAGCTCTTTGGACAGCTTTATTCGTTGTGCTTCACCCCCAGACAACGTTGTTGACGACTGTCCGAGTTTTATATAGCCAAGCCCTACTTCCTGCAAAGAAACCAACTTTTCTTTTACCATTGGAAGGTTTTCAAAAAAATCACAAGCCTGATCTATCGTCATATCAAGCACATCAGAGATTGATTTTTCTTTATAAGTAACTTCCAATGTTTCCCGATTATACCTTCGCCCTTTACATTGCTCACACTTCACATAAACGTCCGGTAGAAAATGCATCTCTATCTTTAAGTGCCCATCACCTTTACAAGCCTCACACCTTCCCCCTCTGGTATTAAATGAAAACCGGCCTATATTATATCCCCTTGCTTTTGACTCTGGAAGACCAGCAAACCAATTTCTTATATGAGTGAACATACCAACATATGTTGCTGGATTTGACGCTGGAGTTCTACCAATTGGCGACTGATCAACTTCTATAACTTTATCTATATATTCAAGGCCTTCTATTCTATCACACCGACCATACCGTGCAGACGAGTGATGTACCTTATGTGCTGAATATTTATATAACGTTTCTATGACTAAACTTGATTTTCCCCCTCCTGATATTCCAGTAACACAAATAAGATTCCCTATAGGAAATTTAACGTTCACATTTTTTAAGTTATTTTCACATGCATTTATTACTTTTATGAACTGAGTTGCTTTCTTTCTTCTCCTTGGAATTAAAATTTTTTTCTCTCCACTCAAATATTGCCCTGTTATGCTCCCTGAATTTCTTTGCACCTGGTCTGGTGTTCCTTCTGCAACAACTTTTCCACCATTTACGCCAGCTCCAGGACCAATATCAATCGCATAATCAGCAGCCATTATTGTATCTTCATCATGCTCAACAACGATTACAGTGTTACCCATGTCTCTTAAGTTTTTTAGTGTGGCAATTAACCGATCATTATCACATTGATGAAGGCCAATCGAGGGTTCATCAAGAACATATAAAACCCCCGTTAATCCTGAGCCAATTTGCGAAGCAAGTCTGATCCTCTGACTCTCACCGCCAGAGAGAGTGCTAGATTCTCGATCAAGCGTTAGGTAATTCAACCCTACATTCTTTAAAAATGTTAGCCTCTTGATTATTTCACTTAGTATTTTATTTGAGATTTGCTTCTGTTGTTCTGTGAGCTTGTCTGGCAAATTTTCAAACCACTTAAGGGATTCATCGATACTAAGCCCTGATATTTCACCTATATGTTTGCTATCAATTTTTACTGTAAGCGCTTCTTTTCTCAATCTATAGCCAGTGCATTCTCTGCAGTGAGTGACAGAGCAATATCGCTCAACAAGTGTTTCATCATAATCCATCTGGTTCTCCAAGATACTGATCAAACCTTGAAATTTATTAGAGCCAAAGAGTATCATATCTTTTACTTCTTGATCTATGTTCTTCCACGGAATATCAAGGTTAAATTTGTAGTTTTCAGCCAGTGATAGAATTGCACTTTTTAGAAATCCATAACCTGTGTGCACTTGGCGGAACATTGATCCCACTGGCTTTAAAGCACCCTCAGATATTGAAAGAGTTTCATCCGGTACTATTAGCTTTATATCAACACTTAGTTTTTTACCAAGCCCATTACACGAACCACATGCACCGTAAGGGCTGTTAAAAGAAAATAATCTTGGTTCTATTTCCTCAAGAGTGAAACCAGACTCGGGGCATGCAAAATTCTCTGAAAAAGTCAGAATTTGACCATTTTTATACTCGGAATTATGGTTGTCAGGTAGGTTTACTATTTCTACATACATTAGACCATTACCAAGTTTTAGTGCGGATTCTATACTACTTGGCAGTCGATTTCCTATATCGCCCAATATTGATATTCTATCTGCAACCACAAAAACGTCGTGTTTCTTGTTCTTATCGAGTTTAGGCAAGTCATCTACATTGTACACTTCACCATCTATTTTGAACCTTACGTAACCTTGTCTTTTAATTTCCAATATCTCTTTAAGATGTTCTCCCTTTCTACCAGGCACAACAGGGGCAAGTATATATATCTTAGTTTCTAAAGGTAACGCAATTATAGTGTCTACAATTTGAGACACCGTTTGTTTTGTTATTGGTAATCCAGTTGCAGGTGAATAAGGAACTCCTATTCGTGCATATACTAAGCGCAAGTAATCGTAAATTTCGGTAACAGTTCCAACTGTTGACCTTGGATTTTTTGAGATCGATTTCTGGTTGATAGATATTGCAGGAGAGAGACCTGTAATCGACTCAACATCTGGTTTATCCTGAATGTTGAGAAATTGACGCGCGTAAGCTGACAGGCTTTCAACGTACCGGCGTTGGCCTTCTGCATAAATCGTATCAAATGCAAGGCTAGACTTGCCAGAACCACTTAGCCCAGTTATAACAACTAGCTTATTTTTCGGTATATTGACGTCTACACCTTGCAGATTATGTTCCCTTGCGCCCTTAACTCTGATAAAATCGTCCATATTATACCATATAACGTATTAACCATTATAGCCTCAAAATACGTGAATTTATAGTGATATATTGATTTTCTATTGATTTTTTCAACTGTTACGGAAAATTAGGCAGCGTTTGATAAATCGTCATTCCGCTACTTGTTAGCGGCTGAGATACCGCGACGGTATGACGGTTAAGTAGGCCAGTGCCCCTATGATGTCATCCCAGTGTCAAGCACATAGCTGTACGAACGTTGTAGTTTAGGAGCAATTCCCACCAGTGGGCCAGTGCCCAGACACTGGTTCTATGCAACTTAATTAAAAACGTTTGTTTTAGCGTAAGACAACTACCTTTAGCTCATCAGCTCAGTTATAAGCAAAATTTCTGGATTCCAGACTGGAATGACACCATTTGCTGTGCAATTTACCTTCAAAAATGAATGTTCGTACAGCTATGTGTCAAGCACTGGGATGACACCATTCTTTTTTCTGGATTCCAGACTGGAATGACACCCCCCTGATAGGCTCAAATCATAATGTTTGTACAGTTGTGGGTTTAGGCTACCTATAAATTCTAAACTGTTGTTACGCACCAAATACACCCCTAGGACCCAAAGTCAGTTTAGCTATATCAGAAAACAGGTTATGTGGAAATCTTAAAATACTTCTTGTTTGCCAAGCAAAATAAATACATTCCTACAAACAAACAGATGCTCAATACTGACGCATAAGAAAACTTAAAAATTAAGTCTCTAGTATATATTGATAGGCATTTACCTGCAGAAAATTTGTATAGTAATCCAACACATACAACGGCACTATCAACCACTGATGCTATAATTAAAGTAATGAAATTTGCCATATGAAAATTCAACTTGGACTTCAATTTTTCAAAAATAATTATGCTTGAGAGAAGAGATACTAAAATTGCAGTATATGAAATCAATATCATCAAATTAAAACTTTGCCATTTAAAAACACAACATAGCGCTGTACACACTATTAAGTTGTACGTAGCTTTGCTTCTGCCATAAAATTCAACCATTGAATTTACAACTAAAGCAGCTCCCACAAATAAGGCAGCACATATCATCAATTTATTTGAAGTGTTGAGTAAAGAAAGACTGATAAACAGGAGTATCGATAAAATAGACATAATTACCTACCCAAAATTAATAACATACATTCATTCTAAATAAACATTACATATAGTAAAAGAGTTATTTAGCATAATAAGAAAAATATTTTATATTAGCATGCCACATCTTTCAGATCTACTTTTAAAACATCCTTTATGTTTAGCACCTTTTTCTCTGTTACTTTGCCAATACATGAATAAACTGCACCTTCAAACAATTCTTCAAACCTCTTCTGATTTTGTGGTGCAATAGTAACCAAAATTCTACTTTGCGATTCAGAAAACATTATTATCTTGTTTATTATGTCTGTATTTTGTATTTTTCCTATTGGCACTAGTGAAAGATCGATTTCAGCACCAAGGTCTCCTGCAATTAGCGATTTTGCCAGAGCAATAACTAATCCGCCTAAGTTTGGTGCAATTGCAGAGGCAATTATGCCATCTTTTATTGCCTGGTTGTAACGCTCATACAACTTCCTAGCGCTCTTTGCATCAACTTTTGGTACGTTGTTATTACCTATTCCACTATATAACTGATATTCAGATCTACCAAGTTCATCAAGTGTTTCTCCAAGCACATATATCAAGTCCCCTGGCATTTTTACATCAAGCGATACCGCATTTTCAATATTTTCTATAATTCCAATTGCTGAGATGAGTAATGAAGGTGGTGCAGAGATTATCACTTTCTCGCCATTTTCATCATATCCCTTGAAGTCATTGAACATACTGTCTTTTCCGGATATGAATGGTGTTTTAAATGCAGTTGCGAAGTCGTAACAAGCCTCTGCAGCTTTCTTTAGTTGCCACAACCTTTCTGGATTATAAGCATCACACCAACAAAAATTGTCGAGCAACGCTAGATGATTTATATTTCCTCCTGCGGCTACATAGTTGCGTATCGCGGTGTCAATTGCACATGCTGCCATGTGGTAGGTGTCAATTTCTCCATAACTTGAGCCAAATCCTTGCGATTTTACAACACCTTTATTTGAAGAAAGGATTGGCCTTGAAACAATAGCTTCACTGCACACTCTTCCCTTGCCCTGCAGTGGTTTCAGCACTGACGACCCTTGAACCTCATGGTCATATTGCACCACTATGAACTCTTTGCTGCAAATGTTTGGTCTGCTCAGCATTTCTTTTAGTTCAATTGCTAAAGAAGGCGAACTTGTTGTCATTCCAGCGCATAGCGCTGGAAGCCCCTTAGACCACGGTTTCGTCTGTAAATGCACTTTGGGATTACCATCATGCAGAAATTCAGTTTCGATGTCCATTATTACTGTCCCTTCAGGACATTTAACAACAGCTTTACCACTCTCATTAAACTCTCCAATCACACAAACCTCCACATCATGTTTTTTCATGATTTGCTTAAACATAGGGAGATTTTCTTCTGGCACTGCTAAGGTCATTCTCTCTTGTGATTCTGATATCCATATTTCCCACTGAGCCATACCATCGTTTTTAAGGAGAACCTTGCTCAAATCAACTTCAAATCCGTCTTTTCCCATTTCACCAATAGACGACGACAGCCCACCTGCTCCGTTATCCGTTATTGCATTATAAAGATCAAGATCTCTTGCTTTTATGACGGCATTGGATAATTTTTTTTGTGTTATAGGGTCACCAATTTGCACAATTGTTGAAGGGCTATTTCCCGATAAAGCCTCTGAAGAGAACGTTGCACCGTGAATTCCATCTCTTCCAACTCTTCCGCCAATAATTACAATCTTATCGCCATTTTTTGGTCCTTTAATGTGTGAAGGTGCATTATTTATATTGCGTGGAATAATTCCAATGCTTCCGACAAAAACTAATGGCTTGCCACAAAATCTATCATCGAAATATACCGATCCAAGTTGTGTTGGAATACCAGAGCAATTACCAGCAACATTAACACCGTGAATCACTTCTTTCATTATATATTTTGGCGGTAAGATCTCATCAGTGCGCTCTTTATCCCTATAAAATTTGCCTTTTGCTTCTTTGGCAAAGCAAAAGTAATAGGTATTCATTATAGGCTCTGCGCCTTTCCCGAAACCCACTATATCGCGATTAACTCCAAGCACTCCGGTCATTGCTCCACCAAATGGATCAAGAGCTGAAGGGCTATTGTGAGTTTCAACTTTATCTACAATCAAGTAATCGTCATCAAAAATTATTCCTCCTGCGTTGTCGGAGAAAACTGACACGCATATATCAGAATTTATCTCACGCGTTGCACGCTTAATATAATGAGCATATAGACCGTCTTTTATTTCATCAATAGGGGAGCAAAAAATATTGTGTTTACAATGTTCAGACCAAGTCTGTGCCAGAGACTCAAGTTCAATATCATATGGATTTCTACCAAGTTTTTTAAAGTAATCCTTTATAGCTTTCATTGCTGCCAGCGAGAGCCCTAAAGTGCCATTACCATCGATTCCATCTCTGCTGATTTTCTCAAGTTCTTGGTCACTTACATTTAAATCAACAGATTTAGCCCCATTACTACTTGATATCACTCCAGTGCTCTCTTTTGTCATCCCAGTGCTTGACACTGGGATCCATTCTTTTTTTTCCTGGTCACGCGCTGGAATGACACCGGAGTGGGTATTTAATGACTTATATTTACCATAATATTTCCAGCTATAGTTATTATTTTCTTTACAGATAAGTGTGCAATACTCAGTGATGGGGTTGAACTCTTGTTTTATATCATCTTCGGTTGGTAAATCTCCTTGACTTAGAATCAATTTTGAACTTCTTGCTTTGATCTCAATTGGTGTCATTCCAGCGCGTGACGCTGGAATCTGCGTTTTCTCTTTCTGGATCCCAGTGTCAAGCACTGGGATGACAAAAGAAGGGGCTGGGATGACAGGCTGGTCGATATAGCCTTTGCTTATTAAATACTCTCTAACAATTTGTTTCACTGTGTTGCCTACATTATCGGTCATGCCAGGTAGGAAGCTTATTTCCAAGCCCCACTTTGCTTGTGGTTCTATGAAATCATACGGAACTTCTTCAAGGTTTTCATTGTAGGAATAATAACGGCAGTCTTGTATGACTTTATTATAAAATAGCCCGCAAATTTCTTCATATAATTTGGATGGTAATCCTTTGCGTATGTAAATCGAGTAAACGTTGACTAACCATCTGCGGCCAATTTGCTCGCATTTATTTAAAACTTCTATTCTAATGTTTGCCATGTAATGTTATAAAAAATTTTAATATATAATAGCATACAAGCACGTTTATATTTTGAATAATTTCTATACAATAAAATATTGTATTAATTGTTACTGTTAGTGGGAAGAGTTTTTACCGTTAATGTGGATGAATCTCTTTTTGATGTGCTGGTTCAGCACATATTTTCTGAATATGAAAGAGAAAAAATTCCTGAAGTAAAAATCATACTTCCTTGCAAGAGGGATGTGATAGCGCTGCTGAGTGCATTCAAGAATCATAACGCTAAAAAATGCATAATTTTGCCAGAGATAGTTTCGCTAGAGAATATTGATGAGGAAGATTTAATATTAAATCTTGATAGGGTTAAAGTTATCAAGCCAACAAAAAGGACACTGCTACTCATTCAATTCATATTAGAGTGGAATAGAAAAAATAATGATAATTTTCCAATTGATTTAGCTTATAGCCTGCCATCACTGCTTGATAAAATTCAATCTACCCAAACAACGGATTGTTATCAATTTGATGAACATTCAAAAAAAATAGAGAATTTCATAAGCTTACTCACTGAGACTTGGAGTAAAACTTTAAAAGATTTAGAAGTAGTAGATATATTAAAACATAAGAGTGATTACATAAACAATATGATAATCTCTTTACAAAAAGACCAATATATAATCTTTGTTGGAATTGGAAAGGATAAGTCGTTAATTAGGGCTATATATGATCTGCCATTTGGAAAAATAATTTTGCCTAACTTGAATTTGAAAATTAAAGAGAAAGACTGGAAATCGCTTGATAAAAAACATTATCAATATTGCCTGAAAGATCTGCTCGATTATTTAAAAGTGGATAGAAGGGATGTTAGTTTTCTGCCAGAAGCGTGTTCTCCAGTGCCCAGACACTGGGATCCAGAAAACTTAACTTTAAATGAGCGCACCAGGTGGCTGTATAATGAAAACTGGATCCCAGTGTCAGCTACTTGGATGACAGAAGAAAGGGCTGGGATAACAGGAAGTCCTGAGGAATATCTAGATTACGTCTTTGATACAACTGCCGATCTAAGCAAAGTTAGTAGTGGACATGTTGGCAATATTGAAGTCATCACTTGTGATTCCAGAGAGGAAGAAGCACAAGTGACATCATTAATTATAGAAAATGAAGGTTATGAAAACATTTCTTTGGTCGTCTTTGATAAATTACTTGCAGCTCGTATAGCATGTTTATCAAGGCAACACAGTGCCATACCGGAAAATTACCCTTATATAACGCTTCTGCTTTATAGTATCGAAGTTTTGACCTCAAATTGGAGCAGTGTGTCATTACTTTCGCTCCTTAAACATAGGCTAGTGACTTTTGGTTACACTCAAGAAGAGTACACTCGGATTTTATCTGAATTTGAAATAGAGATATTACGCAACTTTAGTACAAATGGTCTGAGTGATATTATAAATGCTATCAATGCCCATAAAAAGCTAAAATACAAAGAAGATATATTACTTATTATCAGTAAGTTAGAGGTTATATTTAATCCTTTACTTCGTTCTATAAATTGCTCTATTTTCGATGTGGTAGCAACTCATTTGCAGTGTATTAATATATTATCTGGTATAAATTTTTCAGAGCTAAATAGTGAAATAGGTAATTTTACCTGTAATTTCTCAAATGCATGTGAGGGTGTAGGAATTAAATGCTCCTTAGAGTTATATAGCCAAATTCTGACCTTATTTTTAGAGAAAGAGTTTTTCTTTGTAGCAAGTGACTTGAATAAATTCAGCTTATATCACAACAAAGTTGTAATACTTGCTGGATTTAATGAAGCGCCAAGCTTTCAAAGTCCGCTTTTGAATGCACTTACGAGAGAAAAATTTAATCTTCCTTCTGCGCAAGAAGAGCAGGGGTATTTTTTTTATACTTTACACAATTTGTTTTGTGCAAGTAAGGTTTATATTACAAGATCGCTAAGCCATAGAAAGCCAATTCTATTGCAGCGTTTGGAAATTCTACTCAAGGAGGGGAAGCAGCCGTATCGTGATTGGCTAAGGATATTAAATACGCCTGAATGTACTGTTCCATGTACTCAGCCTATGCCAAAACCTCAAACCGAAGTTAGAAAAGAAAAAATGCAGGTGATGTCTTGCAGTGCAATAGAAAAGCTAATTCGTAATCCTTATTCATTTTACGTTGAATATATACTGGGTCTTAAACAATTAAGAGACTTGAATTTCAAGCCATCGATATTGGAATTTGGCACTATGGTACACAACATTCTTGCAAGATATTTACGCAACAAAAAATCGCCAATGAGCATTGCACGAAAAGCATTCTCGACTAGTCAGTTTAATTTTTCAAATATGTGGTGGGTAAGACTGCAAAGGATAATTCAATCTTTTGTCGAATTTGATGAAACTCGAAGCAATTATGTTGAGTTGGAAAAGAACTTTTCCTGTCCGATATTTCATATTCCAGCGCGTGACACTGGTTCTTGTGATCAGTATGAAACTGCTTGGATGACAAATAAGCCACAAGAAATTTCACTGATAGCAAGATGTGATAGAGTTGAGTATCTACCAAGTGGGCAAGTGGCAATTATAGACTATAAGCTTGGTACACCACCTTCCAATGAAGAAGTAATGTCGGGATTTTTTCCGCAATTAATTTTACAAGCCTTAGCGGTAGAACATATAACAAAAAGAGAAGTCTCAGAACTTGCTTATTGGAAACTTGATTATGATAAAATAAAAGTTATTTCTATACAAAATTATAGATACAAAATGCAAGAATTAAAAAATGATCTGCCTGGTTTTTTATCTAACTATTTAAGTAATTCCACACCCTTTATTGCCTCTCCATATTTTGATAAATTCCTGAGATTTAACAGCTATAAACAGCTAGAAAGGGTAGGAGAGTGGTTGTAAATGGTGTCATCCGAGTACCTGACACTGGTTTCCATCCAAAAGGGTGTCATCCCAGTGCCCAGACACTGGGATGGCTTTGTTGCATCACACTTTATGAGATGGTGATTTATGGTAAATTCATGTAACTATCTCAAATTTAGCCATACCAATATCAGTGAACTTATTGAGCAAATAGCATTTAACAAGTAGTTCCTTCTCTCTATTTGTCTCAGATTTATTCCTAAAACTAAATCCGAATATTTGCTTTAATCTTGAGAAAAACCCTTCAATATAAGATCTTTTCCCATAATTTACTTCTTTTTTCCATTCTTTCATGCCATCTTCACCGTATAATTTTATTAACCTAATAGCAGCATTCCTGTCAGACATATAATCTATTTCTGGATGTTCTGCCGCATTGTTTATTGGTGGAATTTTTGTCTTTATATCATATTCGTTACACAACTTATAAAACTTGTGCCTATCACATGCTCTATCTGCATATAGTGCTTTTATGGCATGCTGAAAATCAACTTCTTTTAGCAAATCACAAGCTCCATAGTGATCAGAGTAGACACCGTTACTGTATTTTACAGCTATGGCTTTTTTGTTGTTTATATTCAACATTACGTGCAATTTTCTCGTTTGCTCATAGCCACGATATTTTCTGTCAGTGCTATTTTCCTTGCTGTGACCAGGAGTGTTGTTGTATATACTAATTCCTGTACTGTCTATAGCAATTTCGATATCTTCCATATTAGAGGTTGTCCGGAAACAAGTAAAAGGCTATAATATCTGAAATTTTAGTACGGGGTAAAGATGAGAAAAAAGTATCCAACAGATCTAAGCGAAAGGGAATGGGCAAGAATAGAAAAACACTTCAGAGTATCATACAAGAAAGGAGGAAGGCCGCCAAAGTATAGCAAAAAAGAAATATTAGAAGCAATTTTCTATGTATTGCGTACAGGGTGTCAATGGCGGTATTTACCAAATGATTTTCCGCTATGGAAGACTGTGTATGAGCAGTTCAGGCAATGGAAGAAGCAGGGAATTTTTGAGAAAATGAATTATGAAATTACAAAATATAGTAGAAGAAAAATAGGAAGGAATGAGCAGCCGAGTGCCTGTATAGTAGATAGTCAATCTGTAAAGACTACAGAAAAGGGGGGATCAAAGGCTATGATGGAAGTAAAAAAGTAAAGGGTAGAAAAAGGCATATAATTACAGACACTCAGGGTTTTATACTAGGTTGTTACGTAGGCGCTGCTAACGAAAATGATAGAGATGGTATTAAAATAGCATTAAACAATATGAGAACAAAATATACTAAAGTTAAAAAAATGTGGGCTGACATGGGATACCAAGGAAGAAATTTAAAGAATCACATAAAGGAAGAATATGACATAGATATTGAAATTGTTAAAAGGCCTCCATGTAGATTTTGGGTGCACAAAGATACGCCACCTGAGCTACTACCAACAAGAGAACAAGGGTTTAAAGTACAGCCAAGAAGATGGGTTGTAGAAAGGACTTTTGCTTGGGTTAATAGGAATAGAAGGCTATCGAAGGAGTATGATTTACTCACAACATCCACTGAGAATTTCATATACCTAGCTATGAGTAGGGTTATGTTAAAGAGGGAATATGCTTGAATTTACTAGTTTCCGGACAACCTCTTACTATGCTCTTTTATGAAAAAATATTTTACTCTTTTTGACTGGCCAGGGCTTTTTTTAAAATGTCTCTTTCTCTTGTTACTTTTGCTAACTCTTTCTGTAAATCAAATCTCTCTTTGTCATAAGGTGCTACATCTGGAAATGCATTTGCCGCTGACTTTTTTTCGTTATATTTCTTCATCCATTTTCCTAATACACTATCCCTTATTCCTAGATCTCTTGCTACTTTTGCAACTGGTTGACCTACCTTTCTTTGTTCATTTGCCAGCTTAACAACTTCCAATTTGAATTCTGCCGTATATTCTCTTGCCATTTCTAATCCTCCAAAATTTTATTTTACCCGAAAAAACTCCTTTCTTTCTCTCCACTTTTTCTGGGTAAGGTCAGTCTGTCCAGGTTCCAAGATCGGTGTCAAAAATTGCTCAAACCATCCATTAAAAACATCCATATTACAGTGGCCTTCAAAGGTTAACGGAACAACTATCTTTCTTCCACTTAAGGCTGCAACCATACTGATTCGTTGAGTCTTCTTTCCAGATTTTAAGGCATAAAACCGCTGTCCTTTCTGGCAATATCCGTAGTTCGGTGTTATCAATGCCAGACTCATCTATATACACTAAGTTTTTAGGTTCTTTTGTCGCTATAATTTTCAAAAATTCAGCACGTTTTTCTTCGTTTCTTTCCTTGTATCCATATGTCTTTTTTTGCGCGTAAATCCAATTTTTTTAAGGGCTCGATAGATCGTTTGGATACTAACGTTGTTCCAAAGTTTAGCCATTTCCGATAGAGTCTTTCCTCCGTGTTCTCTGGCAAATTTGGCAAAGGTATCCCAGTCGGTAATTTTGTGATTGTAACCCCCATTTCCAAGTTTTTTTGATTGAAAGTCTCCTGTTTCTTTTCTTCTTTGCTGCCACTGTTTCTCTGCTTTCTCCTTCGTCTAGCGCTTCCATTGCTTTTTTTCTTAAATCATAACTATATGCTGCTGGCATTCAACCTCCTTATCATCATCTACCCTTATCCTATCACATCCGGACTTTTATGGAAAGAGCTATATTTTTATCAATTCTGCAATCATTTATCTTAATATTAAGTTTCTTAAACCTTCTTGATGCTTGTGAATAGCTGATAACTGCCAAATCTCTTCCTATTTGTTGCAAATACCCTTTTTAAACCCGACTGTTTGTCTTAAACCAATTCTAAAGAAACTGACGATTATATGCACCAAAATCACAACTTTATCACTATAAATATAGTTGCCGCCCTGCATTTTTGGACAATTCTCGTACCAATTTTCTATGGCGTCATTGATATAACAAAAAATGCTTCCTCTTTCTTGGAGAAATTTGTTATATTCATGGCAGTTACTGACTCTCATTTTTTGTGGCATATTTTTTCTTCAACAGTTAAATGGCTATTTATAATGAATTTTGTCAGTAACTGCCAGTTCTTTTCACTTGAGCGATGCAACAAAGCCATCCCAGTGTCAAGCACTGGGATGACATCATCCTTTTTTTGGGATTCCAGCGTCACGCGCTGGAATGACACCTCTCTTGGGCTCTCTTAGCTATAAATATTAAGGAATTTACCAAACGAAAAAAAAGGCAAAAGAAGCCCCGTGGTTGGCTAATTACTTACATTATACTTTCAAGTATGGCGTTTTTTTATTCTAAACGTTTAATAACCGCGATTCAGTTGCTTTTAAGCCGCAACTAATCTAAATTATAAACATTAAGAAATTTACTAAACAGAAAAAAAGGCAAAAGAAACCCTAGGGTAGCTAGTTATTCACTATCCATTTTTTAAATCGGCGTTTTTTGATGTTTTAAATGCTTTATAAGCGCATTTCAGCTTATATTAGGTAAAAACCTAGAAATTTTATAAAGACATAAGGTGCACATAGTGCAAAAAATTAAACATGGGACGCCAGATACGTGAGTTTTTTTGTCATTTAATCTGTACAGAGAAGATAAATAAATAGCTTCAGTTTCATGATAAGGGGGCTGGCGGAGTTTGTCAAGGGATTTTTGACGAAATGATTTTGAAAGCAAAGAGCGGGAGAAGGGGTTCGAACCCTCGACCTCAACCTTGGCAAGGTTGCGCTCTACCAACTGAGCTACTCCCGCAATTAAATTAACCTAAATTTACTTAATTATAGGCATATACAGCGATTTGTAAACCCCGTGTACACGAAAAATGTGAGAGCCCATAAATTTGCGTGGTTCCTTCTATGATCTTTTCGTATACTTAAGACTCATTTTTGATTATCATAGGTTTTCAATTGTGCCAAAAAATGTATTAATTTTATGGGAATATTTTTATATAAAGACGACTTGCCAGCTAGTTCAATACCAGATGATATAAGGTCTATAGCTGTTGATACCGAGGCAATGGGGCTACTTCATAGCAGAGATAGATTATGCCTTGTGCAGCTCTCTTTTAATGATGGCAACGCTCACTTAGTTCAACTCAAGAACGATTATACAGCGCCAAATTTAAGAAAAATATTAGAGGATAAAAATATAACTAAAATATTTCACTTCGCGCGATTTGATGTGAGCATAATACGTTATTACTTGGAAACTTGGGCACTTCCGTGCTATTGCACAAAGATAGCTTCACGTTTAGTTCGCACTTACACAGATAATCATAGCTTAAAAGAGTTGTGCTTAGAGCTGCTTGATACCAAACTAAATAAGCAGCAGCAATCTTCTGATTGGGGAAATGAAAATTTAACAGACAAACAAAAAAGTTATGCTGCATCTGATGTTTTGTATCTCCACAGGATAAAGGAAAAGCTAGACTTAATGCTGGAACGTGAAAATAGAAAAGAATTGGCCCAAAAGTGCTTTGAATTTCTTCCTACTCGTATTGAGTTAGACTTAATGGGTTGGGAAAACGTGGATATCTTTAACCACCAGATGTAATAGAAGTTTTTTGTTTGTGCAAAACACTTTAGGGCAATTTTTCAAGCTCTGCGGTAAGAATTTAGTTGATTAACTGCTAATAGATACGCTATATTTTACAAAAATTTAGGTATTTTATGAGTGATGATATTACATCGGTAAATGATCAAAATTTCAAATCTGAAGTCACTGACTATAAAGGGTTTGTTCTGATAGACTTTTGGGCAGAATGGTGTGGGCCATGTAAAAGTCTAATGCCACGTATCGAACAATTGGCTAAAGACAGAAAAGGCAAGATTAAGATCTGCAAATTCGACATAGATGAAGGGACTGAAGTGCCAAGTAAGTATGGGGTTCAATCTATACCTACTTTGATTATATTTCAAGATGGTAAGGAAATTGCACGCAAAATTGGTGCAACAAATGATCTGCTAAGTTGGGTTGATAGTGAAATAAGCTAATAGACAAATTTGCTTTTGTGTGTATTATAAATATTGATAAAAGGGATTGTAGCTCAGTCGGTTAGAGCAGTTCGCTCATAACGAATTGGCCGTAGGTTCGAGTCCTACCAATCCCACCATTGTTAGCATGATCGTAACAATGAGAAAACTATAGTATATGAACTATATATTAATGTAATGGGGGAAATGATGGAATTTACTAAGTCTCTAAATAACAAGTTAGATGAATTGCACTTACTAAATCATCCATTTTACCAGTCATGGAATACAGGAAGCTTAAGCTTGCAAGCTTTACAAACCTATGCTAAAGAATATTATCACCACGTTGCTGCGTTTCCTCGTTACATCAGTGGTATACATTTTCTGTGCCCAGATCTAAAAATGCGACAGGTTTTACTTGGTAATTTAATAGAAGAGGAACAAGGTGATGAAAATCATCCAGAGTTATGGAAACGTTTTGCTGAAGGGCTTGGCGTTGCGCGATCTGATCTTCGTGAAAGTGCACAGATTAAGGAGACACAAGAATTAATTGATGGTTACTTTGACATTGTAAGATCAGGTTTTGCAGCAGGTCTTGGAGCCTTGTACGCTTACGAACGTCAAACTCCAGAGGTTTCCAAGTCTAAAATTGAAGGTTTAAAAAAACACTATTCAATAAGTGATGAGCGTTCTCTTCAATTTTTTACGGTCCATATGCATGCTGATGAATGGCATTCTGAGGAATGTGCAAATCTTATTGAAGATCTAGATGAAAAAGAGCAAGATAAAGTTATGCAGGGTGCTCAAAAGGGAGCAAGGCTCTTGTGGGGTTTTCTTGATGGAATGATGAATGCTAGCGTGTGTTAGTAGTTGTAAGTAGCTTAAACTCAGTGATGTTGGAATGCAATGTCTGCATGTAATCTTCTTATATCTGACTTACGGCTTTGGGTTCATTTAGGCTATAGTGCAGAAGAGAAGTATCATTCTCAATTAGTTAGTGTTAATATTGATTTTACCTTTAAATCCCCCCCTTTAGGACTTACAACTGACCGGCTTGAGGATACTATATGCTACTTGGAGGTAGTTCAGAGTATTCAATCTCTCGTTCAAAGCAAGCAATTCAACTTAATCGAGCATTTAACTCATGATATATACAGGACCATTAATAACCTTGTGATGCAAAAAAAGCTTATTATTTCTTCTATAGGCGTAACTATTCACAAAGTTGCACCACCTGTCCCCAGTGTGCATGGAGGTGTTTTCTTTACTTATCGTAATGCGTTGCAAGAATGATTTACATTTCTATTGGCTCAAATATGGGGAATCGCTTTTCCCATTTACAAAAGGCTGCTCAGTTACTGCAGGAACGCTATTTTAAAAATTTAAAATCTTCAATTATTCTGGAAACTAAGGCTATTTTACCAAATGATGCTCCACCTCAGTGGAATAAGCCATTTCTAAATATGGTTGTGTATGGAAGTTGTTCTTCTTCTCCTGAAGAGCTGTTAAAGGGCCTTAAACAAATTGAGTGTGACATTGGCCGCCCGCAGGTCTATGAAAAATGGGCACCTCGCGTTATTGATTTGGATATTTTGTTATGGGATGACCTGACACTTGATACACCCTACCTTAAGATTCCTCACCCAGAATTGATAAACAGACCATTTTTGCTTCACTTGATGGCAATGCTGAGTCCCATGGCAGTAGTTAACAAAACGTTTGGTACTATTAACCCTAACATTAAGGATTGCTTTTTAAGGAGTTTTACGCTTTCACCAGAGCTTGTAGGTATTGTTAATATTACTCCTGATTCATTTTCAGATGGTGGTCTTTATTATGATGCAGATCAAGCAACCAAGCAGGCACTGCGGCTGTTATCAGATGGTGCAAGCATAGTTGAACTTGGTGCTCAATCAACAAGACCTGGCTCCTCAATACAAACTCCAAAAGCAGAATATGCACGCTTAAAACCAGTGCTTGATGACCTTAATCAATATATGAAAGTTGGTGACATTAAAGTCAGCATTGATAGCTTCTGGTCAGACGTTATTTTAAATGTTTTGGAACACTACAACATTGCCTGGGTAAACGATCAGAAGGGAGATCTAGATGATAATACCTTAAAAGCGATTGCTAGCAGTGGATGTAGTATCGTTATTATGCATTCACTCTCCATACCACCACATAGTGACAACATTATCCCAAGTGACATTGATCCAATTGATACCATAAATAATTGGGCAGAAAAGAGCATTAACAGGTTACTTGCCCTAGGTTTTGATCAAAGCTCGATCATTATTGATCCTGGTATTGGTTTTGGCAAATCTATGTACCAGAATATCCAGATTTTACGCAGTATAGAAACGTTACAAAATTTTGGCTGCAAAGTTCTGGTTGGTCATTCTAGAAAGTCATTTATTTCTTCTTTTTCTACAGAACCTGTCTTTAACCGAGATTTAGAAACAATTGCTTTATCATCTGCATTGCACAACAAGGTTGATTTCCTTCGAGTGCATAATGTGCGTGATCACATGCGATTCTTTGTAGCTCAAGCTGCTTTACAGGGATGATAGTTATCGGAATTATGGCTGTTGATCCCAAGGGGGTAATTGGAATAAATAATGGATTGCCCTGGCATTATCCAAGTGAGTTAGATCATTTTCGTCAGGTGACTGACAAACAAGTTATTGTTATGGGAAGAAAAACATTTGAAACTATGTCTCAAAACATATTAAAGGATCGTATCCCTGTTGTTTTTTCTCGTAACAAATTAAATTCTTGTTTTAACAGAGGAGTAAAATGCACTATTATTTCTTCTATGCAAGAGTTTTTGTCAATCCAAAGTAATTCTAAAGTCTTCATGATTGGTGGAGCACAAATAGCGCATCTTTTTTTGGAGTATGATCTAATCTCAGAATTTATCATAACAGAAATTCACAAACCCTATAAAGGTGATGTATATTTCAACTTAACACTTCTTGATGGATGGCATAAAACTATTCTCACCAAAACGAAAGATTATACTATATGTAGGCTAATACGTTAATATGCATGTTAAAGCAATTTATACCCACCGCATTGAATGTGGGGAAGTATTAGAGCAGGTTCTTGATCGCTATGTTTCAGAGTTGCTAGGAGAGGAAGTTGTTCTTGCTATCACATCAAAAATCATTTCTATTTGTCAAAAACAAGTGGTTTGCAAAACTGCTTGTTCTAAAGAAGAGCTAATCAAAAGAGAAGCTGATGCAATTGTTGATGTAGACCATAATTCTTACGGCATCTATTTAACAATCAAAGACAATATCTTAATTCCATCTGCTGGTATTGATGAATCAAATGGTAATGAAATGTATATTTTATACCCAAAGGATGTTCAGAAAACAGCTCTATCAATATGGAACTATCTCAAGACAAAACACTGCATAAAACATCTTGGTATTTTGATTACAGATAGTAACATAACACCTATGCGCCTTGGGGTTACGGGCGTTGCTCTTGGTTGGTGTGGATTTGAACCATTTTATTCCTATATAGGCAAGCCAGATCTTTATGATCAACCACTGCAAGTAACACAAGTCAATCTTCTTGATGCGTTGGCAACGTCTGCTGTTTTAGTTATGGGAGAAGGGGCGGAGCAAACACCAATGGCAATAATTAGTGGTGCACCAAAGATTCACTTTCTTACTCGTCCGCCAACTACAGAAGAAGAAAAAAGTGTGAAGATATCTATGGAAGAGGACCTTTACTCTCCTCTCCTCATGCGAGCCCGCTGGTTAAAGAGTTAAAGAGGAACTTAAAAATTTGCTATTAGACTTCTTACATAACCATATAACATTGGGAATAGAAACAAAAAACTTACTTGACACCCTTCGCCAGCCCCCTTATCATGAAACTGAAGCTATTGTATTTGCTTTCGCCAATCTGCAGATTAAAAGGTAAGGATTACTTAATGTATCGGCGTCTTATGTTCAATTTTTTGCAGTATATAGATACTGTATGTCTTTACAAAACTTCATCTACATCTAGATTTTTATCTAAATAAGCTGAACGCGCTTATAAAGCGTTACAAGACATCAAAAAATGCCAATACTCGACAGAGATAGTAAAAGACTAGCTAACTCGGGGATTCTTTGTCTTTTTTTCTGCTTAGTAAATTTCTTAAACGTTTGCAGCGTAAGTTAGTTGCAATTAAAAGCAGCTGAATTTCGCTTGTCAAGCGTTTAAAACATAAAAAACGCCAATATTTTAAAGCGGATAATAACCCCAGGGTTTCTTTTGCCTTTTTTTTCATTTGGTAAATTTCTTAAATATTTGTGGCTAAACGACAACCGTCATCCCGCTACGTGTTAGCGGGATCTAGAGATACCGCGAATGAATCGCGGTATGACATAGGGAACCCTTTCTTGGGTTAGCTATAGATTTACTTCGCATATTCAGCTAATTTTTATTACAATTACAACAAAATAATTTTGGCTTTGATGAAAACTGTATATGTATGTCAATCCTGTGGTCACAGCACTGGTAGGTGGGTAGGGAAGTGTATTGCATGTGACAATTGGGATACAATTGTTGAGGAAATAGCAGTAAAAACGGGCAAAAGAAGTATATCTGCGCCAATTTTAATAAAGACGTTATCAGGTAGCGAAATTATCACTCCAAGTCGTTTTCTAACAGGAATAGAAGAATTAGATAGAGTTTTTGGTGGGGGTATCGTTCAAGGTGCTAGCATTTTAATTGGAGGCGAACCTGGAATTGGGAAATCCACCCTTTTGCTTAGAATTGCAGCTAATGTTGTGCAACTTTCCTCTTTTGAATGTCTTTATGTATCCGGCGAGGAATCTTTAGAGCAAGTGAGTCTCAGAGCAAAGCGTCTTAAGATAAATGAACCTAAAATTAAGCTTTTATCTACAGTGTCTTTAACTGATGTAGTAGCAACAATAAAGGAAAACAAAAGTATTAAATTCTTAGTAATTGACTCTATACAAACAATGTATGATAGCAGAATTACATCAGCACCAGGAACTGTAACTCAGGTCCGCACTTGCGCACATGAATTAACCATTCTTGCGAAACAATATGGTATTTCTCTCTTAATAGTTGGTCATATAACTAAGGATGGACAAATAGCTGGACCTAAAACTTTGGAGCATATGGTGGATACGGTATTATATTTTGAAGGTGAAAATAGCAATCAATATCGCATTTTGCGTACTATTAAAAATAGATTTGGCCCTGCAAATGAAATTGGTGTTTTTGAGATGTCTGAAGCAGGACTTGTGCCTGTTGATAACCCATCATCATTGTTTCTGATGGCCCATGACAGAGAAGTAGTTGGCAGCGCCGTATTTGCAGGAATTGAAGGTTCAAGACCAATTTTAATGGAAGTTCAAGCATTAATAGCAGGAACTAATATGGCAACCCCAAGAAGGGCAGTAGTTGGGTGGGATATTAATAGATTGGCTATGATCATCGCGGTGCTAAATGCTCGTTGCAAAATGTTTTTGCATGATAAAGAGGTATACCTAAACATTGCAGGGGGACTCAAAATACAGGAACCATCGGCTGATCTTGCTGTTGCTGCTTCCCTTATTTCAAGTATAGTAAATTTACCGCTGCCAACTTCTTCAATAATCTGCGGTGAAGTTGCACTTTCAGGAGAAATTAGGAACATCTCGCATGCTGATCTCAGACTAAAAGAAGCACAAAAGTTAGGATTCAAAAAAGCAATTATGCCTAAAAATGGTAACTATTCTTCTCATGATATTGAAATAATCAAGCTTGGTCACGTAAGGGAATTAAGAGAAGTCTTTAATTACAATTAAATAACGCTTCAGCAAATTCTTTGCTAGTAAACTCCCTTAAGTCCTCTATATTTTCGCCAATTCCTATAGCATGTAACTTTATCTTATAAGCTTCTGCAAGTCCAATTACCACTCCGCCCTTAGCAGTGCCATCTAACTTTGTTACGATTAGCCCGGTAACATTAACCATTTTGCTAAATGCTTCTAATTGGCTATAAGCATTTTGGCCGGTAGTTGCGTCAAGAACTAAAATAACGTCATGAGGGGCAGTGTCATCCAATTTCTTTATCGTTCTATATATTTTTGATAACTCCTCCATAAGGTTCACATTATTTTGCAGCCTTCCTGCTGTGTCAATTAGAACAACATCAACGTTATCTTTTATAGCTTGACTTACAGCTCTATATGCCACACTTGCAGAGTCGCTACCGTACTCTCCAGTAACAATCAAGCAATCAGAACGTTCTGCCCAAATGTTTAATTGTTCACTAGCAGCAGCTCTAAATGTGTCGCATGCAACAAGCATAACGGATTTTCCCATTTCCTTATATTTATATGCGAGCTTACCTATAGTCGTGGTTTTACCGTTACCATTTACTCCGCATACCATTATTATATGTGGTTTTTTGTTTAAAATTAGCGGTTGCACAGCAGGGTTCAATATCGATTCTATTTCGCTCATTAGCTGCTGTGTGATGGTATTATACTCAACTTCCTTGTCAAATTTGATGCTTGTGAGCCTATCGATAATCAACTTGGAAGTTTTATGACCAATATCCATGCTAATTAGCAATTCTTCTAATTCATCTAAAAGCGACTGATCTAATTTTTTTTTGCCAGAAAAAATACTTTTCACCCCGTCGCTAAAGCGAGAAGAAGTTTTTAACAGGCCCTGATAAAGGTTACTAAACAAACTCAAGGGATACTCCTTTTTAAATTATAAACTTAATTACAATATAAAGAATGACATGCACTACGTGAATTTGTAAAGTAAAATGCACTCAAAAACTACAATTTTACCTTACAAAAATTACACTTTTTGAGTGTATTTTACTTTAGTTTTTAACCTAAATATGTTATAATGTAGAATAGCGGTTCACAGGTAATTTTATGAGTTATAATGAGAAAATTTTAGATCATTACGAAAATCCAAGGAATGTTGGCTCTCTGGATAAAAATGATCCAAATGTTGGTACTGGCCTAGTTGGTGCACCATCGTGCGGTGATGTAATGAAATTGCAGATAAAGGTCAATGACAAAGGTGTTATTGAAGATGCAAAATTTAAAACTTTTGGTTGCGGTTCTGCCATTGCTTCAAGTTCCTTGTTAACAGAGATGATAAAGGGAAGAACCATCAGTGACGTTACACAGATAAAGAATACTCAAATAGTGGAAGAGTTGTCTTTACCTCCAGTGAAGATACACTGTTCGGTACTTGCTGAAGATGCTATAAAGGCTGCTATTCATGACTATCAAAGTAAACAAAAGAATTAAGAAGCTACGAACATGGGTGAATATCAAGAAGTAGGCGGAGGTGAAACTGTAAAAAAGAATAAAAAACTTATCACTATAACTGCGGAAGCAGTAGAAAGGATAAGGTATTTATTGGATCAAAAAAAGCATGCTAACCTTGAGAAACCGGAAGAAGCAATAGGAATAAGAGTGCTAATTAAGCAAAAAGGATGTTCTGGTTTAAAATATGATATTGAATATGCATATGATACTCGTCCTTTAGAGTCGATAATTGAGGAAAACTGTAGTGATGGCCAAAAAGTTAAAGTGTTAATCGATCCAAAATCCGTCATGTTTATTCTTGGCTCTGAAATGGATTATGTAGAAGAAAAATTTTCATCGGGTTTTGTTTTCAAAAATCCTAATGAGAAAGGAAAATGTGGTTGTGGGGAGAGTTTTCATGTCTAGCAACTATTTTGCATTGTTTGAAATTGAACCAGCTTTCAATATCAGCTTTGATGAGTTAGAGAAAAAATATATCGAGCTAAGCAGGACTGATATAAATGAAAGACAGTCCCAAAACATGGAAAATATTAACAGAGCTTATCAGATACTAAAGTCACCGCTAAAGCGTGCTGAGCATTTGCTGGATTTTTTTGATGTGAAAAGCCAAAAGGACCACTTAAATTCTGAAATATTAAGTGAATCAATGGAAATAAGAGAGTATTTGCTGGACTGCGACGATCTACAATTTGCAAGCAGGATGATTGATGAAAAAATAAAAGATTGCGTTAAAAACCTAATTAACACTTTTGCTGTAAAGAATTTTGATGGAGCTGCTACACAAGTCTTAAGATTGAAATATTTATATAAGTCATTTGAGGAGGTGAAAAAGAATGCAACCAATTCAAATTTCTGAACCAAATTCAAGTGAAGTAGTTTTTGGTATAGACCTTGGCACCACCAATTCTTTGATTGCTATGGTAAATAAAGCTGGCAACGTGGAGATATTTAAAGATGAACAAGGAAGAGAACTGCTGCCTTCTGCTCTTTCATATGAAAATAATACATTGAAAACTGGCTACGATGTCGGTCAAAATGCAATCTACTCAATAAAGCGTTTAATGGGTAAAAGTGTTGAAGAATTAAATAAAGAAGGCGTCAATTTTGAAATAGATCATGAAAGCGAAAAAGTTATTAGAATAAAATGCGCAGAGGAAAAGTATCTTACTCCTATTGAGATTTCTGCTGAGATATTAAAAGCTTTATGTGAGAGGGTAAAAAAGTCTAAGGGGCTGGAAGTAAAAAAAGCAGTGATTACTGTGCCAGCTTACTTTGACGATTCAGCACGTAACGCAACCAAATATGCGGCAAAATTAGCTGGAATAGAAGTTCTTCGCCTCGTTAACGAGCCAACCGCTGCAGCGCTTTCTTACTCCATTGAAAAGAACAATAGCAGTGGAATATATGCAGTTTATGACCTTGGTGGCGGAACGTTCGATATTTCGATATTGAAATTGCACCAAGGAGTGTTTCAAGTCCTTGCGGTTGGTGGTGACACCAAACTCGGCGGTGATGATTTTGATCATTTGCTGAGTTCAATTGTGATTGATAAGTATAGAGAAAAGACGGCTAAGCAACTAAATTCCTTACTTATCGAATCACGCTCTGTGAAAGAGTACCTAAGCAATCACACTATAGGTATCTTTGAATTTAATGTTAACGGCAAGCCATTTGAGTGCGAAATTACCAGAGAAGAATTCGAGCAGGCAATCAGTTCTTTGGTCAATAAGACTATCAATATAGTCACTCGTACTATAAGCAACATAGACCTTAAAATTGATAATATAAAAGGAGTAATTTTAGTTGGTGGTGCAACTAGAACACCATTGGTTCAAAATTCACTAGTCAAACTCTTTGGAAATAAAGTACTAAATGACGTGGATCCAGATAAAGCAGTTGCCATTGGGGCAGCTCTGCAGGCTCATGATTTAACTTCGAGCTCAAAAGATAGGAATATTCTCCTGGATGTTTTACCTCTATCACTTGGCATAGAAACTATGGGAGGCATAGTTGAAAAAATCATACCAAGAAATACGCCACTGCCAGTTTCAGAAACAAAAGAGTTTACAACTTATATTGATGGGCAAACAGCAATGAAAATTCATGTTTGTCAGGGAGAACGTGAAATGATAGAGGATAACAAATCTCTAGCGCAGTTTGAACTAAAAGGTATACCTCCACTGCCTGCAGGTTCTGCAAGAGTTGAAATAGAATTTACAGTTAACGTTGACGGAATCTTGACTGTTACTGCAAGAGAAAAAACTACTGGAATTGAGCAGACAGTTAAAGTAAATTCAAGTTTTGGCTTGAGTGAAGCTGATGTTCAAAATATGGTTAACCAGTCAATAAACAGTTTTGACGAAGATATGAAGGCTCGTTCCCTTGCAGGTGCTAAAATTAATGGAAATAAACTCATACACTTGGTTGAAAACAATAATAACCTTTCCACTGATCAAAAGTTGAAAAACCTATTACAAAATGCAAAAAACGCTTTACAAGGCAATGACTTGAATGAAATTAACAACACTATCGCCGAGTTAGAAAATTCTTCTTTAGAGTTGTGTGAATTAACAAATAGGTAGAAAAAGCTTACACAACCTTGTGCAATACCCTATTTAATCTCAAAGCAACAGGTAACCTGAAATTAAATGGTAACCAATCGACCTTTCCTAATTTAAATGATAAACCAACTATGCTTACACGCCCAATGATATTTTCCATTGGTACAAAACCAACTTCAGGAAACCTACTATCTAAAGAATTATTTCTATTGTCTCCCATAACGAAAAATTGATCGTTAGGTACATAATAAACCGGAGTGTTATATGATAGCTTATTAGAAATGTCATCTACCAAAATCTCATGTTCCTTGCCACTTAAAAGCGTTTCTATATATCTTGGTATGTTACGATTTGACTCATAATCAAAAAAACTTTCAATTTGCCTTCGCTCTACTTTCTGATCATTTAGGTATAATTCTCCCTCTATCATTTGCACTTTGTCACCTGGTGTTCCTATTACTCGCTTAACAAACCTGATGCTGTCATTTCTTGTGGGTTTGAAAACTACTATGTCGCCACGCTTTGGAGGGGTATAAAAAATCCTGCCGCTAAAAATGTTTGGAGAAAATGGAAAGGAGTGTTTACTGTAACCGTATGAATATTTACTAGTAAAAATGTAATCCCCTTCAAGTAGGGTGCTTTTCATTGAACCAGAAGGTATATGAAATGGCTCGAATAAAAAACTACGTATTGATAGCGCAATCAACAGTAAAAAAAACAATGAAGATAAAAATCTTCCCGTTCTTATCACCCAGTTTTTGCTTAGTTCTTCCAACTTTTCCAACTTTGTTTTTCTTATAGATTAAGCTTATTATAATACATAAATTAAAAAATGGTAATATGAAATTTTACTTGTGAATGTTATTCCTCTATTCAAAACAATTTTGAAAAGGCGGTTCATTTCTTTCAACGGTGTCATCCAAGTAGCGTGACACATAACTGTACGAACATTGCAATTTGCAGGTGGCAGATGAAAGTAGCTGATGCACATCTGTACGAACATTTGCTTTTGTTAAGGTAATATGGTGTTATGAAAGTAGCTGACACTGGAATGGCTTTGTTGCATCGCTACTTATGAAAGGCTAACTATAGTTAGGATTATAAGCAACCTATTGAAAATCTTGTTTTTTTGCAATCAATCTGATCAAATTTAAGAATAGTAATTTGTTATTTATATTAATAAATTTAATTCTATTGAAAATAGCTAAAGCATTGAAATTCTTGAATTTTAGCCGGATTGGTAAATGGTAGTGAAATTTCTTTTACTCAAATTTAGGTATTCATTGACCGTTCTTGTTATAAATACCAGAATAATAAGCTACTGATATTCCCTATCTTTTTTATCTTTAATCCATCATAGCTAGCGATGCAACAAAGCCCACTGGAATCTAGGTTGTAACCGTTCACGGATTGTGAGAATGAATAAAGAACTAAGCAGTCGTAACTTTTGGAAGGGATTTTGGCCATTGAGACGTGATGTCAAAAATATCGACAACATTCTTTCCACAAATCTTTCTCCATGTTCCGACCAGGTGAAAAAGCTGTTTTTACGATAGCCGTCTAATTTGCCGTTCTGCAAGGTTGTTGATTGACTTCAGGCTTTCGTAAAAACTTCCACACCATATCCTCGGCCTTAACATCTTAATGGCCATTCTCAAACCATTTACAAGCCTTGTCATTTCATGCCCCCCCTTTTTGCATTAGTTGTGTAGCATCTTTTAATATTAGCAAGGCCTATAATAGTGCAACACTGCCTTACGTATTGCCAATCCAAATTCTACTTGCTGTAAAATAACACAATCTGCTACATCGCTGCTAATCTCAATCCCTCTGTTTATTGGCCCTGGGTGCATAACAATCGCATCTGGTTTTGCGTATGATAGCTTTTGTGAATCAAGTCCATACAAATAAAAATATTCTTTCTCTGAAGAACTATTATTCATGCGCTCTTTCTGCAATCTCAAAAGCATAATTACGTCAGCATCCTTTATACCTTCAATTAATGAATAATGGACTGAATCTACTTCAGGAAAATGCTTACAAATCAAAGTTGGTGGTGCGACCAAGTTTATCTCTGCTCCAAACATTTTTAGCAATCTTATATTTGATCTTGCAACTCTACTGTGCAGAATATCTCCACATATCACAACTTTGAGGTCCTTTATTTGCTTTTTGTGATTGCTGATTACAAGATAGTCTGCAAGAGCTTGAGTTGGATGTTCACTACTTCCATCGCCTGCATTGATTAGCGAGCAGTTAACATACTTTGCCAGTGTATTAATGATACCACTACTTTTATGCCTGATTATTATGTAATCAGGATTCATTGCATTTAATGTTTTGATCATGTCTTTTAGATCTTCTCCCTTGTTAATAGAAGAAGATCTTATTGGCAAAGTTACAACATTTGCTCCAAGGCTTTTTGCTGCTATTTCAAAAGACGCAAGTGTACGCGTTGAATCTTCAAAGAATAAATTTATTACTGTCTTATTTTCCAAGATATGACTATTTGCAACTTCTTTTTTAAGGTACTGGTTGGCCAACTTAGTTATATTTTCTACATCATCGACTGTAAGGTCTGAGATGTTTAACAAATTCCTTCTCTTGTTCATAGTTTCCTTTTCAACTACTTGAACCTATTCTACTTTCTTATTACCTTTTTTCAATAGACTTCTTGTGCAGCAATTGTTTTGGTGAAAGAACGGAAAAAGATAGTAAAGTCAAAATTAAGTTAGAAGGAAGAAAAAGTTCAGCGAGTCAAGAGTAAGGTATATTAGCATAAATCTTTCATCCCAATGTTTAGTGGCGCTGGGGATTACTTCCACTTACACTCATCCGCTATCATAACAGCCTCAAAAAGATGCTTCTCAAGTTCACTTAGAGGCAAATCACTTTGTGAATAATTTCCCCAAGATTTTAGTATATCGGAAGTTTCAACGCCTTCAATAATAGGATATTCTTGGTTTTTTTTAGCGTATAACTCTTGAGCCTGCTTGCTTACTAAAAATTCCAATAAGACTATAGCATTTTCCCTGTTTTTTGCGTTTTTTGTTACTGCTGCACCACTGATGTTTACCATTACACCGTGATCGTTGCGATTAGGAAAAAAAGCCCCTAGCTTGTCTGCAACATTCTTTTTATTTTCTGATGAAAGAATTCTCGCAAAGTAGTAGCTGTTTACTATTGCAACATCTCCCTCACCCGCTGCTACGGCGTAAATTTGATCAGTATCACCACCACTTGGTTTTCTTGCCATATTGCTCACAATTCCGCTTACCCATTCTTTCGTCTTTTCAAAACCATTATTTGCAATCATAAAAGCAATTAACGATCTGTTATATGGACTTGTAGAAGAACGCACTAATATTTTTCCTTTCCATTTTTCATTTGCTAAATCTTCATAAGCACTTAAGTCCTTAGGGTCTACTGACTCTTTATTGTAAACCAATATCCTAGCTCTTTTTGTAAGACCAAACCAATAATCTTCACTGTCTCTAAATCTTGCAGGTATAACACTTTTTAAAACCTCTGAATCTACTTGAGATAAAAGTCCTCTTTTTTTTGCTAGAATTAAGTTGATTGCATCAGCAGTCAAAAATAAGTCAGCTTCACCACCGTTTTCCATTCGTGAAAGTAGCTGAGAATAATCATCAATGATGTAACGTACTTTAATACCTGTATTTTTCGTGAATTCATCAAACAAAGTACGTACTAATTCTTCTTTGCGCGATGAATAAACATTTACCACTTGTGAGTCATTAGTTCCGTCGTTTCTGTATAAATAAGTAATAACTATCAATATAATTGCTATTAAGGATGTGAATATAAAGGCTTTTTTCATATTGGATAAAAAATAACTTCTTTCAGTTAAAGTTACCAAGATGGTACAACTTTAGCAAGTGTAAAGTTCGTTAGATAAATCATAAAAACTTCCTTGACAAGCTTCGCCAGCCCCCTTATTATAACACTGAAGCTATTTATTTATCTTCGCAATCTCTGCAGTGGATTAATGACAAAAAACTTAATGTATTTGGCGTAAATCATGCTTAATTTTTTGCACTATGTGCACCTTATGTCTTTATAAAATTTCTAGGTTTTTACCTAATATAAGCTGAAATGCGCTATTTAAAACATTAAAAAACGCCAACTTAAAAAATGGATAGTGAATAACTAGCTACCCTAGGGTTTCTTTTGCCTTTTTTTTCTGTTTAGTAAATTGTATCCGTTCAGCGGAGTGGTAGAATAAGGTAGACAAAGCAAGATAATAAAGATAATCATAGAGCAAAAGTGAGGTAATGTGGTAAACCTTTGAGAACTTTGCAAAAATTTACAGCAAAAAATAGAAAAACTGAAAGCAGAGATAGAAAACTTAAAAGCAGAAAATAAAGCTTTAAAGATAGAGAACGCTGAATTAAAGGAAAGGCTCGGTTTAAATTCAAAAAACTCATCCCTGCCCAGCTCAAAAGAGCTATACAAAATAAAAAAGGACAAGCCAAAAAGCGAAAGGAATGTTGGCGATCAGGTTGGGCATAAAGGAAATTTTCATGCCACAATGGAAGCGGATAAAGTAGTAAAAATAGAGTTGCCTAATATTTGCGAATGCGGAGGAGAGCTTGTAATATGCGAAAAACCTTATGTTCACCAAAAAGTTGATCTTCCGGAAATTAGGCCTTATGTAGTAATTGGAACATGGTCGTTGTTGGAGATGCAGAAAAAGAAAAAGTAGCAAGTTACCAGAAGGTGTTACGCCAGATACATTTGGTCCAAGGGTTAAGTCTATAATTGCAGCACTCAGCGGATTTTACAAAAACTCAAAGCGTGAAGTGGCTAGTATCATAAATGACATTTTTAATTTGAACATAAGTGTTGGCAGCATATCAAATCTTACTATTACCCACAAATATGAGGTTCGTGAGCAAGTCGCCATCCTTCTGCTAAATCAAAGAGACGTTTATATCCTTTCCAAAGAGTAATTGGTCCTGGTTTTGGGTCATTTTTTCTTGCTAAATGGCCTCCAAGTTCATGAAACAGCTTCTTTTATGTTGGGAACTACACTTGGACATGGTTTTCTGTGTATTTTAACGTATAAAACTTTCCATTCTTCTTCAGCTAATAAGGTAGTACATGGTAATGTTGGGTTAGCTCTTGCAATTGATGTAATAAAGAAGATCCTCCAAGCAATAATACTCATAACTGTTAGATATCTCATTAGTCTTTCTGCTATTCCAAGCCTACATTCTTCAACTTTGAGACCGGATTTAAAATTTTATGTAATATCTCTATTTTCCATCTAAGGCAATTGTAAGTTAAAAACGTGATATAAAAGAGATAAGAGAGAAAGATAACCCTGCTCACTAGGAATAGCGGGCGTGCGCGACCGAAAGGAAATTGGTATTACAACCGTTGGTATCAAGGTACGCTAGCCCTATCTCTCGATACGTTTGAATAGTTGCTTGGGACATATATATGCACCCGTTTACAATCTTAAATTAACTAAAACTATCGAGGTTTATTATGGTTACATCTTATCAAAATTTTATTGGCATTGACATCGGAAAATTTAAAAATGTCGTTGCAATTCACAAACAGAAGAATGCTGTCGAATTTGATAATAATGCTTCTGGTTGGCAACAATTATTTCAAGAGTTTTCAGATATTCTACCTAATGCTTTAGTGACTTTAGAAAATACAGGGAAATATGAGCTTGGCTTATCACATTTTCTTACCGACAAAAATATTGCCGTGCATCGAGCTAATACTCGTAAAGTAAAAAGCTTTATTTTATCTCACGGAACTTTAGCAAAGTCTGATAGATCAGATGCAAGAGCTCTTGCTCAATATGGATTTGAACGCCATAGAACTATCTCTCTATTTGTACCTACCTCTACAGAACAATCAACTTTGGCTGCACTTTGTCAACGTCGTGATGATATTACGCAAATGAGAACTCAAGAAAAATGCAGACTTGAAGCACCGGAAAATGATCATATAAAAGAAAGCTGTCAAAAGACCATTGAGTTTTTCGATAGTCAAATAAACGAACTCAATGATACTATACAAAAGATTATTGATGAAAGCCGCGAATTACAACAACGCCAAAAAATTCTTAAAACAGTTCCTGGAATAGGTAAAAAGTTATCACAAGATTTTTTGTGTTTAATGCCAGAGCTTGGTTACTTAAATAGAAAAGAAGTAGCAAGTCTTGCCGGAGTTGCACCGCATCCAAAAGAAAGTGGTAAAGCTGTTGGTTACCGAAGGATTACAGGTGGTAGAAGTAACGTTCGTTCAAAGCTCTTTACAGCCGCTATGGCTGCTACAAGGTCAAAATCTATACTTGGCGCCTTTTATTCTAAGCTTGTTGAAAGTGGTAAGAAGAAGATGGTGGCTATAACAGCCCTAATGCGTAAAATTATAGTAATTGCTAATACAAGACTTAAAGAAGCAATTAATTTGCATACTTAAAAATCTTCACAACGGTAACTGAAATTGGCTAATGAATATGTGCGTCCACACAGACTTAAAGCACATATTCATTAGCTTAAGCAGAAATTGCTGTGGTAGCTGTTTGATATAAAATTCTATTTCTATGACAAACGGGTTTTTATTGCCCATATAATTTGCAAAATTACACAAATAAAAAAATTTTTAAAAAACATAGTTGATACCAACTAATTTTTTCAACAGCTTCATCGAAAGTATTAACTGAAAGATTCGTTAATAGCATCCATTCTAGCGGTTTTTTTTAAGGGAAGGGGAGTTTTCTCAACAACATAAACTGCATAAAGTGGTAATTTAGGTAGTTCTTCCGTCTTATGCCTAATATTATTCTTAGATGGATTCATCATAAACTTTCCAAATCTAACTTCCAAACGTGCTGTTCTTTTTGGCTTATTATCTTTTACAGGAACTTCAACTTCTACCGTACCTGCACAATGAGAGGATTTAATAAATGCCCATAACTTCTGCTCACCTTTTTCAGGATATCGAGATTTTCTATTTACTGCTCTATCTCTGCATGCTCTAACTAGCACTGCCGAATTAAGATTATGTGCAAGCTCAAAAAAGTCATATATATATCTGCTTCTCTATCGCATACAGTTATAGTCTCAGTTTGAGTTGGATCAATAATATTATTTGTTTTTCTTAAAGTTTCCAACCACTTTACGCTTTCTTTATCTTCAATGCGATCGCTCTTTTTTTTAAGGTTCTCAGTTTCTTCAGGTCTTGAATAAACTTTTTGATCTAGTATCCCTAGTACCAAACCTTCTATACTAACGGCAAGAGCTGTATGCATTATAATACCTTTTGCAGTATCATAACTGGACAAATTTGCTAATCCGCTTGTTTTTTTATGGTTATTATATACAATGTAACTGGTATCTTGAATGACAAGAACCCTCTTGTGAGCTTTTGTTCTCTCAACCGTCTTATTAATATGTGTAGCTAAAATATCACTTTCTTTTACATTCTCATTTTGAAAAAAACGTTATGCTGTTTTTGCTTCTGACCAACTTTCACATGCTTGATTAATCTAACTTTCAGGTAATTTTGTCAAACATATCAGCAATCTTTACTAATCGCTCAGTTAACCTTTTATCTCCAAATTCATTTTTAGCCCATTCACTACTTTTACTTGCCATTTTACACCCTCAATATTTGCAAACTTTAATATTGTAATATTTTACTTTTTAGTCCATTTATATTTGTGGGTAATAGTAAGGAATGACACCGTCTTGGATGGAAACCAGTGTCAGCTACTTTCATGACACCATCACAAGGTGAAACTGGATCCCAGTGGGCTTTGTTGCATCGCTCAAGTGAAAAGAACTGGCAGTTACTGACAAAATTCATTATAAATAGCCATTTAACTGTTGAAGAAAAAATATGCCACAAAAAATGAGAGTCAGTAACTGCCATGAATATAACAAATTTCTCCAAGAAAGAGGAAGCATTTTTTGTTATATCAATGACGCCATAGAAAATTGGTACGAGAATTGTCCAAAAATGCAGGGCGGCAACTATATTTATAGTGATAAAGTTGTGATTTTGGTGCATATAATCGTCAGTTTCTTTAGAATTGGTTTAAGACAAACAGTCGGGTTTAAAAAGGGTATTTGCAACAAATAGGAAGAGATTTGGCAGTTATCAGCTATTCACAAGCATCAAGAAGGTTTAAGAAACTTAATATTAAGATAAATGATTGCAGAATTGATAAAAATAATATGGAAGATATCGAAATTGCTATAGACAGTACAGGAATTAGTATATACAACAACACTCCTGGTCACAGCAAGGAAAATAGCACTGACAGAAAATATCGTGGCTATGAGCAAACGAGAAAATTGCACGTAATGTTGAATATAAACAACAAAAAAGCCATAGCTGTAAAATACAGTAACGGTGTCTACTCTGATCACTATGGAGCTTGTGATTTGCTAAAAGAAGTTGATTTTCAGCATGCCATAAAAGCACTATATGCAGATAGAGCATGTGATAGGCACAAGTTTTATAAGTTGTGTAACGAATATGATATAAAGACAAAAATTCCACCAATAAACAATGCGGCAGAACATCCAGAAATAGATTATATGTCTGACAGGAATGCTGCTATTAGGTTAATAAAATTATACGGTGAAGATGGCATGAAAGAATGGAAAAAAGAAGTAAATTATGGGAAAAGATCTTATATTGAAGGGTTTTTCTCAAGATTAAAGCAAATATTCGGATTTAGTTTTAGGAATAAATCTGAGACAAATAGAGAGAAGGAACTACTTGTTAAATGCTATTTGCTCAATAAGTTCACTGATATTGGTATGGCTAAATTTGAGATAGCTTCATAAATTTATTGTGCGTTACCTACTATCCGAAGAGCGATGCAACAAAGCCATCCCAGTGTCAGCTACTTGGATGACAGAGGGGGGTGGGATGACAGGAGAAGGGGGGCTACTACCGTCATAAAGGAACCAGTGTCAGTTACTCGGATGATACCTTTTTCTACTTAATTTGGGTTATGCAAGAAGTCTATTCGCGGTATAGATTCCGCTAACACGTAGCGGGATGACGGTTGTCGGTAAATCTAAGTCAGTTTAGCTATATGCTTTTAATTCCCCCAAAAGGAGAATTAAATATGTGAAGTTCTAGTTGATATGACTTAATGAATGGTTAGTTTAAATTACTAATTTATTTAAGAGATTTTGATAATATTTAACCCACTCGCTTTTCTATTTTCCATATCACGATGTGCTTGAATTATTTCATCAAATTTATATTTTTTATTGATCCGTACAGTTAAAAGTTTTTTTCTTATCATCTCGAAGATTTCCATTGTGGTAAGCACTAATGTGAATCTATCATGCTTATAATGGTATATTGAGGTTCCAGTTGCAAATAACGAACGTGAACTAAGTAAAGAAAAACTAATAGGAGCGTTACCTGATATCTGCCCATAGGAAACGTATATGCCGAACCTGCCTAAAGATTCAAAAGAAAGCTTGCTTGTAGCGTAACCTATAGGGTCATACACTGCACCTACTCCTCTGTTTTGCGTAATCTCCATAACTTTAGAAACGAAGTCTTTATCATTGTAGTTTATTGCGTATGTGCAGCCACTTTGTAAAGCTATCTTCATTTTTTCATCAGAGCTTACAGAACCTATCACTACACCTTTTTTATCCTTTGCCCATTGGCATATTATTTGTCCTAAACCACCATTAGCCCCATGAACTAGCACGAAAGCACCAGGCCTAACTTTATAAGATTGATTAACTAAATAGTGAGCTGTCATACCTTTAAACAGCACTGCAGCAGCAACTTCATCAGATATGTCATCTGGAATTTTTATCAGATATTTCTGGTGTATAATGCGCTTTTCACAATATGCCCCTGGAGGAGCTGTGCAATATCCAACTCTGTCTCCAACCTTCAATCCATCACTGATTTTTTTACCAAGCTTTTCAATAACTCCCACTGCTTCTACCCCAAGCACTGATGGTAAATTTTTAATTTTGCGCGTACCTTTTCTGTGCTCTAAATCATAACGATTTAAGCCGATAGTTGTGTGACATACTAAAACTTCCTCGCCTTTTGGCTCACCTATACTCTTATCTACAAATTCTAATACTTCTGGTCCCCCAGTTTTTTTAATTTGTATAGCTCTAACCATGATGAATATTAAGATAAAAACTTTGATTATGTTATCTAACAATTAATATTTTGCAAAGTTATTGTTTTCACAATCAATAGACTTCTTGCGTTACCTCCTGTCATTCCAGTGTCAGCTACTTGGATGACACCCTATTGATTACTGAAATGACACGGTTTGCAAACATTCTGTTACTTAAGCTTAAAGAACGTGTATGATAGTGTTATTTCGCCCAAATCTTTTGTATTACTATCAAGCATTATCTCAGGATCTATATAGAAAGATACGGGCATAGCTGCTTTTTGTTTTGGTAGCAACATTTGCTCTTCAAAACAAAAGCATGCAACTTTATTGAAATACTTACCTGCTTTGAAAGGCGTAACATTATACACCGCCATACCAAATGAAGGCTGATCAGATAGATTTTTTGCGTAATAAAACGCTAAACTTTGTTCTCCTATGTTTACGTCAACGTAGTTAGTTTCTGATTTAAACTCCCAAGGTAGATCGGACATTATATCAGCATTGAAATGGACCCTGATCTTTTGGTTAGTTATATTTGTTGTTGTGTTAGTTACTTTTCTTATTGTGCCACCATACCCAGTAGCTTTACAGAAAATGCTATATAGAGGTACCGATGCATATGCAAGACATATCATCGACACAACTAAAGATACTAAAAAGAAAACTATAGAATTCTTACTGCCTTTCCTTAAAAAGGAAAACATCTAATCCCTATTGTTGAACAAGTTAAGTAACCTGAGTAGATTGAGAAATATATTAATAAAGTCAAAATAAAGATTAGTTGCACCGAGTATTGCCAATTTAGTAGTAGCAACTTCTGATCCGTCATTATGTTTATAATAAACGTCCTTGATTCTTTGAGCATCATACGCAGTCATTAAGGTAAAGACTATTACTGATATGAACGATATTGCAAAGTGGAGAGGACTACTTCCAAGAAATAAATTTACTATAGACGCAATGATTAACCCCCAAACTCCCATAATCAAGAAAGAGCCCATACTTGTAAGATCTCTTTTTGTAGTATTGCCATATAAAGCCATAGAGCCAAACATGATTGATGTAATGAAAAACGCCCTTGCTATATTTTCTGCAGTATAAACTATAAAAACATAAGATAAGGAAAGCCCCATTAACACTGAGAACGAGAAAAATATAGTAACGGCAGACTGAGCACTTAGGTGTTGAATTCTATAAGACATGTAGAACACCAATGCAACCGGAGATAACATTACCACAAGCGATAGAACGGGATTAGAATAAATTACTTGAAAAAGACCAGAAAATACTGTTAAAAATGCAACAAGCCCTGTGACGCCCAAAGCTAAAGCCATGTAATTATATACTTTAGTTAGGTAACTTCTAAGCCCAGCACTATAATAAACGCCTTGAGAGCGAATATCCTGTTCATTTCTCATATAAGACATAATATAACTCCTTTTATCCATTACTTAACACATTATAATATAAAACCATATTTTTATCAAGTGTTTTTATTATAAACAGCTATGCGCTGGCATTTGTTTTAATATAAATAGAATATAGGCCTATTGCTGCTGCGTTTGAAACATTTAAACTGTTAATTGCATTTGACATTGGGATTTTTAAAAGATAATCACAATTTTCTTTAACTAACCTCCGCATTCCTTTCTCTTCAGAACCAAAAATAATTACTCTTTTTTTCTCAAAACTCTTTATTTCATCTATATTTTCTTTAGCATTGCAATCAAACCCGTAACACCAGTAGCCGACCTTTTTTAAATACTGCATAGTTTTTACTATATTTGTAACGTATATTAGCGGAACAATATCTAAAGCCCCACTTGCTGCTTTTGCAATAGATGCATTTTCACTCGGTGAATGGTTATGTGGTAAAACCAATGCGTCGACATTAAAACAAGCTGAAGTTCTTAAAATTGATCCAATATTGTGCGTGTCAGTGACTTGATCTAAAATGACTATAGTAGAACTGTCGTTTGAGCTTTCAGCTACTTCTTCGATGCTTAAGTTATAAAGAATAGGGGCAACATTTAAAGCAATTCCTTGATGGTTAGCACCTTTGGGTAAAACGTCATTAAGTATTTTGTTTTCTACTAATCGAACTTTAATGCCCTTACTATTTGCATATTGCTTAATTTCTTTTTCGTGTTCTCTATAGAAATTTTCTGTTACTAACAGTTCTATACACCGCCTATTTTTATTCTTCAGTGCTGACATGCAGGTGTGCTTTCCATACAGCCAAAAATTCTCATTAGTTTTTGACGATTTCATCGTATTATTGAAAATCGGGTTTTTATAGAATAAGCAACATTTTACTATGTTTGAATATTGTTGTAAAATTATACAATTCGATTAATGCGTTTATGTCGGACGATGAGTTGGATTGGCAAAAAAATGTTAAGCCAATAAAATGTGGAAAAGTTACTTTGAAAGTTGATCATAAAGTAAATATAAAGTCTATGGTTGATAAAGGTACCTCCGACTTACAAGGGAATTTTCTTAATACCAATAATAGTAACTCATCATTTTGTCTTGACCAAAACACAAAATCAAAAGTTGATAGGGGTAAATATTTTATAAGCGATAAGCTCGATTTGCATGGCTATAATATAGAGGATGCTTACTGTAAATTGATAGATTTTATTATCAAAAATTATCGAGCAGGAAATAGATGTTTATTGGTAATTACGGGATACGGCAGTGCAACAAACAAAACAGACACTATAAAGAGTAACTTAAATAAATGGTTAAATGACACTAAAATCCAGCATATGGTTCTATACTACCAACAAGCTACGAAAAAACATGGTGGTAAAGGGGCTTTTTATGTTTTATTAAGAAGGAATAAAAACCTTGAGTCCTGATACTTAAAATTCCTTTTAAGCCTTAATTTTTCTTGTATAACCATACAGTGTTCGGCAGCGCGTGACGCACAACTGTGCGAACATTGTGATTTGGGTCTACCAGGAAGGATGTCTCCCAGTACCTCTTTTCCCGTCATCCCGCTACGTGTTAGCGGGATCTCATTTCACTTTATGAGGGTGTCATCCGAATAGCTTGACTACTTGGATCCAGATTGGATACTGAGTTGGTGAGTATAAAAGTATAGCTTCTACGTCATACCGCCGCGGTATCTCAGCCGCTAACAAGTAGCGGGGTGACGAGTTACTATACCGCTGCGAACCGTCATACCGCGATTTATTCCATAGCTGTACGAACATTCATTTTTGAAGGTAAACTGCACAGCAAATGGTGTCATTCCAGTGCTTGACACTGGAATCCAGCCGGCTTTGTTGCATCGCTAGCTATGATGGATTAAAGATAAAAAAGGTGGAGAATATCAGTAGCTTATTATTCTGGTATTTATAACAAGAACGGTCAGTGAATACCTAAATTTGAGTAAAAGAAATTTCACTACCACTCACTAATCCGGCTAAAATTCAAGAATTTCAATGCTTTAGCTATTTTCAATAGAATTAAATTTATTAATATAAATAACAAGTTACTATTCTTAAATTTGATCAGATTGATTGCAAAAAAAACAAGATTTTCAATAAGTTGCTTATAATCCTAATTATAGTTAGCCTTTCATAAGTAGCGATGCAACAAAGCCATTCCAGCGTCACGCGCTGCCATGTGATATACAATTTCCTTCGAATTACAACGTACGTGCGCTCTATATGCACTTGATTGACAAATGCTCTCTTATCAAAATCTCAAGAATCTGCACTATATTTAATGCTGCGCCTTTGCGCAGGTTGTCAGCCACTATCCACATATTTAATCCGTGCTCAACAGTATTGTCTCTTCTAATACGCGATACATATACAGCATTCTCCTGTACAACATCAATTTGAGTTATGTATTCACTATCTTCACGCCTGTTGTACACTAAAACTCCACTATCTTCGGCTTCACTTAGCACTTCACGAGCTTGTTCTTCAGTGATATGTTGATCAAATTCCACATTTACTGCCATAGCGTGACCGATAAAGACGGGTACCCTTACACAAGTTGCAGTAACTTTTATATCTTCCTCTAAAATTTTTTTTGTCTCCTCTTGCATTTTCCATTCCTCTTCTGTAGAGCCATTTTCCATGAATTCTCCTACATGGGGAATGCAATTGAATGCTATTTGCTTAGAGAATATCTTGGGTTTTTTAGCTTCGTTCATAAAGATTTTTTTTGTCTGGTCATAGAGCTCATCCATTGCTGCTTTGCCTGCACCAGAAGTTGATTGATAAGTTGAAGCAACGATTCTCTTTATTTTTGCTTTTTGGTGTAATAGATGTAGTACTAGCAGCATCTGTATTGTAGTACAGTTTGGATTGGATATTATGTTGTGGTTTTTATATTCCATAATTTTTTCTTTATTAATCTCTGGAATAATGAGTGGCACACCCTCTTTCATTCTAAAATGGGAACTGTTATCTATCACGATGCATCCAGCCTGTGTTGCAATTGGTACATACTCTTCAGAAACATGAGATCCAGCACAGAAAATGGCTACATTAGTTCCAACGAAGTCATAATCCTCAAGGCATAAAACTGTTAACTCTTTGTCACCAAAGCTCACCTTCTTCCCTTCTGATTTTTTCGATGCAAGTGCAATAACGCAATCTATCGCCTCATCTTGAAATTCAGCAAGCGTGCTTAATACCTCACGCCCTACTCTTCCGGTTGCTCCAATAACAGCAATTTTGTATCTCATATAGATGAACCTCTAATTTTAAAGTTCTATTATATTTTTACTGACAAAATTTACAATTGTTTTAATATTTTTACCTTGCAATTAATTGTAATTTAGCTATTATTATGCAATATTAGTAATATTACATAATGAAATGAAAGATGAGTAAGGAATACGATGAAACTAAGGTTAAACCTGCAATGTCTACACCTCAAGGGCCTGAAGGAACCAATGGATCAAAGGCCCAAAGTGTTCTTTCGAATAAAAGAAAGCCTACAATAAATTTTGATGATAAAAAGTATGGTGTAAAAACCTCTAAAATAGACCAACAGTCTCTAAACAAAAGACAAGAATCTTCAAAGCTAAGAGATCTCTTAAGGTCAATACCAATAATAAGGAGATTTTTAGCAAGGATTTTCACACCTGAAAAAATAGAAATCATCAGTAACCCTATATATGACAACATGGAAGCATATAAAAAATCGCAGGAAGATTACCCTAGTAAGATAAAAGATGAAACTAGTATAGATGATGAACACACAAAAGAAGTAGATAGTAAACTTGAGAAGGGTAATGTTGAACAAGTGGACAACAAGAAAAGTCGTAGTTCATAAATATCAATCATTTAAAAATTATCTCTAGTTATAACATTGTATCTGTTCAGATGCATGGCTCATGTACAAATATTGAAACAAAAATTCCAGTGCTCCTTTCTCGTCATCCCAGTGCGTGACACTTGTATCTTTATGATGTGAGGCATTAGAGCTAAAATACCTCACAGGGAGGGTGAAGCTGATGCGACACTAATGCCATTAAGCCAGATTTTGCTTCCCTCCCATAGAGTTAAAGACTGAACAGTATCTTTTGGAATTATATCCCGTATTACAAGGTTAGTCTAAACTCTCAGTTTATTTATAGTCTTGGAGGCAATTTTATGCAAGTAAATGCTATTTTGGGTGTGGATATTTCAAAAAAGAAATTTGATGTTTGTTTGTTAGTGGACAGTAAAAAACGACACAAAGTCTTTCAAAATAATCAAGATGGTTTTGCAAAACTTGTAGTTTGGTGCAATGGCCATGGAGCAAATCTTACTCATTTATGTCTTGAAGCAACTAGTTGGTATGGAGAAGATTTGGCTACTTTTATGCACGATTTAGGACATAATGTCAGTATAGTAAACCCAGAAAGCTTTTGGCAAAAGTGAGCTGCTCAGAAATAAGACAGATAAATCAGATGCAGCTATGATAGCTAGATTTTGTATCGCCAACAAACCTGCTCTTTGGAAGCCCATTGCACCTGAAATGAGGCATTTGAGGGAGCTTTACCGTTGCATGCAATCGCTAAAAGATGATAAGGTGCAACAGACAAATCGCTTGGAAAACAAAAATATGCATTCCAGTTGCAAAGAAGCTATATCTAAAGTAATTTTGGCAATAGAGGAGCAAATTATTGTTCTCGAAAAAGAAATTAATGAGCATATAAATAACTATCCACATCTAAAAAATATGGTGGAAAACCTTAAGACTATAAAAGGTATAGGATATCTTACTGCTGTTGCTGTTGTCGCAGAAATGCCATCAGTTGATAACTTTGACAATGCTAAACAATTTACAGCTTTTGCTGGTCTAAATCCAGGACATTATCAATCGGGATCGTCAGTAAGTAAGAGAAGTTGCATATGCAAAATAGGATCTGAGCGTATTCGAAAAGCTCTTTATATGCCAGCTATAGTAGTCAAAAACCATAATAATCATTTTCAAAAGTTTTGTCAGCGTCTAGCAAGTAAAGGCAAATGTCCAAAAGTCATAGTTCTTGCGTTAATGCGAAAATTAATGCATGTCTTTTTTGGTATTCTTAAAAATAATCAACCATTTAATTGTAATTTTGTTGGATAATTTGTTTGACAGCAGAGACAGTATCTGGGATCCAGATTGGGCACTAAGTTGGTAAACACGAAAGCGATTAATCCTTTACAACGTTTTTGATGGAACTGCGCGAAAGAACTGGATGCCAGTGTCACGCACTGGCATGACACCCATTTCTTCCTATAGTTGTCTTTTCTCGTCTACCTTATTTTGCCACTCTGCTGAACAGATACATAACATTTGCTATACAGAAACTCTGCGATACCAAAATAAATAAAGAGGTACGCCACTTGCAGTGAATAAGCTTGCGATCAGCAAGGTATTCACAGAAGTTTCAAATATTACCCAGCAGCAAAAGGTTGTTGCTATACTGCCAATTAAAAATTTGTAACAACTCTTTTCTTGCACAATAACTTTGAGAAAAGCAAGACTGCATGCAAGGTAAACAAATAAAAATGAAACTACAGAAAAGTCGATAATTGATGTGATCTGCTTAGCAAAATTGTTGCTTGAAGTGAGGATTAGTAAAGTTGCAGTTCCAACTGAGCTAGTTGTTATGCCCCAGAAAGGAGAACCGTGCTTGTTTCTTTGAGCAAAAAACTGTGGCATCAGTTTATCTTTTGCAAGGCCAAGGGCCACTTGTCCACTAGCTAGTACCCAAGCGTTTAAAGTACCAACACAAAAAATGAACGCAGTTATAGAAATAATCAAGTGCCAATTGCCAGAGGCCATAATTTTTATTGCGTCAACATATGGTGCTCTTGAACTTGCTAAATCATTGCCATTTATTAATCCCATAATTGCAAGATTGTTGATAAAATACACAACAGCAACAGAGATTGTTCCAAGTACCACAGCTCTTGGTATTGTTCTAGCTGGATTATCAACTGACCCTGCAGGTGCTGTTGCCAATTCAACTCCAATAAAACCCCATAGAGTAATAAGTGTAGAACGGGCAAGAATCTGCGATGTTGTAAGATTTGATATTTCTTCACTTATGATGAAGTTATTTCTATCAAAAAAAAACAATGCTGCTATAGGTATTACAAGCAATACAGAAATTTTTATCACCGTCAATAAAAACTCAACACGTCCAGCAGTAGCTACTCCTCTAAAATTTATTAGTGTAATAATTGTAAGTAATAACATCTCTAAAAACAGATGTACGTTTTGAATATCTTCATGGAAAAATGGTGTAAGATAACCAACACCCACAACTATTACGGCTGTTGTGCTAACCCATGAGATCACCCAATACGTCCAACCAACAAAAAAAGCTGCAGCAGGGCCAAAAGCATGCTTTACATAGACGTGAGGGCCACCCGTTTCCGGAAATTTTGCGCAGAGTGAGGCAAAAACTAAAGCAAGAGATATAGCACCAAGCCCTGATATTATCCAGCTTATAAGGCTATACATGCCATATGGAGCAAGGCTAATTGGAAGCATAAAAATTCCAGAGCCAATTTGGCTGCTAATCACTAAGGCAAAAATAGCCCAAAAACCTATTTTATTTGACACAATAATTCTTATCTAAATAGATTAACAATATACCCTAAACTCAGAAATTTCAATTGATCTTTTAACATAAAAACTTGCATTTTTTTCAATTTATTCCTAAAATAGATTATATTAACAGATTATTAAGAGGGGGTTATGAATCCGAGATTAAAAGCATTTTTGGTTGTTTGTAGTATTATTGCATTTTTGATTGCACTTTTGTTTCTCGTGTATTATTTAAATCTTCTTGTTAACTATATCCTTGACCCGATTCTAGTTCGTCCCTTTGAAAGATTATACAAAAACTTAATTGTTGATGGTCTTTATGCCTATTTATCTACAAGCACTTCTAGCCCTGCACTAGCATTTTTGGCTACAGGTTTTATTGTTATTGCTGCGTTTATTTGCCTGAATAAAATGCTTCTTCCCTTGCAAGAGAAGATCATAAACAACTATACCTCCTTTAAAAACAACAATATTGATAGCAATAGCATGTTGTTTGAGGTTTATAAAGATCCAACAATAAAATTAAAGGACAAAATCTTATTCTTCAGTATACACTTGATATATTACCTACAGCTTCCATTTTTGTATATTGCATCAAAGGTATCAGCTCTACGTGGGTTTCTTATATTTAATTTTGGTTTATTATTGTTAAATTATGCACTGCTAATTCCAGTAGCACTTCTTGAGTTAATAAAATATCCATCAGTAAAACTCTTTTCACCTTTGGGTTTGAATGTAAAGCAGCTAAGCTTTTTGTTTAATGTAAGTGATGTGGGTACTAGTAGTCAGAGCGTTCATACTAGAAGTTTTCAGCAAAGCGTTATTGAATGTGCCAAAAAATTAAAGGAAGAACATGGTACGCCGTTAAATGAGTTGGATGAAGAGTTTAAAAGTTATATAAGCGGTTTAACAAGTCAGCAAAAACGAATGATAGAACCTTATCTAAGATTGGATGGTTATGAAACTGGGGAGTGGGTAAATTGGGCAGATTCACAAACCGGATTGACATTGACACAGGCTATAAATTTAGTTTTAATTGCGGCAAGAAAGCAAAATGCAGATATAGAATTATTGAAGTCTATATTACTGGTTCGCTTTGAGGAAAGTAATCGCCAATGTGGTCCTGGAATGCTCAACCGTATCATTTATGCATTAAGTGGTCTTAAAGCGGAAAATAATTTTGCAGCTCAACTAGAGCCTCAGCCAATAGGAAAGTTGGCTAGTGATGCTACTAAAAGATTTCTTGAGAAATATGTGGATAAGCACTACCATAAAATAAAAGTTTTGAAAGAAAATTTTGATAATTTGTATTCACCAAGTTCTGGGGTGGATTTGAGCAGCGTGAGTGATGAAGTAAAGGATGGCATTTCTTATACAAGAGATGCTATAAAAGAATTTGTGTTTAAGGAATTATATGTAAAGTTTTATAACGACTATGGAGAACATATTCGGAGAGGGCAAATAAAACAAAGGCTAAGAGAATTAATAACAGATGAAGTCATAGATGCAGCAATATCTTATAAGATAGACGAGATAGAAATTCCTGCAGAACCACTTACTTATCTTGAAAGAGTAAAAACATTTTTTGGAGGTCATGCAAGGTCTTCTGCTGCTTAGTGGTTTAGTTCGTGCTATATAGCTAAACTGACTTAGATTTACTGACAATTTTAAAACAACAAATTCGTCATTCCGCTACTAGTTAGCGGAATCTATACCGCGAATGAATCCATAGCTGTACGAACATTGTGATTTGAGAGCAATTTCCACAAGGGAGGGTGTCATTCCAGTGCTTGGCACTGGAATCCAGCCTTTATTATGCAGCCACTTGGTTGAAATTAAGTCTTCTGGATCCCAGTGTCTAGGCACTGGGATGACACCATTTGCTGTGCAATTTACCTTCAAAAATGAATGTTCGTACAGCTATGGAATGAATCGTGGTATGACGCGTTAGCTATAGCTTTGTCTTCCCTTTTCTGAATGGCTTGCAAGCTGCTATCTCTACAAAAACTATATTTTTCTTCAGAAGAGAGTTATATTGTAACTATGGACAAAATAATCATAAAAAAATTTGGTGGGACTTCGCTAACTGATTTAAACCGAGTTGCAAATTTGATAAAAAACGATATTGAGAAAGGTTGTAATGTAATCGTTGTTGTATCTGCTGTTGCAGGATTTACTGACCAAATGGTTTTTCAGGCTAGGCAAATCTCAAATTTAAGTTATAGACAAGAGTTATCAGAGTATGACGTTATGCTTTCAGCAGGAGAACAAATCTCTTGCGGTCTATTAGCTATCACTCTCCAATCGATCGGAGTTAATGCTAAATCGTGGCTTGCCTGGCAGTTACCAATTGTAACTGATGATTTTTATTCTGAGTCTAAAATAAAAACAATAAAGATTGAACGTGTGAAAAGATCTTTTGCTGAGGGTTATACTGCTGCGATCATTGCTGGTTTTCAGGGTATAAATGATGATAGAATCACTACTTTTGGAAGAGGAGGCTCTGATATATCAGCAGTTGCCTTCGCGGTAGCCTTTGGTGTTAGAACTTGCGAAATTTTTACTGATATTGATGGAATATATACAGCAGACCCGAGAATTGTTCCAAAGGCACGCAAGCTCAAATTTATCTCTTACGATGAAATGTTGGAAATGTCGTCATCTGGTGCTAAAATACTGCATAATCGTTCAGTACAACTTGCAATGAAACATAACATTAAAGTGCAAGTGCTATCCACTTTTAAGGAAGTAGAAGGCACCACAGTGCTACACAAAAGGGATGTACTAGAGAGATACTTAATTACTGGAATAACTTATAGCACTAATGAAGCTCTTGTAACTTTCACTAACCTTGCAAATAACTTGCGTACTTTAAGAGATATAGCAGGAGCAAACGTTAAAATTGATATGATACATGGGTCAAGTTTTGTTATCTCCAAATTTGATATTGATTTAATGGAAAAGTTACTGAATAAGAATGAAAATTATGCTATAAACGATAATGTAGCTAAAATTTCAATAATTGGTATTGGTGTTATGTCTAACACTGAAGTGATGCACCGCACACTCAAGGTTTTAAGCGAAAAAAAGATAGAAATACTTGCTATCACAACATCTGAAATCAAAATCAGTATAATTGTTCAAAAAGAATGCGCTGTAGCTTTAGTCAAAGATTTACATACTGAGTATGAGCTTGATATGCAGCACTAGGATAGGCTTGACGTCCAGTTGTCTAAGAGTATGTCTTAAAAAGGAATGAGGAAAAAAATATGATAGTGTAAGTAAAAAATAGGAGGGAAAATTGTATCCAAGTGATATAAGTGATAAGGAATGGGAAATTTTGGAGCCACATGTTGCACAAGGAAAGATAGGGAGGCCAAGAAAGCACAATATCAGAACAATTATTAATGCAATAAGGTATATAATGAGAGGTGGTTGTCAATGGAGAATGCTGCCGAAAGATTTTCCTCCATGGAAGACGGTGTATGACTATTTTCTCAGGTGACGTAGTAATGGCAAATTGGAAAAAATACATAATATGCTAGTAAAAGAGGTAAGAAAAATGTTTGGTAAAAATGAAACACCTTCAGTAGGAATAATTGACAGTCAATCAGTAAAAACCACTCAAAAAGGGGATCCAGAGGATATGATGCTGAAAAAAAATAAAGGGTAGAAAACGTCATATTGTTGTAGATACAGTGGGCTTAATTATTGCGGCTGATGTTCATAGTGCAAGTGTTCAAGATCGTGATGGTGCTCTAAATCTTTTCACTCAAGCTAAATACAAGGCTCCAACTTTACGTAAGTTTTTTGCTGATCAAGGATACATAGCAAAACCGCTGTTTATTGGAGACAGGATACGATTACCAAGAAAGCTGTTGATGTTACAGGATTTTTCGACAATCTGGACCACAATTTAGCACTGCAGGCTATCAAGAAGCACACAGACTGCAAATGGGTCATACTGTATGTTGAAAGGTGGATGAAATCCCCTATTCAGCAAGCAGATGGCAGTAAGGTAGTTAGGGAAAAAAGGAGTTCCGCAAGGAGGTTCAATAAGCCCAATCATTTCAAACATATTTATGCACCATGCATTTGATATATGGATGAAACAAAATCACCCAACAGTACCATTTGAAAGATATGTGGATGATGCGATAGTGCACTGCAGAACTAAAAGACAGGCAGAATTTATGCGAGCAGCAATTGAAGAAAGATTGGCATAATGTAAGCTAAAATTGCAACCTGATACCAATGCCATTCCAAAACTCCATCATTATACTGCCTTAGTATAACCTTCTCACTTCTATTGTCTATTTGTTTGTTATGTAATAGAAATTGGTATGAGATTGAAGAATTAAGTGTGAACGGTTACAGAATTTTTGCCAGGAGAAACATATAGTTAAAGTAATTCAGATTTGTAAGATATGTTTATCTGCAATTATAGCTTCAACAGTAGGCAATGTTGCTTTTAATTACCTCAACATTTTCTCTTGGCAATTCTTTAATGAACCGAGAAGTGCGCATCGGTTGCCACTGGTTGTTAATTTCCCTCCTATCTGCACATGAAATGATTAACCTTTCTTTGGCTCTGGTTATGCCAACATATGCGAGTCTCCTTTCTTCTTCTAAAGCTTTACCACTTTTGTCATCAAAAGATCTTTGATGAGGAAATAATCCCTCTTCCCAACCAGGTAGAAACACGCACGGGAATTCAAGTCCTTTGGCTGCATGAAGAGTCATAACATATACGGTGTCATCGTTATTCATATTATCCACTTCCATCACCAGACTTATATGCTCCAAGAAAGTTGTGGCATTATCGAAATTTTTTAAAGATGAGATGAGCTCTTTAACATTTTCTATTCGTGCTAAGCCTGTTACCTCCTCATTTTCAAGCATTTCAATATATCCTGATTGGTTTGCTACGATTTTAACGAATTCATGCAGTGGTTTTACGCTTACTATTTCTTCCCAAGCTTTAATTTTATTTAAAAAATCGTTGAGTGAGAGTTTAATTCTTTCGGTTACCTGATTACTATTAACTAATATTTTTGCTGCCTCAAAAAAAGAAATTTTGTTATCCTGAGCAGTCGTGTATATTTTCTTTAGAGTTGTAGCTCCTATGCTTCTTTTTGGCCGATTTACTATCCTTTCGAAAGCTAAGTCATCGTTATTGTTTGTAACAAGTCTTAAATATGCAATTATATCCCTGACTTCCTGACGTTCGTAGAATTTTACGCCACTTATAATCTTGTAGGGAATTGAATATTTTATAAAATACTCTTCGAGAACTCTAGTTTGAAAAGTGGCCCTTACCAGCACTGCAATGTCACTAAATCTGTATTTATTGAGTTTCAATATCTGTTCGCTTATGAACCTTGCTTCAGCTTTCCCATCCCATAATTTTATTAGATTTACCTTTTCCCCTTCAATGTTTGTTGTCCACAATTTTTTTTCTAAGCGAGTCTTATTGTGATTGATAACATATGACGCAGTTGCAAGTATGTGGGATGTTGACCTGTAGTTACACTCTAGTTTAACGGTTTTTGCATTTTTAAAATCATCAGAAAACTTCAAAATATTTTCAACTTCTGCACCACGCCAACTATATATCGACTGGTCATCATCTCCTACACAGCAAATATTTGAGTGCTCTTTTGCAAGGTATTTTAGCCAAAGATATTGTATCGCATTTGTATCTTGATATTCATCTACCATAACATATTTAAACTTGTTTTGGTAGTAGGACAGAACTTCGGTCTTTTGATTAAAGAGCTGTATGTTATATAGCAATAAGTCACCAAAATCGACAGAATTAAGGAATTTCAACCTTTCCTGATACTGGTGATAGACTTTGAGTGCAGTTACATATACTGGCCTAAATGATTGAATATCTTCCACTTCAGATGGCAATAAGCACTTCTCTTTCCATTGCTGAATAATATTCATAATGGTCTTACATTTTTCTGATAGGTAATCAGGATTTATTTCATTGATAATATTTTTTATTACCTGTAATTGGTCATCCACACCAATGATTGTAAAATTGGGGTTTAAGCCCACAATTTCTGCGTGCAGGCGCAAGATTTTTGCTGCAATTGCATGGAAAGTGCCAAGCCATGGTATGTTTGTGCCCGTTAGCTCAAGTACCCTTGATACCATCTCATTTGCTGCTTTATTTGTAAATGTAACTGCTAATATCTCATCAGAATAAGCGTGACCGTTTCTAATTATGTGTGCTATTCTTGAAGTAATCGTTCTTGTTTTCCCCGTCCCGGCTCCTGCCAGTATCAAAACTGGTCCATCTATGTTAGTTACAGCTGATTGTTGTTCTGGATTTAGCAGTGAGAGATAATCGTTCATCGTAGCCCTATAGATTATAACTTCGTAAAGTTAAACCTATGATTGAAATATTGTAAAGGTTTTATTGAATAGAACAGTTAAAGAATGCTTCACTCAAGTACTACATATTTAAACGTAGGTTTTACATCTATTTTGTTTTAGTAGTTTCAGGTGTATGTCGAGTAACAACAACTTGATTTGAGGTATTGGCACCAGAACTTCTGCTTGTTGGGTGGATAAGTGGAGTTTGGAATGGCTTATATGTACGGTTTAGTTCCTTCATTTCTATTTCTTCAACTTCAACAAGGGGTTTTTCTTTTGGGGTATAGCGATTATGCGTTGCAGGTCGTTCAGTGAGATTTTCATATGTTTCTTCCAACCAAGTTCCGATATCATACATAAATCCATACGCTTTTTCTTTAAATTCTCTCAATGATCTACTGAAACTTGCTAGTGTGTTATTAAAGTAAATTGTCATATAGTCTCTTGTGGTGTATTGATAACTTTCTCCATCTAGTCTGCTACTTTGTGCGTTAGAACTATTGTTGCTTTTAAAATAACCAAATATGTTGTACATTTTGAGCCGCCATTAATTACTAACATACACATATTATATATTGATAAATTAAGGACTTAGTGTATTGATTAAGCACTTAGAAAGCGCTCTGTATAATAATTTAAAATGGAGCTGGAGCTTTGTAGTACAATGTTTTCAAACGTTTAATATAATATTGACTTTACAACGATAGTCACTTTAAATTAGTAACTATTGTTGCAGTTAAAGTATCAATGCCTTTTTTCTTTTATTTTTTTGCAATTCTTAGCATTTTATCTGCTGTATGCGTAATTAGTGTAAGAAATCCTGTGCATGCAGTATTATTTTTAATTTTCACCTTCGTTAACTCTGCAGTGCTTTTCATTCTCCTTGGAGCTGAATTCATCGCTATGATGGTACTGATAGTATACATCGGTGCAGTTGCAGTGTTGTTCCTCTTTGTAGTTATGATGCTCGATATTGACTACATAAGATTGCGCCAGGGTTTTGCGAAGCATTTCACTCTTGGTGCTATATTGTGTGGTGTGTTTTTTTTGATTATCAGTTTTGTAATCCGCAGCTCAACGCTGAATATAAGTAATGTTATAAACTATAATGCCAATAACGTGAAAGCTATCGGTAATTTGCTCTACACTGACTACATGTACGCTTTTCATCTTTCTGGAATTTTGCTACTTGTTGCAATTGTCGGTGCAATTGCTCTTACTTTGCAGGACAAGAAAAAAGGAGTTAAAAAACAGAATGTATTAAAGCAATTGACGCAATCTTCATCTGTAAAATTGGTTAAGGCTAAATTTGGAAAAGGAGTGGAATGGAAATAGGATTAAATCATTTTTTGATAGTTGCTGCTATTTTGTTCACTGTTGGGGTGTGCGGTATTTTCATCAACCGTAAGAGCATAATCAATATATTGTTATCAATAGAAATATTATTGTTGGCGATTAACATCAATCTAGTTGCTTTTTCTGCCTTTATGAATGATATAGTTGGGCAAATTTTTGTGATGTTTGTGTTGACTGTTGCGGCAGCAGAGTCAGGAGTTGGGCTTGCAATATTGGTTGTATATTATAGAAGCCGTGGCAATATAGATGTTGAACAAGCAAATTTAATGAAAGAATGAAAGTATGATGGATATACTGAAATTAATAGTATTTTTGCCACTTTTTGGTTCGCTATTTGCAGCACTTTTTAGAAAAAGTCAGTTAGTTACAACGGCAGGGATTGGAATATCTGCAGTTTTATCTTGGTATGTTTTTCTCACCTTCTCTGAAAATTATCACTTGAGTTTATTTCCTTTGTTTTCATTGAGCATCTTAAAAGTAAATTGGGCAATTAGTGTGGATGCTCTCTCATCCTTAATGCTTATTGTTATTACCACCGTTTCACTGGTAGTACATCTCTACTCTATCGGTTATATGGAGCATGATAAGGGGAAGTCGAGGTTTTTTTCTTACCTATCGCTATTTACGTTTTGCATGATTGTGCTGGTTGTAAGCGATAATTTCGTGCAGCTTTTTTTTGGCTGGGAAGGGGTTGGCCTATGTTCTTATTTACTCATAGGATTTTGGTTCCAAAAATATTCTGCAAATAATGCAGCAATTAAAGCATTTGTTGTGAATAGGGTAGGAGACTTTGCACTATTGATTGGAATCTTTCTTATTTATTATACATTTCACTCTTTGAATTTTACTGAAGTTTTTGACACAACTGATCTTCTTGGCACGCAGAACATTAGGGCATTCTGCTGTGAATTCAAAGTAACTCATATAATATGCATATTACTTTTTATTGGCTGTATGGGTAAATCTGCACAGCTTGGTTTACATGTTTGGTTGCCAGATGCAATGGAAGGGCCAACTCCTGTTTCTGCACTTATTCACGCAGCAACGATGGTAACAGCAGGTATATTTTTAGTAGCAAAGTGTTCTCCATTGTTTGAGTTATCAAATGTGGCACGAGAATTAATAGTTATCGTTGGAGCACTCACTGCTTTTTTTGCAGCCACCGTTGCAATTACTCAGAACGATATAAAGAAAATAATTGCTTATTCAACCTGCAGTCAACTTGGTTATATGTTCATGGCATGTGGGCTTTCTGCTTACAATGTTGCTATTTTTCATTTAATGACACACGCTTTTTTTAAAGCTCTACTATTTCTTGGTGCTGGCAATGTGATTCATGCAATGCATCATGAGCAAAACATTCAGAAAATGGGAAATTGCTGGAAGAAAATCCCTTGCACTTACGCTCTCATGTGGATTGGATCTCTTGCGCTTTCTGGGATATTCCCATTTGCAGGTTTTTATTCAAAGGATTTGATAATTGAACATGCTTATAGCACGGATAGCTTTGCTTTTGTAATAAGCTTAGTTGTTGCATTCTTCACAGCGTTTTACTCTTGGAGGTTATTGCTTCTTGTGTTCCACAGCCAAAAACAAAGTAAAATTAATATACATGAGGCACCAAAGATTATGCTTATACCATTACTGATACTCGCTTTTGGATCAGTATTTTCTGGAATATGGGGAGCAAATATTTTGAACATAACTAGTAATGCGTTTTGGAAATCAAGTTTAGTGATGATTGATGAGCATGGAGTTCATAATTTCTTTATAAAACTACTGCCAACCTTAGCAAGCCTAAGTGGAATAGCACTTGCGTACCTAATTTACCAATATCAAGTAATTAGGCAAATTAAGAGTAAATTTTTACTTAAGTTTTTGCAGAATAAATGGTACTTTGATAAGGTGTATGAGTTTGTTATAATTGCACCGATAAGGTTTATATCTAGGCTTCTATGGAAGTTTGATGTTAAGGCTATTGATCCATTTGGACCAAATGGTGTTGTAAGGTTGGTTAATGAATGTTCAAAAAGTTCTATAAAGTTACAAACTGGTTATATATTTGATTATGCATTTATTATGTTTGTTACTCTAATAATCGGTGCTTTATATATTATTGGAATTAAATAGAAGGTGTTGTTACTTAGTATATTCTTGCTTCCACTGATAGGAGCGTTGATTTTATCCTTAATCAGGATTAATCATCAATCTATACACTTAAGATTCCTTGCTCTATTTTTTGCTGTACTTCCATTTTTGCTTAGCATTGTAGCTTGTATAGAATTTGATTATAACAATGCGGACTTTCAGTTTGTCAGCTACCCAATTAGAAATGTTGGAATAGGGATAGATGGTATATCGTTGCTTTTCCTTCTGCTTACAACTTTCTTGTTTGTAATTTGTATACTCTACAACTGCAAAATGAGTTATACGACCCTAAAAGCCTATATGGCATTGTTTCTACTGCTTGAGAGTTTTGTAGTCGGTTTTTTCGTTTCACTGAATGCTATAAGCTTTTATGTGTTTTTTGAAGCTGTTTTAATACCAATGTTCTTTATTATTGGCATCTGGGGAGGAAAACACAGGGTATATGCAACGTTTAAGTTGTTTCTTTATACATTAACTGGCTCATTATTATTTCTACTTGGATTGGTTTACATCTATAACATTTTTGGAACGTTTAATATACAAAAATTAGCTACATTAGTGCCAAGCCTTGATCTTGAAGTGCAGTCATTGCTGTGGATTGCATTTTTTATTTCTTTTGCAATAAAAGTACCGATGTTTCCATTTCACACTTGGCTTCCTGATGCACATGTGCAATCACCAACTTCTGGATCTGTGATTTTAGCTGGCTTGCTTATTAAAATGGGGGGATATGGATTTTTAAGGTTTTCTATTCCAATGCTTCCTCAGGCAAGTTTGTATTTTTCAAATTTCGTTGTTGTGCTGAGCATTATTGCGGTGATATATGCTTCTCTAGTTGCGTTTGCTCAAGATGATATAAAGAAGTTAATAGCTTATTCTTCAATAGCACATATGGGGATCGTTACTGCTGGCCTCTTTTCATTTTGTGAGGAAGGAGTACTGGGTAGCATATTTCAAATGATTAGTCATGGCCTTATTTCTGCTGCTTTATTTTTATGTGTTGGAATGCTATATACTCGAACTGGAACTTTGGAGATTGCAAAATATTTTGGCATAGTAAACACAATGCCAAAATTTGGTTTTATGTTCATTTTATTTTCAATGGCTTCAATAGGGCTACCTGGAACATCTGGGTTCGCAGGTGAGTTTTTGGCTATGGTTGGAATGTTTAAGAGCATAGGGTTTTTTACAGGATTTATCACACTTGGCACTATTTTAAGCGCAGTTTATATGCTGAATTTATGTAAGCAAATAATATGGGGGGTTAGCTATTCTAAATTATTAAATAACCGTTTGGATAGCATAGAATTTTCTGTCTTAATTCTGCTTGCAGTGTTTGTTATTTTGCTTGGATTTTACCCAACCCTTGCACTGAATTATTTGAAGCCATGTATGGCAAATTTGTTAGTCAAATATAATGCGCTATGAATTATATACAGATATTGCCGGAAACGTTCTCTATTATCTCCTCGTTAGTGTTGCTGCTGCTTGGGATTATATTTAACCGCAGAACTATCAACTTATTAGCACTTGGCTGCACAGTGGTAACTTTGATTATTTTAATTCTTTCGGCAGAAAACAATGAAATTTTTCTCTTTAATTCGTTGTTAAAACTCAATTTATACATCAGGTCAGCCCAAGGGTTAATTCTCAGCACAGGAATTTTAATACTTTTGATGCTGAATTTATCAAAATATGACTATAAGTATGAATTTTCAATGCTGATTCTTTTTGCGCTATTTGGCATGATAACTTTGGTTTCAGCAAATAGTCTGATTTCTTTTTATTTAGCTTTTGAGTTGATGAGTATATCTTTGTATGTTCTTGCGAGCTTTAATAAAGATTCGATTTATTCATGTGAAGCAGGAGTGAAATATTTTACACTCAGTGCATTATCTTCCTGCATTATGCTATATGGAATGTCGCTGCTTTATGGATATACAGGACAAGTCAATTTCTCTGAGCTCGGTTCATTCTTGCAAAACCATCAGATAACTTATGGAATAGTTTTTGGGTTAGTCTTTGTCCTAATTGGTTTGTGTTTCAAGCTTGCTATTGCTCCTTTTCATATGTGGGCTCCAGATGTCTATCAAGGTGCACCTACCATAGTAACTGCGTTTTTTTCTACGGCCCCAAAAGCTGCACTTGTAACATTTTTAATTCGATTGATGAATGAAGAGTTAGTAAATGTAAAAAGTTATGTTCAGCCTATTTTCTTATACGTTTCAGCATTGTCTGTGCTTATCTCAGCTTTTGGGGCCTTACGTCAGCAAAACTTAAAAAGGCTGCTTGCTTACAGTTCAATTGGTCACATTGGTTTTATATTTGCTTCACTTTCTATTTTTACACAAGCAGGAACAGATAGTGCCTTAATGTATCTGGTGATATATATCATCACAAGCATAGGGCTATTCTCATATCTCGTACAAATTGACGATGACGATTGTGATATTGCAAATTTATCTGGTATAGGGAAGAAACGCCCAATTGTAGCATTTCATCTTTCTGTGCTGTTACTCTCAATGTCGGGAATACCTCCACTTGCTGGGTTTTTCGCTAAATTTTTTATATTCAAAAGTTTAATAAATTCTGGCTTTATCAGCCTGTCCTTGATCCTTGTAATAGCGAGTGTGATATCATGCTACTATTATTTAAATATCATGAAAGTTATGTATTTTGATAAAGCTAGTGGTAATAAGGTTGCTTATTCTAAGGGTCTATTCATTATCACTTCAGTGGCTTCACTGATCAACCTCGTTCTTTTCTTGTATGTAGAAGATCTTTACTCACTCATTGAACTAAAGGGCTGACAAGGTGATCCCTGAGGGCTTTCATATTCATCATTACAAAGAAGTTTCAAGCACTAATAAAGAAGCGTTGGATTTAATTGATAAAGGAATATCAAATGAAACCGTTATTATTGCCGATAAACAAACAGAAGGCAGGGGGCGCACCGGAAAAAGTTGGGTTTCTCCAGAGGGTAATTTTTATGCGAGTTTGGTGATAAACCTCTTTAACGATTATCTGAATGAAAGCCAGCTTTCGGTGTCATTCCAGCGCGTGACGCTGGAATCTAGAAAAAAAGAAGAATGGATCCCAGTGTCAAGCACTGGGATGACATCAGAGGGCATTGGGATGACAGAGAAGGGTTTGGTGAATAAAATTGCGGATGTTAGCAAATTAACAGAATTGACTTTTGTTACTGCTCTTGCTGTTGGAAATACTATACTGTCATTTATAAATGGTCTAAATCTCCAGTATAAGTGGCCAAATGATGCCCTTATTGATGGCAAGAAAATAAGCGGAATATTGCTTGAAAAAAGATCCAATTCGAATTGGCTCATTATAGGAATTGGAATTAATGTCAGTCATGCACCACTTCCAGGAACAACGTGCATTAGCAATTACGGTGAGTCTGTGTCTAACATAGATCTGTTAAAGGAATTAATAATAAATTTTAATAAGCTAAGAAAGCAATGGCTATTTGATGGGTTTTATGCTATAAGAGAAATGTGGTTAAAAAAAGCATTCAAAATGAATGAGCAAATCAGTGTAAAGTTAGCTGACAAATTGTATGAAGGAATTTTTGCTGATATAGATAAAAGTGGTAAATTGGTGTTGCAGCAAAAGGATGGAAGCTTAATTTATTTTGATGCAGGTGAGTTATTTATTGGCAGTGCATTATGAATACATATGTAATTTTTGCTTACCTTATTAGTTTCACGCTGATTGTTGGAGAGCTAATTTTTACCATTTCTTGCTATACTAAAAGTAAAAAAATTCTAGAAAGCCTGAAAGATAATAATGAAGAAGAAACATAAGCGATTACTTATAACTTCAGGAATTTTCTGCTTTTTAAGCTGCATAGTCTTTTTTATTTTAACAACGCTCAAAGAAAATATCTCATTTTTCTATACAGTAAGTGAGGCAATAGTTTTACCAAATAGTCAAAAGCCAATCCGTGTTGGTGGAATGGTTGTTGAAGATAGTGTGATACGGAGCGAAAGTGAAGTAGTTTTTCAAATGACAGATTTTAACAAAAGCGTTGTGGTAAAATACCAGGGAATACTTCCACCGATGTTTTCAGAAAAAAGTGGTGTTGTTGTGCAAGGTAAAATGTCTGATAATAATACCTTTCTTGCAGATACGGTGTTTGCAAAACATGATGAGAACTATATGCCGAAAGTTTTAAAATAGATTCCTTAATCTGGCTATATTGAAATAGTATGTAGAGAGAGTAACAGCCTGCTAGCAAGCTGTGACTTTCCTAACTACTACAATATATCAGAGTGAGTTGGTGCTTCCCATTCATCATATTATCACCACCAATTGTTCCTGTTTTTAATTTTTCAACCTCTTCTTTTAGGTTGTTAAGGTTTCCTTCCAAAATTTTATAATCCTTCTCAGCCTCTATAGCTATCATCTCAAGCCTATCTAAATCTTTATACAATAGATCCACTTCATCTTGACGATCCTTCAGCTCATTATTCAATTTAGGAACAAATGTGTCGTTTAAATCTGCGATTAGTTTATCTAGAATTTTGTGAACGTAATTGACCGATGCATTCTTTTCTTTATCGCTCTCAAAAGATTTAGGCTTAATTTTGACCTCTATGTCGTCTATTACTCTAGGGTTATCTCCGCCTATTTCGCTTATTAATTCAAAGTTGCTTTCGCTTTCTTTTACACTGTAATTACTCATATTAACTTCTATAAAAAATTATACTTTTAAAATCAACTCAGCTACATTGAAATGGTATGTGGAGAAAGTAATAGCCTAGAGACTATTACTCTTTCCAGTTTAACCCCAATCTGGTTCACTAGTGGTATTGTCTTCTAATTCTTTTACTCTTGTCTGTAAGTTATTCAGGCTCTGTACTAAACCACTATCTACATTACCAACGTCTTCAATCAGTTGATTGACTTTTTCTTGTTCTCCATGCAAGTTAGTATTTACTTGCACAACAAGTCCGTCATTCATACTTTCAATCAGTTTATCAATAACACTATGAGTATAACTAACTTTCGCATTTTTATCTTTATTCGTTTCGTAATTTGTCGGTTTTGCAAGGGTAACTTTACTTATAATTTTTGGTTCATTGGCCATATAAACTACCTCATTAAAATTTAAAATTTCAAATAAAATCAACTATAGAAATATAAAAAGCTCTTTTCAAACCCATAAATATTTAGCTCAACAATACTTCGTATCCAGTCTGAAAGTACTCTTCCATTACCATTAGTTCAGCATTGGCGTTTTGAAGAGGGCCCTCCCATTTAGGTTCATCAGCAGAATCTCCAAGTTTCTTAATCAGCTCAAGGATTTCCTTTTGTTTTTCATTTTGTTCATCAAGTTTCCCTTTTAATGCATCAATAATAGCTTTAGACTGATCTTGATTGCTGAGATCACCAATCACAGCTGTCACTTTCTCATAAGGCAGTTTGTGAATAATCTCTTTAAGCTCTTCTGCACCTACGTTATCCAAAAGTTCTTTAAACTGCTCATTAGACATATTGCGAGCAAAAGCTTGAAGTTTGTCTGGGTTATCAACTAAAGACTTAATGATAATCTGGATCCTATTAGAATCAGTTAAATCCTGAGCAATTGCTTCGAGTTTCTCAGGATCAAGCTTATTAACTAAGTCTTTCAGTTGGTCTTCTTGCAGACTATTTACTAAAGCTTTCAACTGATCACCTTCTAATTCTTTGGAGAGTATTGTCAAGTGGTGCTCAGCCAAGTCTTTTGCAAGCACTGTAAATTGCTCGTCATTTAAAGTTTTAATAAGTGCTTTGAACTGATCCACTTTTAAGTGAGGTAAAATTTCTTTTACTTGCTCTGAATTTAATTTTCTCACTAGAGCTTCAAGCTGAGTATCATTTAAAATAGGAACAATTATTTGTAACTTTTCTGGATTTAGTTCCTGAGCGAGGGTTTTTAGCTGGTGATTGGTTAGATGATCCACTAAAGCTTGGAGTTGTTCATCTGTTAAGTTCTCTGCTAAGGCCTGCAACTGGCTTGAGCTCAGTTCAGGAATTATTTTTTGCAGTTGCTCGTTACTAAGAGTATTGGCAAGAGTTTTTAGTTGGCCGTCTGTTAGGCCCTGAATAAAAACTTTAGTAAACGCGTTTGATAGCAACAGTAGCACATCTCTTATATATCTCTCACCGTAGTATAACATAATGTCTTGTAATACCTCATTGTCAGGTGAATCGATTATATTTCCTGCCTCGTCTGAAAAATAATATTTATTGTTGCCAGTATCTGAATCTTCCCATGTTACATATTTGTATTCCAATTTTTTTGATTTAATAGAACTGCTACACATAGTTTTGAAAGGCTGCACAAGCTCTCTTGTATATGATAACTTAGCCAACTCATTACCGTAATATACAAATGTATAGTTACTTTTTACATAATCTAAGTTAGAATCACTTTTATAATCTTTGGCTACCAGATTTCCTTCATTTTCTTCCTCCAGACATATGTAACTGTCTAGGCAAGAACTGCTGCAAAGTTTTATAGGCAATAAGCCTAGTACTACATCGTTTTTATCATCCAGCGATACAAGCTCAACTTTTTTAATAGGCATTGTAGGATCATTACCTTCAGGCCACTTTATCCTTGTAGTCGGGGTTTTTCTAAACACCTCTTTTCCAGGTATCATCTTAAAAACATGCTTTTTTCCACTCATAGGCGTTACCAATAAATTAATTGTTAGTATTCTAACATTTATTGATTAATTTATTGTTAAGTTAGTATATATTACAATTGTAATAACCAACATTACTTGTGTAGAGAAAAGTTACGAAAAGAAATAGAGATTTTCAGGGAAATAGTATAAAATCCTCATAGATTAAAATAAGCTGCTTTGACAGGTTTTGTGGCGGCTAGAGCTGTATAGACTGGTGGAGGCAAGCGGGATCGAACCGCTGACCTTCTGCGTGCAAAACAGATGCTCTACCAGCTGAGCTATACCCCCAGGTAATTCTTGCTTAAAGCATAAATCACTCAGGCTGAAATGCAAGAAATATTTATCTATTAGGCTATTGCTAAATAGTGTACAAATTCTGCAGGGTGTACACACTTCTCTATTTTTTTTGTCTCCTTAGCGTTATACGTCACACCATCCAAATAAATCTGTGAACTGAAAATTAACAAGAAGTTTTCCTTTGGAAATTTTTTTAAATTATTCATAGATTTTTTAACTAAATTATCACTAACGCAGTATATTATATAATTTATTTAACCACACATGAAAATTTTAGTTTGATTAAAACGGATAAAAACTGTATTGATGTTTAGTATAGCTGAAAAATGAAATGATCCCGTAGCTCAGCCGGTAGAGCAACTGACTTTTAATCAGTGGGTCACGCGTTCGAATCGCGTCGGGATCACTCACAAATTTTGAAAAACATGCTAAAAGAACAAGACAAAATATTCACCAACCTAAATGGTAAAGGAACTCCACTACTTGAGGGTGCAAAAAAACGTGGTAGCTGGCAAAAAACAAAGGAATTACTGGATTTAGGATCAGAAAAGATCATTGATGAAGTAAAGAAATCTGGTTTGAGAGGTCGAGGGGGTGCAGGATTTTCCACCGGCCTTAAGTGGAGCTTTATGCCCAAAAATCTCCCAAAAGCATATTTAGTAGTCAATGCAGATGAGTCAGAACCTGGTACATGTAAAGATAGAGATATATTGCGATATGAGCCACATAAGTTACTTGAGGGAATTCTCCTGGCCGGCAAAGCGATCAGCGCATCAGTTGCATATATTTATATCAGGGGTGAATTTTATAATGAATATTTAGTTCTAAAAAAAGCACTTGAGGAAGCCTATAAAGAAGGTTTAATTGGAAAAAATGCCTGCAAATCAGGTTATGATCTTGATGTGTTTATCCATAGGGGCGCAGGAGCTTACATATGTGGGGAAGAAACAGCTCAACTCGAATCAATTGAAGGAAAAAAGGGCTTTCCTCGCATGAAGCCTCCATTTCCCGCAGGTGTTGGACTTTTTGGCTGCCCAACCACAATAAACAACGTTGAAACTATAGCCATGGTTCCAGATATTCTGAATCGCGGAGGAGAATGGTTTGCATCTCTTGGTAAACCAAATAATACTGGTACCAAGGTCTTTTGTATTTCAGGGCACGTAAACAACCCGTGTAATGTTGAAGAAGAGCTCGGAATTCCATTACGTGAATTAATTGAAAAATACGCAGGTGGAGTGCGAGGAGGTTGGGATAATTTACTTGCTGTAATACCTGGTGGGTCTTCAGTGCCATTAATTCCAAAATCTATATGTGATACTATTGAAATGGATTTTGATTCATTAAGAACTGCACAATCAGGGCTTGGTACTGCTGCTGTAATAGTGATGAATAAATCAACTGATATAATAGCTGCAATAGAGAGGTTATCACACTTTTATATGCATGAGTCCTGTGGACAATGCACACCATGCCGTGAAGGTACTGGATGGATGTGGAGGATTATGAAGAGGATGGTGGCAGGAGATATTAAGCCTGATGAAATAGATAAGCTGCTTGACCTTACAACTCAAATAGAAGGACATACAATTTGCGCACTTGGCGATGCTGCAGCTTGGCCGATTCAAGGATTAATAAGACATTTTCGCCATGTTATCAAAGAGAGAGCGATAATTTAACTTTACTTATACTTCTTAAGCCGTTTTGCTACTTAGCAACCAGAGCTAAAAAATATTGATTCCCTTCTCTTTTAGGTGCCAATTCTACCTTTGCGATATCTTCAGTGTCTCGAATTAGCCGTTCTAATTTTTCCAGTCCAACTTCAGTGTTTATAAGCTCTCTCCCTCTAAATCTCATTGTGACTTTAATTTTATGTCCGTGGGCAAGTAAGTCTCTTGCTTGACGCAATTTTGTTCCGTAATCGTGATCACCAATATTGGGACCCAGTTTAATTTCTTTTATAGTTAATGTTTTTTGTTTCTTTTTTGCTTCACTTGCTTTCTTTTTTATATCATACTTTTGCTTGCTATAATCCAGAATTTTACATACTGGAGGGGTTGAATCAGGTGCAATTTCCACCAAGTCTAAACCAACACCCTGTGCAAATTCCAAAGCTCGTTCTATTGGCACGATTCCGACCATTTCACCACTATGATCAACTAAGCGTACCTCCTTAGCTGTGATAAATCCATTAATTCTGTTTTTATTGTTCTTTTTAACTTGCAAACTTTAACTCCCTTAATTCAAATTAATACTTTTTAACAGCGATTCATTAGCCTTTTCCAAAGAAAAAGACTCCTGTCTTTCCGATCCTAAATTTCTTACTGACACAGTTTTACTTGTAACTTCATTTTTGCCTACAATCCACAATATAGGAACCTTGTTTGAACTATGCAAACGTATCTTATAACTAATTTTTTCATTGGTCAAATCAGTCTTGACTCTCACACCTTGTTCTTTTAAAATATTGCTAATTTCTGTGGCGTAACCGTCAGCTTCATTTGTAATGGTCAGAATAGCAAGTTGCGTTGGAGCAAGCCAAACTGGAAATTTTCCTGCATAATTTTCTATCAAAATTCCGATAAAACGCTCAAAAGTCCCAAGAATTGCCCTATGTAACATGACAGGGTGATGCTTGTGCCCATCTGCCCCTATATAAAAAGCTCCCAGACGTTCTGGTAAAATGAAATCAACTTGTAATGTTCCACATTGCCAATTTCTGCCTATTGCGTCTTTCAAAACGAACTCTAACTTTGGACCATAAAATGCACCTTCACCAGGGTTAAGTTTATAACTCAAGCCCGCTTCTTTAACGGCTTCAAGCAGCGCTTTTTCAGCTCTATCCCACACTTCATCATTACCTGCTCTAATATCTGGACGGTCTGAAAATTTCACAGAAATTTCATTAAATCCAAGCTCTGAATATACTTCTTTTAAAAGGTCACAAAACTTTATAGTCTCAGAATTCACTTGTTCTTCCATACAAAAAATGTGTGCATCGTCTTGCGTAAAACCACGCACTCGCATCAGTCCGTGCAATGAGCCTGAGCTTTCATTTCTATGGCATGTGCCAAACTCTGCCATACGTATTGGTAAATCACGGTAGCTCCTGGTGTGAGAATTAAAAATCTGCACATGACAAGGACAATTCATGGGTTTTATTGCTAACTTTTTATTCTCAGATTCGTCAACAATAAACATATTTTCACGAAACTTATCCCAATGTCCAGATCTTTCCCACAGCTCTTTACTTACTAAAATAGGAGTTTTTACCTCAAAATAGCCATTATTTATTAGCTTCTTTCTGATGTAAGACTCAAGAACATTATATAGAATATATCCTTGTTCATGCCAAAAAACCTGCCCAACAGCTTCCTCTTGAATGTGAAATAAATCCATATCCTTAGCAATTTTGCGGTGATCACGTTTTTCTGCTTCTTTGAGGCACTCAAGGTAAGCGTTTAATTCATCCTTATTTCCCCATGCTGTGCCATATATTCGCTGCAACATTGGGCCCTTAGAATCACCACGCCAGTATGCACCCGCTACTTTCATAAGTTTAAACGCTTTAACTCTACCGGTTGATGGTGAGTGCGGACCACGGCATAGGTCAACAAAATCACCTTGCCTATAAACAGTTAGGTTTTCACCCTCTGGTATGGATGAGATAATATCAACCTTATATTTTTCGCCTATACCACTAAAGAAATCAACTGACTGCTTGCGAGTCCAAACTTCTCGAACAAATCTGTGGTTACTTTTTACAATCTCTTTCATTTTCTTTTCTATTGCGGTAAGATCGTCCGTAGTGAAGGTACGATCTGTAGCAAAATCATAGTAAAAACCGTCCTGAATTGTTGGGCCGATAGTAATCTGAGTATTAGGAAATAGCTCTTTCACTGCCTGCGCCATTATATGAGCAGCATCATGCCTTATTATATCTAAACCCACTTCGTCACTCAGTTGTATCACCTCTATCTCTGCATCAGCTTCAATTTCACGTGAGAGGTCATATAGCTCACCATTTACTTTCAATGCAACTACTTCTTTCAAAGCATCCGGTTGTAATATATCAAAGCCAGTGACTTTACCACTGTATTCTTTTACTTTTTGTTCGGTTGAAAAAGTAACCCTAACCATAAATAAACCTATACGGACATGTAGCTTGAAGGCGGTTTGCTTCTTCCAACGGTGTCATCCCAGTGTCACGCACATAGCCATACGAACATTCATTTTCGAAGGTAAATTGCACAGCAAATGGTGTCATCCCAGTGCTTGACACTGGAATCCAGCTTTTTTGTAATTTCATTGAAAATGTTGCATAGTGTGCTTGTTCACAATCAATTTTACTGGATCCCAGTGTCAAGCACTGGGATGACACCACCCCTAGTGGGCACTGCCCCTAAATCATAATGGATAACAGGGTTATAAGCTCTGAACATTAATAATAAGGCCTATTCTTTTTTAACCTGAGTGCAATTGCGTCTTCCCAAACTTCACCATTACGCAATAACTTTTCTTTATTGTACATTAGCTCCTCTCTTGTTTCAGTAGCAAATTCAAAGTTAGGACCTTCAACAATTGCATCAACTGGACATGCCTCTTGGCAAAGTCCGCAGTATATGCATTTTGTCATATCAATATCATAGCGCGTGGTGCGGCGACTACCGTCTTCTCTTTCCTCTGCTTCAATAACTATTGCTTGAGCAGGGCAGATAACTTCACATAATTTACAAGCTATGCATCGTTCTTCACCGTTTGGATACCTACGCAACGCATGCTCACCACGAAACCTTGGACTTAAAGGGCCCTTCTCCATAGAATACCTCAAAGTAACCTTTGGCTTAAACATATATTTTAATGTAATAACAAACCCTTTAATTAACTCTACAAAAGACCAGTACCAAGCTAATTTCTTGAGCATAAAATATTTAAAACTTGTGTCAGTCATTATAAATCATATTATCAGTTTTCAAAATAAATATTTTCACCTGGGTGACTTTTTAGGTATTTTGGTTTCTTAAGTGTAATATTGCTAAGTAGTTTATATAAATAATGACAAACACAAATGAAACTATTTTCGCTTTATCGACCGTATTTGGTAAGTCAGGAGTTGCAGTAATCAGAATTTCAGGCAACTACGCGCTTAAAGCTTTAAATCATTTTCATATTAAGAAAGAAATTAAACCAAGATTTGCTACTTTAGTTGATCTATATGATGATTCCAGTCAATTGATAGATAATGGAATAATCATCTATTTCCCTGCTCCAAACAGTTTCACTGGCGAGGACGTTATAGAGTTACAAGTGCATGGAAGCAAGGCAGTTATAAAAATCATCTTGGAGGAATTATCAAAAGTTTTCGTTATGGCCAAGCCTGGAGAATTCTCACTTAGGGCTTTTCTAAATGGTAAATTTGACTTAACGCAAATAGAAGGGATTGCAGACTTAATTGATGCTGAGACGAAAATGCAAGCTAAACAAGCGATTAAGCAGATATCAGGAGAATTGGAGAGACTATACAGCAATTGGAGGCAAAGATTAATAACGATACAATCCAAAATCGAAGCATATATAGACTTTCCAGAGGACATTTGGGCAGAAAAAAGTGAATTGGAAAAAATTAATAATGAAGTGCAATCTCTCGTGCAGTTGATACAAGAGCATTTAAATGATAATAGACGGGGCGAAAGGTTGCGTGAGGGTTTACATATTGTAATAACTGGTGAACCAAATGTCGGTAAATCAACTCTGTTTAATTTCTTAGCCAAGCGTGATATTGCTATTGTTTCTGAATATGCAGGCACAACAAGAGATATACTTGAAGCTCATATTGACATTGGCGGATACCCAATCATTCTCTCTGATACTGCTGGAATTCGTGAAAGTTCAGATCCAATAGAATTAGAAGGTATAAGTCGAGCGAAAAAGAGGTCTTTTGAAGCTGATTTAAGAATAGAGCTATTTCCTTTTGAACAACGACACGATGTCAATTATCAAGCCACAGGCAATATACCATCTGTCGTTGACACACAACTATGCAAATATTGTAATCAACAAACGGTGTCATCCCAGTGCTTGACACTGGGATCCAGATATAAAAATACTTGCAAATTATGCAATAGACAATGGATTCTAGAAACATGTGCTGAAAACAATGTTCATAGCTGGATTCCAGTGTCAGCTACTTGCATGACATCAGACCAAAATGACACCATTTATGTATTGAGCAAAGCTGACGATGTTATCAATAATCACAATATAAAAATTAATGGCATAGATCTTTTACCCATTTCTATTCTAAAGGAAATAGGTACAAACAAATTGATCTCTCTCATAAAAGAGAAGGCAGAGGAAAAATTTGGGCATGATAGAGACACTCCTGTAATCACTCGGCAAAGACATAGGAATCACATGAAGAAAGCACTGGAACATTTACAACGTTTTAATATCGATAATCCAATTGAGTTGATATCTGAAGATTTGAGGCTTGCTGCATTTGAACTTGGTGCGGTGATTGGAATTATTGATGTTGAGGAAATATTGAGTAGTGTGTTTAGCAACTTTTGCGTGGGCAAGTAAAGCTTTTATAGATTGCTTAAAATCAAATGTTGTGATAGAAAAGAAATGGACGGATGGCCGAGCGGTTTAAGGCACCAGTCTTGAAAACTGACGTACGTGATGAGCGTACCATGGGTTCGAATCCCATTCCGTCCGCACAGCATCTCGCTATGCTAGCTGATTTTTAGAGCTTATTTGGACTATGTGGTTCATAACGCTGGAAATCTTGTCTAATCTAGCCACATCTTTTAAAAATACATCCCTTTGTAAATTGACCTTGTTAGCAAAGAAAGCTAATATCTATAAATAGATCACCATCTGAATATGAAAACCGATATAGTAATAATAGGTGCAGGACCTGTTGGAATATTCACTGCTTTTCAAGCGGGAATGCTTGATATGAGATGTCATATAATAGATGTTTTGGATCAAGCAGGAGGACAATGCACAGCTCTTTACCCAGAAAAGCCAATATATGATATACCTGGTTATCCTGTAATCACTGCCCAAAAATTAATTGAGCAACTAATGGAGCAATCTTCGCCATTTAAGCCTGTTTACCATTTAAGTCAAAAAGTGGAAAAGATTTCAAATAACGAAGGTGAAAGCTTTACTGTCATAACGAACATAGGTACAGAGGTAAAATGCAAAGCCGTTATTGTTGCTGCAGGTAACGGAATGTTTGAACCTAACCGTCCACCCTTAAGTGGTATATTAGAATATGAAAATAAATCTGTATTTTACAGTGTAAATAAAATTTCTGATTTTCAGGACAAAACTATAGTCATTGCAGGTGGGGGTGATTCTGCGGCTGATTGGACTGTAGAACTTTCTAAAGTTGCGAAGAAAATTTATGTGATACATAGGAGAAAGGAATTTCGCTGCACTCCTGAAACTAGAAATAAATTAGAATCACTTGAAATTGATGGAAAAATAGAACTGGTAGTGCCATATCAATTACACGAACTAGCAGGAGGTAATGGGCAGTTGAGCGCAGTGATAGTAAAAAACATTGCCTCTAAGGAAGAAAAAGAAATATCCGCTGATTTTTTGCTGCCATTTTTTGGACTGTCAATGAATCTTGGTCCAATAAACAATTGGGGTATACAGTTAGAACATAGCCGCATAGTTGTCGACCCAGCTACACTTAAAACCAGTAGAGATAGGATATATGCAATCGGAGATATAGCTATTTATTCAGGCAAACTAAAATTAATACTAAATGGTTTTGCTGAGAGCGCCATGGCTTGTTATGACATATACAAAGTAATCCACAACTCTCCGGTTAATTTTCAATATTCAACCTCAAAGGGAATTCACGGGAAAGAAAAACTTCCTTGACAAACCTCGCCAGCCCCCTTATCATGAAACTGAAGCTATTGTATTTGCTTTCGCCAATCTGCAGATTAAAAGGTAAGGATTACTTAATGTATCGGCGTCTTATGTTCAATTTTTTGCAGTATATAGATACTGTATGTCTTTACAAAACTTCATCTACATCTAGATTTTTATCTAAATAAGCTGAACGCGCTTATAAAGCGTTACAAGACATCAAAAAATGCCAATACTCGACAGAGATAGTAAAAGACTAGCTAACTCGGGGATTCTTTGTCTTTTTTTCTGCTTAGTAAATTTCTTAAACGTTTGCAGCGTAAGTTAGTTGCAATTAAAAGCAGCTAAATTGCAGTGTTTAAGACTTAAAAAACGCCAATACTGAAAATAGACAATGACTAGGGTTTCTTTTGCCTTTTTTTTCATTTGGTAAATTCCTTAATGTTTATGGCTAAACGACAACCGTCATCCCGCTACTTGTTAGCGGGATCTAGAGATACCGCGAATGAATCGCGGTATGACGTAGGACTGCTGTCATTCCAGTGCTCCTTTTTTTGTCATCCGAGTAGCTGACACTGGGATCCAGGAAACTTAACTTTACACCAGGTGAATGTACAATAAGAACTGGATTCCAGACTGGAATGACACCGAAGGGGCTACTGGGATGACAAAAGGGGGCACTGGGATGACAGGAGAAAGAGGCACTGGAATGACAAAGAGGGTACTTGGATGACAGGAGGTAATGCAGGAAGTCTAATAGTGCAGCAACACAGAACCCCAGGTTAGGCCTGCACCTATTGAAATCAGCAGTGCCAGGTTTCCTAATTTTATTTTTGATTTTTGTATTGCATAATCAAGTGCTAGTGGAATTGATGCCGCTGAGGTATTTGCATGCTTATCAACAGTATTAATCACTTTCTCTATAGGGAAATCTAACTTCTTTACTACTGCTTCAATAATACGAATATTTGCTTGATGGGGAATTAGCCAGTCAATATCAGTAATTTTCAAATTATTGCATTTCAGAGTTTCCTCTATTAAGGCTGTTAACTTATCCACTGCATGTTTAAACACTTCTCTTCCATTCATGTATATTTTTCCAGAATCACCAGTAGAGGATACCCCTCCGTTCGTACATAGTATGTCCACATTGCCGTCAGAGTATAAGTTTGTTGATATGATGCCGCTTCTACCCATTTCTGATTTCATCACCACTGCACCAGCACCATCACCAAAGAGTACACAAGTTGACCTATCTTCCCAATCAACAATCCTAGACATTATTTCAGCACCTATAACCAATGCATATTTAATTCTATTGTTAGATTTTATGAGCGAATCAGCAACTGTAACTGCATATATAAAACCAGAGCATGCTGCTTGTACATCAAAAGCAAATGCGTTTTTACATTTTAACTTACTTTGTACAATCGTTGCACAGCTAGGAAAAGTTTTATCAGGAGTTGTTGTAGCAACTATAATCAAGTCAATTTCATCTACTGAAATTTTAGCTTTTTCTATAGCACTTTTTGCTGCATTTACAGCTAGATCTGACGTTAGTTCTCCTTCATCTGCTATATGCCTTTGAACTATTCCTGTTCTCTGCCTTATCCATTCATCGCTCGTCTCAACTATCGATGCAATTTCGTTGTTACTCAACATTTTTCTTGGTAGGTAAGATCCAGTGCTTAATATGAAACTTTTATTCAATATGACTTACCCCGTTAATTATCTTTTGATTTAAATTTTCACTAATTGCATTTACTGCAAATTTTATGGCATGGGCAAAAGAAATAGCATCAGAATTTCCATGACTTTTAATGATGATACCATTCAGCCCTAAAAACATAGCTCCACTTCTAATTTTGGGATTAAAACGCGTTAAAGCTTTATTTAGTTTGGATTTTAACAATATACCAACAAGCATTTTCGCTATCCACGAATTGAATACTTCCTGCTTTATTAGATTGATAAAGGTACTAGCGGTTGCCTCAGCCGTTTTGAGCATTACATTGCCAACAAAACCATCAGCAACAATCACATCTATATTACCCTCTAAAAATTCACTTGCCTCTATATACCCTTTGAAATTAATGCCTGGAGCGTTTTTAAGCAACTCAAAAGCGCCGCGCACTGAGTCATTACCTTTAACTTCTTCTGTGCCGATATTTAGCAAAGCAACTTCAGGATTGTCAATTTTTAATGCTATTTTTGCAAATATACTACCCATTAACGCAAATTGAAATAATGAGTCGGCATTACAATCAACATTTGCACCAAGGTCAAGCAAAGCGAAGCTTTTTGTCTTAGTTGGACAGATAGAGGCAATAGCAGGACGATAAATGTTTGGTAATGTTCCTAAAATAAATCTGGAAATTGCCATCAATGCTCCGGTGTTGCCTGAAGACACCACTCCGAAAGCTTTACCTTTTTTTACTGCCTCAATGGCAGCTTTCATACTTGAGTCTTTACGATGCCTCAGTGCAAAAGATGGCTTATCATTTGCAAGGACATTGTCAGAACAATGAGTAAATTCAGAATTGTTACTTACTTTTTTATATTTCAAAAGCAAAGGAGATACTTCTTCCTTATCTCCATAAATATGAAAAAAAACTTTAATGCCTGGGTCAACAAGGTTGTCTAAAAAAAAACCAGCACCCTGAATTACGGAAAGAGGCGCAAAATCGCCCCCCATAGCGTCAAGTGCAATAACTATATTATTATTGACCGTAGGTAACATATCATAATAGTCACTCTGCCTGTTGCTTGATGAAAACCCGTTTTCCTTTGTAACTGCCATCAACTGCTACGTTATGAGGCAACATGAATTCCCCAGTTGTTGAACATACCACAACATTCTTAGGCTCAATAGCATGATGAGAACGATGCATATTACGCCTTGACTTTGACTTTTTTCTTTTTGGAACTGCCAAAATTTCCTCCATTCTACTACAAAATACAATACATTAGTAACATGTTTTTTACAGGAAGTAAACAGGGATAGTAAAATAAGTAAGGTTTGCTTATGTAATTGAGTTCTATAGCTAAAGTGGCTCTACAATTTGAAAAACCGTCATTCCGCTACTCGTTAGCGGAATCTATACCGCGAATGAATCCATAGCTGTACGAACATTCATTTTTGAAGGTAAATTGCACAACAGATGATGTCATTCCAGTCTGGAATCCAGAAATTTTGCTTATAACTGAGCTGATGAGCTAAAGGTAGTTGTCTTACGCTAAAACAAACGTTTTTAATTAAGTTGCATAGAAGCTGGATCCCAGTGTCTGGGCACTGGCCCACTGGTGGGAATTGCTCCCAAACTACAACGTTCGTACAGTTGTGGATACCGTGGCGGTATGACGTAGGGAAACCTTTCTTGGGTTAGCTATATGAGCTTTAAATTAAAACATCAAGTATGTTGAACTTAAAACATATCTCAGCTATACTTTGCGATAAAGTTAATAAAAATTTTAATAAAATCAGTAAGACTAACCTCTAGCTAAAATGAATACAAAGTGAGCTTTTTTGATATAAATAGTGTTAGAATAATTGGTAGGTACTTTATCAATTTTTTGTTAAGGCTTGGTAGTGCATTCATATTTTTTATTCAATCTCTATACCACTGCCTTGTGCCACCATATTATTTTAGCAACATAGCAAGACAAATTATAGAGATAGGCTTTTTCTCTCTGCCAATTGTTGGGCTCACTGGAGTTTTTATAGGAGCGGCAATAGTTTTACAAAGTAGCTTGAGTGACCCATTAATTAACCAAGAACAGATAATACCCAAACTTGTTACGATCACTATCATTAAAGAGTTAGGACCAGTTTTGATCAGCTTAATAATGGTAGGAAAGGTTGGATCATCAGTTGCAGCAGAAATTGGTACAATGCTCATCACCGAGCAAATAGATGCACTTACAACCTTGAACATCAACCCTTTTAAATATTTAATTGCACCAAGGATTTTAGCGTCAATCATAGTATTTCCCATACTTACAGTATGTGCAGATTTAATAGGAATATTTGGAGGATGTATCACTGCAGTCTTCGAATTTAACCACAATTTAAATATATACATTAAACACACAGCTCAGTTCTTTAATACGTATGATTTTATAACTGGGCTAATAAAAGCAACTGTATTTGGCGCCATAATTTCTGTCTCAAGCTGCTATTACGGTTACCATTGCAAAGAAGGTGCACGAGGAGTAGGTGTTGCTACAACATCAACTGTTGTTTTATCGTCCATACTGATCATTTTAGCAAACTACATGATTACTTTGATACATGCGTAACCCCATAATATCAATATTGAACTTAAGCTTATCTTTTGATGATAGGACAGTACTAAAAGATCTAAATTTTGATATATTAAAAGGGGAATCATTAGTCATACTTGGTGGCTCAGGAAGCGGCAAATCTGTATTAACAAAAACAATTATCGGCTTGCTTGCTCCAGACTCAGGGTCTGTTAAAATAAATAGTAAAAGCAAAAATAAATTTGGGGTTTTATTTCAAAATTCCGCTTTATTTGACTACGTTACAGTGTGGGAAAATATATCTTTTAATTATAAAAAGCGCTTTAATATCAGCAAAAAAGAGGCAAAACAGCTAGCAATCGAGAAGTTAAATGATGTTGGACTGGAGGAAAGCATAGCAGATATGTTTCCAATAGAGCTATCAGGTGGAATGAAAAAAAGAGTGGCACTTGCAAGGGCGATTGCACACAATCCAGAAATCATTATTTTGGATGAACCAACTTCAGGATTGGACCCAATTATGTCAGATATAGTAAACGAGATAATAATAAAATTATCTAGAGATCTTAACCCTACAATTATCACGATTACACATGATATTCATAGCGCATTTAAAATAGCTGATAAAATAGCAGTATTATATGAAGGGGAGATCATTTCCCATGGAACTGTTCAGGAAATACAAAATACTAATAACGAATATATAAAAAAATTCATTCATTATATATAGCTAAAGATATATACACTATTGCTAACAGTCATATTTTTAAGTTTTAACTTTGTAAAAGGTAGTGAACATTGGAATTCAGATTTTTTTCAAACTGGATCCTATAGCTAACACGTCATACCGCGATTCATTCGCGGTATCTCGGCATAGATTCCGCTAACTAGTAGCGGAATGACGAATTTGTCGTTTTTCAAATTGTCGTAAGTCAGTTTAGCTATATATAGGATGACAGAAATTGTTTGTATTAGCTATATTCAAAAGCTCTATTGATATTTTGCAATATTTGTGATAAAATAATAGCTTAAGGTTGAGAGTAAAAATTTATGAGTGAAGCTCAAGGTCCAAACATTGCAGAATGGCAAGCGCAGCAGCAACACCAAGAGGCTGCTGGTGAGAAAAGTGGTTTTGGTCTTGGTCATAGTGACTCTGTTTCAACAGTTGTCGATGGAATGAAATGGTTGTTCAACTTTCATGAAGGAGCAATTGCTGCTTATAGTAACGTGTTTGAAGGTTTGGTGAGTGGCAGTAGTCTAGTAACATTGTTTGGAAAGTCAGGTAATATGTTTGGCATAAAACTTCTTGAAGGCCTTGCAGAATATTTTTCAGGTGGAGGTGGGGAAGATATGCCATCAGAAGAAATGGATATGGCTCATGGTGATGATGGACATCACTCAGATGATTACCCTCATGCCAATAACGAAATAGCTCATAATGCTGATGGTTTGCAAGACATGCATGATGCAGGTGATCACCATGGTCAATCTTTTTCACCTGGTCCTTCACCATCTGTTGGCGATGACCACGGACATGAACTTGGTTAAACACTTAAAAACTATTGAATAGTTGGAAGAAGGCCTAATAAGAAAAGTTGCTGTTGTTATGAGTTTGTCTTAGTGAAAAAGGTTTCAGTTTTGGGATCAACAGGAAGTGTTGGAAAAAAGACTGTAGATTTGCTCTCAAAGAGAAAAGAAGAATACCAAGTGGAAGCACTAAGTGCCCATTCGAACTTTGCTCTACTGGCACACCAAGCAAAACTGCTAAATGCAAAATATGTTGCTATCTCCGATGAAAGGCTTTACAAAGATTTGAAAGAAAGTTTACTTGGTACAGATGTAAAAATAGCAATTGGTGCTACAAATATTGCTACCATACCTGTTGATCTCTCAGTTGTTGCAATAGTTGGCATTGCAGGCCTTGGGCCAGTTATGGAAGTTATAGAAAGCGGTACCAAAGTCATTGCATTGGCAAACAAAGAAAGCATTGTTTGCGGTGGAAAGTTATTACTCAAAAAAGCTAAAGAAAAAAATGTACAAATAATCCCTATTGACTCTGAGCACAATGCAATTTTTCAAATTTTGCAAAATGACGACAAATGCGTAGAAAAGATCATACTTACTGCTTCTGGTGGACCATTCTTAAATTATAGCCTTGAGCAATTAAGAAATGTTATGGTAGATAAGGCGCTTAGTCACCCCACTTGGAATATGGGAAAGAAAATCTCGGTTGATAGCGCAACAATGATGAATAAGGCACTAGAGATAATAGAAGCACATAACTTGTTTAATATCAGCCCGGATAAAATTGAAGCAATAGTGCATCCTGAGTCAATAGTACATGGAATTGTAACTTATAAGGATGGGTTCAACTTTGCTGTGCTTGCAGAAACTGACATGGCAATTCCTATTTCATATGCTCTATCTTGGCCGGAAAGATCAGCTTTAAATCGTAAATTAGATTTAACAAAGCAAGGAAAATTGACCTTTCAAGAACCAGACCATAAGCGTTTTCCTGCGCTAAAGCTTAGCATGGCAGTGTTAAACTCTTCTGCTCCACAAACAAACAGTATTGTGCTCAATGCTGCAAATGAAATAGCTGTTAATGAATTTTTGAAGTCACGAATCGGCTTTTTAAAAATAGTAGAGGTAGTGGAATCAACAATGGAAAGTTTTGGTAGTTATACTGATATTAATTCACTATCTGATATAATAAATATTGATTATGAAAGTCGTATTATTGCTCACAAAATTGTTGAAAGTAAAGTTGTTGCGTATAGCTAGAGTAATGTAACCAGACTGCATTCTGTGATTTTTAGCAAAACACGATACACAATCGTCATTCCGCTACTAGTTAGCGGAATCTATGCCGAGATACCGCGAATGAATCGCGGTATGACGGTTCGCGGTGGTATGACGGTTAAGTAATTCGTCATCCCGCTGCTTGTTAGCGGGATCTAGAGATACCGCGGCGGTATGACGGTTCGCGGCGGCATAGCTATCTTCAAAAATATGGTTGAATAATTGTTAATAATAGTGTATAATTATTAATATTTTTAAGCACTTTGGCTATGGCTTTATCTAAGTTTCTCGACCCTAAGCTGGATTTAACCTTCAAAAAAATATTTGGCACTGAAAAAAATAAGAATATTCTCATACATTTTTTGAATGATATTTTAGGGTTTACCGAGATAAATACTATACAAGAAGTGGAATTCCTCAGTACTATAATGGATCCTGAAATTGCCTCTGATAAGCAAAGTATAGTTGATGTTCTTTGCAGGGACTCTAGTGGGGCTAGGTATGTGATTGAAATGCAGCTCACTCGCGATAAAGGCTTCGAAAAACGAGCTCAACTATATGCTGCTAAGGCTTACTCAAGGCAAGCTGATAAATCTGGTAAGTACATTGATTTAAAGAAGGTTTTCTTTATTGCTATCTCTAATTGTAATTTATTTCCTGATAAGCTTGATTATATATCCAGCCACACTATAAGAGATGAGAAAACCAATGAGCATGACTTAAAAGATTTTCAATTTGTATTTATTGAACTACCTAAATTTCCTAAGAATAAGGAAGAACAGCTAGAAAGCATAGTGGATCGTTGGTTATTTTTCTTCAAATATGCAGATGAAACTACGGAAGAAGACTTAAGGAAAATAGCAGAAAAAGCACCAATAATAAAGTTAGCCTACGATGAATTAGACAGGTTTAGCTGGAATGAAAAAGATTTAGTAGCTTATGAAGAAAGAATAATGGATCTACGGAAAGAAGAAGCCATTCTTGAATACAGACTTGACCTTGCTACTGAAAAAGGCATCCAAATTGGCGAAGAAAGAGGCATCAAAATCGGTAAAGAGGAAGGGAAAATTGAAGGAAAAATCGAAGGAAAAATCGAAGTCGCAAAAGCAATGCTGGCTAACAATGTTGATGTCAACACTATTGTCAAATTTACTGGCCTTTCTATTAGTGAGATTGAAGAATTAAGTGTGAACGGTACAGAGTAATTTCAAAGTGCATTTGCAGTTGGAACGGATACATTTAATGAGAGTCCCATTTCACGGTGTTCAAATCTACTCCTTCTTGTACCATCTCCCAAAGTGGGCTCATTTCTCTCAGTCGGCCAACATTTTTAGCAACAAGATCTGCTGCATACAAAACTTCTTCTCTAGTTGTAAATCGGCCTAGGCCAAATCTAATTGATGAATGCTCAAGGTCATGGCCATTATTTAGCGACCGTACTACATAGGAAGGCTCAAGAGACGCAGACGTGCACGCAGAACCAGAACTTACTGCTAAATCCTTGATTGCCATGATGAGAGACTCACCCTCAACATAGGGAAAGCTCAAGTTTAGGTTGCCAGGAATTCTATTTTCATAATCACCATTTAAAACGATATCAGGAAACGCTTCTTTTATCTTGTTATACAAAATATCCCTTAATTCTTCCACTCTAGTTGTTTCTTTTTTCATTTCTTCTCTAGCAATACGTGCCGCTTCACCAAAACCAACTGCAAGAGGTGTTGGAGCTGTTCCAGAACGCATGCCTCTTTCCTGTCCACCACCACTAATTAGTGGTATCAGCCTAACACGAGGATTCTTTCTACGTACATATAATGCGCCTATTCCCATAGGTCCATAAATTTTGTGGCTAGAGAGACTCATAAGATCAATGCACATCTCATTAACATCAATTGGAACTTTTCCAAAGCTTTGAGCTGCATCTGTATGGAAAAATATATTATGCTTTCTGCATATTTTACCAATCTCCTTTACAGGCTGAATTACTCCGATTTCATTATTTACCATCATTACTGAAATCAAAATTGTTTTATCAGTAATTGCTTCCTCAAGCTTTGATAAATCTATAATTCCGTTTTGCTTAACAGGCAAATATGTAACTTTAAAGCCTTCATTTTCCAGATGCCGACAAGAATCCAGAACACACTTATGCTCCGTGCAGACAGTGATTATATGATTTCCTTTATTTTTATAAAAGTGAGCAACGCCCTTGATTGCCGTATTATTTGACTCAGTTGCACCTGAGGTAAAGATAATTTCTTTGCTATCTGCGTTCACCAGATCAGCGATGTGTTTCCTTGCTTTTTCCACTGCTTCTTCAGCAGTCCAACCAAATGAATGGCTGCGAGAGTGTGCATTGCTGAACTCACCAAAGTAAGGTATCATCACCTCTAAAACACGGGGATCTACTTTAGTAGTAGATTGATAATCAAGAAATATTGGTAATTTTATTTTAGCATCGTGTATTTTTTTACTTTCAACATTCATAAAGCTACCACGGAGACAAAATTTACAATTATTTTATAGCATTAAAACTTAATTTTTTCAAGATATAATCTTGCATCAAGTACAAAAGTGTCATCCAAGTAGCTGACACATAACTGTACGAACATTTATTTGCGAAAGCAGTGTGTTAAATGTTATAGCCAGTTTTGCCTCAAACACAAAGGCAGTGCCCAGACACTGGGATGACACCCTATTGGTGGCAATTGCTTCCAAATCATAATGTTTGTACAGCTGTGCGCCGTGCGCTGGAATCCGTTTTAGCCCTTATCTATATCTCAGTTCCACCAACAGTTATTGCGTCGACTTTGAGTGTCGGCTGACCAACTCCAACGGGCACATTTTGTCCATCTTTCGAGCATGTGCCAACACCAGGATCTAACTTTAAGTCATTACCAACCATAGATACTTTTTTCAACACTGTTGGACCGTCACCAATTAGTGTTGCTCCTTTTACTGGCTGTGTAATTTTGCCATTTTCTATTAGGTAAGCTTCCGAAGATGAAAAAACAAATTTTCCTGACGTTATATCAACCTGCCCACCACCGAAATTTACTGCATATAGACCTTTCTTTACGCTAGATATTATTTCCTTCGGTGTATACTTTCCGGGCAACATATAGGTGTTTGTCATGCGCGGCATAATAACTTCTTTATAACTTTCTCTTCTACCATTACCAGTTGGGCTTACACCCATGAGTTTAGCGTTCATATGATCCTGCATGTATCCTTTTAGGATCCCATCCTCTATCAATATATTATAACTGGGTGGAGTGCCTTCATCGTCTACGCTGATAGAGCCGCGCAAATTGGGCAGAGTTCCGTCATCAACTACTGTGATGTCACTAGCTGCTACTTGTTTACCCACAGAATTTGAAAATGCTGAGACTTTTTTGCGATTGAAGTCGCCCTCAAGTCCATGACCCACGGCTTCGTGTAACAATATTCCTGGCCAGCCTGGACCTAAAACGACTGTCATTTCTCCGGCTGGAGTTGGAATTGCTTCAAGATTTACCAGTGCTTGTTCTAACGCTTGGTTTGCAACTTCTTTCCACTTTTTCTCAGAAATAAACTTACTATAAGAGTCCCTTCCACCATGCCCTGCAGAACCTCTTTCGGTACGGCCATCTTTTTCTACAATGACTAGCACATTAAAACGTACCAGAGGCCTGATATCGCTTAATCTGTGATCACCCTTTATTATTTGTACAACTTGCCATTCTCCACTTAGAGTTATTTTTACTTGCTTCACGCAGTTATTTTTGGACCTTACATACTCATTAACCTCATTGAGTAGTTTAATCTTTGAATTCAGATCCATTTCATTTATAGGGTTAATCCTCGAATATAGGCTTTTTGTCTCTTCGTTTAAATTTATTGAATTTGTCTTGTTTAAAGACACTGAGCTTTTTACCATAGAAGCAGCATTACTAATTTCTTTTTCGCTGATCTCAGAAGAACAAACGAAAGATGTACTATCTTCACAAAAAGACCTTAAACCAAATCCCCTTCTAGTATTCAAGTCCATGTGTTTTAATATGTTATCCTCAAAAACCAGGGACTCCGACTGGCAAAATTCTAGAAACAGCTCACCACCATCGCTATTGCTCAAAGCGTTATTGACTATTTTATATACGTTATTAATATTAACATTGTTTTGAGCAAAAAATATTTGATCTAGATTTGGCATTACCTTTGAACTAAAAATTGTTTAAGTATATTATTTAACTTTAACATAGTAAACTATAAAAAGCCCGGGTGGCGGAATTGGTAGACGCGCTAGCTTCAGGTGCTAGTAACTTTTTAAGTTGTGGAAGTTCAAGTCTTCTCTCGGGCACTCTTAGCTTCCATATTGCTTATTGAATTAATTAATGTTATAATATAACATATTAGGTAATATTTATGCTATGTATGGTGAAAAAGATAAGTTAGCCTACAGAAAGAAGGTACGAACTTACTCGAAACGCTTAGTTACTACACTATCTACTATCTCTTTCATTGGATACATAGCGGCATTGGTCTTGAATATTCCTGTCTTAAGTCTGTATTTTAGTATTGCCGGCACTATATTCAGTGCACTTTCGTTTGCTTTAAATATATGGTCACTAAATGATCATTCCCGACAACAGAATCTTAATAAGAAATCTGGCATAAAAAACACTCCAGGACAAAAAAAGTTAACAAAGATCTATCTTGATATAGCATCCAGTGCTTCATTTCTAATAGGAGGTATTGCATCTATGTCGCTTTTTGAGTCTTCTGTTATTTATTTTGTTTCTACGCCTTTTTTTATTCTAGGCTGTGTTATTATGGCAGCTAATATCGTTCAAACTATGATTAGTGAACCACAGACAAAAAACGTCCTTGAGAATCTCTCTTCAAATACTGCAAGAGTACAAGCTTAAGTATTAACTTATTTAACTTATACAGGAATATTAGCTATATAATTCCACTGAAGGAAGCCATTCAAAAGAGTTCGATGTAATTAGCGTCAAAAAAGTGTAAGCAGAAATTGTGGGCTTATTGGGGTAGGAGCGCTTAGAGGTTGTCCGGAAACTAGTAAATTCAAGCATATTCCCTCTTTAACATAACCCTACTCATAGCTAGGTATATGAAATTCTCAGTGGATGTTGTGAGTAAATCATACTCCTTCGATAGCCTTCTATTCCTATTAACCCAAGCAAAAGTCCTTTCTACAACCCATCTTCTTGGCTGTACTTTAAACCCTTGTTCTCTTGTTGGTAGTAGCTCAGGTGGCGTATCTTTGTGCACCCAAAATCTACATGGAGGCCTTTTAACAATTTCAATATCTATGTCATATTCTTCCTTTATGTGATTCTTTAAATTTCTTCCTTGGTATCCCATGTCAGCCCACATTTTTTTAACTTTAGTATATTTTGTTCTCATATTGTTTAATGCTATTTTAATACCATCTCTATCATTTTCGTTAGCAGCGCCTACGTAACAACCTAGTATAAAACCCTGAGTGTCTGTAATTATATGCCTTTTTCTACCCTTTACTTTTTTACTTCCATCATAGCCTTTGATCCCCCCTTTTCTGTAGTCTTTACAGATTGACTATCTACTATACAGGCACTCGGCTGCTCATTCCTTCCTATTTTTCTTCTACTATATTTTGTAATTTCATAATTCATTTTCTCAAAAATTCCCTGCTTCTTCCATTGCCTGAACTGCTCATACACAGTCTTCCATAGCGGAAAATCATTTGGTAAATACCGCCATTGACACCCTGTACGCAATACATAGAAAATTGCTTCTAATATTTCTTTTTTGCTATACTTTGGCGGCCTTCCTCCTTTCTTGTATGATACTCTGAAGTGTTTTTCTATTCTTGCCCATTCCCTTTCGCTTAGATCTGTTGGATACTTTTTTCTCATCTTTACCCCGTACTAAAATTTCAGATATTATAGCCTTTTACTTGTTTCCGGACAACCTCTAATACCAACTCTCATTGTTGGCCAGTCAAATAGGAGACATTGCAGAGTTGTTTAATTGTGGAGCTGGCAAGAGAAGTAATAAATTTGCACAAAGCACCCTCAAGCAGAGCAATTGTATCGTATATTTTATTGCGCAAAATGTTCTGTTTTATATATAACCAAAGCCTCTCAACAGGATTTAGCTCAGGTGAGTACGGAGGTAGGTATATAATATCGATATTTTTAGGTACCTTTAAATTTTTTGACCTATGCCAACTAGCACAATCCATAACAAGAAAAGCCTCTCGTGTTTCTAGATATTGCGACATCTGCTCAAGAAATATGTTCATGCAATCAGTGTTGACATTTGGTGCAAATAAGCTAGAACTCTCTCCATTTCTAGGATTAACCGCACTATAGAGATAGAAATTTTGCCTACCTAATTTTGTTTTAACCTGTGTTCTAATCCCCTTTTTAAACCACCCATGTCCAACCTTTGAATGTGTGCCAAACCGTGATTCATCAAAGAAAAATAGCTCTTTTTCTGGATACTTGCTAATAGCTCCATTGAGATTTTTTTTTGAATTCCTCTTGTTTGCTTTTATCTTGTCCATTATGAACTGGTCTTGGTGTAATATATGAGAATTTCATCTTTTGCATATAGCGGTGTACTGTAGATTTGCTGATATTTAATCTGAACTTTTCCTGGATTCTTATTCTCATTTCTTTAATGGTAATATTAGGATTTTCTTCTATCCACTCTTCAATTTGCTGTAGTTGAACCTGATTTAATTTAGTTTTTCTACGGCGTTGTGGAGGAGCAAACAGTTTTTCTTCTCTGCCAAATTTCAAGAGTTTTACCCACGAAGTTAGTGCGCTTCTTGAAATGCAATATATTTTTGCTACAGCCGTTATACTGTACTTTTTTGCTGCAATTACAGCATTTAGTTTTTTTGAAACATATGCATTATTCCTTACTTTCTTCAGCATTTCTTTTGCTGATTCTACTACTTTTTCATCCAATAATTTTGATCTTAATGCCATTTATACCTCAACTATTTTACTTACTTCATTATGGCTTTTCTTCCATCTTTGTCCATCTGTTTGCCGTGTAATGGGAATTGGTATTACTATACCGCTGCGAACCGTCATACCGCCGTGGTATCTCTAGATCCCGCTAACACGTAGTGGGATGACGATTGTCAGGGTAGCTGTCATCCCAGTAGCCTCTTTCTCTTGTCATCCTAGTGCCCTGACTACTTGGATCCAGGAAAAAGAATGGTGTCATGAAAGTAGCTGACACTGGTCTCCATCCAAAAGGGTGTCATCCGAGTAGCTTGACTACTTGGATCCAGGAAACTTAATTGCAAGTAATGCATTGGGTTTGGTGAGTATGGGTTTTGCGTTATAGAATGAAGCACTTTTTGTGAATTTGTAAAGAAAACTGGATCCAAGTAGTCAGGGCACTGGGATGACATCATCCTTTTTTTTGGATTCCAGACTGGAATGACAGCAGTCCTACGTCATACCGCGATTCATTCGCGGTATCTCTAGATCCCGCTAACAAGCAGCGGGATGACGGTTGTCGTTTAGCTATAAATATTTAAGAAATTTACTAAACAGAAAAAAAGGCAAAAGAAACCCTAGGGTAGCTAGTTATTCACTATCCATTTTTTAAGTTGGCGTTTTTTTATGTTTTAAACGCTTTATAAGCGCGTTTCAGCTTATGTAGGTAGAAGTTTGATAAAGACATAAGGTGCACATAGTGCAAAAAATTAAACATGAGACGCCAGATACGTGAGTTTTTTGTCATTTAATCTGTACAGAGAAGATAAATAAATAGCTTCAGTTTCATGATAAGGGGGCTGGCGGAGTTTGTCAAGTAAGTTTTTTCGTTTCTATTGTAATGACAGTTATGGCCTGTGCAAGAAATCTATTGATTTACAGCAGGTTCTTTGTTACAGTCCACAGTTATGCAAAGAAACTTAAAGCCTCATGAGTTTATTTACAGCCAGTGGTTTACATAATTTGGAGCTGTATAGCTGAGTATTGTATATGATAATATTGATAACAAACGATGATGGCTTTGGAAGTGAAGGAATAAAATTACTCAAAGAGGTTGCACGGAATTTTGCGTCAGAAATATGGATAGTGGCACCAGATACTGATAGAAGCGGAGCTGCAAGATCTCTTGATTATCCAGTGAAACAATCTATTGGAATAAAACAACATAGTGAAAGGGAATTTAGTGTGTCTGGTACTCCTGCAGATTGTGTCATTATTGCGCTAAATAAAGTTATGAATAAAAAACCAGACTTAATATTGTCCGGAGTAAATATTGGATCAAATGTCGGGGACGATATTTGTTATTCAGGAACAATTGGTGCTGTAATGGAAGGTGCTGCAAGGTCTATACCTTCTATTGCGCTAAGCCAAGTTTATCATGATAAAATAGACTGGCACAATACAAAGGTTTTTGCACCAAAGGTTATTGCCAAGCTAGTTAAGGTTGGTTGGCCTAAAAACATAGTGATGAGTGTAAATTTTCCTGCTACGGAAAAAGTAAAAGGAGTAGAATTTGCTGAACAAGGTGAATATAACATTGATGGGGATTTAACTTTTACTGAAAATTCGAATGGCTCTTTTAGCTTAAATTGGTCTCGAGAGCACTCAGGCAGTGGTAGTATAAATAAAATAAAAGAAGGATTTATTACTATTACACCGGTAAAATTAGATTTTACAGATTATGATACTTTGAATACTATGAAAAATTCTTGTGCAGACGAATTTTCTTCTATAGCTGACTGAGAAAAACATTTGCATTGCTCCTAATAGATATTTTCTATTGTGTTATCGCGAGCAATTATTTTTTCTTCACCTGTATCCATGTTTTTAATCTTTAAAGTTTTACTACTCAATTCTTCATCGCCAAAGATTAAAGCAGCTTTAGCATTTGCTTGATTTGCTTTTTTCATTCGGGTTCTGAGCGTTCCGCTATATTCATAGATTACATATAAACCATTTCTGCGCAATTCATTTGCAAGTGTTAAAGCATGTTTTTCAGCCTCTCTACCGATTGGAATTAGGTAAATAGGTCGCTCTTCTTTCGGAGAATAATTGATTAACTCCATTATGCGCTCAATACCCCCTGCAAATCCTATTGCTGGAGTGTGTTTTCCACCTACTGAAGATACTAAATTATCGTATCTTCCACCGGCAAAAACTGCCCCTTGTGCACCTAAATCCTCTGTAACAAACTCAAACACTGTGTGGCAATAATAATCCAAACCTCGAACTAGTTTATTGTTTACGGTATAAGGTATATCAAGAATTGTTAATCCATTTAGTATTTGTTCAAAGAAATCTGAGGACTCTTTCGTATAATAATTGCTGATTTTAGGCGCATCAGAAATTATTGATTTATCTTTCTCATCCTTGGAATCCAGTATTCTGAGTGGATTTTTGATCAACCTATTTTTGCTATCTTCTGATAGATCATTTTGATACTTTGTAAAGTATAAGATCAAAGCTTCTCTATATTTAGTTATTGTTTCACCATCACCTAAAGAGTTGATTTCCAGCTTTACATTTTTATTGATGCCAAATTCAGTTAGTAAGTGCTGAGCGAGTGATATCAATTCAATATCAGCTTTTGGATCTTCTATGCCAAAAACCTCAAAATTTATCTGATGAAATTGCCTTTGTCTTCCCTTTTGCGGTCTTTCATAGCGAAATGCAGGTCCTGTTGAGAATAATTTTATCGGTGTTTGCAGTTTTTTTTCAATGAGTAGCCTGACAATCGCTGCAGTGAACTCAGGACGTAAAGTTATGCTCTTTCCCCCTTTATCATTGAAGCTATACATCTCTTTAGTGATGATGTCTGAGCTATCACCTAAGGTTTTTGTAAAAACCTCCGTGCACTCAAATATTGGAGTTTGGGCGGGCAAAAAGCCGTATAAACTTGAGATTCTGTTTGCTGTTTGCTCTATGTATTTAAACTTGTACCATTCATCAAACAGGAGATCTTTTGTTCCTCTAACCGTTTGATTAGTCATAGTGTGGTCTCTATACCTGCAATCTCTGGTATGTGGTAGCTCAGCATATTTTGCACTCCTTGCTTTAAAGTAATTGCAGCACTTGGGCATCCAGAGCAAGCTCCTTGCAACTCAACATAAACTATTCCATCTTTATAGCCACGAAATTTGATATCGCCACCATCTTGAGCAACTGCAGGTTTGATATGACTTTCCATCAATTCTTTTATTCTATTTACAATTTCTATATCATTTTTATCAAAAAATTCTTCATCTGGATCATTCACTTCTTCTTTATCTAGTGCTTTTCCACCAGAAGTAAAGTGATTCATGATTGTAGTTAAAACTTCTACTTTTAATATATCCCAATTAATTCCATCCAATTTTGTTACTGAAATAAAATCATGACCGAAAAATACTCTTACCACATGCTCTATTTGAAAAAGATTTGCTGCTAGTTTAGAATTTTTTATCTCATTCGCATTTGAAAAATCAGCAGTTTCTCCTTCGTTTAAAATTTCAAATCCAGGAAGGAATTTTAGCGTATTTGGGTTTGGTGTTTCTTCAATCTGGATGAACATGTTATTTACCATGACAATTATAATTGTTACTATTTAATCATAAAATGATAAAAAAATATACATGTCATTCATCTTTTTTCTTTTTTTAGTATTCATAGTAATTACATTTGTCTTGCCTAGCGTTGTTATATTTTTTCTTTTCCTGACAAAAAAAAATAATATGAGTTTCATGATGAACTCTATATTGAGTAAGTTTTTGAACGAATTTAGTAGCAGTAGAAGTTATACTGAAAATTACACTGGTGATAACATGTCCAAGGATGAAGCATTAAAGATACTGGGGCTGAATCCTGAGGCAAGTCAAAATGAAATCAATAAAGCATATCAAAATTTAATGAAATTAGTTCACCCAGATAAGGGAGGCTCGGAATATTTTGCGCAAAAGCTAAATGCGGCACGTGATAAATTGTTAAAAAAGTGATCTTAAAAAAAGTTTTCGTTTAACGAATTTCTTCCTTTGCTTTTTCTAAATACTCCAATATTGCTTCATGTAGTGCAGTCCATGTTATCTGTTCTTCCAGGGAAGGTATAAATTCTTGTCTCCAAGCATTCTTAAACTCCTGAAACCACTGTTTTTCAAAACCCTGAAATTCTAAAGAAATATCTACTTTAAAGCTATCAATTAAACTGGAAACTTCTGCAGCTTTAGAGCTATCTAGTGATTTTAAAGATAACACTCCACTCTTTAAAATCTCTAACTCTTCCAATACATTAAGCTTAAATGGTTTATAGAGTGAAGACCATATGCGATATCTTAAATAAGAATCATAGTATAACTTAATTTTGTACATTAAAGTGGTAGATGCATCAGGAGAAATGTTATTCTCATATTGTGCAAGAGAAGATAATAAATTCTCATAATCTACTTTGCTTAAACATGGTTGTAGAGTCGATTTAATTTTTTCACTAAAGGTTAGATAACTAGAAGAAATGCCATGACTATATTCACTAAAGAATTCAGGAAATATATCTGCTTGTTCTAGTTTAAGAGGTAGATCTTTTCTAATTTCTCTTGGTAAATTATGTATTGAAAACTGATAAATAACCCATACAAAATTCTCATCAAACTCATCTGAGTAATCAGCATTATTATCAGGAAAAATTACATTACCTTTCTTATCATTCCAAGGTTCTATCTTATAGAAAAATCTGTTCAGCCTTTGTTTTAATTTCAAAATACCTTCATTTCTATCACCTGCTTTATACAATGTTTTGCCCATTTTGTGTTTAGCATCTTTAGGGTTTATTCTGTCACTTATGTGCAATCCAATTTCATTTTTCTCTAATAACTCCCAATCAAACAATTTGTGTGGATCTGGTTTACGCATTGTATAGCCAAGCTCTGGATCATACACTATAGTTCCTATTTCAGAATGACTAAATATCATATCCCTTTTAATTTTAAAACGCTCCATAAGGTATAAAATCAGCTCTTTAACAGATCTCATTTGCTCTTCCGGAAAAGGCTCAAGTCCTGTGTTTACAATTTCAATACCTACAGAATAGTTGTTAAGCTTCCGTAACTCTTCAAGCTTACTATCTACCTTAACTCTTGCATAACTAATACCAGCATGCCATGCTTCTTTCTCTAATGGAACCATTAAGGTGATGCTGCCATCCCTATCGACAATAAAATGAACTGACAATCCTCTAGCATTCAGCGTATCTTTTGTACCTTTTAGTGTTGATGTTTCAGTATGGTGAACTATAACCATTAACACTTTTTTACCTGCCCTATCACCATAATTTAAAGCTGAAGCTGGATCTAAAAATAACAAATCCTGATCTTTCAATAATGGTAATTTTTCTTGTAAATCTTGAAAATCATTCTCGATATTGCTTGAACTGGATACTTGCCCAGATATGAGAAATGCTGAGACAGTAATCAGTAAAACTAATAAATATTTGTTGACTTTAGATAGTTGGATTTTCATACCATCTTCATAAACACTTTGTAGATAATTTTTCATTATATAGTTAGAATAGGGTTGTTGAATAAATTTACAAGACAAAATCATACTAGTCTGGTAGTAGTAACATGTTCAGAGATGGAGCATTTAAAGTGCTAGGAATAGATTCTGGAGCGAACCAAAATGAAATCAATAAAGCATATCAAAATTTAATGAAATTAGTTCACCCAGATAAAGGAGGCTCGGAATATTTTGCACAAAAATTAAACGCAGCACGTGACAGGTTGCTGAAGAGGTAATTAATATTGCTTTAAAGTTTTTATTTGTGCGTAAAGGATAAGTTGCTACAATAAAAAAATAAGATAAAAGTAGCAATGGACATGTGTTCAGAAAGGTTTAAGTTATGCAGGAAGATAACAAAAAAGAAACAATAAAAGAAGAAAAAGGCATATTAGGATGGATAGAATATAGATTGCCTATATTTTCTTTTCTAAGACACACTGCTTCTTACCAAGTGCCAAAAAACTTAAATTATGCTTGGAACTTTGGCTCTTTGGCTGGTATAGCGCTGATTTTACAAATAATAACAGGTATATTTCTTGCTATGCACTACACTCCGCATGTTGATTATGCGTTTAATAGTGTAGAGCGCATAATGCGAGATGTGAATTACGGGTGGTTAATACGCTACACTCACGCTGTTGGAGCATCGCTCTTCTTTATGGTAGTCTATGTTCATATAATGCGTGGATTATATTACGGATCTTATAAAAGACCGAGAGAGATGGTGTGGTTTATTGGAATATTTATATTTTTTGCAATGATGGCAACTGCCTTTATGGGATATGTATTGCCTTGGGGACAAATGAGTTTCTGGGGTGCAACAGTTATAACCAACTTATTTTCTGCTATACCTTTAATTGGCAATAAAATAGTTATATGGTTATGGGGTGGTTTTTCAGTGGATAACCCAACACTTAACCGTTTTTTCGCTCTGCATTATCTTCTGCCTTTTGTTATTATTGCTTTAGCTATGCTTCATGTGATAGCTCTGCATAGGTTTGGCTCTGGTAACCCAAGTGGAGTGGAGGTAAAATCAGATAAGGATACCATCCCTCTCTATCCTTATTATATAGTCAAGGATTGCATAACTTTTGGTCTGTTTTTTGTAGTTTTGTTCGCATTTGTTTTCTATGCTCCCAATTATCTTGGGCATCCAGACAATTATATAGAAGCTGATTCTATGGTCACTCCGGTACATATAGTGCCAGAGTGGTATTTTTTACCTTTTTATGCAATGCTACGTTCAATTCCAGATAAACTTACTGGTGTGCTTACCATGTTTGCGTCTATTTTAGTGTGGTTTTTGTTACCTTGGCTTGATAAATCAAAAGTTAAAAGTGGTGCTTATCGCCCGGTGTTTAAGAAATTTTTTTGGGTTTTTGCAATAAATTTTGTACTTCTTGCCTGGCTTGGAGGACAAGAGGTAAAAGAGCCTTACATCACTATGAGTAGGCTATCTACTCTTTATTACTTTGCATACTTTGTGATAGTTTTACCACTGCTTAGTAAGTATGAAAAGCCAAAAGAACCACCAAAAACCTTAAGTGATTCTGTGCCGGAGATTAGGTGATGTCAATTCAAAGCAGATCTCTTACAAAATTCTCTGTCATCCCAGAGCTCTCTTCTGTCATCCCAGAGCCCTCTTTTGTCATCCCAGTGCTTGACACTGGGATCCAGAAAAAAAATAAATGGATTCCAGCATCATGTACACAATTGTATGAACGTTGTATACAACACACAGTGTCATTCCACTATCTTCCGTTGTCATCCCAGTGCTTGACACTGGGATCCAGGTATAAAAATACTTACAAATCATGCAATGGACAACAGATTCTAGGAGTGCATGATAACCATAATGTCAGTGATGAAATAAGCTGGATTCCAGTGTCAGCTACTTGCATGACATCAATTCGAAATTTACTAAAACAGTGGTTATGCATGGGATCTAATGTATTTGCAATCTTCTGCATGTTATTTCTATCTAGTCTTATATCTGCAGAAGAATTTAAATCATCACCAAATAAGAAAATAGACTGGAAATTTGATGGAATTGTCGGATCTTTCGATAGAGAGTCAATTCAGCGTGGCTATAAAGTGTATAAAGAAGTCTGTGCTGCTTGTCATTCAATGAATAGGGTAGCATTTCGTAATTTGCAAGATGTCGGTTTTTCTGAAGAAGATGTAAAACAAATAGCAGCTTCTTATCAAGTTAAAGATGGTCCGAATGATTTGGGTGAAATGTTTGACAGACCTGGAGTACCTTCGGATTATTTTATTGCGCCTTTTGATACAAAAGAAGCAGCTGCAGCAAGCAACAATGGTGCAGTCCCACCAGACTTATCATTAATTATTAAAGCAAGGCATGATGGTGCAAATTATGTCTATTCATTGTTAACAGGCTATCAAAACGGCGAACACGATGAAAATGATTTATATTTTAATTCGTATTTTCCAACAGGCAGATTAGCTATGGCGCCACCACTTTCTGAAGGAATGGTGGAATATGATGGTGCAAGGCAAGCCACAGTTGAAAATATGGCGTATGATGTGATAAATTTTTTACAATGGGCAGCAGAGCCAGAATTAGAGCGCCGGTATAAACTTGGATTAAAAGTAGTGGCGTATTTTATAATTTTAACAGTGTTTTTTGTATTAACTAACAACAAAGTTTGGAGCAAGCTCTATAAAAAGAAGTGATAGTCAATTTTGCCTCAAGCACAATGGTTGTCATCCAAGTAGCTAACACTGGTTCCTTTATGAAGGTGTCATCCGAGTAGCTGACACTGGGATGGCTTTGTCGCATCGTACCTTATACGGTAATAATTTACGATAAATTCATGTAGCCATTTCGAATTTAGCCATACCAATGTCAGTAAATTTATTAAGCAAACAGCACTTAATGAGCAGTTCTTTTTCACGATTTATAGCTCTTTTCATAGAAGTCCGGATGTGATAAGGATAGATAATGATAAGGAGGTTGAATGCCAGCAGCATATAGTTATGATTTAAGAAAAAAAGCAATGGAGGCGCTAGACGAAGGAGAAAGCAGAGAAGCAGTGGCAGCAAGATTTAAGATTGGACGAACTACTTTATGGGAGTGGCAGCACTGTAGGCTTGACCATAAATTATGTTAAGATAGAAAATGACTATTTTAGATAGAGCTTGATGTAATGCAGTGCGATACAAAATAACGGTAGAATATAATGGTAGTAATTTCTCTGGTTGGCAAAAACAGCAACACTCTGCTAACTCAATCCAGGAGAAGATAGAAAATGCTATATTTAATTTTAGTGGTGAGAAAGTTACTTTGTACTGTGGTGGCAGGACTGATGCAGGAGTTCATGCTTTAGGACAAGTTGCTCATTTTGATATGGAAAAGGAATTTGAGCTTTATAGAATAAGGAATGCAATAAACTATCATTTAAAATCAATTCCTATAGTCGTGCTTAATGCAGAAGTTGTAGATGATGCGTTTCACGCACGGTTTTCAGCAAAAAAAAGATATTACGAATATAGAATAGTTAATCGCTATGCTCCTGCCGCTCTGGAGACGGGTTATGTATGGCAAGTGTTTAGCCCACTTGATGTAAATATTATGCGTGAAGCTGCTAAACATCTACTTGGAAAACATGACCTTTCAAGTTTCCGTTCAAAAGATTGTCAAGCCGCAAATCCGATAAGAACAATTGATGATATCGATATAATACAAAATGGGAATCATATACACATCAAAATATCTGCTATTTCCTTTTTACATAACCAAGTGAGGATTATTGTGGGTACTTTAGTTGAATTTGGAAAAAATAGAACCAATCCGCAAGAAATGCTAAATATATTAAACCAATGCAAAAGAAGTGCCGCTGGAGTTACTGCACCACCTTTTGGCTTATATTTGGTAAAGATAGATTACTAATTTAATAAAAGCTAGTGAAATAAGTGCCATACCGCCACGGTATCTCCAGATTCCGCTAACAAGCAGCGAGATGACGAGTTTAAGTTCTCATTGGCATTACTACATATAATGCACTTGAATCGTCTTCATCAGTGATAATTGTAGCACTATTACCATCGGCTAAGCTAAACTTACATTTATTTTTTATGCAGGATAGAACATCAAGTAAATAACGCGAGTTGAACCCTATTTCTATAGGGGCTTCATTGTAGTCCACTTCTATGGATTCAGTTGCATCACTGCACTCTTGGGAGTTTGAATGCAGAGTTAGCAGCTTTTCTTGTAGTGAGAATTTAATAGATTTTACTTTATCAGATACAACAACGGAAACTCGATCTATAACGTCTGAAAGTTTTTTACTTTCAATAATCATATGCTTATCTTGAGATGCTGGAATAACTGCTTTATAATTTGGAAAAGTTCCATCTATTAATTTTGATATTAGAATATATTCACCGCATGTAAACTTGATTTTTCTGTCTGAGAGTTTTACTTTAATTTCATTACAATCGTCCAATATTTTTAACAGCTCCATAACAGTTTTACGTGGAATGATCACACCAAATTCGCCATTGATGTTCCCAGGCTTTGGCCTCTTTATACATGATAAACGATGGCCATCAGTTGCAACGCAGTACAGAAATTGCTCATCTGTATGTAGATATATTCCATTTAAATTATACCTTGTATCATCTAGTGATACAGCAAATTTTGTTTTAGTTAATAAGTCTATCAGGTCTGTATTTAGTAGAGTAAAATCATGTTTATAATTGTCTTCTTCAAGAGCAGGAAAGCTGCTTGAAACTACATTCGGTAAAGAAAAGTTTGCATTTCCGCAAGACATCAATAATTTTCCTTGGTTGTTTACTTCAAAATTGACATCCAAATCAGCGGGTAACTTCTTCACTATGTCATGTAAAGTATGCGCTGAAATTTTTACTTCTCCTTCTGTTAATACGGTTGCAGCAAGTGAGGCAAACATTGAAATGTCAAGATCAGTTGCCATTAATTTTATGCTGCCGTGTTGTGCTTTGATATTTATACACGCCAAAACATCTATTGCATTACGCCTTTCAACCACTCCACTTACTCTGGATAATGTATTTAAAAGACTTGTGCGGCTCACGCTAAAACGCATCTGCTCGCACACAGAATTTTGCTTTTTGATTTCTGTATCTACACCTGCAACCTCTGACATTGCTAACTCTCAAAAATATATTTTAAATGATATCCACATCCCATATAAAGTAAAGTGCTATTTATATTTCCATTGAAAGAGTAGTCTAGTTTATACTATAGCTGGGTATTCTGTTACAATAATTTACTTTGTATGGCATAAATCATGCATTTTTTGATACGCTTTTTGAAAACCAAGTAGGGAATAAGTATCATCAATGGTCACTGTTTTTGTTTTTCCATTAACTACCATTGATAATCCCTGCTTCATTTTTAGAATGAGATCTTGATCTATTTTTGTATGCTCTGCCCACGCAAAACTTCCCTGTATTATGGGCAGTGTATATTTAATTTTTTTGTCGATATTGAGAGCTACAGGCTCCTTATCATACTGAAAACCAGAGGTAACGCTTACCTCATCTGCTTTTTTATCAACATAACTAACCATTACATACGGCTTGCGATTGGTTGTATAATATTCGCTTTTTTTTTAGGATAGGATACAATATAACATACTTTCTCTCCATCTTCCAATGCAGTATACACGAGCCAATCTTTATATTTTTCCTTCAATTGTACATCACTAACCGATGCAAAAGCGCCTATCGAAAAAAATATTAGAAATATAAAAAAACTACGCATGCAAACCAAATTTCAAACTTTCAGATTGTATATATTGTTTTACCTTAGCCATCGCCTGCTCAGCCAACTGCCTTATTCTTTCTCTTGAAACACAATATTTTTTACTAAGTTCATCCAGAGTTTGAATGTTTTCAGACAAATATCTACTGATAAAAATGTCTCTTGCCCTTTCGTTGAGACTCGCTAGTGCATTGTTTAAAATTGTTTCTTTTAATTCTTTTTCTTCATGATTCTGATAGGTTACTTCTTGACTGACCAAGTTACATGGGATCATATCTTGCAACTCCCTTTTAGAGTCATCACCTATTTTTATGCAATCGTTTAGCGACTGATCCTTACAAGCCATACGGTAATTCATCTGCAGAACGTCTCCTTCGGATACAGAAAGCTCATTAGATATTGCTTTTATTTCTTCATTATTTAAAGTTTCCCTGTTTGTATACTGTAAAATTCTTTTTTTTATTTTACGTAAACTAAAAAACAATCTTCTTTGTGCTTGCGTTGTGCCTATTTTCACAAACGACCAAGATTTCAATATAAAGTCTTTTATTGAAGCTTCAATCCACCACACTGCATAAGTTGAAAAACGAAACCCTAAATCAGGATTAAACTTTTTCACTGCGTGCATTAAACCCATATTCCCTTCCATAACCAGGTCCATCAACAATAGCCCATAATTTTTGAATTTCATTGCAATTTTCACTACCAAATTCAAATGGCTGGTAATCAATTTATGAGCAGAAGAAACATCCTTATATTGGTTCCAATTTTTTGCTAATCGTACCTCTTCCTCTTGAGACAGCATAGGAAATTTTTGCACCCTAGCAATATATTGCATGAGATTGGTTCTGCTATCGACACATAAGTTTGCCATTGAGGTCAACATAACAACTTAAATCAAAACTTCATGCATATAATATATTGATTTTCCAGCAAAAATTCAAGCTTTGATTTGAAAAAAGTACAAATTTTCCATCTAATTTCTTGGAGACAGTAGGCCGCAGTGTTAGCTAATTGGATAACATTATGTAACCTTAGATGATATTCTACCAGTACAATGGTAAACGTTATAGCTTAAACACATAGCAAATAGTGTTATTCCAGTGCCTTGACACTGGAATCCACATTTCTTTTTTCTAGATCCCAGTGTCATGCCACTTAGATGGCAAGAAAAAACTCACTGGGATAACAAGACTGAGATAGACTAGAAATTAAACGCTACTCCAGCTTCTGCACCAACAGTGCTGTAAAGAACTTTGTATGCGCCTGCATCAGTAACCTGTCTGGTTGAATCTTTAGGATCTGTTTTTTTTCCATCAAAATTAGCACCATAAGAACCGAAATAACGAGCTCCAGCATAAAGTTTGACTTCTGGAGTTACATCATAACTAACACCAGCTTTTACTTGACCAGCAAAACCAAATTTACTTTTTTGATCATTCACAGCGGGTTCCAAAGGAGTGCTAATATACGCTGCACCAACACCAACACCAATGTATGGAGTGATAGGCATATCTTCAATTGCTATATCGTAATACACGTTCACTAATCCTGAAATTGCTGTTACACTGTCTGCAATAGTATTTGCTGGGTCAAATGTTACATCTTTAACATCATTTTTGTTTAGGTATGAATAAACTCCTTCAACATCAACCCTGATGTCGTCCATTTTGTAACCAAATGCACCACCACCAGCTATAAAAGATGGTTTTAATGGACTGTAATCACTCTTGTCTTTCTTATAGGTAATACCATCAACTTTTGTGAAAAGAGGTAAAAATTCACCGTTGTATTGCAAACGAACGTAGTAGCTAGTTTCTTCATCACTTATTGGACCAACAGGATCTGAAAAAGCAGAGTTTGATAAACTTAGCAACGTTGCTAAAGCGGCTGCTGAAAAAAACTTTTTATAATGCATAATTGTCCTCGTAAAAAAATTAAAATTCCACTTTAGCAGTCTAAGTAACAACTAAAGTTAAGTCAAGTGCTAACTTAATAACACAAAATATTCTACATTTTAACTAATTTTTAGGAGAAGACAAAGATTTTATTAATGAATAAATACGACTTTTTTACTCTTGATTTTTTGGTATAGCTAACACAGGTAAGATTTACTATCGAAAGACCTCGTCATTCCGCTGCTTGTTAGCGGATGAGAAATCCACAACTGTACGAACATTGCAATTTGGGCCTACCAGGAGGGCAATGCCTCTTATCCAAGTACCATCTTCTTGTCATCCCAGTCTGGGATCCAGGAATTTTATTAAGTTGGTAAGCATAAAAGTAGCCGTTTTATGTTAAAACACAATGTTCTTGATGAGATTACAGCAAGGCTGGATTCCAGACTGGAATGACATCGTTTACTATGTGCCATATTGCAATGTTTGTACAGTTGTGGAATGAATCACGGTATGACGTAGGGCTATGCTAGTATAGGTACATTATATGAAGAAGTACTAGCGTTGGGAATATTAGAAAAAAAATACTTACACTAAAAGAAACTTCAGTAGTAAATTCAAAAAGGAAGTTTAAACCCAGATGGTAAACCCATCATACCTGCAAGATCAGAAGTTGCATTCGCCATATCTTCTTCTGCTTTTTTAACGGCATCATTAAACGCTGCTGTTACTAAATCCTCTACTATATCTTTTTCCTCATTTCTCATAAGTTCTAAGTCTATGTTCACCTTTTTAGCTTTATAGCTACCTATTTTTATGACTTCCACTAATACAGAAACTTTGCCACCACCAGAAATACCTTGAAACTCTTTTCCAACATATTTTTCTTGAGCTTCTGCAAGCTTTTTTTGCATCTCTTGCGCTTGTTTCATTATTTGACTAAAATCCACAACTTACTCCTTATTTTCTATATTAACTACTTTTGCACCTTTAAACGTGTCAAGGATATCCTTAACTGCAGGTGCATAATTTAAATTACTCACTTCCCTGTTTATATAACCTGTATCAACTGCAACAACCCACTCTTGCTGAGTCACCTGGTTTAAGTAATTTTTTAAATCATTGCAAAAATTACTATCCAACTTAGATACAGCTTTTAATTTTAAATATCCAGGTTTACAATCTATTAATTGTAGATTATTACACAGTTGTTTGTAAAGATAAATTTGGTTACTTCGCCTTAATAGTTGCAAAATCTTATCAAAATCGTAATTTTGTTGTTTATTTTCCACATGGATCCCAGTGTCACGCACTGGGATGACAGAGTGGGGTTGTTGTTTACTTTCCACATATTTTTTTGGATCCGAGTAGTCAGCTACTTGGATGACAGAGGGGGAAGGTGCAACAGGTCTGCCCTGTCTATTTCCTTGCTCTACATTCTGCGAAAGAACTTTTTTGATCACCTGTTCCGGAGAAGGCAGATCAGAAAGATAACAGAGGCTAATTAACATCATTTCAGCAGCAACATCGTTGCATGTTGAAGTTTTTATATCTTGAATACCTTTAAGCAACATCTTCCACAATCTCGAAAAAAATATTAAAGATCTCTTTATACTTAAATCTTTTATCCTATTCTTTTCATGCTCTGTAACTGTATTATCAATCTCTTTTGTAATCAAAAAACGGCATACTAACTGAATTGTTTGCAATAGACCTTCAAAAATACTAAGTGGGTTTGCTGTTTTTACCGCCTTGTCAAACACTGATAGAGCTTTCTGTAAATCACCTTCTAATATTGCCCCTAATAGATCGAATATAATATCTTTATCCACTAGGCCAAGTATGTCTGTCACATTTTTAGTGGATATTGCACCATCTTTGCTATATAGCACTGCTTGATTCATCAAAAACAAGGCGTTACGCATTGAATTTCCAGAGTGTCGTGCAATTAATTCTAATGCTCCCTTTTCAATGGAATAACTCTCTTTTTGTGCAACATCATTTAAACGTTCCACTATTTTAGCTACAGGAATGTTGTGTAAATCAAATCTTTGACAACGTGCAATAATAGTTATTGGTATCTTTTTTATTTCCGTAGTTGCTAAAATGAACTTTACACTAGATGGTGGCTCTTCTAGGGTTTTAAGTAATGCGTTAAATGCACTGCTAGATAGCATGTGTACTTCATCTATAATGTAGACTTTGAATTTAGAGCTTATAGGTGAATAGCAAATATCTCCCAGGATTACTTTAATATCGTCAATGCTAGTGTGACTTGCTGCATCGATTTCAATTACATCTGGATGGCTTGAATTTTTTATTGCTAGACAATTTTCACATGATCCGCAAGGTTCAAAAATTGGCCCCAGGGAACAATTCAAACATAAAGCTATTATCCTTGCAGTGGTGGTTTTACCAACTCCACTACTACCAGAGAGCAGTATAGATTGTGGGATTTTGTTTAAAATAAAAGCATTTTCTAATACACGCACTAATATATCTTGACCTACTAGATCTTTGAAGCTACTAGGACGATGTTTTAATGCTATATTCATAGCCTCGGATAAAACAAATAATGAAATAGGTATGCAACCCAAAAAGGTTCTGATATGGCTGCTTCATTTCTGATCTGACCAAATTACAGAGTTTTTGCCTGCATACCTTATAAAATATTATACTTTTTTTTTTATTTAGCAAGGTATATCCTATATTAGCTCTATAATTTGATATGTTAAATTTTTTACAGTGCTATTTTGAAGTAAACAAAAAGTTAGTTGTCATGCAAGTCACTACAAGATTGTCACTCCAATGTTTATTTATGTCATTTCAGCGCTTATTTATGTCATCCCAGTGCCTAGGCATACAGCTGTATGAATGTTGTGATATAAGAGCAATTTTTACCGAAAAGGATGTCATCCCAGTGCTTGACTACTTGGATCCAGAAAACTTAACTGTAAATGAGCGCACTAGGCAATTGTATAACAAGAACTGGATTCCAGTGTCAGCTACTTGCATGACACTACCTGCTACGCAAACTTCTGTGGACTACAAAGAAAGTTCGTACAGTTGTAGGTCAAGCCATAGAGTAACAAAAAAAGGATATTGGTATAACAAAAGAGGAACATTATGATTTTATATCATTTTCCTCTTTGTCCATTTTCACGAAAAGTTAGAGCTTTTCTAAAAGAAAAAAAATTAGGCTGTGATCTAGTGTATGAAAATCCGTGGGAAAAGCGGAATGAATTTATGGAGATCAATCCAACCGGGCAAGTACCAGTGTTAATAGATAATAACTTTGTAATAGCGGATAGTAATGCCATTTGTGAATATATAGAAGAGACTTACAATAGCGACGTCAAATTACTTGGTTCATCCACTATTATTAAGTCTAAAATACGCGCTCTAATCAATTGGTTCGATAACAAATTTTACAATGAAGTTACTAAGTATATTATGAATGAAAAAGTAATTACTAACCGCAGCCCTGACTCTAGATTTCTTCATGCAGCTCAGCATAACCTGCCTTGCCATATGGAATACACCGAACACTTAATTAACAAGAACGTTTGGCTTGCAACTGATAAGTTCACTTTAGCTGATATTACTTTAGCATCGCATATTTCCGTAATGGATTATGTAAGTAGTTTTCCATGGGAAAAAAGTAAAATTTTAAAAGAATGGTACTCCATTGTTAAATCAAAGCCTTGTTTTCGTGAGATATTATTAGAGAGGATTTCTGGTTTAATCCCTCCTAAACATTATGCTGACCTTGATTTTTAACTTATGTTAGCTTTAAAGCTACAGTCATTCCTTCATCAGTTGGAATCAATATAGAGAAATATTTTTTTTCATCTGATAATCTATTATTAAACTCCCTCATGGCATGCCATGATTTTTCTGATACTTCTTTTGGAGGCGATTCTAAAAATACTGTGTTAAACAGTAGAGTGTTATCTGCAACGATTAGCCCATCTTGTTTAATGTATGACTCTGCCCAATCTAAATACTTAGGATAACTACTTTTGTCAGCATCAATAAATATCATGTCAAATGGTGCTTTTGCTGATAATTCATTAATTTTTTCCAGTGCATCGACTTCTATTAGAGTAATTTTATCACTTAGATTAAAAGCACTAAAATTTTTTTTTGCTATTCTTGAGTGTTGAGGATTATTTTCTATTGTATATATATGACCGTCTTTTAGTAGAGCTTTTGCCATGCAAATCGACGAGTAACCGTATAACGTGCCAATCTCAACAATACTTTTGATTTTTTGGATTTTTATAAATAAACTTAATAGCTTTCCTTCTTCAGGGCCAATTTGAATATGTTGCTTTTTTTCAAGAATACAATATTCTTCTATTTTTTTATATTCTTTTGCAAATAGATTTCTTATGTATGACAATTTTATACTAAAATTATTACGCATATATTATAAATTAGGGAGACTTAATTCATACACAATTTATAAATATAATAATATAGTTTAAAATAATAAAAACATTTATTTTAAGTTATTATTTCATAGTATAAAATTTTAAGTGACAAAAATTATTATATATCGTACTATAGTTAACTAGTATAATAAACAGTCGATTATTATGCTAGAATTAAAGGGATTGTTTATGCGCATTTCTCTTTTTAAAATATAATTTTTATAATCAATTAGAGGGGGTTATATGTCTTATACTATTGCTGGTGAAGTTGAAACGTTAAACAAAAAATCTAACAAGAATGAAGGGGTTATGTTACTACATAATCCAGCTTATCGTGAAAAGTATAAAGAACGTTTTGATGAAGCTCAGAGAAAAGTTATGGATATGGTTCAGTTTTATGATGGGACAATAGTATTAATAGAGAATAAAATCGCTATGTATTACTACACTTGGCACAGTAAAAAAAGAGAGTTTGAGCGTAAAAAACAACAAACAGTAGTGAAAAACAATGACTCAGCATAGAGTCTTTTATATGGTAAGCTACAGTGGTATTACTTCACTATAGCTTTTCCATATAATTTATCTATCACATTAGTGAAATATTTCAGCTCTTTATACCCTCCATGTTTAACTTTATTATGCTCTATATATGATTTATCATCGTTAAGCTTGATGAAAAATATTGGAGTGGCTGTGATACCAAGTTTATTAATTGCCAGTGATTTATCATTTACGATTTTATCCATTATTTTCTTATCATTAATGCATTGGTTAAATGCATCTTGCTTTAAGTTGCTTAGTGCAGCAATTCTTTGTAGTAAAGTCAAATCACTTAAATTGTAGTAATTCCACGAATCTATTGAGTTAAAAACAGCTTTGTTAAAATTAAAGTAGTCTTCTTGTTTTTCGTAGCAATGACTTAGCATTGCAGCCTTTAGCCCTCTGTAATCCAAAGGAAAATGACGAAATATATATAACATCTTACCTGTGTCTATATATTTCTCTTTAATTTTAGGAAAAACATTCCTATGAAAAAGAGAGCAGTGATAACAAGTTAATGAAGCATATTCTATCATTAGAATTGGTGCTTTTGGATCTCCTAATAATTTATCATTAGGTAATGGCGATAATAGCTCATTTGATGTTATTTCATTGGGTTTTTTTTGAATGTATTGGTTATCGGATAAATCTTGCTTAACAACTGCATAAGAATTAACACTTATGAAAATTAATAAAAACAATAGTCTAAAAATCATTACAATATAAACACTTAACTTACTAAAAAAAATTATACATTTATATTAATAATGTCAAGATAACTTTTGTTTAGCAAGGCTTTCAGCCCTATCTTTAAATGCAGCAATTATTTTACTTTGTGTATACTTATATACTGAGTTTAATAAAGTGGAAAATGAGTTGGACTTAAACTTAAACTCTATATAAAACTTTACCATAGTTTTATTTTCATCTATGGGAATGAATTGCCATTCATTGTATAGATGTTTAAATATTCCATTTGATGATACAGCTTTTATCCAACCTTCATTTGTTCCACTTGGAGAAAGAGAAGTAACTTCTGATGTATATCTACCTTTAATTCCATGAAAAGCTGCGAGGAGATCCACAACCATTTGGTTGTTAATTTTTTCTTTTATATAAACGGCTTTGCACCAAGGAACAAAATCAGGATACCTTTCAACATCAATTACAATTTGGAATACTTCATTAGGCAAACATAGGAAAACACCCTGTTCTTTGTATTGATGAAGCATAAATGTTAAACCAATCAAAATAGGATCCGTATCTACCGTCAGCCTTAGTAGATTCCTGAGACTAAAGTTAAGGTGGGCATCGCGTATCAATTTCAACGAAATTAACAGAGGCAATTCCCTTGACTAGAAATTATCGCTCGGGAAATTTAACTTAACTCATAACGCATAGAACAGACCCTTAATTAATTGTAGATGATTTATACAAGGTGTGTCTATAGATATATTAAAGCTAGCGATTATTATTTAATCTTTATTAAACTTTGCATTCTAAGTATCATAGCTAATAAATATATCTTATGAACATTACTAAAGTTTTAACTATCATTGTTTTTATTGTAATTTCTTCAAGTGCTTACACTAATTGTACAGATCACAAAATTTTTGTGCATACTATGAAGCAACAAGTGGATGGTATATCTACAAAGGAGAATAAAAAAAACCGGGAATGTGTGCAAAAAAAGCTTCAGGAGGTCATTCAAAACAATGTTAACCTCAAAGGAATATCGCAATTCGTCATAGGAAAACATTGGGCTTTAGTTAAACAAAAAGAAAAAGAAGATTTTTTAAGAGAGTATGAAGTGTATCTTACGCGTTTGTGCGTTAAAATTTTATATAAATACATGCATGATAGTGAAATGATCATAATGAGTACAAAAGCAGTTGACGATGAAACTTGCTTAATTGGTACAAGATTTTCTTACGGTGATGAAGAATTTACAAATATTGATTTTAAAGTTACTAAAAATAACAGTTCTTTCTTGATAAGTGATGTTGTAATGAGTGGAATAAGTATTGCTATTAATCAACGTTATCAATTTAGTGAAAAAATCGACACGCATGGCATAGCAAGCGTTATAGCTGAATTAAAATGCAATAACAATCCATGATATATATGCCTCATTGGCCTAAGCCACTTGGTAGCAGGCCGAATGATTTTTCTCTTGATCGCATAAAAGGCTTTCTTAGCAAACTAGATAACCCCGAGAAAAAAGTGCCTCCCGTAATTCATATAGCTGGAACTAATGGGAAAGGCTCAACACTAGCATTTATAAGATATATAATGCAAGCAGCAGGGTATAAGGTACACGCATACACTTCTCCACATTTAGTGAGTTTTAATGAGAGGATAGTGATAGCCGGCAGCTATATCGACGATAATGAATTATATAGCTTATTAGAAGAATGTCGTGCAGTAATTGCAGAACAACCTATCACTCTGTTTGAAGCTGCAACTATTGCAGCTTTTTTAGCTTTTTCTCGTCATAAAGCCGATATAACTTTAGTTGAAGTGGGTATGGGTGGAAGGCTTGATGCAACAAATGTTATAGATAATCCGATTTTAACAATAATTACTTCCATTGCACTTGATCATACGGAATATCTTGGCCCTACTGTAGAAATTATAGCAGGTGAAAAGGCTGGAATAATGAAACCTAATGTTCCTTGCGTAATAGCACCGCAAGAAAAATCTATAGTGAACACGCTAGAACACCACGCAATAAATAAGAAATCTCCCTTGTATAGAGGAGGTCTTGAATGGAATTGCAAAAAAAAGAACAACAAAATGGTTTTTCAATCAGCTATTCAATCAATAGAATTTCCTTTGCCATCTTTAAAGGGTGATCATCAGGTGATTAATGCAGGCAATGCTATTGCAGCATGTAGTATTTTAAGTGGAAAGTATGAATTTGATATTGGAGAAGAGGATATCACTTCAGGTTTACAGTGCACTTATTGGCCTGCACGGCTAGAGTCTATAAAAGAAGGTAATTTAATTTTCCTACTACCGAAAGATTGGCAATTATTTTTAGATGGTGCACACAATAATGATGGTGCTAGAGTACTATCTCAGTGGGTAAAAGATAATTTTGCTGAAGGTATTTATATGGTTTTTGGTGTTACTAGTAACAGAAATGTGGAAGAGTTCTTAGAGCACTTAAAGCCATATATCAAGCTACTATGTGCGGTTTGTGTTAAGTCTGAACCTAAAGCAACAAATACAAATTTGATTAGGGAAAAAGCCAATAACATAGGAATAAAAGCAGTTGAATGTGAATCAATTGGCGATGCAATATCAAATCACATATTAAAAGCCTCTACCCAAAACGTCAAAACCATACTAATCTGTGGCTCATTGTTCCTAGCTAGAGACTTCGCTATGGAGAATAGCTAACTTTGATGATATTAACTGACCGATGGGGAAATAACTTTGATTGCTCATAGTACTGCTTGGCTTTTCGTTATCGACTTCTATAAACTGATCATCACCTTTAAATTGCTCCTCAATTGAATTTATAGCTGTCTTTTTGAGAATATAATTACTTGCAGCATTTAAAATAGGTGAAGTAACAATTAAAAGCGTGAATGGTAATGAAAGTAATAAGCCGGATAACATCATAGAGTTAGTTATACCAAAGCCGTTGGCAACTAAATCTAATCCCATACCGAAAAACATTAAAGATGTACAGATTGTGTTGCTCAAAATAACTGAATTTTTTAGCCACTTTAATTTAGTCCTATCACTCTTTGAAAAATTTTCGCATTCTTGGTCAAAGTTAAACAATAATAAAATATTAGTCTGATGATTAAACTCTTTCCCATTTCTAGTATAAATGCTCTTAACAGCTAGATTTAAAATAGATCCTGCTAACAAGGGAGCAAGAAAACCTACTGCTATTGGTACATTAGAAGAAATACCATTAATTATTAAAAATGCAATTGATGTGAAGGATACTAAAAGAACTCCTAAGAGATTTGAATAAGAAGAATATTTTACATAAGCAGTTACATTATTGTTAATTGACTGCTGCTTATTATAGAGTTTATTTCTGCACTTATCATCTAAGTATTTTTGCAATTCTTCATAACTGCGACTCCACAACTTACCGCGTAATTCTTTTATTAAATTATTTCTTTTATTGAGACCTTTCTCCAATGGCTCTATTATAAATTCTTCAAAAAATGGCTTATTTAATGCAATAACCTTAAATTTCTCCTCCGCTTCTTTATTGTTTGGGTTTTTATCTGAGTGATATTTTAACGATAATTTACGGTATTGTTGACTAAGCTTTTTCTTAATATTCTTAATGTCAGAATTTACCACATCCTCCTTTTGAATATTAAATGTTAAAAACAACTGCTTTAAAGCGTGGTACTCATTTTCATTCAAAACATTTCTAGCCACATTACACCTACAAATTAACTAACTATTAATGTTCTATAATATACATATTTCCAAACTATGTCAATTATTTCATAAATATCTTTGGTAAAAATTATTTCTGTTATGACTAGCATGATAAGTGTATGAAGCGACTAAAATTGTCATTACAGCGCTTAGTGTACGACAGTGCTCCAACATTTAGGGTTGCAGTTTTCATGGCAGATCTGAGTAGCTGACCCATCTAAGAGGTGTCATTCAAGTAGCTGACACTGGAATGGCTTTGTTGCATCGCACCTTATACGGTAGTAATTTACAATAAATTCATGTAGCCATTTCGAATTTAGTCATTTCAGTGTTGGCTACTTGGATGACACCACCTGCTATGCTGCAAATTGCAACGTTCGTACACTAAAGTATATTGTGTTACTAACGAAGGCAAACAAATATCTGCTTTATGAAAACGTTAATATTTTTCATTGAAATAATACATAAATACTAGAAAAACCTTGGCAGGTTATTCGCGTTTGATTATCATAGAGAATTATATAAATTAATAAATGATCTATGGCAAGTAACCCAGAAGAAAGAAATAGTGATAAACAAAAAGCGCTAGATAACGCAATAAGCCAGATTGAAAAAGCATTCGGTAAAGGTGCAATAATGAAGTTGAAGCAAAACCCTGTAGAAAAAATAGACACAATATCCACAGGATCAATTGCGCTTGATTCGGCTCTAGGTGTTGGAGGTCTGCCAAAAGGGCGTATAATTGAAATATTTGGCCCCGAGAGTTCTGGTAAAACCACTCTTGCCTTGCACGTGATTGCTGAAGCACAAAAAAAAGGAGGATCATGCGCATTTATCGATGCAGAACATGCATTGGATGTCTTATATGCTCGTAAACTTGGGGTAAGCACTGATGATTTAGTGATTTCACAACCAGACACTGGAGAGCAGGCGTTGCATATTGTTGAGTATTTAGTGTGTTCTGGTGCGGTTGATGTGATAGTTATTGACTCTGTCGCAGCATTAACTCCAAGAGCTGAAATTGAAGGTGATATGGGTGATCAACATATGGGGCTGCAAGCAAGGCTTCTAAGTCATGGGCTACGGAAACTAACCTCTGCCGTTTCAAAAGCGAACTGTATATTGATATTTATTAATCAAATTCGTATGAAAATAGGAGTAGTGTATGGAAATCCTGAAACTACCACGGGTGGAAATGCATTAAAATTCTATACTTCTGTAAGGCTTGATATAAGAAAAGTTGGTGTAATAAAAGACAAAGAAAATATTACAGGTAATGAAACAAGAGTTAAAGTTGTAAAAAATAAAGTTGCTCCTCCATTTAGAGAAGCGAAATTTGATATAATGTACAATGAAGGTATATCAAAACTCGGAGAAATAATAGATATGGGAGCAAAGCTTGGTGTGCTTGAAAAAGCAGGCGCTTACTATTCATATAACAACACACGTCTTGGGCAAGGAAGAGAGAATGTAAAAACTTACCTAAAAACAAACAAAGAAGTCGCAAATGAAATAGAAACGAAAATCAGAGATTTACTCAGAAATCATGATAATTCTATCATAATAGACGAGGATAGTGAGCAACTTTTAGAAGAATCAGTTTTCTGATCTAAACTTAGGCATTAGATTTTGTGTTGGACGGGTTGTTACAGTATGACGGTAATTCTATGTGCTAATATAACAATCTGTAATGTTACCTTGTATCAAAAAGACTTTGCTGAAGCAGTTAAAAAAAGCTTTTCATGAGAAATTATAAATGATAAATTGTTAACAATAGGTTATTGTTAATAAGATTATGTGTTTTGGTTTACCTAATATAAACAGGGAAGGTTATTCATTTATAGTAGTTTCCTTTATAGTAACGTGTATAGCATTCTCTATATCTTGGGGGTTTGGCGTTACGTGCTTGTTTCCGACATTATTGTGTACTTATTTCTTTCGTGATCCAGCAAGAGCTGTGCCAAACAATAAGAATCTTATATTAAGTCCTGCTGATGGTGTGATTTCAAAAATTGAAGAAGTTAATTATCCTTTATCAGCAGAAAACGGAGAGGAGAAGAAGTTTACGCTTGTTAGCATATTTTTAAGTGTTTTGAACGTCCATGTGAACCGTATACCAATATCTGGTACGATAAAGGAAATGAGTTATAAAAAAGGCAAGTTTGTATCCGCAATGAGCAATAGGTCTAGTAATGAAAATGAAAAGCAGGTTATTGTAATTGAATACGAAAAGGGGAAAGAAATTATTGTGGAGCAAATAGCTGGATTAATTGCACGTCGTATCGTTTGTAATTTAGGAATATCCCAGAACGTAAAAGCAGGTGAAAGGTTTGGAATTATAAGGTTTGGCAGTAGAGTGAATATCTATGTTCCTGCTGATACAGAAGTCAGAGTTTCAGAAGGGCAAACTGTTATTGGTGGTGAAACAATTATAGCAAACTTAAATAAGGAAAACGTTCAAGAGAAGCTTACTTTTGACGTTATATGAATAACGATGGAAGTAACAGTAGATTCTTACCTATTACTAAATTATTCCCAAACTTTATAACTTTATTGGGTTTATGTTCTGGTCTCACTTCACTTAAATTTACATTTAATGAACAATGGGAATTCTCAGTAATTTTTATCATCATTGCAGCAATAATAGATGGAATGGATGGCAGAATAGCTAGAATTCTAAAATCAACTAGCGATTTTGGAGCCCAGCTTGATTCTTTTGCAGATTTTCTAAATTTTGGTGCAGCGCCTGCATTTCTTTTGTATTTTTGGAAGCTAAACGAAATCAAAGTCATAGGTTGGATTTTAGTAATGATATACGTAATCTGCATATCAATAAGACTTGCAAGATTTAATGTTTCGCTACATTCAGAACAACCATACTGGGAAAAATTTTTCTTTTCTGGTGTTCCAGCTCCAGTGTGTGCTTTACTTTCTTTGTTACCAATAATTATTACCTTTCAATCTCATGAGAGTGAATACTTACTTCTCATAGAGCGATTTTTTAACACAAGAAACGTAGCTTGTTACTTTCTGGCCATTTCATTTTTTTCGATAAGTCACATTCCAACTTTCTCTGCAAAATATATTTATATTCCCAAAAGCCTATCCTATATATTTGTGTCATTTTTTGGAGTACTTATTGTATTTTTCATCAGTAAGCCCTGGATGACTCTACCAATTTTAGGTATAGTGTATACACTTACTATTCCAATAAGCATCGGGTTTTACATATATTTTACATATAAAACTCGTTAGCTAACAAAAAATAGAAAACTGCATGATTTTGAAGATAAGTGAACTATTAAATTCATTTCTGTATATAAAGATATTCAACATTCCATTTATAATTATTTGGGTAATTGCAACTGGAATCTTTTGTACTGCCCAGTTCAAATTCATTAACTTTAGGTTACTTAAATATGGAATACAGACGCTATTCAATCTAAAGTGTAATAACAGCAACAATGGCATAATCACTCATATTCAAGCGTTTGCAACAGTAATTTCAGGAACAGTTGGTCTTGGAACAATATCAGGAGTTGCAATAGCTATCACAATAGGGGGCCCAAGTGCAGTTTTTTGGATGGTAATTACCGGAATACTTGGTATGTCGATAAAGTTTGCCGAGGTGGTGCTTGCATTTACTTATCGCTCTGAAAATACAACTGGCGGGGCTTTTTATTACATGAAGTACGGGCTTGCAAAAATTGGATTTGCAAAAACTGGTAGATTTCTTGCCTTCACTTATGCGATTATGCTACTTATTGCAATGATTTTGGGCGGTATACCATTTCAAGCAAATCAAATAGCAGCACTATCAAATAACCTCCTAGAATACAACGCATCCATTATTATATCCCTGCTTGTCTTTATTGTAATATTGGGAGGAATAAAGCGCATTGCTTTCGTTTCAACGAGCTTAGCACCAATTATGATAGTGCTATATGTGGGTATGTGTATATATTTAATTTATGTAAACGGAAGTAATTTGCTGAATGCTCTATCCATAATATTCCAAGATATCTTCAATAAATCAGCTATAGGAAGCGGAGTATTGAGCGGATTAATAGCCGGAGTGAGAAGATCAGTGTTTGCTAACGAAGCAGGTACCGGAACAGCAGCTATAGCACATTCAGCTGTAAAAGAAGAAGATCCAATTAAAGTTGGGTGCGTTGCAATGATTGCACCACTTATAGACACAATATTAATCTCATTTTTGACTGGTATTGTGATAATTATCACTGGTATGCATAGCACTGATAACGTGGGTGATATTACACTAATTAGTTCGATATTTTCAACAGCTTTGCCCTTGTTCAGCAAGTTAGTTTTTCCGCTAATGATGTTTTCCTTTGCATTTTCCACAATAATAGCTTATTGTTACTACTGTGAAGTTGCTTTGCTGTATTTATTTGGTAGTAAAAAAATACTGATACCGTTCCAAATTCTTATAGTGGTTTCAGTGTATATCAGCTGTATGTCAAAGAATATAGAATTTATATCTTATCTAGGTGACAGTTTGTTTATATGCCTTATGATTCCAAATGCTGTTGCAATATATCTACTAAGAAGGGAAGTTTTGAATACAATAGATTCTTATTACAATTCTAAAGGGTATTAACATGATTTATAGATTGCTTTGTATGGTGTTATTTTGCCTATTGTTTAATGATGTGTACGCTGCTTCAGGTTTTTACGAAAGTTATGACGCTGTGTTGAATGGAATAAATAACTTCATGAATGAAGTACTGTTTTTCAAGATCCTTTACGTGCCATTTATAATCCTTCTACTAGTTTTTGGTTATGTGTTTCTAACATTACGTTTTGGATTTCTCAACATAAGAATGTTTAAGCATGCGTTTGCTATTTTATGTGGAAAATATGACACGAATCACCATGATGGTCATATTACGCATTTTCAGGCATTTATGACTGCACTTTCAAGCACAGTAGGCCTTGGAACTGTTGCTGGAGTCGCAATTGCAGTTTCAATGGGTGGACCAGGAGCGGTGCCTTGGATGATGATTACAGGTTTTTTTGGTATGTCAGCAAAATTTGCTGAGGTAACGTTGGCGTTTAGACATAGAACAGAAGATCAGGACCAATTGTTTAGTGGTCCCTTTCAGTATATAAGGAATGGTCTGGAGGAATTTGGATTTAAAAAACTTGGTATTGTGCTGGCTGCCATGTATGCAGTATTCTTTGTATTATCAGGTCTTGGTGGAAGTGTAGCGTTTCAAACCAACCAAATGGTTTCAATATTATCTGGCTATTCAAGTTGGGTAGATGGTCACTCTTGGTTTCTTTCTTCCATAATTTCTGCGCTGCTTGCTCTAGTGATTATTGGCGGAATTAAAAGGATAGCTAGAGTATCTTCTGCACTAGTGCCTATTATGTCACTTATATATATCTTTAGTTGTATTATTATTATTGCATTTAATATTCATAACCTTGGTTATACGTTGAAAATATTATTTTCCACTATGATAGATTTCAATGCTGTTGGCGGAGGGATGGTAGGAGCATTTGTTGCTGGAATTCAAAGGGCAATCTTTGCCAGCGAAGCAGGTGTTGGTTCTGCTTCAATTACTCATGCAACAACTAAAGATGAAGAACCAGTAAGAACTGGACTAGTCGCTATGATAGAACCATGCTTTGACACAATGTTAATTTGCTGTTTAACAGGAATAACAATAGTAATAACAGGTGCATACCAAACAGGTGTTGGTGAGGGAATATTAATTACTCACAAAGCATTTGAGACAGTTTCTCCATGGTTTCCTATCCTTCTAACAGTAGCTGCTCCTTTGTTTGCATTTTCTTCAGTAATTTCGTTTGTATATTGTTGTGAAATGGGGTGGCTATATTTATTCGGTGCAAAAAGTATAGTGATATACCGCATAGCGGTAATAATTGTGGCGTTTTTCTCTGGTCTTTCTAAAGATATAATGGCTATTGCCAATATCGGTGGAACTTTATTCTCTTGTTTAGCTCTCATCAACATGACAGCGCTTATACTGTTTAGTAATCAGATTAACGATGAAGTTCAGTGCTACCTAAAAAGGCTGAGGAATAATAAAATTAATTAGGTTCTTGGTATAATGGAAAAGTATGTAGTCCTTATACTGTCCTACATACTCGGTTCAATACCGTTTAGCTTAATCATTACAAGAATAAAAGGGATAAACTTAAGAGAAGTAGGTTCAGGAAACATTGGTGCTACAAACGTTGCAAGGACGGGAAATAAATTTCTTGCTGCTTTGGCATTATTTCTGGATTCCTTTAAGGGATTTATTGCCGTTTATATAGCACAACAATTTTGTGATAATAACGATTTTTATATATATGTATCTGCAATTTTAGCAGTTTTAGGACACATGTTTCCTATTTGGCTAAAATTCAGTGGAGGAAAGGGCGTTGCAACCACTCTAGGGATACTGATAGCATTTAACATCGATATTACTTTAGTATTCGTAATAATTTGGATAATAGTCTTTCTTGCCTTTAGATACTCTTCCCTTGCTTCACTCAGTGCTACTTCAACGGCTGTAGCATGGTCCTTTTTTTTTCAGAGGAATTTGTTCTTAACATTACTAATTATAGGAGCACTGGTCTTCCTAAAACACCACAGAAATATTGTGAATCTTCTGCAAGGTAAAGAGTATAAATTTTATAGATAATGTACTGCCAAATTATTGACACTTAAACTACGAGACAAATTGCTTGACGGTATGATTTTGTCCTCTTTGTTTAAGTCTATGATTTTTGCTTTTGTTATATTCTCTACTTCTTGAGGTGTTAAAAGACCATCTTCAATGAATTCCTTTTTTGTTTCTCTTATTTTTTCATAAAGTTGAGTAACGTGATCTTTATTTCCTTCATATACACTTTCAATTTCTAACTCTAGCTTATGTGAAGCTCCTTTTTTTAACATTTCATCCATTGCTGCTTTTGTTACTTTTAACCTTTCTTGCAAAATTTTCGTTATTTTTACTGAGTTCTACATATACCCTATAACATCTTTTTTCTCTTGGGAGCATTCTTAACCCATCTAACATGCTAATTATCTGACCTTCAATAGTCTTCTCAGCCTTTAATTTAAATTCTGCTACTTCTTCTTCTATTATCTTATTAGCTATTCTCTTAGCTCCATCCAAAGATGAATCCTTGAGAGAAAAATCTGTCTCGAGTAGATCTCGATTTAATAGCTCTAAGAATACTTTTTTTCCGATGTTTTCGAGTAAACTTTCTTGGTCATCTAAATCATGCTCCTGCAGTTTATTTCTCATGTGCTGAACCAGCTCACAACATTGTAATTTATTTAACTTTATAGAGCTAATATTTTTCATTAACGTCAGCACAATTTGTTCACTATATTGAGAAGTAATACTCAATAATTTTCTCATTAAAGGAATACTTACTTCTGAAATAAAATCATCAACTATTTTTTGACTTTCATCGTCTTCATAACCATTTTGAACGTCATACCAAGCCTTAAGAATTTCTTTATTGTTTTTCTTGTTTTTTAACCTGTCTAACATAAACTCACGTGCTTTATTTTGTGCTTCTGAGAGCAACATTTCCCTTGGGGGAGTAAATCTAATTTCTGGATCAGGATGAATACCCTCTAGCGTGCTTAACATTCTATAGATAATACCGGTGAAGCAAGTGTTAGGAATTCGCTCTTTTCTAGAGAAAGTTTGGCTATCAATTAAATTAGAAATCAATGCATCCTTTTTACTCTTAACGGCTTCTCCGTCTCCATCATTGCAAGCCCTTAAAACTAAAAGCAGAACCTGCCCACCTGTAAAGCCGGAGCTATGCTTTTGATCATCTTTGCAAAAGTCATCTAAAAATGCAATTACTCTTCCTTTATCCTCATCACTAAACTCATATGAATTGTTTATATATCCAATGAATTGAATATATTCATCATTTTTGATTACGTCTTCAGGTACTTGTTCACTATACTTACCTTTTAATTTATCAATATTTTTAATGATATCATCATTTAATTGATGGGGCAGTAAATGTTCAAGCTTAACATCAAAACTATTAACCATACCACGTAAATTCTCTTTTATACCTTCCAAAAAGAAATTTATAGAAGCTTTAAGCAGCGTAAATGGGTTAAAATCTTTTGGCCTTAGTTCACTCTGCAATAAAATTAATAGCATTGTAAGTGGTATAGTTCCCAGTAACGAAATAAGCAAGAAAGTGGTAGTGAAAGTTAGATATGTTATGAAAGCAGAAAACAAGAGGAAGGCTGCTACCTTGATTGTATTGTTTTTAAAAAATATTTCCCAATATTCCCTTTTGCTCATTTTTTGCTGTTTTGCCGTTTTTATTTCTTTGTAGATATAAAGAGTTTTAATTTCAGACCTGAAGAACATAGTACCAAGAGAAAAAAGAACATTAACAGGATTAGTGATAATGCTTAACGAGACAAAAGCTCCAAAGTAGCTAACAAATTTTAGCTTACTAGAATCCTTTGAAGGAAATTGTATTTGAGAAATACCTATCATAGCTTACCTTCAACATCATTACACTCTAGTAATAGCATAATAATTTAAAACGTCAATGTTTAAGTATCTTATTATCCGCACACTCATCGTATTCGATCTCGACTGTAGAGTGTGCTATCTCGAACTTATCTAGCAATATTTTTTTTATTTCATATAAAACATTGGTGTGCTGCACATTTTGCTTTATTTTAGCATGCATGGTAATTATAAAATAATTATCAGACAGCGACCATGTATGTATGTGGTGCACATCTATCACTTCAGGTAATTCTGATGTGATCTTACTTTTTATCTCTTCAGCAGATATACCCTCAGGCGTACCTTCAAGGAGTATATGGCAAGAATTTTTGAGAATTTTATAGCCGCTATTTAGAATTATCACACTAACAAATACTGATAAGATTGGATCTACTATTTGCCATCCAGTAAGCATGATAATTATAGATGCAAGTATAGCAGCTACAGAACCTAAAATATCTCCTATAACGTGTAGTACAGCACTTTTTATGTTTATATTGCTCTCGCATTTACTATGTAATATAAAAAAGACTATTATGTTAGAGACAAGACCGAGTGTAGCAATTATTAACATTACTTTCCACTCAACATTGACTGGAAAAATAAACCTCTTTATTGACTCAATTATAATGATTACTGCAATGAGGAATAGAGTTAAACCATTAACAAATGCTGCAATTATCTGCAACCGATGATATCCGTATGATCTCTGCAAATCGGATTTCTTAGCTGAAAACCTATGTGCTAACCAGCTTAAAACCAAGGCAAAGAGGTCAGTGAGCATATGCCCTGCATCTGATAATAGAGCAAGCGAATGTGAAATTATTCCACCTACTATTTCCATAAACATTGTTATCGCAACTATTATTATGGAATAGATTAAGCGCTTGGACTGCGCTGCTGAGTGTTTACCGTTATGCACTGCTGTCATATAAAATCTTTTCATAAACAAAAACGTGGGTAACACTGGGTTCGAACCAGCGACCGCTTGCACGTCAAGCAAGTGCTCTACCAACTGAGCTAATTACCCATCGTGGTTTTAGTATAGTGCTTTGGTGGAATGAAAGTCAATAAACCACTTTGCTTTTGTCCTTGTCCAATGTGATTCCGGAATATAGCTGTATAGAATTTCAGCCATATTCTAAATTTTACATATTAAGTTAACTATCTATACTTTATTTATTAAGATATAAATTATATTAATACAGGGATTTACGTTTTTTTAGGGAAATTACTTTATGCTTGATATTGAAAGATCAGCAAATTAGAGGTTAAAATTATGACAATTAGTCAACAAGTAAATAAAAATATAACTAAAGCAGAATATTTCAACAATAACGGCAAAGGGTTTAATTCGCCACATGTTATAGAAGTTGAAGATTTAAATATTAAAGTAGAGGTTTATTCTCACAATTTAAGAGCAAGTAAAGTTGCTAACATTGAAAGTGAGATAAGAGAAACAGCTACTAATTTTAAAAACGCATTCGAGTTAGAACGCGGCAGTTCAGAACAAACATTTAAAATTTACATGTTTGATGACAAGGATGATTACACTCACCTTGGCGGAAGCGAGCGTTTCGGTTCTTACCTTGGAGACGAAGGTGGTAAATGTTACTACAAAGGGAAAGCTGACGTTTTTGCTGAAATGTACGTCTACCAGCAAGGTGGCATTCATAACCTTCAGCATGAATTTGCACATGGTTTAACTTACTTGGCTACAGGAGGCAAATCTTTACCTACAGTATTAATGGAAGGAATTGCAGACTACTTTGAGCATCATTCAGATCATAAATTCAATTCTCAAGGATCAAGTATCGACAAAACTGAAGCTGCAAATTTGGATTTAGATAAAATTTTAAGTTTAGAATACTCAAAGGACAGCGAAGCAAATAGCTTGGTTTATAAAACAGGTCATGCGTTGATAATGTACTTACAGGAAAAAGATCCTAGTTTATTAAGAGACTACCTAGATGCTTTACGTCAAGGTAACTCAGATGAGTCAAAAAGTTTCTTGAAAGACATAAAAGGACACGATACTGACTTCAAAAGTTGGCTTGCTGAGAATGATACAGAAACTGCAATGGAACATCTCAACGCTTTGCAAGTTACAAAAGGAGATTTCATAGCAATTGGTCAAGAAATAGTGGGTGGAGAAATTAAAAACGTATCCTACTATAAAGCAAATATAGAAAAAATGGATGGAGAAAACGTTGGAAGTTTTTCTCCTGTAGAACACGTTGCATTTTATGATGTTGCTCGTGCTATAAATAGGGCAACAAATGATACACTTGATATATCAAAGGAATATCATTTCCTCAAGGTAGTAAAAACTTCCGATGGACAGGATAAACTAACTTACTCTGACCAACAAGGTAATGAATATCGAAACAGTCAAGAGTATAAAAATCAGGCTTTAAGGATATTATCAAAATATGATACAGAAATTAAGAATCAGGTAGATGAATTTGATAATTTGAATAAAGAACGTGGTGAAATGTATCAAAAATATCATAAAGGAGAGATTACTATTGAAGAGTTACGTAATGAGGAAAATACAAAATACAGACCAGCATTTTTAAAGTTTGATCAACTAAAAAACAAAGCTGTTGATAAGATTGAAAATAATTCCCAAGCAGCAAAAATATTAGATGGGCTGGTCAATATCGATCCAAACTTAATCAGAGGTACTCATATTGATCTACAAGAAGGTAAGATTTTTTCTATGCAAGCTCATGGTCAAGGAGATATGGGTGCACTGTCTATATATGACGGAAATACAAAGCTTGGAGAATTATTGAGCGAATCAGGATTTTTTAAGCAAGTTGAAGGCCAAACTAAAGAAACTTTCGTTTTTGAGGATATATTACACAACTTAAATGTTTCATACGAAGGTGGTGCTTACATGGCAGTTACAAAAGAAAACGGTCATTATAAAGCTTCCCTAATAGATGGCAGAACAGTTGAACGTGATGAATACTTTGATGAGGCGCATTTACATGAAAATGAATTGTTGCATCCTAGCACTGGACACATCCAAAAAGATTTAGATTCTCTGCTCCTTAGAGGTACCAAAATTTTGAATCATCAGGATTCAGAGCATGCCCAATATTCTGATGAGCAAAAGGCAAATGGAGTAATCGTAGAAAAAGGAAAACTACTGGATAATAAGGGAACAGATAGGACAGACGACGATGTACACGAAGCGGTTGTAAAACAAGGAGGCGAAAATTTACATACATTCAAAAATATGGGCTTTTATATTACCGAAAAAGGTGATCTATTTATTCATGACCATGGAGCAAATGTAAGGTTTCAACTACCACAAAGTATTACTCATCTAAAATTAGTGGAAAAAGACGGAACATATAAGCTTGTTCCGGTGACGAAAGATGGAAATGAACATCCAATAGGTATGCCAAATATATCAGATGAATATAGATACATAGATCCAATATTTGCACATGAATATGAAAAGAGAGATTATTCCCATAAACATGTAAATGTGGGCCTTATAAACTTAGAGAAATATGGCTCTGGCAAACTTTTTGCTATAAAGTACGACCCAAATGATTATCACATACAAAGAAACTCCAGCGGTGAAATAGTTAGAATAAAAGATCAAACATATTTCACTAAAGTAAAATTGTTTGATGGTGATGAAGAAATTGGAATGTTGTCTAATAACTTTCACAATTTCAAAGGGAAAATATTCTTTTCTGCTGACTACAACTACAGTTATAACGATTTCCTAGCATCTGTTTCTCCTCAAGTTGAAATTGAAGATATGGGAAATGGAAGTAAAAAAATAACTTTTGATCAAGGCAGTGGCGATATCGGTGATACTAATAGAGGCTACACGGACTATCAGAGAATATTTACAAAAGAGAAACAAACCGAAAGTCCAAAAGGGCAAGTAAGTGAAACTAAGACAGAAGTTCATAGTACTACTAATGTTGTTGCACAAGCTGCTGAAGAGAAAACTGCATCAAACGACAATAGTGAAATGCAGTCTGATCAGCCACAAATTCCAACAAGGGCAAAAAGGTCAGCTTCAGTGGAGGAGAAAGAGCAAGAACAGGTAGTATTAAAGACACAATTCTCAAAATAGAAAAGAGCTACGAGCAGGACTCAGAAGGGAAGCATAAGGCAAATGTAACGATAAATTATAATGATGTGAAAGCCTTGTATGATAGAGCGGAAGGAGCAGAAAAGCAATCTGTGTTAGATTTTTGGAACAAACTGCACACATCAGATTATAAGGTTGGTGCTTTGCCGGAAGACAAATACTATTTTGAAAAAGGCAAATTCGTAATCCACGATAGTGGCACAAAGAAGCTTATAGTGTTACCTGAAGATAAGGTGTCCATCAAGATAATGAAGGATGGTGATAGTTATAGTTTAGCTATATCAAGTGGTAATGGCAAAGTAATAAACAGCATTAGTAAAATAGATAATCCAAATTACGAATTGCTGTCAGATTCAAGTCATTTCAATTCAGGGGAGCAAGATAATATTGTATTATCAGATCAACATCACGAATATAATCTTTATCTAGAGAATGGTTTTGTGAAAATGTTCGATTGCGCAAGCGATCACATTTATCACGACCACAACTCGGCCTATATCTAATACATACAAGGAGGGCAGTGCCCTCTTCTTGTCATTCCAGTGTCAAGCACTGCCGTCTTGGATGGAAACCAGCGTCACGCCCTGGAATGACAGGGTTTGTCATCCGAGTAGCCCCTTCGGTGTCATCCCAGTGCCCAGACACTGGGATGGCTTTGTTGCATCGCTACTTATGAAAGGCTAACTATAATTAGGATTATAAGCAACCTATTGAAAATCTTGTTTTTTTGCAATCAATCTGATCAAATTTAAGAATAGTAATTTATTATTTATATTAATAAATTTAATTCTATTGAAAATAGCTAAAGCATTGAAATTCTTGAATTTTAGCCAGATTAGTGAGTGGTAGTGAAATTTCTTTTACTCAAATTTAGGTATTCACTGACCGTTCTTATTATAAATACCAGAATAATAAGCTACTGATATTCTCCATCTTTTTTATCTTTAATCCATCATAGCTAGCGATGCAACAAAGCCCGCTGGAATCCAGCCTTTTCATAATCATTAAAATGTTGTATTTTAACATAAAACGGCTACTTTTATGCTTACTAACTTAATAAAATTCCTGGATCCCAGTGTCTGGGCACTGGGATGACACCCTACTAGCAGAAGTTACTCTCAAATGTTTGTTCATGTTAGCTACAAACATTAAGAAATTTACCAAACGAAAAAAAGGCAAAAGAAATCCCGTATTAGCTAGTTGTCACTCTCTAATCCTGCAAATTGGCGTGCTATACTGTCTTAAACGCTTTATAAGCGCGTTTCAGCTTATATAGGTAAAAACCCAGAAATGTTGTGAAGACGTAGGGTGCGCATAGTGCAAAAAATTAAAAATAAGACGCCAATTACGTAATACTGTTGTCGTTTAATCTGCACAGATTGAAGATAAATGAATACCTTCAGTTTCATGATAAGAGGGCTGGCGAAGGGTGTCAAGTAAGTTTTTTCGTTTCTACCAGCTACTTGGATGACACCACATAAATTAATAAATAGGAAAATTACTACAAATCCTTTCAACTTTAGCTTTTACTGCTTTTTCGACACTTGAGCTATTTCCGCTGATTAATCCTTGAATTACTTCATTTATTAGACCAGCTATCTCTTTAAAATTTTCTGCCTCAAGTCCGCGTGTTGTCTCAGCAGCGGTGCCAAAACGGAGCCCTGAAGTGATGGTCGGCTTTGCTGTATCAAATGGTACAGAGTTTTTATTACAGGTAATACCGGCTCTCTCAAGGCTATCTACAACGTCTTTTCCAGTTAATTTCTGCGATCTTAAGTCAACTAGCACTATATGAGAGTCAGTGCCACCGGTTATAATGTCAAGTCCATGCTTTTGCAATTCTTGAGCCAGCACTTTCGCATTTTCCACGACTTTCTTGCTATAAGTCTTAAACTCTGGTGCTAATGCTTCTTTAAATGCAACAGCTTTTGCAGCTATCACATGCATAAGTGGCCCGCCCTGCAATCCTGGAAAAACTGCGGATTGAATTTTTTTGTGTAATGCTTCATCATTGGTCATCACTATTCCACCACGAGGACCACGCAAAGTTTTGTGAGTCGTGGAAGTCATAACATGTGCATATTCAGCAGGGGATGGATATTCGCCCGCTGCAATAAGCCCTGCATAGTGAGCAATGTCTGCAAGCAAATAAGCACCAACTTTATCTGCAATCTCGCGAAAGCGTTTGAAGTCCATTTTTCTTGGATAAGCAGAAGCACCAGCTATGATCAATTTCGGTTTATGCTCCAGCGCCAGCTTTTCTATCTCATCCATATCCAGCAAGTAAGTGTCTTTATTCACTGTATATTGAATTGACTTAAACCATTTACCAGAAAGGCTTGGTGCCGCACCATGAGTTAGATGCCCACCGCAACTCAGTGATAATCCAAGTATTGTATCGCCTGGAGTAAGCAGTGAAGCAAATACCGCCTGGTTTGCCTGAGAACCAGAATGAGGTTGAACGTTTGCAAATTTAACACCAAACAACTTACAAAGTCTTTCTATAGCCAGACTTTCAATTTTGTCCACATGCTCACAACCACAGTAATATCTTTTACCTGGATAACCTTCTGCGTATTTATTAGTCAGAAAAGAGCCTTGTGCCTCCATTACCGCTTTGCTTGCAAAATTTTCTGATGCAATTAATTGCAATTGTGATTTTTGGCGTTGTAATTCTTTTTCTATAGACTGATAAACCTCGTTATCAAAAGACTTTAAACTATTTTTAGAGCCACAGATTTTTTTTAAAACACTCATCATAGATCAAACCTCGCTTTAATTTTAAGATGCACAAGCAATTTTAAGACTGCTTATCCTGCTTTTTTAACCATAAGAGCCCAAAAACAGCTATCAGCAAACATACAGGAATAATAGATGTTGCTTTTATCAGCAATTCAGCACTATACACAGGATTTCCTTGTATCACTGTCCTATCCCAACACAAATCTATTATTTTTGCGATCCCAGTGTGAAAAAAATAGCCAAAAACCATGACTATCATATTTGACACAGCTGTAGTTAATCCTATTAAGTTATTATTTACATAACTTAATGCTTTGTACAGTGTTACTATTTGATATCCAGAAGCGAAACCTATAACAAGAAGTGCAGGCAATACAATATACAATCCGCCAGCCTGTGTAAAAAGTAAAAGGAAACTAGCAATCATTGCAAAGGAACAGACAATAATAACTTCATAATGTCTATTTGGATATTTTTCTAATATGTGAGCAAAAGAGAGCAATCCAGCTGCAAATCCTACATATATAACAGAAGAAATTGAAGACGCTAGATCACCGGCCATTTGATATACCTCACATAAAAAAGCTTTTGTCCAAGCATCAGCAAAACCTTCTAGTGGACCTACCATTAAGCCACCAAAAAAACTAATTAGAATGATATATTTATTGAAAAGCACAGTTTTTAGATCCTTCATGCTAATTTTTTCTTTTCGAAAGTCGTAAGCATTGTAAGGAATAACTAAAAATAAAGATAAAGCGAGTAAGAAACCAAACCCTGAAAGAATATAAATTACGTAATTCCAACCAAACTCATCAAGCAAAAGTTCTATTGGTAGACCACCATATATTGCCCCTAATAGCCCTATAATAACAGATATGCTTGCCATTTTTGCTGATTTTTCTCGCGGAAAATACATACTGGCAACTTTAAATACTCCTATTACTGACGCAGACGAGCCAATCCCAACAATTATTCTACCTAATACTGAATAATACCACTCATCAAAGCACACAAGAGGTAATGTTCCAATAGATACCAAGACAGCACAAATAGGTAAAACAATTTTTGGACCGAATCTATCAAAACAAAGACCAACAGGGATATGAACTAGTGTAAATCCCACATAGTAGAGACCATTAAATTGCCCTAAATCTGCAATGCTTATATTAAATTTTGTTATTAATACAGGCGCAATTATGTTTGGCATGACACGTAACACATACTGGTATGCATAGAAAAGAGATACTATCAACCATACAAAAAAATTACTTTTCGACATACCTACCACCTAATAAAACCCAATTACAATTAAAACAAAAATATCAAAGTAAAATAAAGTATTATATTTCATAATAACAAGAGCCTTAAATTAGTACATCTAACGATTTTATCATACGAGCCTTCGATAAATTATCTACTTATTACAATCAACTTCTCTAAAATCTTTATTTTTTAACCATAAGAGCCCAAAAACAGCCACCAGCAAACATACAGGAATAACTGATGTTGCTTTTATCAGCAATTCAGCACCATACACAGGATTTCCTTGTATTATTGTTCTATCCCAACACAAATCTACTATTTTTGCGATCCCAGTGTGAAAAAAATAGCCAAAAACCATAACTATCATGTTTGACACAGCTGTAGCCAGGCCTACTAAGTTATTATTTACATAACTTATCGCTTTGTAAATGGTAACCACCTGATATCCAGATGTGAAGCCAATAATAAAAAGCGTAGGTAATACAACATACAAGCCACCAATCTGAGTAAAAAGCAAAAGAAAACTAGCGATCATTGCAAATGAGCATGCAATTATTACTTCATAATGCTTATTTTTATATTTTTCCAATAAATAAGCCAAAGAGAATGATCCTGTTAACATTCCTATCAATATTACGGAAGAGAGAGAAGATGCCAAGTCTTCATTCATTTTATATACTTCAAAAAAGAATGCTTTCACCCAACCATCGGCAAAACCTTGCATTGGACCGACCATGAGTCCACCAAAAAAGCTAATTAGAATAATATGCTTGTTGAAAAGTATGTTTTTTAAGTCTCTAATGCTAACTTTTTCCTGTTGAGCATTGCTTTCAGGCGTTACTAAGAACAGCAACAGAGCAAGTAAACACCCAAATGCTGAGAATGTATAGATAACATAATTCCAGCCAAATTTATCGAGTAAGAAGTCTAAAGGTAACCCGCCACATATCCCTCCCAAAATTCCTATAATTATAGATAAGCTGGCCATTCTTGCTGATTTTTCTTGCGCAAAATACATGCTTGCAACTTTAAAGATTCCAATTGCCGAAGCGGATGACCCAATTCCCACAATTATTCTTCCAATTATTGAATAACTCCACTCATCAAAGCATATAAGCGGTAGTGTTCCGGTAAATGTCAAAACGGTACAAGCAGGTAAAACAAACTTTGGTCCAAATCTATCAAGGAAAAGACCAATAGGTATATGAGCTAGCGTATAGCCTACATAGTATAACCCACCAAACTGGCCAACATCTGCAATACTTATGTTAAATTTTGTTATTAATTCAGGCGCAATTATGTTTGGAATTACGCGTAATATATATTGGTATGCATAAAACAGTGACGTCAACAACCAGATTAAAAAATTCCTCTGCAACATGAATCTCAGCTAAAATTTAGGATTATAGATACTTTAGTTATAAAAAACAATACTATATTAATCATCTAAATCTGCTTAGCTCTTTTTACAGCTTATAACTTTAAGTAACCAAAAGCCTATCATTCCTATTAGTAGGCATATAGGTATTATTAACATAGACTTAACCATTACATCAGTTCCATAAAATGGCTTTCCATCGATAATTTCACCGTTCCAATAAAAATTCATTATATTTGCAATAATGACGTGAAAAAAATAACCAAAACTCATAACTATGGAATTACCTACAGATCCTGCACTTGCTACTGCTTCGTTTTTTACACAACTTACAACTTTAGCAGTAAAAACAATTTGGTATGCAGAAGCAAGACCAATAATGAATAGTAATATACATGCCAGGAGTTCACTAATATTGCATATAAAAAGTAATAAGAACACAATTATCATGGCCATAGCACAAGAAATTATTATTTCATAGTGCTTGGTTGGATTTTTTGCTAATATGTAAGGAAGTAATAAATGCCCAAAGCCAAAGCCTATTAGTATCCATTTTGAAATGCTATATGCAATGTGTCTATCTATAGCGTACATCTCATGCAAGAATGTTGCGGACCACGCATCTGCAAAGCCTTCTAATGGTCCAACCATAAAACCGCCAAACAAACCTATCAATAAAATATCTTTATTAAATATAACTTTGCTTAAATTTTTAATATTTAATTCTTCGTCTGAGGTGCCAACTTTAGGTATAGATATAAAGGTAGTTAAAGCAAGCAATAATCCAAGCATTATACACACAGTAAATAAATAATCCCACCCAAACTTATCAAGTAAGACATGTAATGGTTTGGTGGCAAATACACCACCTGAAATGCCAATAATAACCGATATGCTGAACATCATGGCAAATTTTTCTCTATGGTAATAGATTCTTATTATTTTAAAGAGTCCAAGTACTGAAGCAGAGGATCCAATACCAGTAATTATTCTTCCAATAATAGAATAACTCCAATCATTAGAACTGACTAAAGGTAAAGCACCTAAAGATGTTAATGCAATACAAATCGGTATAACAACTTTAGAACCAAATCTATCTAAAAGAATACCTACAGGAATATGTGCTAACACATAACCTACATAATACAGTCCACAAAATTGTCCTATTTCTGTTGTTCCTATATTAAACCTTACTACCAATTCAGGAATTATAATATTTGGAATTACGCGTAATATATATTGGTATGCATAAAACAGTGACGCCAACAACCAGATTAAAAATTCCTCTGCAATACTTTACCCCAAAGCTAGCATTATAGATACTCTGTTTATAGAAAACAATATTTTTATGAATACTTATTTTAATTTACCGGAATTTTATACAGTTGAACTCATAGCCAACATAAGTAGTTTATGCATTAACTAAATTTTCCAGGTTCAAGTTTGGATGATGGAAAAAGTTCACTTTTTCTATTTTTAAAAGAGACCTTTTATTTTACTTATAATTTTTTCTACCATATCTACAACTGGCTCATGAATAAGGTATATGAAAAAAATTACACCACAAATGATAAGTATATTTATGATTTTACCCTTATTCATCTTTATCTTGAGCTTCACTTTTGTTACAAGATCCATTTTATTTATGTTTTTATTTCATGCTGACAATTATATCTTAAATACCATAATTTTCAGTAAAATTTGACTTCAGAAGTATTCTATTAATTCAATATTAACCTTTTTATGTGTAAAATAGTTAATATAATATTAAAGCAGGCTGATGAATATAAGCACGATAGATAATACGCTGCAAAATTACATAACAAAATACATTGAACAAACATTCGCTACACACGTGCTAGGCAATAGATACGACAAATTGTATAGGAAACTTCTAAGTGGTATAGAAGAGATAATAAAGCTTGCTGTAAATGAAGCAAAACACTACGATGAAAATTTAGAAGATCTATATAACGATTCAAGATTTAATAAGAAATTTATTCAAGCTGTTGCTAAACATCAGGTGTCGGAATTTTTAAATACTTATCCGAAAAGAAAAGAAATTGTTGCAGAATTTTACAATGAACATCACATTAACGAAAGTGATTTAAAGACTCTGGAAAAGGGGAAAGATTTAGTAAATAAAATAAATAACATTAACTTACTGCAACAAAATGAAAAAAATGAGGAATTCAATATTAGAAAGACACTTGCTCAATCAATAAAAATGCCTTCCATAGAAAAACACAAGTTAGAACATTCAAAATAACCTTGGCGAAGTATGGCAAAATATACAACTTATGGATAGTCTATTTCATTTTAACTCCTGGCACGCTTTAGTAATACTATCACATCCAATTTCTAATTGTTCCTGAGAGGTTGCATAAGAAATTCTGATAAAATTTTCTAGACCAAATGCAATTCCTGGAACCACAGCAACCAAATGATCTCCCAGTAAGTATTCAGTAAAATCTAAATCATTATTTATTATCTTACCACTTTTTGTGCTTTTACTGAGCAATCCTTCACATGAGACAAATAAATAAAACGCACCTTGTGGAACAGACGCTGATAATCCCGGGGCAGAATTTAGCTCTTTCACCATAAAATCTCTACGACTCTTAAAAATCCTTGTTCTTTCTTTCAAAAAACTATGATCACCGTTTAATGCTGCTGCTGCTGCTGCTTGTGCTATCGAATTTGGATTAGAAGTGCTTTGAGACTGCAGCGTAGAGATAGCTTTTACCACATCACTTCTACCTGCAATATACCCTATTCTCCAGCCTGTCATTGCATAGGCTTTTGATACTCCATTGACTACAAAAACTCTATCATAAAGCTTCGGCTCAACCTGAGCGATAGTAAAAAACTTTTCGTCGTATATTATATGCTCATAAATATCATCTGTAACGACATTCATATGTGGATATTCAAGCAATATTTGTGCTATGTCTTTCAATTCATCACATGTGTACACAGCTCCTGCAGGGTTGTTCGGTGAGTTAAGAATTAACCATTTAGTTTTTTTAGTTATCCTGCTTTTCAATAATTCCGCTGTCAGTTTAAAATTTTGTTTGCATTCTACTACAACTGGCAAGCCGCCAAAAAGACTTACCATATCAACATATGAAACCCAATAAGGAGCTGGAATAATAACTTCATCTCCAGAGTTAATTGTTGCCATGAACAAATTGAATAACACCTGCTTAGCACCTGTACCAACACAGATTTGGTTAAGCGTGTACTCGAGGTTATTATCCTTTCTTAACTTATTAATTATTGCTTCTTTCAGCTCACGCGTTCCATCAACAGCAGTATATTTAGTCTTACCTTCACTTATTGCTTGAATAGCTGCTTTTTTTATATGATCTGGAGTATCAAAATCCGGTTCTCCTGCAGCTAAAACACAGATCTTTTTTCCTTCATTTTTCAACTTATTTGCCTTATCAGTTACAGCAATCGTAGGTGATGGTTTTATTAGGGACATTCTTTTTGCAAGGTCTGACATATCTTACTGAAGCTAAATTCAAATGATAAACCCCGTACAACAAAAAAGCTAGAATTTTGTGTATTGTATTAGTAGCTTTTTACCAGGTTTACCAATGCAGCAATATTTTCAACTGGAGTATCAGGGAGTACTCCATGTCCGAGATTAAATATGAAGGGTAAATCTCTAAAGCAATCTATTATACGTTTTGCTTCTTTGATTGCTTCCGTTTTATTATAGGCTAAAAGATTAGGATCAAGGTTTCCTTGTAGAGGGATGTTTAGATTCGCTTTCGCCCATTTTATTGGAACATTATAATCTATACTTACTGCAGATACACCTGTTTGTTCGCAGTAATCTTTATAAAGATTTCCAGCAGACCTTGGAAAACCTATTATTGGAAAATCAGAAAATCTATCCTTTATTGCCAAGATAATTCTCTTTGTTGGTTCGATAACATATTCTTTAAACAATGGTTCCGATAACGCACCAGCATTACTGTCAAATAGCTGAATAACATCTGCTCCAAATTCTATCTGTTTAATTAGATAAATAATCGTTACTTCCGTTATTCGTTCAATTATTTCCTTCAAACACGAAGGATAAAAATTTAATACTTTGGAAAAAGTTTTGCTGCTCCTACCTTCTATGATGTATGAGGCTACTGTCCATGGTCCACCAGCAAATCCTATGAGAGATTTTTCTTTTGGTAATTGGCTTCTGACTTTTTTTATAGCGTTTAGAATTGGTAAGGTTTTAGTTTCAATTTCTTGTGGACCCTTCAATTCCTTAGGACTTTCCACGGGTTTTATTATTGGACCTACACCGCGTACGAAATTCACGTCACAACCCAAAACATCAGCTATTATTAAAATGTCTGAAAAAATTATCGCCGCATCCATGTCAAATCTTGTCACCGGCTGTAACGTCAATTCTGTCACTAAATCTGTGTTGTAGCATATCTCCATAAAATTATTCATATTTTCTACTGCTTTGCGGTACTCAGGAAGAGACCTGCCAGCCTGACGCATTAGCCAGATAGGCACTCTTCCACCCGGCTCATTTCTCTTAATAATTTTCGTTATTGTTGTTTTGCCGCTTTCCA